>CAVVCG010000052.1:0-25061 GCA_963746655.1 uncultured Actinomycetes bacterium | reverse complement strand
GAGCCGCCGTCGACCACGATGTGCTCGACCGGCTCGTAGGTCTGGGCCCGGACGCTCTCGATCGCCTCGCGCAGGAACCGTCCCTGGTTCAGCGACGGCGTGACGATGCTGACGAGCGGTCGCCCGTCGGTCATGCCGCGATGCGCGCCACGGGCTGCGGCGCCGGTGCCGGCTCTCCTGTCTCGAGGCCGAGCAGCTGGTCGTAGACGCGCTCGACGGCGCGCGCGTTGCCGGCCGGGTCGAACTTCTCGCGTGCGTGCTCGGCGGCGGCCTCGCCGAGACGCCGGCGGAGCTCGGGGTCGTCGATCAGGAGTCGCAGCGCCGCCGCGAGCTGCTCCGGGCTCGCGTCCTCGAGCAGGAGCCCGGTCTTGCCGGGCAGGAGCACGCCCGCGCCGCCCGCCGAGCCCGAGGCGACGACGGGCTTGCCGTAGGTCGCGGCCTCGAGCACAGGGCGGCCGAGGCCGACGCCCTGGTTCGGGAAGGTGACGATGTCGAGCGCGCTGTAGATCTCGCCGGTCTCGGCCGTGAACGGCAGGAACGAGAACTGCTCCTCGAGGCCCTTCTCGGCGACGAGGTCCTTGATCGCCGACTCCTCGTCGGTGAGCAGGTTCGTCAGCGCGAGCGCCCGGCCGCGCATCGTCTTGAAGTACTCCGGCGGGCGGACGCCGCCGCCCATGATCACGAAGTGCGCCGGCGCGCCCTCGTGCACCAGGATCTCGGCGGCCGAGACGAGCTCCTGCCAGCCCTTCTGGCGGCGGACGAAGCCGGCGAAGCCGATCGCGACCCTGTCCTCGGGCAGGCCGAGCGCCGCCTTCCCGCCCTCGATGGACGGCTCCGGAGGCCGCACGCTGTTGTGCACGATCTCGAGCGGGAGCCGGATCGGGAACCGCGCCGCGACGTCGCGGTCGATCGCGATCGCAGCGTCGCCGTAGGTCTCCATGAACGAGGCGATCAGCCGGCTGCGCCGGTCGCGTCCCTCGCCGGCGAGCGCCGAGCGCAGGTGCCAGACGATCTTGGCGCCGTGGCTGTGCGCGACCCACGCGGCCGCGAGCAGCGGCGAGTCGTTCAGGTGCACGAGCGGGAACCGGTGCGTCCGCATCAGGCGGTCGAGCTGGCGCAGGTGGGGCGGCAGCGAGGCGATCTCGCGGCCGAGCACGAGCCAGCGCAGCCCCTCGTACGGCGAGTCCCAGGCGTGGGCGAAGATCGAGACGTCGCCCTTGTGGACGATCGCGCCGGCGTCTGCGAAGAGATCGGCCGCCGGGCCCTCCGGGCAGAACACGTGCGGCTCGAAGCGCGGGTCGAGGTGGCGGATCAGCTGCGCGAGGCTCGACGGAGCGCCGCCGAGCTGCGGCCGGTGGTGGACGTAGAGGATCGGGATCCTCGGCGGCGACGGCAGGATCCGGTCGTAGATCCCCTCGATCCGGCGGGCGTTGCGGGCGGGGTCGAAGTTCTCCTCGGCGTGGGCGCGCGCCGTGCGGCCGAGCGCGCGCCGTCCCTCGGCGTGCTGGAGGAGGTCGGCGACCGCGTCGGCGATCGAGTCGACGCCGTAGTCGTCGACGAGCACGCCCGTCTCGCCCGGGACGACGACGCCGCCGCCCGTGCGCGAGCCCGACGCGACGACCGGGACGCCGCTCGCCGCGGCCTCGATCACCGGGCGGCCGAGCTCCGGGCCCTGCGACGGCGCGACGACGACGTCGGAGGCCTGGTACAGGTTGGCCGTGTCCTGGGTGAACGGGATGAAGCGGACGACGTCGTCGAGCTCGAGCTCGCGGACGAGCTCCTTCGCCTCGGACTCGTAGTCGCGGGTGAGGTCGGCGAGCTGCAGCGAGCGCCCGACCACCGTGCGGAAGAACTCCTGGCCGCGGACGGCGCCGCCGACGACGAGGTAGCTGGCCTCGACGCCCCGCTCGCGCAGGCGCGCGGCCGCCTCGATGAACTCGCGGAAGCCCTTCGACGGGTAGATGAAGCCGAAGAACGAGACGACGGGCAGGTCGGCCGGCAGGCCGAGCGCGGCGCGTGCCGCGGCCGGGTCGCCGGGATGGAAGCGCTGCAGGTCGACCGAGTTCGGGACGATCGTCGAGCCGACCCCGAACACGTCCGCGACGTCGTGGTTGATCGCGATCGACGTCGTGGCGAGGTTCGCGATCGCGCGCCGGATCAGGCCGGAGCGGCGGTCGCGCCCCTCCTCCGGCAGCGCGGAGCGCAGGTGCCAGACGACCGGGAAGCCCCTCGTGGCGCGCGAGCCAGGCGGCCGGGATCAGCGGCGAGTCGTTGAAGTGGACGAGCTCGAAGCGCTGGCGGCGCAGGGTGCGCCGGAACTGCACGGCGTGGCTCGGCAGGCGGACGAGCTCGCGCCCGAACAGGAGCCAGCGGCGGCCGCGGTAGGTCGAGGCCCAGATGTGCGTGAACCCGGCCACCGCGCCCGTGTGGACGATCGCGCCCGCCTCGCGGAAGAGGTCGGCGGCCGGGCCCGGGCGGGCAGTAGACGTGCGGCTCGAAGCGGTCGCGGTCGAGCTCGCGGATCACGTACGAGAGCGACTCGGGCGCGCCGCCGAGCTCGCTGCGGTGGTGGACGAAGAGAACCGGGATCGGGGGCTGCTGCCGGGGCACCGACCTATGCTAGCCGCGCCCCCAGCGTGCTTACGATCTCTTCACGGCTTGCGAACAGGCCTCGAGCAGCGCGCGGGCCGTCTGCTCCCAGTCGAAGCGCTTCGCCTGCGCGAGCGCCTTCGCGCGCAGATCGGCCGCGAACGCCTCGTCCTCGGTCACCCGCCGCATCGCGGCGGCGAAGCCCGCGACGTCGTTCGGGTCGAGCAGGATCCCGGCGTCGCCGACCACCTCGGGCAGCGAGGTGGTGTTCGAGGCGATCACCGGCGTGCCGCAGGCGAGCGCCTCGGCGGCCTGGAGCCCGAACCCCTCGTACAGCGACGGGTCGACGTAGGCGATCGCGCCGCGGTAGAGGTCGACGAGGCCTTCGCCGCTCTGGAAGCCCGCCCAGCGGATCGAGTCGGCGACGCCGGCCGCGTCCGCGCGCGCTCCTCGAGCGCGGGGCGCGCCGCCCGCAGCGGGCCGGCGACGACGAGCGGCGGCCGGTCGTCGCCGTAGGCGGCGTAGGCGTCGATCACGACCTCCGAGTTGTCGCGCGGGTCGTCCGAGGCGATGTGGAGGAGGTAGGTGCGCGGGCCGTCGCCGGGGGAGAACTCGTCGCCGACCCCGGAGTGGACGACCGCTGGCGGCGCGTAGCGGCGCGAGGTCGCGGGCCGTCGACTCGGAGGCGGCGAGGACGACGGCCGCGCGGCGCATCGCGACCCGGAAGAGCAGCGAGCGTGGTCGAGTCGACGAGCCGCTGCCGGAGCGACGTCCCGACCTCGCGGCTGCGCCGTGCCCGGTGGCGCGGGATGCTCGTAGATGTAGACGACCTCGGGCGGCCCCCAGAGCGCCGCGCGCTCGCTCGCGGTGATCACGACGTCGAGCCCGAGCCGGCGCGCGAGCCCGGGAGGCGGAGCTGCTCCCAGACGACCATCGGCCGGGTCGGGCACGCGGTGGTAGCGCCAGCCCGCGACCTCCGGCAGAGCCTCCTCGTCGGGCTGCTCGGGGACGAACACGTCGAGCTGCAGCGACGAGCCCGTGATCGCCGCCGCGCGGAGGAACTCGCGCTGGAAGCGCGCGATTCCCTTGCCCGCCGCGGTCAGCGACGTGGCGTCGAAGCCGATCCTCATGTCGTGCGACCGGCAGCTTGCGGAGCTTGTCGATGTACGTCCGCGGGCGAAACAGCCAGGCGTTCTGGCGATACCGCCAGCGCGCTCGGAACCAGAGCGTGAACGGCCACGCGAACGGCGCCGCCCGCCACGTGTAGGGCACGCGCCAGAGGTAGCGGTAGTCGCCGCGGCGGCGGTGGTTCCAGATCACCTGCTCGGGGTGATCATGCGGGCTCTGCCAGCCGCCGAACTCGTCGAGGTCGTTCACGACGGGATCGCGATCGTCGCGTAGAAGTGGATGTTCAGCACGGTCTGATCGTGACGGAAATCGCGGGGCGTCGCGAATGATCACATCGGTCGAGCTTCGTTGAGCCCGAAGTTGAGCTTGGACCTCGTCCGCCGAGAAGCCCAGGCTGCGGCCGTCCACGACGTCTTCGTACGTCGGGACGATCACCTGGTCGTAGAAGTCGCCGCTCGTTCGGAAGCCGATGATTCCGGCCGCGATCGTGAACGCGACCCGAGCTCGTCGCCGAAAGGCGTAGAGCGCGTAGTAGTCGGACGGGATGATGTTCGCGATCGGGTGCCCCTGTGAGACGACGACGTAGCCTCGCTGCTCGAACCTGCAGCGAGCATCTCGTCGAGCGGCCGCAGGACGGTGATGCCCGCATCGAGCCACAAGAGCTCTCCGCCTCGAGGTGCGTCCAGATCCACGGCTTCCAGGTGAAGCACTGGGCCCAGTGTGGGACGAACGGCGGCACGGTCCTGACCTCGACGCCTCTGATGCCGTCGACGAGCCTGCGCTGGCGCGGGCTCAGCCCGAGGTCGTAGACGACGATCGCGTCGAAGACGTCGGAGTTCGCCTTCACCGACCCGATCAGGTTCAAGAGGTGGTAGCCGTAGCGCTCGTCGGCCGCCGAGGCGAGGACCGTGCTCATCCGCGCGTCGTCTCGCGCGCAGGCCCGGCGACGGCGTCGGCCCACGCGTCGGGTGTGAAGCGGGCCGCGAGCTCGCGCGAGCGCTGCCCGGCGGCCCGCCGGAACGGCTCGTCCTCCGCGAGCCGGCGCAGAGCGCCTCGCAGCGCCTCGACGTCGCCGGCGGGCACCCGGAAGCCGTTGACGCCGTCCTCGATCAGCTCCCGCGCGGCGCCCACGGCGTCCGTCGCGACGAGCGGCAGTCCGGCGGCGGCGCCCTCGTTCAGCGGGAATCCCCCAGGGCTCCGAGCGCGAGGGCAGCACGAGCGCGTCGGCGGCCGCGTACCAGCCGGGCAGCTCGTCGCGGTCGACGTGGCCGAGGAAGCGCGTCCGCGGCGGGGCGAGCGCACGCAGGCGCTCCTCCTCCGGGCCCGAGCCGGCGATCACGAGCTCCCCGTCGATCCCGTCGAAGGCCCGCAGCAGCACGTCGACGCCCTTCTCCGGCGCGAGGCGGCCGACGTAGAGGAAGCAGCAGCCCTCGACTCCGAGCTCGGCTCGAAGCGCGTCGCGGTCCGGCACGCGCGAGGCGAACAGGGCGCCGTCGACCGCGTTTCCGCGCCACGACGACGCGCGCCTCCGGCGCGATCGTCCGCACGTACTCCTCCGCGGCCGAGCCGGGCACGACGAACGCCGAGCACGACGCGCGCCAGCAGGCGCTTCGCGCGGCCGGTCGCGCCCGGCCGGCTGTCCCGGAGCGTGCTCTCGACCCAGGCGACGGCCGGCCTGCGCGCGGCCCGCGCCCACGTGAGCGCGGTCCAGAACGCGGGCTGGTTCCAGCCGCCGAGGAGGACGACGTCGGCGCCGCGCAGCCGCCGCGCGACGCCGTGGTTGAGGACGAGCCAGCGGCCGCGCACGGTGAGGTCGCGGCCCGGGAGCGTCTCCCACGTCGAAGCGGATCTCCTCCTCGTGGAGCCGGTAGGGCCGGTCGGGGTTCTGCGCGGCGAGGAAGAGGACGCGCAGGTCGACCCGCTCCGCGAGCGCGTTGAAGAGCGGGATCCGGTACGGAGCGGGGATCTCCGTCAGCAGGACGACGCGCGGGCGCGTCACGCGCGGCGCGTCGCGCTCGCGAACAGGAACCAGCCGTAGCGGCGCACGACGTCCCGGCGGAGGCCGACCGGCACGACCCGCTCGACCGGCCGCCGCAGGCGCGACGGCAGCGGCACGGCCTCGCCGAGCTGGCCCATCACCCGCGTCTCGATCCGCTCGAACGACGGCGCCAGCAGCGCGGACAGCTCGCCGCGGGTGTAGTGGCGCGCGATCACGCCGTCCGAGTAGCGGTTGGCGATCTCCTCCGGGCTCTCGTGCAGGAGCTTGAGGCCGAACACGCCGCGGATCAGCTGGTACTGCACCCAGTAGGTGATCGAGCTGCGGTGGTACACCATCAGCGCGACCCGCCCGCCGGGGCGGAGGACGCGGGCGATCTCCCCGACCACGCGGCCGGTGTGCGCCGAGTGGTGGATCACGCCCCACGACCAGACGAAGTCGAACGAGGCGTCGGGGAACGGCAGCTGCTCGGCGTCGGCCTCGCGCACGTCCGCCTCGAGCTCGTGCAGAGCGAGGCGCCGGCGCGTCAGCTCCACCGCGGTCGGCGTGAGGTCGACCGCGCTCACCCGGGCGCCCGCCTCCGCGAGGAGCTGCGCGTGCACGCCCGTGCCGCAGCCGATCTCGAGCACGTCCTTCCCCTCGAGCTCCGCGAACGGGATCAGGCCCGAATAGGGCGGCGCGCCTGGCGGCTGCGCGAACCACGACTCGCTCAGGAAGCGGCGCTCGACCTCGGCGAGGTACTCGGGGCTCCCGGGCTCGTACGGGATCTCGCCGCGCCAGTCGTAGGTCATCGGGTTGTCGGTCCACCACCCGCGGACCTCGGCCTGTGAACGGGTCGGCATCGGCCGGATTCTAGGTGCGCGCGGCGTAGAGCCGGAGCACCCGCTCGGCGGCGGCGTCGGCGGAGAACTCCTCGAGCGCCCGCCGCCGCCCCGCCTCGCCGAGCCGGCGGGCGCGGTCGGGGTCGCGCAGGAGCTCGTCGAGCGCGCGGACGAGGGCGTCGACGTCGCGCGGCGGCACGAGGAGGCCCGTCTCGCCGTCGGCGACGAGCTCGGGCGTGCCGCCGACGGCGCCGGCGACGACCGGCTTGCCGCGGGCCATCGCGTCGAGCACGCCGAGCGGCAGGCCCTCGACCCACGAGGGGAGCACGAAGACGTCGGCCGCCTCGAGCAGCGCCGGCACGTCGCTGCGGTAGCCGAGGAAGCGCACGCGGTCGCCCACGCCCAGGCTCTCGGCCTCCTGCTCGAGCCCGCGGCGGAAGGCGCCGCCCGCCTCGAGGTCCTCGCCGGCGAGGAGCACGACCGCGTCCTGCCGCTCCAGCCGCGGCAGCGCCCGGATCAGCTCGCGCTGGCCCTTCACGTCGCAGAGCCGCGCGACCTCGAGGAGCCGCGGCGCCCCGGGCGGGAGGTCCAGCGCGGCGGGCTCGACGGGCTCCGCCGGCTCGATCCCGTTGTGGATCGTGACCGTTCGCGCCGCCGGGTAGCCCTGCTGCGAGCAGGGTCTCGCGCGTCGCGTCCGAGACGGCGACGATCGAGGCGCACAGCCTCGCGGTCGCGTTGTCGAGCGCGACCTGCGCCGTGCGCCCGGCCCCGCCGGCGCGGAAGGCGTTCTCGACGTGCATGTGCGCGATCACCGTCGTCCCCGCGAGCCGCCCGGCCAGGCGCCCGACGACGTTGCCCGAGAAGTGGCCGTGCGTGTGCAGGACGTCGGCCCGCTCGCGCCGCAGCAGCGCCCGCAGCCGCACCACGGCCCGGACGTCGAGCGCGCCCGAGATCGGCAGCACCTGCGCCCGCATTCCCTCGGCCTCGACCCGGCCGAGGAACGGGCCCGGAGTCGGCGAGACGAAGGAGACCTCGTGGCCGCGGTCGCGCGCGGCGCGCGCCAGCCGGAGCGCGACCACCTGGCCGCCGGCGACCTCGCCGCCGATCACGAGGTGGACGATCCTCACGCTTCGGCCGGCCCCGTGCACACGGCGACGAGCTCGCTCGCGCGGTCGAGCTCGCCCCGCTCGATCACGAGGTCGTCGAGCGTCGCCTCCGCGGTCGGCGGGGTGCCGACGAGCACCGAGGCCCGGCGCAGGAAGCCGAGCCGCCGGCGCAGGCCCGCCACGTCGAGCCGCTGCATGCGTGCGGTGGCGGCGGGTCTGGAGGCGGCGCTGCCCGTAGAGCTCGACCGAGCGGAAGTGGCTCCGGAGCAGGCGCTCGAAGTCCTCGCTCGAGTACTCGACCAGGTGAAACGGGTTGTCGGGCTGCTCGGTGGTCGAGTCGGCGCGCGGCGTGGAGACGAGAAAGACGCCGTCCGGGCCGCAGCACGCGCGCGACCTCGGCCAGGTAGGCGTCGCGGTCGGGCAGGTGCTCGATCGTCTCGAACGAGCAGACGGCGTCGAACGAGCCGGCCGGGAACGGGAGCGCAGCCGCGTCCAGCACCCGGAACTCGACGTTCGCGGCCGCCGTAGCGGCTCTGCGCGTAGGCGATCGTCTCCTCGCTCAGGTCGCCGCCGACGACGTGCGCCGCGGTCTGCGCGAGCTGGGCGCTGCCGTAGCCGACCCCGCACGCGACGTCCAGCACCTCCTTGCCGCGGCACCAGGGCTCGGCGAAGACGTACCGCTTCAGGTGGATCGCGACGATGCCGGGCTCGGTCTCGTCCGGGACGATTCGTTCGGGGTGGCTCACAGCGCCAGTATGCTTGCCGCCCAGAACGATGCGGTCGAGCTCCCGGATCAGGCTGCTGCCGACCTCGTTCGAGTCGGCCCTGATCGCCGTCTTCTTCCTGGCCTCGAGCGGCACGCTCCAGCAGTACCTCGGGATCGCCGGCGCGCTCGCCTACCTCGTCGTGCTCGCGGTGCTGATTCCGGTCGCGGTTCGCGTCGCCCTGCCGTGGTTCCTGGCGCACACGAGCGAGCGGTCGGCGCTCTGGCTCGCGCTCGCTCACGCTCGTCGCGCTGGTCGTCGTGTTCGCCGTCGTGTACCCGCACGCGAACAGCCACAGTGGTCTCACCGGGAGTGATCGCGACGACGCGGCGAATATCGCCACCCGCCACCTGCTGCATCTCCGATACCCCTACACGACTCCGACGTACCTGGGGAACTACGTCAGCCAGCTCCCGGGGGCGCTCTTCCTCGACACCCCGTTCGTGCTCCTCGGGAACAGCGCCTACCAGAACCTGTTCTGGCTGCCGGCGTTCTTTCTCGGGCTCCGCTACTACTTCTCGGACGCACGGCTCGCGCTGTTCGTCATCTGGTTCACGCTCCTCGCGCCTGCCGTGATGCGCGAGTTCGTGACGGGCGGGGACCTGATCGCGAACAGCGTCTACGTGCTCCTGTTCGTGCTCGGGGTGATCCGCTTCGACGCGTCGACGCGCGGGGGGCGTGCGTGGAAGGTGGCGGCCGCGCTCGCGCTCGGCGTCGCGCTGTCGTCCCGCGCGAACTTCGTCTTCATCGTGCCGCTCGTCTTCGCGTGCCTCGTCCGACGCGAGAGCTGGAGGTCGGCGGTGACCTACGTCGGGCTCGCGCTCGCGGCCTGCGTCCTGGTCACGCTGCCCTTCTACCTCCACGACACTTCGGGCTTCTCGCCGCTGCTGACCGAGGGGAAGTTCTCGAGGCTCAACGACGTCCTGCCGCACTCCAGCGCGGTCGTGCTCGGCATGGCCGGCCTCCTGACGCTCTTTCTGGCCTGGCGGCGGATCACGCGGTTCGACGTGTCGGTGTTCCGGAGCGACGTCCTCGTCCAGGGCTTCCTGATGGTGGCCGTGGTCGTGCTGTCGTCGATCGACGTCGGGCGGCTCGACTTCAGCTTCCTCGTGCTCGGGTACGGGCTGTTCATCGTCTTCGCCGCGGCGTTCGGGATCTGGGGAGGAGCGTCCCCGAAGGCCCCGTAAGTATCCTTGCCGTCGTCTTGCGCCCGGCGTCCGGACGTTTCCCCTTTGCAGTGGTCGTTCCCGTCGCGGTCGGAGGGACGGTGTTCGCCTTCGCCTGCGGATCGAGCTCGGTCCACGTCGTCCGGCAGGTCGGCCACCCGGCCCGCTGGGGAGCGCTGCTCGTGCTGCTCGCGCTCGCGGTCGGCCTGGGTCGTCGAGCGGCGGGAGGGCCTCCTGCTGCCGCGTGCGGTCGTCGTCGCGACGTGCGCGTTCCTTGCTGTCGCGCTCGTCTCGGCGCTCTGGTCGGTCGATCCGCGCCTGTCCGCCGAGCGGGCCGTCTCCCTGGGGATCCTGTTCGCGACGGCGCTCCTGCTGGCGCAGGCCTGCGCCGGCCGGCCCGGTGACGTCGGAGCGCGTGCTCCTCGGCGTGCTGGGCGGCGCGACGGCAGTGGCCGTCGCGGGCCTGATCGTGCTCGTCGCGGCGCACGGATCCTCGATCGAGCCCGCCACGATCGGCTCGCCGACTCGCTACCAGGGGCTGGGCGAGAACCCCAACACGGCGGCGCTCCTGTTCGCGGTCACGCTGCCGATCGCCGTCTGGCTGCTCCTCGGGCCGCGCGACCGGCACCGTCGCGTGATCGGTTCCGTGATCGCTCTCCTCCTCTTCGGCTCGATCGTCGCGTCCGGCTCGCGGGGTGCCCTCTTCGCCGGAGGCATCGGCGCGCTCGTGCCGGCCCTGGTCTGGGGGGGCCGCACGCGCCGAGCCGTCCTCGCGGGCGTGGCCGTAGCGGTCGTGATCGCCGTCGGTGCCGTCCTCGAGACGGTGCCGCAGAAGAACCCGAACGCGACGCCGCCGCCCGCCGTCGTCACACCGGCCAAGCCGGCCTCCAAGCCGTCCCGCTACGTGGACGTCGAGGCCGTCTACCCGCTGGACGCCGACGTCGGCCGTCCGCTGCCCGGCGGCGGCGAGCCGTGGAAGCCGCGCTCGTTCTTCGGCGCGAGCGGGCGCAGCGTGGCCTGGACGGGCGCGATCGAGCAGGCCGCGGGCCGGCCCCTCGCTCGGCTACGGCTTCGGCACCGAGCGCGTCGTCTTCGTCGACCGCTACTACACCTTCGTCGGCGGCCTGGCCGAGAACTCCTACATCGGCCTCGCGCTGCAGCTCGGGATCGTCGGCCTCGTGCTCCTGCTCGTGCCTCGTCGTCACGCTCGTCGTCACCGGGTGGCCGGCCCTCGCCGGCCCGGAGCGGAGCCTGGCCGCGGCCTGCCTCGGCGTGCTCGCCGCCGGGCTCGCGATCGCCGTGATCCAGTCGTACGTCTACTCGCGTCGGCAACATCGCGACGGCCGCCCTCTGGATCACCGCGTTCCTGCTCCCGGCGGTCGCGGTCGGAAGCGTGGCCCGTCGTGTCTAGCGTGCGCAGGCCGCGCCTGCTCGTCTTCAACCAGTACTACTGGCCCGGCCTCGAGGCGACGGCGCACCTGCTCTCGGAGCTCTGCGGCTCGCTCGCGGACGAGTACGAGATCACCGTCCTCACGGGCCGGCTCGCCGCTCCCGAGGGCCGACCCGGGCAGGACCGAGCACGACGGCGTCGAGATCGTCCGCGTCTCGTCGACGTCGTTCGACCGGAGCCGCCTCTTCCTCCGCGGCGTCAACTACGCGACCTACCTGCTCGCCTCCTTCCGCGCCGGCCTCGCGGCGGAGAAGCCCGACGTGGTGCTCTGCATGACCGATCCGCCGATCATCGCCGACGTGGCGCTGCTCGTCGCAAGGCGCTTCGGCGTGCCGCTCGTCGTCGTCAGCCAGGACGTGTTTCCCGAGGTCGCGGTCGAGCTGAAGCGGCTCGAGAGCCCGGCGCTCGTCGGCCTGATGCGGGTGCTGATCGGCTACTACCTCCGCCGCGCGGACAGGGTCGTCGCGATCGGCGAGACGATGCGCCGCAGGCTCGAGGAGAAGGGAGCTCCGCCCGAGCGCATCCGCGTGATCCCGAACTGGGTCGACACCGGGCAGATCCACCCCGCGCCGCGCGAGAACGACTGGACGCGCGAGCACGGGCTCGACGGCAAGTTCGTGGTGATGCACTCGGGGAACATCGGCCATGCGCAGGACCTCGACGCTCTCGTCCGCGCGACGACCTTCCTCCGCGACCTCGACGATCTCGTGGTCGCAGTGATCGGCGGCGGGGCGCGTCACCAGGACCTGCTGGCGCTCACGGAGCGACTCGACGCCGACCGGGTCCGGTTTCTCGGCTACCAGCCGCGCGAGACGCTCTCGCTCTCGCTCTCTGCGGCGAGCGTCCACGTCGTCGGCCTCGCCCGCGGGCTCTCCGGCTACGTCGTTCCGAGCCGGCTCTACGGGATCCTCGCCGCCGGGCGCCCGGTGATCGTCGCGGCCGACGAGGACAGCGAGACGGCACAGGTGGTCGAGCGCGAAGGCTGCGGCGTCGTCGTGCCTCCGGGCCGCCCCGAGCTGCTGGCGGAGGCGATCCGTGCCGCGCACGACGGCCGTCTCGATCTCGAGGAGATGGGGCGCCGCGGCCGCGAGTACGTGACACGCGAGGCCGACCGCAGCGTCGCGACCGAGCGCTACCGGAGACTGATCAGTGAGCTCCTGGGGACGTAGGGCGGCCCTCGCGGCCGTCGCGATCCTCGTCCTCGCCGTGCTCGTGGGCGCCGGGCGCTGGGAGCGGAGCAGGGAGATCCGACAGCCAGGCCGCCGGGATGCGGAAGGTCGCGGCGCTGATCGGGCCCCTCGACAACGGCACGCTCTCCGGGTACCGCGTGCTGCCCGCGTTCGACTGCCTCGTCTACCGGCGCGGTCCGAATCCGTACGCGCTCGAGCTCTGTGTCGATCACACCGGCCGCGTCGTCGAGGCAATCGACCGGCGGACGGTGGACCGGAAGATCTGGTCGCTGACCTTCGAGCCGGCTTCCTCGCCGGTGCGCGTGGACCGCGCCGAGGTCGACCGCCTGCTCGCCAGGATGGGCGCACCGGCAACCTAGGATGGGGTCGTGATCGTGCTGATCGTCCTGTTCTGGGGCTCGCTCGCCGCGCTCGTGTGGACTCACGCCCTCTATCCGCTCGCCGCCGCCGCGGCGGCGGGGATCCGCACGCGCCGCGTTCGCCGCGAAGACGGCTACGAGCCGGCGGTGAGCGTGATCGTCGCCGCCTGGAACGAGGAGGCGGTGATCGAGCGGCGGCTCGAGAATCTGCTCGCGCTCGACTATCCGGCCGGGAAGCTCGAGCTCGTCGTCGCCTCCGACGCGTCGAGCGACCGCACCGACGAGCTCGTCGAGCGCTTCGCGGCACGCGGAGTGAAGCTCGTCCGCTGCCCTCGCGGTGGCAAGGTCGCCGCCCAGAACCACGCCGTGCCGCAGACGAGCGGCGAGGTGCTCGCCTTCTCCGACGCGAACGCGACGTGGGCGCCCGACGCGCTGCGCAAGCTCGTCCGCAACTTCGCCGACCCGGAGGTGGCCTACGCCTGCGGCCGCCTCCGGCTCGAGCGCGCCGACGGTGGCAACCGCGAGGGCGCCTACTGGCGCTATGAGCTGTGGCTGCGCGGCAGCGAGTCGCGGCTCGGCTCGGTCACCGGCGGGAACGGCTCGATCTACGCCGTGCGACGGGCCGACTACGTCGACGTCGATCCCCGCTTCGGCCACGACCTCTCGCTCCCGTACCTGATGGTTCAGCGCGGCCGGCGGGCGGTCTACGACCCGGAAGCGCTCGCCTTCGAGAAGCCGACGCCGACGAACGAGGACGAGTTCCGCCGCAAGGTGCGGATGTTCGAGCACTGCTGGCTGATCGTCGGCAGGGGACGGATGCTGAGGCGCCAGCCGCCCGGCTACGCCCTCGAGCTCGTCTCGCACCGGCACCTCCGCTACGCGAGCGGGCTCCTCCACCTCGTGCTCCTCGGCGCGAGCGTGGCCCTCGTCGTCGCCGGCGCCGGCTGGCTCTACGACGTGGCGCTCGGCCTGCAGCTCGGGCTGCTCGCCGCCGCCCTGGTCGGCGTCGGGATCGCGCGGTACTACGTGCTCGTCAGCTGGGCCACGGTGGTCGCGCTGTGGAACGCGCTTCGCGCCGGCGTGCCGCCCGTCTGGGAGAAGGCGGAGGGCACGCGCTGAACCGCGCGCTCGATGCCACGCTCGCCGGGCTCGGCCTGGTGGTGATCAGTCCCGTGCTGGGCGGCGCGGCGCTCGCGATCAAGCTCGACGACGGCGGGCCCGTCCTCTACCGGCAGAGGCGCGTCGGCAAGGACGGCACGGACTTCGAGCTGCTCAAGCTGAGGACGATGGTGGTCGGGGCAGAGCAGCAGGGTGCCGGCTACGCGGTCGACCGGGGCGATGCACGGATCACGCGGGTCGGCCGTGTCCTGCGCCGGCTCTCGATCGACGAGCTGCCACAGCTCTGGAACGTCGTTCGGGGCGAAATGAGCCTGATCGGGCCGCGCCCGACGCTCCGCTACCAGGTCGAGCGCTACGACGAGCGCCAGCGGCACCGGCTCGACGTGAGGCCGGGGCTGACCGGCTGGGCACAGATCCACGGCCGGGCGGAGCTGCCCTGGGCCGACCGGATCGAGCTCGACGTCTGGTACGTCGAGCACCGCTCGCCGCGGGTCGACCTGAAGATCCTGCTGCGGACGCCGCGCGCGCTCTTCGGCGGCACCTACAAGGGCGAGACGGGCGGCTGGAAGCCGCCACCGGCCGAGGAAAACGGGTCCCTTCCGGACACCCCGGGGGACCCCCACTAAGAACTGTCGCAGAGAATTCCGCGCGGGTCTGTGCCGGATGTGTGCCGAAAGAGCGCGGTACTCTCCGCCCGTGCAGGTCTTCACCGCCGCTGAGCGCCCGGAGCTCGACCGGGAAGCCGACGCTCTCTCGGCCGACGTCTGGCCGGAGTACAACCTGCACGGCGACGTCCTCAACGAGACCTGGGGCAAGCTCGACGAGCGCTTTCCGGAGCTGCAGTTCGTGCTCGTCGAGGGCGACGAGATCCTCGCTCAGGGTCACATGATCCCGTGCCGCTGGGACGGCACCGTCGAACGGTCTCCCCGAGGGGATCGACGAGGTGATGCTGCAGGGCCTCGCGCTCGAGGAGCCGCCGAACGCCGCCTCCGCGCTGGCGATCGAGGTGCTGCCGGGCCACCAGGGCAGCGGCCTCGCGGTGCGCATGCTCGAGGAGATGCGCGCGCTCTGCGGAGCTCACGGCCTCGAGCACCTGCTCGCGCCGCTGAGGCCGAGCTGGAAGGAGCGCTACCCGCTCGCGCCGATCGAGCAGTACGCGGCCTGGACGCGCGCGGACGGGCTGCCGTTCGATCCGTGGCTTCGCGTCCACGTCCGCGCCGGCGGTGAGGTCCTGAAGCCGGTCGAGCGCTCGCTGCGGATCACGGGCACGGTCGCCGAGTGGGAGGAGTGGACCGGGATGGCGTTCCCCGAGAGCGGCCGCTACGTCTTCCCGCAGGGCCTGGCTCCGCTCGAGGTCGACCGCGACGCGGACCTCGGCGCCTACTGGGAGCCGAACGTCTGGGTGCGGCACCGAGCCCTGGTAGCCGTTACCCTCTGCGTCCGTGACCGCGGTCCTCTTCACGTGCGCCGGCCAGCGCGTCGACATCGTCACGGCGTTCGCGCGCGCCGGCGCCACGACGGTCGCCGTCGACACGAACCCGCTCGCCCCGGCGCTCTACCACGCCGAGCGGCACGCCCTCGTGCCCCGCATCGACGACCCCGAGTACATTGCAGCGCTCGCCGAGCTGGTCCGCATGTACGACGTTCGCCTGATCGTGCCGCTCACCGACCTCGACCAGCACCTCCTCACGGGGCACCGCGACGAGATCGCCCCCGCGATCCCGCTCGTGCCGGACGTCGAGGTCGTCGAGGCGACGAGGGACAAGTACCGCGCGCACCGGCTGTTCGAGGAGCGCGGGATCGACACCCCTCCCACGTGGCTGCCGGACGCGCTGCCCGTCGACCTCGCCTACCCCGTGCTCGTGAAGGCCCGCCGCGGCTTCGGCTCGCGCCACATCTTCCGGGCCGAGAGCCCGGCCGACCTCGAGTTCTTCCTCGCCCGTACGCCGGTCGACTCGATGGTGCAGGAGGTGTGCCGCGGCGCCGAGTTCTCGATCGACGTCTTCTGCGACCTCGACGGGCGCTGCCTGAACGCGATCCCGCGCACGATGATCGAGTCGAAGGGCGGCGAGTCGATCAAGGGGATGACGGTGAAGGACTGGGATCTGATCGAGCACGGCCGGGCCGTTGCCGAGGCGTTGCCCTTGAAGGGGCCCGGCACGATCCAGTGCTTCCGGGAGGCGGACGGCACTCACCGCGTCACCGACGTCAACGCGCGCTTCGGCGGCGCCTTCCCGCTGCCTCACGCCGCCGGGAGCGGCTACCCCGAGCTCGCGCTTGCACTCGCGCGCGGCGAGCATCCGGAGCCGCGGCTCGGCGAGTTCCGGGAGGGGATCCTGATGACGCGCTTCTTCTCGCACCTGACCCTGGTGCCCGGAGACGACGGCTCTCTCGTGCCCTTCTCCGAGGAGCTGCCCGAGCCGATCGCGGAGGCGTGATGAGGCTCGTCGCGCGCCGGCTCGTCGCGGTATCGCTCTGCATGCTCGCCCTCGCGGGGTGTGGCGGACCGAGGAAGCAGGCACAGCCCCCGGCGAAGCCGAAGCCCCGCGCGCCTGTCCGCACGAGGCGCTACACCCGGGCCGTGCCGATCCTGATGTACCACGAGATCGCGGTTCCCGGTCCCGGCACTCCGTTTCGCGAGCTCTATGTCGCGCCGTCCACCTTCGCCGCGCAGGTGCGCGGGCTCGCGCGCGCCGGCTATCACGCGGTCACCCTCGGGCGAGTTTTCGACGCATGGCACGGCCGCGACAGGCTTCCGGCGCGCCCTATCGTGATCAGCTTCGACGACGGCTACCCTCCGGACATCACGGTGGCGCTGCCGCTCCTCCGCGCCCGCCACTGGCCCGGCGTGCTGAACCTGCAGGTCGGGAACCTCGTCGTCCGGAACGTCAAGGAGCTCCTCGCCGCAGGCTGGGAGGTCGACGCGCACACGTTCACCCACCCGGACCTGACGCACGTCGACTCGGCCCGGCTGTGGCACGAGGTGAATGGCTCGCGCCTCTCGATCCACCGCACGTACGGGATCCCGGTCGACTTCTTCTGCTACCCGGCCGGCCGCTACGACGCCAAGGTGATCGCCGCCGTGCGCCGTGCCGGGTTCAAGGCTGCGACGACCACGCAGCTCGGCCTCGCGCGCCCCTCCTCCGACCCGTACATCCTCGACCGCGTGCGGGTCTCGGGCAGCGAGACCGCTGCGTCCCTGCTGGCGGAACTGCGGTCGCTCGAGCGCAAGGCCGCATGACGGTGGGCCGATGAGATACCTGGTGACCGGGGCAGCGGGCTTCATCGGCTCGCACCTCGCCCGCGCGCTCCTCGATGCGGGTCACGACGTCGTCGCGGTCGACAGCTTCAACGACTACTACGACCCGGCGCGCAAGGAGGAGAACGCCGCCGGCCTCGGCGTCGTGCGCGCAGACCTCGCCGTCGATCCCGTCCTGGAGATGGTCAGCGGGGCGGACGGGATCTTCCACCTCGCCGGCCAGCCCGGTGTGCGCGCCTTCGGCCAGGCGTTCCCCGACTATCTGACGCGCAACGTGCTCGCGACGCAGCGCCTCTTCGAGGCGGCTGCCCGGGCAGGCGCCAGGGTCGTCTTCGCGTCCTCCTCGTCGATCTACGGCGACGCCGAGCGCTACCCGACCCCCGAGTCGACTCTGCCGCACCCGAACTCGCCCTACGGGATCACGAAGCTCGCTTGCGAGCACCTTGCCGGCGCGTACGGGCGGAGCTTCGGGCTCGACGTCGTCGGCCTGCGCTACTTCACCGTCTACGGGCCGCGCCAACGGCCCGACATGGCGTTCACGCGCATCGCCGAGGCCCTCGCCGAGGGCCGCCCCTTCGAGCTCTACGGCGACGGCGGCCAGTCGCGGAGCTTCACCTACGTCGCCGACGTCGTCGACGCCACGATCGCGGCGCTCGCGGCCGAGCCGGGGCAGATCTACAACGTCGGTGGAGACACCGAGGCCACGATGCGCGAGGCGATCCAGCTGTTCGAGCGGATCTCCGGCCGCACGCTCCAGCTGGAGCAGGGGCCGCCGGCCGCCGGCGACATGCGCAGGACGAAAGCCGACACGACGAGGATCCGCGCCGACCTCGGCTGGGAGGCCACGACCTCGCTCGAGGACGGTTTGCGCTCTCAGTGGGAATGGGCCTCCGGTAGAGTCGCCGCCCGATGACCGAGCCGATGCCCCCGGATCGCGACGCCGAGCAGGAGGTCGACTTCGGCCGCCTCGGCGGTGCGATCGCCGCCCGCTGGTGGCTTCCCGTTGCCGGCCTCGTCGCAGGCGTCGTGCTCGGCTACCTCGCGGCGGCCGGCGGCTCGACCGCCTACACGGCCCGGTCGACGCTCTACCTCGGCCAGCCCCTCACGCCGAACGGCGGCGGGCTCCTGCAGACGCTCGCGACGAACCCGAGCACCGTCCGGGAGGTCACCCACGCAGAGTCGACGATCGAGCGGGTCGCGGCGGCAACCGGGATGACCACGAAGCAGCTGCGCAACGGGATCACGATCACGGCGGTCAGCGGGCTGCTGCAGAAGGCGGGCCAGACCCCGCTCGTCGAGATCGGCGTCCGCGGTCCCTCGCCGCGCAAGACCGCCCATGCCGCCGACCTGCTCGCCGAGATCTCGTCCCGGACCGTGTCGGGCTACGTCGACACGAAGATCGCGACGCTCGAGGAGCAGCTCAAGCAGAGCCAGGACGAGCTGGCCACGATCGACGAGCAGCTCGCCGCGGCCCGTGCGGCCGCGGCAAGCGGCTCTGCCGCCGACCGCCTGCTCATCCTCACCTCGACGGCGCTCACCCAGCAGCGGCGAAGCAGCGTGGTCCAGGACATCGAGTCGGACAAGCAGCTCCTCTCGCTCGCGAAGAACGTCGAGGCGAGCCATCTGGTCACCCACGCGGTCGCGGTGAAGGACACGGCGAAGAGCGCCCGCAACGCGATGATCTTCGGCGGGCTGATCGGCCTCCTGCTCGGCCTCCTCGCGGCGCTCCTGTGGGAGCCCGTCGCCGGGCGCGTGGCCCGCCGGTCCACGGTGTAACGTCCTCTCGATGGTCGAGGGGAAGCGCGTCGCGGTCGTCGTCCCCGCCTACAACGAGGCGACGCTGGTCGGGGTTACGGTCGCCGGGATCCCGGAGTACGTCGACCGCATCTACGTCGTCGACGACCGCTCGACCGACGGCACCGTCGAGGCGGTACGGCAGCTCAACGACCCCCGACTCGAGCTGATCGTCCGGGAGCAAAACGGCGGCGTCGGCGCAGCGATCGTGACCGGCTACAAGCGCGCGATCGAGGAGCGGATCGACGTGACCGCCGTGATGGCGGCCGACAATCAGATGCCGCCCTCAGACCTGATCGTCCTCGTCGAGCCGGTCGCGCGCGGCGAGGTCGAGTACACGAAGGCCAACCGCCTCTTCACCGGCCAGGCCTGGGACGAGATCCCGCACTACCGCTACCTCGGCAACGCCGTCCTCTCGCTGCTGACGAAGATCGCGTCCGGCTACTGGCACGTCGCCGACTCCCAGTCGGGCTTCACCGCGATCTCGCTGGACGCGCTCGAGAAGCTCGACCTCGACCGCATCTACCCGCGCTACGGGATGCCGAACGACATGCTCGTGCACCTCAACGTCTGGAACGCGCGCGTCCGCGACGTGCCGTCCAAGCCGGTCTACGGCGTGGGCGAGAAGTCGGGCATCCGCCTCCGCAAGGTGGTGCCGACGATCTCCTGGCTCCTGCTCAAGGCGTTCTTCTGGCGGATGAAGGAGAAGTACGTGATCCGCGACTTCCACCCGCTCGTGTTCTTCTACATCCTCGGCCTCACGATGCTCGTGCTCGGGGTCGGCCTCGGGATCGCGGAGACGATCCTGCGCTTCAACGGCTTCGCGATCCCCCCCGCCACGGTGATGCTGATCGCCCTGCTCGTCGTCTCGGGCCTCCAGTTCAGCCTGTTCGCGATGTGGTTCGACATGGAGTCGAACAAGGACCTCCGCTAGAGCTGTGGCGCGCGCGGCACGAGCGCGGAGAGCGGTTCGGGGCTTGACCTATCCACTGGGACGGAGAAGCGCGGTCCCGTTCTCGGCCCAAGCCTGCGCAAAGGTGACTCCGTCGACCTCGAGCCGCTGCGGGAGGACAAGGACGTTGTCGGGCGCCTGCTCGGCCAGGACGGCACACGGTTTCCACCCTCTCCGAGTCGTGGTCTTCGCGGTTGGGTTCGCGACGGATACGTCCTCGATGTCGACCGGGCCTCGCAGCCGGCTTCGAAGCAGGGGCCAGAGCGGGTACTCGAACGTCGTCGTGTCGGTATAGAGGCCGACATCCCCGCAATTCCGGTCTGCGAGCTCGCGAACAGCCCGCAGGAACGGCTGCTTCAGAGCGGGCGCGTTCGCGAAGTACTGATCGGTGCGGGAGGTCGTGAAGACGCTGTGAGGCCCGGTGACCGATCTCGGTTGCCCTTCGAGTAGCCAGGGAAGGGAGCAGAGCAGCAAGAGCATCCCGATGCCCAGCGCGATCCGTCTGTCGAGCGCCTTCGCGGCGACGAGCCCGACGAACGGCGCCAGCAGGGCAAAGAGCGGTGTGTGGAAGCGACTGTTCCACGGCTCCCAGCGGATGAACAGGCAAAAGAGGAGCGCTCCGACCGCGATCCCCGTCAGGTAGGGGAGAACCGCGCCGTCGAACCGCTTCCTGCGGACCAGATAGAAGACGGTCGCCGCGACCGCGAGCAGGAAGGCCAGCGTGTTCGGCGCCTTGTCCTCGAACTTCTGTTGCGCCCAGGCCGGCAGCGCGAAGGTCGTTCCGGGCCACGTCGTCCGCGGGTCGTTCTCGGAGATTCGGAGAACGGCGTGGATCCTGGTGACCGCCCGCTCCACCGCTCGATCGGTGGCGGCGAGCGGCGAGGCGAGCTGGAGCGCGGCGTTGCGGACAATGTTCGAAGCGAGCTCGCTCGGCCTGTACAGGCTGTTCGTCGACTTGAACTGCCCCCCGCTCGTGCGGACGACGCTCGGGCCCAGTGGCGACCCGAACGTCTCGAGGTTGCGGGCGTAGAACGGCGCGTTCAGCGCGAGCGCCGTGGCGCCGCCACGACGACGAGCGCGACTCCGCGCCGATAGTTCCCCCGGCAGGCGGCGACGACGAACCAGACGAAGAACGGGAGCGCGAACAGGTACGCGGTCGGGCGGGTGAGGAGCGCCAGCCCCGTTGCGAGACCGATCAGGAGCGCGAGGCCGTACGTGCGGCGATCGCGAAAGACGAGCACGAACGCGGCGAGCGACACGATCCAGAGCGAGCTGACGAGGTCGTTCTTCGTTCCCGAGGACTGAAGGATCGCCATCGGCAACGTCGCGAAGACGACCGCCGCGAGAATCTGCGCCAGGCGGTTCCCGCCGAGCAGCGAAGCGACGAGCGAGACGGCGAGCGTGGTCGCCGCGAAGGCGGCCCACTGGACGAGCGTGGCGAGCTGGTCGTCCCCGCCGAGCGCGATGAGGTTGAGAATCAGGTACTCGGCGCCGGGCGGCGCCTGGATCTGCAGCTGAACGTGCGTGGGATAGACGGCGAGGCTCCGGTCCTGGAGCCAGTGCATGACCCTCGGCAGGTGGTAGCTCATCGCGTCCGACGTATTCGGCGGGGCCCAGAGTGCGACGAGGGCGGTGATCACGAGGACGGCGGCGACGCCGACAACGAGCCCCCACTCCGCGACGGTGAGCGAACCCAGCGGGCTGCCGGGCGCCGAGCCGGCCCGGCGTCGCCACAACGCCAGGACGACGAGCCCGCACAGGCCTGTGACCCAGACAGCGAGGAGCGGCCCCGCCCACAGAGCGGTCAGCGCCCCCAGGGCCTCCGTCCAGATCGTGATCGCGCCGCCCGCGAGCACGGCGGTGACGAGCAACGAGAGGCGGCGGCTCTCAGAGCCGAGCCGGCCGAGCCGGACGTTCCACCACACTGCGGCGAGCGTGGCGGCGACGAGAAATCCGACGGCCGCGTCTCTCACCGCGCGACGTCGGGTCGGCCGGGGCTCATCCGATCAGTCGGATTCGGAGCAGCACGGTGATCGCCTTGAACCCGTCGCGCCACGTGATCTCCTTTCCCTCGGCGTACGTTCGGCCGTAGTAGGCAATCGGGATCTCGTAGACGCGCAGCTTGCGCTTGCACACCTTCGCCGTGATCTCCGGCTCGATCGCAAAATCGTCCTCCCTCAACTCGAGCGAGCGGAGGACGTCGCTTCGAAACGCCTTGTAGCCGGTCTCCATGTCCGAGAGAGTCGTGTTGAAGAGCACGTTGGTGAGCAGGGAAAGGAATCGGTTCCCGAGCAGGTGCCAGAACATGTAGGCGCGCTGGGGCCGCCCGCCCGACAGCCGCGAGCCGAAGACCACGTCGGCCACGCCGCTCTCGATCGGCTCGATCAGCGCCGGGACGTCGGCCGGGTCGTACTCCATGTCGGCGTCCTGGATGACTGCGATCTCCCCGTCGACGTGCGGGATCGCGGCGCGGATCGCGGCGCCCTTGCCGCGGTTCGGCTGACGGATGACCAGGCAGTCGTACCGCTCGGCGATCGTCGGCGGTCTCGTCGCTGGAGCCGTCGTCGACGACGATCACCTGCCGGTCGAGGCCGAGCGCGTCGATGCGCTCGAGCACCTCCCCGATCGTGCGGGCCTCGTTGTGGGCGGGGACGAGAAAGGAGATTCGCATCGTCACGTCGCGGGCTGTGTCCTCCGCCACTGCCGGCGCCGGGACCGTTGCGATCAGACCGGCGACCAGGCCCGCGAGGAGCACCGTCTGCGCGACCTCGCCCCCGCGGAGCACGGACGGGCCGATCAGCCAGACCGTCGTCAAGCAGTGCGGCGAGCGACACCCACGCGACCGGCTCCGCGCGCCGCGCCCAGCGGAGGAGCTGCGGGATCGTCAGCAACAGGAACACCAGCCTGTAGTCGAAGCTGTGGAACAGGCAGAACGTGGCGACGTACACCCCCGCCCCGGCCCAGAACGCGTCGAGGTCTGCGGAGGCCGCGCGCTGTCGAGGGCCGGGAGTCGGGAGACGGTCGGAGCCGCGTTCCCGCGACGAGCGCCGCGGCCAGCGCGAGCGCGACGAGAGCGGCGTCGGACGACCCAGGCGCCGGTGCCGAGCCGGCTCGCGAGCCACTGTCCGGAGATGTCGATCCCGTACGAGTAGGCGTTCGCCTGCGGCACGACCTTGCCGATCGTGCGAATGTCGCCGAGGGTGGCGAGCGCGTAGGCTGCGAAGAGCACGACGACCGTGCCGACGATGAAGACGCGCCGCCGCTGGCGCGCCAGCAGCCCGAGCGAGAAGATCGGGAAGAGCTTGAGGACGGCCGCGACCAGGACGAGCGCTCCCGCGAGGATCGGGCCGAACCGGTCTCGCGCGGGCGACGACGACGGCAAGAGTCACGATCGCGAAGAGCAGCAGGTCGACGTTGCCCCGCTCGATTCCGAGCATCACCGCGGGCGAGCATAACGCTGCGCCGTAGAGCACGGCACCTCCGAGGCCGCTCTTCGGATCGAACACGCCGATCGCCGCGATCAGGAAGATCGCCGCGTTGAGGAGGCCGAGCGGGACCGTGCTCCCCGGACCGAGTCCGAGGAAGGCGAGCTTCATCCAGATTCGCGGATAGTTCGCGGGCCGCTTCAGCGGATCGCACGGATTCAACGGCAGCACGTCGATCCCGCGCCTCGTGCACACCCAGCCGGTGGTGACCGAGCGCATGTCCAGGAAGCTCGGCGACAGATCCGGGACGCCCAGCCGGTCCCAGCTTCGATGGCCTCCCAGGCGCGAAGAGGAGCCCGAAGTACGCACACACGATCACGACGACGACGATCCTGCCCACCGCAGGATCCTAGTGGCCGTACGCCCGTCGTCACTGCCCCGGGTCGGCGAATCAGCGGTTCCGCGGATGAAAGGCGGGGGCCGTTCGTGCGATCGTGAGGCGAAAGGAGGACGTCATGCGAACCTCTCGCAGGATTGTCCTTGGTTGCCTGGTCACGGCATCTGCGGTGTTCGTGCTTGCGGCATCGTCGGCAGCGGCGCCGCCGGGGGCCGGTTACGCCTGGGCGCAGCCCGGCTGCGCAGTCGTTGCCGTCCCCTGCGCGCAACCGCCGGCGAGCATCCCGCTCGCCGGGTCTCTCGTGAGCACACCGCCGGGGTCCGACTACGCCTGGGCTCAGCCCTGGACGGCTCCGGTGAGCGTCCCGCTCGCGCAGCCGCCGGCCTGGATTCCCGCGTCGTGACCGGGATCGGCTCTGCCGGCGCCTAGCGGTGCCGGCAGAGCTTGTCGCGCGTCGGCGAGCTCGCGGCGGAGTGCGTCCTGCTGCGCCTCGTAGGCGACGTCGGCGGGGTTCCTCGCGTCGTAGGGGTGCAGGCCTTCGATCTCGGCCGAGACGTCCGGCGTCACTCCCGGCCCGATCACGTTGATCCGGTACCTGACCCCGACGCCGGGCCCGCGCCTGCTCGGGCTCCCGCTCGGATGGGCGTAGTACGCGGTGCGGAACGGGTAGAAGCCGTAGCAGAAGTTCCCGTTCGGGTTGTGCACCAGGAAGCCGTTCTCGCGGCGCCAGCCGGGGCCGTAGACGGAGTCGTAGGTGTCCAGGTAGAGATTCCGGCCGTAGCCGTCGAGGGTGACGCCCCTGTGGGTCGACTTGAACCCGTGCACGGGCACGCCGCGGTAGGTCAGCCGCCCGAACAGCTCCTCCCAGCGGCCGTTGTAGACCCAGTCGGTGTGGAGCTCGAGCTCGGCCGTCTCGCCCGTCCAGTGCGAGATGTGGAGCTCCCAGACGGTCTGGGTGGGCAGCCACGGCGTGAAGCCGAGGTCCGGCAGCGCGCGCTGCCAGCTCTGCACCGTCCAGTACGACCCGTCCGCCGCCGTGCAGCCGGTCACGAACCAGGCGAGCGCGGGGCCGTCGTAGGGACGGCACGAGCCCGTGCGCTTCTTCCAGGCGCGTCCCGAGTAGTCGAGCCGGAACTTCACCTGCGCCACGGTCGGGCTCGGATGGCGCGCGTTGATCGCGCCCCAGACCGCGACCCGCCGCTGCATGCCGTGGGCGCGGTACGAGAGCAGCGCCATCCCGTCGTGGGCGACGACGCAGGCTGGACGTTGCTCGCGTTCCGGTCGATCAGCTGCGAGGCGGATGCGGCGCCGGGCACGGCGAGCGCGGCGACGACTGCGGCGGCGAGCAGTCTGACCATGCTGACTAAGACATCGGCGGCGCCGACTTCTTGCTCGAATCACTCGTTAGAGGGCGGCGATCAGCACGCGCATGCGTTCGGGATCCAGGCGGCGGCCGGCTCGAGCCGGGCCGCCTGCGTCCACTCGACTCCGTCCACGTTAGGGGATCGTAAGCATCGGCGCGTGCTCCGACGGCCACGGCTACCAT
>CAVVCG010000051.1:0-6759 GCA_963746655.1 uncultured Actinomycetes bacterium | reverse complement strand
GCAGCTCGCGGTCCACGAAACGCCGGAGCCGGAGCCCGCCGAGGGCCAGGCGCTCGTCGACGTTCGGGCCGTCGGGATCAACTTCGCGGACGTCCTCGTCCGCCTCGGCCGCTACCCGCAGATGCCGGAGCTCCCCGCCGTGCTCGGCTCGGAGATCGCCGGCGAGGTCGACGGCCGGCGGGTCATGGGCCTCGTGCGCTCCCAGGGCGGCGGGTACGCGGAGCGCGTCGTGGTCGACCCTCGCTGGCTCTTCGATCTTCCGGCTTCCGCGAGCTTCGCGGAGGGCGCCGCGTTTCCGATGGCGTTCCTCACGGCGTGGATACCGCTGACGGAGCTCGTGCGCATCGGCTTCGGCTCGCGCGTGCTCGTGACCGCCGCGGCCGGTGCGGTCGGCACGGCCGCTCTGCAGCTCGTTCGCTCCATGAACGGCAGGCCGGTCGCTGCGGTGGGCAGCGAGGAGAAGCTCGAGCTCACGCGATCGCTCGGGGCCGACGAGGGCGTGACGTACGACGCTCTCGGCGAGCTCGAGCCGGTCGACGCCGTCTTCGACCTCGTCGGCGGAGAGGTGTTCAAGCAGGCGCTCGGGCTCCTGAAGCCGCTCGGCTCTGCGGTCGCGGTCGGCTACGCCGGAGGGCTCTGGGAGGACGTGAGCCCGGCGTGGCTCGTGGGCCGCAACATCGGCGTACAGGGCTTCTACCTCGGCCGGCTCATGGGCCTCCGGCCGGACCTCGTCGAACGCGCCATGGGCGACGTCCTGCGCCTCTGGGAAGGTGGTGCCGTCCGGCCGATCGTCGGACACGAATTTCCGCTCGAAGAGGCAGGGGAAGCGCATCGCATGATCGAGGAACGACAGACGACAGGAAAGGTGGTCTTGATCCCGTGACAGCTCTCGTCACCGGGTCCGCCGGTGGAATCGGCGCTGCGATCGTCGAGAAGCTCCGCTCGGAGGGGTTCAGCGTGCTGGAGCTCGACGTCGTCACCGGCTTCGACGTGACCGATCCGGAGGCGTGGGAGCACATCGGATCGGTCGACCTCGCCTGCCTGAACGCAGGCGTCGTCACCGGCGAGAGCGAGATCGCCGCACTCACGGACGAGCAGTACCGGCGTGCGCTCGGCGTCAACGTGGACGGCGTCGTGTACGGGGTCCGTCGGCTCGATCGCGTGATGCCGAAGGGGAGCACGATCGTCGTCACCGCGTCGCTCGCAGGGCTGACCGGGGTTCCGGACGACCCGATCTACGGCTTGACGAAGCACGCCGTCGTCGGCTTCGTGCGCTCCGTCGCGCCGCAGCTCGCCGAGCGCGGAATCCGCATCCAGGCCGTCTGCCCGGGCTGGGCGGACACGGCCCTGACGACCAACGGCTTCCGGCAGGAGCTGATGGAGCGCGGCTACCGACTCCTCCATCCGCGGGATGTCGCCGAAGGCGTCTGGGCGGCCTACAAGAGCGAGGGCACGGGCGAGGCGTGGGTCGTCCAGCCCGGCCGCGAACCCGCTGCACTACGAGTTCAAGGGCGTCCCGGGGCCCCGCTAGTGCGGCCCAGAGCGGAAGTCGCTCCTCCTGATCGGCGGCGCTGCCGCAATCGCCGTGGCGTCCATCGTCATGACGGACTGCGACGCACCGGATTCGCACCAGTACCTCGGCGCGCTGGTCGTTACCGCTGCTCGCAGCAGTCTGTCTCGGAGCCACCGGCTGGCTCTGGCCGGTGAACGCGACAACCGGGCAGAGGCTCGGTGTCGCGGTCTTCTCCGGGCTCTTCCTCGGCGCGGTGGGTTGGCTCGTGATGGCCGCCTTCTGGGCGGGTGGCTGCGAGGCCTAGGAGCTAACCGAAGCGCCAGCCGTCGCCGGCGGCGAACGACTTGAGGATCCGGCGGGCGACGACCATGCGGTGCACCTCGTCGGGACCGTCGTAGATCCGGGCGCCGCGCGCCATCGCGAGCATCGGGGCGAGTGGCGTCTCGTCGGTCAACCCGCGCGCGCCGTGCACCTGCACCGCGCGGTCGATGACGTCGTTCAGCGCCCTCGCTGCGTAGAACTTGATCAGCGAGACCTCGACGCGCGCCTCCGACCCCTGGTCGATCTTGTGCGCGGCATCGAGCGTCAGCAGGCGGCATGCCTGGATCTCGGCGGCTGAGTCGGCGATCCAGTTCTGGACCGTCTGCTTGTCGGCGAGCGGGCCGCCGAAGGTCTCCCGCTCGAGCGCGTACGAGCACATGAGCTCGAACGCGCGCTGCATCTGGCCGAGCCAGCGCATGACGTGGTGGATGCGCCCCGGCCCGAGCCGCTTCTGCGCGATGCGGAAGCCGTCCCCGACCTCGCCGAGCGTGTTCTCGACGGGAACGCGGACGCCCGTGTAGCGCACCTCGCAGTGCGTCGTCCAGCCGCGGCCGCGATGCCCCATCGTCGGAACGGCGCGGACGATCTCCACGCCGGGCGTGTCCGCCGGGACGATGATCTGGGTCGCGCGCTTGTGAGGCTCCGCGTCCGGGATCCGTGACCGCCATGACGATCCCGAAGGCAGCACCCTCCGCACCCGAGGAGAACCACTTGTGCCCGTCGATCACCCACTCGTTCCCGTCTTGCACGGCACGTGTGCGAAGGCCGGTCGGGTCCGAGCCCGAGACCTCCGGCTCCGTCATCGAGAAGAACGAGCGCACATCCCCGGCGACGAGCGGCCGGAGCCAGCGCTCCTTCTGCTCGTCCGTCCCGAAGTGCCAGAGGATCTCTCCGTTGCCGGCGTCGGGCGCCTGGCAGCCGAAGATCAGCTGCGCCCAGACCGAGCGGCCGATCTCCTCGTTCAGGTGCGCATACACGAGGAAGCTCCCGTTGGAGCCGCCCGCCTCGGGCGGCAGGTGCGGCGCCCACAGACCCTGCTCCTTGACGAGGCCGCGGAGATGCTCGACGAGCTCGTCCGCCGCTTCGTCCTCCTGCCCCAACGCGCGCTCGTTCGGATAGACGTGCTCCTCCATGAAGGCCCGGACACGGGCCCGGAGCTCGAGCACCTCGTCGGTGGGACGGAGATCGGCGATCGTCACCCCGTTAGCATCGCAGGCTCATGACCGCGCGACCACACGCATAGGCGATGCGACTCGGCTTCTACATGGGCTATGCGCCACCGGGGACGAGCCCGCTCGAGCCCATCGCCCTCGCACAGGAGGCCGAGCGCCTCGGGTACGACTCGGCCTGGGCCGCCGAGGCCTGGGGCACGGACTGCGTGAGCGTGCTCGCCTGGCTCGGCGCGACGACCACGACGATCAAGCTCGGCTCGGCGATCATGCAGATCCCCGGTCGCACGCCCGCGAACACGGCGATGACCGCGGCAACGCTCGATCTGCTCTCCGGCGGGCGCTTCCTGCTCGGGCTCGGAACCTCAGGCCCCCAGGTGGTCGAAGGCTGGCACGGACAGCCGTGGGGGAAACCGCTCCTGAAGACGCGCGAGTACGTCGAGATCGTCCGGATGGCGTTGCGCCGCGAGCTGGTCGAGCACCACGGCGAGCACTACGACATCCCGCGCCGCGACGGCACCGGGCTCGGCAAGCCGCTCAAGCTCATGGCGCGGCCGCTGCGCGCCGAGATCCCGATCTACATCGCCGCGATGTCTCCAAAGGCCGTCGTGCAGGCGAGCGAGATCGCCGACGGCTGGCTCCCGATCTTCTGGTCGCCCGGAGAAGGCACGGGCCACGTTCCCCGAGGCGGTCGCCCGCGGCGGCGCCGACTTCGACATCGCGCCGAGCGCGCCGACGATCCTCATCGACGACGTCGAGGCGGGGCGTGACTTTCTGAAGCCGTACTACGCCCTCTACGTCGGGGGCATGGGCGCACGAGGGAAGAACTTCTACAACGACCTCATGCGCCGGTACGGGTACGAGGCGGAGGCCGAGGGCATCCAGAACGCGTACCTCGAAGGGAACAAGCGCGACGCCGCAGCTCTCGTGCCCGACGCTTTCGTGGACGAGGTGGCGCTCGTCGGGCCGAAGGAGCGGCTTGCGGAACGGCTCGACGCGTGGAGGGAGTCGGGCGCGACGACGCTGCTCGTCTCCACGCAGCAGCCGGAAGCGCTGCGCGCCCTCGCCGAGATCGCGCTCTAGGTCGCCTCGGAGCGCGTGTGCAACCTCGGAGCACGTATTCGGACGACGAGGCCGCCGCTCTCTACGACCTGCTCAACCCCTGGGGCAGCAGCGACGACTTCTATCTGGCGCTCGTGCTCGAGGCGCCTTCCGTTCTCGACGTCGGCTGTGGGACGGGAGCGCTGCTCCGCCGAGCGCGCGAGGCAGGGCACCAGGGGCGGCTCTGCGGTGTGGACCCCGACGAGTCGAGGCTGAGCGTTGCGCGGCGCCGGGCGGACGTCGAATGGCTGTCCGCGAAGGCTGCATCGATGCAGTTCGCGCGGGAGTTCGAGCTCGCGCTCATGACGGGCCACGCGTTTCAGGAGCTCGTCGCCGACGCGGACATCCGAGACTCGCTCGAGGCGATCCGCCGCGCGCTCGTCGACGGCGGCCGCTTCGCCTTCGAGACGCGCAATCCACTCGCGCGAGCGTGGGAGAGCTGGAGCCCCGAGAACGCCATGGACGTGGTCGATGCATCCGGTCGCGAGATCCGCATCTGGCACGACGTGGAAGCGGTCGCCGACGGCGTCGTCACGCTGACCGAGACGACGGGTGACAGAGACGGGAGGCCGTTACGCGTCGATCGGGCGAGACTGCGCTTCGTCGACGTCGATACGCTCGCTCGGTTTCTCACAGAGGCCGATCTGTCCATCGAGGCGCAGTACGGCGGTTGGCGGGGCGAGAAGCTCGAGGACGCGAGTCCGGAGATCGTCACCGTCGCTCGAACGGCGCACCACTAGACCGGAGGCTCGCTCGTCAGAGTCGAGCAAGTGCCGACGCCGCGGCCTCCGCGAGCTGCGGTACGCCCTGCTCAAAGCGTGCGGCCCGCTCGTCCTCCGCGCCGAGCTCGCCCACGCAGGAAGCGGCCGTAGATCGCCTCGCAGAAGACGGCGGCCTTCCACAGTGCGAGCGCCTCGAACCACGGCAGCGGCTCGACCTCACGGCCGCTGCTCGCGACGTAGCGCTCCACGAGCTCGTCCCTCGTCGGGAAGCCTGGGAGCGCAGTCACGGGTGACGCACCGAGTGGGTTTCGCGGTCCGCCGGGCTCGCTGTAGGTCGCGAGCAGGTAGCCGACATCGGCACGCGGGTCGCCGATCGCTGCCATCTCCCAGTCGAGCACGGCGTGGATCCGCGCCGGCTCGGCTGCTGCCACCATCATGTTCCCGAGCCGGAAGTCACCGTGGACGACCGTCTCGGGCAGGGCCGTCGGCACCGTGTCCGCAAGCCAGACGCCGACCTGCTCGACCTGCGGGATCTCACGCGTCTTGTTGATCTCCCAGAGCTGCGTGAAGCGCCGCACCTGCCGCTCGTTGTAGCTCCCGGGACGCGCGAAAGCCGCAAGCCCGGGATTGCTCACGTCGGCGGCGTGGATCTCGACGAGCGCATCGACCAGGTCGTCGCCGAGGCGGCGGCGAGCGGCCTCACTCTCCACGCCGGGCGGTAGCTCGTCGGTCGGAACGTGGCCGTCGATGTAGTCCATGACGTAAAACGGGACGCCGAGCACGCTCTCGTCGTCGCCGATCGCGACGATCGCGGGGAGACGACCGAATTCCGCGTCGCGCAGCGCGAGCTGCAACCTCGCCTCCCGCACGACGTCGTGAGCCGACGGTGGAAGCGGCGGACGCGGCGGCCGGCGCAGGACGAAGCGACCCTCGTCGCGCTCGAGCAGGAAGGTGAAGTTCGAGCCGCCGCCCTCGCCGATGCGCCGAGCCCGGACCTCGCCCGCGCCGAGCCCGTGCTCGTCGAGGAACGCCCGCACGCGGTCGAGCACGAGCAGGGGTGGCTTCTCGAAGCGTGCCGCGTCGGCTGCGGTGTCGACGATGTCGCCGGACGACCCCGGAGAAGCGGGCCCAGGAGGAGCAGCCCCGGGAGCAGCAGCCACCGTGCGATCCTATGCCGCCGATGCGTCGCCGTCTCTACCTCATGCGCCACGGAGCCGTCTCCTACTTCGAGGCCGAGGGTCGCCCCGCGCAGCCGGACGACGTCGCGCTCAACGAGGAGGGCCGGGCACAGGCGGAAGCCGCCAGGGCCCTGCTCGATCCCGTTCGGTTCGACCGGGTGCTGACGAGCGGGATGGTTCGAGCCGTGCAGACGGCGGAGATCGTGGCTCGGAGCCATGACGGCCCGCTCGAAGCCTGGCCCGACCTGCGGGAGCTTCGCGGCGATCGCCTTGCATCGATCCCGCCCGACGATCTCGAGCAGGAGTTTGCATACGCGTTCCGCGGAGTCGTGCCGAACGACAAGCGCTTTCTCGGCGGCGAGACGATCGGCGAGCTCTTCGACCGGGTCCTCCCCGCTCTCGAGCGCCTGCTCGCGGACCCCGGCTGGGACACCGCGCTCGCCGTCCTCCACGGCGCCGTGAATCGCGCCATCCTCTCCTACGCGCTGACCGGCGAGCGGATGTTCCTCGGGCACTTCGAGCAGGCCCCGGGGTGTGTCAACGTCCTCGACATCGGAGACGAGTGGATCGTCCGCGCGGTCAACATCGCACCGCTCGACCTCCTGCACACGTCGACGCGGATGACGACGATGGAGGGCTACTGGACGGAGCTGCAGCCGCTCCTGCACCTGCTCGAAAACGAGTAGAGGCCGGGCAAGCCCGGCCTCTACTTTCATGTCCTGGCGAGAGCCCCGCTAGCGCGGGCGACCCTCGAT
>CAVVCG010000050.1:0-517092 GCA_963746655.1 uncultured Actinomycetes bacterium | reverse complement strand
GGTGACGACGTTGTCGGCCGCGTCGCGCACCTCGGCGGTGAGGGTGCGGGCCGTGCCGGCCGTCAGGTTCGCGGTCGAGCTGGTGAAGGTGAGGTGATCCGCCGCGCCCGGGTCGATGGTGAAGGTGGTCGCGTCGGAGGTGAGTCCGGCCGCCGACGCAGTGATCGTGATCGACCCTGCTGTCTGGCCGGTGACTGTCTTCGATGCGACGCCGCGAGGCGGCGGTGGCTGCGCCGAGGCCGGTGACGGTGCCGGCGCCGGCGGTCTTGGCGAACGTGACGGAGGTCGAGTTGTCGCCGGTGACGACGTTGTTCGCCGCGTCGCGGACCTCGGCGGTCAGCGTCCGCGCGGAGCCGGAGGTCAGGTTGGCGGTCGAGCTGGTGACGGTCAGGTGATCGGCTGCGCCGGGCACGATCGTGAAGGTGGTCGCGTCGGAGGTGAGTCCGGCGGCGGAGGCGGTGATCGTGATCGAGCCGGCGAGTCGGCCGGTGACGCGCCTTGGAGGCGACGCCGGAGGCGGCGGTGGCGGCGCCGAGCCCGGTGACGGTGCCGGCGCCGGCGGTCTTGGCGAAGGTGACCGAGGTCGAGTTGTCGCCGTGACGACGTTGTCGCGGCGTCGCGCACCTCGGCGGTCAGGGTGCGCGCGCCGCCGGAGGCGAGGTTGGCGGTCGAGCTGGTGAGGGTCAGGTGGTCGGCCGCGCCGGGGTCGACGGTGAAGCTGAGCGAGTCGGGGGTGAGGAGCGGGGCGGAGGCGGTGACGGTGACGGGGCCGGCGAGCAGCCCACTGACGGTCTTGGTTGCGACGCCGGCGGAGGCGGTGGAGCCGCCGAGGCCGGAGAGCGAGCCGGTGCCGGCGGTTTGGGCGAAGGTGACCGTGGTCGTGTTGTCGGTGACGATCGTGTTGCCGGCGGCGTCCTGGATGGTGGCGGTGAGGACGCGGTTGGCGCCCGAGCTGAGGTTGGCGGTCGAGCCGCTGATCGCGATCTTCGTCGGCGTGCCGGGGTCGACCGTGAAGGTGGTCGTGTCGGCCGTCAGGCCTGCTGCGGTGGCCTGGATCGTGATCGAGCCGGCGAGGTCTCCGGTGACCGTCTTCGAGGCGACACCGGAGGCGGCGGTGGCTGCGCCGAGGCCGGTGACGGTGCCGGCGCCGGCGGTCTTGGCGAACGTGACGGAGGTCGAGTTGTCGCCCGTGACGAGGTTGTTCGCCGGCGTCGCGGACCTCGGCGGTCAGCGTCCGCGCGGAGCCGGAGGCGAGGTTGGCGGTCGAGCTGGTGACGGTCAGGTGATCGGCTGCGCCGGGCACGATCGTGAAGGTGGTCGCGTCGGAGGTGAGTCCGGCCGCGGAGGCGGTGATCGTGATCGAGCCGGCGAGTCTGCGCCGGTGACGCTCCTGGAGGCGACGCCGGAGGCGGCGGTGGCGGCGCCGAGCCCGCTGACGGTGCCGGCGCCGGCCGTCTTCGCGAAGGTGACCGAGGTCGAGTTGTCGCCGGTGAGGACGTTGTTCGCGGCGTCGCGCACCTCGGCGGTCAGCGTGCGCGCCGAGCCCGAGGCAAGGTTCGCGGTCGAGCTGGTGACGGTCAGGTGATCGGCCGCGCCCGGGTCGACCGTGAAGGTGGTCGTGCCGGAGGTGAGCCCGGTCGCCGAGGCCGTGACGGTGATCGAGCCGGCGAGCACCGCGGTGACCGACTTGGAGGCGACGCCGGAGGCGGCGGTTGCCGCGCCGGTGCCGCTTACAGTCCCGGAGCCGGAGGTCTTCGCAAACGTCACGGAGGTCGAGTTGTCGCCCGTGACGAGGTTGTTGGCGGCGTCGCGAATCTCTGCCGTCAGCGTGCGCGCCGAGCCGGAGGCGAGGTTGGCCGTCGAGCTGGTGACGGTCAGGTGATCGGCTGCGCCAGGGTCGACCGTGAAGGTGCTCGTGCCGGAGGTGAGCGATCCGGCGGAGGCGGTGATCGTGATCGAGCCTGCGACCGAGCCTGTGACCGCCTTCGACGCGATCCCGGAGGAAGCGGTGCCGGCGCCGAGACCGGTGACTGTGCCGGTGCCGGCCGTCTTGGCGAAGGTGACTGCCGTTGAGTTGTCGCCAGTGAGGACGTTGTTGGCGGCGTCCCGGACCTCGGCGGTCAGCGTTCGGCCCGCGCCGGAACTCAGGCTGGCGGTCGAGCTGGTGATCGTCAGGTGATCCGCCGCGCCCGGGTCGATAGTGAACGTGGTCGTGCCGGACGTGAGCCCGGTGGCGGAGGCGGTGATCGTGATCGACCCGGCCGTCTGCCCGGTGATCGCCTTCGAGGCGACGCCCGAGGCGGCGGTGGCGGCACCGAGCCCGGTGACGGTCCCGGCGCCGGCTGTCTTCGCGAACGTGACCGAGGTCGAGTTGTCGCTCGTGAGGACGTTGTTCGCCGCGTCGCGCACCTCGGCGGTCAGGGTGCGCGCCGAGCCGGAGGCGAGGTTGGCGGTCGAGCTCGTGAACGGTCAGGTGGTCGGCCGCGCCGGGGTCGATCGTGAAGGTGGTCGTGCCGGAGGTGAGCCCGGTCGCCGAGGCGGTGATCGGTGATCGAGCCGGCGAGCGCCGCGGTGACCGACCTTGGAGGCGACGCCGGAGGCGGCGGTGGCGGCGCCGAGTCCGGTGACGGTGCCCAGCGCCGGCGGTCTTGGCGAAGGTGACGGAGGTCGAGTTGTCGCTCGTGAGGACGTTGTTCGCCGCGTCGCGCACCTCGGCGGTCAGCGTGCGCGCGGAGCCGGAGGCGAGGTTCGCGGTCGAGCTGGTGACGGTCAGGTGGTCGGCCGCGCCGGGGTCGATGGTGAAGCGTGGTCGTGCCGGACGTGAGCCCGGTGGCCGAGGCGGTGATCGTGATCGACCCGGCCGTCTGCCCGGTGATCGCCTTCGAGGCGACGCCCGAGGCGGCGGTGGCGGCGCCGAGCCCGGTGACTGTGCCCGGCGCCGGCTGTCTTCGCGAACGTGACCGAGGTCGAGTTGTCGCTCGGTGACGGACGTTGTTCGCCGCGTCGCGCACCTCGGCGGTCAAGGTGCGGCCGAGCCGGAGGCCAGGTTGGCGGTCGAGCTCGTGAACGTGAGGTGGTCGGCCGCGCCGGGGTCGATCGTGAAGGTGGTGGTGCCGGAGGTGAGCCCGGTCGCCGAGGCGGTGACGGTGATCGAGCCGGCGAGCACCGCGGTGACCGACTTGGAGGCGACGCCGGAGGCGGCGGTGGCAGCGCCCAGTCCGCTGACGGTCCCAGCGCCGGCGGTCTTGGCGAAGGTGACGGAGGTCGAGTTGTCGCTCGTCACGACGTTGTTCGCCGCGTCACGCACCTCGGCGGTCAGCGTGCGCGCGGAGCCGGAGGCGAGGTTGGCGGTCGAGCTGGTGACGGTCAGGTGGTCGGCCGCGCCGGGGTCGATGGTGAACGTGGTCGTGCCGGACGTGAGCCCGGTGGCGGAGGCGGTGATCGTGATCGACCCGGCCGTTTGCCCGGTGATCGCCTTCGAGGCGATCCCGGCAGTCGCGGTGGCCGCGCCGAGCCCGGTGACCGTGCCGGCGCCGGCCGGTCTTGGCGAAGGTGACGGAGGTCGAGTTGTCGCCTGTCACGACGTTGTTCGCCGCGTCACGCACCTCGGCGGTCAGCGTCCGCGCCGAGCCCGAGGCGAGGTTGGCCGTCGAGCTCGTGAACGTGAGGTGGTCGGCCGCGCCGGGGTCGATCGTGAAGGTGGTAGTGCCGGAGGTGAGGCCGGTCGCCGAGGCGGTGACGGTGATCGAGCCGGCAAGGACGGCCGTGACGGACTTGGAGGCGATCCCCGACGAGGCGGTTGCCGCGCCGGTGCCGGTGACGGTCCCGGCGCCGGCCGTCTTGGCGAAGGTGACGGAGGTCGAGTTGTCGCTCGTCAGGACGTTGTTCGCAGCGTCGCGCACCTCTGCGGTCAAGGTGCGGGCCGAGCCGGAGGCCAGGTTGGTAGTCGAGCTCGTGAACGTGAGGTGGTCGGCCGCGCCCGGGTCGATCGTGAAGGTGGTCGTGCCGGAGGTGAGCCCGGTCGCCGAGGCGGTGACGGTGATCGAGCCGGCGAGCACCGCGGTGACCGCCTTCGACGCGACGCCGGCTGAGGCTGTTGCGGCGCCGAGGCCGGTGACCGTCCCCGCGCCGGCCGTCTTGGCGAAGGTGACGGAGGTCGAGTTGTCGCTCGTCACGACATTGTTCGCCGCGTCACGCACCTCGGCGGTCAGGGTGCGCGCGCCGCCGGAGGTGAGGTTGGCGGTCGAGCTCGTGAACGTGAGGTGGTCGGCCGCGCCGGGGTCGATCGTGAAGGTGGTCAGTGCCGGAGGTGAGGCCGGTCGCCGAGGCGGTGACGGTGATCGAGCCGGCAAGGACGGCCGTGACGGACTTGGAGGCGATCCCCGACGAGGCGGTTGCCGCGCCGGTGCCGGTGACGGTCCCGGCGCCGGCGGTCTTGGCGAACGTGACGGAGGTGGAGTTGTCGCCGGTGAGCGACGTTGTTCGCCGCGTCGCGCACCTCGGCGGTCAGCGTCCGCGCCGAGCCCGAGGCGAGGTTGGCCGTCGAGCTGGTGACGGTCAGGTGATCGGCCGCGCCCGGGTCGATCGTGAAGGTGCTCGTGCCGGAGGTGAGGCCTGTGGCCGAGGCGGTGATCGTGATCGACCCGGCCGTTTGCCCGGTGATCGCCTTCGACGCGACGCCGGAGGCGGCGGTGGCGGCGCCGAGCCCGGTGACCGTGCCGGCGCCGGCGGTCTTGGCGAAGGTGACGGACGTGGCGTTGTCGCCGGTGAGGACGTTGTTCGCCGCGTCTCGCACCTCCGCCGTCAAGGTGCGAGCAGCGCCCGAGGCGAGGTTGGCGGTCGAGCTGGTGACAGTAAGGTGGTCGGCCGCGCCCGGGTCGATCGTGAACGTCGTCGTTCCCGAGGTGAGGCCTGTGGCCGAGGCGGTGATCGTGATCGAGCCGGCGACGGACGCGGTGACCGCCTTCGACGCGACGCCGGAGGCGGCGGTGGCGGCGCCGAGGCCGGTGACAGTTCCGGCGCCGGCCGTCTTGGCGAATGTCACCGAGGTGGCGTTGTCGCCGGTGAGGACGTTGTTCGCCGCGTCGCGCACCTCGGCGGTCAGCGTGCGCGCCGAGCCCGAGGCGAGGTTGGCCGTCGAGCTCGTGAAGGTGAGGTGGTCGGCCGCGCCCGGGTCGATGGTGAAGGTGGTCGTGCCGGAGGTGAGCCCGCCCGCGGAGGCGGTGACAGTGATCGAGCCGGCGAGCACCGCGGTGACCGCCTTCGACGCAACGCCCGAGGCGGCGGTGGCGGCGCCGAGGCCGGTGACAGTTCCGGCGCCGGCAGTCTTGGCGAATGTCACGGAGGTGGCGTTGTCGCCGGTGAGGACGTTGTTCGCCGCGTCGCGCACCTCGGCGGTCAGCGTGCGCGCCGAGCCCGAGGCGAGGTTGGCGGTCGAGCTCGTGAAGGTGAGGTGGTCGGCCGCGCCCGGGTCGATGGTGAAGGTGGTCGTGCCGGAGGTGAGCCCGCCCGCGGAGGCGGTGACGGTGATCGAGCCAGCGAGCACCGCGGTGACCGCCTTCGACGCAACGCCCGAGGCTGCGGTAGCGGCGCCGAGACCGGTGACGCGTGCCGGCGCCCGCCGTCTTCGCAAACGTTACGGAGGTGGAGTTGTCGCCGGTGAGGACGTTGTTCGCCGCGTCGCGCACCTCCGCCGTCAACGTGCGGCCAGCGCCCGAGGTCAGGTTGGCGGTCGAGCTGGTGAAGGTCAGGTGATCGGCGGGTCCGGCGACGATCGTGAAGGTGGTCGTGCCCGAGGTGAGGCCGGTGGCCGAGGCGGTGATCGTGATCGAGCCCGCGACCGAGCCCGTGACCGCCTTCGACGCGACGCCGGAGGCCGCGGTGGCGGCGCCGAGGCCGGTGACGGTACCGACGCCCGCGGTCTTCGCGAACGTGACCGAGGTCGAGTTGTCGCTCGTGCGGACGTTGTTCGCCGCGTCGCGCACCTCGGCGGTCAGCGTGCGCGCCGAGCCCGAGGCGAGGTTGGCGGTCGAGCTCGTGAAGGTGAGGTGGTCGGCCGCGCCCGGGTCGATCGTGAAGGTGGTCGTGCCGGAGGTGAGCCCGCCCGCGGAGGCGGTGACAGTGATCGAGCCTGCGAGCACCGCCGTGACCGGGAGTGAGGCGACGCCGGACGAGGCGGTCGCCGCGCCGAGGCCGGTGACCGTGCCGGCGCCGGCCGTCTTCGCGAACGTGACGACCGTCGAGCTGTCCATCGTTCGGAGGTTGTCGTTGGCGTCTCTGACCTCCGCCGTCAGCGTGCGAGCAGCACCGGAGGTGAGGTTGGCGGTCGAGCTCGTGACGACGACCTTGTTCGCCGCGCCGTACACCTTCACTGTCGTCGTCAACGTGACGGTGTTGTCGACGTTGTCCTTGCCTGTCAGCACGTACTGGTAGCACCCGACCGAGAAGGGGCCGGCAGCGTCGTTGCCGCCGGTGATCGTCACCGCGGTCGGCGCGCCGAACGTCCCGCACGCGTTGTTGCTGAAGGTCGCGAACGCGCGCGTCAGGCTGCTGGTCTGGAGGCCTGCGGCCGTCGCGCTCTGCGTCTCGGCATAGTCGGTCTTGACGAGCGAGATCGTGCCACTCGTATTGATGCTCGTCGTACCTCCCGCCGAGGCCGCCGTACCGTTGGCCGTCAGCGCGCCGCCCGTCGGCGCCGTCGTGTCGTTCACAAGCGTGAAGGTCGCGTTCGACGTGAGCGCCTGTCCGTTCGTGGCGACGACCGTTTGGGCGCCGGTGGCGGTCGTCGACGCCGTCCAGTTGTAGGTCGTCGAGTACGGGCTCGTCGTGTCCGTGCCGCCGCCTGTCATCCCGGTGACAGCCGGGAACGCGACGTTGGCGACGCCGGAGTCGGTGTCGGCGGCCGCGTCGTCGACGGTGAAGCTCCCGGAGTTCGACCCCTGGGCGTTGTAGTAGAGCGTCGTGCCGTTTACGGTGCTGAGGTTCGAGGACTCGGAGACGGTGAGCGTCTGTGTCGGGGCAGTCGTATCGAGCGGCGAGAACGCAGCGGCGACGGACGAGCTCCGGTTGATCCCGGTCTGCGACCAGGTCATCGTCGTCGCCCCGGCCGACGCGACCGGCTTCGTGCTCATGCCGCCCGACGTCGACGCCGCGCCCGGCGCGGCCCGCGTCCAGCGGGACGTCTGGCCGGCGGCAGCGGTCAGCGCATTCGTGAGGTTCTGGCCGCTGTCGACGAAGTCGACGACCCACGTGTTCGGCCAGAGGGTCGTGAGGTTCACGACCGAGTTCGCACCGGCGCCGGCGGTCGACTTGTTCGACGCGTCCGGGTTGTTCTGCGAGACCTGGTAGAGCGAGACGCCGCCGGCGACGATGTCGACGGTGTTCGCGAACGTCGCGACCACGTTGTGCGCGCCCGTCGGCGGATTCTTCATATACCAGAGGCTCGCGCAGTTGTACGACGGCCCGGTCGACGAGGGCAGCTGGTCGATCAGCGTCATGGCGACGCCGTTGTAGGTCACGCCCGACGGGGTGCACTGCGTGTTCGTCGCGTACTCGGCGCCGACGCCGACGACCAGCATCCGGCTTCCGAGCGTCGTGCCGACGGTGTGCGACCAGGTCAGGCTGGTAGCGGCCGCGACGCTCGCCTGCGACGAGACGTCGAACGAGATCGTCGGGTCGATCACGTAGGGGAGCGGCAGCTTCGAGTCGTCGAGCCGGATCGTCAACTCCCTGCGGCCGTCTCGATCCGCAAGCTGCCAGTGGGCACCAGGCGGCGTGACGTCGCGTCCCTTCGTGTCGAGGATCTTGACCGGGAGGATCTGGAACCGCTGCGGCTCGGCGCTCGTTCCGGCGAAGACGCGGCCGTCGCGCGACATCCACAACTTCAACTCACGGCTGAGCCCGAGTCCCCAGCGCCACGTCTTCATGCCCTGCCGCTTCGACACGGTGAGGAACTCCTCAGTCGTGCCAGGGTAGGTGGTGACCGTCTGGAGCCCGAACGGCGTTTGCCGGGAGACGCCGTGACGGAAGCCGCTCCAGCTTCCGTCGCCGGCGCCCGTCACCGCGAGCGTCATGCGGCTACCGCGACCCGACGCGCCGAAGCCCTCGCTGCGGTCGACGCCGGCCGACCAGCCGTGCGGAAGCGAGCGGTGAAGCTGCGCATCCGCCTGGCGCGGGCCGAGCACGGCGGCGAGGAAGCGGGGAGTGGACGTCGTCGTCTTCGAGCCGTGCCTGGCGAGCTGAGAGGCAGCGAAGACGGCTGTTGCGGCCAACACGAGAAGCGCGGCGATTGCAAGCGGCGACCGAAGGGCTCCGGACATGGCAACGCGCACGGCCTTCGCCGAGCGCCAACCTGTCCGCAGTTTCGGGTTGCTCGCCATTTGCTTTTCCTCTCACGCGCGGATGCGCATCCGCACGCGGGAGACGACGTTCCTATCGGCGGAAGACCGGCGTTCCGACAGGCCCGAGCGGCCCGAATCGAGGTGCGGCGCGAAAGATCCCCCGATCAGGGGAGCGCCGGCTCAAGGCCGCGAACGCCGCCTCGTTCGCCCTCGAACGAGTGATCACGCTCAGGTTGAGGGTTAGCCGAGGGTGAATCCCGCGCATCCGGGCGCCTCGCTCTTACACTTAGGGCTCGATGGCGACGACCGAGGATCCCCGGCAGGAGCTCAGCGCGACGCACGCGTGGCGCGAGGAGCTGTACGACGCGAAGCCGGAGCGGCAGGGCGAGCTCTTCTCGACCATGTCCGGCGTCGAGAACGAGCCGCTCTACACCCCGGACAACACGTCGGTCGACTACGACGCCGAGCTCGGCTATCCGGGCGTCTTCCCGTTCACGCGCGGGGTGTACCCGTCGATGTACCGCGGGAAGCTCTGGACGATGCGGCAGTTCGCCGGCTTCGGCACGGCCGAGGAGACGAACGAGCGGTTCCGCTACCTGCTCGAGCACGGGCAGACGGGGCTCTCGACGGCGTTCGACATGCCGACGCTGATGGGCTACGACTCGGACCATGCGCGGTCGCTCGGCGAGGTCGGGCGCGAGGGCGTCGCGGTCGACTCGCTCGCCGACATGCCGAGACGCTCTTCGCCGGCATCCCGCTCGGCGAGGTGTCGACGTCGATGACGATCAACTCGCCGGCGGCGATGCTGCTCGCGTTCTACGTCGCGGTCGGAGAGCAGCAGGGCGTGCCGGCGTCGGCGCTCCGGGGGACGATCCAGACGGACATCCTCAAGGAGTACATCGCGCAGAAGGAGTGGATCTTCCCGCCCGAGCCGTCGATGCGGCTGGTGGTCGACATGGTCGAGTGGTGCGCCGCGGAGATGCCGCTCTGGCATCCGATCTCGATCTCCGGCTACCACATCCGCGAAGCGGGCTCGACCGCGGCCCAGGAGCTGGCGTTCACGCTCGCGGACGGGTTCGCGTATGTCGAGGCGTGCGTCGAGCGGGGCCTCGACGTCGACGACTTCGCGCCGCGGCTCTCGTTCTTCTTCAACGCGCATCTCGACTTCTTCGAGGAGATCGCGAAGTACCGCGCGGCGCGCCGGATCTGGGCGACGCAGCTGCGCGACAAGTACGGGGCGAAGAACCCGCGCTCGTGGCTGATGCGCTTCCACACGCAGACGGCCGGCGTCTCGCTGACCGCGCAGCAGCCGGAGGTGAACATCGTCCGGACGGCGATCGAGGCGCTGGCGGCGGTGCTGGGCGGGACGCAGTCGCTGCACACCAACTCGTTCGACGAGGCGCTCGCGCTGCCGACGGAGGACGCCGTGCGGATCGCGCTGCGCACGCAGCAGGTGATCGCGCACGAGACGGGGGTCGTGAACACGATCGATCCGCTCGGCGGCTCCTACCACGTCGAGCAGCTGACGAACGAGCTGGAGCGCCAGGCCTACGAGTACTTCGACCGGATCGAGAAGCTGGGCGGGGTGATCCCGGCGATCAAGGAGAACTTCTTCCAGCGCGAGATCGCCGAGGCCGCCTTCCGCTACCAGTCCGAGGTCGAGAAGGGGCAGCGGATCGTCGTCGGCGTCAACCGCTACCAGCTGGCGGAGGACACCTCGCCGGAGATCCTCAAGATCGACGCGAGGCTGGAGACGAAGCAGATCGAGCGCGTGAAGGCGCTGAAGGGCAGCCGCGACTCGGCGGTCGTCGAGCGCGAGCTCGGCGCGCTTGAAGGAGGCGGCCGCCGTCGAGGGCCGCAACCTGATGCCGATCATCCTCGACGCATCGCGCGCCTACGTGACGATGGGCGAGATGTGCGACGCGCTCCGCGACGTCTGGGGCGTCTGGCGCGAGACTCCGGTCTTCTAGAAGCCGCGCCGCCGTAACGAGGTTTTAATGCCGCGCTAACACAGGTCCGCGGCGAGTCGTCTACTCTGGAACCAGATGAGCGCTCAGCCCCAGACCTCGTCTTTCCGCACGCGCCTGCAGTCGCCGCGTGTGCAGTCGCGCATCTTCTGGGTCTCCATCGTCGTCCTGATCGCGGGGATCATCGTCTTCCTGATCGCATTCGTCGGCAACACGGGCAAGTCGCTCGAGACGCCGCTCTCCAGCAAGCCGGCCGACGACCGCTCCGCGGTGCCGGACACGGTGAAGCTGCCCGCCGACGCGAAGAAGGTCGCGCGCGAGTTCATCCTGACGGCCGTCGCGCGGAAGAACCTCACCCGCGCCTACGCGCTCTCCGGCCCGCTCATCAAGCAGGGCATGTCGCTGAAGGAGTGGAACACCGGCGCGATCCCCGTCGTCCCGTATCCCGGTGACGCGATCGACTACGCGCCGATGAAGGTCGACTACTCGTACCCGAAGGAAGCGCTGGTCGAGGTCGCGCTGCTGCCCAAGAAGGGCTACAAGATCAAGCCCCAGATCTTCTTCCTGACGCTGATCAAGGTCGGCAAGGGAGACCAGGCTCACTGGCTCGTCAACGGCTGGGTGCCGCGCGGGAGCCCGCAGGTACCGAACGGCTCCGGCAACAACGGAGCCGGCAGCTAAGGCGCAGCGGAGGCGCAGGCGATGCGGGAACGGTTGAGCTCACACCGGTTCCGCCGCCGCCTGATCTGGCTCGGCGGAGCCTGTACCGCCGCGGGCGCCGTCGTCGTCGGCTCGATCTTGGTCGGCGACACGGGCAAGCACTACGACAACCGGTTGGTCGACAGGCCCGCCTGGGTCTACAAGGCCCCGCCGGCCGCGCACCTCACCGCGCCGCAGCGGCGAGAGGTGACGACCCTGATGGCACAGTTCATCAAGACGGCCGTCGCCCGCAAGCGGCTCGGCGACGCGTACGACATGACGCTGCCGGAGCTGCGGGGCGAGATCTCCCGCAAGGAATGGCAGACGGGAAACATCCCCGTGGTTCCCTTCCCGGCGGTCGGGATCTACGACATGACGCTCGACTACTCGTACAAGGGCGATGTCGCGTACGACGTGGCCGTGATCGGCAACGGTGGTGGAATCAAGACGTTCCTGATCGAGATGAAGCAGGCCGGCAAGGGTGAGCGCGCGCCGTGGAAGGTGGCGGCATGGGTGCCGAAGGGGGTCGGCGGCGGATCGACGTCCGTCGCCGAGCGTCACAGCGAGCCGCTGGCGCCGCCGCCGAAGTTCCGCGGCAGGCTCAGCGCCATCTGGCTGCTGATTCCGATCGGGGTCCTCGGCCTGATCCTGGTGATCCCGGCCGGGCTCGGCGTGCGGAACTGGCTGGAGGGGCGCCGCGCGTTGAAGGCGTACCAGGGCTCGCGCGAGCTCCCGCCCCTGCCGCCGAGCTACACCTCGAGCTCCAAGCCGTCGTAGGCCTGCTCGAGGCCGTCGTCGAGCGGCAGCTCGCGCGGCCGGTGCGTGAGCAGGAGCCGCTTCGCGCCGGAGGCCTGGAACGCTTCCACCGCCTCGTCCGCGGCCAGGTGGCCGCGGGGGTGGCCGTCGAGCTCACCCCGCGCCAGCGTCGCCTCGCAGATGAAGAGGTCGGCGTCGTGGGCGAGCAACGCGAGCCGGTCGCTCGGCCCGGTGTCGCCCGAGTAGGCGAGCGTCCGATCGCCGCTCGAGACGCGCAGTCCGAAGGTCGTCAGCGTGTAGTGCGGGAGCCGGATCGCCGTCACGAGCAGCCCGGCGGCCTCGAACGGCTCCTGCTCGCGGAACTCGCGCAGCGTGAACGCGGACTCCCACATCTCCTCCCAGCCGAGCCGTGTGCCGAAGTCGCGCAGGCGCGCCTCGCCGTCCGGCGGCAGCCAGAGCTCGACCTTCGACACGTCGCGCCCAGGCCCGGCCATCGTCCCCCAGACCCACGGCACGAGGTCGCCCCAGTGGTCGAGATGCCAGTGGGTGACGACGATCGCCTCGACGTGCGGCCAGTCGCCTCGCAGCTCGCGGAGCCGCGCGAGCACGCCCGGCCCGCAATCGAGCAGCAGCCGCTTCCCGTCCGTCTGGACGAGGTAACCGGACTGTGCGCCGCCGGGGTTCGGCCACGCGGGTGAGCACCCGACGACTGTGAGCTTCACGTTCATATACTGGCGCATAGGGTGGCCAGGAAGATCAGAGTGGTGATCGCGAAGCCCGGCCTCGACGGGCACGACCGCGGCGCGAAGATCATCGCCCGGGCGCTGCGCGACGCCGGCATGGAGGTCATCTACACCGGCCTCCACCAGACGCCCGAGCAGATCGTCGAGACGGCGATCCAGGAGGACGCGGACGCCGTCGGCATCTCGATCCTCTCCGGCGCGCACATGACGCTCGTGCCGCGCATCCTCGAGCTCCTGCAAGGAGCAGGGCGCGGAGGACGTGCTCGTCGTCGTCGGCGGCACGATCCCCGGCGACGACGTCGACGAGCTGAAGGCGCAGGGCGTCGCAGAGGTGTTCACGCCCGGCGCGCCGACCTCGGAGATCGTCGACTTCCTCAACGCGAAGGTTCCCGCGTAGTGCCGGTCGACGTCGAGCGCGACCGACGGCGTCGCCGTCGTCACGATCGACCGCCAGGACGCGCTCAACGCGCTCGACGTGGCGACGCTGACGGAGCTGCGCGACCGGCTGCGCGAGCTTGCGGACGACGACGACGACGCGTGCCGTCGTGCTGACGGGCGCGGGCGAGAAGGCGTTCGTCGCCGGCGCCGACATCAAGTACATGAGCGGCCTCGACGTCGAGCAGGCGAAGGCGTGGGGCGCGCTCGGGCACGAGACGGGGCGGCTGCTCGAGACGATGCCGAAGCCGACGATCGCGGCCGTCAACGGCTTCGCGCTCGGCGGCGGCTGCGAGCTCGCGCTCGCGTGCGACATCCGCTACGCGTCGGCTCGCGCGAAGCTCGGCCAGCCGGAGATCAACCTCGGGATCATCCCCGGGCTGGGGCGGCACGCAGCGGCTCGCGCGCGCGACGAACCTCGGCTTCGCGAAGGAGCTGATCTTCACCGGCCGGCTCGTGGACGCGGAGGAGGCGCTTCGCGTCGGCCTCGTCCAGGCGATCGCACGACCCCGTGCTCGACAAGGCGCTCGAGACGGCGCCGGCTGCTCGGCGTCGAAGAGCCCCGTCGCGCTGCGCGCCGCGAAGGACCTGGTCAACCGCGCGTTCGGCGGCGACCATGCGACCAACCTCGAGGGCGAGGCCGGCTGGTTCGGCGAGCTCTTCTCGAGCGAGGACGCGAAGGAAGGCCTGACGGCCTTCGTCGAGAAGCGCGAGCCGAACTTCAGCGGCCGCTAGCGGTTCCTAGCGAAGCAGGACGCGCGCCGCGGCAATCGCGCCGGCGGCGCCGGTGCGCGCCGCCGCGGTGGTCGGCGCTGGGGCCGTCCACACCGAGACCTTCTGGCCCGGGACTGCGGCGGAGAGCGGCGTCCCGACCTTGAGGGTGTCGATCCCCGTGGAGGGCGTCTGCTGCTCGATCACGGCGTCGTCCGCCACGGAGATCGTGAGACTCCGGTTGACGTTCGACTGGTGCTGGTGCGACGGCCACTGCCGCAGCCGGTCGAGCTTCAGCGTCAGCGTCCCCGCCTCGGTCTTGACAACGGTCCCGTCGAGGACGAGCGTGAAGTTCGTGCCCTCGGGCTCGTAGAAGAGGAGCCGGACCGCCTTCTTCAGGTAAGGGAAGGGGCTCACCGCGGCGCCGCCCTTGGGGTGCACCTCGAAGTGCAGGTGCGCGTGGATCCCGTTCGCGTCGCCCGAGTCGCCGACGAAGCCGACCGGCTGTCCGGCCTCGACGCGGTCGCCGCTCTTCAGGCCCTTCGCGAACGCGACACCGGGGACGCACTTGCCGCGGTTGTCGTTGCCCAGCGTCAGGTCGTTGTTGAGGTGGATGTAGAGGTACATCGTCCCGCTGTCGCCGTAGAGGTAGAGCATGCAGCCCGCGTTCGCGGAGGTCGTCCAGAATTTGACCGTGCCGCCTTCGGCGGCGACTGCGAGGGAGCGCTTGGCCGCCATCAGGTCGTTGCCCTCGTGGCGCCCGCCGGGGCGGGGGTCACCGAAGTCGTCCACGTAAGTGACCGGGCCGACGACCGGGAAGACGAGCGGCGGTGCGGGGACAGCCGCCCTTCGCGGCGGCTCGTTGCCCGCGCGTGCCGAAGCGGCTACGGCCGCGAGCGTCGCGGCGATGATGAGGAAGAGGATCCCTCGGGCTGTCGTCCGGTGGCTGATCATGGCTCCGGTTCGCGCTCGAAGGGCCGCACCCTACCAGGCCTTCCTGCCGGCTACTACCTGCTACGAAAGGCCGTGGTGGATAGAGTCTCGCCCCGATGAAGATCGCCGTCTGCGTGAAGCACGTTCCGGACGCCGCCGCGACCAAGCGGATCGACCAGGGGACGAAGCGGCTCGATCGCTCCGGCGAGGGCGCGCTCAATCCGTTCGACGCGAACGCGGTCGAGGAGGCGCTGCGGATCAGGGACGCCTCCGGGGAGGGCGAGGTGATCGTGATCTCGATGGGCCCTGAAAAGGCCATGGACTCGCTGCGGAAGGCGCTCGCCATGGGGGCCGACCGCGCGGTACTCGTCTCCGACGAGGGCGCGGCTGGGTCGGATCTCGTTGCGACCTCGCGGGTGCTCGCCGCCGCGCTCGAGCGCGAGGGCGCCGACCTCGTTCTCTTCGGGCAGCAGGCCTCCGACGCGGACGGCGCCGTGCTCTGGGCCGCGGTCGCAGACCGGCTGCGCCGGCCGCTCGTCTCGCAGGTCGCCGAGCTGACCGTCGAGGGAGGCAAGGCCCGCGGCAAGCGCCAGACGGAGTTCGGCTACGACGTGATCGACGCGCCGCTGCCGGCCGTGATCGCCGTCTCCGATGCGATCAACGAGCCGCGGTATCCGTCCCTGAAGGGGATCATGGGCGCGAAGAAGAAGCCGACCGAGACGCTGAGCCTCGCCGAGCTCTCGGTCGAGGCAGGCGAGGGCGCGTCACGGACGATGGTGCTCGCCCTCACCGACCCGCCGCCGCGCGGGGACTCGCGCAAGCTGGAGGACGACGGCAATGCCGCGCAGGCGATCCTCGACTTCCTCGCGGAGAAGAAGCTCCTGTGAGCACGCTCGTCTTCCTCGAGCACCACGAAGGGAAGCTGCAGAAGGGCTCGCTCGGCGTGCTCGGGAAGGCCGCGCAGCTGGGCGGCGACGTCGCCGGCGTGATCGTCGGCTCGGGCGTGCAGGGGCTCGCCGACGAGGCCGGGACGCTACGGCGCCGGGACGGTCTACGTCGTCGACCACGCCGCGCTCGAGGCGCCGCTGCCGCAGCCGCGCGTGGATGCGCTGGCGCAGCTCGTGCGGGACAAGGGCGTCGAGAACGTGCTCTTCGCGCAGTCCGTGCTCGCGGCCGACGTCGCTGCGGGCCTCGCCGCTCGGCTGGACGCGGGTCTCAACTGGGACCTCGTCGACGTCACGGCGGACGACGGCCTCACGGGCAAGCGCCCGGCGCTCGCCGACTCCGTGTTCGTCGACGTCGGCTGGACGTCGACGCCGCGGCTGGCGCTCTTCCGCCCCGGCTCGTTCGACCCGGTCGAGACGGGCGGCTCCGCGCAGGTGGAGGCCGTCTCGCCGTCGTTCGAGGACTTCTCCACCTCGGCGACGATGGTCGAGCAGGCGCACGCCGAGTCGAGCGGCCCGTCGATCGAGGACGCAGACGTGATCGTCGCGGGAGGCCGCGGGCTGGGGGCACCGGAGGGCTTCGCGCTCGCCGAGGAGCTCGCCAAGGCGCTGGGCGGCGCCGTCGGCGCCACGCGTGCCGTGGTCGACGCCGGCTGGTATCCGTACGCGGCGCAGGTCGGCCAGACCGGCAAGACCGTCTCGCCGAAGCTCTACGTCGCGCTCGGCATCTCCGGCGCGATCCAGCACAAGGTCGGCATGCAGGCCTCGAACGTGATCGTGGCGATCAACAAGGACCCGAACGCGCCCATCTTCGAGTTCTCCGACCTCGGTGTCGTCGGCGACCTGCACCAGATCGTGCCCAAGCTGGCGGAGCTCGTCCGCCAGCGCCGCGGATCGTGAGCGTCAGACCCAGCGAGTACCCGCCCCCGTTCGACTGGCGGGAGTACGTCGGCGAGCCGACCGATCCCGTCGAGGAGCGGATCGAGGTCGGGATCCTGATCGTCGGCGCCGGCCCGGCCGGTCTCGCGACGGCGATCCGCCTCGGCCAGCTGATGGCGGAGGACCCGGCCACGGCCGAGCGCCTCGGCGAGGTGCCGGTGGCGCTGCTCGAGAAGGGGAAGCAGTCGGGGTCGCACCTGCTCTCGGGCGCGGTGGTCAACCCGCGCTCGCTGCGCCGCCTCTTCAAGGACCGCGCCCGGATCGAGGACATGCCGTTCTACGGCTCGGTCGACCACGAGAGCGTCTACTTCATGACGCCGAAGCGAGCGCTCCCGATTCCGACGCCGCCGACGATGAGCAACCACGGCAACTACGTCGCGTCGCTTTCGCAGCTCGGCCGCTGGCTCGCCGAGCAGGCCGAGGAGGGCGGGACGACGATCCTGCCGGAGACCGCGGCGGAGCGCCTCCTCGTCGACCACGGCCGCGTCGTCGGCGTGCGCACCGGCGACAAGGGCCGCGGCCGGAACGGGGAGGAGCTGCCGAACTTCGAGCCCGGCGCCGACGTCACCGCCCGCGTCACCGTGCTCGCCGAGGGCACGCAGGGTCACCTGAGCGGAATCGCCATGCAGCGCTTCGGCCTGGCAAGCGACAACCCGCAGGTCTGGGCTCTCGGCGTCAAGGAGGTCTGGAAGGTGGCGCAGCCGCTCGACCGCGTCATCCACACGATGGGGTGGCCGCTGCGTCCGCAGGAGAAGTATCGCGAGTTCGGCGGCTCGTTCATCTACCCGATGGGCGACGACATGCTCACCATCGGCCTGGTCGTCGGCCTGGACTACCGCGACTCGGAGCTCTCGGTGCACGACGTCCTCCAGGAGCTGAAGACACACAAGCGGATCCGGAAGATCCTCGAGGGCGGCGAGCGCGTCGCCTGGGGTGCGAAGACGATCCCCGAGGGCGGCTTCGTCGCGCTGCCGAAGAAGCTGCACGCCCCCGGGCTGCTCCTGACCGGCGACGGCGCCGGCTTCGTCAACGTGCCCGCGCTCAAGGGCGTCCATTACGCGATCGAGTCGGGGCGGCTCGCGGCGGAGGCCGCGTGGCGGGCGTTGCAGCGGGGCGCCTCGCCGCGCGCGCTCTCGTCGTACGACGAGGCCGTCCAGGAGAGCTTCATCTGGAGCGACCTCAAAGAGGTGCGGAACATGCGCCAGGCGTTCGGGCGCGGCTTCTACCGCGGCGGCGCGGCCGCGTCGATGCAGACGGCCACCAAGGGAAAGCTGCCGCCGAAGGACGCGCCGACGGAGCCTGACGCCGAGCAGCCGCTGACGCGCACCGACCGGGCGAAGCGCTACCCGGCGCCCGACGGCAAGCTCATCTTCGACAAGCTCTCGTCCGTCTTCGCGTCGGGCAACCGCACGCGCGACGACCAGCCGAGCCACATCCGGATCGAGACCGACGTCCCGATCCGCCTCGCGCAGACGTGGGTGCGGATGTGCCCCGCCGCGGTCTACGAGATCCGCGCGGGCGACGAGGCGAGCGACATGGTCGAGGTGCAGGTGACCGCCTCGAACTGCGTCCAGTGCGGTGCGATCACCGCCAAGGGCGGCCGCCTCACGCCGCCCGAGGGCGGCTCGGGGCCCGAGTACCAGCTCACCTAGTAGCTACGGCGAGCCGGCCGGACGCCCGCGTCGTCACCCCGTGCGGAACCGCCAGACGTCCGTGCCAGCATAGCTCGTCACCCACATCGACCCGAACGCGCGGAGCGCGTAGAACGCCCCGTCGCCGCCCGGGAACGAGTCGACCACCTTCCCCGTCGCCGGGTCGACCCGGAAGATCGTGTCGAGCTCCTTGTCGGGGACCCAGATCGTCCCGTCCGCCGCAGCGGCCGCCTGGGCGAGGGTGCGCCCGATCCGCGTCGAGCCGACGACCTGCCGCGTCACGGGGTCGAGATGGACGAGCAGGTTGTCGTCGGCCTGGATCCAGAGGTCGCGTGTCCCGGCCGCGAACCAGCCCGGGCTGCGGGAGCCGATCTCGACCCGCGCGAGCTCGCCCGTCGCCGGATCGAAGCGGGCGACCGCGGTCGCGTCGCGGCCGAAGCCGACCCAGATGGCGCCGCCCAGGGCCCGCAGCCCTGCCGGGTACGGCCCCACCTGCACGCGGCGGACGACCCGGAGCGACCGCGGGTCGATCGCCACGAGCTCCCCGTCGCCCCAGGCCGTCGACCAGACCTTCCCGCCCGTGACGATCACGTCGAACGGCGTCGCGCCGGTCCGGATGCTCCGCACCCTGAGCGTGCGCGGGTCGATCCTCAGCACGGACGACGTGTTGTAGTTCGTCGCCCAGACCGCGCCCGCGCCGGTCGTCACGGAGCACGCGCCCCTCCCGACCCTGACGCGCCTCCGCACGGTGCTGGTACGCGGGTCGATCCGCGAGATCGTGCCGGAGTCGCTCGCGACCCAGACCGACCCGAAGCCGGCCGCGGCGCCGCAGGGATTCGGGGCGACCGGGATCTGCACCGGCGCGGCGGCGAGTAGGAGCGTCAGCGCGAGGAGCACCACTCCATGCACTACCCCCGTCGGACCTGAGAGGTTCCGTGTAACGAAATGGCTGTCGAACGCCACTGACGCACGTGCCGCCGATCGTCTCCAGAGGCTTCCGCGGGAAGCGCCGCGAAGGACCGCCCGACCGCGTCCCGCCCGGGCAGTACCTCACCGACGACTTCCCCGTGCTCTCCGCCGGTCCGACGCCGAGGACACCGATCGCCAAGTGGACGTTCTCCGTCACGGGCGAGCTCGACGAGCTGCGTCGTTGGACCTGGGAGGAGTTTCGTGCACTCCCCTCCGAGGAGGTGACCGTCGACATCCACTGCGTGACGAAGTGGTCGAAGCTCGACACCACGTGGGAGGGTGTCTCACTCGACACGATCCTCGACGGAGTCGAGACGTCGGCCGAGTACGCGGTCGCCTATTGCGACGGCGGCTACACGACGAACCTGCCGCTCGAGGACCTCACCGGCGGCAAGGCGTGGATCGCCTTCGCCTACGACGGCGAGCCGCTCGACCCGGAGCACGGCGGCCCGGCGCGGCTGCTCGTCCCGCACCTCTACTTCTGGAAGAGCGCGAAGTGGGTGCGCGGGATTGCGCTGCGCGCCGAGGACGAGCCGGGCTTCTGGGAAGAGCTCGGCTACCACCTCTACGGCGACCCATGGCAGGAGCAGCGGTACTGGGGCGACTGACGTGGCTGCCGGCGACGGTCGTCGAGCTCGTCGACGAGACGCCGCGGGTGCGCAGCCTCGTCCTCGACGTCGAAGGGTGGTCGGGCCACCGGCCCGGACAGCACGTCGACGTGCGGCTGACGGCGGAGGACGGCTACCAGGCGGAGCGCTCGTACTCGATCGCCTCGAGCCCGGAAGCCGGGCGTCTCGTACTGACGGTCGAGCGGCTCGACGACGGCGAGGTGTCGCCGTACCTGGCGGGCGAGCTCGAGGTGGGCGAGCAGTTCGAGCTGCGAGGCCCGATCGGCGGCTACTTCGTCTGGGAGGCGGCGCAGGGTGGGCCGCTCTTCCTCGTCGGCGGCGGCTCCGGGATCGTGCCGCTGATGTCCATGGCGCGGCACTGGGCCGCCGCCGGGGCCGACGTCGAGGCGACGCTGCTCGGATCCTGGCGCAGGCTGGAGGACGTGATCTACCGCGAGGAGCTCGACCGGCTCAGCGAGCTCGGCCTGCGCGTCGTGCACACACTGACGCGCGAGCAGCCGCCGCCAGGCTGGGACGGCTACGCGCGGCGCGTCGACGCGGCGCTGCTCGAGGAGGTGGCGCCCCCACCGGACGCGAAGCCGCACGTGTTCGTCTGCGGGCCGACGTCGTTCGTCGAGGCGGTCGCCGTGGGGCTGACCAACCTCCGCCACGAGCCGATGCTGATCAGGACGGAGCGCTTTGGACCGACAGGAGGCTGAGATGGAGGCGCTGGACGGAAACTCGGTCGGGGGGATCCTCGGCACGGTGTTCGCGTTCGACCCGACGACGGCGACGAGCGTCTGCGCGGGCTGCGGCGCGGAGCGGCAGGTGGCGGAGCTCGTCGTCTACGTCGGCGGGCCGGGCGCCGTGATCCGCTGCCGTGACTGCGAGCAGGTGATGATCCGCGTCGCCGAGGCCGGCGGCCGGGTCGTGCTCGACCTGCGCGGGTGCCGCAGCCTGGCGATCCGCTAGCCGGGCGCCGCCTGCCGCGTCGACGAAGGACGTGATGTGTCTGCGGCAGTACGATCGGCCGGTGCTGTCGCTCGACGACGTCCGGCGAGCCCGCGAGGCCATCGGCGGTCGCCTGCACCGCACACCCACGTTCTCGTCCCGGACGCTCTCGGAGCTGACGGGCCTGCGTGTCTTCCTCAAGGCGGAGCTCTTCCAGGTCACCGGCTCGTTCAAGCCGCGCGGCGTGCTGACGAAGCTCTCCACCCTCACGGACGAGGAGAAGGCCAGGGGTCTGATCGCGATCTCCGCCGGCAACCACGCCCAGGCCGTCGCCTGGGCGGCGGCGACCGAGGGGCTCGACGCGCTCGTGGTCATGTGGGCGGACGCGAGCGAGCAGAAGATCGTCGCCACCCGGGGCTACGGCGCGGCGGTCGACACCGAGGCGCCCGGCAAGGCGGAGGCGTTCGACCGGCTCCGGGAGCTGCAGGAGTCGACCGGGCGTACCCTCGTCCATCCGTTCGACGACCCGATCGTCCAGTCCGGCGCTGGGACGGTCGGACTCGAGCTCGTCGAGGAGGTGCCCGACGTCGACGCGGTCGTCGTGCCCGTCGGCGGCGGCGGGCTGATCTCGGGTGTGTCGACCGCCGTCAAGGGCCTCCGCCCGGAGGCCCGCGTCCTGGCCGTCGAGCCCGAACTGTCGCCTGCGCTGCACGCCGCGCTCGCCGCCGGAAAGCAGGTCCCGGTCGCTGCGGAGTCGATCGCCGACGGCCTCGGTGCCCCGTTCGCCGGCGAGAACGCGATCGCCGTGTGCCAGGAGCGTGTCGACGCAGCGCTCCTCGTCAGCGAGGACGAGATCGCCGAGGCGATGCGCCTCGTCTACGCGCGTGCGAAGCTCGCCTGCGAGGCCGCCGGAGCGGCGTCGACGGCGCTGCTGCTCTCCGGCCGGCACGGTCTCGAGCCCGGTTCGACGGTCGTCGCAGTCGTCTCGGGCGGCAACGTCGGCGCCGAGCAGGCGGCTGCTATTCTGGCCGGGCGATGAAGGCCGAGATACATCCCGAGTACGTCCTGGCACACGTTCACTGCTCCTGCGGGAACGAGTTCACGACGCGCTCGACCAAGCCCGAGCTGCACGTCGAGATCTGCTCCAACTGCCACCCGTTCTACACGGGCAAGCAGAAGCTGATGGACACCGGCGGCCGCGTCGAGCGCTTCCAGCGCCGCCTCGAGCGCGCTCAGAAGGCCCGCGCCTAACCCGCCGTGAGCGCACCAATCGGGGGCCAGGCGGTCCTGGAGGGCGTGATGATGCGCGGCCCCTCGAACTGGGCGGTCGCCGTCCGGCGGCCCGACGGCGGCATCACCGAGGTCTGCGAGACGATCCGGTCGCCGATGGCGCGAAGCCGGGTCTTCCGCCTGCCGGTGATCCGCGGAGTCGTGGCGCTGGGCGAGTCGCTCGCGATCGGCTTCCGCGCGCTCGCGATCTCGGCCAACGTCGCCGCGCAGGAGGAGAATCCGGAGACGGGCGAGATCCAGACGGAGCTCTCGCGAGGCCAGCTCTTCTTCGCCTTCGCGATCGCGATCGGCTTCGCCGTCGCGCTCTTCAAGGTGACGCCGGCGCTGATCACGAGCTGGCTCCCGATCGAGACGACCGGTTGGTTCGTGATCGTCGAGGGCGTGATCCGCGTGACGATCTTCATCGTCTATCTGGCATTGATCTCGCTGCTGCCCGACCTTCGGCGCGTCTTTCAGTATCACGGCGCGGAGCACAAGGCGATCAACGCCTACGAGGCGGGCGAGGACCTTTCGCCGGAGCGGGTGCAGCGCTTCTCGCTCATCCACCCGCGTTGCGGCACGGCGTTCCTGCTGTGGGTGATGGTGATCGCGATCTTCGTCTTCGCGTTCTTCGGGCGGCCGACGTGGTACTGGTTGATTGCATCGCGGATCCTCCTCCTGCCGGTGATCGCCGGCCTGGCCTACGAGCTGATCCGCTTCGCGGGGAAGCACACGGGCAACCGATTGCTGATGACCCTGCTCGCGCCGGGGCTCTGGCTGCAGCGGCTGACCACACGAGAACCTTCGCTCGACCAGCTCGAGGTGTCGATCCGCGCGCTCCGGGAAGTTCTGGAGCGCGAAGGCCGTTTGGACGGGTCTGATCGCAAAGTCGAAGTCATGGCCTAGGAAAGGGGACGCGATGGCGACGGATCGTCGTGCCGACGTCGTGTGGCAGGGGGACCTGATGAGCGGGAGCGGGCGGATCGGCTCCGTCACGAGCGGAGCGCTCCCTCCGCTGGACGTCAGCTGGCCGTCGCGCTCCGAGGAGCCGAACGGGAAGACCTCGCCCGAGGAGCTGATAGCCGCGGCGCACGCGTCGTGCTACGCGATGGCACTTTCGCACGGGCTCGCGCAGGGCGGCAATCCACCGGAGCGGCTGGAGACGTCCGCGACGGTCACGTTCCAGCCGGGAGAGGGCATCACGCGCTCAGCGCTCAGCGTGCGCGGGACCGTGCCGGGCGTCACGGTGGAGCAGTTCCGCGCGGCCGCCGAGGAGGCGACGGCGAACTGCCCCGTCTCGAAGGCGCTTGCCGGCACGAACGTCGAGCTCGAATCGGCCGAACTCGTCTAGAAGTCGAAGCGGGTCGCGCTGACCGGATAGTCCTCCTCGCGCCAGGCGAAGGCTCGGTTCGGGGCGACGGCGTACAAGTGCTCGATCTGGAGCCGGAGTCCGTACTTCGCCTCGTATGCGTCGAGGACGGTGGGCGGCACCTCGCGGATGTCGCCGGTGCCCTCGAGGATCACCGTCTCGTCACCGGACTCGGTATGCGCGACGAGCTGGCCGGTGCGCTCGAGATTGCGCCCCTTCACGGAGTCGGGTTTCGTGCCGAACCAGAGCTCGCCGTCGACCACGACGCCCCAGACCGGCATGGCGTGCGGCCGGCCGTCGTCGCGCGTGGTCGAGATCCAGTAGTTACGCGACGCGCCGAGCCGCTCAAGCGCCCATTGCCAGTCGAGCATGCCGTCCGGCCGATCGCTGATCCCGTAATCGTGGAAGCGCGGGCGCGACGCGGTCGGCACGTTCATTGCGCGGAGCGTAGCCGCCCCGGCTCGGGTGGGGCACGGGCGGACGGGGCGGCGCGCCGCGGCGGCTGTTGTTGCAGGCTCGTCGCAGAGTTGTTGCACCGGCTGCGTTGATGGCTGTGTACACCTCCTGCATGAGTCGCAAGACCCAGATCACGCTCACCGATCGCCAGCATCAGTTCCTCCGCGACGAAAGCGCCCGCACCGGTCTCTCGCTCGCCGAGCTGGTGCGCCGCGCGATCGACGGCACGTACCGGCCACATTCCCGGGGGCGCGTGCAAGGGTACGAAGTGAGCCTCGGCATCTGGCGCCGTCCCGATGCAGCCGTCGTCGGGCGTCGCCCGGCCTCGCGTCGAATCGACATGGGTACCCTGTCCTCGCCATGGCCGCGACGATGATGGACACCCTGATCGACGAGCTCGAGCGCTCCTACGGCGAGACGCAGGAGCGACTGTCTGACCCTGCGGTCTACAACGACCACAAGGAGGCGGCCGAGGTCGGGCGGCGGCTGAAGGAGCTGGAAGGCCCCTGGAAGCTGGCGCAGGAGTGGCGCTCGACACGGGACGACCTCGAGGCGGCGCGCGGGGATTCCGACCTGAAGGAGCTCGTGCCTGAATTGGAGGAGCGGCTCGCCTCGGTCGAGGAGGAGCTCAAGCTGGCGCTCGTGCCCGCCGACCCCGCCGACTCGAAGGACGTGATCGTGGAGGTCCGCCAGGGGGTCGGCGGAGACGAGGCTGCATTGTGGGCGGCCGACGTCGTCCGGATGCTGACGCGCTACGCGGAGCGCTGCGGCTTCAAGTGGGAGCCGCTCACGACGAGCGAGAACGAGGGCGGCGGCGTCAAGGAGGCGGTATTCGCCGTCAAGGGCGACGGCGCCTATTCGGTCTTCAAGTGGGAGGGTGGCACGCATCGCGTGCAGCGCGTCCCGGAGACGGAGTCGCAGGGCCGCATCCACACCTCCACCGCGACGGTGGCGGTGATGCCCGAGGTCGAGGACATCGAGGTGGACATCAAGGACGATGACCTGAAGATCGACGTCTACCGCTCGACCGGTCCCGGCGGCCAGAGCGTGAACACGACCGACTCGGCCGTGCGAATCACGCACCTGCCCACCGGCATCGTCGTCTCGATGCAGGACGAGAAGTCGCAGCTCCAGAACCGCCAGAAGGCGCTCCGGGTCCTCCGCGCCCGCCTCTACGAGGCCGAGCGCGAGAAGCAGCAGGCCGAGGTGTCCGCCGCGAGGCGCTCGCAGATCGGCACCGGCGAGCGCGCCGAGAAGATCCGGACGTACAACTTCCCCGAGAACCGGCTCACGGATCACCGGATCAAGCTCACTGTGCACAGGCTCGACCAGATCCTCGACGGAGACCTCGGCGAGTTCACCGAGGCGATCACGTCGGAGGACCGCCGCAGGGCCCTCGAGCAGAGCGCGTGACCCTGCAGGAGGTCCTCCGCGCCGCCACCGAGTATCTCGAGCGGAAGGGCATCGCCACTCCGCGCCTTGACGCGGAGCTGATCCTCGCGCAGGTGCTCGGGCTGACGCGGCTCGAGCTCTACACCCAGCACGACCGGCCGTTGACCGAGGCTGAGCGGACCGCCGCGCGGGCGCTCGTCGAACGGCGCGGCAAGCGGGAGCCGCTGGCGCATGTCCTCGGCGAGTGGGGATTCCGGCGGCTGACGCTCAGGACCGACGCGCGTGCCCTCGTCCCTCGGCCCGAGACCGAGGTCGTCGTCGAGGCCGTGCTCGCGCACCTCGACGGGAAGAAATCGCCGCGCGTTCTCGACGTCGGCACCGGGACCGGAGCAATCGCGCTCGCCATCGCCGACGAGCACCCGGGAGCGCGCGTGACCGCTCTCGACAGCTCGCACGAGGCGCTGGCGCTCGCGGCCGAGAACGCCGCGCGGACGCACCTGGAGGTCCTGCTCGTCGAGGGGGACCTGAACGGCGCGCTCCCGTCCGGCCCATACGACGTCGTCGTCTCGAACCCGCCGTACGTGCCCGCGCAGGAGCTTGCGGAGCTGGAGCCCGAGGTGCGGGAATGGGAGCCACGGGCGGCTCTCCTCGACGAGGGGCAGACCGAGGCGCTGGCCGCTGCGGCGCGAGAGATCCTCGTCCCCGGCGGATGGCTGGTGCTGGAGGTGCACGAGCGCGAGGGAACGGCCGTTGCCGAACTCTGCGCATCGCTCGGCTACGCGAGCATTACCATTCGCCCCGATCTGGCAGGGCGGGACAGAGTCGTGGAGGCGCAATGGGAGTCGAGGACGCAGTCGGAGCCCTGAGGAAGGGGCAGGTGGTCATCCTGCCGACGGACACCGTCTACGGGCTGTGTGCGTCGCCGTATCGCGAGGAGCACGTCCGTCGGCTCTACACCGTCAAGGGCAGGCCCGAGACGCAGCCGACGGCGATCGTCGCGAACGACGTCGAGATGCTCTTCGAATGCGTGCCGGAGCTGCGTGGCCGCGCCGGCGTGATCGCGCGGGCGCTCCTGCCGGGCCCGTACACGCTGATCCTCCCGAACCCGGCGCGACGTTACCGCTGGCTGACGGGCACGAGGCCGGACGCGATCGGGATCCGCGTCGCCGAGCTGCCCGACCCCGCGGCGCAGGTGCTCGCGGCGGTCGGGGCGGTCGCCGCCACGAGCGCGAACCTGCCCGGAGGGCCGGAGCCTGCCCGGCTCGAGGACGTTCCGCCGGCGCTCCACACCGCGGCGGCGGCCGTCGTCGACGGCGGCGAGCTGCCCGGGACTTCGTCGACGGTGATCGACTTCACCGGCGACGAGCCTCGCGTGCTGCGCGAGGGTGCCGCCCCCGCCGCCGAGGCGATCGATCGCGTCGCGGCCGCACTCGCGTAGAGGCTCGCCGCACGGCCCAGTACCATGGCTGCGAACCTGGAGAGGAGCGCCATGGCCGTCGTACAAGAAACGCTGGACAGGCTCCGCACGGCGGGCCTCACCGACGTCGATCCCGAGATCGCGTCGTTGCTGACGCAGGAGCTCGAGCGGCAGCGGGGCCAGATCGAGTTGATCGCGTCCGAGAACTTCACCTGGCCGTCGGTGCTCGAAGCCGTGGGCTCGGTGCCGACCAACAAGTACGCCGAGGGCTATCCCGGGAAGCGGTACTACGGCGGTTGCGAGGTCGTGGACGAGATCGAGACGCTCGCGATCGAGCGGGCGAAGTCCGTCTTCGGCGCCGAGCACGCGAACGTGCAAGCGCATGCGGGCGCGCAGACGAACATGGCGGTGTACATGGCGGCGCTGCAGCCCGGCGACACGATCCTCTCGCTCGAGCTCGCGCACGGCGGCCACCTCACGCACGGCCTGAAGGTCAACTTCTCCGGCCGGCTGTACACGATCGCCCACTACGGGGTCTCGCGCGAGACGAACGTGGTCGACTACGACGATGTGCTCCGGCGGGCGAAGGAGCACCGCCCGAAGCTGATCGTCTGCGGCGGCTCGGCCTATCCCCGCACCGTCGAGGCCGACCGCTTCCGAGAGATCGCCGACGAGGTCGGAGCGCTGCTCCTCTGCGACATGGCGCACTTCGCCGGGCTCGTCGCCGCCGGGCTGCACCCGAACCCGGTCCCCCACTGCGACTTCGTCACCTCGACGACGCACAAGACGCTGGCAGGCCCTCGGGCCGGATTCATCCTCTGCCGCGAGGAGTACGCCTCCGCGGTCGACCGCGCCGTCTTCCCCGGCATGCAGGGCGGGCCGCTGATGCACACGATCGCCGCGAAGGCGACGTGCTTCAGGATCGCCGGCACCGAGGCATTCCGCGAGTACCAGACGCAGGTTCGCGCGAACGCCGACGCGCTCGCCGACGAGCTGCAGGCGGGCGGCCTCGACGTGCTCACCGGCGGCACCGACACGCACCTGCTCCAGCTCGACCTGCGCGGTACCGAGTGGACGGGAAAGGACGCGGAGGAGCGTCTCCACGAGGTGAAGATGACCGTCAACCGGAACACCGTCCCGTTCGACGAGCGGCCGCCGACCGTGGCGTCTGGCGTGCGGATCGGCACGCCGGCTGCGACGATGCGCGGCTTCGACGAGCCGGACTTCCGCGAGGTCGGCCGCGTCATGGTCGAGGCCCTCGCAGACGAGGCGGACCTGGACGCTCTCGCCGCTCGCTCGCTCGCGCTCTGCGACCGGCGCCCGCTCTATCCGGGGTTCCGCGGCTTCACGGCCTACAGCGCGTGAGCACCGCCGAGAGCACCGTCACTGAGGTCCAGCACCCGCTGGTGCAGCACAAGCTCGGGCTGCTGCGCGACGTCGAGACCGACACGCAGCGGTTCCGCCAGCTCGTCAACGAGCTGACGCTGCTCCTGACCTACGAGGCGACGAAGGATCTCGCCGTCGAGGAGGTGGACGTCGAGACGCCGCTCGAGCGGACGCGCGCGCAGCGGATCCCGGGCAAGAAGGTCGCAGTCTGCCCGATCCTCCGCGCGGGCATGGGCATGCTCGACGGCGTCCTCTCGCTGATCCCGGTCGCGCGCGTCGGCTTCATCGGCCTCTACCGCAACGAGGAGACGCTCGAGCCCGTGGAGTACTACGTGAAGCTGCCGGCGGACATCGCCGAGCGCGACGTGATCCTGCTCGACCCGATGCTGGCGACCGGCAACTCCACGGCGGCCGCGGCGAAGCTCGTCAAGGACGCCGGCGCGCACTCCGTGCGGCTGATCGCGCTGATCGCGGCGCCCGAGGGAATCGCGCATATCACGGAGGAGCATCCGGACGTGCAGATCGTGGTCGCCTCGATCGACAGCCACCTGAACGAGAAGGGCTACATCGTGCCGGGGCTCGGCGACGCGGGCGATCGTCTCTACGGGACGAAGTAACGCGGATGTGGCACGAGCTCCGCACCCATCCCGAGGTCATCTACGGCGCGGTGCTCGCCTGCGTGATCGTGATCCTGCTCACGCCCGCGGTCGGCGGGATGGCGCGGCTGCTCGGCGTCGTCGACCGCCCGGGTGCGCGGCGCCCCCACCTGCGCACGGTGCCCCGGCTGGGCGGCCTCGCGCTCTTCTTCGGGATCTTCGTCCCGGCACTCGCGTTCCTCGACTTCAGCAAGGAGACCCGCGGGCTGCTGCTCGGGATGGCGGTCGCCACGACCGTCGGCGCGATCGACGACTTCCGCGGGCTGCGCTGGTGGGAGAAGCTCGGCGGGCAGGGGATCGCCGCGGCGATCCCGGTCGCGGCCGGGATCTGGGTCGACCGGTTCACGTTTCCGTTCGTCGGCATCCACGAGCTGCCGGCCTGGATCGGGATGCCGGCCTCGTGGCTCTGGATCATCGCGATCATGAACATGGTCAACTTCCTCGACGGGCTGGACGGCCTCGCCGCGGGCGTCTGCGCGATCTCCGGCTTCACGTTCTCCGCGATCGCGCTCTCGCTCGGGAAGCCCGCGCCGGCGATCCTCGCGGCGATCGTCTTCGGCGCGTCGATCGGCTTCCTGCGGCACAACTTCTATCCGGCCCGGATCTTCATGGGCGACTCGGGGGCGCTGCTGCTCGGCTTCACGCTGGCGACGGTCTCGATCCAGGGCCTCCTGAAGACGGCCGCGTTCGTGACCCTGCTGCTGCCGCTCCTCGTGCTGGCGATCCCGATCCTCGACACCTCCTTCGTCGTCGCGAAGCGGGTCAAGTACCGGCAGCCGGTGTGGAGCGCCGACCGGACGCATCTCCATCACCGGTTCCTCGACATCGGGTTCTCGCAGCGCCGCGCGGTGCTGACGATGTACGCGTGGTGCGTGGCGCTCGCGGCCGCGGCCCTCTCGACGCGGTTCATCCACCCGCGGCCGCACGGCGACTGGCGCCTCTGGCCGACCGTGGCCGACGTGGTGATCGGCGTCGCGGCGATCGCCGTCTCGATCTTCATCGTCTACCTGCTCGAGATCGTGAAGCTGGGCAACCCGGTGATCCGTCGCCGCGAGGACGAGGCGCGGCAGCGCCGGTCGGCCTAGAGGCTTGATGTGAAACTCGGGTGCGTGCGGTGGATGGGCCAGACCAAGCGGTTCAGCCGGATCGGGCGCAGCGCGTAGTGGTTGCTACGGGCAGCGCCCGAGCCGGCTGAACCGCGCCGTGTCTGGCACACCAGCCGTGCGTGCCGGAGTTTCACATCAAGCCTCTAGTTTTCGCCCCTGGGCGAGCCGAGTCGCTCGGCCCGGTCGAGGAACGCGCCGAGGAGCTCGGGGAAGCCCGGCGCGCGCTGGAGCGAGTGGCCCGCGCCGGGGCAGGTCGCCCGCTCGGCTCCGAGCCTCTGCTCGAGGGCGTCGCAGATCGCCTCGAACGCCTCGCTGTGCCCGCCGGAGACCACGAGCTTGGGGAAGGGCGCCGCGGCGATCGCCTCGAGCGGCGGGTCCGCCTCCCACGGCCCGCGCTCGAGCATCAGCGTCCGCGCGCCCTGCTCGAGCTCCGCCGGGAGCGGATCCGGGAGCGACCCCGAGCCTGAGCCGACGCGCTCGAGGAACGCCTCCAGGAAGAGCCGTGGATCGTCGGGCCCGTTCGACCAGAACCACTCGGCCCCGTGCGCGAACTGCGCCACCGCCGGCCGATCGAGCGCAACGCGCGTCGCAGGCGGCTCGGCGAGCGTCAGCGAGCGGAGCACGTCGGAGCGCGCCGCAGCCGCATAGAGGGAGACGACGCCGCCGTAAGAATGCCCGACCAGGTGGTCGCCCGGCTCCAGCAGGTCGGCCACGAGGCGCCCGTGCTCCTCGAAGTCGACGCGCTCGACCGGTGGGTTCGGTGGAAAGCCGGGCCGGTTCAGGACGACGAGCCGGTAGCGGTCGGCGAGTGGTCGGAGGGGCGCCCAGCTCGAGCTCCCGCTGCCGACACTGCCGTGCACGAGCACCACCCGAGGCCCGTTTCCCCAGTGCTCGACGTGCATTCGCGGAGCTTACAAGCGAGTGCAGATTTCATGGAGACAACGGGATTTGCCCTGTTACAAGCTCGCGGTCTCGGTTGGTATGCTCCGGTCCAGATGGACGAGACGCGCCCCTCGCTGCCGCTCGCCGGCGCAGGCATGGTCCTGATCGGCTACACCGGGGCGATCGCGGTCGTCGGGCTGCTCCTCGGCTGGGCCGCCGGGTCGGCCGGGATCGGCCTCCTGATCGGGATCGTGGTCGGCATCCCGGCCGGGATCTTCGGCGTCTACCGGCGCTACCGGAGCGCGCTCTCGTGAGAGAGGCGATGCTCCAGCCGCGCCCCGCACCGCCGAAGCTGCTCCCTGTCGCCGCCGCGGGCCTCGTCGTCGTGCTCGCGCTGCCGGTCTTCCTCCTCGCCGGCTGGCGCGTCAGTGGCTGGGCGCTCGGCGCCGTCCTCTGGGTCGGCAGCCAGGCCTTCGGACTGTTGTTGGCGCGCCTCCGCACCGGGGTCGGTAATCTCGCCGCCTCGGGAGTGGTGGCCTTCGGAATGATGTTCAGGGCGATCGCCGTGATGGTGGTCGTGTTCGCGGTCGCAGTGTCCGACCCCTCGCTGGGTGTCGCCGCGGCCCTCGTCTACGCGCTCGCGTACACCGTCGAGCTCTCGCTCTCGCTGCTGACCTACTTCGGGGACCGCACCGCATGAAGCGCTTCGTCGGCATCTTGACGACGCTGGTCGTGCTCGCCGTCCCCGCATCCGCCTCGGCGAAGGGCGAGTTCCATCCGGAGGACGAGTTCGAGCTCAACGACTGGATCCCCATCCACCTCGGCCCGCTCAATCTCTCGATCAACAAGGCCGTCGTCTACCTGTTCCTCGGCGCGCTCGTGACCTGTCTGCTCGGGATCTTCCTGATGCGGTTCCGCGTCCGGAGCAAGCCCACCCGGCGGCAGACCGTCGGGGAGATGGTCTACGAGATCGCCCAGACGCAGGTCGCCGAGCAGGGCCTGCCCACGAAGGCGATCGGCAGGTGGTTTCCCTACGTCGCAACCCTGATGCTCTTCATCTGGGTAGTGAACATGCTCGGCTTCATCCCGCTGCCCATCACGGACGAGAAGTGGCACGGGCTGCCGGTGTTCGGCATCTACGCCGCGACCGCCTCGATCTCCGTGACCCTCGCGCTCGCGTTGATGACGTTCGTCTTCACGCACGTCGAGGGCATCCGCGCCAACGGCGCGATTCGCTACTTCAAGAGCTGGATCCCCAGCGGCCTGCCGAAGCCCGGCTTCTCGCTGACCGGTCTGCTTGCCGGCTTCCTGCTCGTGTTCATCGCCGTCCTCGAGGTGCTGGGCCAGTTCATGCGCCTGATCTCGCTGAGCGTCCGTCTGTTCGCGAACATGCTCGCCGGCCACATGTTGATCCTGGTGTTCATCGGCCTCATCTTCGTGCTCGAGAACGTCTTCCTCGCGGTCATCTCCGTTCCGCTCGCGACGATCTTCTACCTGTTCGAGGTCGTCATCGTCGTCTCGATCCAGGCCTTCATCTTTGCTGCCCTGTCCGCCATCTACATCGGCTCGGCGATCGAGCCGGAACACTAAGGAGGAGTCACGTGGTAGGCACTCTTGTCGCGGCCGCGTCCGACGGCGTCGACGCCGGCAAGGCGATCGCGCTCGCACTCGGCATCGGGCTCGGCGCGCTCGGAGCAGGCGTCGGCATCGGCAACATCTTCGGCTCCATGATCCAGTCTGTCGCCCGGCAGCCGGAGCTGCGCGGCGAGCTGCAGGGGATCATGTGGCTTGGGTTCGCCCTCACCGAGGCGGTCGTCTTCTACGGCCTCGTCGGCGGCCTGCTCGCCTACGTCCTGATCTGAGCCATGGCGATGCTGCTCGCTTCATCTGCACTGATCAAGGTCGTCCCGGGCCTGATGATCTGGACGCTGGTCGCGTTCGGGATCACCTTCTTCGTCTTGAAGCGGTACGCCTTCGGGCCGATCCAGCAGGTGATCGACGAGCGTCGCGAACGGATCAGGCAGTCGCTCGACGAGGCCGACCGCGCCCGCGACGAGGCGCGCGCGCTGGTCGAGGAGCACCGCGCCCTGATCGGCTCCGCCCGCAGGGACGCGGAGGAGATCCTCGCCGAGGCGCGCGGCGTCGCCGAGGCGCAGCGCGAGCGCGTGCGCGAGGAGACGGAGGCCGACCGGGCGCGCCGGCTCGACGAGACGAAGCGGCAGATCGAGGCCGAGACGTCGAAGGCGCTCGGCGCCATCCGCGAGGAGGTCGCCCACCTGTCGCTGCTCGCGGCCGAGAAGGTGACGCGGAAGGCGCTCACCAGCGCCGACCAGAAGCGCCTGATCGACGAGGCGATTGCCGAGCTCGACTTCAGCGTCCTTGAGGGTCGCAGCTAGCCGTGTCCATCGCGCACCGCATGTACGCCCGGGCGCTCTTCGGGGCGGCCCAGGACGAGAATCGCATCGACTCCGTGCGCGAGCAGCTGTCCGACGTCGCTGCGGCGATCGAGCAGGTGCCCGAGCTGCGCACCGTGCTCGAGAACCCCGAGCTCGAGCACGACGTGAAGGCGTCCGTGCTCGTCGACCTGCTCGGCGACGACGCGGACGAGCTCGTGCGCAACTTCGTCCGCCTGCTGGCCGAGAAGGGCCGCGCCGCCGAGCTGCCGGAGATCGCCCGCGAGCTCGATGCGCTCGTCGCCGCCGAGCAGCGCGTGCTCGCCGTCGAGCTGACCACCGCCTACGAGCTGTCGGACCCCGAGGCCGCCGACATCGTCGAGAAGATCACGCAGGCGTCTGGCCGCCCGGTCGAGGCGACGCGCAAGGTCGACCCCGACCTGATCGGCGGCATCGTCCTCCAGGCCGGCTCGCTCCGCCTCGACGCCAGCGTGCGCGGCCGCCTGCAAAGACTGCGCCAGGAACTCACCACAGCAAGGAGCTGACCCAGTGAAGGAGCTGACCCAGTGAAGCTGCGCCCCGAAGAGATCACGTCCATCCTCAAGCAGCGGATCGCCGACTTCGACGTGGAGACCGACCTGGCCGAGGTCGGCACGGTCCTCCAGGTCGGTGACGGCATCGCCCGCATCCACGGCCTCGAGAACGCCGTCGCGCTCGAGCTGCTCGAGCTCGAGCACGGCGTCGTCGGCCTCGCGATGAACCTCGAGGAGGACAACGTCGGCGCCGCGCTCTTCGGAGACTGGGAGCACGTCACGGAGGGCGAGCCGGTGAGGCGCACCGGCAAGGTCGTCAGCGTGCCCGTCGGGGAGCAGCTGCTCGGACGCGTGGTCGACCCGCTCGGCCGCCCGCTCGACGGGCTGGGCCCGATCGAGAACGCGGAGACGCGCCCGCTCGAGTTCAAGGCGCCGGGCGTCGTCGACCGCCAGCCGGTCAAGGAGCCGCTGCAGACCGGCATCAAGGCGATCGACGCGATGACGAACATCGGCCGCGGCCAGCGCGAGCTGATCATCGGCGACCGCCAGACGGGCAAGACCGCGATCGCGATCGACACGATCCTGAACCAGCGCGGCCAGGGCGTGAAATGCATCTACATCGCCATCGGCCAGAAGGGCTCCACCGTCGCGGGCATCTACGAGAAGCTGAAGGACGAGGGCGCGATGGAGTACACGACCATCGTCACCGCCCCGGCCGCCGAGGCCGCGCCGATCAAGTGGATGGCGCCGTTCGCCGGCGCCGCCATGGGCGAGTACTTCATGTACAAGGGCGAGCACGCGCTGGTCGTCTACGACGATCTCTCCAAGCACGCCGACTCCTACCGGCAGCTGTCGCTGCTCCTTCGCCGTCCTCCGGGCCGCGAGGCCTTCCCCGGCGACGTCTTCTACCTCCACTCGCGGCTACTCGAGCGCGCCGCGAAGCTCGCAGACGAGCGGGGCGCCGGCTCGCTGACCGCCCTGCCGATCATCGAGACGCAGGCAGGCGACATCGCGGCGTACATCCCGACCAACGTGATCTCGATCACAGACGGGCAGATCTTCCTCCAGTCGGACCTCTTCTTCTCGGGCATCCGCCCGGCCGTCAACGTGGGCACCTCGGTGTCTCGCGTCGGCTCGTCGGCGCAGACGAAGGCGATGAAGAAGGTCGCCGGCCGCCTGCGCCTCGACCTGGCGCAGTTCAGGGAGCTGGAGGCATTTGCACAGTTCGGCTCCGAGCTCGACCAGGCGACGCAGCAGACACTCGCCCGCGGCGAACGGATGGTGGCGACGCTGAACCAGCCGCAGTACCAGCCATGGCCCATGGAGGAGCAGGTCGTCGCGCTCTACGCCGGGATCAACGGCTGGCTCGACGACATCCCGGTCGAGGACGTACCCCGCTTCCAGGACGAGCTGCGCGAGCACCTGCGCGCGGAGCGCTCGATCCTCGAGACGATCCGCGAGACGGGCGACCTGGACGACGAGACTGCGAAGAAGCTCGACGAGGAGCTCGGGAGGCTCAAGAAGGCATTCTCGCCGAGCACCGAGCCCGAGCCCGCAGGCGTGGCGTGACGTAGTGGCCTCCGTCCAGGACATCGGCCGGCGGATCCGCTCGATCCGCAACACGCGCAAGATCACCCGCGCGATGGAGCTCGTCGCCGGCGCGAAGCTGCGCAAGGCGCAGACGCGCATCGAGTCGATGCGGCCGTACGCCGACCGCATGACCGAGCTGATGGTCGGGACGGCGCGCGCCGCCGCGACGTTCCGCAACCTGCCGCTGCTGCAACGGCGGGAGAACGTCGAGCGCGTGGCCATCGTCCCGATCACGGGCGACCGAGGCCTCGCGGGCGCGTTCAACGCCCAGGTGATCCGCCGCTCGCTGGCGCTCGAGCGCGAGCTGCGCAGGGAGGGCAGGGACGTGACGTGGTTCGTCGCCGGCAAGAAGGGGGCGTCGACGCTCCGATTCCGGCGCTACGAGGTCGGCCAGGCCTGGACCGGCTTCTCGGACAGCCCGCGCTACGAGAACGCCCAGGCGATGGCTCACCGCCTCGCCGAGCTGTACTCGGAGAGCGAGGTCGACCGCGTCGTGATCGTCTACAACGCGTTCGTCTCGCCGCTCGTGCAGCGCGTGACGGTGACCGACGTCCTGCCGATCCCGGAGAGCGTGCTCGAGGAGGGCGGGGAGGCCGAGGCGCAAGAGAAGGCCTTGCGCGGCGACTTCATCTACGAGCCCGAGCCGGAGGAGATCCTGGCCCGCCTGCTGCCGGTCTATCTCGAGACGCAGCTCTACCGCGCGCTCCTCGAGTCGGCCGCGTCGGAGCAGGGCGCGCGGATGACCGCCATGCGGAACGCGACGAAGTCGGCGGGCGAGCTGATCGACTCGCTGACGCTCGCGATGAACCGCGCCCGCCAGGCGGAGATCACGCAGGAGATCCTCGAGGTCGTCGCCGGCGCCGACGCGCTGTCGGGGTAGCCCGGCCCTTAACAAACTCACAACAAACGAACCCGCGCCGTCTGCGTCTCTAGCACCAACGGCGCGGAGGGCGCGCCGCTATGCTCAGCTTCCCGTATGGCGAACACCCAGGAGACAAAGGATCTCATCCCTGGCGGCATCGGCCTTCAGGGAGCGATCGCAACGGAGTCGGGCACCGAGCTCGGCGAGATCGAGGCCGTCAAGGCCCGCGGGTACTGGGAGCAGGTCTGGATCCGCCTCAAGAAGGACAAGATCGCGATCGGGGGCGGCGTTTTCATCATCTTCCTGGTCCTGGCGGCGTTCATCGGCGCCCCGATCGCCTCCGCCATCATCGGGCACGGGCCGAATGACCTCTACTTCACGGCCGTCGACCCGGGAACGCTCTTGCCGGTCGGACCGTGGACGCACGTCGAGGACGTGCTCCACCCGGGACAGACGACGCTCTTCATCCTCGGCGCGGACGGGACGCTCGGCCGCGACGAGTTCCTGCGCCTCCTCTACGGCGCGCAGGTCTCGCTCGAGGTGGCCGTTCTCTCCACGATCGGCGCCGATGTCGATCGGGATCACGCTCGGCTCGCTCGCCGGCTACTACCGCGGCTGGATCGACACCGCGATCTCCCGCCTCATCGAGATCACCATGTGCTTCCCGTAGCTGCTCTTCATCATCGCCCTCGCCTCGACGATCGGCCCGCGGCTCGACAGCATCACGTTCGGCGGGCTCTTCGGCAGGGGCGTCTTCACCCTCGTCCTGATCTTCTCCATCTTCGGCTGGTTCTACCCCGCGCGCATCCTTCGCGCCGTCGTGCTGAGCCTGCGCGAGAAGGAGTTCGTCGAGGCCGCCCGCATGGTGGGCGCGAGCGACTGGAGGATCATCCGCTCGCACGTGCTGCCGCACCTCGTGGCGCCGATCATCGTCTACTCGACGCTCGCGGTCGCCGGCTACGTGCTTGCCGAGGCAGGCCTCTCCTTCCTGGGCCTGGGGATCAAGCTGCCGACGCCGAGCTGGGGCAATCTCCTCGCCGGCGCGCCGGACTTCTACACCACGCAGCCGTGGCTGATGGTGTGGCCGGGGCTCGCCGTGCTCGCGACGACCCTCGCGTTCAACCTGCTCGGCGACGGGCTCCGCGACGCGTTCGACCCGCGCGCCCGGCACTAGAGCGAGCCCGCCGGAGCCCGAGAACGCCGGCACGGGCCTCGATTTGACGCTTTCGGGCACCCTCAACAGTTCTCAACACGGCTTCACGAACCGCTAACTAATATGCGCCCGCCTCGTCTGAGGCGACTGAGGATGCGTTAGCGCCTGAGTCGTCGGTACGCCGGCGGCTCGACCACATGAAAGGAGCAGCAGTTGAGCAAGAAGCTCAGCTTGTCGATCGCGTTCGTCGTGATCGGTGCGAGCCTTCTGCTCGCGGCCGGGTTTGCCCGGCCGGCGGATTCTGCATCGCCGGCCAAGGTGAGCAAGGGGCTCGCGACGGGTGGCACGCTCAACGTCGATCTCTTCACCGACGTCGACTACACCGATCCCGCGCTCGACTACCTCTCGACCGGTTGGGAGATCGAGTACAGCACCTGCCTGAAGCTGATGAACTACCCGGACGCGAACGGCGCCAAGGGCTCCCAGCTTCAGCCGGAGGCCGCGACTGGATTCCCGAAGGTCTCGAACAACGGCAAGACGTACGACTTCACGATCAACGCGTCGTTCACGAAGTTCTCGAACGGTGCGGCGGTCACGGCGGCGAACTTCGCCTACGCGATCAATCGTGACGCCAACCCGAAGATGCAGTCCCCGTCGACGCCGTTCATCTCGGACATCGCCGGCGCCCAGGCTGCCATCGACGGCAAGGCATCGTCCGTCTCCGGCGTGAAGGTCAACGGCAAGCACCTGGTCATCAACCTGACCCAGGCGGCTCCGGACTTCCTGGCCCGGATCGCGATGCCGTTCTTCTGCGCGATCCCGACGAACCTGCCGATCGACCCGAACGGCGTCGACACGCTGCCGGCCGCCGGCCCGTACTACATCTCGGACCGCACGGCGAACAAGTCGATCGTGCTCAAGCGCAACCCGAACTACAAGGGCAAGCGCCCGCACAACGTGAACCAGATCGTCTACACGATCGGGAACTCGCAGGAGGCGATTCGCCTGCGCACGGAGTCCGGCGCCACCGACTACGCCGCGGGCGGTATCCCCTCCGCTGCGTACGCCGAGGTCGCCCAGAAGTACGGGATCAACAAGGGCCAGTTCTGGGTCAAGCCGCAGCTCGGCGTGTCCTACCTGGCGATGAACAACGACCGGCCGCTCTTCAAGGGCAACGCGAAGCTGCGCCGGGCCGTCAACTTCGCGATCGACCGCAAGGCGATCCTGAACCAGGGTGGCTACCTCGCCGGCAAGCGGACCGACCAGATCCTGCCTCCGGGCATGGCCGGCTTCCGCGACGCCGACATCTACCCGCTGAAGGCCCCGAACTTCAACTTCGCCAAGACGCTGGCCTCGGGGAACACGCGGGACGGCAAGATGGTCTACTACACGTCGAGCACCGGCTGCGTCCGCTGCTGTGGGGCAGATCGTGCAGTTCGATCTGAAGCAGATCGGCCTCGATGTCGAGATCAAGCAGTTCGCCCGCGCGGTGCAGATCCAGAAGGAAGGCACCCGCGGCGAGCCGTTCGACATGACGTCTGAAGGCTGGATCGCCGACTACGCCGATCCGTTCGACTTCATCGACATCCTGCTCAACGGCAAGAACATCCACGACTCGAACAACAACAACATCGCGTACTTCAACGACCCCGCGTACAACAAGAAGATGGACGCGGCGGCGAAGCTCTCGGGTGCGGCGCGCTACAACACGTACGGCGCGCTCGACATCGACATCTCGAAGAACGCAGCACCGTGGGCGGCCCGCAACAACTTCAACGACCGCATTCTGCTGTCGAAGCGCGTGGGCTGCTTCACGTTCAACCCGATCTACTCGGTCGACCTGGCGGCTCTCTGCCTGAAGTAGTCGAACGGGACTAACGGATCGTCGATCGGGGCGTCGAATCTCTCGCAGGTTCGGCGCCCCGATCTCCTTCGGCGCCCCTCGGTTCTCAACCCACTCTCAACAAACGAACAGGTAATCTCCCGCGCGATGTTCCGGTACCTCGTCAGGCGACTTCTGTGGGCAGTCGTGCTCTTCATCGCCGTCACGATGGTCACCTACGTCATCTTCTTCATCGTCCCGGCGAACCCCGCGCGCCAGGCGTGCGGCCAGCGCGCCACGCAGGAGTGCATCGACCGCGCGGCCAAGTTCCTCGGCACGAACAGGCCCATCTACGTGCAGTACGGGAAGTTCCTCGGCCGGCTGATGCCGGTCGGCCTGCAGCCGGTGCGGCTCAAGGAGCCGGACCTCGGCCGCTCGTTCACGAACCGCCAGAGCATCAACCACGTGATCGCCGAGGCGGCGCCCGTGACCGCGTCGCTCGCTCTTCGGCGGCGTCATCTTCTGGATGACGCTCGCGGTGCCCGATCGGGATCCTCTCGGCGCTGCGCCCGCGCTCGCTGCTCGACCGATTAGCCATGGTGTTCGTCCTGATCGGGATCAGCGCGCACCCGGTCTGGATCGGACTCATCTTCGCCTACTTCATCGGCTACAAGGCGGGGCTGACGCCGATCACCGGCTACTGCGACTTCATCAACCCATCCGGCGACTGCGGTGGGCCCGGTGCAGTGGGCCTACCATCTGATCCTGCCCTGGACGACGTTCGCGATCCTCTTCGCGGCCATCTACGTCCGGATGATCCGCGCCAACGTGATGGAGGCGCTCACCGAGGACTACGTGCGCACCGCCCGCGCGAAGGGCGCGCCGGAGTGGCTCGTGATGCGCTCGCACGTGCTCCGGAACGCCATGCTTCCCGTCGTGACGATGCTCGGGATGGACATCGGCCTCGGCCTCGGCGGCGCCATCTTCACCGAGACGGTCTACGGCCTGCCCGGGCTCGGCAAGACGGCGGTCCAGTCGATCGACACCTTCGACCTGCCCACGCTTCAGGGCATCGTCGTCTTCTCGACCTTCATGATCATCGTCTTCAATCTCCTGGTCGACCTCCTGTACGCCGTGATCGACCCGAGGATCCGCCTCACCTAGTGGCACTCCTCGAAGTCAAGGACCTGAAGACCCACTTCAGGACGGATGACGGCGTCGTCAAGGCCGTCGACGGCGTCACGTTCTCGGTCGAGCGGGCCAGACGCTCGGGATCGTCGGCGAGTCCGGCTCCGGCAAGAGCGTCACCTGCCTGACGATCATGGGCCTGAACCCGAAGCGGAACACCATCACCTCCGGTCAGGCGCTGTGGAAGGGCGAGGACCTGCTGACGATGAACGCGAACAAGCTGCGGGACATCCGCGGCAACGACATCGCGATGATCTTCCAGGACCCGATGACGAGCCTGAACCCGGTGCACCGGATCGGGAAGCAGCTGATCGAGGCGATCACGCTCCACGACGACGTGTCCGCGAAGCAGGCGCGCCTGACGGCGCTCGAGCTGCTGAAGGCGGTCGGCATCCCGCGCGCGGAGCGCCGGATCGACGACTACCCGCACCAGTTCTCCGGCGGGATGCGCCAGCGCGTGATGATCGCGATGGCGCTGATCAACAACCCGGACCTGCTGGTCGCCGACGAGCCCACCACGGCGCTCGACGTGACGACGCAGGCGCAGATCCTGAACCTGCTCGAGAAGCTGCAGCAGGACTTCGGCAGCGCGATCATCATGATCACCCACGACCTGGGCGTGATCGCGGAGATCGCCGACGACGTGGTCGTCATGTACGCCGCGGAGGTCGCCGAGGAGGGCTCCGTCGAGGGAGATCTTCAAGCGGCCGCATCACCCCTACACGTGGGGCCTCCTGGGCTCGCTGCCCCGGCTCGACACCGACGTCGAGCGCCTCGTCCAGATCCAGGGTCAGCCGCCGTCGCTCCTCAACCCGCCGCAGGGCTGTCGCTTCCATCCGCGCTGCCCGTACGTGATGGACGTCTGCAAGACCGTCGACCCGCCGCTGACCGCGGTGACCGGCTCGGAGAACCACCGGCAGGCGTGCCACCTCGACGAGGAGACGAAGGACAGGGAGTCCCAGAAGCTCCTCGCCGGCATGATGGCGGAGGCGAGCTAGCGTGGAGCTCCGATGACGGTCGCAGGGGCAGAGGCATACACCGGCGACGAGCTGCTCGTCGTCGAGGACCTCAAGAAGCACTTCCCGATCACGCGCGGGATCATCTTCCAGAAGGAAGTCGCCTCGGTGAAGGCGGTCGACGGCGTCACCTTCACCGTCCAGGAGGGCGAGACGCTGGGCGTCGTCGGCGAGTCCGGGTGCGGCAAGTCGACCATGGCGCGCTGCGTGATGCGCCTGCTCGACCCCACGGGCGGGCGGATCCTGTTCCGCGGCCAGGACATCACGCAGCTCTCGCGCTCGCAGATGCGGCCGTTCCGCCGCGAGATGATGATGATCTTCCAGGACCCGTACGCGTCGCTGAACCCGCGCAAGCGGGTCGGCTTCATCGTCGCGGAGGCCCTGCAGGTGCACAAGCTCGGCACCGACGCGGAGATCAAGCGGCGCGTGCAGGACCTGCTCGAGGTCGTGGGTCTCAACCCGGAGCACTACAACCGCTTCCCGCACGAGTTCTCCGGCGGCCAGCGCCAGCGCATCGGCGTCGCGCGCGCCCTCGCCGTCAACCCGAAGCTGATCGTCTGCGACGAGCCCGTCTCGGCGCTGGACGTCTCGGTGCAGGCGCAGATCCTCAACCTGCTCAAGGACCTGCAGCGCGACTTCGGGCTGACGTACATCTTCATCGCGCACGACCTGAACGTCGTCCGCCACATCTCCGACCGGGTGCTCGTCATGTACCTGGGGCAGATCGTCGAAGAGGCCAGCCGGAACGAGCTCTACAACGAGCCGAGGCACCCGTACACCGGGGCCCTGCTCTCGGCGGTGCCGATCCCGAACCCGGACATCGAACGGAAGCGGATCGTGCTGGAGGGTGACGTGCCGAACCCGATCAACCCGCCGAACGGCTGCCGCTTCCACCCGCGCTGCCCGCGCTTCGTCGAGGGTCACTGCGACGTCGAGATGCCCCAGCTCTTCCCGGCAGGCCCCGGCCACGAGCAGCGCTGCTTCTACCCGCTCGAGCGCTGGCCGATGACGGAGGAGGAGGTTCGGCAGCACGGCACGCCGGTCTCGCCGCCTCCCGTGCAGCCGATCGAGCTCCAGGCCGAGCAGGCGACGGCATGATCAAGGCGGCCGCGCGCCGCTTCGGGGTGATGCTGGCTGCGCTTGCCGTCGGGACGGCGCTCATCTCCCTCGTGCTCGGGTTCCTGGCCGGGGCCGGCGCGGGGCGCTCCGTGTCCGTCGGCTTCTACTGCGTCGGCTCGACCATCCTCATCTTCGGCTTCTTCGCCGGCAACCGCGGCCCCGTGCGCCAGAAGGGAGACCATGGGGGCGGCTTCATCATCCCGCTACCCGGCCGGATGCTGCGCTGGGCGAGTCCCGTGGAGCAGCAGGAGTCCCTGAGCCTGTCGGCGATCTTCGTCACCCTCGGATTCGTCCTCATCGCCCTCGGCGTCGTTGCCGATACGCGGTACACCCTGTTCTAGCGGCGCCGGCGCCCCCGAACCAGCCCGTGCTAACTAGCCGGCGCTTGCGCCGTCAAAGGTTGTATAGATGGATGAAGTGAGAGGAAACGAAAGAATCGGGCAGCTGTGCGACCGCGCGCGCGAGTGGGCTTCGCTCCGCCTGGACGGCGAGCTCTCCGAGCTCGAGCAGGCGCTCCTCGACGCGCACCTCTCCCGCTGTGTCGAGTGCCGCTCGTACGCCGCGGAAACCGCGGCGATGACCCTCGAGCTGCGCGCGGTCGAGCCCGAGCGCCTGACGGCGCCGATTGCGCTCCCGCGGCGTGCCACGGGCGCGTTGCGGAGCCTTCAGACCGGCGTCGCCGCCGCGATGGTGATCGCGGCCGCCGCGCTCGGCAGCGCCCTCGGCGTGCTCGAGCGCACGCACGGCTCCGCGACGCCGTCGACGCTGCCGGCTCCCGTGTCGACGATCGCCTTCGAGGACAATGCGAACACGCTGCGCGTGCTGCGCCGCGACTCGCTCATCCAGCAGGGCCACGGGCCGATCCCGCGCAGCCTCCAGATCCCGGGCGAGTCGGTCTAGCCGGCAACGCGAGGCTGTCCGGCGACACTAAGCTGTCGTCGTGATCGGCACGCCGACACCCATCAGCTCCTACGTCTGAAGCCTCGATCACGCCGAGCGTGTCTCGGTGGCGCTGGGCGAATACGACGGCCGGCCAAGGCGCGGTCGACGGGGCGGCCGCGTTCCGGGCTTCGATAGACTCGCGGCTGCTCTGGGCGCGCGCTTCCGCCGCGGCCCGTCGCTTCCTCCAACCTCCGCTCAACCCCCGCCTGCACAGGAGTCCAATGGCTGACCAGACCAGTTCGAACGGCCGCAACGTCGGCAAGGTGATCGAGATCAGGGGCGTCGTCGTCGACGCCGTGTTCACCGAGAAGCTGCCGGAGATCTACACGGCGCTCGAGATCCCGCTGGGCGGCCGCACCCTCGTCGCCGAGGTGCAGCAGCTGATCGGCGACGACCGCGTGCGCGCCGTTGCCATGGACTCCACGGACGGCCTCGCGCGCGGCGTCGACGTGTTCGACACGGGCGGCCCGATCACGGTCCCCGTCGGCGAGCAGACGCTCGGCCGGGTCTGGAACGTGATCGGCGAGCCGGTGGACAACAAGGAGGCTCCGTCAGGCGACGTCGAGCGCTGGTCGATCCACCGCGACCCGCCCGCATTCGCCGACCTCTCGCGCGAAGGTCGAGATCTTCGAGACCGGCCTGAAGGTCGTCGACCTGATCGCGCCGTTCATCCGCGGCGGCAAGGTCGGCCTCTTCGGCGGCGCCGGCCTCGGCAAGACCGTGCTGATCCAGGAGCTGATCCACAACGTCGCCATGCAGCACGGCGGCGTGTCCGTCTTCGCCGGCGTGGGCGAGCGAACGCGCGAGGGCAACGACCTGCTGCTCGAGATGACGGAGTCGAACGTGCTCGACAAGGTTGCGCTCGTCTACGGCCAGATGAACGAGCCGCCGGGCGCGCGCCTGCGCGTCGGCCTCTCGGCGCTGACCATGGCCGAGTACTTCCGCGACGACGGCCAGGACGTGCTCCTCTTCATCGACAACATCTTCCGCTTCACGCAGGCGGGCTCCGAGGTCTCGGCGCTGCTCGGCCGCATGCCGAGCGCCGTCGGCTACCAGCCCACGCTGGCGACCGAGATGGGCCAGCTGCAGGAGCGCATCACCTCGACGCAGACCGGCTCGGTCACGTCGGTGCAGGCGATCTACGTGCCGGCCGACGACCTCACCGACCCGGCCCCGGCCAACACGTTCGCCCACCTCGACTCGTCGGTCGTGCTGACCCGCACGCTCGTCGAGCAGGGCATCTACCCGGCGATCGACCCGCTCGACTCGTTCTCGCGCGCGTTGCAGCCCGGGATCGTGTCCGAGGATCACTACCGGACGGCGCAGGAGGTCCAGTCGGTGCTGCAGCGCTACAAGGACCTGCAGGACATCATCGCGATCCTCGGCATCGAGGAGCTCTCGGACGAGGACCGGCTGACCGTGTCGCGCGCCCGGAAGATCCAGCGCTTCCTCTCGCAGCCGAACTTCGTCGCCGAGCAGTTCACCGGCACGCCCGGCCAGTACGTCAAGGTCGAGGACACGATCTCCGGCTTCCGCGAGATCCTCGACGGCAAGCACGACGAGCTGCCCGAGCAGGCGTTCTACATGGTCGGCTCGATCGACCAGGCCGTCTCGAAGGGCGAGCAGCTCGCGGGCGCCGCAACGTGAGAGCGCTCCACTGATGGCCGACGCACGCAAGACCTACGACCTCTCCCTCGTCACGCCGGACGAGGCGCTGTTCGAGGGAGAGGTCGAGATGGTCATCGTCCCCGGCGCGGCCGGCGAGATCGGCGTGCTCGCACGGCACGCGCCCCTCGTCGCGATGCTGAAGGCCGGTTCGATCCGCGTGCACGCGTCGGAGTCCGAGGTGCACGAATACGCGAGCGGCCCCGGCTTCTTCAAGGTGGAGCAGGATCGCGCGATCGCGCTGGTCGACGACGCGGTCGACGCGAAGGAGATCGACGTCGAACGTGCGCGGCGTCAACTCGAGGAGGCCCGGGCCGAGCTCGAGCGCGTCGAGGCGGGGGAGAGCACGGCCGACCGCTGGCAGCTCGAGCAGCGCGTCAAGCACGCCGAGAACCAGCTCTCCGTCAGCGGCCACCTGGAGTAGGCGTGCGGGCTCGCGTCGCGGAGAAGCGCGAGGTCGCGCTGGGGACGCTCTTCGTCACGTTCGACCTCGGCGGCGAGCAGGTCGAGTGGAGGCCGGGGCAGTACTTCTGGGTCGAGCTCGTCGACCCGCCGTACGACGACGAGCGCGGGCCGAGACGTCACATCACGATCGCCACGTCGCCGACCGAGGGCAAGCTCGGGCTGGCGACCCGCCTGCGCGACACCGCGTTCAAGCGCGGGCTGGCCGAGCTCGAGGTCGGCGACCCGATCGAGGTGGAGGAGCCGAAGGGGACGTTCGTCCTCCCCGAGGACACCGAGCCCGAGTACGTCTTCATCGCCGGCGGGATCGGGATCACGGTCTTCCGCTCGATGCTGCGGTTCATCGCCGACCGGGAGCTGCCGTATCGCGTCACGCTCCTCTACTCGAACCGAGATCGTGCGTCCACGGCGTTCCTCGACGAGCTGCAGGAGCTGGAGTCGCGCGTGCCGGGGCTCCGGGTCGTCGCGACGATGACGGCGGATCCCGACTGGGCAGGCGAGCGGCGCCGCATCGACGAGCGGTTCCTGCGCGACCACCTCGGCGACGGTCTCGGCCGGTTCACGTACGTCGTCGCCGGGCCGCCCGCGATGGTCGACGGGATGAAGGAGCTCCTCGGCGGCGTCGGGCTGCCCGAGGACCAGCTCCTCGTGCAGGGCTTCGCCGGGTACTAGCCGGTGACCGGGGCCGTGGCACGGCGTGTGGCCGTGATCGCCGACGTGCACGGCAACGCGCCTGCACTCGAGGCGGTGCTGGCCGAGGCCGACCGCGAGGGCGCAGAGCTGCTCGTCTCGTGCGGTGACCTGACCTGGGGGCCGCTGCCGCGCGAGACGCTGGCGCTCGTCGAGCCGTGGCGTCCGCGCGCGCGATTCGTCCGCGGGAACGCCGATCGCGCCCTGGGCGAGGACGAAGGCGAGCGCGCCGAGTGGCTCCGCGCGCAGCACGGTGAGGACGGCGTCGCGTTCGTGACCGGCTTCGAGCAGGCGGTCGTGATCGAGCACTCGAGGCTGGGGGCGATCCGCTTCACCCACGGCTCGCCGCGCAGCGACGAGGAGTGCGTGACGGTGCGGACGCCGGAGGAGCGCGTGCGGGAGTTCCTCGCGGGCGTGGACGAGCAGACGGTGTTCACGGCGCACACCCACGTGCAGTACGACCGCGCCGTTGCCGGCGCGAGGCTCGTCAACGCGGGAAGCGTCGGGCTGCCGTACGAGGGGCGGCCCGGAGCGTACTGGGCTCTGCTCGCAGAGGACGTGGAGCTGCGGCGTACGGAGTACGACCTCGAGCGGGCGGTCGAGCTCTTCCGCGCGAGCGGCGACCCGCGCGCCGCGCAGACGATCGAGCTGCTGCTCTCGCCGCCGCCGCCCGACGAGGTGATCGACCACGCGGAGCGCATGGTCTTCTCCGGCTGATTTGAGCCGTGAGTCCGGCTCGACCGCCGGCCGATGCGCCGCACCGTGCCGATTCGCCGCCTCGTGCCGATTCGCACAGTGCCGATCCGCCGCCTCGTGCCGATCCACGGTGCCGATTCGCCGCACCGTGCCAGCCTTGTAACAGACTGTTACTTGAGACTTCAGGGCGCCGGCCATGGCCATTTCCGGCATGACGGGGGACTGTCCCCGGTGGGCCGGCTGCTAGCCTTGAAGCCACCCGGAGAGCTTTGAACGGCAGCTTGGCGACCGGGTCACCAAACGCCTAAAGAGCCCGGGGCCAGGCGGCTCCCGACCCTCTGCAGGCGGGAGCGAACACGTTGGCAGACACCGCGACAAGACTCAGGAGCATCCTCGACGAACGCATCGCCGTCCTCGACGGGGCGTGGGGCGTGCTGCTCCAGAACCGCGGCCTCTCGGAGGCGGACTTCCGCGGCGAGCGCTTCGCCGATCATCCGCGCGACCTCCGCGGCGATCCCGACCTGCTCAACCTCACCCGTCCCGACATCGTCGAGTCGATCCACCGCGCGTACTTCGAGGCCGGTTGCGACATCACGACCACGAACACCTTCACGGCGACGTCGATCGGCCAGGCCGACTACGGCCTCGAGGCTGCAGTCCACGAGCTGAACGTCGAGGGCGCACGCCTCGCCCGCCGCGTCGCGGACGAGCACGGCGGCTTCGTCGCCGGCTCGATCGGGCCGCTGAACGTCTCGCTCTCGCTCAGCCCCAAGGTGGACGACCCGGCGTACCGGGCCGCCACCTTCGACCAGGTCGTCGAGTCCTACGCCGAGCAGATCGGCGGCCTCCGGGAGGGCGGTGTCGACCTGCTGCTGATCGAGACGATCTTCGACACGCTCAACGCGAAGGCGGCGATCGTCGCGGCCCAGGACGTGGCGCCCGAGCTGCCGCTCTGGATCTCCTTCACCGCGATCGACAGGTCGGGCCGCAACCTCTCCGGCCAGACCTCGGACGCGTTCTGGCTCTCGATCGAGCACGCCCGGCCGCTGATCGTCGGCGTCAACTGCTCGCTCGGCGCGACGGAGATGCGCCCCTTCCTCGAGTCGCTCGCCCGTGTGGCGACGACGTACGTCTCGTGCCACCCGAACGCCGGTCTGCCGAACGCGCTCGGCGGCTACGACGAGCACGCGCACGACACGAGCCGTTATCTCCGTGAGTTCGCCGAGGACGGCCTCGTGAACGTCGTCGGCGGCTGCTGCGGCACGACTCCGGAGCACACGAAGGCGATCGCCGAGGCGGTCGGCGGGACGGCTCCGCGGACGATTCCCGATCGCCCGCGCCGCCCACGCTTCAGCGGCCTCGAGCGGTTCGAGATCGGCCCCGACACCGGCTTCGTGATGGTCGGCGAGCGCACGAACGTCACGGGCTCGGCGCGCTTCCGGCGGCTGATCGAGGCCGACGACTTCCAGGGTGCGGTCGAGGTGGCCCTGGAGCAGGTCCGAGGCGGCGCGAACCTGCTCGACGTGAACATGGACGCAGACCTCCTCGACGCGCCGCAGGCGATGACGACGTTCCTGAACGTGATCGCGACCGAGCCGGAGGTCGCGCGCCTGCCGATCATGATCGACTCGTCACGCTGGTCGGCGATCGAGGCCGGTCTCCGCTGCATCCAGGGCAAGGGCGTCGTCAACTCGATCTCCCTCAAGGAGGGAGAAGGGCCGTTCCTCGAGCAGGCCCGCACGATCCGCCGCTTCGGCGCGGGCGCCGTGGTGATGGCCTTCGACGAGCACGGTCAGGCGGACACCGTCGAGCGCAAGGTCGAGATCTGCGGCCGTGCGTACGACCTGCTCGTGGCCGAGGGCTTCCCGCCGGAGGATCTGATCTTCGACCCGAACATCCTCGCGGTCGCCACCGGGATCGAGGAGCACGACGACTACGCGCGCGCGTTCATCGAGAGCCTGCCGCTGATCAGGAAACGCTGCCCCGGTGCGCTGACCTCGGGCGGCGTCTCGAACCTGAGCTTCTCCTTCCGCGGCAACGACGTCGTCCGCGAGGCGATGCACTCGGCGTTCCTCTACCACGCGATCAAGGCCGGCCTCGACGTGGGGATCGTCAACGCGGGCCAGCTCGTGGTCTACGAGGACATCGGGCCCGAGCTGCTGGAGCACGTCGAGGACGTGATCTTCAACCGCCGTCCCGACGCGACCGAGCGCCTCGTCGAGTTGGCCGGCCGCGTCCACGGCGAGGCGACCCGCCGCGAGCGCGACCTCTCGTGGCGCGAGGCGCCCGTCGAGGAACGGCTCTCGTACGCGCTCGTGCACGGGATCGTCGACTTCATCGAGGAGGACACCGAGGAGGCGCGGCAGCGGGCGCAGCGGCCGCTGGACGTGATCGAAGGCCCGCTGATGGACGGGATGAAGGTCGTCGGCGACCTCTTCGGGTCCGGGAAGATGTTCCTGCCGCAGGTCGTCAAGTCGGCCCGCGCGATGAAGCGCGCGGTGGCGTATCTCGAGCCGTACATGGAGGCGGAGAAAGAGGCCGGCGGCAACGGCCGAGCGCAGGGCAAGGTGGTGCTCGCCACCGTCAAGGGGGACGTGCACGACATCGGCAAGAACATCGTCGGCGTCGTGCTCGGCTGCAACAACTACGAGGTGATCGACCTCGGGGTGATGGTCCCGGCCGACGTGATCCTCGACACCGCGGCGGAGCACGGCGCGAGCGTCGTCGGCCTGTCCGGGCTCATCACGCCGTCGCTCGACGAGATGGTGTCCGTCGCCTCCGAGATGGAGCGCCGCGGCCTCGAGCTGCCGCTCCTGATCGGCGGCGCGACGACGTCGCGCCAGCACACCGCCGTACGCATCGCGCCCGCCTACTCGAACGAGACCGTCCACGTGCTCGACGCCTCGCGGGTCGTCGGCGTCGTCTCCGACCTGCTCGACCCGCGACGCCGCGCGGAGCTCGACGAGGAGAACCGCAGGCTGCAGGACCGGCTGCGCGAGCAGCACGCGGAGAAGGAGCGCCGCCCGCTGCTGTCGCTCGACGACGCGCGGGCGAATCGCGAGCGGCCGGCTTTCGACGATTGCCCCGAGCCGCCCTTCACCGGCCCCCGCCTCGTCGAGCCCGAACTCGCGACGCTGCGCAAGTACGTCGACTGGCAGTTCTTCTTCCACGCCTGGGAGCTGAAGGGCAAGTTCCCGGCGATCCTCGACCGCCCCGAGGCGCGCGATCTCTACGACGACGCGCAGGCGCTCCTGAACGAGATCGTCCGGGACGGCTCGCTGCAGGCGCGGGGCGTCTACGGCTTCTGGCCCGCGCGGGCCGAGGGGGACGACCTCGTCCTCGGCGAGACGCGCTTCCCGATGCTCCGCCAGCAGTCCGCCTGGGGCGACTCTCGCCCGAACCGCTCGCTCGCGGACTACGTCGCCCCGGCGGGCGACTTCGCCGGCGCGTTCGCCGTCGGCGTCCACGGCGCCGGCGAGCTCGCCGCCCGCTACGAGGCGGAGCACGACGACTACAGGGCGATCATGGTCAAGGCGCTCGCGGATCGCCTCGCCGAGGCGTTCGCGGAATGGCTCCACGAGCAGGCGCGCCGGGGCTGGTACGCGCCGGACGAGCGCCTCGGCAGCGCCGAGCTGATCGCCGAGCGGTTCCGCGGCATCCGGCCCGCCTTCGGCTACCCCGCCTCACCGGATCACTCCGAGAAGGGCAAGCTGTTCGACCTCCTCCAGGCCGATGCAGCCGGCCTCGCGCTGACGGAGCACTTCGCGATGACGCCCCCGGCGGCGGTCAGCGGCCTCTACATCCACCACCCGCAGGCGAAGTACTTCGCCGTCGGGCGGATCGCGCGAGACCAGCTCGAGGACTACGCCGCACGCAAGGGCGTGGCGCTCGACGAGGCCGAGCGCTGGCTGCGACCGAATCTCGCAGACGGGGGATAGCGACCCCGCCGCGGCCGGCCTAGGCTGCGCCCGTGACCGGGAAGCTGCTCATGCTGGCGCTCGCCGCCGAGATCCTCGCGGCCGCCGTCCTGCGTTAGTCCTGTAGAAAGTCTGCGCTTAGAAAGTCTGCGCTCTTTGCGCTCGCCCGCAGAGCCGGCCCCGCCGGGACGTCGGCTATCCTTGTCCGCGGCAGGCGCCTCTTCGAGAGGCGCCTCCTGTTTGCCGGATGCGTACAACACTGAAGAGAGGCATGGGCCGCGGCGCGGCCCTGAACGGAAACGGCAACGGCCGCGCGGTCTTCCCGCCGGGCGTCCTCACGCCCGTCCGTACGTATCGCCAGCCGCCACCACTGCGGCGCAGCGGCCTCCAGATCCTCTGGCGCTTCATGTTCTGGACCCTCGCCGCGGTCGTCTCGGTCGCGGGCGGCATCGCCGGCGGCGCGTTCCTCTACTTCCACCAGAGCGTCGCAGACGTGCGCGCGCACACGCCGGCGGTTAAGGCTGCGGCGAAGCGGCTCGACGTGACGCTGCCGGGCCACGCGGCCGTCGCGCTGATCGTCGGCTACGACAAGCGGCTCGGCGCCGACAGGACGTCGGCGGCGGAGTCGCGCTCCGACACGATCATGCTCGTGCGGGCCGACCCGGCGACGGAGACGATCTCGCTGATCTCGTTCCCGCGCGATCTCTACGTCCAGATCCACTGTCCGGCGACGAAGTCGACGCCGGACCGCACGTTCCACTCGCGGATCAACGGCGCCTGGCCCGCGTGCGGCCCGCAGGGCGTGCTGCAGACCGTCAAGGACCTGACCGGGCTCCCGATCAACTACCTGATCACCGTCGACTTCCACGGCTTCAAGTCGATCGTGAACAAGATGCACGGCGTCTGGATTGACGTCGACCGCAAGTACTTCAACAACATCTCCGGCCCGACCGGATACGCGACGATCAACCTCCAGCCGGGCTACCAGAAGCTGAACGGCCAGCAGGCGCTCGACTTCGTCCGCTACCGGCACACCGACTCTGACCTCTACCGGCTCGCACGCCAGCAGGAGTTCGTGAAGGCGTTCAAGCAGGGGGTCTCGCACTCGATCTCGCCGCTGAAGCTGCCGGGCCTGATCTCGGCCGTGACGAAGAACGTCGAGGTCGGCGCGGGCGGCGGCAAGGCGCTCGACGACAAGACCGTCCTCCGCTACGCGCTCTTCGCGTACGACCTTCCGCCGGGCCACTTCTTCCAGGCCAAGCTCCAGAACATCCAGCAGAACGCGTCGTTCGACCTGCTCGCCTCGCCCGACGCCGTCCAGTCGGCGATCCAGGACTTCGTCGACCCCGACGTCGAGGCGCCGAAGAAGGCGCAGGCGGCGGCGCAGGGGATCCGGCTGCGGACGAAGGCGCCCAAGCCGAGCGAGACGACCGTGACGGTGCTGAACGGGAACGGCGTCGCCGGCTCCGCGTCGAACGCGGCGTACCAGCTGGCGCACGACCACGGCTACGTGATCGTGCCGCCGCCGGGGAACGCGACCGCGAACGCGCCGACGCAGGACTACTTCCACTCGAAGGTCTACTTCGACCCGAAGGCGAAGCGCGGGCGGGCCGCGGCGAGGGCGATGCAGAACCTCCTGCAGCCGGCCGACGTCGCGCCGCTCCCCCCGAGGCCGCGCTGCTCCGAAGCCTCGCACCGAACTCGACCCTGCTCGTGATCGTCGGCACCACGTTCCACGGAGAGATCCCGAAGCCGCGGCGCGAGTCGGCACCCAAGCGGCAGCCCGCGTACGTTCGCTACGACGCCTCCGCGGCGTCGGCGCTGCGCGAGGTTCGGGCCAAGGCCGGCTTCCCGCTCATGGTCCCGACGGTGCTGGAGCGCAGCTCGTCGCCGGATTACGAGCAGTTCGTCCGCGCGTACAAGATCGGCGGCGGCAAGAAGGCGGTGCGGATGGTCTACCGCACCGGCGCGACGAGTACTGGGGCATCCAGCAGACCGACTGGGACGACGCGCCGGTCCTCTCCGACCGCAGCCTCCAGCGGAAGCTGAAGGGGCGCGCGTACGACCTCTACTACTCCGGGTCGCACCTGCACATGATCGTGCTGCGCCGGAAGCAGGCGAGCTACTGGGTCGTCAACACGCTGCTCGACTCGCTCTCGAACGAGACGATGCTCGCGATCGCGAAAGGTCTCAAACCCCTAACAACGGCCAAGTAGGCTCACCGCAAAATGAACGACAAGCGCATCGCCGTCTTCGGGGCCGGCTACGTCGGTCTCGTCACAGGAACGTGCTTCGCCGAGCTCGGCCACGAGGTCGTGCTCCGCGACGTGCTGCCGGAGAGGATCGAGACGCTGCGGCGCGGCGAGATCCCGATCTACGAGCCTGGGCTCGACGAGCTCGTCGAGCGCAACCGCGCGCGGTTGCGGTTCACGACGGACGTCGGCGAGGCGATCGAGGGCGCCGACTTCCTGTACGTCGCGGTCGGCACGCCGCCCACGTACTCCGGCGACGCGGATCTCTCCGCGGTGTGGACGGTGGTCGACGAGCTGCCGCAGGTCGACGAGCGGCTCGTGCTCGTGATGAAGTCGACGGTGCCGGTCGGCACCGGCGACAAGGTGCGCGCGGCGCTCGACGCGCGCGGGCTCTCGAACGTCGGCTATGTCTCGAACCCGGAGTTCCTCGCCGAGGGCACGCGCGCTGCGCGACTTCATGAACCCGGACCGGATCGTGGTCGGCGCGCTCGAGCCCGACGACGCCGACGCGGTCGATCGAGCTGCACGCCGGACTCGACGCGCCCGTCGTCCGCACGGACGTCGCGTCGGCCGAGATGATCAAGATGGCCTCGAACGCCTTCCTCTCGACGCGGATCAGCTTCATCAACGAGATCGCGAACGTCTGCGAGCTGGTCGGCGCCGACGTGAAGGACGTCGCCGCCGGGATGGGCCTCGACCACCGGCTCGGTCGCCACTTCCTTCGGGCCGGGATCGGCTTCGGCGGCTCGTGCTTCCCCAAGGACGTCTCGGCGCTGAAGCAGCTGGCGGGGAACTCGGGCTACCACTTCCAGCTCCTCTCGGCGGTGATCGAGGTCAACGAGCTGCAGAAGCGGCGCGTGATCGGCAAGCTCCAGAAGCATCTCGGGCGGCTGCGCGGCAAGCGCATCGCGCTGCTGGGGCTCGCGTTCAAGCCGGGGACCGACGACATGCGGGAGGCGCCGAGCCTCGTGCTCGCGTCGAGGCTGCTCGCCGAGGGAGCCGAGGTGCGGACCTGGGACCCCATCGCCTCGGCGCGCGATCTCCTCCCTTCCGCGCGGCAGTGCGGGACGATCGAGGAGGCCGTCCGCGGCGCGGACGCAGCCGTGGTCGTGACGGAGTGGCCGCAGCTGCTGGAGCTCCCGCGCCCGGAGATCCGGGAGCTGATGGCGCGGCCGCTGATCATCGACGGGCGCAACGTCCTCGATCCGCGCGACGCCCGCGAAGCGGGCTTCGCCTACGAGGGCATCGGCCGGCCGACGCGGCCCACCGACGTGCTGCTCGAGACGCGCGAGCCCGACGAAGTCGAGGCGTAGTAGGGCCGCGAGAGCCACCGATGGAGGCGATCATCCTCGCCGGCGGGAAGGCCGAGCGGCTGGGCACCGCGGCCGGCGGCAGACCGAAGTCCCTCGTCGAGGTCGCCGGTAGGCCGCTCGTCGCGTACCAGATCCGCCGGCTCGAGCGGGCAGGCGTCGACCGTGTGATCCTCTCCATCGCCGCCGGGCAGGGTGAGCTCTTCGAGCGCGAGCTCGCCGGCTCGGGCGCCGGAGATCGTCTGCGCCGAGGAGCCCGAGCGACTCGGTCGCGGCGGCGGAATCAAGTTCGCCGCCAGGGAGCGCCGCGACGGCGGTGACGTGTTCGCCATGAACGGCGACGAGCTGGTCGACGTCGACTTCGGCGGGCTGCTGGCCTGCCACCGCGCCTCGGGCGCAGTGGCCACGATCACCGTCGCGCAGCCGAAGTCGCCGTTCGGCGTCGTCGACCTCGCCGAGGATGACGCCGTCACCGGGTTCAGCGAGGGCGGCCGGATCCCCTACTGGGTCAACTGCGGCGCCTACGTCCTCTCCGAGGCGGCGATCGAGCGGTTCCCGGACAAGGGCGACCACGAGTCGACGACGTTCCCCGAGCTGGTCGAGGAAGGGACGCTGCGCGCGTTCCGCCACGAAGGGCTGTGGCTGACCGTGAACACCCCGAAGGAGCTCCGCGTCGCGAGCGAGCACGTGGCGGCCCACCCCGAATGGTTGGAGGCTTAGAGTTGCCCGAGGTGGAGTCGCCCAACCTGAACCAGCTCGACGCGTGGGCCTTCGAGCCGCGCAGGGTCGAGAAGCCGTGGGGCCACGAGCTGATCTGGGCGCTCACGGACGCCTATTGCGGCAAGGTGCTGTTCGTCAGGGCAGGGCACTCGCTCAGCCTCCAGTTCCACCGCGAGAAGGACGAGGCCTGGCTGATCCATTCCGGCCGGGCGAAGCTCGAGCTCGGTCGCGCGGGGGAGGCCGTGCTGAAGGAGGAGGTCGTGGGCGCCGGCGCCGCCTTCCACTACGCGCCCGGCACCGTGCATCGCGTCACCGCGCTCGAGGACACGACCATCCTCGAGGTGTCGACGCCCGAGCTCGACGACGTCGTCCGCCTGGAGGACAGCTACGGCCGGGCGGGCACCTCCGCGCCGTAGCGCCCGGGCGCCCGCCGTGGAACGGGGCGCCCGCGTGGTAAATCGTCTCAGAGTCGGCACAGACACGCGACGTTTTCCTCGCTAACGTGCCTGATGGGGGCGCGTTGCACCCCCGATCGGGGGCTGCGGGCAAAAGCCTGACACAGTTCTGCTAAGGTTGAGGACGTGGAGCCGCTGAACGTCTCAGCCGCCGCCGCGAGCACGGGCTGGTCGGCACGCATGCTGCGCTACCTGGAGGCGGTCGGGCTCGTCGTGCCCGCCCGGACCCCGTCCGGGCTACCGCCAGTACCGGCTCAGCGAGCTCAACCAGCTCCGCACGCTGCGCGAGCTGCGCCGGAGGTTCAGCCTCGAGCTCGACGAGCTCGCCTTCGCCGCCCGCCTCCGCCGCACCCCGGAGCTCCGGAGTGCGGTCGACGCGTGGCTTGCCGGCGCCGACGACTCCGCCTCCTGGATGGACTGGGAGCAGCGCAAGCACGAGCGGCTGCTCGCCGCCTGATCGCCACTAGACTGGCCCCCGACCAAACGAGAAGAGGATTGATGGCAACGACCAAGAGATACGACGTGAAGGACCTGGCGCTCGCTGCCGAAGGCAAGCGCCGGATCGACTGGGCCGACCGGCAGATGCCCGTGCTGTCCGCGATCCGCGAGCGCTTCGAGAAGGAGCAGCCGCTCGCCGGCCTGCGCGTCGCCGCCTGCCTGCACGTGACCACGGAGACGGCGAACCTGATGCGCACCCTCAAGGCGGGCGGCGCCGACGCGGTCATCTGCGCCTCCAACCCGCTCTCGACCCAGGACGACGTCGCCGCCGCGCTCGTCGACGAGTACGACATCGGCGTCTTCGCGATCAAGGGCGAGGACAACGACACGTACTACTCGCACATCGAGGCCGCCGTCGACCACAAGCCGCACCTGACGATGGACGACGGCGCCGACGTGATCGGCGTCCTCCACTCTGCTCGTCGCGAGCAGCTCGGCGACATCATCGCCGGCACGGAGGAGACGACGACCGGCGTCATCCGCCTCAAGGCACTCGAGGCCGAGGGCAAGCTCGGCTTCCCGATCATCGCCGTCAACGACGCGAAGACGAAGCACCTCTTCGACAACCGCTACGGCACCGGCCAGTCGACGATCGACGGCATCATCCGCGCGACGAACGTCCTGCTCGCCGGCACGCGCTTCGTCGTCGCCGGCTACGGCTGGGTCGGCCGCGGCGTCGCCATGCGCGCGAAGGGACTGGGCGCGCACGTGATCGTCACCGAGGTCGATCCGATGCGCGCGCTGGAGGCGCTGATGGACGGCTTCGAGCTGATGCCGATGGCGCAGGCCGCCGAGGTAGGCGACATCTTCTGCACCGCCACCGGCAACAAGCACGTGATCTCGGGCGACCATCTCGCGTCGATGAAGGACGGCGCGATCATCTGCAACACAGGCCACTTCAACGTCGAGATCGACATCCCCGCGCTTGCGTGCGCTCGCGACCGAGACGCGGGAGGCGCGCAACTTCGTCGACGAGTACCGGCTCGCGGACGGGCGGCGCATCTTCCTGCTCGCCGAGGGTCGGCTCGTGAACATCTCGGCCGCCGAGGGCCACCCGGCGATCGTGATGGACATGTCGTTCGCCAATCAGGCGCTCTCGGCCGAGTACGCCGTGCAGCACGCGGCGGAGCTGGAGCGGAAGGTCTACGTCGTGCCGGAGGAGATCGACAACGAGATCGCCCGCCTCAAGCTCGAGACGATGGGCGCCACGATCGACAAGCTGACGAACGAGCAGGCGAAGTACCTCGCCTCGTGGAACGAAGGGACGTAGAGCCCGAGCGGATCCTCCGCCTGGAGTCGGATCGCGTCGTCTTCCTCGACCAGCGCCGGCTCCCGGAGGAGGAGGTCGAGCTGGAGTGCCGGACGGCGGCGGAGGTGGCCGAGGCGATCCGCACGCTCGCCGTCCGGGGCGCGCCCGCGATCGGGATCGCGGCGGCGTACGGGTACGCGCTCGCCGTCGCGCAGGGGGAGGACCTCGCCGCCGCCGAGCGCGTGCTGCGCCGGTCGCGGCCGACCGCGGTCAACCTCGGCTGGGCGCTCGACGTCGTGCGCGAGGCAGACGACGTTCCGGGGACGGCCCGGAGGATCCACCGCGACGAGGTCGAGCGCTGCCGCCGGATGGCCGCGCATGCGGCGACGCTGCTCGCCCCGGGGACGCGCGCGCTCACGCACTGCAACGCGGGCGGGCTCGCGACCGGCGGGTACGGCTCGGCCGTCGGCGCGCTCCGCACGGCGTGGGAGCTGGAGCTGCTCGAGCACGTCTTCGTCGGCGAGACGAGACCGCTGCTCCAGGGCGGGCGGCTGACAGCCTGGGAGCTCGAGGCGGCGGGCATCCCGCACGAGGTGATCGCCGACTCCGCCGCCGCGTCGCTGATGGCCGCGGGCGAGATCGACTGCGTGGTCACCGGCGCCGACCGGATCGCCGCCAACGGGGACACCGCGAACAAGATCGGCACGTACTCGCTCGCCGTGCTCGCCGCGCATCACGGGATCCCGCTCTACGTCGTCGCGCCGAGCTCCACTGTCGATCTCGCGACCGAAAGCGGAGCGGAGATCCCCATCGAGCAGCGCGATCCGGCGGAGGTCTCGGCGCGGTTCTCCGCCCGGAATCCGGCCTTCGACGTCACGCCCGCGGAGCTGATCGCGGCCATCGTGACCGAGGACGGCGTGCGCCGTGCCCCGTACACGGGGTCGCTTGCGGGAGTCGTCGCGGCGTGAAGGCGATCGTGCTCGGCGCGGGCTACGCGACCCGCCTGCGCCCGTTGACGGAAACGGTGCCGAAGCAGCTCCTGCCGGTCGGGAACCGGCCGATCCTCGACTGGATCATGGACAAGCTCGACGAGGTGCCAGGTCTCGACGAGGTGCATGTCGTCACGAACTCGCACTACATCGACCGGTTCCGCAGCTGGGCCGACGCGCGGGGCGGCGTCATCGTCCACGACGACGGCACGACCACCAACGAGGACCGGCGCGGCGCGATCGGTGACATCGCTTTCACGGTCTCGGAGGCGGGCCTCGACGACGATCTGCTCGTGATCGCAGGGGACAACCTCTTCGACTTCGCGCTCGCCGACTACGCGGACTTCTGGCGCTCGAAGGGCGTGGCGAGCGCGGTGGCCGTTCACGACGTCGGCGACCTGCGGCTCGCGTCCCACTACGGAGTCGTCGACGTCGACGAGGACGATCGAGTCGTCGGGTTCGTCGAGAAGCCGGCCGAGCCCCCGAGCACGCTGGCGGCGACGGCGATGTACCTGTACCACCGCGACCATGCGAAGCTGATCCCCGAATACCTCGCCGAGGGGAACTCGCGCGACCAGCCCGGCAACCTCGTGGCGTGGATGCACGCGCGGGAGCCAGTCTACGCATACCGTCTCGACGGCGAGTGGTTCGACATCGGCGACCTCGGGCAGCTGCTTGCAGCCGACAATCGCATGCGGCGTCGCCTGGGTCTGCCGGAACGCGCTGAGTACTCGCTTTCGTCACAGATTTGAGACAGACACGTGCGTCCTTCGCCGCGTAGCGTGGCGGCATGGGCCCGGTCTCGCTCGTCGCCTCGCTGGTCGACTCGCTGGTCGACTCGCTCGTCGATCCGGTGGTCGACCTCGTGCTCCCGCGGCGCTGCGTCTGCTGCGGTGCGGCCGGCGAGGATCTCTGCGGCCGCTGCTCGCGCCTGCTGCCGCGACTCGACGGTCCGCTGTGTGCGCGCTGCGGCGCCCCGACCATCCGGCCGGTCGAGCGCTGCCGCGAGTGCTCCGGGCGCAGACTGGCGTTCGCACGGGCGCGTGCTGCCGTCGCCTACGACGAGCGGGTCAAGCGACTGGTCGCGGGCTGGAAGGAACGCGGCCTGCGTCGCAGCGCGGAGCAGGCGGCGTGCATCGTCGTCGCCGTCGTCCCGCGACCGGACGTCGGTGTGATCACGTACGTCCCACCGGATCGCGAGCGCACGCTCGCTCGTGGGTTCCATCCGTCGGAGGGTCTGGCGCGGGCGCTCGGCGCCCGCTGGGAGCTCCCGGTTGCAGCGACCCTCGCCAGGACTCGTCCGGCGGTGCGCCAGCGAGGGCTCTCGCTCGCCGAGCGGCGCCGAAACGTGGCAGGCGCCTTCGTCCCGCGTGGCCGCGGACCGCCCCGGATCCTGCTCGTCGACGACGTCTACACGAGTGGCGCCACGGTGAACGCGGCGGCCTCCGCGCTCCGAAAGGGCGGCGTGCGCCTCGTCGAGGTGGTGACCTTCGCACGAGCCGTTCGCTGGTAGATTCAGATCGACCACCATAGAGGAGGCTCGATGCGACTTCAGGTCAAGGGCAAGAACCTCGAGGTGAGCGACTCGATCCGCACATACGCCGAGCAGAAGGCGCGGAAGCTCAGCCGGTTGGTGCCCGATTTGGCGCAGGCCGAGCTCGAGCTGTCGGTCGAGAAGAACCCGTCGATCGCGGACGGCCAGGTCGCGGAGCTGACGATCTGGACGAAGGGCAAGACGCTCCGCGCTCGAGAGGCGTCGCCGGACATGAAGGCCTCGATCGACGAGCTGATCGCCAACATCGAACGCCAGGTGAAGCGCTACAAAGAGAAGCGCCGTAGTCGTCCGCAGGTAGACCACCCACTGGCGCGCGCCCCGGTCTCGTCCGAGCCGGAGACACTCCCATAGCGCTGTTCCGGCGTCGCCAACCGCTGCACGTGCGGCTCGCCGAGGCCGGCGGGATGGGGATCGGCGCCTCAGACGGGGGGCTTCGCCGCCCAGCCTCCGGACATGTTCGGCCGTCCGTCTCCGTTCGGCGAGCCCGGCGTGCACGGCGTCCCGCGGGCGAGGCAATGGGACGCGGTTGCCACTGCCGAAGCGGCGGCGATCCGCGGGGATGCGGTGCATTTCGTCGCCCTCCCGGACGGCTCGCTCGTGGTCGAGGAGGACGAGCCGGACGGCTCGCTGGCGCCGCTTGCCGACGCAGTCGAGGAGACGATCGCGTCCCCGTACCGAGCCGAGGCCGTCCGCCAGGACGCGGCGGTCTGGGCCGTCGCCGCACGCCGCATCGAGGTAGTCGGAGCTCCCGGGCCTGGCCGGCGACGAGCTGGAGTTGACCGTACGCGGGCAGGAGCGCTCGCTCCTGCTCGACGGCGACCGCGTCTTCGGGCTCGTGCCCTCGCTCGAGCGTCTCGTCCAGAGCGACTCCGTCATTCGCGGAGAGCGGATCGACGGTGACCTCTGGGAGATCAGAATGGACGCCCTCTAGCCGCTACCCTGTCCCCGACGATGTCGCCGCAACTGGGCAACCTGGAGAAGGCATTTCGCCTCGGCGAGGGCCGGCGCATGAAGCGTCTGCAGGAGCAGGCCGCCTACATCGCGACCCTCGAGCCGGACTTCCAGAAGCTCTCCGACACAGAGCTGCGCGCGAAGACCACCGAGTTCCGCCAGCGGCTCGACAACGGCGAGCCGCTCGAGGATCTGCTCTTCGAGGCCTACGCGGCGGTCCGCGAGGCGCGCCTCCGCGAGTCCGACCAGCGGATGTTCGACGTCCAGATGATGGGCGGCATCGTCCTCCACGAGGGCGACGTCGCGGAGATGAAGACCGGCGAGGGCAAGACGTTCGTCGCGAGCCTGGCGCTCTATCTGAACGCCCTGCCGAGCGTGCCCGGCCCCGACGGGACTCCGATCGGGCAGGGCGTCCACCTCGTGACGGTCAACGACTATCTGGCCAAGCGCGACGCCGAGTGGAACCGGGGCGTCTACGAGCGCCTTGGCGTCACCGTCTCGTTCATCGAGAACATGATGCCGTTCGAGGAGCGCCGCCAGAACTACCTCGCGGACATCACGTACGGGACGAACTCCGAGTTCGGCTTCGACTACCTCCGCGACAACATGGCCGTCTCGCTCGAGGGCGTCGTGCAGCGCGGTCACGCCTACGGCATCGTCGACGAGGTCGACTCGATCCTGATCGACGAGGCGCGGACGCCGCTGATCATCTCGGGCGAGCCCGAGGTCGCTGCCCAGATCTACTACGACTTCGCCCGTGTCGTCCGCCAGCTCGAGGGCGCCCAGACGAAGGGCACGAAGGCCGAGGACGAGGAGCTCTCGGCGCGCATGGACTACCTCTACGACGAGAAGCACAAGACCGTCGCGCCGGGCGAGTCCGGGATCGAGAAGGTCGAGCGAGCGCTGAAGATCGACAACCTCTACGACCCGCGCAACGTCCAGCTCGTCAACCACCTGAACCAGGCGCTGAAGGCGGAGAGCCTCTACAAGCGCGACGTCGACTACGTGATCCAGGAAGGCGAGGTCAAGATCGTCGACGAGTTCACCGGCCGGATCATGGAAGGCCGTCGCTGGTCGGAGGGCCTGCACCAGGCAGTCGAGGCGAAGGAAGGCGTTCCGATCCAGGAGGAGCATCAGACGCTCGCGACGATCACGCTCCAGAACTACTTCCGCCTCTACGAGAAGCTCGCCGGCATGACGGGCACCGCGAAGACGGAGGAGAAGGAGTTCGTCGAGATCTACAACCTGAACGTCGTCCCGATTCCGACGAACGTCGCGGTCGCGCGCGCCGACAAGAACGACCTGATCTTCAAGACGAAGGACGCCAAGTTCAACGCGGTCGTCGACGACATCAGCGAGCGCCACGAGAAGGGACAGCCCGTCCTCGTCGGCACGATCGCCGTCGAGACGTCCGAGTACCTCTCGGAGCTGCTCAAGCGCCAGGGCGTGCCGCACAACGTCCTCAACGCGAAGGAGCACGCGCGCGAGGCGGAGATCATCAAGGATGCCGGCCAGATCGGCGCGGTCACGATCGCGACGAACATGGCCGGCCGCGGCGTCGACATCAAGATCGACGACACCGTCCGCGGGCTCGGCGGCCTCTATGTGCTGGGCACCGAACGGCACGAGTCGCGCCGGATCGACAACCAGCTCCGGGGTCGCTCGGGTCGTCAGGGCGATCCCGGCGAGACGCGGTTCTACCTCTCGGGCCAGGACGACCTCGTCCGCCTGTTCGCGGGAAACCGGATCTTCTCGATCATGGATCGGTTCAAGCTTCCCGAGGATCAGCCCATGGAGGCCGGAATCCTCTCCAAGCAGATCGAGACGGCGCAGAAGAAGGTCGAGGAACAGAACTTCGTCGCGCGGAAGAACGTCCTCAAGTACGACGACGTGATGAACGTCCAGCGGCAGAAGATCTACGAGCAACGCCGCGCCGTGCTCGAAGGCCAGGACCTCTCCGAGGAGATCAAGGGCTGGGTCGACGAGGTCGTCGAGGGTGTCGTCGCCGAGCACACGCAGGGCGACTACCAGGAGGAATGGGATCTCGAGGAGCTCGTGCTGGCGATGAAGGCGCTCTACGACACCGAGATCACCGTCGAGGAGCTGCGTGAAGACCTCGGTGAGATCTCACGCGAGGCGCTCGTCGAGGAGTTCGCCCAGGACGCGCTCGACGAGTACGCCGCGAAGGAGGAGTCACTCGAGCAGGTCTCGCCCGGGATCATGCGCGACCTCGAGCGCTACATCGTGCTCCAGGTCGTCGACCAGCGTTGGCGCGAGCACCTCGAGAACATGGACTACCTGCGCGAGGGCGTCCACCTGCGCGCGATGGCCCAGAAGGACCCGCTCGTCGAGTACCGCCATGAGGGCCACCTGATGTTCGAGGAACTCGGCGGCCACATCCGGAAAGAGGTGCTCTCGATCCTCTTCCACGCCGAGATCGAGCCGGCCGAGGCGCAGGAACTGCAGCTCGAGCAGGACGGACGCCAGGAGCAACGGACAGCTCTCGTACGAGCACGAGTCGCTCGCGGGCGCAGACGCGATCCTCGCGGCCGGGACGACCACCGTCGCCGGCGGCGTCTCGAGCGCCGGCGGCTCGGTCGCGACGACGGTGAGGAAGTCGGCGCACGAGGACATCGGCCGGAACGACCCGTGCTGGTGCGGTTCCGGCAAGAAGTTCAAGAAATGCCACGGCGCCTAGCCGCCTCGCGACGCTGATCCCTCGTTCGGGGCGCTGATCCTCGACCTCTGGGGGATGCGGACGGTCGTGCGGTTCGCCACGATGAGCCGGAAAGCTCTTCTGCGGCGATGTGTATTCGGTGTCACCTGCGCGAAGCGCCACAGGCGCTCGGCTACTGCTCGACGTGCGCGGTCCAGACGCGGCTCGAGGTCTCCCGCGGCCTGCGCGAGCTCGATCGGTACCTGCGAGCCTGGGCGCTCTTCGACGACTGGCTACGCAGCCGCGGCCGCTGAGTTCTGGCGACCGCGACGAGCAGCCGGCCCCGACCCCGGAGCAGCGTCGCGTGCGCGAGAATCCGGCGGTCCACCCGCCGCGATGAAAGTTGTCGCAGTTGCATCACTGACACGTGCGCCGGCCGGGAGTAGGATCGAAACCAGAGGTGGGGGCTCGGGGCATGCCCCAGTTTCATATCTGGGTCCAGCAAGCGAGCCGCCGGCCCAGGCACCATGCGTTGCCGCGCCGGGTTGCGGAGGTACGATCGGGCGATGTCCGACAACGAACCGCTGAAGGATCAGCTCGAGGAGATCGGGGCCCGGCTTGCCTGGGTCCGTGATTACCTTTGACCCCGATCGCCTGAAGACGCGGCTCGGCGAGCTCGAGGCGGACATGAACGAGCCCGGGTTCTGGGACGACCAGAGCCGGGCGGCGCAGATCTCGTCGGAGCACGCGCGCGTCTCGAGGCGCCTCGAGCGCTACGAGCGCCTGAACACGGAATACGAGGACGCGCGGGAGCTCGCCGCGATGGACGGCGAGATGGAAGAGGAGATCGCCGAGTCGATCGCGCCGCTCAGGCGCGAGCTCGACCGCCTGCAGGAGGACGCCCTCTTCACGGGCGACTACGACGCGGGCGACGCGGTCGTCACGATCCACGCCGGCACGGGCGGCACCGACGCACAGGACTGGGCCGAGATCCTGCTCCGCATGTACCTGCGCTGGGCCGCCGACCGCGGCTTCCAGACCGAGCTGATCGAGGCCAGCCCCGGCGAGGAAGCCGGCCTCAAGTCGGCAACGTTCACCGTCAAGGGCGAGAACGCCTACGGGATCCTGAAGGCGGAGCGGGGCGTCCACCGGCTCGTCCGCCTGAGCCCGTTCGACCAGGCGCACCGCCGCCACACGAGCTTCGCCGAGGTGATCGTCGCGCCGCTCCTGCCCGAGGACGTCGACGTCGAGATCGACGAAGGCGACCTCCGAATCGACACGTACCGTGCGTCCGGCGCCGGCGGGCAGCACGTGAACAAGACCGATTCGGCCGTCCGGATCACGCATCTTCCGACGGGGATCGTCGTCCAGTGCCAGAACGAGCGCTCCCAGTCCTCGAACAAGGCCACGGCGATGCGGATGCTCACCTCACGGCTCGTGGAGCTGGCCGAGGAGGAGCGCGAGGCCGAGCTCGCCCGCGAGCGGGGCGCCGCGCAGGACATCGGCTTCGGCTCGCAAATCAGGTCGTATGTCCTGCACCCGTACCAGCTCGTCAAGGATCACCGCACCGAGCACGAGATGGGAAACGCCCAGGGTGTGCTGGACGGAGACCTCGATGGGTTCATCCACGCCTACCTGCTGGCGAAGGCCGCAGGAAAAGCGGTCTAGCAGGGCACTTCGCTAGACTGTGGCACCTTCCTCTGACCCGGCGCGGCCTCTGCGGCCGCCCTCTGGTTTCCCGGTGCAGGACCTCGACCTCAAGACTGAAGATTTCACCACGTCGCTGATCGACGTGCCCGACACGAACGGCGGCCCGCCCGAGCCCGGCCCCGGGTCGATGATCGTCTTCGACTCGGTGACGAAGATCTACGACCCCGACGTCGTGGCGCTCCGCGACCTGGCATTCCACATCGACAAGGGCGAGTTCGTGTTCATCGTCGGCGCCTCCGGCTCGGGGAAGTCGACCCTGATCCGGCTGCTGCTCAAGGAGCTCGAGCCGACCGAGGGCAGGATCATGGTCGGCGGGCGCGACCTGACGCGGCTCAAGCGCTCGAAGGTGCCGCAGCTCCGGCGCAACATCGGCTGCGTCTTCCAGGACTTCAAGCTCCTGCCGAACCGGACCGCCGCGGAGAACGTCGCCTACGCGCTCAAGGTGCAGGGCGAGAGCAAGGCGGCGATCCGCCGCAAGGTGCCCGAGGTGCTCGGGCTCGTCGGTCTCTCGCACAAGGTCCACTCGCTCCCCGACGAGCTCTCCGGCGGCGAGCAGCAGCGCGTCTCCATCGCGCGCGCGTTCGTCAACCATCCGCCGCTGCTCGTCTGCGACGAGCCGACGGGCAACCTCGACCCCGACACGTCGGTCGGGATCATGCAGCTCCTCTACCGCATCAACCGCGCCGGGACGACCATCCTGATGGTCACGCACGACCGCGAGATGGTCGACAAGATGCGCAAGCGCGTGATCGCGCTCGAGAGCGGGCGGCTCGTCCGCGACGAGCGCCGCGGCGGCTACGGCACCGAATGAGACTCCGCCTGATCCTCTCCGAGGCCTGGCGCTCGCTCGCCGCCAACGTCTCCACGACCGTCGCCGCGACGATGACCGTGCTGATCGGCATGTTCCTGCTCGGGCTCTTCATCGCCCTCGGCACGTGGGTCGTCTCGTGGTCGAACCACGTGAAGAGGGAGCTCGTCGTCAAGGTCTACTTCTACCCGGACGCCTCGCCGCGGCAGATCAACGCCGTCGCGTCGAAGCTCGAGGCGAGCCCGCTCGTCAAGCAGGGCGGGATCCGCTTCGTCTCTCGCGAGGAGGCGCTCACCGACATGCAGAAGCGCTTCCCGGAGCTGACGAAGAACCTCTCGTCGAACCCGTTCCCGGCCTCCGAGGTCGTCACACCGGTCAAGGCGGAGTACACGGAGCGGATCGCCGAGAGCCTCAAGCCGCTGCCGCCCGGGGTGTCGAAGGTCAACTACGGCAAGAAGACCGCGAAGCGCATCCTGCAGGTGGCGAAGGTGATCGAGTCGGTCTTCCTCGTGGCGGTGCTCGTGCTGCTCTCGGCCTCGACGCTGCTGATCGCGAACACGATCCGGCTCTCGATCTTCTCGCGGCGACGCGAGATCGAGGTGATGAAGCTCGTCGGCGCGACGAACTGGTTCGTGCGCGGCCCGTTCATGCTCGAGGGGCTGATCTGCGGGTTTGCGGGGGCGCTGACTGCGGTGATCCTCCTGGTGCTCGGCAAGGAGATCGTCCTGCCCGCGATCCTCGGCACATATCAACGCTGGCTCTGACGTCCAGGCGATCTCGTTCCCGCTCAACGCGTTGATCATCCTGCTCGCCGGGCTCTCGCTCGGCGCCGCAGGGTCGGGTCTCACGATCCGCCGTTTCCTCCGGGTGTAAGGCGGCGTATACTCCGCCCGCTTGCGGCGCGCGTCCTGGATCCTGGGCCTCGCGGTGGCCGTCGTCGGCGCCTTCGCGCTGGGGCTTGCCGCGGTCGGCGGTCGGGACACCGGTGCGGGCCACTCCACAAGCCCCTCCACGAGCCCCTCCACGAGCATCGTCGCGCAGGTTCGAGCGCAGCTCGCAGCGCGCTACTACCGCCAGGTGCCGGAGCGGATCCTGCGCATGCACGACGTGCGCGAGATGCTCGCAGCACTCGACGACCCCTACACCGAGTTCCTCGACCCGGCGGAGTACCGGCTCCTGCAGCGGGAGACGGCCGGCTCCTACTCGGGCGTCGGAGTGACGCTTCTGCCCGACCAGAACGGGCTCTACGTGACTCGGACGCAGCCCGGCCCGGCGCGGGTGGCGGGGATCCGGCCGGGCGACACCATCCTCTCCATCGACGGGCTCTCCGCGGTCCGGCTCACGTACGAGCAGGCACTGGGCCGGATTCTCGGCGAGCCGGGCAGCATCGTGACCCTCCGGGTCAGGCGGGGCGGGCACACGCTCGTGTTCACCGTCATCCGGGCCCGGTTCGCGGCGCGGGCGGTCCATTCGCGCCTGCTCTCGTCCGGCGGCGGAAGATCGGCCTCGTCCGGATCGACAGCTTCGCCTCCGGCACCGCGCAGAGCGTCACCCAGGCGATCCGCAACTTCGAGCGGCGGCGCGCCAGCGGCCTCGTGCTCGACCTGCGCGGGAACCCCGGCGGACTGCTCGACCAGGCGGTCGCCACGGCGTCGGTGTTCCTCGACCGCGGCGTCGTGACGTCGATCTCCGGCGCGCACGAGCCGGACCGCGTCTACCGCGCGCGCCGGGGCCTGGAGACGCGGCTGCCGCTCATCGTGCTGGTCGACCGCGGGAGCGCGAGCGCAGCGGAGGTCGTCGCCGCCGCGCTGCACGACAACGGTCGGGCGACCCTCGTCGGCGACCGCACCTTCGGCAAGGGCCTCGTCCAGGCAGTCCAGCCTCTCGCGGCGGGCGCCGCGCTGAAGCTGACGGTGGCGCGGTACCTGACCCCGGCCGGCGCCGACCTCTCGCGCGGGGGCATCCGCCCCGACCTGTGGGCGCCCGACGACCCGTCGACGCCGCGAGACGAGGGCCTCGCGGTGGCGCTGCTCGGCTTCGCCATCCAGGCCTGAGCCGCGGCAGGCGGGTACGGTGCCCGCCGTGGCCGACGTCGTCGTCGAGATCGCCCGGCGCGGAAAGCTCGTCGTGGGCGAGCCGTTCTTCACGCCCGGCGTGCCGCTCGTGCTGGACAAACGGGGCGCGGGGGAGGCGCAGCCGGGCGACCTGGCGCTCGTGTCCGTCCCGGACCGCGGGCGCGCCCGGCTCGAGCGCGTGCTCGGGCCGGCCGACCGGATCGAGATCGTCCTCCACGGGCTGCTCCTCGAGCGCGGCGCGCTGACGGAGTTCGAGCCTCACACGCCGCCCGAGCCCTCGGCGGAGGGGCGCGTCGACCTCCGCGACCTCGGCGCGTTCACGATCGACCCCGAGACGGCGAAGGACTTCGACGACGCGCTCTCGCTGCGCCGGGAGGACGGGGGAGTCCGCGCCTGGGTGCACATCGCGGACGTCTCGTACTTCGTCCCTGCCGGGACGCCGCTCGACGGGGGTGCTGCAGAACGGGCTTTCTCGACGTACGTTCCTGGCCTCGTTGCGCCGATGCTGCCACACGAGCTGGCCGACGACCTCTGCTCGCTCCGCCCTCACGAGGAGCGCCTCTGCGTCACGGTCGAGATCGCGCCGCGACGGTCAGCGCCGACTTCTACCGCTCGGTGATCCGCTCGGACGCGCGGCTCACCTACGGCCAGGCCCAGCGGCACGAGGTGCCCCACGGGGTGCGCGAGGCGCTGGAGCTCGCCGACACGTACACCGCCGAGCTGCGCCGCCGCCGCTTCGAGCGCGGCGCGCTCCGCAGTCGAGTCGCCCGAGATCGCCTTCGAGTTCGACGGGAACGGCGGCGTCGCGCGCGCCTGGAAGGAGTCCGAGCCAGAGGCGCACCGCCTGGTCGAGGAGCTGATGATCCGCGCGAACGAGCTCGTCGCGGCGCTTCTTGCGGGCCGCCGCCGCGAGGCGCTCTACCGCGTGCACGAGCGCCCCGACCCGCAGTCGATCTCGCTCCTGCTCGCGAAGCTGGCCGACCTGGGCGTGCCGACGCCGCCGGCGCCGGAGACTCTGAGCCCGGGCCAGGCGGCCGAGCTCGCCGGCGCGATCTCGGAGCGGGTGACGGAGTACGTCAGGCAGTCCGGCCGGGGCACCGAGGCCTTTCCGGCGCTGGTGCTGCGCTCGCTCAAGCAGGCGCGCTACGACCCGCAGAACCTCGGTCACTCCGGCCTCGCGAGCCCCGCCTACTGCCACTTCACCTCGCCCATCCGCCGCTACCCGGACCTCGTCGTCCACCGGGCCCTGCTCCGGGAGCTGGGGAGCTCCGACGAGCCGCTCCCGGAGGATCTCGCAGCGCTCGCCGAGCACACCTCGGCACGCGAGCGGGAGGCGGCGGCGATCGAGTACGAGGCCGACGCGATCTGCCTGGCCTGGCTGCTGGACGGCGTGCTCTTCGAGCGAGGCTGGGAGGAGCCGTTCGAGGGCGAGATCGTGGGCCTGATCGGCTCCGGGCTCTTCGTCCGCTTCGGCGACGTCTTCGAGGGCTTCCTCCCCGCGCGGCGCCTGCGGGACGACTACTTCGAGCTGAACCCGCTCGGCACCGCGCTCCAGGGACGGCGCGGAGGGCGGTCGTACCGCCTCGGCGACGGCATCTCCGTCCGGGTCGAGAAGCTCGAGAAGAGCGACGGCAAGGTCGAGCTCTCGCTCGGAAGCTGACGAGTCATCACCCGAACCAGGGATTGCACCTGAGCCTGCGCTCCGCTTTGTTGAGCCGAAGACACAGGTTCTGGTGCGGGCGGCGCACCAAAACAGAGTGGAGGTTGCGCCGTGAAGAACGACTCTCCGCTGCGGCAAGAGCACGGCCAGGTGGTCGTTGCTTTCATATTGTTGCTCGTCGGCCTGATCGGGATCGCGGGTCTCGTCATCGACGTCGGGCATGCGTACTACACTCACCGCCAGCTGCAGGCGTCGGCGGACGCCGCTGCGCTCGCAGGCGGGCAGGAGCTGCCCGACGCGTCGAAGGCCGTGGCGACGGCGCGCCTGTACGGAACGGGCGCGGGGGCACGAAACCGCGTTCGTGAGTTCACGCCGCAGGAGACGATCGCTGCGAAATGTCTCTCGTCGATCCCCGGCTGCAGCCCCGTCAACTCCGTCACCGTGGACGAGGAGGCGCATGTCCCGACCTGGTTCCTCAGGCTCCTCGGCGTCGACTCGTTCCGGGTCCACGTTCGCTCGACCGCGTGCTCGCCGTGCGGCGCGCGACCCGTCGACGTGATGTTGGTGCTCGACCGCACCGGCTCGATGTGTCAGGGCCCGAGTGGCTCGAACGACCCGGCCTGCACCGATCTGAACAACGCGAAGAACGGCATCCGGACCTTCCTCGGGTTCATGGATCCGTCCTCGCAGTGGGTCGGGCTGGCCGTGCTCCCGCCGTCCAAGACCGTCGGCACCCGATGTGGCACGTCTGATCAGAACAACTACAACCTGACGACTGCCGCATACACGATCGTCCCGCTCTCGAAGGACTACCGGATCAAGGGCGGAGCGCTCAACTCCTCGTCGGACCTGATCACGACGCTCAACTGCGTCCAGGGCGGCGGCACCACCTCCTACGCCAACGCGATCGAGGCGGCGCAGGCCGAGCTCGACAAGGACGGGCGGTCGACCGTCCCGGACGTGATCGTCTTCATGACGGACGGCGCCGCGAACACGGGGCCGACGTACTACAGCACGTCGTCGCCGTACCGGACGAAGCCGTGCCACCAGGGCGTCACCTCCGCCAACACCCTGAAGGCCCGCGGCACGGTCATGTACTCGATCGGCTACGCGCTGGACGACGACACGGGCGGCTGCAAGTCGTACTCCGGAAGCACGGAGTCACCGGCGATCACCGTCCTGTCGGCGCTGACGCAGATCGCCTCGACGGGGAACTTCTACAACCGGCCCGACTCCGGGCAGCTGAACACGATCTACACGCAGATCGCCGTCGACATCGGCCACGGCAGGTCCGGCCTCGTCGACAACGGGACGCAGTGACCTGACCCCGAAGTGATCTGATGCTCTGTGCCTTCGCCGCGCGCCCCTACACTGGGGCGCGTGGCGAAGCACGAGGGTGAGAAGACGATCGCGGAGAACCGCAAGGCGCGGCACGAGTACCAGCTGCTCGACCGCTTCGAGGCGGGGATCGTGCTGACCGGCACGGAGGTGAAGTCGCTCCGTGAGGGGCGCGCGACGCTCGCGCAGGCCTACGCCGACGTACGGGACGGCGAGCTGTGGCTGCACGGCGCCTCGATCGCCTCGTACGACAAGGGCGGCTACTCGAACCACGAGCCGGATCGCCCCCGCAAGCTCCTCCTGCACCGGCGGCAGATCGACTCGCTCTACGGCAGCGTCCGCGAGAAGGGGCTGACGCTCGTCCCGACGCGGCTCTACTGGAAGAACGGCCGCGCCAAGGTCGAGCTCGCGCTGGCGCGCGGCAAGGACGTGCGCGACAAGCGGCGCGACATCTCAAAGCGGGATGCGCAGCGCCAGATCGAGCGCGCCCTCAAGGGGCGCGCCCGATCCGCATAGAACCGACTAAGGCTCGAAGACGATCCGCGCGGGCACGTGCCCGGTGAGGACGTCCTCGAACGCCTCGTTCACCTGCGCGAGCGGCCGCGTCTCGTAGATCACCTTCGTCTTCCCGGCGGCGTGCAGCTCGAAGACCTCGCGGAGGTCGACGCGGGTGCCGACGATCGAGCCGACGACGGTGATGCCGTTGAGCACCGTCTCGAAGATCGGCAGCCGCATGACGTTCTCGCGCGGGAGCGCGACGAACACGAGCGTGCCGCCGCGCCTGAGCGAGCGGTACGCCTGCTCGAACGACTCGGGCGAGACGGCGAGTGCGATCGCCTGGTCGGCGCCGCCGAGACGCTGGATCACCTGGTCCGGCAGATCCTTCGTCGCGTTGACGGTGAACTCGGCTCCGAGCTCTCTCGCGAGCTCGAGCTTCTCGTCGCTGACGTCGACGGCGATCACCCGGCCGCCCGCGATCGCGGCGTACTGGATCGCCATGTGCCCGAGCCCGCCGACGCCGAAGACGGCGACGAGATCGGACGAGCGGGTTCCGGCGACCTTGACCGCCTTGTAGGTCGTGACGCCCGCGCAGGTGAGCGGGGCCGCGTCGAACGGGTCGATTCCGTCCGGCACCGTGACGACGTACTTCGCAAAGGCCTTCGCGTATTCGGCGAAGCCGCCGTCCATCGAGTAGCCCATGTTGCGCTGCTCGAGGCAGAGCGTCTCCCAGCCGGAGACGCAGTGGTCGCAGGTCCCGCACGCATAGCCGAGCCAGGGCATGGCGACGCGGTCGCCGAGGGAGACCTCGGTCACGCCCGGGCCGATCTCGACGACGATGCCGACGCCCTCGTGTCCCGGCGTGAACGGCGGCTCCGGCTTGACCGGCCAGTCGCCGTGCGCGGCGTGGATGTCGGTGTGACAGAGCCCGGACGCCTCGACCCGAACCACGATCTCGCCGTGGCCGGCGACGGGGCGCGGCCGCTCGTCGATCGTCAGCGGCTGCCCGAACTCGTGCACGACCGCCGCCCGCATGGTCGTGGACTCGACCGGCAGGGCGAGCGGCTCTTTCACGGTGGTTGTCATCGTGCACCTCCTCTTCAGCTCGATCGTCGCGGGCGCGCACACGCCGGTCATCGGGCGGGACGCCGATCCCCGTCGGGGAGAACTACGGACGCCGGTTAGGCTCGTGGGCCGTGTCCGGAGAGCAACCACTCGACGAGGCCGAGCGCCTCGGGCCCGGCCCGCCCGTCCCGGAATCGGGCGTCCGCCGGGTCGCGCGGCTCGCGACGATCGACCTCGGGCCGCTGCGGCGCCACCGGGACTTCCGGCTCCTCTGGTTCGGGCAGGCGACGACGTTCTTCGGCTCGATGATCACGTACGTCGCGATTCCCTATCAGCTCTACCAGCTGACGGGCTCGACGCTCCTCGTCGGGCTGCTGGGGCTCGCCGAGCTGGCGCCGCTCCTCGTGACCGCGTTCGTCGGCGGCGCGCTCGCCGACGCGATCGACCGGCGCCGGATGGTGCTGTTGACGGAGCTCTCGTTCATGGTCTGCTCGGCGCTCCTGCTCGCGAACTCGCTCCTGGCGAGCCCGCAGGCGTGGGCGCTCTTCGCCCTCGCGGCGGTGATGGCGGCGCTCGACGGCCTGCAGCGGCCGTCCCTCGACTCGCTCCTCCCGCGGCTCGTCGAGCGTCACGAGATCCCCGCCGCCGCCGCGCTCAGCTCCCTGCGCGGGACCTTCGGGATGGTTCTCGGCCCGGCCGTCGGCGGCGTGCTCATCGCGACAATCGGCCTGCCGGCGACCTTCGGCGTTGACGTGGCCACGTTCGCGGTCTCGCTCGTCTGCCTGCTGCTGATGCGCGCCGTCCCGCCCCCGCCCGATGCGGAGCCGCCCAGCCTGCGCGGCGTCGTCGACGGCTTCCGCTACGCGATGAGCCGGCCGGAGCTCGTCGGCACGTACGGCGTCGACATCATCGCCATGTTCTTCGGGATGCCGAACGCGCTCTTCCCCGCGCTCGCCCAGAAGCTGGGCGGCCCCGGGGTGCTCGGGCTCCTCTACGCCGCTCCGTCGTTCGGCGCCATGCTCGCGACCCTGACGAGCGGCTGGACGGGCCGCGTGTACCGCCACGGCCTGGCCGTGATCGTGGCCGCAGCCGGGTGGGGGGTCGGGATCGTCGTCTGCGGGCTCGCGACGAGCGTCGTCCTCGCCGTTGCCGGGCTCGTCGTGGCGGGCTTCGCCGACATGCTGAGCGGCATCTTCCGGAGCACGATCTGGAACCAGACGATCCCCGACCGCCTCCGCGGTCGACTCGCGGGGATCGAGCAGCTGTCCTACTCGACGGGGCCGCTGCTCGGGAACGTCGAGTCGGGCGTCGTCGCCGCGTTCGTCGGCGTGCGTGCGTCGATCGTCTCCGGCGGGCTGCTCTGCATCGCGGGCGTCGCCGTCGCCGCGATCGTGCTGCCGTCGTTCCGGCGCTACGACGCGCGGCTGCACGCGCCCGAGCCCGAGCCCGCGCCCGCCTAGCCGAAACTCTGGCCCGGGCTACAATGCGACGACACACATACGGGGGCGCCCTGGTTTCGACGTGGGCGATACATCCGGTCGAGCTGCAAGCCGAGGTCTCCGGTCGGCCTCGTTAAACAACCGGAACCAAACGCAAGTGCGGATGAAAACCTCGCACTCGCCGCTTAGTCTCAAAGGCTAAGTAGCGTGTCGCCCCGAGCTGGGCCCGTGGCCCGGAGGCGGCATCAACAAACGGGCTGGCACCGAAGGAGAGCCAATCGCCGGAGGTGCGAGACTTCAGGATGGCTGGCCCGGCGGTAGGTCGGCTGCACACCAGCCGTCCGGGTGAGATCTCAAGGGCAGTCTAAGCTTGTAGACGCTCGGTCGGTGCGTCCGCGGACGCGGGTTCGATTCCCGCCGCCTCCATCACTTCACGACCATCACTACGCGGGCAGGAACGCGCCGTGGTAGCAGGCTGCGCGGAGCCGATCGAACGTCTGCCGGAAGTCGTCGGCATGCCCGCGGTCGATATATCCGACGTCCCCAGACGACGACCACACGCCGACGGCGTTGTCGCGGGTGGTCGCGCGTGCCCGCCGTGTCATTCCCTCACTCCTTCGCCAGTCGGGAAGTCACACGTCGCGAGCATGCGGAAGAGGTTCGGGCATCGAGGCCGTGTTCATCTCGTCGTGCTCGGCCTGGTCCGCGCCGGAGAGCCCGACGCCGGAAGGTGAACTGCGCTCACCACCGCAATGCTGGTCCCTGAGGTTGTGACCATCGTCGCGTCACCTCGATGTGCGTCGGGTCGGAGACTCTGGGGCCCTGCGCCACCGGCGACCGCGAGAAAGGCCGTCAACGTCTACATCTCGAAACTCCGCCAGACGCTCACGCGCGACGGTCACGATCCGATCGCGACCGCGGACGGTGGCTACCGGCTCGTCGTCGACCCCGATCTTCTCGACGTGGACCGCGTGCACGGCCTCGTCGCGGAGGCTCGCGGGCGAATGGCCGACGGGGAGCCTGAGGCGGCCTCACGGGTGCTGCAGGAGGCGCTCGCGTTCTGGCGTGGGCCTACGCTGGCCGGGCTCGGTCTCGAGTCGTTCGGACGGGACGAGGTGGCGCGGCTCGACGAGTTGCGACTGACCCTGATCATGGACCGGATCGACTGCGATCTCGCCCAGGGGCGTGACGAGCACGTGCTCGGCGAGCTGCAGATGCTCGTTCGCGAGCATCCGCTCCGGGAACGGCTGCGCGCCCAGCAGATGCTCGCCCTCTACCGCGCCGACCGCCAGGCGGATGCTCTCGACGCCTACCAGCAGGCCCGGCACGACCTGATGGACGAGCTGGGAATCGAGCCGAGCGAGTCCCTGCAACGGCTCCAGCGGGCGATCCTGCGACACGACCCCGCGCTCGAGGCGCCGACTGGGACGGCCGCGACCAACAGAGCAACCCTGGCGCCCGCACCAGCCGCCGCCGCCGCGCCCGCGGAGGTGCCCCCGCGCTCTGGTCACCGGCGGCCGGCGCTCCGTCGGCGCTACCTGGCCGTGGCCGGGGGGGTCGCGGTTGTCGCTGCGGTTGCCGCGCCCGTCGCGTGGCTCTCGACCCGCAGCAGTGGGCCGAAGCCCCCCAGCAGTCCCGTCTCGTACGTCACATCCAACAGCTGGGCCATCATCGATCCGACCACCGGCAAGCTCGTCGCGGATCCCGGGGGAGGAGTCAAGCCGGGGCCGATGGCGCTCGTGGGGAACATGCTCTGGACCGTCATACGGGGGAGCGGGCAGATCGGGGTCTACAACCTGCGTACCCAGCGCGGAGCGCCTCCTTTCACGGCGGGGGCTGCCCCCTACGACATCGCGGTCGACGCGGACGGCGACGCCTGGGTCTCGCAGCGGAAACCCGTCGTCACCTGGATCGGGAGGCACGTGACCTTCGGCTCGAGTCCCTACGCAACACCAGTGGTGAGCCACAAAGACGTCCGAGTTCACCTACCAGGGGCCGGAGCGGAGGCGGTCGGCGCGGGCTACCTCTGGGTGATCTCCCACCTACCCGGGCGCATAGGCAAGTCCGTCTCCCTGGTCGACGTGCGCCACCGCCGTCTCGCCTCCACCATTCCCCTCGGCCTCCAGACGACCGCGATCGCCTACGGCTACCACTTCGCCTGGATCGGCGCCTACGACCCGCAAAGCTCGACTGCCTCGCTAATGAGAGTCAGGCCCGGTTCAGCTCCGATCAAGTCCGTCGAGGTGGAAACCGGGGACGGCGCGGGCCTGCTCGCCGTCGCCGTGGGAGACGACAGCGTCTGGGTCCTCACCTCCCGCGGCAATCTCCTCGGAGTCGACCCCAAAGACCTACAGATCACTCACCGTATCCCGATGTCCGCCGAGCAGCCGACGCTGCTCGCAATCGGCGCCGGCTCCGTGTGGACTGCCAACCACATCGGCTACTCCGTTTCCCAAGTCGACCCCGACAGGAACAAGGTCGTGCGCACCATCCCGCTCGGCAGCTACGACGCCGTCCCCTGTGGCATCGCCGTGATACGCGACAGCGTCGTCGTCACGTTCGGCGAAACCACCTGCACTTGAGGGAGGTCCGATGATCCGAACAACAGTCGTCGCAACCGCACTCGCGCTGTCGCTTGCCGCTCTCGCCGGCAGCCCTCTCAGCCGGCCCGAGCGGAGCGACGCACCGCAAGTACACCATCGTGTCCGTCGCGTACTTCCCGTCGACCGCGATAGGCGGCCGGGCGGCGGCCAAGCGGCTCGGCATGCGCTACATCATGGTCTCCGACAACCTCGGCGGCGAGCAGGGTGCGATCCGGTACTACAAGTCGCTGATCGCCCGCCACGTGGACGCCATCGCGACCGGTGGATACGATCCCGCGCTCGAGCCGATCTTCATGAAGGTCCGGAAGGCAGGGATCCTGCTGATCTCGTCCGGCGACGACATCGCCGGCAGGCGCGACCTCTGGGTCAACTATTCCGCCTCGGCCGCCTTCGCCCGCGCCCTGGCCGACGCGCTCGCATCCCAGATCGACAAGAAAGGCGAATACGCGATCCTCGACGAGCAAGGTGAGTTCCCCATCGCCCACACCTGGGCGAAAGCCGTGGCTGCCTACATTCCCAAGGCCTACCCGAACATGAAGTCGGACGGACTTCTCACGGAGACCGGCGGCGGCGACGAGAAGGAGGTCGATTCCGTCAAGAGCTTCATGGCCGCCCACCCGAACCTGAAGGGCCTGATCAGCATCACCCCGACAGAGGCCTACATGGCGGCAGAAGCGATCCAACAGGCTGGCAGGATCGGCCAGGTCTTCTCCGCCGGCAACGGCGGCAGTGGCTTCAAAGGCACCCCGCTGGTCGGCTGGGTCCGCAGCGGTGCCATGGAGGACGTCGTCGTCGGCGACCCGATCAAGCTCGGCTACCTCACCGCCTGGGCGGCGAACTATCTCCTCACCGGACACCACTTCAGACCCGGCGCGTACCAGGTCGGCGGCCCGGTCGGCCTCGTCTACTACTACGCCGGACACCGAGAGCTGCGGCTCGGCCCGCCACTCACCATCACCAAGGCGAACGTCGACCTGTACGCGAACAAGTTCTAGCGGCCGAAGCTTCTGAAGAAGCCCTCTGACGGACTCGAACCATCGACCCCTCCTTACCGTGGGAGGTGCTCAACCACCGAGTCGCAGTGGGAAGAACCGGAACTCTCGCGACACCGCGGCTTGGGGAACGAGCGTCTAGGCCAACGGTCATCGGTCGCTCCGTCGAGCTGGTGCCGTGGGAAAGCCACCGTGCACCGGTGGGAACCCGCTCAGGCTATCTTCCAAGACCAGTACTGATGCGGTCTGGGAGTTTCTGGAACTACTCCACTTTCATCATCACACTGGCCCAGCGGTGCGGATCCTGGGTGTCGATGCGAGGATCCGCGCTGCTCGCTTCAAGCTCGATGGACAGCGTGCGACTAGGCCTCGATGTAGGCCGTGATGGGAGGAACGACGCCGTGATCTTCCATCCTTGCCAGGACTTCGGGAGGCGGCGACGCCAACATCGCCTGCATGACGGCGAGATCACTGACGTCGGCAGTGACGGCGATGTTGTTGCTCCCGTCTTGGGCGACGTAGTCGGTGACGTTGCTACCCGAGCTCGACTCAATCGCCTCGGCGCGTTCGGCTTTGCCCTTCAGCCAACGCTCGATGTCGACCACCGCGTGAGTGAGCACAACTTTCGGCATGCGTTCCTTTCGCTCGGCGAACGACCCCACGAGGGCAATCTACTCCTGACCCGTCGGGCCCGCCTCCCCTGCCTTACCGGGACGAGGCGACGCTGAGCACGGCCTTGACGATTCCGTCATAGCCGGTGCAGCGGCAGAGGTTGCCCGACAGGCCGATGCGGACCTCCTCCTCGGTCGGGTTCGGGTGCTTCGCGAGGAGGGCCGTCGCCGAGATCAGCATCCCGGGGGTGCAGAACCCGCACTGGACGCCGCCGTGCTCGAGGAAGGCCTGCTGCAGAGGGGAGAGGCCGCCGTCAGCCGGCAAGGCCCTCGACGGTCGTGACGGCGCGGCCCTCCGCCTGCACTGCCAAGTAGGAGCAGGCGTTGACCGGCCGGCTGTCGAGCAGCATCATGCAGGCGCCGCACTCCGAGTCGTCGCATCCCTCCTTGGCGCCGGTGAGGCCGACGTGCTCGCGGACAGCGCGAAGAAGCGTGGTGCTCGGCTCTACCTCGAGCGGGTACGCGACGCCGTTGACGGTCAAGGTGAGTGGGACTTTCATCCGGCTCCGTGCAAGAAGCGGCTGGCAGGGACGGGGACGGAGACGCCGTGGGCGCGCGCGACCGCTGCTTCGATCGCGCGGCGGGTGAGGACCGCCGCCATCGCGCGCCGGTACTCCACGGATGCTCGGACGTCGGAGATCGGCTCGCTCGCGTCCGCCGCGGCTTGCGCCGCCAGTTCGGCGGCGGCGCGCCCGCCGTCCGAGCCGACCAGCGCCTCTTCCGCCGCAGGCACGAGCCTCACCGTGGGGGCCAGCGCGGTGATCGCCACCTTGGCCGCTTCGATGCGGTTGCCCACGAGCATCACGACCGCGGTTGCGCCGACCACTGCGATCTCCATCTGCTGCCTGTACTCGAGGCGGGCGTAGCAGCTGCCGGTCGCCGCGTGAGGAAGCGGCACCGCCACCTCCGTCAGGAGCTCACTCGCGGCCGCGGTGGTCTTGCCGGGTTCGGCGAAGAGGTCGGCGACCGCGACCGAGCGCTCGCCGGCCTGCGACCGCAGGGTCACCGCCGCGCCGAAGCACATCAGCGGCCCACCGACTTCCATCGCGGGCGAGGCGTTCATCAGGTTTCCCGCCGACTGTGCCCTGGGCTCGGGTCGCGTGCGAGCCGACGATCGCGGCCGCGTCCGCGAGCGCGGTCAGGCGCTCGAGAACGAGTGCGTGCTCCGCGATCTCCTCGTGGGTCGTCAGCGCGCCGATGCGCAACGTCTCTCCGTCCCGGTCGACGCCGCGCAGCTCGGCGAGGCGGTGGATCGCGACGATGCTGTCGGGAAGCGGCGCCTTGCCCTGACGCGCGCCGACCACGAGGTCGGTGCCGCCCGCGACGGGACGCGCACCGCTCGCCACCGCCGCGAGTGCGTCCTCGATGGTCTCCGCGGCGGTGTACGACTGCGTCACGGGCGGGCCGCCCAGACGCGCTCGGGAGTCATCGGGAGCTCGCGGACTCGCGCTCCGATGACCTTCGCGATCGCGTTTCCGATCGCGCCCGCCGTCGGCACGCTCGGCGGCTCGCCGACCCCCTTGGCGCCGCGCGGGCCTCCGTTCTGGGCCGGGTTCTCGATCCAGTCCACGTCGATCCGCGGTACGTCGGAGGCGGTGGCGAGCTTGTAGTCCAGGAGGTGCGGGTTGCGCTGGCGGCCGTCGGCGTCGAACTGCGTGCGCTCCGAGAGCGCCTGCCCGATCCCCATGACGACGCCGCCGTAGACTTGCCCGTCCGCGCCGATCCGGTTGACGATCGTGCCCGAGTCATGCGCGGCGGCGACCTGGAGGACGCGCACGACGCCCGTCTCGTGGTCGACCTTCACGCGGGCCGCATGCGTGAAGGTTTGTGGTTCGAGGAACGACTCTATCCCGAGGCGGCCGAGGCATCCCTCGCCCGGCTCGACCGGAGGGTTCTCCGGCACGGCTCCCGAGCCCTTGCCGAGAATCGCCGTGCCCTCGCCGGCCAGTTCGGCGATCGAGACTGAGCGATCGGGAGCGCCGGCGACGCGCACCTCGCCGCCGGCCAGCTCGAGGTCCTCGCGCGCCACCTCGAGCTTCTCCGAGGCGAGGTCGAGCAGCTTGTCGCGCACCTCGCGGGCGGCCTCGACGACGGCGCGTCCGTTGTTGAAGGTCGTCTGCGACCCGGACGAGCCCATGTCCCACGGGCCGGCGTCGGTGTCCTGGTAGAGGATCGAGAAGTCGCCGGGCTGCATCCCGAGCTCCTCGGCGACGAGGAGCGGCAACCCCATCACGGCGCCGCTGCCGTTCTCCTGCGCGCCGGTGACGATCGTGCCGGTGCCGTCGCCGTTCAGCTTCACGTACGCGCCCGAAGGGTTGCCGAAGGACGGCCACCACCCGCACCCCACGCCGATCGCCTCGCCCTCGGCCAGCTCGCCGTCCGCGCCGATCAGCTCGACGGCGCGCTCGAGCGTCTGCTTGATTCCGAGCTTGCCGAAGACCTGCCCGGTCGGGCTGACAGACCCTTCGTCGAGGAGCGTGCGCCGCCGCAGCTCGACCGAGTCGAGCCCGAGGGCCTCGGCCAGCTCGTCCATGTGCTGCTCGACTGCCCAGCAGACCTGAGGGGCGGTCGGCGCGCGGATCGAGCCCGACGGTTGGTTGTTCGTGTAGACCAGCGTCGACGAGACGTCCACGTTCTCGAGCTCGTACGGACCACAGGCATGCATCGCGGCCATCTGGGCGAAAAAGCCGCCCTCGCCGCAGTAGGCGCCGCCGTCGAGCACCAGCCTGCCGCGGCGGGCGACGATCGTCCCGTCCGCGCGCGCGCCGCTTTCGAGCTCGATCACCATCCCCTCGCGACGGTGATCCGGAGCGACGAATTCCTCCTCGCGCGTGAAGACGAGCTTGACCGGCCGGCCGGCGGCGCGCGCGAGCGCTGCGACGTGACCCTCGAAGTGGAAGTCGCACTTCGATCCGAACCCGCCGCCGAGGAGCGGCACGATCACGCGCACGTTGGACTCCGGGATCTGGAGGACGTGCGCGACTCCGCTCCGCGCGGCGAACGGCACCTGCGTCGACGACCAGACGGTCACGCGGTCGCCCTGCCATTCCGCGAGGATCGCCCGCGGCTCGATCGGAGCGCCCTGCGAGGCGTCGACGAGGTAGCGGCCCTTGACGACGACGTCCGCCGCGGCGAGGGCGGCGGCGGCGTCGCCCTTGACGATCGTGGAGTAGCCGAGCACGTTGCCGTCGCGGCCCATCTCGTCGTCGCCCTCATAGGAGGCCCAGTCCTCGTGGATCAACGGCGCGTCGTCGGACGCGGCCGCCTCGATGTCGGAGACAGCCGAGAGGGGCTCGTATTCGACCTCGATCAGCGCCGCCGCTTCGGCGGCGAGCTCGGGCGACAGCGCGGCGACGGCGGCGACCACGTCGGCCTCGAAACGCACGCGCTCCCTCGCGAACAGCCGGCGGTCCTTCACCATGATCCCGTAGCGCACGTCCGGGACGTCCTCGTGCGTGAGAACCGCGAGCACGCCGGGATGGGCGCGAGCTTTCGTCGTGTCGATGCGGACGATGCGTGCGTGCGTGTGATCCGCGTAGCGGAGCTTCGCGTGCAGCTGGCCGGTGAGATTGAGGTCGGCCGTGTACCGACCGGAGCCCGTCACTTTCTCTTTCCCATCGGGACGGATGAACATGGCCGCGCTCATTGTCGGAGCCTACGACAACGCCGGGCTGAGCATCCAGGGACGCCGCGTCGCGCCGAGAGGAACCTTGCGCGGGTTCGATTCCCGCCGCCTCCATTTCGCTCGCTGAGCCCGCCTTTCGATGGACGTGCCATGCCGGTTCGGCTATCGCAGCCACACCTGATCGGCGATGAAGCCCCAGACGGGGTGGAACTGGTAGTTCCGCAGTCGCCGTGAGACGAAATCGACGCCGCTGAGATCCACGAGCGGCACCCAGACGGCCTTGTCGACGAGCTCGCGGTCGATGCGCGACCAGAGTCTGGCTGCGCGCTCGGTGTCGCGGAGTTGTAGTGCTCTCGCGTCTGCCATCTCGCGGTCGATGTGCGGGTCGCAGTAGTAGCCGTTGCCGCCGTCGCAGGCAAAGAACTGCGGGATGTACGCCGAGGGAGACGGGTAGTCGGGGTTCCAGTCGCCGTCGACGGAGAGCTGGATCCGCTTTCGAAGCGGGCGGGTCAGCGACGAGATCGGGATGAGGTGGAGGCGGGTGGGGTAGCCGATCGACTGCAGCACACCGGCGATGTAGGTAGGCAGCTTGCTTGGCATGGCGAACTCGTCGGTCGCGGCCCAGACGTCGATGTGCGTGCCGCGGGTCCCGGATGCAGTGACGAGGCGGCGCGCCCGCGCCATGTCCGGCGCCGTCCACGAACCGCGGGGGCTCGGGTGAAGCGTGTACGGGCAGTAGCGCCTGTAGCCGGGCAGGCGCGGTATCAACGGCTGGCACGTGGGTGTGGCGACGGCGCGGCCGCCGTACATGCGGGCGATCCTTGCGCGGTCGATGGCGTAGTTGAGAGCGCGGCGCGCCCGGACGTCGTCGAACGGGGCCGCGCGCGTGTTGAGCTGCAGGAACTCGACCAGGAACCAGGGATTCTCGTGCAGCTGAGCCGGACGGCGCGTGCGCAGCTCGTGGAGCTCGGTGGGCGGAATCAGGTCGAAGGTCCAGTCGGCGCGGCCTTGCTCGATCGCCTGCACGACGGCCTCGTGTGAGCGCGCGAACCGCCAGACGATCGCGTCGGGATTTCCGGCCGGCTGAGCGGCATGCGACCACTCGCGGAAGAAGGGGTTGCGGACGAAGCGGATCTCGTGCTCGTCCACGCGGACGATCCGGTACGGACCCGTCCCAGGAACCGCCTTCGATCCGATCCGGTTAGGTACGCCCGGCGGGATGGGCGCCGAGAAGGCGAAGCTCGCCAGCTTGAAGAGAAAGTCGGAGTCTGGTGACGTGAGGTGGAACACCACCGTTGCTGCGCGATCGTCGGTGACGATGCCCCGCGCGAGGTCACACCGAGCCGGAGCATGCAGACACGCCGACGCACCGACGACGCCCGCGTAATGGCTGCTCCCCGGAGAGCCGAGACGGAACAGGCGCTCGAACGCGCGTCGGAAGTCGCGTGCGCGAAGTGATCTGCCGTCCGAGTAGCGGACGCCCGGGCGCAGTCGGAACACATAAGTCGTGCCGCCGTCGGTCGGAGTCGGCACTGCAAGGGCGAGATCGGGCACGAGCCGCAGGCCGTCCGGGCCAGCGGCGCGCTCGAACGTGACGAGCGTGTCGTAGGCCAGCCCGGTGAACTGCGTCGGGAGCGCTAAGTCGTAGAAGGCCGGATCGATAGTCGCGAACCGGTTGATCGTGAGCAAGGTGAGCGTGCCACCTCGATGCAACGCGCCCTGCGCGCCTGCGCCGGCCCACATCGTTCCCGCCTCCTCGGCGAGCGAGGACGGCCGACCGCCGACCTGGATCGTGCTCGCCAGTCGGTTCTGGCCCGGATCGATGCGGGCGACCGTGCCGGCGTAGGTGTTTGCGGCCCAGATCGAGCCGTCAGCGATCGCCAGCGCCGACGGGCCGCTCCCAACGGCGACGGTCGCGACGACGGAGCCCGTGCGCGGATCGATCCGAGAGACCGTCCCGTCGAGGCCGTTCGCAACCCAGACGGCGCCGTCGCCAGCAACGATCGCGCTCGGACCCTGGCCGACGCGCACCGTGTCGAGCGTTGCCCCGGACGTGGGATCGATCGCCTCGACCGTTCCGACGTCATGGCCGGCGACCCAGATCGCGCCTAAGCCCACCGCCAGGGCGGTCGGCCGGAGGTCGAGCGCGAACGTCCGCTCGACCGAGCCGGTCGCCGGATCGACCTCGAGGAGCGCCCTGTCGATCGTATCCGCTACCCAGAGGCGCCCGAAGCCGAACGCGATCGCCGCGGCGTTTGCTTCTCCGAGTGGGATCGTCTGCGTGACCGTGTCCGTGGCCGGATCGATCCTCGAGATCGTGCCGCCGAGCGTACTTGCCGCCCAGATCGCTCCACCCCCGGCCGCGAGGTCGCCCGGCTCGCCGCCGACAGGAATGCGGTCGATCACACCGCCCGAGTCCGGATCCACGCGGTAGACGGCCTCGCCGTTGGCATCGGCGGCCCAGAGAGACCCTGCGCTCACGACGAGCGCCCCCGGTGGGCCTGCGAGATCGATGGTCCGGCCACCGCGTCCGGACACGGCGACAAGACGGTTCGTGCCGTGTTCGACGGCAGGCTGGTCGGGCCTGGAGCCTCTCGAGACGAGCAGTCCGGCCGCCGCGGCAGCGATCCCGAGCACGCCGACGGCGGCCGCGATCCCGGCCCGCCGCCGACCGCCGACGGGCGGCGGTCGAGAAGACGGGGCAGCCCCGAGCGCCGGATCGTGCTGCAGGATCTGCCGCTCGAGCTCGCGGAGCTGTGGCCCCGGCTCGAGCCCGAGCTCGGCCGCGAGCCGCTGCCGGGCCGATTGAAGCTCAGCGAGGGCATCGGCCTGGCGACCGGCCCGGTAGAGGGCGAGCACGCGCTGGCCGATCAGTCGCTCGCGCAGTGGGTGCTCGCGGACGAGGCGCTCGAGTTCTGGCAGAAGCTCCGGCCCCTGCCCCGTGGCGAGGGCCGCGTCCAGGCGCTCCTCGACGGCGAGCAACCGACGCTCCTCGAACCACCCGGCCTGGTCGCGCGCAAACGGCTCGTACAGGAGGTCGCCGAGCGCCGGCCCGCGCCAGAGAGCGAGCGCCTCCACGAACAGCGCTTCCGCATCGCTCTGGTCTGCAGAGCGTGCCCGGCTCACGAGCTCTTCGAAGCGGTCGAGGTCGAGCTCCCCGAACTCGACCCTGAGGAGATAGCCGGGCGCCTGCCGCAGCAGCCGATCCGAACCGAGGAGGCGCCGGAGCCGCGAGATGTAGCTGTCGAGCGACTGATCGACGCTGGGCGGCGGCCGTTCACCCCACAGCCCCTCGATCAGCCGGTCGCGCGACACGACCTCGTTCTCGTGGAGGAGCAGGATCGCCAGCAGCGCGCGTTGCTTCGGTCCGCCGAGCGCTAGCGACCGGCCGTCCTCTCGCACCTCGATCGGGCCGAGAATCGCAAACTCCACTTCGGGCAGCTAACCACCGTTGCAAGGCAGATTCCAGGCATCTGCAAGGCGCCCTCCGCAGTCTCCGGTTCGGGACAAGTGACCGACCGGTACATGGAAGCGCGTCGGCGGACGCGCGGAAGGAGCAGCGATGAACGGGAAAGTGAAGCTGGCGATCGGCGTGAGCCTCGTTGTGGCCGCGCTAGGAGGCCTGTCTGCCGCGGCGAGCGCGTCCACACCGCCGTTCCGCGTCAGCTCGACGCTGGACGGTAGGACCGTGCTGCCGCACCACATCTACTGGATCGCCCATCCGAGCCTCCCGCGGCCAGCGTGACCGCGGTCGAGTTTCTGATCGACGGCAAGGTTCGCTGGGTCGAGCACAACCCGCCCTACACCTACGCAAACGACGAGAACGGTCACCACCTCGGCTTCCTCGTCCCGACCTGGCTCAGGGCAGGGAAGCACACGTTCACGGTGCGGGCGACGGACGTGAAGGGCCGCACCGCATCCGACAGCATCGTCGCTCGCGTCCTGCCCGCGCCGGCCCCGCCTGCGGCGCTCGCCGGATCGTGGGCGCGAACGATTGACACCACGGGTGCGCCGAGCCCGGGTTCGGCGGAGAACCCAACGAACTCGATCACCCCGTCCGGCACCCGCTACACGATGACCTTCACGCCGCAGTGGATCCGCGAGCGCCAGCCCGGGACGTACACGTACCCGGCAAGCAACCAGAGCGGCAGCGGGTTCGTCTACCTCAACGACTACACCGCAGGCCCGCGAACGTTCCACGTCGACGGTCCGGTCGTGTTCCACCCGATCCGTCCGAACGACAAGGGCGCCGAGAACAGTGAGCCGTGGTGCTATCCCGACGGCCCGCCGGCCGACTACCGTTGGTCGGTGAGCGGCACGACGCTCACGCTGGCACCCGTCGGCGGGAAGGACGCCTGCGGAATCCGCGGGTTCATCTGGACGGGGCAGTGGAGACGCGTCGGCTGAATGATGCCCGCCGCTCCCCTGGCTCGTTGCCGAAGTCCGGGTTATCGGCAACGTCGCCGGCCAGTCGCGCATGTGGTCGCGGCGGTTCACCGAAGGTCTATCACCGCCCGCAGGGCATTTGATGGTTTGAGACCGGCGGAGACGGCAAGGGCCAATCGTCCGGCTAGGCCTCAGGCGGGTTTGAAGAACTCCCCTCAGGTCCATCATTTCACCCGGCTTGGCGCGGCTGCATCACAGCCGGCCACGCCGGGCCTCGGCAGGTCTTCCGCATACTTATCCCGGATACCAGACGACACGCGGCTCGTCGGGGCTGCGTTCGTAGCTCCATGCTTCCTCCACCAGCCGCTCGAGGTCGTAGCGTGGGCGCCAGCCGAGCAGGAATTTCGCCTTCGTGTTGTCGAGCCAGGTCGAGTGGTACGGCGTGCGGATCTCGACCGTCGGCAACCCGCGAGACTCGGCCAGGTAGGCGCCGAGCTCGCCGTAGTCCACCGGCTCGTCCATACAGATGTTGAACGTCTGACGTCGTGCCGCCGGGTGGTCGAGGGCGGCGAGTATTGCGTCCACAAGATCCTCGACGTGGACGACGTTTCGCTTCACGGGTCGCCCGTCCTCGTCGAGCATCACCGGCACGGCTTCTCGCTCGACGTACGCGTCCGCCTGTTCGGCGCCGACGAGGTCGCGCCAGCGTGGCGCGCCGAACACGTCCTCCCCGAACGAGAGTTGGTACCGGAAGTCGTCCTTCTCCATGATCCACGGCGCCCGCAGGCAGCAATAGTCGAGGCCGTGCTGCACGCCGTACTGCTCGAGCATCACTTCCTCGAGCACCTTCGAGAGCGCGTAGCAGCCCGGGTAGGCCGTGTGCGGCTGCGTCTCGGTGACGGGGACCGGATGCGCGTAGACGAAGTGCCCGACCGCGGCGTCTCCGCCGACGAGGACGAGCCGCCGGAACGTGGGACTGACGCGGCAGGCTTCGAGCAGCCAGAACAGCCCCTTCACCGCGACATCGAAGATGGTCTCGGGCGTCTCCTTGCTCGTCGCCAGGTGAAGCACGTGGGTGACACCCTCCGTTGCGGCGTCGACGACGTCGCGGCGGTCGATCGAGCCTGCGACGACCTCGAGCCGCGCCGCAGGCTCCAGCAGCCGGTTGTGGCACAGCGCTCTGACCCTGATCCCGGCGAGCCGCTCGTCGCGCGAGGAGAGCAGCCTCTGGATGAACGCCTGTCCGACCTTCCCGGTTGCGCCGGTGACCAGGATCATCGGCGCCGCCTCCTCCACGCGGCGAGTATGACCGTTTCGGTGTCAGGTGACCTGGACGAGCTCGTCAAGCGTCTTCCGAGCAGCGACGCCTACGACAACACCGCCTGCGTCTGGCCAAGGCGCAGCTTGCGCTCTCCCCGCAAGTTAGAGGGCTGTTAGCCGGCCGGCGCACACTGGGGCTCAGGCTGGTGCCGGGCCTGCATGTTCCGACCACGTAAGGGGAGGCGAAAGAGATGGAACACCGTCAACCACAGCGAAGCTGGTGGCTGAGACGTGTCTGCGTGGTCGCAATCGTCTGCGCGACGGCCTCGACCGGTGCGACCGTCGCGCGCGCGAGCGACGACGCCGTGTGCCCGAACGCCGTGGACTCGCCGTACAGCATCCAGCTGACGGCACTCACCGGCCCGGGCGGCGAACGGCATCCGCGGCGACGCCAGCTGCGGCACGAAGCCGAAGTTCACCAGCCTCTACTATGCAGCCGATCCGACGAACTGCCCGGAGATCTGGCGGACGAACATCGCCGGGTTCCAGCAGCTCTGGTTCGACATCGACGCGGCACAACTCGGGGTCGCGGGAACGTCGAAGTGGGATGCGTACTGGGCCGTTTACGGCCGCAACAGCCTCAATCAGCAGGTCTACTGGATGACCGGGCCTGCGAGCGAGAACTTCGCGCTCACCCCGACCTACCACGCAATGTCCCTGCTGTTCCACACGACGACGCCCGGTTGGCAGATCATCCAGGTCGAGCCCTGGCAGGACGACGACTGGAAGCTGCCGGACGCCGAATACCGTCGTGAGGGCCATTCGGCTCACGACCAGCCCGAGCAGGAGCTGGTCGCCTATGCCGGCCCGAGCGGCGAATTGACGATCGTGGGGCTCGACACCCACGGAAAGAACCTGAACGCCGCTTCGGCGGACCCGGCGCCGTCGTACAGCATCGGCGGGCTGCCGCCGGACACGACGTTCACCCTCGCGGAATGGAACGCGACCGGCGACGGCACGAACTCGATCGCCGAGACGGTAACGACGAACGCGGCGGGCGTCGCGCGGTTCGAGGTGCCGCTCCAGGCGGCCTTCGCCCTGACGACGGTACCCGTTTCCTGAACTCTCGGCCCCGGCGACCCCGCTTCGGCAGGGCCGCCGGGGTCGCTGTGCCGTGCCCGTCCTCGAGCCAGCGGTTGAATCTTGCGCGGGTTCGATTCCCGCCGCCTCCATTCCCGAACGAAATCCGCCCTCGCTTCGCGAGGGCATGACGATTTCGTTCGGGTGTCCTTCGAAGAGCCGCAGCGAGCCGCGCCCGCGCATGTCGGGCGCGGCGACCGATCGAGATGGGTCGCCTCAGGGGTCAGACCGTAGAGGTCGCGCGAAGTCCTGGACGGTGGAGAAGAGGTCGCCGTACACCGGACTCGTCATAGTCAGCGACGGAGTGGTCACTCAATGTTCCCGGGTCTGACTCCGTCGTCCGGCCGGGTTTGCAACGCGCGAAATCGTCTTTTACGCTCGTCGGACTCGACGGGACAGGAGAGAGCTGCCGATGGAAAGCGACCAGAGGAATGCTCGGATCTTCGGAGTGCTGTTCATCATCACGTTCGTCACCTCGATACCGGCACTCGCTCTCTTCCAACCGGTTCTCGACGACCCAGCCGCGTACATTGCCGGTGGCGGCGAGGACAGCCAGATCTATCTCGGAGTGCTCCTAGAGCTCCTGCTCATCATCGCGAACGTCGGGACAGCCGTCGTGGTTTACCCAATCCTGAGGCGGCAGAACGAAATCCTTTCTCTCGGCTATGTCACCGCTCGTCTGGTGGAGTGCATGTTCATCGCAGCCGGCATCATCTTCGTGCTGGGAGTTGTGAGTCTGCGTCAAGACGATCCGGATGCCTCGGCGTTAGCCGTATCGCTCGCCGCGCTCAAGGACTGGACGTTCCTACTCGGCCCCGGCTTCATCGTCGGCTGGGGGAACGGACTGATACTCGGCTACCTGATGTACAGCTCCCGCCTGGTGCCACGGGGCATGGCGATGCTTGGCCTCATCGGTGGGCCACTGATCATCCTTGCGGGGATCGGCGTGCTGTTCGACGCCTGGGACGCAGGCGGCACGGTGCAGAGCATCGCGACAATCCCGGAGTTCTTGTGGGAATTGTCGCTCGGCATCTACGCCGCCGTGAAGGGGTTTAGGCGGGACTCTCCGATTCTCTCGCCGGCCGCGCGTTTGACGCGGCAGGAAGGTGCCTGAAGCCTTCTCGCTCCCTTGACGCATGTCGATCAGGTTCGTTCAGCCGGGCCGCTGGATGTGACGAGAGGCCCACACGCCGAGCCTAGGGAGCTCTGTCCGCGCCGGTCAAGAACTGCGAGCGGCGCACCACGACCCGCGCTTGCGTGGAGCGTTCGGCGTCGCCGTGCCGGGAGCCGGCGAGTTCGAGCGCTGCCACGGGCTGGACGCGGTTGCATTGACCCCTGCGAGGGGTTGACTTCGCGCCGCGGCACGGTAGCGTGCCACGACTGCCTGTTGTCAACACTGTCCCTCCAGGAGGAAGTCCATGTCGAGAAGCCTTCTCGTGGTCGTGGCTCTGTTTCTTGCCGCGGTCGCGCCGCTCAACGCGTCTGGGGCCCGCGGCGCTCGGGAGCTCGTACCCGGTTCCTACATCGTCGTCCTGAAGGCCGCCGCCGCCCGATCGGACGACGAGACTCGCTCCACGCAACCCCGGGTGTCGGCCGTGGCCCAGGAGCTGGCTCGGGCCCACGGTGGCGATGTCACCTCGGTCTACCAGCACGCGCTGAAGGGCTTCGCCGTCCGGCTGAACGCCAATCGGGCAGCCGCCTTGGCCGACGATCCTCGCGTCGACTACGTCGAGCCCGACCAGGTCTTCGAGGCGGTCGCGACCCAGAGTCCCGCCACGTGGGGGCTCGATCGCGTCGACCAGCGCGACTTGCCTCTGAACAACGCCTACAACTACAACCAGACCGGCCAGGGTGTGAACGCCTACGTGATCGACACCGGCATCCGGGCAAGCCACCAGGAGTTCGCCGGCAGGATCGGGAACGGGTTCACCTCCGTGAACGACGGGAACGGCACGAACGACTGCAACGGCCACGGCACACATGTCGCCGGCACCATCGGCGGCACGACGTACGGGTTGGCGAAGCAAGTCACGCTCCACGCTGTGCGCGTGCTCAGCTGCTCGGGCTCCGGGTCGACGACCGGCGTCATCGCCGGCGTGGACTGGGTCACTCAGAACAGCGTCAAGCCCGCCGTGGCCAACATGAGCCTGGGTGGCGGCGTGTCGTCGGCGCTGGATCAAGCCGTTGCCAACTCGATCGGCGCGGGTGTCAGCTACGCCATCGCCGCGGGTAACTCCAACGCCGACGCGTGTAACAGCTCTCCGGCCCGCGTTTCCTCGGCCAACACGGTCGGCGCGACGACCAGCACGGACGCACGCGCCTCGTTTTCCAACTACGGCACGTGCGTCGACATCTTCGCGCCGGGCTCGAGCATCACCTCGGCCTGGAACACCGGAGACAGCGCGACCAACACGATCAGCGGGACGTCCATGGCGACTCCGCACGTGGCAGGCGCCCTGGCTCTCTATCTCCAGACGAACCCGACGGCGTCGCCGGCGACCGCGACCCAGGCACTCGTCGCCAACTCGACGCCCGGCAAGGTCACGAGTGCGGGCTCCGGCTCTCCGAACCGGTTGCTCGACTCGCTGTTCGGGGCGGCTCCGCCGGCGGACACCACGCCGCCGACGACGTCCGTCACCTCACCCGCGAGCGGCGCCACCGTGAGCGGAACCGTCACGGTCGCGGCCGATGCCGGCGACGACGTCGGGGTCAGCCGTGTCGAGTTCTACGTTGACGGCGGGCTGATCGGCACTGACACCTCCTCGCCCTACGGTGCCTCCTGGAATACGACCACGGCGACGAACGGCGGCCACGGCCTCCAGTCGAAGGCCTACGACGCCGCCGGAAACGTCGGCTCGAGTGCGGTCGTGAACGTGACCGTGAGCAACGCTAGCGGAGGCGGAGGCAGCGAGCTGATCGTCAACGGCGGCTTCGAAGGGTCGGCCACGCCGTGGTCGCTCGCGGGGAATGCCTACTGGTCGACCGGCGGCTACGCGCACTCGGGCACGGGATACGCAATCCTCGGCGCCTACAACAATGCGAACGGGACCGCCTACGAGACGCTGAGCATTCCGGCGAGCAACCCGGCGAGTCTCACCTTCTGGCTCAACATCACCACGAGCGAGTCGTTGACGACCGCGTACGACTACCTCTACGTCGAGGTGCGGAGCACGTCGGGAGCGTTGCTGGGCACGCTCGGCAGCTACAGCAACCGAAATGCGACGAGCATCGGTTCCTACTCCCAGCAGTCCTTCAGCCTGGCCGGCTGGAGAGGGCAGACCGTACGGGTCCAGTTCCGGGCCACGACCGACTACAGCCTGCCGACGAGCTTCCGGGTCGACGATGTGTCGCTGAAGTAGGACATCTCGCTGAGGGTGGGCCGCCGATTCGGGCGCCCACCCTCAGGTCCCCGCAGCTCGCTCGTCCCGCTCATGATCGCCTCGAGCCGCTGGCCGTCGTAGCCTCGCGCTCCGAGCGCCGTGACCAACGATGGGAAGTTCTCAGGCCCTGTGAAGCCGTCGAGTGAGAAGCGCGACTTGACGACTTGGGCCATCTCGGACTGCGGTTCCTCGTCGAGGCCAAGCCCCTGCTCGGTCGGCGCGACCTGGTCGACGAAGTCGGCTCCGAGGCCGACATGTTCGATTCCCATCACCCCGACCGCGTGGTCGAAGTGGTCGAGCCAGCGTGAGAGCGTCGGGGCATCAGGATCGACGACGAACGGGAGCGCCATCATCCCGAGTACGCCCCCGCGTTCTGCGAGGCCCTCGAGCTGCCAGTCGGCGAGATTCCTCGGATGGTCGCGGACTGCGCGGCAGCCCGCGTGCGTCACCGAGAAAGGGATTCCTTCCTCGAGGACGTCGTGCCAGGTCCGCGCGGATGCGTGCGCAAGATCTAGGACGACGCGGAGTTCGCCGAACCGGCGGACTAGCGCTCGGCCCCGGTCGGTCAATCCCTGCGTCGGCGTGTCGATCCCTCCGGCGAACTCGTTCGCGTGGTTCCAGGTCAGACTCGCCGTACGCACACCAAGTCCGTACCACTCTTCAAACGCGCCGGGATCGCCCTCGAGCGGCTCGACTCCCTCCAGAGATAGCACCAGCCGCAAGCGTGGATCGTAGAGTTCGGCGCTCGTGTGGACCTGGCAGACCTGTTCGGCGTTCTCCTCGACGACGCGCCTGAACTCCGCCTCTTGGGCGAGTGTGCGTTCACGCGCGTCGCTACGGCGGGCGCCTTCACCGTAGAGAGGGCAGATCTGGACTCCAACGCCGCCTGCTGTAAGCCTCGGCAGCCAGTAGCGCCTGAAGACGCCCGCCTCTCCGCGACGCAGGACGAGCTCGAAGGACGGCTCGTCGCCCTCGCGGACGACGAGCTCGAGCAACACGTCGGTGTGCGCGTCGACGATCATGGCGCGAGGACCTCAGTGCGGACGTTCGAGGCGGTCGCGAGCCAGAGGTGTCACTGAGCTGGTCGTCGGCCTTCGCTCCGGGCCAGACGCCGGTCACGCGGGCGAAGCCCGTCGCGCTGGCATGATCGACCAGCGCCTTCACGCCCCCAAAGACGGCACCCTTGACGGTGGCGGCAGCCACAACCTCGACCAAGCCGTGCCCCTGAACCTTGGCCTTCGGCGGGTCGCCCTCGCGACCCGCGAGCTTCCACGTCCGCTCGAACACCGCACCGGCAAGACGAGCGCCGACCACGCCCGCGGCGATGCCGATCGGCCAGTAGAACAACTTCACAATGATCATCGATGCATCCAGCTGCCGATCATCCCGGACTAAGACGTGCCGAGCAAGGGCGCGGCTTGAACTGCCGACGCTTGGGCTGACTTAGGCTCCGGGGTGCGTCGACCGTCCGGCCCGGACGAGGAGACGACTCCGTGACCGTCCACGTCGAGTGGAAACGGGCGAGCAGCGAATGGAACGCGACGGACCCGAGCGGGTCTCCAGCCGATCAGCGGCTGGACGGCCGAGCGTAGAGGGCCCGAAACCGCGCGAACGCGCCGTCCTTCGATGCTCCAGCCGAAAGAGTCCTCGATCGAGTCTGCTCGTCCTGTCGGCGCTCGCGGATCAGCTGCAGGTCGCGAGCGAACTCATGCTGCCGGGTCTCGAACTGAACGACGTGCGGGTACATGGCCAACTCCTTCAGAGACGGATGCAACGCGACGAGGGTAAGGCCGACAGGGGCGCGGCGAAATCGGCCGCACGGCCGGGATTAATGGGCTCGCGCTACTGAGGAACCGGCCGCTCGGCTGGGCCGGAGTCAGCGTCGTGAGGGTGCGAGACGCCCTCGGTGGCGAGCCGCGCCGCGAGTTCGGTCCGCGAGCGGATGCCGAGCTTGCGGTAGATCTTCGACAGGTTCCACTGCACCGTCTTCGGGCTGATGAAGAGCGCGTCGGCTGTCTCTCGATAGGTTCGCCCCGACGCGATCAGTTGTGCGACTCGCTCTTCTGTGGGCGTGAGTCCCGCTGCCGGCGCTCGGCCGCCGACGCGGGCGAGCTCATCCTGTGCCCTCGCCGACCACAGCGTTGCCCCGAGCCGGTCGAAGACTGCGAGCGCGTCTTCGAGGGCGTCACGAGCCGCGCGTTTCTTCCGCCCGCGACGAAGGGTGCTTCCGAGCACGAGCAGCGTGCGCGCACGCTCGAACGGCTGCTGGAGCCGATCGTGCGAGTCGAACGCTCGCTCGAGCTCTTCGTGGGCGCGGCCGAGGTCGCCACGGGCGGCACTCAGGAGCGCACGACTGCGACAGGAGATTGCCTGCGCCCATGCGCTCTCGTGCAACGCAGCGAGCTGACCGAGCAACACGTCGGCTTCGTCGAGCCGCCCGAGCATGACCTTCGCCTCGATCGCGTCGCCGTGGAAGCGGAAGAGCGCCGGCTCACGGAGCCCCGTCCGCGCGACCGCATCCGTCAGCTCCACGAGCGCTCGATCCGCGTCGGCCGCGTTTCCGAGTGACAGCTCGAGGAAGCCTCTGACCGCGAGCAGCTCGCACGCGGCCGGGTCCGTCCCGAACTTGTCGGCAAGGGCAAGGCCTTCCTCGATCTTCGTCCTGGCGGCCTCGACGAGGCCGAGGTGGGCGTCGACGAGTGCTTCGATCACCAGTGAGTAGGGAAGCTCGCTCGCCTGTCCGCTGTGCAGGGTCGTCTCACGTGCCTCACGTGCGTGCGCGCCGGCCTCGTCCCAATCCCCGATCAGAAGTTCGAGACGTGCGAGATGGAAGAGGATGAAGGGAAGCGAGTGCTCGTCGCCGTGGTCGACCGCGGCCCGGAAGAGCGCGTCGAAGCGTTCGTGCGACGCGTCGAGCTCGCCCTGCCATTCGAGCAGAAGCGCATGGATCCAGTCCGAGCGGCCGAGTATCTGCGACCACTCCGGCGGGTTCCCGAGCCGGACAGCGCGCTCGATCGTCGAAAGTGCGATCGCGCGGCCGGTCAGCGACTCGAGGAAGGCGACACTGGTGAGTGCGGCCGCGAGCAGCGCCGGATCGCCCAACGACTCCGCCCGTCCGAGCGCTGTGCCCGCGTGCGCCTCGGCGACGGCCAGGCCGACGGTCGAGTGGAGGCACCAGGCGAGCCCCAGCTCGATCTCGATGCACAGTGCTGGGTCGTCGGCGTCGGCCAGTGCCGCGCGGAAGACCTCCGCCCCGACGTGGAAGCCTTCCGTATGAGCGCGCACCCAGCCGAGCCGCGCCAGCGCTCGCGCCCGCGGCGCTGCCCGGCGGCGAATCCGCCACCACCTGCTCGAGCAGCGCCCGTGCGCGGTCAGGGTCGCCGGCTTCGAAGTGACGCTCTGCCGCCGCGAGCTGACGTCGACGCGCGTCGGACCCTCGCGCGACCGGCGTCAACCGGCTCGCCTGCTCCAGGAGCTCGGCCGCCGCGTCCGGCGCACCTCGCGCTGCCGCCCGCCGCGCCGCCTCGTCGAGCGCCGCGGCGACGCGCGCGTCCGGGCCCTCCGCCGCCAGCGCGAGATGCCGCCCGCGCTCCTCCGCGTCGTCGACGATCTCGGCGAGACGCATGTGCAGCTTCTGCTTCTGCTCCGGCGCGATCTGCGCATACGCGACCGAGGCGAGAAGCGGGTGCACGAACAGCACGCGCTCCCCGTCGAGCTCGAGGATGCCCGCGCGCGCCGCCGACTCGACTGCAGTCGCGCAAGGGCCTTTGCCCATCATGGCCTCGAGGAGCCCCATCGTGGGACGTGACAACGCCGCCGCGATCTGCGTCGCCTCGCTCGCGGATCGGATCGAGAGAGGCGAGGCGGTCACGTACGAGGTCCTGAAGGGTCGCCGGAAGCGGCAAACCGGCGTCGGGCTCGAGCCCGCCGGGGCGCTGCAGCATCGCCCGTCCAATCTCGAGCGCGAAGAAGGGGTTGCCGCCAGACATCCGCCGGAGGTGGGCGAGAGACCGCGTCGGAAGCTGCGCGTCCAGGCGAGCGACCAGCAGCCGGTCGACGTCTGCCGGCGCCAGAGGTCCGAGCCGCAAACGGCGGAGGCGACCCTCGGGGAGTGCCTGCTCGAAGTCGAGCGGCACTCCGGCCGGTCCCTCGACGCGTCTCGTGACCAGCAGCCCAATCGGCTCGTCCGTCAGTCGGCGGGTCACGAACGCGAGAGCGCGCTCCGAGGGATGGTCGAGCCACTGCACGTCGTCGATCCCGACGAGGATCGGGCTCTGTCGGGCGAGCGCGCGCAGGACGCCGAGCGTTCCGACCGCCACCGCCCGCTGCAACGGCTGCTGCCCTACGGGCTCCCGCCGCAGGAGCGCCACCTCGAGCGCGTGACGCTGTGGCTCGGGGAGCTCGCCCAGGACCTCGTCCGGTACCTCGGCGAGCAGATCGCCGAGCGCAGCGTAGGCGAGCTGCGTCTCCGCCTCGATGGGTCGACACGCCAGCACCCGGTACGAGCGGGCTCCGGCAGCCGCAAGGCCCTCCTTCCAGAGCACCGTCTTGCCGATCCCGATCTCACCCTCCAGCAGGACGGCGGTAGGGCCGCCCTCGATGTCGCGCAGGAACCCGTCGAAACCGCTCAGCTCCGCTGCGCGGCCGATGATCATCTGCGGGTCGCCGGACACCGTGCAATCGCTCCTGAGAAGCGAAGTCAACCGGATCGGAGCCTCTGAGTCACGCTCGCGAGCTCGAGGATGCGAGCAGGCCGCGGTGACGGGGGTACTGTCCAGGCTCCATCGCCCTGTCCGCCAGGAGGAGATCATGAGCGTCCCACGTGAGGGTGGTTGTGCCTGCGGAGCGGTTCGTTACCGGCTTACATCGGATCCGCTCATCACGCATTGCTGTCATTGCCTGAACTGCCAGCGGCAGACCGGAAGCGCCTTCGTGATCAACCTGCTGATCGAGGCCGACCGTGTGGAGCTGCTCGCGGGCGTCCCGCAGCCGGTCGACGTTCCTCGCGACGACGGCAGCAAGCAGCGGATCTTCCGCTGTCCGACCTGCCAGGTGGCGGTCTTCAGCGAATACGGACGCCCCGAGGTGCGGTTCGTTCGCGGCGGTACGCTCGACCAGCCCTCGGGGGTCACGCCCGACGTTCACATCTTCACCAGGTCGAAGCTGAGCTGGATCACGCTCCCGGACTCGGCGCCGGCGTTCGAGGTCTACTACGACAGGAAAGCCCTCTGGCCGGCCGCCAGTCTCGAGCGGCTCGACGCGATCCTGTCACCGGCGGAGTAGACCGGAGCGACTCAGCTGTCGGATTCGCCGCGTTTGAGGACGGTCGTGGCCACCCTGACACCGAAGCGTCCAGGCATGAGGACGACATCCCACATCTGATTGACGACGCCGCCGCCGGGCACGTCCTCCGTGATCGATTCCACGATCTCGTCGGCGCTCTCGATGATCTCGTCTCCCGCATCGACCACGCCGCTCGCCACGCCGTCGCCACTGGTACGGCCGCCAACGCGATCTCTCGGGAGATCGCCGGAGAAAGTCGCTCGAGTGTCTCCCGTACCGCGTACTCGGCTTCCGTCCGCGCCTTCTCCGCGTCCTTCACCTTCCATCCCCTCACACGTTTGGCGCGCGCCCACAGGAAAAGCGCGAATAACGCGCCGACCGCAGTCCACGCCGCGGCGAGCACAAGCGGCGCGACCCAATCCGACAGCGTCGTCGACAGCGCGCGCACGGCCGCCGCGTTTGCGAGCGCGAACGCAGTGAGGAAGGCCAACGCGACGACGAGCGCGACGGCGATGTCACGGGCCGCTCCGCGGAGATCCGGCTTGTGCCGGGAAGCGGCGAGCCGGGTCTCATAGAAGACCAGGGCGCTCACCTCACGCCCGAGCTGCTCGAGCAGCTCCGTTATCGATTGCCGGGTCTCGTCCTCGGTGCGAGAAGCGGTATCCGACTTCAACCGTCTCTGCCATGACTCACGCGGTCGACTTTCATCGGCTCGCTGCGCGGGCGAGTCTACCGTGCCTGACCGTTGGCTCGGCTCGACCGAGCCGTCCTTGGAGACTGGGCGCTAGAGCTCGAGGAAGGGGCTCACGCTCATGTACTTGAAGCCCGAGTCGACGGCCAGCGTGACGATCACTGCGTCGGGGCCCAGCCGCTCTGCAAGCCGGTGGGCGCCGACGACGTTCGCGCCCGTCGAGATCCCGGCGAAGATCCCCTCCTCGCGCGAGAGCCGGAGGGTCATCTCGAGCGCCTCGTCGTTCGCGATCGGCTCGACGTGGTCGACGCGGTCGGGATCCCAGAGCGGCATGACGAAGCCCGCCCACCCCTGTATCAGGAACGCGCCCTGCTGGTCTCCGCTGATCGCGGCCGATGAGGCCGGCTCGTGCGCCTGGATGAAGACGCCATGCGGCCGCAGCGCGTCGGAGACGCCCATGAGGGAGCTGCCGGTCCCCAGTCCCTGGCAGAACGCCGTCACAGCTCCGCCGGTCTGTTCCCAGATCTCGCGTCCGAGGCGGTCGCGGTGGTCGGGGACGATGTACGGGTTGTTGAACTGGTCGGTCGCGTAATGCCCCGGCCTGGCGCTGAGCTCGGCCGCGCGCGCGACCATGTTGTGGATGTCCTGCGGCGTGACGTTCGGGCGGCCTTCGACGGACGGTACCTCGTCGATCTCCGCTCCGAGCGCCCGAGTCAACTGGAAGCGCTCCTCGGTGAAGCAGTCGGCCATCACGATCAGCGGCCGGTAGCCCTTCGCCCGGCAGACGAGCGCGAGTGCCGGCCCGGTGCTGCCGCCCGTGTACTCGACGACGGTGTCGCCCGGCGAGATGAGCCCGTCCCGCTCGGCGCCTTCGATCATCGCGAGCGCCATCCGGTCTTTCAGCGAGCCGCTCGGATTCCGGTACTCGAGCTTCACCCACACCTCGGCGCCGTTCAGTGGAGCGCAGCGCCGCAGGCGGACGAGCGGTGTGTTCCCGATCGTGTCCAGGATCGACGACACGGGAGGATCATTCACGAGAGGGGCATCCCCCCGAGGCACCGTGCGCTTACGGCCGCGTGCGCACGAGGTCGTCGGCGAACTCGCGGTTGATGCTCGAGCCGAGCACGGAGATGTCGGCCCCGTAGACGTGGATCGAGATCGCGAGGCTCGTGCCGGCGTTTTCCACGCGATGGATGTCCTCTTCCGGGGGCACGAGCACCGAGACGTCGCCGGGCGCCGTCGCGACCGACCCGCGCGCGATGAGGTACGGCGAACCGGCATCGTCGTGAAGGTCGTAGCTCGTCTCGCGCTCGAGCCCGCGCCAGACGCCGACGACGCACCAGCAGCGGTGGTCGTGGATCGGCGTCGCCTGTCCGGGCTTCCAGACGAGCGCGACGATCGAGTAGCGCCCCGCCGGATGGACATGGACGAGGTGCTGGCGGTAGCGGTCGTCCGCCGGCTCGCAGTGCCGCGGCTCGAGGAGCGACGCGTCGGAGAGAGCCGGCCGCAGCAGCATCCCGACGCGTGCGGCGATCGCGTGCGCGTCGGTGTTCGCTGCGACGAGCGCGTCCAGCGAACGGGCCAGGCGGCGGAGCGTGCGCGTCCGCCCGACCGGACGTGCTGCGCCAGCGAGCTCGAAGGCGTGATGTGCCATGGAGCCAAGTGTGCTCCGGCGCGCGTCGCGCGGCATCGGTCGCAGGGCTGAACCGCGTCCTCCGGGCGGACGAGCCTGACGCCGTTCCTCAGGACGACGCGGATCGCTCAGCGCGAGTCGCGTCAGACATGAGCAAGCACCAGGTCGAGCGGCCGAGGCACGCTGGGTGAGATCGAGCGCCTCGACGAGCAAGCGCGCGTAGCGGATCTTCCGGCTGCCGCCGCTGCCCATGAAGCGCCGAAGCTGCTCCTCGTTCGTCCGTCCTTGCCACGCAGCCTGCTTCTGGAGGGTGCGGAAGGATCGAAGCTCTCCCTCGGCGTCCACGACCCGTTCCACGGAGGCGGCGCCGAGAGCGCGGATCAGCTCGTCCTCCAGGTCTGCCGTGCACACGTAGAAACCCAGCCGTTCCATCTCGGCGCGAGTGAGGGAGGAGCCGAGGCCGGCCCGCTCGAGACCGCGCCGGAACTCGCCTTCCTCTGCGGCGTCACAGAGCCCCGCCAGCCTGACGTCGAGCCCCTGAGGACCGAAGAGATTCAGGAACCTTCCGATGGACTGCGCACCGCCGATCGGCACGACGGAGATGCCCTCGGCGTCGAGATTCCGGCCACGGCGCTCGGCGAGCGCTTCGACCGCGCGCTGGTCGCTGATCCCTTCGACGAGCACGACGGCACGCGAGTCGACGGCTGTCTCGTCCACACTCCGTATCTTCCCAGCCGGCGCGTAGCGCGGACGCTGCGCGCAGGGCGTGCGCCGGAGCCCGCGGCCACCTCTTGCCGGCAGGCTCCGGCGGTTGAGTTCCCGGCTCGTCATCGGCGGGCGGGCTGCATCTGTCCTGCCCGCCGATGTGCGGCGGCGCCCAGCAGGCGGCGCAGGACGTCGCGCAGCCGATGCGTGCGTCGCCGGTCATCACGAGCCCGGTACGCGTCGCGCATCAGTTGTGCCACTCGCTCGTCGTGGACCAGGCGGCGAAAGTCCTTGTCGTACTCCATATCTCCTCCTCTCGGGTGCGTCGCGGGCTGGCGGGTTGAGCACTTCGGGCGTGCGTGTGTATTGACCCGACAACGGGTCTCCTTTCATTCGTGCGACAGGTGGACTACGAACGTTCCGCCCCGGCCGGGCCCTGGCGCGGGTGAGCCGAACGAAGGCCCGTAGGCCTGTCTTGGGGACGGTCGCGGCCGCCCGGCTGTCAGCGCGTCGTCTGCGTTAGCAGTGACGCGGGACGCCGAAGAGCCGAGGCCGAGCTGCGATGAACGTAGTGAACGACAACTTCGTCTGGCCTCCTTTCCGACGTCGACCGGCCTCGAAGGGGGCCAGTCAGGAACCCATCAGTATGCGGTCGCCGTCTTCGGACGTCAAGCGCTCTTAACCTTCGAGCCGCCGCCGGCCACGCTCCTTGCGGCCGCAGCTGAGCGTCTAGTCGACGACAGCCGCAATCGCGTCGACGATGATCGGGACGCCGTACGGTGAAGGTCCCTGCCCGGGCGCGGAGCGGGCATGGCGGCCGGCGTCACCCCACAGCTCGACGATGAGATCGCTGAAGCCGTTGACGACGGCGGCGTGTCTCGGTTGAAGCCCGGGGAATGAATCCTTCCGCGACGCGTTGCGCCCTCTATCGGTGTAATCCGCGAGGGAGGAGTCTTCTGATGTCGGTGCTCGACGAAGTCCTGTCCGCCAACAAGGAGTACGCGGCGTCCTTCGGTCCGAAGAGCGAGCTCGGTCTGCCGCCCGCCCGGCGGTTTGCCATTCTCACCTGCATGGACGCGCGGCTCGATCCTGCGAAGTACGCCGGCCTCAGCGAGGGTGACGCGCACGTGATCCGCAACGCAGGCGGCCGCGCGAGCGACGACGCGATCCGGTCGCTCGTGATCTCGTACAAGCTGCTGGGGACGCGTGAATGGTTCGTCATCCACCACAGCGAGTGCGGCATGGAGTTCTTCAGCGACGAGGTGATGCGAGGACTGCTCGAGCAAAGCCTCGAGACCGCTGAGCTCGGCCCGGAGGGATTTCGTGACGTCGGCAGCGGTCCCGGTGCGACTGAGGCCAAGTACATCGACTGGCTCACGATCTCCGACAGGAATCAGAGCGTCGTCGAAGATGTAGCTCGGATCCGCGCTCATCCACTCGTCCCGCGCAGCATCGCGATCTACGGATACGTCTACGACGTCAAGACGGGCGAGCTGATCGAGGTTCCGGAGGCCACGGCGGCCGGCCGAGCGTCGTAGGAGATCGCACCGCGCCGGTCTCACGGCCGGCGCAGGGAAGAACCGAGGCCTTCGCGCCGTCTGTTGTTCTGACGACCGAAGGAGTGGGATCATCCTCAGCCTGCGCCCGACGACCGCGCCGGAGTCGACCGCGCGCCACCTCCTGCCGTGGAGCCAACCCGGGGCCTCGACGTTCGCGCCGGAGAGCGAGCCGGAGGCCTTCGCGGCCTTCCGCCGTCGCTATGCCGAGTTCGACACGACGCGTCGTCTGGACGAGCTTCGGGCGACCGAGTACGCGCGACTCGACGTGCAGGACCAGGTCTATCTCGACTACACCGGCGGAGGGCTCTACGCCGAATCGCAGCTGCGCGCGCACATGGAGCAGCTGGGCGAGCACGTGTTCGGCAACCCGCACTCGATCAACCCGGCCTCGCTGGCCGCGACGGAGCTCGTCGAGCGCGCCCGTCACGCGGTGCTCCGATACTTCAACGCGTCTCCGGCCGAGTACAGCGTCATCTTCACGCCGAACGCGAGCGGTGCGCTGAAGCTCGTGGCAGAGGCCTACCCGTTCGAGGCCGGCGGCCAATTGCTGCTCACGTTCGACAACCACAACTCGGTGAACGGCCTGCGCGAGTACGCGCGCGCTGCCGGTGCGACGACGACGTACCTGCCGAGCACGACACCGGAGCTCCGCGTCGACGAGCAGGCGCTCCTCGAATCCCTGCGGGAGGGCGACCGCGGCCGCCACAACCTGTTCGCGTACCCGGCGCAATCGAACTTCTCCGGCGTCCAGCATCCGCTCGAATGGATCGCCGAGGCGCAGGCCGCAGGCTGGGACGTGGTCCTGGACTGCGCCGCATTCGTGCCCACGAACCGGCTCGACCTCGGCACGTGGCATCCGGACTTCGTCCCGATCTCGTTCTACAAGCTGCTCGGCTACCCGACCGGCGTCGGCTGCCTCCTCGTCCGCAAACGCGCGCTGGCGAAGCTGCGCCGGCCCTGGTTCGCGGGCGGCACCATCGTCGTCGTCTCCGTCCAGGGAGACTGGCACCTGCTCGCGTCCGACGGGAGCGCGTTCGAGGACGGCACCGTCAACTACCTCGCCCTGCCGGCTCTCGAGCACGGGCTCGACTACGTCGACGGCATCGGCATCGACACGATCCACACGCGTGTCCGGTGTCTGACCGGCTGGCTGCTCGAGCAGCTCAGTGCGCTCCGGCACGGAAACGGCCGGCCCGTGGTGGAGATCTACGGGCCGCGGACGACCGAGGGACGCGGCGGCACCGTCGCGTTCAACTTCCTCCGCCCGGACGGGAGCTGGGTGGACGAGCGTGTGGTCGACCGCCTCGCCGCTGCACACCGCGTCTCGCTCCGCACCGGCTGCTTCTGCAATCCGGGCGCGGCCGAGCTCGCCTTCGGCGTCCGGCGCGAGAGCCTCGTGGGAGGCGTCGAGGAATCCTTCCTCACGTTCGACGACTACGTCGACGCGGTCGGGCTCCAGAGCGGCGGCGCGGTTCGCGTCTCGCTGGGCATCGCGACGACCTTCACCGACCTCTACCGCTTCATGCGCTTCGCGTCGGAGTTCCGCGACCGGACCGCACGTGACATCGGGCTGCCTGCGCGCGAGCGCTGCTAGAGCAAGGAGAAGCTCAGCGCGTCATGTCGTTCGGGCAGGGGAGCGTCTGGAGCTCGAACTCGACCCTGTCGCCCTTTGTGCCCTTCGCCTTGACCGCGAGCCGATTGCTGCAGCGGTCGAGCACGAGATTCGAGAACGTCGACGCGAACTTCCCTTCGGCCGACGTCCGCAGGGTGCGGTGAAACGTCTTGGTGCCCAGCTCCACCTGGAGGACCACCCGCTCGTTCGGCGCGAAACCCTGCCCGCGGAGCTGCAGTGGGTGGGTCTGCGAGATCCGCACCCGCGCCGAGCTGCCTGCATCCGCTGCAAACGCTGCCCCCGCGAGCACGAACGGGATCAGCAGGATGGAGGTGTACGTCAAGAATCGCACCACGACGAAAGTCTAGCCTTCCGTCGAGGATGTTGACTTTACGCGGCTAGGTGGGAAGATCGCTTCCGATACCGGCGACGGGGCGGAGAGGCCCGTGCCGGATTGATCCGCAACAGGGAGGCGAATCCTTTGAACGCCATGCTACGGCGCCGCACGCTGGCGGTGCTCGCGCTCGCGATGGTCACGCTCGGCCTCGTGGCGGCGAGCGCGTCCGCGCGAAGCGGCGCGACGAACCCGGCGAATCTGTCGGCGACACCACTCTCGCCCGACGAGACGATCACGGGCGGGAAATCCGACGGTGCGCGCCTCGCGCAGACCGACCCGTCGCTGCTCGGGCGTACGGACAGCACGCCGGTCAACGTGATGATCAAGTACGACTACGACGCGACCGCGTCGTACGCGGGCGGCGTCGCCGGGCTCGCGGCGACCAGCCCGAGCGTCACCGGCAAGGAACTGAAGGACAACAAGGGCGCCGTCCAGGCGTACGAGAGCTACACGGGCGGCGTGACGGAGAAGATCGACAAGGCAATCGCCGACGCCGTCCCGGACGCCGTCGTCAAGCAGTCGTACGACACGGTGTACGGCGGTGTCTCGGCGCAGGTGCCCGCGAACCAGATCTCGAGCCTGCTCGCAGGTTCCGGGCGTCGTCGCCGTCCAGAAGGACGCGCTGCGCAAGCCGGACTTCGGCTCGATCGCCTGGATCGGCGCTCCGCGCGTCTGGCCGAGCCAGGGCGGAGCCGCCAGGGCCGGCAAGGGTCAGATCGTGGGTGTCCTCGACACCGGCATCTGGCCGGAGCATCCGTCGTTCCGGAACACGGGCCTCCCGGCACCGCCCGGAACCTACGGCTGCCAGTTCGGCACCGGGCTCGATCCGTTGCTGGGCGCGCCGTACACCTGCAACAACAAGCTGATCGGCGCCTACGCGTTCACGCAGACGTACATGTCCGTGATCGGCTCGGTGCCCGGCGAGTTCTGCAACAACGCGACGGGGCAGTGCTCGGCCCGCGACTCGGAAGGTCACGGCACGCACACGACCTCGACCGCCGCAGGAGACGTCGTCGACTCCGCGCCGCTCTTCGGCGTCGAGCGGGGTCCCGTGGCGGGCGTCGCCCCGGGTGCCTACGTGATCATGTACCGCGTCTGCCTCGCACAGGGCTGCTTCAACTCCGACTCGGTGAACGCCGTCAAGCAGGCGATCCTGGACGGGGTCGACGTGATCAACTTCTCGATCGGCGGCGGGGCCAACCCGTACGCCGATCCGGTCGAGCTCGCGTTCCTCGACGCGTTCAACGCCGGCATCAACGTCAACGCCTCGGCCGGCAACAGCGGGCCGGGTGCGGGGACGGCAGAGCACGGCGGTCCGTGGGTGACCACCGTCGGCGCGTCGACGTGGGATCACTTCTTCAGCTCGACGCTGCACCTCGCGTCGACCGACGGCTCGACGCTCAACAAGCCGGGCGTCACCATCACGGCCCCGATCAACTCGCCGACTCCGGTGGTGCTGGCGACGTCGCTTCCTGGCCAGACGGCCATCTGCGACAAGATCCAGGCCGCAGGCACTGCGACCGGCAAGATCGTCGCCTGCCAGCGGGGCGGCAACGCCCGCGTGGACAAGGGCTACAACGTCCTCCAGGGCGGCGCCGCGGGGATGATCCTCTACAACGCCATCTCGCAGGACGTCGAGACGGACAACCACTGGCTGCCGGCGATCCACGTCGACGGCCCGAACGCCGACCTCGTCTCCTTCCTCGCAAAGCCGGGTGTGACGGCGACGTTTGCGACGGGAACGGAGACGCTGACCCAGCCTGACGTGATGGCCACGTTCTCGTCGCGCGGCCCGGTCGGGGACTTCATCAAGCCGGACATCACCGCACCGGGGATCCAGGTGCTAATGGGCATGACGCCGCAGCCGACGGGCATCACGAACGGCCCGCCCGGCCAGTTCTTCCAGGCGATCGCAGGCACCTCGATGTCGTCGCCGCACGCGGCCGGCGCCTCGGCGCTCGTGCGTGCAGCGCATCCGAGCTGGACGCCGGCCGAGGTGAAGTCGGCGCTGATGACGACCGCGCTGCAGGACGTCACCAAGGAGAACGGGACGACCGACTTCGATCCGTTCGACGCGGGGGCCGGCAGCCTCCAGGTCAACGACGCGGTCGCTGCACCGCTCGTCTTCGACGAGACCACAGCCGACTTCGTCTCCTCGGCGACGAATCCGCTGAACCGGATCGACCTGAACCTCGCGAGCATCGACGCGACGACGATGACCGGGAAGATCACGACGCAGCGGACGGCGATCAACGTCTCCGGCAAGGATCTGAAGTTCGACATCAAGATCACGGAGCCGGCCGGCGTCGACATCATCGTCGGGAACAACAACAAGCCGCTCTCGATCGCGAAGAACAGCTCGCTGACCTTCCCGATCACGATCAGCGCACCGGCCGTGGCGAACGGGCAGTACTTCGCCCGCATCACGCTCTTCCCGAACAAGGGTGAGCACAACGTCACGATCCCGGTCGCGTTCGTTCGCAAGCAGGGCGTCGTCACGCTCACGCACGCGTGTGCGCCGACGTCGATCCCGACGGAAACCGGCGTCGCCCACTGCTCGACCTCGGTCGCGAACCTGGGCAGCACGGCGGCGAACGTCTCGCTTTCGGTCGCGAACGACGACAACGGCAAGCTCGACTACTCGAACGCTTCGCCGCCTGCCTCGATCGTGAACAACGCAGTCACGTGGAGCGGAAGCCTGTCACCGGCGGTCCCGCCGCAGGTGACGTCGATCACCGCCGGCGGCTCCCCCGCCGGGTACCTGCCGCTGTCGCTCTTCGGCATCGCGCCGTTCGCGGCAACCGACGACTCGATCACGAACTTCAACGTCCCGCAGTTCTTCTACGGCGGCGAGCCGTACACGCGGGTCGGCGTCGTGTCGAACGGGTACCTCGTGATCGGCGGCGGCACGGGCTCCGACATCGTGTTCACGCCGCAGCAATTCCCGAACCCCAACCGGCCGAACAACGTGGTCGCGCCGTTCTGGAGCGATCTCAACCCGCCTGCGGCTCCTGCCGGCGGCGGCATCCGGGTGGGCATCCTGACCGACGGCGTCAACAGGTGGCTCGTGGTCGACTGGGATCGCATCCCGAACTTCAGCAACGCCACGAACCACTCGTTCCAGGTCTGGATCCAGCTGGGAGCGACGCCCTCGACCGAGAGCATCACGATGGCGTACGGCACCGCGGGTGCCGGCGACCCGGCCTCGGGCGTCAACTGGGGCGCCGAGAACCGCGACGGGACGAGCGGCAAGAACCTCGCCGCCCCGCCCGCGAACGGCTCGGACTTCACCATCCACCTGACGCCGCCGACCGCCGGTGGTACTCAGACGATCACCTACGACGCCTCCAGCAAGAAGGCAGGCACATACACCTCGCTCGCCAGCATGACGTCGAACCTGACGCCGGGCGTGACGCAGGTGCCGCAGACGATTACGGTCTTCAACCCGTAGCTTCCGCGGAGTAGCGCAAGGAGTGCCGGGGCCGCCTCGTCGAGGCGGCCCCGGCCCGTAATCGGGACCGTTCTGTGGCAACAGTCACGGACCTAAAGTTTTCGACAGTTTCTGTCGATTCGTCGCTCTATGAGCGCACGGCGTCCGGACCAGGCCCGGTCCTCGAACGTGCACCCCCGGTGGATCGACCGGTGGCTTGCTGCTTGCCACGACCTCGCGGAGCTCGAGCGGTCGAATCCGATGACGGACGCCGTCATCGACGAGATCGACGGGCGGATGATCCGGATCGGCGACCACTGGCTCGCCGACTTCGCCTCCTGCAACTACCTCGGCTTCGACCTCGACCGCGAGATCATCGCCGCGGTCCCCGAGTACCTCGACCAGTGGGGGACACATCCGAGCTGGTCGCGGCTGCTCGGGAGCCCCGTGCTCTACGAGCGGATCGAGGAGCGGCTGACCGCGCTGCTCGGCTGCGAGGACACGCTGGTCCTGCCGACGATCACGCTCATCCACCTCTCGGTGATCCCGATCCTGGCCGGCGACGGGACGGTCTTCGTCGACCGTCGCTCGCACAAGACGCTCTACGACGGCTGCCAGCTGGCGGCCGCCCGCGGCGCCACGCTGAAGACCTTCCGCTTCGAGGACCCGGAGGATCTCGAGCGGCTCCTCAAGCAGGAGCGGTCCGGGAACGCGGCTGGTCTGCATGGACGGCGTCAACAGCATGACCGGCAACGCGCCGGACCTGGAGGCGTTCGTCCACGTCGCCCGCGAGTACGACGCGCTCCTCTACGTCGACGACGCGCACGGCTTCGGCGTCATCGGCGAGCACGCCCCGAACGAGCCGAGCCCGTTCGGGCTCAAGGGCAACGGCGTCATCCGGCACTTCGACCAGACGTACGACGGGATCGTGCTCGTCTCCGGCTTCTCCAAGTCCTACTCGTCCCTCGCCGCCTTCGTCGCCTGTCCGACCGAGCTCAAGCGGCTGCTGAAGACCGCCGCCTCGCCGTACCTCTACTCGGGCCCGTCGCCGATCGCCTCGCTCGCGACCGTGCTGGCGGGCTTCGACGTCAACGAGCTGCGCGGCGACGCCGTTCGCGCGGATCTCTGGGCGAAGACGGCGCAGGTGCTCGACTGCCTCGACCGCCTCGGCGTCCACACGCCGAATCACTCCGGCTTCCCGATCATCGAGGTTCCGCTCGCCCGCCACGAGGACATCGGCGACGTCGGGCGCTTCCTGTTCGAGAACGGCATCTACGTGACGCTCGCGGCCTACCCGCTCGTGCCCAAGGACGAGGTCGGCTTCCGCATCCAGGTGACGGCGGCCAACACCCAGGCCGAGATCGAGCGGCTGAACGACGTGCTCGGGAAGCTGGTCGAGTCCTTCGACCTGCAGCCGGCCCGGCGCCGGGAGTACGCGGCATGAGCCGGCTCCCCGCTGCGGCTCGACTGGCGCCGGCACACGTGGGCCGCCTATCTCGCGGTCGGCGGCCTGCTCACCGTGGCCTACGTCGCGGTGCCGCCCGTGCGCGGCAGCGGCCCGCTGATCAACCTGCTCGGCCTCTCCTCGGCGATCGCGATCGCCGTCGGCATCTGGATGCACCGGCCGCGGGCACGCGCGGCGTGGGTGCTCTTCATCATCGGCCAGGTCCTCTTCGTCGCCGGCGACCTCTACACGTACAGCTACCCGAAGCTCTTCGGCGCCGACGTCGAGTTCCCGTCGCTCGGCGACGCGCTCTACCTGTTGGTCTATCCGGCGCTCGTGGCCGGGCTGATCATCCTGATCAAGCACCGCAACCCGACGAGAGACCGGCCGGGCGCGATCGACTCGCTCATCCTCAGCGTCGGCGTCGCCCTGCTCTCCTGGGTCTTCCTCGTCGCACCGAACGTCCACCTCTCCGGTCTGACGCTGCTGGAGAAGGGCGTCTCCGCCGCGTATCCGCTCGGCGACATCTTCCTGCTCGCCGCCGCGATCCGCCTGGCGGTCGACACGGGCAAGCGCGCGCCGGCCTTCTACCTCCTGGTCGGCAGCATCGTCTGCCTGCTCGCGACGGACTCGGGCTACACGTACGCGCTGCTCACCAACTCGTACAACCACCAGCTGAGCTACGACATCGGCTGGATCTCGTACTACCTCCTCTGGGGGGCGGCTGCGCTGCACCCGTCGATGCGGACGCTCGAGGAGCCGGCGCTCGACGTGCGCACGCGACTCACGCCGACCCGGCTGACGCTCCTGGCCGGCGCCTGCCTGATCGCGCCGGGCATCCGCTTCGTCCAGCAGTTCGGCGACCCCGACGTGCTCGTCGTGATCGTCGCCTCGGCGGTGCTCTTCCTGCTCGTGGTGGCGCGCATGGCCGGCCTCGTCCGCCAGGAGGAGCAGACCGTGGCGCGCGAGCTGGCCCTGCGGAGCGCCGGCGTCGAGCTCGTGGCCGCCGCGGGGCAGGAGCAGGTCCACGCAGCCGCGATCGCGGCCGTCAGCGCGCTCCTGCGCACGAAGGCACAGGTGCGGCTCGTGCTCCTGGGCGCGGAGCGGCCCGTCGTCGCCGCCTCGTCCGAGGACGAGCGCGACTGGCCCGTCTCGGAGGAGGTCCGCGGCTGGCTGCTCGACTCCGCCAAGGCCACGCTGCACGTGCAGCTGCAGACCGTGCCGCCGACGGTTCGCAGCGAGATCCGCCTCTTCGACGGCGAGACCGCGCTCTTCCTCCCGCTCACCGTCCGCGACGAGACGCGCGGCCTGCTGGCGATCGCCTCTCCGGTCGGCGTCTCCCGCCAGCTCGTCGACTCGCTCGAGTCGCTCGCCTCGCAGGTGTCGCTCGCGGTCGAGGGCGCAACGCTCGCCGAGGACCTCCACCGCCGCCAGAGCGAGGCGCGGTTCGGGTCGCTCGTCGCGCACTCGAGCGACCTGATCACCGTCCTCGACGCCGACGGCGTCGTCACGTATCAGAGCCCGTCGGTCGAGCGAGTGCTCGGGTTCCTCGTCGACGAGATCGAGGGAACCGACTTCGTCCGGCTGGTCGCCGAGCCGGACCGGCCGCGCCTGACGCAGATCGTGGAGGGCGCCGGCGACGCGTCGTCCGACAACGCTCCCGAGACGCACGCGATGGAGTGCTCGCTCCGGCACCGCGACGGCACCTGGCTGCAGTTCGAGGTCCAGCACACGAACCTGCTCCACGACGAGCACGTGCGCGGCATCGTGCTGAACAGCCGCGACGTCAGCGAGCGCAAGGCGTTCGAGGATCAGCTCGCCCACCAGGCGTTCCACGACCCCGTCACGAACCTCGCCAACCGCGCGCTCTTCGCCGACCGCGTGCAGCACTCGCTCATGCGCTCGCTCCGCGGCGGCCCGGTCGTCGGCGTGATGTTCATCGACCTCGACGACTTCAAGACCGTCAACGACAGCCTCGGCCACGCGGCCGGCGACACCGTGCTGCAGGAGGTCGCGCGCCGCCTCGAGTCCGCGGTGCGCCCGGCGGACACCGTCGCGCGCTTCGGCGGCGACGAGTTCGCGATCCTCCTCGACGGCGTCCAGGATTCGCAGGAGGCGGCCGATGTCGCCGAGCGGATCCTGCGTGCCCTCGAGCTGCAGCTCGGGATCGACGGCAAGCAGGTCTTCCCGCGCGCGAGCGTCGGCATCTGTCTCGCCGACCCGGACGCGGGACTGCCCGACGCAGAGGAGCTGCTGCGGAACGCCGACGTCGCGATGTACATGGCGAAGCGCGACAGCAAGGGCAGCTACCGGGTCTTCGAGCCGGCGATGCACGAGCGCGTGGTCGAGCGTCTCGAGCTGCGGGCGGAGCTGCAGCGGTCGCTCGAGCTCGACCAGCTCGAGGTCTACTACCAGCCGGTCGTTCGCCTCGACGAGCGCGAGATCCACGGCGTCGAGGCGCTGCTCCGCTGGATGCACCCGACGCGCGGCACGATCGCGCCCATGAACTTCATCCCGCTCGCCGAGGAGACCGGCCTGATCATCCCGATCGGCCGCTGGGTGCTCCAGGAGGCGTGCAGGCAGGGAGTGCTGCTCCAGGAGCGGTTCCGCCGCGGCCGGCCGCTGACGATGAGCGTCAACCTGTCCGCCAAGCAGCTCCAGTCGGAGACGATCGTCGCCGACGTGCGCGAGGCGCTCGACCTGAGCGGGCTGCCGCCCGCGACCCTCGTGCTCGAGATCACCGAGACGGTCATGATGGCCGACACGGATCTCGCGGTCCGGCGGCTGCGGGACCTCAAGGAGCTGGGCGTCCGCCTCGCGATGGACGACTTCGGAACGGGCTACTCGTCGCTCAGCTACCTCGGCCGCTTCCCGGTCGACATCCTCAAGATGGACCGCTCGTTCCTCGCCTCGGGCGAGGCCGAGTCCGGGCTGCCGGCTGCGATCATCGCCATCGGCGACAGCCTCAACCTCGACGTCGTCGCCGAGGGCATCGAGCGCCCCGACCAGATCGCGTCGCTCCGCGGTCTGGGCTGCGAGCTCGGCCAGGGATTCCTGTTCGCGAAGCCGATGAGCCAGGAGGCGCTCTTCGAGTTCCTCGTCGAGGACGAGAAGCCCGAGTCCCGGCTGGCCGGCCACGCGAAGTCGAATGCTGCATAGCCACGAGGCGCTCGACCGCCCGGGCGGCCTGGCCCGGGTCAACCTGCTCGCGCCGCTCCGCCATCGCGACTTCCGCCTGCTCTGGACGGGGATGACCGCCTCGCTCCTGGGCGACGGCATCTTCCTCGTCGCGATGGTCTGGCAGGCGTACGAGCTGTGGAACGCGCCCGCGGCGCTCTCGATCCTCGGCGTCGGGATGACGGTGCCGACGATCGTCTTCCTGCTGCCCGGCGGGGTGATCAGCGACCGGTTCGACAGGCGTCGGCTGATGCTGTGCGCCGACGTCGGCCGGGCCGTCGTGATCGCGGCTCCTGGCTGCGCTGGCGATCGCCGGTCAGCTCACGTACTGGGAGCTGGTGGCGCTCGTCGCGCTCTACGGCGTCGGCACGGCGTTCTTCACGCCGGCGTTCGACGCGATCGTCCCGGACCTGCTCCCGGCGGCGGATCTCCCCGCGGCCAACTCGCTCGACCAGTTCGTGCGGCCGATCGCCCTTCGCCTGGCGGGCCCCGCGATCGGCGGCTGGCTCGTCGCCGCATTCGGCCTCGGGGTCGCCTTCGCCGTCGACGCCGGATCGTTCGTCGTCTCCGCGGCGGCGCTCTTCGTCATGAGCTCGCCTCCGCACCCGCGCCCGGAGCACGTGGGCTCTGCCGTCGCGGCGGTCCGGGAAGGGCTGCGCTTCGTCCGCAGCCGGGTCTGGCTCTGGGGCACGCTGCTCTCGGCGGCGATCGCGTACCTCGCGTTTCTCGGCCCGGCGGAGGTCCTGCTGCCGTACGTGGTGAAGAACGACCTGCACGCGTCCGCCGGCAGCCTCGGCCTCGTGTTCGCCGCGGGCGGTGTCGGGGCGGTCGGCTCCGCGCTCGTGATGGGCCAGCGCGGCCATCCGCGGCGCGACGTCACGTTCATGTACGTGTGCTGGACGCTCGCCACACTCGCGGTCGCGGGCTACGGGCTGGCCACCGCGACGTGGCAGCTGATGGTCGCGTGCCTGCTCTTCAACGCTCTGGAGACGGTCGGCACGATCGTCTGGGCCACGATCAAGCAGCGCCACGTGCCGCCGGCGATGCTGGGACGGGTCTCGAGCCTCGACTGGCTGATCTCGATCGGCCTCCTGCCGCTCTCGTTTGCGCTCACGGCTCCCGTCGCCGGCGCGATCGGCGTTCGCGCCACCCTGATCGTCGCTGCCGTCGTCGGCGGTGTGGCCACGCTCGGTGCGCTCTTCCTTCCCGGCATGCGCGATCTCGAGGGCACAGCAGGCGTCGACGAGCGTTCCGATCCTAGGCGCCGGCCGCCGAGGGATGCAGCAGCGGCACGACCGGCTGCCAGCCGGCGCGCAGGACCTCGACGAGCGAGGGAGGCGTGATCAGAAGCGCCTGCTCGCCCGCCGGTCGCCCCCTCGAGATCATGCCGTGCGGCGCGTAGCCGGACGGCGACCAGCGCAGCAGGCGGGACCCGAGCACGAGGCACGGCGTCCCCTGCACGAGGACGAAGGCGCCGTCGGGGAGGTCGTCGAGCGAGGCGTCTCGCCGGAGCTGCCCGCGCGTGGCCGGATCGACGCGCTCGAGGTGGAGCTGCGCGTCGATCGCGTCCGCCCCGGCCTGGGCGGGATGCAGACGGCTCCAGAGCTCCGCGAACCGGTTGTAGTCCTCGCGGCGGCAGAGCGCGCACGGGCGATGGCCCGCCGCGAATGCCGTCGCCTCGTCGAGGAAGAAGAGCTCGGTGAAGCGCCCGGGCTGCAGGAGCGGCCCTCGGTGCCAGCCGCGGAACCGGAGCCGGCAGGCGATCCAGCGCCTGCCGTTGTAGCGCCGCCGGATGCGCCCTGTCTCGTCGTGAAGGCAGCCACGGTTCCCGTAGACGAGGCCGCGCGCCGGATCGGCGACGAGCTCGCTCAGCGGCGTGACCCGGTTCTGCAGCGGCATCCTCAGATGAGGCGCCGCTCGTGCGCCCAGCGGGTCAGCTCGTGCCGTGACGAGAGCTGGAGCTTCCGCAGCACGCTCGAGACGTGCGCCTCGACGGTCTTGACCGAGAGATGGAGGCGCGCGGCGATCTCCTTGTAGCGGTAGCCGCGGGCGATCAGCTGCAGCACCTCGCGCTCGCGCGGCGTCAGCACGTCCAGCTCCGCGTCGCCGCCGACCCGCTCGCCCGCCTTGAACGCGTCGAGGACGAAGCCGGCCAGGCGCGGCGAAAAGACGGCGTCGCCCTCGGCCACCCGCTCGACCGCGTCGGCGAGCTCGGCGCTCGAGATCGTCTTCGTCACGTACCCGCGCGCGCCCGCGCGGATGACGCCGATCACGTCCTCGGCCGCGTCCGAGACGGAGAGGGCCAGGAACTTGACGCCGGGCCGCTCCTGCGCGACGCCTGCGATCACACCCTCGCCGCCGCCGTCGGAGAGGTGGACGTCGAGCAGCACGACGTCCGGATCGAGCTCGCGGATCAGCGGCACCGCGTCGGCGACGCTGCCTGCCTCGCCGACGATCTCCACGGCGTCGCCGAGCTCGCCCCGGACGCCGGCCCGGAAGAGCTCGTGGTCGTCGACCAGGACGACCCGCCGCTTCACGGCGACCCCCGCTCGAGCGTCAGCTCCACCTCGGTGCCCGCGCCGGGCGCGCTGACGACGGCCGCCTTGCCGCCGGCCCGCTGCATCCGGCCCTCGATCGACTCCGCGATCCCGCGGCGATCCTCGCTCACGGCCGCCGGGTCGAATCCCGCGCCGCGGTCGCGGACGAAGACGGCGACGCCGTCCGGGCCGCTCTCGGCGTAGACGGAGACCTCGTCGGCCCCCGAGAACTTGGCGGCGTTCGTCATCGCCTCGCGGGCGGCGAGCACGAGCTGCCCCAGCGCCTCCCCGAACGCATCGTCGAGCGGCGCGTCGCCCGAGCTTGCGAGCTCGATCCGGACGCCGTGGAGCTCCTCGACGTCGGCGGCGGCGTCGGCCAGCGCGTCGACGAGCGTCGTCGCGTCCGCCACGCCGCTCCCGTAGAGCCAGCGCCGCAGCTCGCGCTCCTGGCGCCGGGCCAGCGCCGCGACCCGCGCGGGGTCGCCGGCGTGACGCTGCACGAGGGCAAGCGTCTGCAGCACCGAGTCGTGGACGCGCGTCGCGACCTCCGCGCGCTCCTGGAGGCGGATCCGCTCCGTGCGCTCGGACGTCAGCTGCCAGATCCACGGCCCGACGACGAGCACCAGCGCGCCGACGACGGCCCCAGGGGCGATGAACGGTCCCGACGAGCCGTTCCGGCCCAGGAAGGTGATCGCCCCGGCGATCATCAGCACGACCCCCAGCACCGGCAGCGAGCCGCCGGGCCGCAGCGAGCCGCCGCGGACGAGCACCGTCGCGAGGCCGGCGACGAGCAGCGTCGCGCCGAGCACCGCCGTCGGCGAGAGCCCCAGCGCCAGGAGCAGCATCGCCGCCGCGGCGGCGACGAGGGCGGCGGCCGTCCACGTGCGCCGCCCCTCGCCGTACACCCAGAGCGCGAAGTAGAGGAGGATGCCGGCGCCGCCCGCGAGCGCGAGCAGCGCGAAGACGAGCCGGACGAGCGTCGCGTCGACGCCGAGCCGCGCGGCCAGCCCGCCGCACACGCCCGCGATGACGCGATCCCGCCCGCTGCGCTCGAAGAGCAGCGCCGACATCTGGCTCATGGTACGGCGCGGACGACGTCGATCCGGCCTGCGCCGACCTTCGCGTCGATCACGAGCAGGCCACCGGAGCCCGTCTGCACCTCGGCGTTCCGGCCGTCGTCGTGCCGGCGCAGCACGTGTACCTCGCCGACCTTGGCGTGCGCGTTGACCGCCACCGAGGCCGCGGTCGGGACGATGATGCGCAGCTCGCCGACGCCGACCTTGGCCCGGACGCGCGTCTCCTGCGTGACGGGGCCGATCCGCGAGAGGTCGAGACGCAGGTTGCCGACACCGAGCTTGTACGACGACTGCAGCGCCGCGGCGGTGGCCGGCGCCTCGACGCGGTCGCCGACGCCGTCGCCGACTCCGACGTCGAACCACGCGAACGCGACGGCGACGGTCGCGGCCATCGCCACGAGCACCGTCACGACGAAGGCGAGCAGCCCGCGGAGGAGCATGCGGGACCGGCGGTCGCCGCGCCTCGCGTCGTACGCCCAGAGGATCGCAAGCCCTGCGAGCAGGACGAGCACCCAGCCGGCGCCGGCTGCGGGCCAGAGCGTCGCGCGGGAGAGGAGGACGGCCAGGGCGACGGCGACGAGGCCGAGCCCGACGAGCGGCCACGGCCGCTCCCGCCGTCCGGCGAGCGCCTCCTCGGCGATCGACCGCTCGGCGCCTTCGTCCGGCATGACGAGCACCGCGGCGAGGTAGATCAGGATTCCGGCGCCGCCGAGCAGCGTCAGGACGACGAACCCGATCCGGAAGAAGGCCGGGTTCAGCTCGAAGTAGCGTCCGAGGCCGCCGGCGACGCCTGCGAGCACGCGGCCGGACGAGCTGCGCTCGAGGCGCTTGATGTCTGGGGTATGTGTGGTGTGTTCGCTCATGCCTCCAGGGTGCCGACGGGCGGCCCGGGGCACCATCCGGAATCACCCTGGACCGACCCTACGCCCGGTCCGGATCTAGCCCGCTGTCGGGAATCGCCTCCCGCGACGTCTTGGCCCAGTCGGTGCGGCGCACCAGCTGGCGGAAGCCGGCGCGCGCCAGCACGGGCCAGATCAGCCACGAGGAGGACGCGTAGAGCGGCACGATCAGGAGGATGCGCAGGATCCGGGCCGGGCTCCACGCCGAGACCCAGGTGGGGCATCACCCGCCGGGGATGAAGGGCTTCTGTCGGGTGCCCGCGGGGGGCTCAGCCCGGCCAGCGAGGCTGCCGCGGCTCGCCGGGCTCGATCGCGGCCCAGTCGTCCCGTCCCGGCGCGAAGACGTCGATCACGACCGCGCCCTCCGGGCCTACGCGCACCTCGTGCGGAACGTTTGCAGGGATCCGCCACGTGCCGCCGGCAGAGAGCTCCCGCGACTCGTCGCCGACGCGGAAGACGACCGAGCCGCTCAGCACCATGCCGAGCTGCTCGTTCTCGTGGCGGTGCTCGGGCACGACGCTGTCCGGGTCGAGCTCGACGACCCCCAGCGTGAGCCGCTCTCCGTGCACGGAACGTGCGGCGACCCCGTCCCAGATCCGCTGCAGCGGCAGCTCGCCCAGATCGTCGAAGGCGCTCATCGCGTCAGCTTACGCAGGGAAGAAGGAGCGCGTCTGCGCCGTCCGGTGGTCAGCCCTGTGCACGGTGCGGTGACAAGGTGCGGGCGAGAGGTCGTCGCGGTGCGGCGCCGACGCCGCCTCGAGCCCGGTCTGCGCGAGGCGACGCTACCATTTCGTCCCGAGAGGGTTTCCAACCCTGCCCTCTCTTCGAGAACGCCGCCTGGTAGGGCGGCGTTCTGCATTCTCGGCCCGGTCGAGGGCCTCGGCGTCAGGCGCGCCGCTCCTGCCGTCTGGCGCGGATCATGCGCGCGCCTACCAGGTCGCCGAGGACGGTGCAGATCCAGATGATCAGCGTGGCGAGCACGTAGGCCTCGACCCCGTGGATGTTCACCCCGTCGATCACGATGGCGACGGTCACGAGCGCGATGACCGTCGAGGCGAGCGCCAGCAGGCCGGCCATCGCGACGGACGGCTGGCGGACGAGGACGCGAAGGGAGATGAACTGGACGACGATGTGGACGACCCAGAAGAGGAGCGTCGCGGTGATGAGGGAGGTGAGGTCGATCGAGAAGCCGCCAAGGAACGCGGCCGAGAGCACGAGCCCCAGCGCGATTCCGGCGAGCGAGGTGGCGAGCCTGATTCCCCAGCGGGCGAGCACGCACGGATCCTAGTCGCCTTTCGAGCGCGGCCAAAGCCGAGGAGAAGGAACCCTCAACAGATACTTGACTCCGGGCCGGTTCGCGCCGATATACACGTGTGTGGAAGCGGCCCACATCCCTTGGCGTCCTCTCGGCCGGCTGCTCGTCGAAAAGGGTCTTCTCAGCGACGAGGAGCTGGAGCTTGCACTCGCGCGCCAGGCGCTGACGGGACGACGCCTGGGAGAGATCATCGTCGAGCTCAGGTTCGTCTCGCGCCCGGCGCTCTCGCGGGCCCTCGCGGCCCAGTACGGGATCGAGCTGACGGCCGAGACCGGGTTCGGAACGGGCCTGCGCGCGCAGATCGAGCGCCGCCACGACGGCGAGCGGGGCCGGACGTTCGAGCCGCCCCCTTCGATCGCTGCGGCTCCTCCGCTTCCGCAGCCGGTTCTCGACGCCGTCGAGTCGGCGGCCCCAGAGCCGGCCCCCGAGCCGGAGAGCAAGGACTCCCTGCTGGCGCATCTGGAGGAGCAGTGGGCGAAGCTGGCCGCCGCCGAAGAGCGTCTGGCCGAGCGCGAGGGCGAGATTTCGGCGCTGGCCGCGGAGGCCGATCGCCGGCGGGCGCAGGCTGCGCGGCTCGCCGGGCGGGCGCGCCGGCTCGACGCGACGCTCGCCTCGCAGGGCGAGCGACGTCGCGCGCAGCTTTCTCGTTTCGTCCGCAGGGTTCGCGAGCGCGACGCTCTCGTCGAGGCACGCGAGCACGAGCTGGCGGACACCGCCCATTCGTCCGAGGCGTTCCGCCACCAGGTCGAGGCGCTGAGGCAGGAGCTGGAGGCGCGCGCCGAGGCTCTCGCGGGTCGCGACGGCGAGCTCTCGCGGCTCACGGCGACACTCGACTCCCTGGCTGAACGGCGCCGCGCCCAGCTGCTGCGATTCGTGCGCCGGGTCCGCGACCGGGACGCGCTCGTCGAGGCTCGCGAGCGGGACCTGGCGGAGGCCGGGCGCACGGCCGAAGCGCTCAGGCACGAGCTGCAGCAGCGGGAGGAGCGGCTGGCCGAGCGCGAGGGCGAGCTCTCCGCGCTGGCCGAGGCTCTCGCGTCCCAGGGCGAGCGGCGCCGCGCCCAGCTGCTGCGATTCGTGCGCAGGGTCCGAGCGCGGGACGCGCTCGTCGAAGCGCGCGAGCGGGACCTGGCGGAGGCCGGGCGGACGGCCGAAGCGCTCAGGCACGAGCTGCAGCAGCGCGAGGAGTGGCTGGCCGAGCGCGAGGGCGAGCTCTCCGCGCTGGCCGAGGCTCTCGCGTCCCAGGGCGCGCGGCGCCGCGCGCAGCTGCAGCGATTCGTCCGCAGGGTCCGGGCGCGGGACGCGCGCGTCGAGGCGCGCGAGCGGGAGCTGGCGGAGGCCGCGGCGCACGGCCGAGACATTGAGACAGGAGCTGGAGGCGCGTGACGAGCTACTGGCGGAGCGCGCGGGCGAGCTGACGGCGCTCGCCGCCGAGGCGGATCGCCGACGGGCGCAGGCTGCGCGGCTCGCCGGGCGGGCGCGCCGGGTCGACGCGCTCGTCGAAGGACGCGAGCGGGAGCTGGCGGAGGCCGCGCCCGTCGTCGAGGAGCTGCGGCAGCAGGTCGAGGCCCTGCAGCAGGAGCGAGCAGGTACGTGACGAGCTGCTGGCGGAGCGCGCAGGCGAGCTCTCGGCGCTCGCCGCGAAGCTCGACCGACGGCGGGCGAAGGCTGCGCGGCTCGCCCGGCGGACGCGCCGGCTCGACGCTCTCGTCGACACGCGCGAGCGGGAGCTGGCGGAGGCTGTCGGCAGGTCCGAGGCGCTGCAGCAACAGGTCGAGGCGCTGAGGCAGCAGCTGCAGGAGGCCCTTGCGCCGGAGCCGACGGCCGAGCCGCCCGGCAGCCATCTGGTCTTCGTCCAGCTCGCCGAGCGGTATGCACTGGTCGAGCGCGACGGCCGCCCGCCGGAGCCGGACGCCTACCTCGAGCTCCCCGATCTCTGCACGGACCCGCTGCTCGTCAGCAGGCTCGGCAGCTCGCCTCTCCCGGGCGATGCCCGGCCGTGCGCGTTCGCGGAGCGGCCGCCCGCGGCGCTCGCCTCGTAGAGCTCACCATCGGTCCTAACAGCCTGCTGAGAAACATCTAGCGTTCGCGGGATGCGCCGCACGCCCGGGTGGCTCGCCCTCGCCCTGCTGATCGCATCCTCGACCGCGCTGCGCGCCTGGGGGGCGTTCCTCGTTCCCGTCCCGTGGATCGAGGTCGACGAGACCCTCTACGCGAAGCTCGGCGAGAGCCTCTATCGGCACGGCTCGCTCGAGCTCCTCGGGGCGCCGACCGGGGTCTACACGGTCGTCTATCCGGCGCTCGTGGGGCTCCCGCTCGTTCTGGGCGGCCTCGGAGACGGCTATCACGCGCTGAAGGTGCTGCAGGCGCTCACGATGTCCCTCGCGGCCGTCCCGGTCTACTGCTGGACCCGCTCGCTCGCCTCGAAGTGGGCCGCGCTCGTCGCGGCGGCGCTCACGCTCGCGGTGCCCGGGCTTGCCTACTCGGGGCTCGTGATGACCGAGGTCGCCTTCTATCCGCTCTTCGTGCTCGCCGCCTGGGCGTCCGCCCGGGCGCTCGCCGAGCCGAGCCTCGAGCGCCAGGCGCTCGCCGTCGGGGCGATCCTCCTCGCCTGCGCCACCCGCCTGCAGGCCGTGGCGCTGCCGCCGGCGTTCCTCGGCGCCGCCCTGCTGCTGGCGCTCGTCGAGCGGAACAAGCGGCCCGCTGACGAGTCTGCTGCCGACCTGGGCTGACGTTCGCCGTGCTCGGCGATCGCCTGGGCGCTCTGGCGGGTGATCCGGGGCGTGCCCCTGCTGGGGGCGTACCAGGCGGCAGCCGAGACCTCGTACAGCGTGTCGGACGGCCTCGTCGCGATCGTGCGGCACGCGGCCGACATCGTGCTCGTGACGGCACTCGTTCCGACCGCTGCCGTCGCGCTGCTGGTCACGGAGGTGCTGCGACGCCGCGAGCCGTCGCGGGACCTGCGCGCGTACGCCGTCGTCACGACCGCGTTCACGTTGACGACAGTCGTCCAGGTCGGCGTCTTCGCCTCTCGGCACGTCGGCTACATCGCGGAGCGCAACGTCTTCAGCCTCGCTCCGCTGCTCTTCGTCGGCTTTGCCGTGTGGCTCGAGCGAGGTGCGCCGCGCACCCGTGTCACGGCGGGGATCGTCGCGCTCCTCACGGTTGGGCTCGTGCTGACGATCCCGATCGAGCGCACCCTCTCGGCTCGTCAGCTGCCGTTCTCGTTCACGCGCCCTCGCGCTCGAGCGGCTGCTCGACGGCGCCTCGCTCGAGACGCAGGAGCTCGTCGTCTTCGGCACCGCGGCCGTGCTAGCGGCGCTCTTCGCGCTCGTCCCTCGCCGGCTCGTCTGGCTCCTGCCGCTGCTCGCCGCCTTCGTGCTGGCCGGCGAGTCCGTGCTCGCGACGCGCGCGCTTGCCGCCGCGTCCCGCACGCAGCAGACGCGCTTCCTCGGCCCGGTGAAGGACTGGGTCGACCGGGCGCACGCAGGTCCGTCCTTCTACCTCTACGACGGAGACCGTGACGTCGACGCGGTCTGGGCGAACCTCTTCTGGAACGACGACATCCGCCACGTCTACGACCTCGCCGGGACGAGCGTGCTCGGGCCGCTGCCGCAGCGCGAGGTGACCATCTGGCCGGACGGGACGATTCGCCTGACCGCCGGAGGGACGGGCGGTCGTGGCCTCGTCGCGCTTCACGTTCGTCGGCACGGTGGTGGCGCAGGCGCCGCAGTCCCTTCCCGGGGCAGGCAGGCCTCAAGCTCTGGAAGCTGGAGGGCGCGCCCCGGGTGTCGCTGCGCACGAACGGCTTCCAGCCGAACGGCGACGTCTACGCGGGCACGACCGGGCAGGCGTTCCTCTACGGATGCGGTCCCGGCGCGCTGCACGTGACCGTGCTCGTCAAGCAGCCCCAGCGGCTCGAGATCCGGCGGGACGGGCTGACGTGGCGAACGCTCGTGTTCCCCCAGGCGACGATCTGGGACGGCAGGATCCCGACCCCGCCCGGCCATCACGGCGCCGACATCTGCAGCTTCGAGCTCGTCCCGCAGGGCCTGATCGGGACGACCGTGGTCGAGTTCCAGCCGGCGGGGTAGGGCCGTCCGGGTAGGCTCGCCTCGATGGATCACCTCGCCCTCGCGGTTCGCGATCCGGAGCGCTCCGCCGCCTTCTACGGCGCCTACTTCGGCTTCGACCGCGGCCGGCGCTGGTACGACGACGGAAGGGTGCTGTTCGTCTACGACGAGCGCGGCTTCGCGCTGGCGCTCGGCCCGTGGAGCGAGCCGGTGCAGCTGCCTGCGTTTCTCCACTTCGGCGTCGGGCTGCCTGCGCCGGCCGCCGTGAAGGCGCTCCGCGACCGCTTCGACGCCGAGGGGGTCGAGATCGTCGAGTGGTGGGAGGAGCCCGAGTACGTGAGCGTCAAATGCCGCGACCCGGACGGCTACGTGGTCGAGGCCTCCTGGGAGCCGGAGTCGGCTTCGGCGTCGAGGGCGGAGGCGAAGCTTCAGCCGTGACCACCACGTACGAGGTCGTCGTGCAGAACCGTGCCGCCAAGGAGCGTGTCCGGCGGTACAGGACCGACGACGAGCTCGAGCCCGGCTCGGTGCTCGTGCTGGAGGGACGCTGGTGGCTCGTCGAGGGCGTCGACGACGGCGACCCGCCGCGGGCCGTTGCGAAGCCTGCGCGCTACCGGATGCGCCTCGTCCACCCGGACGGCCGCGAGGAGCTGGGCGCGTTCAGGCGCTACCGACCGGACGGACCGAAGCTGGGGCACGCGTTCACGACGCTCGAGGACGGCCGGCTCATCAGCTGGCACGTGGTGGAGCAGCGGCTCGCCGTCGACGAACAGGGCGAGCCGTACCTCGACCTCGTCGCCGGGCGCGACTATGCGGAAGCGGACGGGGAGCTCCCGGATCACGAGCTCGAGCACGCGCTGGCGCGAGACGACGGCGGGCTGTCCGAGGAGGCGCTCGCGACCCTCACGTCAGGCCGCCGAGTCGGGGCTCATGGTCGAGCTCGTGTCCCTCGATCCCGGCGAGGCGCCGGACTGGGACGAGGCGGAGCGCTACGTCGCGGCGCTGATCCTCGAGGAGATCGAGGACGACCTGGTGGAGCAGTGCGGGGTCGACCCTGACCGGGACCCGCGCGAGACCTGGCTGGACATCGTCAAGGAGCGCCTCCTGGAGGATCTGCGGCGGTTCCGCGCCGACATCGAGGGCGACCACGACGAGATCGAGGAATGGGAGTTCCGCGGTGCAAGGGTCTTCGCCTCGGTGGGGAGCACGGACGACGAGTCGAACCCCGACAGCGGGCACGGATGGCTGTGCCGTCTGCTGGACGCGAGCGCGCTCGGCGCCGCCGGCTTCGAGCGGGTGCGCCGAGCCTCGCTGGCCTAGAGGCTTGATGTGAAACCCCGGCACGCACGGCTGGTGTGCCAGACGCGGCGCGGTTCAGCCGGCTCGGGCTTGCCCGTAGCAACCACAACGCGCTGCGCCCGATCCGGCCGAACCGCTTGGTCTGGCCCATCCCCGCACGCACCCGAGTTCACATCAAGCCTCTAGTAGTCCTCCCAGGGGCAACGGCCAGGCCCGCGGCGCGATTGCTGGCATGATCGTGGCGTGAGCCTCGCCACCTTCGCCTCGACCGCGCTTCGGCGCCTGACCCATCTTTCGGACCGCAAACGGAAGCCGCGGCCCGCGCCGGCCGGTCGGCGGAGGAAACGGAAGCGCTAGCGGCGCTCGCCCGCATCGCCGTCGAGGACAGGCTCCTCCTCGTGGGGGCGATCCTCCTCCTGGGTGTGCTCGCCGCGATCGTCTCGCGGCGGCTCTCCGTCCCGATTCTGATCGCCTTCCTGCTCGTCGGCATGCTGCTCGGCTCGGACGGGCCCGGCGGCATCTACTTCGACGACGCCGAGCTCGCGCGGACGATCGGGGTACTGGGTCTGATCGCGATCCTCTTCGAGGGCGGCCTGACGACTGATCCGCGCGAGCTGCGGCCGGTGGCGGTCCCAGCGGCGCTGCTGAGCACCGTCGGCGTCGCGATCACGGCGCTCGTGGTCGCGATCGGTGCGTACGCGTTCTTCGACTTCTCGCCGGCCGAGGCGCTTCTGATGGGGGCGGTCGTCGGGCCGACGGATGCCGCGGCGGTCTTCGCCACCCTCCGCTTCGCCTCCCTGCGGCAGCGGCTCGCCCGGCTCCTCGAGGCGGAGTCGGGCCTCAACGACCCGACCGCCGTCGCCCTGACGCTCGGGCTGATCGCGTGGATCACCGAGCCGCACGAGACCGTCGCCGACGTCGTGCTCCTGCTCGTCCGGCAGCTCGGGCTCGGGCTCGTGATCGGCGTGGCGATCGCATTCGCGGCGGTCAGGCTGTTCCCGCGCTTTCCCCGCGACGTGGCGGCGTTCGCGCCGGTCGCGACGGTCGCGCTGGCCGCCTTCAGCTACGGCGCCGCGGACGCGCTCGGGGCGAGCGGCTTCCTGGCGGTCTACATCGTCGGGCTCGGGCTCGGGAGCGTCCGCTGGTCGCTCAAGCGCACGGTGACGACGTTCCACGAGGGGCTCGCGTTCCTCGCCCAGGTCGCGCTGTTCGTCGTGCTGGGGCTGCTCGTGTTCCCGCGCCAGCTGCCCGGTGTCGCCGTCTCCGCGCTCGCCTTGACCTTCGTGCTCCTGTTCCTCGCCCGGCCGATCGCGGTCTTCGCGTGCACGGCGCTCGGCAGCTTCGGGCTACGGGAGCGGGTCTTCCTCAGCTGGGCCGGCCTCCGCGGCGCCGTGCCGATCGTGCTCGCGACGTTCGCGATGTCGGAGAACGTCGGCTCGAGCACGACGATCTTCAACGCCGTCTTCTTCGTCGTGATCGTGTCGACGCTGCTCCAGGAGTTGACGCTCGACCCGCTCGCGCGCAGGCTCGGCCTGGCATCGGAGCGCTACGGCTTCGAGACGCCGAGGGTGAAGGCGCCCGTGCCGGAGACGCGGGTGACCGAGACGCGGTAGGCGCGGACGCCGCAGACCGTCGCCTGCACCGTGCGCGTGCGGCTCGTCGGCGTCGTGACGGCGCGGCCGACCCGCGCCGCGCCCACGTAGAGCTCGAGTGCGAGCCTTGTCTTCACGGGCGCGCGCAGGGTCACGCGCAGCGTCCCGTCCAGCGTCGTGGCGACGCTGAAGGAGCGGCTTCTGGCCTTTGCGCTGACGCTGCCGCGCAGCGTGGTCGCGGTCGCCCCGGGCCAGGGCGAGAGCACGTCCTGCTCGAGCAGCGCGAGCGAGGTGTCGTCCGGGTAGAGCGACTGCGAGACCACGTCCCAGGGCGTCTCGGGGAGCCCCGCTCGGCGTTCGTTCAGGACGCGGTACTGCTCGGCGAAGCCCTCGCCCGGATTGAGCTGGTAGTTGCGCATGTCCTCCGCGCCCGGATAGAGCGTCCCTTCGTCGGTCTTCTGGCAGACCTGGAGGTACGAGGCCCACCGCTTCGTTCCGGTATCGATGGCCGACCAAGGGGCGTTCGACCGGTTCGACGCGATGTGGTGCCCGTACTCGTGCGTCACGACCGCCTCTGCCGAGACGCCGTCGTCGACCTGCTCGCCGGGCGCGACGAGCATCGACTGGGACGTCGCTGTAGCAGGCGAGTGCCTGGTCACCGCAGAATTCCTGCACCTCGTCGATCGGCGCGAGGTAGACCGTCAGGTCGGCCAGCTCCTTGCCGTGGACGAGGCTGTCGAGGAAGTTCGCCCACTTCTGCGGGATCGCGTCGTCCTCGGGATAGGTCACCGAGACGAGGATCTGGATCGAGACGCCGCTCGGTGTCGTGTAGAAGCCGCCCCAGGACGGGCCGATCGCGATCGAGCGCGCGGTGCGAACCGAGAGCTTCGAGTCCCTGATCAGGAGCGGCCCGTTCCCGATGCGCGCAACGCTCGGTGATTCGAGCTGCGCCGGGGTGCCGGTCGCGGCCGCCGGCGCGAGCAGCAATGCGGCGGCGATGGCCGCGGGGAGGGTTCGGCGGAGGCGCACGAGCCGACCTGACGATGGCAGGGTCGCCTTAACGGGTCTTAAGAAAAGCGTTCGCGTCGTGTTAGCGGCGCTTCTTCCGGCCACTCTTGCCGCCGCTGCTCTTCGGACGGGCGCCGCCCTGCGTCTGCTGGCCGAGACGCTCCATCTGGCGGCGCTGCTGGCGATTCACCGGCTCGACGCCGGCCTCCTGCTGCTGCTCGCCTGCCGCGGCGAGATAGGCGCGCCGTTCCTCGGCGGTGAGCCGGCTCATGAACTTCTGCACCTGCTGCGGGGTCGTGGGGGTCCCGTAGAGCTCGGCCTTCTTCATGGCGCTCGCGAGCGGGGGATTCTCCCGTTCGAGCGCGGCGGCCGACGCCTTCATCATCCAGCGTCGGATGAAGCCGACCTTCGAGAGCAGCCGCACGATCGGGCGCAGATACCTGCCGCCGCGGATCCGCGAGAGCAGGAGAAAGACGGCGAAGAGGAGCAGGATCGTCCCGAGGACGATCACCGGCACGAGGATGTACGTCACGAGCGTGATCGTAGCGGGCAGGCGGCCGGTCGAGAGCAGCACGAGCGAAGGGCGGAGCGCGTGCTGCGCTCCACCCTGTCAGCCGTGTGCCTAGCCGAGCCGGTTGACGTTCTCGCAGTCGGCCGCGACCACGTCGTTCGCGCGAACCCAGACGGTGTCGGTGCCGAGCCCGCACGTGACGTTGTCGACGAGGTTGTCGATCGACGTCGCGTAGAAGGTGTCGTCCCCGTCGCCGAGGTTGACGGTGCTGCCGCCGGAGTTGACGTTCACGAAGTCGTTCCCCGCGCCGGCAGTGACGGTCTCGAAGCCGTTGCCGCCTTGGATGCGGTCGTTCCCGTTGCCGCCGTTCATCGTGTCGGCTCCGGGGCCGCCGCTCAGGACGTCGTCCCCGTCGCCGCCGTTCATCGTGTTGGTGCCACCGATGTCGCTCAGGTGGTCGTTGCCTGCACCGCCGGTGAGCGTGTCGTCGCCGTAGCCGCCGGAGAGCCAGTCGTTGCCGGCACCGGAGACGAGGACGTCGTTCCCGTAACCGCCGTAGAGGCGGCTGACGCCGCCGACCGCGAGGTCGGTGACGCGGTCGTTTCCGGCGTCGCCGGAGACCCAGTTGTTCCCGGGCCCGCCGTTGACGATGTCGTCGCCGTTCCCGCCGTACGCGTGATCGTCGCCGTCGCCACCGTTCAGGGTGTCCTCGCCGTTGCCGCCGTACATGTTGTCGGCGTCGTCGTCGCCGTTGACGGTGTCGTTGCCCTCCTCGCCGTACAGGTTGTCCGTTCCCGGTGCCGGCGGAGAGGTTGTCGTTGCCGTCGTTGCCGTGGAGACGGTCGTTGCCGTCCCCACCCGAGAGCGTGTCGTTCTCGGTGCCGCCGAACAGCCCGTCGTTGCCGGCGAGGCCGGTCAGGTTGTCGTTGCCTGCGTACCCGTAGAGGATGTCGTTCCCTTCGGCTCCAGCAAGCGTATTGGGGTTCGCATCTCCGCGGAGTGTCGTCGCTGCCGCCGTCGATGCGAACACGAGAACGCACACTCCGAAGAGCATGAGCCATCTTGTGCGGTTCATTTGTGGTCGAACCCCTACTTTCTGCCGCAGCTCGCATTTTTGAGTTGCCAGACTGAGGTCGCCCGAAAGCGCAAAAACTTGTCCAGAAACACTCGAATGAGTGATGCCCGTTCGGGGGAGGTCGACCACGGTGAAAAGCGTGTCTGCGGCCGGGCATCGGCGTCTGTACGCCTGCGGTGCGTTTCTCGCCTTTCTGGCGGTGTTCGTCCTCTTCGCCTGCTTCGAGCGGCCCGGCCTCGGCTTCGGCCACCTCTACTACCTGCCGATCGCCCTCCTGGCGCTCGCGACGGGGCCGTTCGTCGGCGCCATAGGCGGGGTGGTTGCGGCGGGCCTCTACGCGGCCGGCCTCGTTCTCAACCCTCACGTGACCTCGGTCGACGCGTGGGAGCCGACGCTGATCCGGCTCGCGACCTTCGTCGCGATCGGCGCCATCGTCGGCTGGTTCGCCCTCTCGAAGCGCCAGCTCGTGGCTGAGTTGCAGATCCTCGCGACCCGGGACACGCTGACGGGCCTGCCGAACACGCGCGCGTTCGAGAGCGCGATCGGGCGCCGCCTCCAGTCGAGGAAGCCGTTCGCGCTGCTGATCGGCGACCTGGACGCGCTCTCCCGGATCAACGAGGAGCACGGCCTCCACGAGGGCGACGAGATGCTGCGCCGGCTGGCGGAGCTGCTCGGCCGCGGCCTGGAGGCGGACGACGACATCGCCCGCGTGGGAAGCGACGAGTTCGCTCTCCTGACAGGGCTCCCGCACGACCCGGCGAAACTCGCGGGCCGGCTGGAGCGACGCCTCGGCGAGGAGGGCTGCGCGATCACGTTCGGGTGGGCGTGCTTCCCGCGGGAGGGCGACAACGCCCTGTCGCTCTACCGGGCGGCGAACGAGCGGCTGTACGTGCGGAAGCTCGCCCGGGGCAGGCGGCGCGGCGACGACGGGGAGCAGACCTCGCTCCGGCTCGTCGACGAAGCCTGACCGATTCCTAACACTTCTCTCAAACGCGAAGCGCGCGTGGTCTGCTAGCGTTTTGCAGACTTCGCTCGGCGCTAGCCATCTGCTGGCACTCCGGTTCAGCGCTCGGAGCAGATCAGTTCTCGGAAGCACCTGCCCCGTGAGGGGCCGTTCTGTAAGCGGCAAGAGGGGAATGCTTGATCAAGCTGGTCACGACAGCCGTTGGTCTCTGCGCGCTGCTGCTCGCCATCGCAGTGCAGGTCGACTCCCTGCAGGCCGCGCCGCGCGCGGAGCGCGCGACGGCTGCGCAGCAGGTTCGCGCCGCGGAGCTGCTCGCCGACGTGAGGCAGTACCGCACGGAGACCTGGCGCTGGCAGCGTCTGATGGGCGTCCGTCCGTCGCCGTCGCGCCAGACGGCAGCCGTGTCGCCCGACCTCGAGTACCGCATCTGGGTCCGCGACCTCTGGCGTCGGCGGGCCGCCATCGCCAGACGCAGGGCGCTCCATCCGCCGCACAGGCGTCAGTGGCAGTGCATCCACAGCTACGAGGGCCGCTGGCAGGCCAACTCCGGCAACGGCTACTACGGGGGCCTCCAGATGGACATCTCGTTCCAGCGGCACTACGGCGCGTGGCTCCTGCGCAGGAAGGGAACCGCCGACAAGTGGTCGCCGCTCGAGCAGATGTGGGTCGCCGAGCAGGCGCACCGGTCCGGGCGAGGATTCTTCCCCTGGCCCCGCACCGCGCGATACTGCGGTTTGATCTAGTTCCAAGGGTTGATCTCCGAGCGCTCCGGAAAGGGGGCGGACATGGGCCAGGATCAGATCGCACGCCTGCTGGACCACGGCGAGGAGGACGGCTGCATCCATCTCACCGAGCTGAACGAGGTCGTGCAGTCGCTCGAGCTGGACGACGAGGACATCGAGGCGCTGTTCGAGCGCATCGAGGCCGCAGGTATCGACCTGACGGACGACTGCCAGCGACGCCTGGCGGAGGGCGAGCGCAGCGACACGGTCTACGTCAACGGCGACCTCGCCGTGACGACGACCGACGCGCTGCAGCTCTTCCTCAACGAGGCCGGCCGCTATCCGCTGCTGACCGCGGCCGAGGAGGTCGAGCTCGCCAAGCGAATCGAGCGCGGCGACAAGCGTGCGAAGGACCGGATGATCAACTCGAACCTCCGCCTCGTCGTCTCGATCGCCAAGCGCTACCAGGGCCACGGGCTGTCGCTGCTCGATCTGATCCAGGAAGGGATCATCGGGCTGATCCGGGCCGTCGAGAAGTTCGACCACCGCAAGGGGTTCAAGTTCTCGACCTACGCCACGTGGTGGATCCGCCAGGCGGTGCAGCGCGGCGTCGCGAACAAGTCCCGCACGATCCGGATCCCCGTGCACATCGTGGAGCGCGAGCAGAAGATCAACCGCGCGGAGCGCGAGCTGACCGCCGAGCTCGAGCGTCCGCCGACCGACGAGGAGATCGCGAAGCGCTCGAAGCTGCCGCTCAAGCAGGTGCGCGAGGTGCGGAACGCCGCCCGTGCCGTCACGAGCCTCGACAAGCCGCTGACGGGCCAGGAGGACTCCGCCACGCACGGCGAGCTGATCGCCTCGGACCAGGCGCCCGTCGAGGAGGAGGTCCACGTCGGCCTCACGCATGCGGCGCTGCACCGCGCGCTCGGCGAGCTGCCGGAGCGCCAGGCGCAGATCCTCAAGCTGCGCTACGGGCTGAACGGAGGCGAGGAGCCGAAGTCGCTGGAGGAGATCGGCCGTACGCTGGGGATCACCCGCGAGCGGGTGCGCCAGCTCGAGACGGATGCGCTGAAACGCCTCGCGGAGAAGCGCGAGCTGGCGGGAGTCGGCGCGCCCTAGCCCGACGGGCTAGTTGCCGACGACCTGGACGAGCCAGCGCCGGTCGCGCTCGCGGTCCAGCTCGATGAAGAGCACCCGCTGCCACTGGCCGAGCGAGAGCTCGCCGTCGCGGACGGGGATCGACTCGCCGGCGGAGCCGAGGAGCATCGACATGCAGTGGGAGTGGCCGTTGCCGAACTCCATGTCCTCCTCGCAGATGTTCTCCGTGCGCTTGTCCCAGTCGTCGTGCGCGTAATAGCCGTCGCTCGGCACGAGCCGCTTCAGCATCGTGGCGAAGTCCTCGAGGAAGCCCGCCTCGAACTCGTTGACCCGCACGCAGCAGGTGGTGTGCGGCGAGTAGACGCAGGCGATGCCGTCGCGAACGCCGCTCTCGCGCACCACGGCATTCACCTCGTCGGTGATGTCCGAGATCTCGAGACCTCGAGACGTGCGGAAATGCTTCTCGTGTTGGAAGACCTTCACGCGCCGAGGAAGTCTACGCGAGGCGCTTCGACCCGTTCCGGCGGAACCGTGCTGTACCGTGCGCGCAAGCGGGCCCGTAGCTCAGCTGGTCAGAGCAGCGGACTCATAATCCGTCGGTCCCTGGTTCGAGTCCAGGCGGGCCCACACAGGAAAGAGCCGCACACACAGCGGCTTTTCCCTTTCCAGTGCACTTGTTGTAACCGATAGGACTTCCGTGTGAGCGTACGAGAGGACGGCGTCAACGTCTGGTCGCGGCTCACGCATTAGCGCGCCGCGAGACGTTCTTTCGCCAGCGCGCGCAGCTGGTCCGGCGTCAGGCAGGGCTCACACGCATAGAGGCGCACGCCGTCGTCGCTGACGGTGACGAGCCTTCCGTCCGCTGCGAGCATCGCGCGCAGAACGGGCGAGACGCTCGGCGTGAACACCGCGATCGGCCCGTTCGTCTCCGCCTGCCACAGGCGGACCGTCTTGTCATCGCCCGCCCCCGCGGTCACGACGAGATCGCCCTTTGGCGCGAAGCGGGCGTCGTTGACGACGTCCGTGTGGCCCCGCAGCAGCCTGACATCCTGGCCGTCGCTCGTGCCGACGATCTGCACGGTCGCCTTGCCGCCGCCTGCAAGCAGCTGTGTCCCGTCAGGGCTGAACGCGACCGTCGCGACCGTGCTCAGCGTCCGAAGCGGCGGTCCGCCGTCGCCGCGCCACAGGCGCGCGACCCCCTTCTGGTCGAGCGTGACGACCCTGTCGCCGTGCTTGCTGAGCAACGCCTCGACGACGAGCGCGCGCGAGCGCTTAGGCCGAAGCACGACCGGATCCTTCCAGTCTCCGGTCGGCCAGACACGCGCGACGCCGCCGCGGCCGCCCGCGACGAGGCGATCCCCGTCTGCGCTGAACGCGACCGAGGCCACGGAACCCGACGGCAGGTGCAGGACGACCTCCGGCTCCCCGGAAGGAAGGCGCCAGACGTGGACCGTGCCGTCCTCGTTCCCGGACGCGAGGAGCGTGCCCTCCGGGTTGATCGCGACCGCACCGACGCGCTTTTCGCCGGCGTCGAGGGTCAGCAGGAGGTGCCCGTCGCTGACCCGCCACACCCGGACCGACCCGTCGTGGCTCGACGCGGCAACCAGGTCGCCGCGCGGGGTGAAGGCAATCCCGGACACGAACTTCGTGCTCCCGCGTAGCGGCGCGACCGGCCGTCCGTCACGCGTTCGCCAGACGCCGATGACGTTGTGCCGGTCGGCGGCCGCGACGAGACGCCCGTCGGGGCTCACGACGGTCGGAAGCGGGAGCGTCCAGCCCCGAGACGGTCGACCCGCGGCGCAGGCGAGCGAGCTGCCGAACGCCGAACGGCTGCCAGAGCTGAGCGCCGCCGCCGTCCTCGCCCCAGGTCGTGACGAGACCGCTGTCCGGCGAGAATCCCGCCGTGGGCTGGAGCTCGAACGCGGGCGGAAGTCCGCCTTCTCGCCGTGCCTGTAGCCCCGCCGCCGACTGCGCCTTGGTCGCGGCTGAGGCGGAAGCGGATACGGGTCGGGGATTGTCACCCCGTAGTCGAAGCGCGGCGGCTGAGGCGGGAGCTCGGCGAGAACTGCGCCGGTCTGCGAGTCCCACACCCGCGTCGTCACTGCCTCGTTACTCGCACTGGCGACGAGACGACCGTCGGGACTGAACGAGGTTCCCGCCGAGGACCCGGACAGGATCACCTGGGGCTCCTGCAGCGACGAGATCCCAGATCTCGTTCCCGAAGGACCCCTGAATCGCAACGCGGTTGCCGTCGGGGCTGAATGCGGCTCCCTCGGAGTATCGGAAGGTTCATCCACGGCTTCCGCGTCCGCGCGCGCGTCCGATAGACCGGCGTGTGGAACTCGTCGTCCCCGCCGGCGCCGACGAACAGCCCGCCCCTCGGGCCGGTCACGACGGAGTACGGGAAGGCGTCTTCGAAATTCGACAGGCGCGCGACGTACGCGGCCGTCGCCGCATCGACGACTCTGGCCGTGCCGTCCGGCTCGATCCAGCCGCCGACGCCGTCGCGCTTCGTAAGTCGCGGCCCGATCCGCCCGTCTTTGAAGCGCCAGACCTTGTTCCGCCAGCCCGGGTATCCGCCCGCGACGAGAAACTTCCCGTCAGCGGTGAACGCCGCGCGCGCGAGGTGTTGCGCGCGGATCCGCACGCCCCCCGGTTGCGCGTGCCAGTCGCGTACTCGCCAGACGCGCACGGCGCCGTTCGCGCCTGCCGTGACGACGTACTTGCCGTCGCTGCTGAAGCGCGCGGAATAGACCATCTTCTGCGGTTCGAGTGTCGCGACCGGTTCGCCCGTCACCGTCAGCACACGGGAGCCGCCGCCACCGGCGACCGCGATGTACCGGCCGTCTGGTGGGCTGAAGTCGACGCTGTACACCGTCCGCCCGGGCGGACCACAGCTGGACCGGCTTCGGCGAGCCGACGAGCGCGCGACGAAGCGCCTCGTCCGCCTGTGGGGTCGACTTGACGTCCTCGGCCTTCGACGCGAGCACGAGGGTCTGCTTGGGGTCGAGGCTCTGAACGCGGAGCGCGCGCGCCGCGATCGACTGCGACTCCGCCGTGGCCGCCTGGTCGCTCGCGACCCGCCGCTCGTGGAGCGCCCACGCCGCGAAGGCCGCGAAGCACAGCACGAGGACGATCAACCCGGCGACGATCGCGACCAGCCGACGGCGCACGGCACGCTGGCGCCGCGCCTCGGCCTCCGCCTCGCGGGCGTGCTCGAACTCCTTCCGCCATTCAAGGATCGGCTCGCCGAGGACATCGTGGAAGATCTCGTACCGTGCGCCCTCGTCCTCCTGGCCGGGCGGCGGCGGAACCGGGCGCAGGATCCGGCCGCTCTCGCCCGACGACAGGCGCTCGAGCACGGGCACGAGCTCGGCCTCGGGGATCCCCAGCCACTCCGAGAGATCCGATGCCGACTGCACGACCTTCCGACGCGAGCTCGTGACGAGGTAGCGGAAGGCATCCGCCGCGATCTCCTGCTCGCGCGGGCTCAGCCCCGCGAGCGCGTCGACCAGGTGCCGCTCGACGATCTCCTGCGCGCCGCCCAGACGGTCGAGGGTGGCCACGGTGAGCTCGCGCTCTCCGTCCTCGACCGTGGTGCGCCAGAGCCGTTCCATCACGAGTTGCAGGAACGGCGCTTCGACCTCGTCGGTGCCGGCGGCGCCCTCGGCGGCTGCGGCGTTGCCGTTCGATCCTTCCTCGAGGACGGGCTCGCCCGCGGACGCGGCCTGCACGACGGCGTCGACGAGCTCCGGCTCGATCTCGTAGGGCCGCTCGTCCAGCGGCAGCATGCGGTTGAACTCGGCGATCGGGCGCTCGACCGCGTCGCGCGCACCCGCACGGTCGAGGTGCTCAATGCGCACGTAGTGCGCGAAGAGCTGCGGGATCCGGCCCTCGAACCGGTCGAGCTTCGCCCACGCATCCTCCCGGATCGACACGAGGAAGTTCACCCGCAGGTTCGGGTCGTTGACGATCGCGGGGAACTGCGCGTCGAATGTCTCGTTCCCGGCCTCGGCCGGGTGGTACAGGAAGTAGTCCTCGAACTGGTCGAGCACGACGAGCAGCGTTCGGACCCGCTCGGTCCACGCCCGCAGCGTGTCGACGACCGGCTCGCCGGGTCGCCACGGATCGACCTCGGCTCCGACTGCCTGCTCGACGGAGAGCCTGATCTCCTCCATGAGCAGCGACAGCGGGTCGTCCCGCCAGCCCCGGAAGACGGCGACCGTGAACGGCGCCCGGCCGGACCCAGCGCGGCATTGCGCGCCACGCGCTCGCGGAGATCGTGCACGACGCCCGCCATCAGGAGCGACGTCTTGCCCACGCCGCTCGGCCCGTAGACCAGAGTCAGGCGATTTGCCCGAACGTTGGCGGTCACGATCGTCTTCTCCGCCTCGCGACCGAAGAAGAAGGCCGAGTCCTCCTCCGAGTACGGCACGAGGCCGACGTACGGCGTCTCCGGGAGCGCCTCGGACGCCCGCACCGGTGCGACGGCGAGCTCGGTCACTGCGTTCCGGCCTCCGCCCCCGCGCCGAGGACCTCCGCCGACAGCCGCGCGACGTAATCGCGCAGCGGCACGTAGAGCAGGTCAACGTCGCCCCGCGCCGACCACAGCGTCTCCTCGATCTTCCGCGCGGTCGGGTCGTCGGGCTCGCGCTGGATGGCCCACGACTTGAGGTCGAGCTCCTGCGCGCCCCAGATCCGGTTCAGGATCACGCGCAGGTTCCAGTCGCGCATGCTGTAGCCCAGGAACAGGAAGTGGCTGTCGGACATGCGCTCCCGCAGCGTCACCGGGATCTGTCCGCCGACGTCACCCTGCGAGAGGTAGTCGATGTAGTTGTCCTCCGTGATGACGAAGCTGTCGCCCTTCGGATCCTCGCGGTCGATCGCCCCGTGGAGCTTCAGGATCACGGGCCGCTCTGCGAGCGAGAGCTCCGCGTACTTGTCCGGGCGCTCGATGGCGACGGGCTTCCCGCCCGGTGGCCGGTGCATGAACTTGCCGCCGAGGTTCCCCTTCGCCTCGTACCAGACGACGTCGTAGGGCTCACCCCGCTCGGCCAGCGCCCGCTCGACGAGGTCGTCGTAGTTGGTGCTGATGACCAGCGGCTGCGGTGCTCCGTTCTCACGCGCGACCGCGGGCAGGCCGGCCAGAAACGCATGCAGCGAGCTCGGCGGGTAGTCGACGGCGAAGATGCCGCGGAGATACCGGTAAAGCTGCCGCTCGCCGAGGACGGCGTCGACGTACTGCGAGACACGCAGAAGGTCGAAGCTGTCCTGCGCCGGGTACCGGCTGCGCTCCGCCAGCGCCGCAGCCAGCTCGGCTCCGCTGGGGAGGAACTGCCCGCTCTCCCACGGCGTCTCGTCCGGGCGGTCGCACATGTTCGCCCCGGCGCCCAGGAAGGGGACGACCTCGCCGGCCATGAACAGGTCGGAGAGCTGGAGATAGTGCGCGTCGTCGAGTTCGACCATGGTGCTACGAAGGGTTCGCAGGGGCGGTCTCCTGCGCCGCGGCGACGTCTCCGTTGGCGCCAGGCACGGGCTCGGCGGGCACCGCAGCGGGCTCGACCCGGAACCCGAGCTCCTTCAGGCTCACGAAGTCGGCGTGGTCGAGCGCCTCGATCACGGCGAGCTGACGTTCCAGCGCATCGAGCTGGCGTGCCGCAGCCGTCGCCTCGCGCTCCGTGCGGAGCTCACGGAGCATCTGCGGGGTCGTCAGGTGAAAGCGCGCGAACGCCGTCTTCAAGCTATGGCTCTCGAGGATCATCTTGAACCCGGCCAGGTTCGTGAGGTTGCGCTGCAGGTCCGAGGTGGGCTGGGTGAAGAACGCGCCGAGGAACTGCGCCAGGCTCATGCCGCCGGTGATCGCGGCCAGCTTCCAGCTTACGGTGTCGGGGCTGATGGCGCTCGCCACGGAGAGCACGAGCGTGGCCGTGAGGAACGCGCCGCCCCAGAGGAGCAGGAACCTGTTTGCGTGCTTGACCGTCTCGTAGACGTCGCGGGCCCGCCGCTCCGTGAGGATCACGTACTCCTGGAGCCGTTCCGTCTCGTAAGCGAGCACGTTCTGACGGTCCTGGAAGTACGACTGGTAGCGCGAGAAGCTGTCATCGACGACGACCTGGCTCTCGTCGTCGAGGTCGCCGCTTCCGCCGAGGTAGCGAACCATGTCGTTGATCCCGTGCACGACCTCGACGCCGAGCATCTTCGCGGCGAAGTCCAGGCCGGCCAGGTGGCGCTCGAGCGTCGCGCTCGCCGTGAACGTGTCGGAGACCGCGAGGTTCGGAAGGTTGTAGAGCGTGCGCAGCCCGGTCAGCAGGGTCTTCACCTTGAGATCCGTGTAGACGCCGATCACGCCCACGTACACACGCTCGTGGCACCGGACCGTCTCGTCCTCGTCGATCTCCTTCGCGAGCTCATAGAGCGCAGCCGGCGTCCCGTCCTTCCTGAGCAGCTCTCGCATCCGCCGAAGGTCGTCGTCGGAGCCCTGGAAGATCACGTCGAGCAGGACCTCGAGCGCGGACTTCTGGAACTTCCGCTGCTCGGGGCCGATGTTCTCCGAGCGGGGCCGGAAGTCGAAGAGCGAGTCCGCGTGCACCTGGTGGATGCGCACGCTGCCCTCCTCGAAGTAGCGCGCGCGTTCCGAAAGGGGAGCTCCTCCTGGATCGAGGTAGTGCTCGAGGCCCTCGATGTAGGCCGCGCCCCACGTGCCTCGCTCGCAGTGCGACCCGTACAGGCGGCGCTCGACGTCGTACGCGTCGTCGGACTCGTGCCAGTCGCGGATGTTGATCACGTCGAGCACGCCCCTGCCGTCCCTCTCGCTCCTGCGGCGTCCGATCGTGGCCTCGAGCAAAAGCCCGAGCGGCCCTGCGGCGAGCTCCGCAGACGACACGCGGCGCCTGCTGGCCGTGCCCAGCTCCTTGTCGAAGCTCTTCTTGCCCAGGAGCATCGTCCGAACCGCGTGGTCGGGCAGGAAGAGCCGGCACTCCCGGTTCAGGAAGAAGTCGTTCTGCAAGCACTGCGTGAGGAGGACGTACCGCGTCCGTGCGGCACTGGAGTCGACGGCGGCCATGGACCACTCATCCCACGACTTGCGCCGCCTGTTGTCAAGGCGCCCGCTCGACCGGACTCTTGGCGCGCGACGGCAGTCCTAGACTCAGTACATGGTCTGCGCGAGTTGTGGCGCCGGAAATCCCGAGCGGGCGAAGTTCTGCCTCGAGTGCGGCGCTCCGTTGGGGGCCGCCGAGCCGTCCGGCGAGGTCCGGAAGACGGTCACGATCGTCTTCTGCGATGTGACCGGCTCGACGGCGCTCGGCGAGTCGACCGACCCGGAGGCTGTGCGTGCGCTGCTCGCGCGCTACTTCAACAGCATGCGGGAGATCATCGAGGCGCACGGCGGCTCGGTCGAGAAGTTCATCGGCGATGCGGTAATGGCCGTGTTCGGCGTGCCGGTGCTGCACGAGGACGACGCGCTCCGGGCCGTGCGCGCCGCCCTCGAGATGCGGGAGGCGCTGCCGGAGCTCGGCGTGCAGGCACGGATCGGCGTCAACACCGGCGAGGTCGTGACCGGGACCGCCGAGCGGCTGGCGACGGGTGACGCCGTCAACGTCGCTGCGCGTCTCGAGCAGGCCGCACCGCCGGGCGAGGTGCTGCTCGGGATGGAGACGGTGCAGCTCGCGGGCGACGCGGTCGAGGTCGAGCCGGTCGAGCCGCTCCAGCTCAAAGGTAAGGCGAAGCCTGTGCCGGCCTACCGGCTGCTGGCGCTGACGGGCCGAGAGGCGGCCGAGCGACGGCTCGAGGGCAGCTTCGTCGGGCGCGAGCGTGAGCGTCGGCTGCTCACGGAAGCCTTCGACCTCGCGGTCTCCGACCGGGCCTGCCACCTGTTCACGATGCTCGGCGTCGCGGGTGTCGGCAAGTCGCGACTCGCCGCAGAGTTCCTCCGCGGGGTCGACGCGACGGTCGTCCGCGGCCGTTGCCTCTCCTACGGCGACGGGATCACGTACTGGCCGGTCGTCGAGGTCGTGAAGCAGCTGCGCCCCGAGGAGCGAGAGCTTCCGCCGACCGTGGCTCGGCCACTGCGCGTCTTGCTCGGAGGCGACGAGCCGTCGACCACGGACGAGATCGCCTTCGCGGTCCGCAAGCTGCTCGAGGAGGCGGCGTCGGAGCGGCCGCTCGTCGTGGTCTGGGACGACCTGCACTGGGCGGAGCCGACGTTCCTCGACCTCGTCGAGCACGTGGCCGACTGGAGCCGCGACGCACCGATCCTGCTGCTCTGCATGGCGCGGCCCGAGCTGCTCGACGGCCGTCCGGGTTGGGCCGGCGGGAAGCTGCACGCGACGACGGTGCTCGTCGAGCCGCTCGGGCGGGAGGCCTGCGAGGCGTTGCTCGACGAGCTCGGTGCGGATCTCGACCCGGCGTTACGGTCGAAGGTGCTCGCGTCGGCCGAGGGGAACCCGTTGTTCGTCGAGGAGATGGCGGCGATGGTGCGCGACTCGCCGACCGCCGAGGTGCAGGTGCCGCCGACGATCAGCGCGCTGCTCGCCGCCCGTCTCGACCAGCTCGGGGCCCCCGAGCGTGCGGCGCTCGCGTGCGGCTCGGTGGAAGGCTCGGTGTTCCACCGCGCAGCGGTCGAGGCGCTCGACGGGGATCCGGCGCAGCTGATCGCGCTCGTGCGCAAGGAGCTCGGTGCGTCCCGACAAGGCGACGCTGCCGGACGACGACGCCTTCCGGTTCAGGCACATCCTGATCCGCGACGCCGCGTACGAGGCGCTGCCGAAGTCGACGCGCGCCCTGCTGCACGAGCGGTTCGCCGACTGGCTCGAGCAGCGCGCGCCGGACCTCGTCGAGCTGGACGAGATCGTCGGGTACCACCTGGAGCAGTCGACGAGGTACCTGCTCGAGCTCGGCGCGCTGGACGAGCACGAGATCGACGTTGCCGAGCGCGCAGCAGAGCGGCTGCAGGTCGCCGGAGAGCGGGCGCTGTTCCGGGGGGATGTGCGCGCAAGTGCGAACCTGCTCGGGCGAGGGCTCGCGCTGCTGCCGCCCGAGACCCGCGCGGTCGAGCGTGAGTGGATAGCTGATCCGATCGCTGATGGAAAGCGGTGAGCTCGGGCAGGCGAGGGCGCAGGCCGACGAGTGGGCGACTCGTGCCGAGGCCGCAGGCGTACCGCCGCGGCGAGCTCTACGCGCGGCTGGCGTCGTCGTTCGTGACGTTCCTGGGCGCGCCCGAGGATCAGTCGATGGACGCGCTCCGACAACTGGCGGCGGAGGCGCGGGCGGAGTTCGAGGCGACGGGCGACGAGCTCGGTCTGGGCTTGTGCTCGTTCGCGCTCGCGCACGTCCACCACAATGCATGCCGCTGGCAGGAACGGCACGAGGCGCTCGAGCGGGCGCATCTGCACGGTCTCCGTGCGAACGACGAGTACCTGATTCGTCACTCGCTTATGTGGATGGCGGCCGGCCCAGTCTACGGGCCTTTGCCGACCGACGAGGGGTTGCGCTGGTTCGACGAGTACGGAGATCGGCTCGGGCCGATGGCCCTGACGATGCGCGCGGTGGTCGAGGCGATGGTCGGGAACTTCTACCGCGCGAGAGAGCTGATCTGCGACGCCACCGCGCGCCTCGAGGAGCTCGGACAACAGCTCTGGCTTGCCGGGGTCGGCATGCAGACCTGTGCGATCGAGATGCTCGCCGGCGATGCGGAGGCCGCGGCGCGCGAGGGGATCGAGAGCAGTCATGCGTTGGAGGCGATCGGCGAGCGCGGCTGGCTCTCGACCCTCGCGGGTCACACCGCGCAGGCGCTCATGGAGCTCGGCCGCGACGACGAGGCCGAGCGCTGGATCGGCGTCGCCGACGAGAGCGGCGGCCAGGACGACGTGACCACGCAGACGCTGATCCGCCAGGTGCGGGCGAAGCTCCTCTCGCGCCGCGGCCGGCGCGCTGAAGCCGTGGCGATGGCGCGCGAAGCGGTCGAGCTGGTCGGGCGCACCGACATGCTCGAGGCGATCGCGGACGCGAAGGTGGATCTGGCGGAGGTGCTCCGGGCGAACGGGGAGGATGCGGAGGCGCTGCAGGCGCTTCAGGAGGCAGGGAAGCTCTACGAGCGCAAGCGGCACCTCGTCGGAATTGCGCGGATCCGGACGCTGGTCGGGGCGGCTCGGACGGGCGCCTGAATCATTGGGAGAATCAGCGCCGTGCCAGGCGCCGTCGCGGGAGCAGACAGCCGACGGGTACAGCCTGCGGCTTTCCCACATGCGACTCAGTACGCGAACCCGATGCGCCCGACCGGATGGGCAAGGGATGCTGGCGGTGTCTTCATGAAGGCACAACTACGCGTCGCGCCGACTCAAAGTGGGCCTTCTGACGACTCCGAGGTGAGCCGCTTCGGCGCTCGCGTGAGAAGGGAGGGGCAATGACCGTCGCCCCAACATCAGTTCACCCCGGACGAGAACAGCACCGCTCCCGGTGGGTGCTCGTCGCGATCCTGGCCTTTCTCCTCGGCGGACTGGCGGTTGCGCTGCTGTATCACTTCGACGTGTTCGGAGGCTCGTCCAACTCGACCACCGAGGGATCCGGCGTACCCGCGACGCAGGCCCGTGATGTGGCCGCGTTCAACAGCGTCGAACTCGCAGGGAGCAACAACGTCGTGATTCGCGTCGGCGAGAAGCAGTCCGTCGTCGTGAGGGCCGATGACAACCTCCTCGACCGCGTCACGACCGAGGTGCAGTCGGGCAAGCTCGTCATCGCGAACACTCCCGGCAGCTTCACGACGAAGAGTCCGATGAGCGTCGAGGTCAATGTCCCGACGCTCAACGCGTTGACGCTCACTGGCAGCGGCAACATCGTCGTCAACGGCATCGAGGCCGAGAGCCTCAAGGTGACCTTGCCGGGCAGTGGCACGCTCACCGGAAGCGGAACCGCGACGCGGCTTGATGTCACGGTTAGCGGCTCCGGAACTGTGCAGTTCACACGGCTTGTCGCGAACGACGTGCGGGCAGTCGTGAGCGGCTCGGGAAGCATCTTCATCACCGCGACCAAGAGTCTCGATGCCTCCGTATCCGGATCTGGCGCAATCCTCTACGCGGGCAATCCGCAGGACGTAACGAAGAGCGTCACCGGGACGGGCGCGATCACCGGGAGCTAGTGAGACAAAACGAAGAGTGGAGTGGCCCCGGCGCGCGGGGCCACTCCACCCTTTCACAGGTCAAGGTCGAGTTCACAGGTCAAGGTCGAGCAACTCCCCACCTTGACGACAGGCGGCAAGACCCATGACGCCGCAGCAGCGAGCCCTACGTGCGCCGGTTCAGCGCCGCCTCGATCCGTTCGAGGCGCTCGTCGATCTTCCGCAGCTGCTCGGCCGTCGGAGCGTCGGTCCCGGCGCGTGGCTGCTCCTGGCGTGACCGGGCGACGAACGAGCTCGTGATCGACGCGGTGATCACCGTGACGAAGCCGATCCCGAGCAGCATCACGAGCGAGGCCACGAGCTTGCCGACGACGGTCTCCGGCACCTTGTCGCCGTAGCCCACGGTCGTGACGGTCTGGACGGCCCACCACATTCCGGCGCCCGGCGAGGAAAAGCCCTTGTGGTCGACGACGGTCATCAGGAGCCCGGCCGCGATCGTGATCGAGGTCGTGACGGTGGCGATGACGATCGCGGCTCCCCTCGGGGTCGTCGCGCGCCCTATCTCACCTTCGAGTTTGCGCTCGCCTCTCGTCTCCCATGCCATCGCGGTCGGGTTCGCGGCCGCCGCACCCGGTCCTGCCGAGAGTCGCGTGAGTGCGGTGCGATTGCCTAGACCGCGATCTGCTCTGCGAACTTCCGCACCAGGGCCATGAAGTGGTCGAGCGGGAAGCCGTGGCCCGGGTCGTGGTGATTTCCCTTGCTCGGGTGGAACTCCGTGACCGTCGCGTGCGTGACGAACCCGGCTCGCCCGTGCCTCAGATCATTGGCGTTCAGCACCGTGAGTGGGATCCCGAACTTGACCGCGTGCAGCGCGCTCTTGAATGCGCCCCGGCGGAGCGTCTGCTCGTGGCTCATCCACTTCGCGCGATCCCATTTCGCAAAGCCGGAATGCTCCACGTGGAACCCATTCGTGTTCGCCCCTGGAGCTCCCCAGGGGATGACCGAGTTGTCGAGCGTGCGGTAGCACTCGATGTCGTCGACGACGAGGTGCGCCGATCCGTTCGACTCGGGGTTCGCGAACCAGCTGGCCGAGGATCGCGCCGAATGGCCCTCGGTCGAGTGGATGACGATCAGCCGGATGCGCGAGAGCGGCCGGGTTCCGCTGCGGCGGAACGCGTCGAACTCGCGCAGGCAGCTCGCATCGATCGGCTGAACAGGTCGTGCGGCGGCAGCCCCGGCGGCGTCAGGCCCTCCTTCGGCTTCGTCGTCCTCGGGCGCGGACGAGTGGTCGGCGCCGTGCTCCTCTGCGGGCGACGCGAGCAGCGCCTCGAGGTCGAACTCCTCCTCGGTCTCCGTGCCGGCCGGCGGCTCAGCGTCTGGCATGACTCCCCTTTCCCAGTCTCGTCCAAGCGCTACCGCGTCTGCCTACTCCTCCTGCAGACGGAAGTCAAGAACGAGACGCGACGGCGGGGCCCAGCACGTTCTCCGTGCATGGGCCCCGCCGAAGTTCCGACTAGCCCGCCTCCTTGAACACGTCTGCGGGGACCGTGACTCCCGCGGACAGCTTGACGATCTGAGCGAGCGTCTGCCGGTAGTCGATGCCGAACTGTTCCGCAATGGCGCGCAGCGCGGGGTCGTTCAGATAGAAGAACCTGTCTCCGTCTCGAAGTGCAGCGAACTGCTTCGTCCACATCGCGAGCTGCAGTTCCCCGAACTCCGTCCCGCGCACGTGCTGCTCGGAGACCATGCCGACGAATGCGTCGAGTTTGTCGACGCTCCCGTAGATGGCACGGAGCCGTGCCGCCAGCGTCGTGCGCCGGATCCCGACGACGGCATCCTCGCTGGCCTCGTCGCTGTCGAGCGGGACGACCTTTCCGGCGTCATCCCGGAGCTCGACGACGTCGAGGATGTCGGGGTCGTCGATCGGGTCGCGACGGTCGATCCTCCCGTCGGACGGGAGCCGGTCGATCGGGTCGCGGTCGATCCGCGCGTCGGACGGGAGGTCGAACGGGTCGCGACGGTCGATCCGCCGGTCGGGCCGGAAGCGGTCGATCCGGTCGCGCCGGTCGATCTGCCGGCCGGACGGGAACCGGTCGGTCGACTCGCCGGTGATGTCGGTGAACGAGCGCTTCGGCGCCAGCCCGTAGGCCTTCCTCAACTCGTTGTAGCCCGGGATCCCGTGGTCGCGGCCGCGTTGGATGTCGATGGCGCCGAGGTCGGCCACGCCGCGGAAGCAGTTCGGATTGACGATCGGCTGCGCGCAGCTCGCCGGGTCGGCGGCTCCGGGCTTGGGCATCTGGAAGAGCACGCTCCGGAGCGAGTCGTCGATCTGCTCGTCGTTTCGGTACTGCACCTCGCCGAGGCTCTGAAGCACGGGGCCGAGACCGAGCGCATGCAGGAGGCCCGGATTGCCGAAGGCGGTGTTGAGGGGGATGACCAGCGTGAGCGTGTTGTCGCCGTTGTCCTCGACGGCGATTCCCTGGGCCTGGAAGGAAGCCAGCTGCGACGGCGAGTAGGCGCCGACAGGGACGACGGGCTCGAACTCGCCGTGGATCTGGCTGTGCGCCCGGTAGCCGACGACGGCGAACTCGTTGCTGAGGCTCGCGTCGACGCCGTCGTCGTAGCCGCGATACGGAGGGAGCCGGACGCCCATCGCCGGGAGGAACTCGTTGTAGGTGACGTACTGGATCTCGGCGCCGACCACTCGGCGCGCGATCTGGAACTTCTCCTCGTCGGAGAGCCGCCTGGGGAGAGCGGCGACGATCCGGTTGTGCTCCCGGGCGAACAGCGTGTGGAGCGCGGTCAACGCGATGTTCTCGTTGGCCCGCACGTCACCCGCGACGATCGCATTCCCCGGCGCCGCCATGAGTGCGCCCATCAGGTCCATCGCCGGCGCAGGAACCGAGCCGCGCGCATTGACCTGGGGGAGATAGCCGTCGTTCGTCAGGAGGAGCTTCGCGCCGTTGTTGTCGGGGTTCCCGTCGGCCGATCCCTCCCGGAGCCAGTCGAGGCGGGCGGGGGTTCCGCCGTAGACGTTGAAGGCGTCGATGTAGCTGCTGACCGTGTTGATCTGCTCCCGTGGACGGCTGATGCCCGTGCCGGGCGCTGCCGGAGTCCGGAAGAAGTCGATCACGCCGAGATCGTTCTTGAACCGCTCGAGCGGGTCGCCGGCGGCGAAGGGGATGGGGGTGTGCTCGGCCGGCGTCTCGTCGCGCAACCCGAAGGTGTGATCGAGGAACTGGCCCCACGCCCAGCCCCATTGCGTGACGCCGTTCTCGGAGAACAGGTTCTGGCCGACGTCGTTGAAGATGCGGTTGCTGACGTAGCGCGGATCCGGCCCGGTGGCGGGCTCGTGGATGCCGTCGCCGTACGCCGGCTGGGCGACGCGGCGGTACTGCGTGTTCGCCTGGCCCCAGTCGGGATGCCGGAGGTTGTTGCCTCCGCCGTCGAGGCTGCGGACGGAAGAGGGGGTAGCGCCGCCCGGGAGCGCCGAGAGGGCCAGGGCCATAGCCAAGAGCACGGTGACAGTCGCGGTCTTCCGCATTCCTATCTCCTCCTCGGCGAGGGTGAGACTGCCCAGTCGCACGCACCGACGCCGCTGTTGGTTGTCGCCGGGCGCCAGGACGATCAGGGAGTCACGGAGGCGCGCCGGCCGCCTGTGCGGTCCATACTCCCGCACTCGAAGCCGCGGTCAAGCTCGCCGGCTAAAGCCGGGCGAACGATTTCCTAAGAATTCGCGCCCTCGCGGCGGAGGACGTAGCCGACGCCCCGCACGGTGTGAATCAGCCGCGGTCGCCCTTCCGCTTCGAGCTTTCGCCTCAGGAGACCCACGTGCACGTTGAGGGCGTTCGACCGGTACCCGGTGGCCTCGGGGCCCCAGACATTCCGCGAGATGAGCGTGCGACCGAGCACGGCCTCGGGGTTGCGGAGGAAGAGCTCCAGCAGCCGGTACTCCGTCGGCGTGAGGCGCAGGATGCGAGTGCTCCGCGTCACCTCTCGCGTTCGCCGGTTCAGAATCAGGTCCCCGAACGCCAGCTGCTCTGCGATCAGCCGTGAGGCGACCACCTCGTCCTGCTCGAGCTCCTCGACCGGCTCGTTGCGGCGGAGCAGCGTCCGGACCCGGATGAGCAGGTCCTGGAAGTCGAACGGCTTGACCAGGAAGTCGTCGAGCCCGCTCCCCAGGCCGTCCGCCATCTGCTCCGCATGCCGGGCGGCGCCGAGCAGGAGGACGGGGAGCGTGCTCCCGCTCTGGCGCACGCGGCGCCGGATTCTGAGGCCGTCCACGCGGGGCCCGAGGAGGTCCACGATGACGGCGTCAGGCTCGCCGGCCTGAATCAGCTGCAACGCCTCCAGTTCATCCTGCGTCGCGGCGACCTCGAAACCCGAGAGCGAGAGCGCCCAGCGCACGTCCTCGCCGCTCCGCGGCTCCTCGTCCACGACCAGCAGGCGCGACGCGGAGGCCGTGTCCAGCACGGGTCCGGGCCGCCGATCCGACGGCTGATGTCGCTGATGCGGGTGACTCTCCATGACCCCCTCCGCCATGGTGCCCGGCGGCCTCAAAAATGAACCACGTTCTTCTCACGCCGTTTCGCGACACCCGCGCCGTGCTTCGGCCCGTCGCGAGCCCGCTACTCGGACTCGAGCTTCCGCAGCCGCGCCTCGGCCTGCTCGAGCTTGCGCGCCGCACGCTCCGCGGCGCGCCGCGCGTCGCTCGCCGCCCGGCTCGCCGCGGCGGCCGCCTCGCGCAGATCGCGCACCAGAGCACGCTCCTGCTCCAGCTTCCGCCGGTCGGGCTTCGGCTTCGCGGGCTGCGGCGCCGAGGGCGCAGCGACGGCGATTCCGGCCAGGGCGTCGAAGCCGCCCGGCTCGACGTCCGCCGTCAGCCGGCCCCGCTCGAGCAAGGGCTGCATCGCGGGATCGCCGGCCGCTGCGCGGAGCGTCGATCCGACCCGCGCCAGCGTCGCGTCGCTCGGCGCGGGCTCGAGCCCGCGTGCCTCGTCGACGAGCGCGTCCACCGCTCTCCGCTCCCTCTCCGCAGCCTTGCGGAGCGCGTCGCCGCCCTGCGCATGGGCCTCGCGCAGCGCCTCGCCGGCGTTCATGAGCGCAGCCACCTGCTTGGGCCGCTCTCGGGCCAGGCGGTTGACGACCGCCGCGGGGGCCGACGGCCGCCGCAAAGCCTTCACCTCGTCGGCCTCGTCCGTCTGGCCGGCGGCGCGCAGCCGCTTCGCCAGCTCGTTCCGCGCCGCGGTGAACTCTTCCGCAGGCAGCGCGTAGAGGTCGTCCAGCTCCCGCTCGAGCTCCGGCACCGCGACCAGCCGGGTGCGCGGCCTAGACAGTGTCCGGCTCCGCGTCGATCGCGGCGTCGCGCGGGCGCGCCAGGACCTCTTCGAGCAGGGCCCTCGCCTCGTCGTCGGCGATCTCGAAGCTGCCGGCGCCGACGGGGACCTCGAACCCGTGCCAGCTGGGCGACGTCGTCGCGAACAGGTTCCCGAAGAGGTAGACGCCGCGCTCCTCGGCGACGTCGAGCGCCGCGTCGATCAGCCGCTCGCGGTCCCCGCGTAGCAGCACGTGCATCATCGGCGCCTGCGGCGGGTCGGGGACGACCTCCAGCCCGTCGAGCCGCCCGAGCGCGTCGGCGAGCGAGCGCGCCTTCGCGAGGTACTCGGGCATGCGCGGCAGCTGCTCGTCGAGCCCGAGCTCGGCGGAGACGACGTACGGCGTCAGCGTGACGAGGTTGCCGCCGTGTCGCCGCTGCCAGACGCGGGCCTCGTCGACGAGGTCTCTCGGGCCGGCGAGGGCCGCGCCGCCCAGCCCGCCCAGACCCTTGTAGAACGAGACGTACACCGAGTCGAAGAGGCCGGCGATCTCCGCGTACGGCCGCTCGTAGAAGGGCCCCGCCTCCCAGAGGCGCGCGCCGTCCATGTGGAGGGCGATCTCGCGCCCGCGGGCCCACTCCGTCTGCGCGAGAAGGTCGTCCCACTCCGGCAGCCGACCGCCGATCTCCCGCTGGGGCAGCTCGAGCAGCAGCGCCGCGACCGGCTCGTGGATCTGCTCGAGGTCGTCGAGCGCGATCAGCGTCTCGCGGTCGCCGACGAGCCTTCCGTGCAGCCCGTGCAGGAGCTGGTAGCCCTTCTGCTCGTGGAGCTCGAGGTGGCAGGTCGGATGGAAGGCGATCGTCCGCGTGCCCTTCCGTTCGGCCCAGATGCGAAGCGCGATCGGCTGGGCCATCGTCCCGCTCGGCATGAACACGGCGGCCTCTTTGCCCAGCAGCTCGGCCACGCGCGCCTCGAGCCGCTCGATGCGCTCGCCCTCGCCGTAGACGTCGATCAGCTCGTCGTCCGGAACCGCCTCGGCGAGCCGCTCGAGCAGTCCGCGCGCGAGCCGGGGCCCGCGCCAGACGAGCGTCCGCTCGCTCGCGGCCTGGACGCGCTTCCGGCGTTCCTCGTCAGCCATCGCGCCCCGGGTAGACGACGCTTGCGAACGGCCACCGCTCCGCGATCCAGGAGCGCACCGCTTGCTCGAGCTCCGTGTCGAGCCCGGCCGCCCAGGCCGAGCTGCGCACCCACATCAGCACCCGCGCGTCCGCGTCGTCGTCCGGGTAGAGATAGACGCAGCCCAGCACCTGCGACTCGTCGGGCGCGACGACGGTGTACGCGAACGAGCGACGGAGCTGGAACTCCTTCTCGTGCCAGCCGAGGTCGACGAGGTTCTGCTCGAGCGTGAGCTCCGGCGCGGGGCGCTGCTCGCCGTCCGGCGAGACGCGGTCGTGCATCGCCTCGAAGTCCGGTACGACGTCGCGGACGGAGAGCATGCGCAGGCGGAAGCGGTCGGTCTCGAAGCCGGCCGGCACGTCGAAGCTGTCCGGGACGAGTGGCATCGCGCGATCGTACGTCGTGGTACGCGGACGCCGTTGCACACGAACGTGTGTTCGCTTACCCTTCGAACGGTGCAGCTGACCCTGGACGCCGCGGACCGGCTCGTCGAGCTCGTCGAGGAGCGGCGCGGGCCCGTGCCGGCGGAGGAGGCCGCTCGCCATCTCTTCGCGCTCGCGTCCGCCCCGGTCGGGCTCGCGCGGAGCCTGCTCGACGAGACGATCGCAGCGGACACGAGGCTCGCCTGGCGCGGCGACCGCGTCGGTTTGGCCGCCCCGCCCGGTGCGGACACACGGCTCGAGCATGCGACCTTCGTCGTCGTGGACCTCGAGACGACCGGCCTCCGCCCGGGGCGGGCGCAGATCTGCGAGATCGGCGCCGTCCGGATCGAGGCGCTCGAACCGGTGGCCGAGTTCCAGACGCTGTGCAATCCCGAAGCAGCCGCTCGGGCCCGGCGTCGAGGCCCTGACGGGGATCCGCGACCGCGACCTGAGCGGAGCGCCCTCCGTTGCGGCGGCGCTCCGGCGCTTCCTCGCGTTCGCCGGAGACGCTGCGCTCTCCGCGCACAACGCGCGCTTCGATCTCGCGTTCCTCGATCGCGAGACGCAGCGCCTGCGCGGGCAGCGGATCGCCGCGCCGGTGATCGACACGGTCGGCCTCGCGCGGCGCCTGCTCGCGGGCAAGACGACGCGCTTCTCGCTCGCCAGCCTGGCCCACTTCATCGGCGCGGACGTGACGCCGTGCCATCGCGCGCTGCCGGACGCCCAGGCGACCGCGGAGCTCCTCGTCGCCCTGATCGGACTCGCCCAGGAGCGCGGGGCCGAGACCGTCGCCGACCTCGTCGACCTCGCCGCCACGCGCACGCGCCGGGTCTACGACAAGCGCCGGCTCGCCTTCGGCGCGCCGACGCGGCCCGGCGTGTACCTCTTCCGCGACGCGCACGACCAGGTGCTCTACGTCGGCCGGGCCCGCGATCTCCGGGCCCGGCTCCGCTCCTATTTCCGCTCCGACCGGCAGCGGCCCGCCGTGGAGGCGGCGCTCGGGGCGCTGGACCGGATCGAGTGGCGCATCCTCGGCTCCGAGCTCGAGGCCGCGCTCGAGGAGCTGCGCCTGATCCGCACGCTGCGCCCGCCCGCCAACGCGCGCAGCGCGCGCCCGGACCGCTACGCCTACCTCCGCCGGCGCGGCGACGCCTGGGTCGCCTCGTCGCGGGCGGGGCCGCTCGGCCCGATCCGGAGCCGCAAGCGCGCGCAGCAGGCGGCGCGGGCGCTCCGGAACGCACCGGAGCTCGAGTCGGCGGTCCCGCACCTCCGCGGGCGCCTGCAGAAGCTCTCGCGCGACCTCCGCTTCGAGGACGCCGCCCGTCTGCGCGACCGTCTCGCCGCGCTCGAGCGCGTCCAGGCCGAGCTTCAGCGGCTCGACCGGCTGCGCGAGGCCGAGCTCTGCCTGCTCGCGCCCGCGCTCGAGGCCGGCTGGAAGCGCGCCTTCTTCGTCGCCGGCGGATGCGTCGTCGACACGCGCACGCTGCCGCCCGGAGACGGCGCACGCCTCGAATGGGAGGCCGGCCTGCGGGCAGTCGACCGCGCCGAGGTGACGTATGCGCCGGAGGCGGCCGACGAGCTCCTGCTCGTCTACTCGTTCATGCGGCGCCCGCCGCCGGAGCTGGAGGTCGTCCCGCTGCGACAATTGCGGGAATGGAGGAGCTCCGCCGGCAGGCCGGCCGCATAGGCACGTGGCGCAAGCTCGTCGTCGGGACCGTCACCGCCACGCCGGTCGAGTTGAAACGAGGGCAGGCAGTCAAGCTCGTCGACGGCCCGCGGACCGAGACGGTGGGGGCGGGAGAGTGGCCTGCGCGGCTCGAGTCGCTCCTCGAAGACGCCGACCGCGTCCATCTCCTCTCACCCGACGGCGACGTTCACGCGCGGCGGACGAAGAAGGGCCGCTGGCTCCTGAGCCGCGGCCGCCCGTCGACTGCGGCCGCGGTCGAGCTCGCGCACGACCACGAGAAGCGGTATCCGCTGGCGCAGGACGACCCGCTCTTCGTCGCGATCGGCCTCGTCTCGCCCGAGGGCCGCCTCCGCAAGCAGCACGCCGACAAGTACCGGCAGGTGCAGCACTACGTCGAGCTGCTGCGCCCGCTGCGGGTCTGGGAGCGCGAGGCGGTGCACGTCGTCGACGCCGGCGCCGGGAAGGCGTCCATGTCGCTCGCGCTGCTCGCGTGGGCACGGTCACAGGGCAAGTCCGCGAGCCTCACCGCCGTCGACGTCAACCCGCAGGTCCTCGAGACGGTCGCGCGCGTCGCCGCCCAGCTGGGATTCGAGGTCGAGACGGTCGCGGCGCCGATCGTGGAGTACGACGGCCCGTGCGACCTGCTCGTCAGCCTGCACGCCTGCGACACCGCAACCGACGAGGCGATCGCCGCCGGCGTCAGGCTGGGCGCGGAGGCGATCGTCGTCGCACCGTGCTGCCACCGCGAGCTGGCCGGCCAGATCGCGGACCGGCCGAAGGACGCCCTGCTCCGCCACGGCCTGCTGCTGGGCCGCCAGGCGGATCTCCTCACCGACGCCCTTCGCGCCGCGGCGCTCGAGCTGCACGGCTACCGCGCCGAGGCGATCGAGTTCGTCGCCGCCGAGCACACGGCGAAGAACCTGATGATCCGCGCGGAGCGCCGGGACGACCCGGCGGCGCGCGAGCGCGCCGCCCGCGAGTACCGCGAGCTGGCGGATGCCTGGGGCGTCGAGCCTGCCGTCGAGCGGTTCCTGGCGTCGAGCTGGCCCGTCTAGGCACTACCCTTCCCGGCACGTTCAACCAGGGGAGGAACAGATGAAACGACTGTTCGTCGCTGTCGTCGCGGCGCTCGCGGCGCTGACGGCCGTGTCCACCGCGGGAGCCGAGACGATCCGCACGGAGCGCGTCGTTCGATCGCAGACCGGCTCTCATGTCTGGACCTACGTGTACGACAACGGCAAGCCCGTCTCGTATGTGCTGCAGAACTACGACGCCGTCGGCAGGCCGCTCGACACGCAGAGCGGCGCGCTGCGCGAGGCGGGGGACAAGGAAGCGACGGGGACGGGGCGGCTCTTCGACCCGAATCCGGTCGCCGCACTACAGGACGAGACGCTGACCGACCAGAAGGACTCGGACTACGCTGCGCTCCGGCCGGCCTATGTCCTGCGGACGCTGACGAACCTCGACGGCTCGGGCTATCTGCGCGGCGACTATGCGGACATCCAGGGAACGACGAGCACGGCCTTCGACGCGAACAATCGGTTCGTGTTCAACCGCCACGACGATGCCTTCGAGCAGGTGACCGCGTACTACGCAATCACGTCGGCGCAGACGTATCTGCAGAGCCTCGGCTTTCGGAACGTCAACAACGAGCCGCAGCGTGTGAAGGTCGATCAGTACGGCGTCGACAACTCCTACTACTCGCCGAAGCAGGACGTGATCAAATTCGGCAAGGGAGACGTCGACGACGCCGAGGACACCGAGGTCGTGTGGCACGAGCTTGGGCACGCGATCCAGGACGCCCAGGTGAAGAACTTCGGCACGACGCTCGAGGCCGGATCGATCGGCGAAGGCTTCGGCGACTACTGGGCGTACACGATGAGCCTGCCCACCGGCGGCGGGTTCGACCCGGCGTGCATCGCGGACTGGGACTCGACCGGCTATACGGCCGGACCCGTCCACTGCCTGCGCCGCGTCGACCTGGACCTGCACTGGCCGGCGGACGACCGTGGGGAGGTGCATGCGAACGGGCGCATCTGGTCTCGCGCGCTTCGGGACATCAATCTCGCACTCGGCCGGACCGTGGCGGACACGATCATCATCGAGGGGCAGTTCTCGTACACGCCGGATGTCACGTTTGCGGGGGCGTCGAACGCGACGATCGCTGCTGCGCAACGGCTCTACGGCACGAAGGCCGCGGATGCGTGCCGAGCCGCCTTCCGCGCGCGCGGGTTCATCTCGTAGCAGGCCGGGCGCGCGCGGCGACGACAGCGAGGGCTCCGTAATCGCTCGGAGCCCTCGCTGTCTCGTGCTCGCGTCGCTCGGCTTCTTCTTGCACGGCCCCCGGTAGGACCGGACCAGCAGAGCGGATAGGCCGTCCGGCGGGTAGCCGAGAGGCCGAACCGCGTCTACGGTGCGGTGGGTGGGAACGTCCGCACACCCCTCCGTGCTGGCGCGCGCCGACAATGCGGCCGCCCTGCCGCGCCTCGGCGGGATGGCGCGCCCGGACGGCGTCGTGATCGTCTCCGAGCGCTACTGGGCTTTCGCCCGCACGGACGGCACCGTCACCGAGGGCGCCATGCCGCACCCGCCCGCCTGGGTGCAGAGGATCCCGCTCCTGCGCGGGCTGACGCGCCTCGGCATGTCGCTCTCGCCGCTCTTCTCGCGGAGCGGCACGACCGACGCCCGGGAGCGGCTCGTGCTCGCCGTGGCCGTGATCGCGCCCTTCGGCCTCGTCTTCCTTCCCGATCGCCTTGCGTTCCTCCTCGGGATTGCGGTCACCGTCGGCCTGCTCGTGATGATGCTGCGCGGACGCGCGCTCGCCCTGCACGGCGCCGAGCACCGGGCGATCGCCGCGGTCGAGGAGCGGCGCCTGATCGACACCTGGGGCGGCGGCGCCAGGCCGACCCGGTTCTCGTCGCGCTGCGGCACGAACTTCGCCGCGATCGCGCTGCCCGTGACCCTCGTCGCGGACCGGCTCTGGCCGCTCGCCCCGGCGCTCTGGACGCCCGCCGTCGTCGCGGCCGTCTCGCTCGCGCTCTCGATGGAGCTCTGGCGCTTCGTCCAGGCCTCGGCCCGGCGTCCGGTCAAGGCGCTGCTGCTGCCGGGGCTCGCGCTGCAGCGGCTGACGACCCGGGAGCCCAGGCTGGACGAGACGCGCGTCGCGCTCTCCGCCGTTGCTTCCGTGCTCCGGCGCGAGCTGGCGTAGGGTTCGGCGGGTGCTGCCCGCGTACCGCCTTGAGGGCTCAGGCCCGCTGCTCGTCTGCCATCCCGGCGGCCCCGGCTTCGACTCCGCGCTACTTCCAGCGACCTGGCCGGGCTCGGCGCATCGCGGACGCTCGTGCTGGTCGACCCGCGCGGCACCGGGCGCCTCGGACGACGCCGGCCGATGTGAGCGCGTACACGCACCGAGGACTACGTCGCCGACCTCGAGGAGCTGCGCGCAGACGCTGGATGCGGAGCGAGCTCGACCTGCTCGGCCACTCGCACGGCGGCGATCGTCGCGATGGCGTACGCGGCTGCGCACCCGTCGCGCGTGCGCAGGCTCGTGCTGGCCAGCACGCTCGCCGCGCTTCGGCGAGCCGCAGCGGCGCGCGATGGAGGCGCGATGGAGTCGCGCTCGGCGAGCCCTGGTACGAGGACGCCCGGGCCGCCCTCGAGGCCGAGCAGGCGGGGGAGTTCGACGACGACGACGAGCTCGCAGGCGCTCGTCCGGCGCGAGCTGCCGTTCTACGTCGCCGCGGCTCGGACGAGCGCGAGCGCGCGTACCTCGACGACTGTCGCGGAGATGCGCTCGAACCGCGACGCGCTGAAGCTCTTCAACGAGGAGATCTTCACGACGTTCGACCTGCGGCCCGAGCTGCCGCGGATCGCGGCGCGACACGCTCGTGATCACCGGCGAGCTCGACTTCATCACCGGGCCCGGTCCGCGCGCGCGAGATCGCCGACGCGATTCCCGCGCCGAGCTGGTGATCATCCCCGGTGCGGGCCACTTCGTCTTCGTCGAGGCGCGGGACGCGTTCCGCGGACGCCGTCGAGCGATTTCTCTCGCGGCTAGACTGCGGCCGATGGCCGAGATCGGAACGCTGCGGGTGAAGACGGGCCTCGCCGAGATGCTCAAGGGCGGGGTGATCATGGACGTGGTGGACGCCGAGCAGGCGCGCATCGCCGAGGACGCCGGCGCGGTCGCGGTGATGGCGCTCGAGCGCGTCCCGGCAGACATCCGCCGCGACGGCGGCGTCGCCCGCATGTCGGACCCCGGGATGATCCGGCAGATCCAGGAGGCCGTCACGATCCCGGTGATGGCGAAGTGCCGGATCGGGCACTTCGTCGAGGCGCAGATCCTGGAGTCGCTCGAGATCGACTACGTCGACGAATCGGAGGTGCTGACGCCTGCCGACCTCGAGCATCACGTCGACAAGTGGCAGTTCACCGTGCCGTTCGTCTGCGGCGCGACGAACCTCGGCGAGGCGTTGCGGCGCATCTCCGAGGGCGCGGCGATGATCCGCACGAAGGGCGAGGCCGGCACCGGCGACATCGTCAACGCCGTCACGCACATGCGTGCCGTCTTCGGCGGCATCCGCCGGCTCGGATCGCTGCGCGAGGAGGAGCTCTACGCCGAGGCGAAGGACCTGCGGGCGCCGCTCGAGCTCGTGCGCTGGGTGGCGGAGAACGGGCGCCTGCCGGTGGTCACGTTCACCGCGGGCGGCATCGCGACACCGGCCGACGCGGCGCTCTGCATGCAGCTCGGCGCCGACGGCGTCTTCGTCGGCTCGGGCATCTTCAAGTCGGGCGACCCGGAGAAGCGCGCGAAGGCGATCGTCGAGGCGACGACGCACTTCCAGGACGGGGACGTCCTGGCCCGCGTCTCGGAGGGCCTCGGCGAGGCGATGGTCGGCATCTCGACGGCCGAGCTCGCACCCGAGCAGCTGCTCGAGTCCCGCGGCTGGTAGCGCACGCCGTCGACGCGGTCGGCCAGGCGTGGCCGCCGTTCGTTCTCGTGCTCGGACTGCTGCTCGTCGGGTCGGTGGCCGCCGAGGACGGGCTGTTCGACGCGGCCGGAACGTGGCTTGCCCGCACCGGGCTGGGGACGAGGGCGCTCTACCTCGCGCTGCTCACCCTCGTGGCGCTCGTGACGGCGATCCTCAACCTCGACACCGCCGTCTGGTTTCTGACTCCCGTGCTCGTTCTCGCGGCCCGGGGCCGCGCCGTTCCCGAGCGCCCGTTCCTCTACGGAGCCGTCTTCATGGCCAATGCGGGCTCCCTCTTCCTGCCCGGCTCGAACCTGACGAACCTGATCGTCCTCGCCCACGAGCACGTCGCGGGCACGCGGTTCTTCGTGCGAATGCTCCCCGCCTCGCTGGCCGCAGCCTCGACAACCGCGCTGCTCCTGGCGGCTCTGCACCGTCACGAGCTCCGGGGCGACGGACGCCGCAGCGGCGGACCGATCCGCTGGCGGCTCGGGCTCGGCCTTGCCGCGACCGCGGCCGCGACCGCTCTCGTCCTCGTCGTGCCTCAGCCGGCGCTGCCGGTCCTGGCCGTCGGCGTCGGAGCTGTCGCCCTCCGCGGTGTCCCGCTGGGGCGCATCCGGGAAGAGGTCGAGCCCCTGGCCCTGCTCGGCCTCTTCCTGCTGGCCGTCGTCCTCGGGACGTTCGCAAGGACGTGGGACGGACCATCCGAGCTGCTCGAGTCGGCCGGCTTCGTCGCCACGGCCGGCCTGGGCGCGGGACTCGCCCTCGCTGTCAACAACCTGCCCGCGGCCGTCCTGCTCTCCGCTCACGTCCCGAGCCACCCGAGGGCGCTGCTCGTTGGGCTGAACCTCGGACCGAACCTCTTCGTGACGGGCTCCCTCTCGGCGTTCCTCTGGCTTCGGGCGGCCCGCGGAGTCGGAGCGCGACCCTCGCTCGGCCGCTTCACACTCCTCGGGGCCGTGATCGTCCCGGTCTCCATGGCCGCCGCGTTGTTGGCGCTGCGCCTGCTCGCTCCCGGCGGCCTCTAGGTCGCAAGGCGCCGATACAGTTGACCGTGAGATGAACGGCTCGCCGACGATCGGGATCCTTGCCCTCCAGGGGAACTTCCGCGAGCACGCGGCCATGTTGCGCCGCCTCGGCGCGGACGTCGTCGAGGTGCGGAAGCCTGAGCAGCTCGACGGGATCGACGGGCTGGTGATTCCCGGCGGCGAGTCGACGGCGATCATGCGGCTGGCGCGGCTGTACGGGATCGACGAGGCGCTCCGCCGCTTCGAGAAGCCGGTCTTCGGGACCTGCGCGGGCATGATCCTGCTCGGGCGCGACCAGCTCGGCCTGATCGACATCTTGGTCGAGCGCAACGCCTACGGCCGGCAGGTGTCGAGCTTCGAGGCCGAGCTTGCCCTCGCCGGGGACGCCGAGCCCTTGACGGGTGTCTTCATCCGGGCGCCGCGGATCTCGTACCTCGGCGACGGAGTCGAGGTGCTGGCCGACCACGACGGGGCACCCGTCCTCGTGCGGGGAGGGCGTATCCTTGTCGCCGCGTTCCACCCCGAGCTGACGAGCGACACGCGGGTGCACGAGCGCTTCCTGCAGCTGGTCGACGAGGAGCGGTATGTCAGGGCATAGCAAGTGGTCTTCCATCAAGCACAAGAAGGGCGCGGCCGACGCGAAGCGCGGCAAGCTCTTCTCGAAGCTCTCGCGCGCGATCATCGTCGCGGCGAAGGAGGGCGGCGGCGACCCGGAGAACAACCTCGCTTTGGCGAACGCGGTCGAGAAGGCGCGCTCCTACTCGATGCCGAAGGACAACATCGACCGGGCGATCGCGAAGGGCACGGGCGAAGGCGCCGACGCGGCGACCTTCGAGACCGTCGTCTACGAGGGCTACGGGCCGGACGGGGTCGCGGTGATCGTCGAGGCGCTGACGGACAACCGGAACCGCACCGCCGCCGACGTGCGGCACCTCTTCTCGAAGCACGGCGGCAACCTCGGCACGACGGGGGCCGTCGCCTGGCAGTTCGAGCGGTTAGGTGTCGTGCTCGTGAACGCCGACGGCGTCGACGACGACGAGCTGACGCTGGTGGCGGCCGATGGCGGGGCGGACGACGTCGAGCTGGACGGCACGACGTACCAGGTGACTGCGCAACCGGAGCAGCTCCAGGCCACGCGCGCAGCCCTGGAGGACGCCGGCTTCGAGGTCGAGTCGGCGGAGTTGTCGATGATCCCCAAGCAGACGGTCGAGGTCGCAGACGAGAGCGCCGCGAAGCGCGTCATGAAGCTGATCGACGCCCTCGAGGACCTGGATGACGTGCAGGACGTCTACGCAAACTTCGACATCCCCGAGCAGGTGCTCGAGGCGGTCGCCTCCTAACGGGAGGGCCTGGCGACAACGTGCCCGGCGGTCGGGCCGGCTCGTACCTGGTCTGCCGACCAGGTACGCGGACACTTGCGGCCGCGGAGGATTACTCTCTGTGCAGGCATTTCCTGTTTTGAAAGAACGATCTCGTACCTGGTACACGACCAGGTACCCGTGGACTGGCAGGGCCCGGGGCGCGCGGCGCCCTCGTTCCCGCCAGCCCTCCTGCTAGGGCTCGTCGCCGCTGTCCGGCAGGCCGGCGACCCACTCGCCGAACAGGGGATCGACCAGCGCGTACGAGCCCGACTCCGTCGTCTCGAGGTCTGCGCTCTCGAGCAGGCTCCGGACGGCGTCCCGGGTCGTGCCCTTGCTGATGTCGAGCTGACGGAGATCGCGCACGCGGTACGGCGAGCCCTCGCCCGCGAGCACGGCCCGCACGGCCTTTTGCTCGTTCGTCGAGAGCCGCCGCCAGTGCGCCTGGAGCTCCGGGCCGAGCTCGGCCAGCGCCGCTCTGCGTGCCGCGGCCCAGTCGGCGAGCGTCGCCGCGCCGCCGCGGCCCACCTCCGCCCAGAGCCGGTGCGCGAGCAGCATCGCGCGCTGGGGATGTCCCATCGCCGTCGCGATCAGCGGGTTGAGCGCCTCGCCCACGCTGCGCCCCGACTCGCGGAAGCGCTCCGTGATGTATGCGGCGATGTCCGGGTCGGCGAGCCTCCCGAGCCGCATCGGAACGGCCTGGCCGTACAACGGGCGCTCCTTCTCCTCGAAGAGCTCCCGCATCAGCCCGGGCTCGGAGCCGGCGAAGACGAACGAGGCGACCTCGCCCTGGTACTGGATGTGGCTGCGCAGCAGCGCGTCCATCTGCTTCACCTTCGTGATGTCCTGGAACTCGTCCAGCACGACGAGCGCCCTGAAGCCGCCGCCCTCCTCGAGCCGGAGCGGCAGGTCGAGCAGCGCGTGCAGTGCGGGGAGCGCGTCCGCCTTCGGCTCCAGCTGGAGCCGTGCGCTGATGCCGAACGCCCCCAGGGAGAGCCCGAGGCCCGTGCTCTGGAGGAACTCCTCGATCCGCGACCGGATCTTCCCCTGCAGCTGCCGCGCGTAGGCCCGCTCGAACCGGACGGTCACGTCGGCGACCGAGAGCACGCCGTAGAGGTCGACGAGGATGGGAACCATTCCCTCCTCGCGCTCGGCGTCGCGGAGCACGCGCCGCAGCAGGCTCGTCTTGCCGTACTTCCGCGGCGCGAAGAGCCGCGTGTAGTGGCCGCCGAGGGCGTTCTGGAGCAGCTGCGCGGTCTCCGCGTCCCGGTCGACGATCTCGTCGGGCGCGACGGGGCGCGAGTAGACGAACGGGTTGACGTCCTCGATCACGGTACGGAGAAATCGTACCATCGGGTACGGCGATTCCGTACTGATGGGTACGGAGATGCCGTACCGCGCCCGGCAGCCGACCCAGAAGGGCAGGAACGTCCGAGGAGGCGCCTAACCTCTCGTCGTGAAGGTCATCGGCATCGATCCGGGCACGGCTGCTTGCGGATACGGAATCGTCCACGGAAACGGAAACCGCCTCAGGGCGCTGGACCACGGGTGGTGGCGGACCTCCGCGCGGGAGCGCATCGAGCTCCGTCTCAAGACGATCCACGTCGAGGTCGCGCGACTCATCGAGCTGCACTCGCCGGATGCCGTCGTCCTCGAGGAGTCGTTCGTCGGCGCAGACGCCCGCATCGCGCTCTCTGTCGGGCAGGCGCGCGGCGCCGTCCTCGTGGCGTGCGCGCTCGCCGGCGTCGCGTGCGCCGAGTACGCGCCGGCCCGCGTGAAGAGCGCCGTCTGCGGCTACGGGCGCGCCGACAAGGAGCAGGTGCAGCGGATGGTGAAGGCGATCCTCGGGATGCACGAGCTGCCGACGCCGAACCACGCGGCCGACGCGCTCGCGGTGGCGATCTGCCACGCGCTCGCGCCGCCGCTGCTCCGGGAGGCGTCGTGATCGTCCGCCTGGAGGCGATGTGATCGCGCGCCTGCGCGGGAGGAACGCGGGTCTGACCGCGGCCGGGCTCGTGCTCGACGTGAACGGGGTCGGCTACCTCGTGCACGCCACGCCGTCGGTGCTGCGGCAGGGCGGGGAGGAGCTGACCGTCGAGACGTACCTCCACGTGCGGGAGGACGCGCTCCAGCTCTACGGCTTCGCCAGCGCCGAGGAACGCGACCTCTTCGTGCATCTGCTCTCCGTGAACGGCGTCGGCCCGAAGGTGGCCCTCGCGATCGTCTCCGGCTCGTCGCCCGCGGACCTGCGCCGCGCGATCGCGCTCGAGGACACCGCCCGCTTCGAGGCGATCCCCGGCATCGGCAAGAAGACGGCCCAGCGCGTCGTGCTCGAGCTGAAGGAGAAGCTCGGCGCGGTGGCAGACGCCGGGATCGCGCCGTCGGTCGAGCTCGTCGCCCGCGACGCGCTCGTCGAGCTCGGCTGGTCGGTCGCCGACGCGGAGCGCGCGCTCGCGCAGGTCGACCCCGACCTGCCGGCCCAGGAGCAGGTGCGGCTCGCGTTGCGGCAGGCCGCATGAGCACGCAGTTCCTCGCCCCGGACGTGAGGCCGGAGGACGACGAGGTCGAGCGCTCCCTCCGCCCGCGGAGCCTCGACGAGTTCGTCGGGCAGGAGCGGGTCAAGGAGCAGCTGGACGTCGCCCTCCAGGCGGCGAGGGCGCGCGGCGAGGCGCTCGACCACGTCCTGCTCGCCGGCCCGCCGGGGCTCGGCAAGACGTCGCTCGCCTACATCGTCCGCGAGGAGCTCGGCGTCGGCATCCGCACGACCGCCGGGCCGGCGCTCGAGAAGAAGGACATCGCCGCCATCCTCACGTCGCTCGAGGAGCGCGACGTGCTCTTCGTCGACGAGATCCATCGGCTCAGCCGCACCGCGGAGGAGATCCTCTACCCGGCGCTCGAGGACTTCCGGATCGACATCGTCATGGGCCAGGGCGCCGCGGCGCGCACGCTGACGCTCGACCTGCCGCCCTTCACGCTCGTGGGCGCGACGACCCGCACGGGGCTGCTCACGACGCCGCTGCGCGACCGCTTCGGGATGACGTTCAGGCTCGGCTACTACGAGCAGGACGAGCTCGCGTCGATCGTGCGCCGCTCCGCCGCGATCCTCGGCGTCGAGATCGAGACGGATGCCGCCGAGGAGGTCGCCCGCCGCTCCCGCGGCACGCCTCGGATCTCGAACCGGATCCTCCGCCGCGTCCGCGACGTCGCCGAGGTGCGCCACGAGGGCCGGATCACCGAGGCGATCGCCGCCGAGGCCCTGCAGCTCCTCGAGGTCGACGCGGTCGGGCTGGAGCGGATCGACCGCGACCTGCTCGCCGCGATCGCGCACAAGTTCGGCGGCGGCCCGGTCGGCCTCTCGACGCTCGCCGTCGCGCTCGGCGAGGAGCCGGAGACGGTCGAGGACGTCTTCGAGCCGTACCTGCTGCAGCTCGGCTACATCCAGCGCACGCCTCGTGGCCGCACGATCACGGAGCTCGGCCTGGCGCACCTGGGCGCCGCCGCAGCCGGCGACACCCGGCTGTTCTAGACGAGATCTGCTCCGGCGGATCGAGGTCGAGTCGTCGCCGCTCGTGGCGCGCCTCGGTTCAAGCGAGCTCCGGGCCGTGCCGATGAAGGTGGCATGACCTCTTCCGCGCAGATCCCTGCGCTCCAGGGCGTTCCCAGCGAGATCGAGGCGGCCCGCGCGCGTGCGAGCCGGCGGATGCGCATGCGCGAGCGCGCCGCGACGCTGGCGCTCGGCCTGGGCTTCGCCGTCGTTGCCTTCCCGCTCGCGCAGGGCGCGGTGTCGGAGCGGGCGCCGTCGATCTGGCTCGTCGCCTTCCTGATCCTCGCCTACGCCGCCGCGTCACGGATCCAGGTGGAGGTGGGCGGGGCGCTCGCGCTGCCGACGCAGCTGGCGCTTGTGCCGATGCTCTTTCTCCTCCCCGTCGCGAAGGTGCCGCTCTGCGTCGCGCTCGGCCTCGTGATCGGCGCCTTGCCGGACGTTCGGCGCGGCACCGTCCCGCCGGAACGGCTCGCCACGATCTTCACGGGCGCGTGGCACGCGCTCGGCCCGGCGCTCGTCCTGCTCGCGGCGGGCGAGCCCAGTGCGGACGCCTCGAAGTGGGCGGTCTTCGTCGTCGCGCTCGCTGCGCAGTTCGGCATCGACCTCGCCGTCCGCTCGCTCCGCGGCTGGCTCGGGTACGGCCTCTCGCCGGTCGAGCAGCTCTGGTGGCTGCCGGCGCTCTACGGCTTCGACGCGGCGCTCTCGCCGATCGGGCTGCTCATCGCCTGGCAGGCGATCGTCCCAGCCGTGGGCCGTGCTCTGGCTCGTCCCGCTGCTCTCGATCTTCGCCGTCATCGGCTGGCGGCTTCCCCCGACGGCGACGTCCCTCGTCCACGGTGCAAGGCCGGGAGAGGCGGTGTGGCTCTCGCTGGCGGTGGCCGACGCACTCGGCCTCAGCGGCCGCGACCGCCGGGCGGTCGAGCTGACGGCGCTCCTCCAGGGCGTGGGCAAGACGCGCCTCCCGCGCGAGATCATCGAGAAGCCGGGGCCGCTGACCGCCGAGGAATGGGCGGTCGTGCACACCCACACGGTCGAGGCCGAGCGCATGCTCGCGAGGCTGGGCGGCCGGCTCGGCGAGGTCGGCTCGCTCGTGCGCTCGTGTCACGAGCGCTGGGACGGCACCGGCTATCCCGATCGCCTCCGCGGACGGGACATCCCGCTCGTCTCCCGGATCGTGGCCGTCTGCGGCGCCTACGAGGCGATGACGAGCGAGCGCAGCTACCGCGAGGCGCTCACTCCGGCGGAGGCGTACGACGAATTGCGCCGGAATGCCGGCTCGCAGTTCGACCCGAAGGTCGTCGAGGCGCTCCTCCGGCGCGTCGGAGCGCCGGCCTAAGCCTCTGCCGGGACGGCGCCGGCGGGCCGTCGGAGCCTGCGTACGAGCTCGAGCGCGAGCGGCGCGGTGAGCAGCGCCATCACGTCGAACCAGACGTAGCCGGCGGCCACGCCCGAGGGCGGGTTTCCGTCCGGGATCCCGAGGCCGGGGAGCTCGGCCGCCCAGCGCCAGGTGCCGATCGCCGTCCCGTAGAGCTCCAGCGTCCCCACCACGAGGAAGACGCCGGCGTACACCGCACGGAAGCGTGACCGCCAGAGGAAGACGAGCAGCAGCGGCACGCCGACCGCGCCGGCGACGTCGCGGTGCGGGAGCACGGTCAGCCCGAGCACCGCCCACGTAGTGGCGGCCAGCGCTGCGACGAGCACGAGCGCCCGCGCGTGCCGCGCCAGGGCGATCGAGAGGGCCAGGCCGGCGAGGAAGACGAGCCCGTGCGCCGGCGGGATGAAGAGCGGCAGGTTGTGCAGCCGGTAGGAGTAGACGCCCCAGATCAGCGAGCCGGTCACCTCGCCGATCGTCGCGAAGCAGACGACGCCGAGCGCCTGCGCGCGCCGCTCGGCCGGGAGGGGCACGAGCGCCGCGGCCAGGACGAGCCAGGCGAGCACGCCGAGCCCGAGTTGCTGCGGGTAGGCGGCGCCGCGGTCGGCCCACAGCAGGGCCGCGATGAAGGCCGCGAGGGCGGCCGCGGCTAGCGCCGGAACTGCAGCTCGTGCCACGACGGGACGGGGGCGAGCTCGAGGAGGGTCGGGCCTCCGTGCGGGTCGCGGTACGCGAATTCGGAGGCGGAGTCGTCCCAGACGACCTCCAGGAGACCCTGCTTGACGCGGTGGTCGAGCCAGGCGCCGCGGAAGATCAGCTTGCGCAGCCAGTAGACGAGCGACTCACCGTCGACGAGCGAGATCCGCTCCCAGTGCCGGACGAGGTACTGCCCGAGCCCGCTGGCCGGCGCCTCGATCTGCCCCTGTGCGGCCAGCTCGACGAGGTCGGCGGTCTCCTCGTCGTCCAGCTCGTTCGCCTCCAGCAGCCCGAGCTTGACCGCGGCCGCGGTGACCCGCTGCTCGAAGTCGCGGGCGTTGAAGCTGAAGCGATAGCCGAGGAACTCGACGATGAAGTCGTTGCCGGAGCTGTAGTTCGCCTCCACCCGTCTCAGGATAGCCTTCGTGGGCGTGAGCGCCCGTCTCGCAGTGATCTCCCTGTCTCTCGCCGCCGGGATCTCGCTCCTCGTCGCCTGGCTCTTCGAGCTGCCGCTCGAGCGAGCCGTCGTGCTCGCGCCGGCGATGGTCTTCGGGCTCGGACTCGCGGCGGCGGTGTTCGTTCTCCTCGCCCGCGCCGCGGTCGAGTCGATCCGCGACGCGCGGCGCCCCGGGCTCGTGATCGGGCTGATCCTCGGCCTCGTCGCGCTGATCGTCGTGCTGACGGTGCTCGGGATCGAGCTGCCGCGCGAGGGCGCGTAGAGACGGCGCGCAGAGAATTCGCACAACTGTTGCGAAGCGGTGCGTTTTCGCGCGCTAGCGTCCTTTGGTTCCCCGGGTGGGTGGGGGCTAGGGATGGGACCAGGGCGCGGCTGGTCCCGAGCAGCCGTCCTTTCCGGCGCAAGCGCCTGCAAGGCCCTTTCCGGGCCTACGCGATCGCGACCGGCGTGCCGACCCGCACGTGCGTGAAGAGCCACTCCGCGTCCGGGATCTGCATCCGGATGCAGCCGTGCGAGGCGGAGTAGCCGATCGACGCGGCGTCCGGGGTCCCGTGGATGCCGACGCCGGGGGCGGAGAGTCCCATCCAGCGCGTGCCGAGCGGGTTGCCGGGGCCAGGCGGGACCGGCTTCAGGCCGCGCGCCCAGTCCGACTGCGGAGGCAGCCACCACGGATTCTGCTGCATGTCCACGATCGCGAACGTGCCGGACGGCGTCGGGTACTCGCTGCGCCCGGTGGCCACCCGGAACTGCCGTACGCGGCGCGTGCCGTCCCAGAGCGTCAGCGTGTTCGCGCCGCGGACGATCGAGATCACCGGCCCGAAGGCCTCCCGCGTCACCGCCGGCTCGACCCGCCGGACGAGGACGGGCAACGGCGCGCGGATGCCGACCTCGAGCGCGCGCGAGAGGAGCTTCCTCATCGCAGCGTCCTCGACCGCCACGCCGGGACTGGCGTCGGTGATCACTGGGCCCTTGCGGCCCATCGCCACGAAGCGGGCGTCGACTGCGGGGCGCGAGTAGCGGCGCGAGAGCCACGCGACGAAGCTCGAGATATGGCGCGTGTCGTACGTGACTGCGAGGGGCACCCGCCTCCGCGGGGGAGCCCGCAGGGCGCGGATGATTGCCGCGTCGATCCCCGCTCCTGCGCCGAGCCGCGTGGGACGGACAGGGATCCGCTCCGTGCCGTGGAGCAGCACGATCGGCCGGTCGAACGACTGCTCGATCCGGGCGCGTGCCGGCTCCGAGGCGAGACCGCCGACCGGCACTCCGCCGACCACGACGCCAGGCTCGATCACGGCCGTGCGCTGCGCCGAGGGCGTGGTGACGCACGCCAGGGCGATCACGAGGACGGCTGCGGCTGCGGCTCTCTTCACTACGGGGCGGATTGAAGCACGGGAACCGGGTGGTTTCCAGGACTTTCCCGTTTATCGGAAAGTCATGCCTCGAACGCGAGGGCCAGCGCTGCAACGCGGGTCGCCTCCGCGAGCGCCGCCGTCGCGAGCCCGGAGCCGAACGTGGCCCGAGCGACGCCCAGCGCCGCCAGCTCGGCGACAGGCGGCGCACGTCGCGTCAGCAGCACGTTCACGGGCCCGCGGATGCCGCGGACGAGGGCCTCGATGTCGTCGCGCGCGGCCGCGGCGATCGGGTAGACGCAGTCGGCGCCCGCCTCGAGATAGGCGTTGCCGCGGGCGACGGCCTCCGGGACGCCGCCGGCCCCGAGGACGAACACGTCGACGCGTGCGTTGAGCACGAGCTCGGGCGCGGCGGCCCGCACCGCGCGGATCGTCTCGACCTGCTCCTCCACCGGCTTCAGCCGCCCGCCCACGGAGTCCTCGAGGTTCATCCCCACCGCGCCCGCCTCGAGCGCGAGCGCCGCCGTGCCGGGAGGATCGCCGTAGCCGGCCTCGAGATCCGCCGTCACCGGCTGCTCCACGGCCGCCGCGATGCGCCTCACCGCCTCGATCATCTCCGCGCGCGGCGCCTGCTCGCCGTCCTCGTATCCGAGCGAGCGCGCGACCGCGGCGCTCGACGTCGCCAGCGCCCGGCACGCCGGCAGAGCCGCCAGGGCGACGGCGCTCGCCACGTCCCAGGCGTTGGGGATGACGAGCAGCGTGCCGTGGTGGAGCCGCCGGAATGCCTCGGCCTTCTCGGACACCCTGCGAGCCTACCCGCCCCTTCCCGCATCGGCGTGGGTCCGTCCGGCGCCCTCCCTACCGTGGACTGCCCATGCTGGATGGACGCTGGACGATCCGTGATTGCGACCCCGACGTCGTTCGCCGGCTGGCCGCGGCAGTGGGCGTGAGCGAGACGACGGCGTCCGTGCTCGCCCGCCGGGGGCTCTGCGATCCGGAGCAGGCGAAGGCGTTCCTCGAGGGCGCCCTGCCCGGTCACGACCCGCTCCGGCTCGGACACATGCGCGAGGCCGTCGAGGCGATTCGCGCGGCCGTGGCGGCCGGCAAGAAGATCTGCGTGCACGGCGACTACGACGTCGACGGCATCTGCGCCACGGCCCTCGCCGTGCTGATCCTGCAGGAGCTGGGAGCAAACGTCTCGTGGCACCTGCCGAGCCGCTTCGAGGAGGGCTACGGGCTGAACGAGATCACCCTGGCCCGGCTGGCCGACGAGGGCTGCCAGTTCGTGCTCACGGTCGACTGCGGCATCACCGGGGTCGACGAGGTCGCCGCCGCGAAGCGGCTCGGGCTCGAGGTCGTCGTCACCGACCACCACCGGCCCGGCGACGAGCTGCCCGACTGCCCCGTCGTGGCGACGCTGGTGGGCGACTATCCGTTCCCGGGCCTGTGCGGCACGGGGGTCGTCTGGAAGCTCGGCGAGGCGCTCGGCTCGGAGACACTCGACCGGCATCTCGATCTCGTCGCGCTGGCGACGATCGCCGACGTCGTGCCGCTGCTCGACGAGAACCGCGCGCTCGCCCTGAGCGGGCTGCGCGCCCTCGCCCGCACGCAGAAGCCCGGGCTGCGGGCGCTGATGCGCTCGGCGTCCGTCGACCCCGCGATCGTCGACGAGGGCTCCGTCGGCTTCCGGCTCGCGCCGCGCATCAACGCCGCCGGCCGCCTGTGCCGGCCCGAGACGGCGCTCGACCTGCTCTTGACCGACAGCGAGGACGAGGCCGGGCGGCTCGCCCACGAGCTCGAGACGCTCAACCGCGAGCGGCAGGCCGTCGAGGAGCGGATCCTGCGCGAGGCGATCGCCCAGATCGAGTCCTGGCCGCCCGAGCAGCAGCGCCGCCGCGGGTACGTCGTGGCCGACGAAGGGTGGCACGAGGGCGTGATCGGCATCGTCGCGTCGCGGCTCGTCGAGCGCTACAACCGGCCGGTCGTCCTGATCGCGGGCGCGGAGCCGCTCTGGAAGGGATCGGGCCGCTCGGTCTCCTCGTTCGACCTCCACGGCGCGCTCGGCGCGTGCTCGTCTCACCTCGCCCGCTTCGGCGGCCACCGCGCCGCCGCAGGGCTGTCGATCGAGCCCGGCTGTGTCGAGGAGTTCGCCGCAGCGTTCGGCGCACATGCCGACGCCGTGCTCGACGACGAGGATCTCCGTCCGCAGACCACCGTTGACGCGATCGTGCCCGGCGCGTCGCTGACGCTCGACCTCTGCGCCGAGCTGGGCCGGCTTGCGCCCTTCGGGCTCGGCAATCCCGGCGTGCTGCTGCTGCTCGGCGGCTGCGAGCTCTCGGATCTGAGCACGGTCGGCGAGGGCAGGCATCTGCGCTTCCGCGTCCGCGACGGCGGCCGCGACGCCGGCAGCGCGATCGCCTTCGGCCTGGGCTCCCAGCTCGATCGCTTCCGGCGCATCGGCTCGTACGACGTGGCGTTTCGCCTGCAGGAGAACCGCTGGAACGGCACCGTTGCGCCGCAGCTCGTCGTGCGGCGGATCTTCGACGCACCCGATCGCTACCGCGAGCTCCGCGCGCGCTTCGCCGTCGAGTTCAGGGCCGGGGCAGACGCGTGGAGCCCCGAGGCGAGGCAGGTCTTCGCCGAGCTCGGGCTGGACCGGCCGGAGCCGCTGCGGCGCAGCCTGCTGGAGTCTCCGACCTTCCGGGCCCTACTGTCGGGGGCTGGGCTCACGGACGCTCCGCCGCTGGCGGCGGCGGCCTAGAACCTAGATCCGGCTCATGGAGAGCGTCGTCGAGCGGCGGCGCTCCGGCCGGGCGGACTTCGCCTGGGCGTCCAGCTCACACAGGATGCGGGCCAGCTTCTCGGCCTTGCGGGCGTTGCGGCGTCTACGAAACACGGACCACATACGTTCCCTCTCGTAACGGCACTTCCTGCCGGCGCCGTTACGCCCCAAGCGGGGGAATTGGTGCTCGGAACCCCGGAGTACACTGCTTTGTAATGGCCACGCTCGAGACCTCAAGCCAGCATCAGCACCTGATCGACGAGCTGATCGCCGACGTCGAGCGCTACAAGGAGGACGTCGACCGGGAGCTCCTGACCCGCGCGTTCCTCTACGCGGCCAAGGCGCATGCGGGCCAGCAGCGCCGGAGCGGCGAGGACTTCGTCATCCATCCCTGGGGGGCGGCGAAGATCCTGGCGGAGCTGCAGCTGGACGAGGCCACCCTCGCCGCGGCGCTGCTCCACGACGTCGTCGAGGACACCGAGGTCGAGGCCGACGACATCCGCGCCGAGTTCGGCGAGGAGATCGCGAAGCTCGTCGAGGGCGTCACGAAGCTGACCCGGATCCAATTCCAGTCCCGCGAGCACGCGGAGGCGGAGAACTACCGGAAGATGATCGTCGCGATGGCGGAGGACGTCCGCGTGATCCTGATCAAGCTCGCGGACCGCCTTCACAACATGCGCACGATCGAGTACCTCGGCAAGCAGAAGCAGGTGCAGAAGGCGAAGGAGGTGCTCGAGGTCTACGCGCCGCTGGCGCACCGGCTCGGGATCCACGCCATCAAGTGGGAGCTCGAGGACCTCGCGTTCCAGACGCTCCACCCGCGCAAGTACGAGGAGATCAAGGCGATGGTCGCCGAACGCCGCGCCGACCGTGAGGAGCACGTGCGCGAGGCGGCGATGGTGCTCCAGAAGGAGCTCGACAAGGTCGACATCCCGGCCCAGATCTCCGGCCGCGCGAAGCACTTCTACTCGATCTACGACAAGATGGCCCGCAAGGGCCGCGAGTTCAACGAGATCTACGACCTGACGGCGATGCGCGTGATCGTCGAGCGCGCCGCCGACGAGGGGACGCGCGACTGCTACGGCGCGCTCGGTCTCATCCACTCGCTCTGGAAGCCGATGCCGGGTCGGTTCAAGGACTTCATCGCGATGCCCAGGCTGAACCACTACCGGGCGCTGCACACGACCGTGATCGGCCCGCAGGGGCGGCCGCTCGAGATCCAGGTGCGGACGCGCGACATGCACGAGACGGCCGAGTACGGCGTCGCCGCGCACTGGATCTACAAGCGCAGCGGAAAGAGCCCGCAGTCCGAGGAGTGGTCGGCGTGGGTGAAGCAGCTGATGGACTGGCAGGCCGACGAGGCCGATCCGCGGGAGTTCATGAAGACGTTCCGCACCGACCTCTTCGACGACGAGGTGCACGTCTTCACGCCGAAGGGCCAGGTGAAGACGCTGCCGCAAGGTGCGACGCCGATCGACTTCGCGTACGCCGTGCACACCGACGTGGGCCATCGCACCGTCGGCGCGAAGGTGAACGGACGCATCGTCCCGCTCCACTACAAGCTGCGGAACGGCGACTTCGTGGAGATCCTGACCGCCAAGTCCGGCCGGGGCCCGTCGCGCGACTGGATGAACCTGGCCCAGTCGTCGCGCGCGCGGAACAAGATCCGCCAGTGGTTCTCGCGCGAGACCCGCGAGGACCTGGAGCAGAAGGGCCGCGACTCGCTCGAGCAGGCGCTGAAGCAGCAGAACCTGCCCGTACCGGAAGCTCCAGGGCTCCGCGGTGCTGGCCCAGGTGATCCGCGAGACCGGCTTCAAGAAGGCCGAGGACTTCTACATCGCGCTGGGCGGCGGGAAGCTGCAGTCGGGGCAGATCGTCAACAAGGTCCTCCAGCGCCTGAAGACCGAACAGGCTGTTGCGGAGGAGCCGGTCGTCAAGGTCCACAAGGCCCGCGACACCGTCTCCGGCGGCAGCGCCGGGATCGTCGTCGAGGGCGTCGAGGACGTGCTCGTCCGCCTTGCGAAGTGCTGCACGCCGGTTCCCGGCGACGCGATCGTCGGCTACATCTCGCTCGGCAAGGGAATCACGATCCACCGCGGCGACTGTCCGAACGTGAAGGCGCTGAAGCGGAATCCGGAGCGGTTCACGCCGGTCGAGTGGGACACGTCGTCGCGCTCGAAGAGTTTCCGGGTCCAGATCGCGGTCGACTCGTGGGACCGGCCTCGCCTGCTGGAGGACGTGGCCCGCACGTTTGCCGAGCACGGCGCCAACATCGTCTCGTACGGCGGCGTCGTCGAGGATCAGCTGGCGAAGAACTGGTACACGGCCGAGATCGGCGACGTGAAGTCCCTGCGAACGCTCCTGAACGCGCTGCGGAACATCGAGGCCGTGTTCGACGCCTACCGCGTCACGCCGAGCTGAGCGGCCGACGAGCGATCACTCGGCCGGGGGATCGTCCCTCGTTCGAGGGGGGTACCTCGTTCGAGGGATTGCCGTTTCCGGCGTTCCGACTACAACGAGAGGACAGGGGGAGAGGGTCTCCACAGGCGCGCGTCCCGTCCGCGGGCGGGACGGGACGCAGCACCTGACCCTCGAGGGCTTTCACTGCGGTGGAGGGGCGCTGCGGAAGCCCTTGAGTTCTTACGCGCGTTCGTCCCCGACGTCCTCCCAGGGGACGCCGCGGGTGTCCCAGCCGACGAGGCAGTGGGCGGAGATCCGGGTCGCCACGAGCTCCAGCAGCTCCGGATCGGGCGCGGCGCCGCCCACGGCGAGCTTCGCGACCTCGGTGCCCTGCCAGCGGACGGGCGCCTCGTGGACGTCGGCGGGCCGCTCGCCGCCCGCGGAAGGCCCCAGCAACCAGTCGCCCTCCTCGTGGAAGACGATCCCGACCCACGGGTAGAGGCGCTCGTGCAGCACGCCCACCACCTCGACGAGCACCTGGTCGGCGTCGCCGCCGCGGTTCAGGATCCGGTCGATCGCCTCGACCGCGCCGGTCGCGTCGCTCACGCGGCTCCCCGCTCGAATGCGTCGACCCGCTCGCGCAGCGCGGCCGGGACGGGCAGGGGATGCCGTTCCTCCCGGGAGATCAGCACAAGCACCTGCGTCGCGGTCACCATCAGCACGTCGTCGTCGAGCCGGTACGCGGCGTGGTCGTACGTGACGCTCGACGTCCCGATCCGCTCCACGCGGACGAATACCTCCAGGAGGTCGTCGAATCGCGCCGGGGCGTGGTACTCGGCGTTCGAGGCGCGCATCACGAACTCGGCGTCGCCGACGTCGGCGCGGCCCAGATGCCGGTGGTACTCGGTGCGGGCGTGATCGAAGTAGGGGAGGTAGCGCCCGTAGTAGACGACTCCCTGCGCGTCCGTGTCGGAGAACCAGACCCGCGTCAGCGCCGAGTAGCGAAACGGCGGCTTGCGGTCGGTGACGCGTCCGAGCTCGTAGGTCACGCGGGCGATGCTAGATGACTGCGAATCCGGCGGGCCGCTCCTGGCGCGGCGGACTAGACGTCTGCGCCGCGGCGGCGCTCCTGGCGTGAGATGACCTCGCGGAGGGCGGCGTGGTCGAGCGCGTGCGCGGTGGCCCCGTTTCGGCCCGTCGTCGTCTCGGCCGAGACGAGCGCGTTCACGATCGCCTCCTCCGTCGCCTCGATCACGGCGTAGAAGAGCGGGTCGACCCGGTCGTTCGGGAGCATCCGCAGCGGCTGCGGCTCGGTCGCGCGGTCGTCGACCTCGTTGCCGACCGCGAACGCGAGCACCAGATCGCCGCTCGAGTTCTCCCCGGCGCCGCCGGTGCGCCCGACGCCGAGGCCCGCACGGACTGCCAGTCGGTCGCACTGGTGCGCGAGGAGCAGTGCGTCGGTCGCGACGACGACGATGATCGAGCCCTCGGGCCCGTCGGGCCAATGCGGGAGGGGAATCCGGTCCGGCCCGAGCTCCTGACCGACCGGCACGCCGCCGATCACGAGGCGTGACCGCCGCCCGTGGTTCGCCTGCACGAGCACGCCGACGGTGCCGACCTCGGTCACGCGCGACGCCGTCCCGATGCCGCCCTTGAATCCGTGGCAGATCATCCCCGTGCCGCCGCCGACCGCGCCCTCGGCGACCGGCCCGTCCGAGGCGGCGTCGATCGCGGCCCAGACGTGCTCCGGCCGCACGTGCATTCCCTCGATGTCGTTCAACACGCCGTCGTACGTCTCGCCCACGACGGGGAGGTGCCAGCGGCCGCGGCCGGCCTCGTGCTGCGACGCCACGATCGCGTCGCGCACGACGCCGACCGAGAACGTGTTGGTGATCCCGACCGGCGTCGTCAGGAGCCCCGACTCGCGCACCCACTCGAGCCCGGTCAGCTCGCCGTTCCCGTTCAGCCGGTGCGAGCCGGCGAAGCACGGGGCGCCGTCCGCGGTCGGGAGCACGACCGTGACCCCCGTCCGCACCGAGTCGCCCTCCACGAGCGTCGTCTGCCCGACGCGCACGCCTGGGACGTCCGTGATCGCGTTCAGCGGGCCTGGCTCCAGCTCGCCGAGGACGATGCCGAGGTCGCGGGCCCTCACGCGGCGATCGTAGCGCCGCGCCGCCGCGAGAGCAGCGCGAGCGCGAGGCCCGCGCCCGCGATCAGCGAGACGACCAGCCACAGCACGGGTCCGGCCGAGAGGCGCTCGGAGGAGCGCGTGAGCGCGAGCGCGTACCCCATTGCGCCTGCCTGCATGGCCACGGCAGCGACCGCCGGCCGGACCCGGTGCGCGATCGAGAGCGCGACGACGATCAGCGCCGCGATGCCTCCGACGACGCCGCACACGAGCACCGCACGCCACTGCCACGCGTCGACGAGGTCGCCCCAATCGGTCGCGTACTGCGGCGCCCGGCAGCTGTCGTCACAGCGGAGCGCGTCCGTGAGGAAGGAGGCGAGGAGCCAGACGCCCGTGCCGGCGAGATACGCCAGTCCGATCAGAAGTCGTGCCACGAACCGGACCGTAGGCGTCTCGAGGGGACGCGCCAGTCCGGCGTCGCCGAGCGGCCGTCCTGGGTCGACGAGCGGCGCGCCTAGCCGTTGATCACGCCGAGCACCTCGTCGCGCTTCGTCAGCATCTCCCGCTGCGTGCGCGCCTCGAGGTTGAGCCGCAGCAGCGGCTCCGTGTTCGACGGCCGGACGTTGAAGTGCCAGTCGTCCGCTTCGACCGAGATGCCGTCCAGGTGCGTGATCAGCCCCTGCGGCGCGAAGTGCTCCTTGAGCTCCTGCAGCTTCAGCGCCACGTCGGGCACCGGGGTGTTGATCTCCCCGGTGAGGAAGTACTGCTCGCGGAACGGGCGCAGGATCTCCGACACCTTCTGGCCCTTCTTCGAGACGACCTCCAGAAAGAGGAGAAACGGGACGACGCCCGAGTCGGCCTGGAAGAAGTCGCGGAAGTAGTAGTGCGCGGAGACCTCGCCGCCGAAAAGCGCGTCCTCTTTGCGCATCCGGTGCTTGATGAAGGCGTGGCCGACGCGGTTGACGAGCGGCACGCCGCCCGCGCGCTCGATCGTCTCGGGCACCGCCCACGAGGCGCGAACGTCGTAGATCACCTTCGCGCCCGGCTCGCGCTCGAGCATCGCCTCGGCGAAGAGCGCCGTCACGAAGTCGCCCGGGATGAACTCGCCCTGGTCGTCGACGAAGAAGCAGCGGTCCGCGTCGCCGTCGTACGCGACGCCGAGGTCGGCGCCCTGCTCGAGCGTCGCGTGGACGATGAACTCACGGTTCTCCGGCAGCAGCGGGTTCGGCTCGTGGTTCGGGAACGTGCCGTCCGGCTCGAAGTTGAACCGCACCGCGTCGACCGGCAGGCGCTCGAGCACCGGCTCGAGCATCACGCCGCCCATCCCGTTCGCCGCGTCGATCACGACCTTGAGCGGCCGGATCGCGGAGACGTCCACGAGCGAGAGCACGTGCTCGACGAAGCCGGGCCAGATGTCCTCCTCGCGCACCTCGCCCCGCCTCTCGACCGGGCCGAAGCCGACCAGCGCCCGGTCGCGCACGTCCAGCAGACCCGAGTCGCCGCCCACGGGCAGCGCGCCGCGGCGGACGATCTTCATCCCGGTGTACGCAGCCGGGTTGTGCGAGGCGGTGACCATGATCCCGCCCTCGAGCCCGAGCTTGCCGACCGCGTAGTAGACCATCTCGGTGCCGACCATCCCCACGTCGAGGACGTCCGCGCCCGCGTCGGCCGCGCCCTCGATGGTCGCCTTCTGCATGGCCGGCGCGGAGAGGCGCATGTCGCGGCCGACGGCGATCCGCCTCGGCTCGAAGTGCTCGACGTAGGCGCGGCCGATCGCGTAGGCGCCCTCCTCGTCCAGCTCGCTTCCGTAGACGCCCCGGACGTCGTACGCTTTGAAGACCTTCGGGTCGAGCATCTCCCTCGATGCTACGGGAACCCAGCCGCGGCGACCGGGGTAAGAGCCGTGACCCGACGAGGAGGCACCATGAAGAAGCTGCTGCTCCCGCTCCTGGCGCTCGCCGCGCTCGCCGTGGCCGCACCGGCGCTCGCGAAGGAGCCGAGCATGGCCAAGCTCTGCGGTGCGGGCGGCTGCTCGACGACCCACGACGGCCGCACGCTCACGACGCTCCTCTCCCAGGACGGGACCTCGCCCCCCGCGCCGCCGCCTGCCGCCTTCTACCGGATGACCGTCACCATCGACGCTCCTCCCGACGCCGGCAGCGCGGCCCGGTCCGAGTGGACGTACGTCCCGTCGGCGAACCTCGTGTTTCGGACGGGGATCTTCGGCGGCGGCATGGACTCCTGGGTGAAGCCGGGCGCCGCCGCGACCGCGCTCCTTCAGCGCACCGTCCGCGGGCTCGAGCCGTACAGCGTGCCCGCGCCGACGAAGGTGACCGTCGGCAGCCGCGAGGTGAAGGATCCGGCGTCGTACCTGCAGCTGCTCTCCCAGCAGAGCGTCGGCCGGCGGATCCCCAGCGCCGGCGACTGGCAGGAGATCCACTTCTTCGGCGCCAGGTCGCCGTGGACCGACGGATCGCTGACGCTCGCGTTCTCCGCCAGGGACGGGCTGCTGCTCCGCGGCGGCGAGGTCGTCACGCTGCCGACCTCGATGGTGACGAAGATCGCCGACGGCTCGAGCCTCGGCGGCGCGGACAAGGCGTTCCCGTGGCTGCTCCTCGCGGGAGCGGTCGCCCTGGCGCTCGCCGTGCTCGCGGCGGCTGCGCTCGTCGTGCGCAGGCTCGGCGGGAGGATGCCGCGGCCGGCGAGGTTCCAACCCGAGGCATGAGGCCCGTCGCTGCGCTTGTCGCGGTACTTGCCCTGGCGCTCCCGGCCGCGCAGGCCGGGAGCGCCGGAGGCGTCGAGCCGGTTCTCGGCCGCGACTGGAAGACGAAGACCGTCGCGCGCTACGACCCGCTGACGCTCCGGCGCGTCGCCGGCCCGTCCGTGCCGGCCGGCTTCTTCACCGGCCCCTGGGCGTGGGACGCGGCGCGGACGCGGCTCGCGCTCACCCGCTACGACTCGCCCCAGCTCCGCATCGTCGACGCCGTGAAGATGAAGGTCGTCGGCGACGTGCAGCTGCGCCGCTTCCTCGTCGGCGGCGGGGCCGACGCCGTCACGTGGGTCGGCCCGAACCGACTGCTGGCCGTGACCCGCGGCGTCGAGGGCCTCTCGTTCGCCCTCGTCGACGCGCAGAAGCTCGCCGTCGTGCACACGAGCTCGGTGAGGGGCGCGCCCTTCGACGTCGAGCCGACCGTGAACGGGCTCGCGGCGCTGGTCGGGCCCGAGCGCGGCATCGGCCGCGCACGCCTCGCGCTCGCACGCGCCGACGGGTCGGTGCGCACGGTGCCGTTGCCGGGAGTCTCGGTCGGCTACCGGACACTCGTTCCGGCGAAGGGCGACCCGCGCGTCCGGTCCGTCGTCCCCGGCTTCGCCGTCGACCCGGCCGGGACGCTCGCCGTCGCCGTCACGGGGACCGGCAGGGCGGTCGCCGTCGACCTGCGCACGCTCGCCGTCGCCGAGCACGACCTCGTGGAGCGCCGGACGCAGCGCGTCCAGAAGTCGATGGAGGGCCCGCAGCGATACGCGCGCTGGGCCGGCGACGGTCTGATCGCGGTCACGGGCTCGAACTGGAGCACCGGGCCGGGCAGCCGGACCTCCGCGCAGGCCTTCGGCGTGCGCCTCGTCGACACGCGCGACTGGACGACGCGGACGATCGACCCCGGCGCCTCGTCGTTCTCGCTGGCGCCCGGGCTCGTGCTCGCCTACGGCGGGAGCTGGAGCGGGACGAAGAGCACGTACACGGGCGTCCACGCCTACGGCCTCGACGGCGCGCTCCGCTGGTCGCTCTACGAAGGGCAGGACGCCTACGTGTCCGTGCGCGGCACGCTCGCCTACGTCCAGCGCCACGTCGGATCGAACCGTCCGCTCGCGCTCGACGTCGTCGACCCGGCCACCGGCACCGTGTTGAGCTCCCGCACGTGGCCGAGCGGCCAGGCGCCGCCGACGCTCTACGCGGGCGACGCCGGCGCCTTCTAGCCGCCCTCGCGTCGCCCGTCCCAGGGAGTGCGCCGCGGCCACCAGCCCGGCACGGCGCGGTGGTAGGCCTCGTACTCCCGGCCGTAGCGGCGTCTCAACGTCGGCTCCTCGTACAGGCGGACGAACACGACCACGGCCGCCGCGAAGAGCACCGCCTCCAGCAACAGAACCGGCCGGCCTAGCAGCAGCGCCTGGCCGATGATCGTCGCTCCCACTGCCAGGTACATCGGGTTGCGCACGTACCGGTAGAGCCCGCCCACGACCAGGCGCTCCGTCGGTGCCACCGGGGCCGGCGTGCCGACGCCCTCGACGACGAAACGTCCGAATGCCGACAGAAGCACGGCGACGCCCGCGACGATCAGCATCGCGCCCGCCCAACGCACGGGAGCCCAGTCCGGCAGCGGCCCGCCGGCGTCCCAGCCGGTGAGCAGCCACGGGATCAGGCCGGCGACGACGCCCGGTGCCAGCACCAGGAAGAGCAGGCTGCCCGCGGCGGCTTTTGCTTTCGCCACGCGAACATTCTGGCTCGGACTCCCCTCGGCTCCGTACACTTGACAGGGTGGAGCGCAAGCTCGCTGCGGTGCTGTTCGTGGATCTCGTCGACTCGACGAAGCTCGTCGCGAGCGCGGATCCGGAGGTCGTCCGGCGGCACGTGACGCAGTACTTCGACCGTGCGTCGCGGTGCATCGAGCAGCACGGCGGCACCGTCGAGAAGTTCGCGGGGGATGCGGTGATGGCAGCGTTCGGCGTCCCGCGCGCGCACGAGGACGACGCGCTGCGGGCCGTTCGCGCGGCCTTCGCCGTGATGACCGCGGTGCACGAGCTCGGGCTCGAGGCCCGGGTCGGCGTCGAGGCCGGCGAGGTCGTCGTCGAAGAAGCGGACTCGACGTTCGCGACGGGCGAGGCCGTCAACGTGGCCGCGCGGCTGCAGCAGTCCGCCAAGCCGGGGGAGATTCTGCTCGGCCCGGGCGCACGCAGGCTCGCCGCCGGCGCGGTGGAGGTGGAGGACGCCGGCCCACTCGAGCTGAAGGGGCGCGAGCGGGCCCTCTGGACCTGGCGCGCGCTCGGGGTGCTCGACACCCGCCGCCGCCTGCCCGCGGCGCCGTTCGTCGGCCGCGAGGCGGAGCTGGAGCTGCTCGAGAACACCTTCGCGCGCGCCGTGCGCGACCGCCGTGCGCAGCTGCTCACGGTCTACGGCGAGCCCGGAGTCGGCAAGTCGCGGCTCGTGGAGGAGTTCACGGCCGGCACCGAGCGCGCGACCGTGCTCGAGGGCCGCGCGCTCCCCTACGGCGAGAGCGTCACCTACTGGCCGCTCGCCTCGATGATCAAGGCGTCCGCGGGCATCCGCGACGACGACCCGGCAGCGGACGCGTTCGAGAAGCTCCGTGTCTCCTGCGAGAGCGACGCCGTGGCCGACCTGCTGGCGGCGGCGCTCGGCGTGCTGGGGGCCGCCGAAGAGTCGCACAGCGGACGCGAGCTGCAATGGGCGGCTCTTCGCTGGGCCGAGCAGCTCGCCGAGGCGGCGCCGCTCGTGCTCGTCTTCGAGGACGTCCACTGGGCCGAGGAGCCGCTCCTGGACGTGATCCAGCGCCTGGCGCACTCGCTGGTCGCCGCCCCCGTGCTGATCCTCTGCGTGGCCCGGCCCGAGCTGCTCGACCTGCGCCCGTCGTGGGGAGGAGGGAACCCGCGCGCCAGTGCGATCGACCTCGGCGCGCTCGCCCCGGAGGAGAGCGAGGAGCTCGCCGATGCGCTCCTGGCCCGCAGTGCGGTGCCGCCGGCGCAGCGCGCGATGCTGCTCGACCGCGCCGAGGGCAACCCCCTCTTCCTCGAGGAGATCGCCCGGATGCTCGCGGACGCCGAGGGCGCGGACGCGGTGCGAGAGCGGATCCCGGGCACGGTGCAGGCGTTGATCGCCGCACGGATCGACCGTCTCGAGCCCGACGAGAAGCGCGTGCTCCAGCGGGCCGCGCTCGTGGGCCGCGTCTTCTGGCGCGGAGCGCTCGACCGCCTCTCCGACGGTGAGGTGGGCGGTCTGCTCGACACGCTGCTCGATTGCGACTTCGTCGTCCCGGAGGAGCGCTCGACGATCTCGGGCGACCGCGCGTTCCGCTTCAAGCACGTGCTGATCCGCGACGTCGCGTACAGCGGCATGACCAAGGCGGACCGCGCCGGGGGCCACCGCGACTTCGCCGCCTGGGTCGCGGAGCGTGCGCCGGACGAGCTGGCCGAGATCCGCGCATACCACCTCGAGCGGGCCGCCCGTCTCCTCGGAGAGCTGGAGGGCGCGCCGCCGGCCGAGCTCGCGCACGAGGCGGCCGCCGCCCTCGAGCTGGCCGGCAACCGGGCGCTCAACCGCGAGTCGTTCGTGAGCGCGCGGCGCCTGCTGCTGCGGGCGTCCGAGCTGGAGCCCACGCTCTGGCGGCGCTACCTCGCCGCGCGCGCCGCCTGGCTCGTGTCCGACCCGCTCGCCGCGCGGGAGCTCCAGGAACTCGTGCGGAGCGCGCGGGAGGAGAGCAACCGCCGGGTGGAGGGACGCGGACTGATCGGCCTCGCCCTCGTCGCGCTCTACGGCGACAACGACGTCCCCCGCGCATCCGAGCTTGCAGAGGAGGCGCTGTCGGTGATCGAGCCGGACGACGAGCGCTCGCGCTACGAGGCCCAGTCGATGCTCTCGACGATCGACTGGTGGCGCGGCCGACTCGGGGAATCCGGCCGCCGGCTCGAGGAGATGGGGGAGATCGCCCGCAGGCTCGGTCGCAACGACCTCGAGGCGTATGCCCTTGCCTGCCTCGGCTCCGTCCACTCGGAGCGCGGCGACCTCGCGTCGGCCAGGGAGCTGGCGGCTGCGGCGCTGGCGGCCGCGGAGCGGTGCGGGACGCTGGAGGCCCGAGCCCGCGCGCTCGCGACGCACGGCCAGGTCGAGACACGGCACGGCAACCTCCAGCAGGCCCAGGCCGCATTCGACGAGGCGCGGGCCCTCTACGAGCAGATCGGCTCGGCGGCCGACGCGGCGTGGATGGCGACGCGGATCGGCCGGATGCAGCTCGAGGCGGGAGACCTCGACGGCGCGGAGGAGACGGCGCGGCGCGGGCTCCGGCTGTTGACCGGCGTCCCCGCGGCCGGCCGGCTCGTCGAGGTGCGCCGGCTGCTCGCCGAGGTGCTGCTCGCGCGTGGCCGCGTCGACGAGGCCGAGCGCCAGGCTGCGGCGGCGGCCGAGATCGTCAGCCCCGAGGACACGTGGTCGCACGCAGGCTCGCTCGGGACACTCGGGCTCGTCCGTGCGGCGCAGGGGCGCCACGACGAGGCGGACAAGCTCCTGCGCGATGCGGTCGCGATCGCGTCCGGCACGGACTACGTCTATCTGCAGCAGGAGCTCGAGGAGCGTCTAGCCGAGGTGCAACGCGCCACGGCGACCGCGGGCTAGCCGCGCTCGCCGAGCAGCGCCTCGCGGATCGCGACGCTGGACTCGACGTCGGGCGACTCGCTGATCACCGTCGCAGCGCGGTCGAACCGACCGAGCGCCTCGCGAAGCGGATCCGCCCGCAGCGTCCCCTCGCCGTAGGACAGGTGCTTGGTCTCGTTCCGGTTCGCGTACTGGATGTCGCTGAAATGGATGTGGAACGGCGCCCCGTCCTCGAGCACGCCGTCCGCCTTCGCGAGCGCCTCGGCGAACGGCTCCACGTCGAGGAACGCCCCGTCCGAGGTCGCGTGCATGTGCGCGAAGTCCACGACCGGCCGCACCCAGCCCGTGCGGCGCGCGATCTCGACCACGTCGTCGAGGCTGCCGAGCTCGCGGACGCGACCCATCACCTCGATCCCGAACGGGACGGCCCGGTCTTTCTTCTCGAGCCGCTCGCGCAGCTCGCCGAGCTGCTCCACGACCGCGTCGATCGCCTCCTCGCGCGTGCGCCCGAGCAGAAAGCCCGGATGGAAGACGACGAGCTCCGCGCCGGCCGACCTCGCGATCCCGGCCGAATGGTCGAGCATCCCGAACGCCATGTTCAGCTTCTTGCCGCGCTCTGCGTGGCCGACGAACCCGGCGAGCGGCGCGTGCACGGAGAGGACGATCCCCGCCTCGCGGGCCAGCTCGCCGAAGCGCTCCGCGAACGGGTAGTCCATCCAGAACTTGCCCTCGAAGTCGATCTCGCAGGCGCTCCAGCCGCCCTCGACGAGGAGCCGGACGGCCTCTTCGGGGGACTCCTGGGACGGAACCCGCGCCGGGCCGATCCTGATCTCGCTCACCGCTGCAGGCTACTCCAGTCCGTCCGACCCTTTTCCTACCCTGATCCCATGGCACGGAGCCCGTCCAGAATCGACCTCCTCGAGCTCGACATCGACCTCCGCCTCACCGACCTCTGGCGGGAGGCGGCGACGATCACCGACTGGAACCTCGAGGTGGCCGCCGCGTTCATGCGCGCCGCCTACGGCAAGGGCTACTGCGACGCGCTGACCGAGGACGAGCCCGGCTCGCTCTGCCACGAGCACGGATACCGCATCCCGGCGCGGAACCCCGCCCGCGCGGACGCCTAACAGCCTCCCACGGGGCCAGACCCACCGGGCTAGACTCTCCCCGTGGCCCGGAAGCGCAGTCCGGCGCGGCTCGTCATCGCGCTCTCGGTCGCGATGCTGCTCGCGGTCTTCCTGCTCTACACGTCGATCGCGGGCGACGCGACGGCGCAGGTGCAGCCGAGCCAGCTCGCCGGCCACGCGGGCGTCGTGGCGCTGACCGGCAAGGTCGTCGGCACGCCGACCGGGGACGCACACGGGGCCGGCCTCCGCTTCGCGTGCGCGACATCGGCGGCGGCACGAGGACGGTGCCGGTGCTCTACAAGGGCACGGTGCCGGACATGCTCAAGCAGGACGCCGACGTGACCGTCAGGGGCCAGCTCCGGAACGGGGTCTTCGTGGCGAAGCGGGACACGCTGATCACGAAGTGCCCTTCGAAGTACCAGCCGGCGAAGAAGAACTCGCTCTCGTAGATGGCCGATCTCGGCCGCGCCGCCCTGGTCACGAGCCTCGCCCTCGTGCTGTACGCGCTGGTCGCGGGCGCGGCGGCCGCGCATCTCCGCCGGCGCCGGCTCGCAGACTCCGCGCGCAACGCGCTCGTGGCCGCCTTCTGCTCGACGCTCGTGGCGTCGATCGTCCTCGCCGCCGGCCTCCTCCGGCACGACTTCTCGCTCGCCTACGTCGCCGACCACACGAGCCGCTCGCTGCCGTGGGCCTACGCGCTCTCCGCCTTCTGGGGCGGCCAGGAGGGCTCGCTCCTCCTCTGGCTGCTGATCCTCACCGGCTACGGCGCCGCGGCCGTGCTGCTGAACCGCCGGCGCGCGGATCTCGTCGCGTGGGTCGTCCCGGTGATCGCAGGCGTCGCGACGTTCTTCGCCTTCCTGCTCGTCGCCGTGGCGAGCCCGTTCGAGACGCAGGTCGCCCCGCTCGACGGCGCCGGGCTGACGCCGAGCCTGCAGAACCCGTACATGGTCGCCCACCCGCCGATGCTCTACCTCGGCTACGTCGGCCTGACGATCCCGTTCGCGTTCGCGATGGGAGCGCTCCTCTCGGGCCGCACCGACGAGCGGTGGATCGTCGCCACGCGGCGCTGGACGCTGGCGGCGTGGGCGTTCCTCGGCGTCGGCCAGCTCCTCGGCGCCCACTGGGCGTACGTCGAGGTCGGCTGGGGCGGCTACTACGCGTGGGACCCGGTCGAGAACGCGGCGCTGATGCCCTGGCTCGCCGCGACGGCGTACCTGCACTCCGTGATGATCCAGGAGAAGAAGGGGATGCTGAAGGTCTGGAACATGGTGCTCGTCGCGCTGGCCTTCTGCCTCTCGATCTTCGGCACCTTCCTGACGCGGTCGGGCGTGGTCAACTCGATCCACTCGTTCACGCAGAGCTCGATCGGAGCGTGGTTCCTCGCCTTCATCTGCCTGACGACCGTCTTCGCCGTCGCTCTGATCCTCTGGCGGCTGCCGCTGCTCCGCGCGCGGACGCGCCTCGAGTCGGCCGTCTCGCGCGAGGCGGCGTTCCTCTACAACAACCTGCTGCTCGTGGCGCTGTGCCTGACCATCCTCTGGGGCGTCGCGTTTCCGATCCTCTCGGAGGCCGTCCGCGGCGAGACGCTCACGATCGGCGGGCCGTACTACAACTTCTTCCTGCGGGTCTTCGGGCTGCCCCTGCTCCTGCTGATGGGACTCGGCCCGCTGGTCGCCTGGCGCCGGCAGTCGCTGCGCGCCCTGGGAGCCGCCGTCGTCTGGCCGGCTGCGATCGCCCTCGTCACCGGGGCAGTCCTCGTCGCCTTCGGCGCGGGCTCGTCGCGCCCGGGCCTCGTCGCCTACACCTTCTCCGCCTTCGTGCTCGCGGCGATCGCGCTCGAGTTCTGGCGCGGGACCGAGGCGCGGCGCGCGCTGGCGCGCGAGAGCCTGCCGCGCGCGTTCTCGTCGCTCGTGGCCCGCAACCGCCGCCGCTACGGCGGCTACATCGTCCATGCGGCGATCGTGCTGCTCGCGATCGGCGTCGCCGGCTCCAGCGCCTACGGCTCGACCACCGAGCGGAAGCTCAGGCCGGGGGAGACGCTCTCCGTGGCCGGCTACGACGTCACGTACACGCGGCTGACGCGCGAGCAGGGCGCCAATGCCACGGAGGTGCGGGCCGTGATGGACGTGCGGCGCGGCGGCGACCGGCTCGGCGAGCTCCGCGTCGGCAAGAACCGGTACCCGGTCGAGCAGATCACGTCGAACGAGGTCGGCATCCGCACCGACTGGCGCCGCGCCGAGGATCTCTTCCTGATCGCGGAGCAGATCAACCCGGACGGAAGCGTCTACTTCAAGGCACTCGTCAAGCCGCTCGTGAACCTGATCTGGCTCGCGGGAATCGTCTTCATCCTCGGCTCGCTGATCGCGCTCTGGCCCGACGCGCGCGAGGCCCGCCGCCTCGCCGCCCGGTATGCCGACTCCGGGGCCGAATCGCGCGCAGACCCGACCCTGCCGGCGAGGACATGACGCTCGCGCTCGTCCTCGGCGGCCTGCTGGCGATCGGCTGCGTGCTGCTCGTCGCGCGGCCGTTCCTCCGCGAGCCGGAGGCGGCCGACGACAGGCTCGGCGAGCTCGACTCGATCGAGCGCCGCCGGCTCGAGCTGGCCGAGGAGCGCGACCGGGCGCTCGCGGCCCTGAAGGAGCTCGAGTTCGACCACCGTACGGGGAAGATCTCGGACGAGGACTACCGCGTCCAGGTCGGCCCGCTGCGCCGCAACGCCGCCGAGGCGCTGCGTGCACTGGAAGCGCGGGCCGGGGAGACACGGCCGCGCGTCCATGCCTGATCGCCGCGGCGGCCCCGCAGGCGGCAGGGACGTCCGGCCCTCCGACGAATCTCTGCCCATGAAGCGCCTCGCGTTGCTGCCGCTGCTCGCGCTCGTGCTGGCGTCGCCCGCGGCGGGCGAGGACATCCAGACGAAGAAGCAGTCGGTCGACGACCGGATCGCGCAGCTGCACGACCACATCCACACGACGCGGCAGCGCGAGGCGGGGCTCCGCAACCAGATCGCAGACGTCACCTCGCGGATCCGCACGCTCGAGCACGAGGTGGGCGACGTCTCGACGCGCCTGCAGAGCCTCGAGGCGGATCTCGCGCTCCACCAGGAGCGGCTCGACAAGCTGACCCAGCTCTTCGCGCTGCAGACGAAGAAGCTCCACTTCCTCGAGCGCCAGTACAAGGCGTCGATCGACCGCCTCAACCAGCGGCTCGTCGACATCTACCAGACCGACGACATCGACACGCTCGCCGTGGTCTTCGCGGCGGACAGCTTCCAGGACATGCTCGACCAGATCGACTACCTGAAGCAGATCGGCTCGCTCGACCGGCGGATTGCACGAGCGGTCGGCGAGTCGAAGAAGCAGATGCAGCAGGCGCAGCTGCGGACGCGGAAGGTGAAGGCGAGCGTCGAGTCCGAGACGCGGATCATCACCGCGCGGGCGGACCAGCAGCGGTCGGTCCGGACCGAGCTGGTCTCGGCGCAGGGCCGGCTCTCGGGCATCCGCCGGCAGCAGAAGGTCTCGCTCGTGAAGCTCTCCGTGCAGGAGCGCGAGGCGGCCGGCGAGATGGACGCGCTGCAGGCCCAGAGCGCCAACCTCGCGGCGCAGATCCGCGCGGCGCAGGCGAGGAGCTCGCCGTCGACCTCGCCGGGGGACACGACGCCGTCGGCCGCCGGCCTGATCTGGCCCGTCGCCGGCCCGGTCACGAGCCCGTTCGGCTGGCGCTGGGGTCGCCTGCACGAGGGCATCGACATCGGCGTCGCGGCGGGCACGCCGATCCACGCCGCCGCTTCGGGGACGGTGATCTACTGCGGCTGGATGGAGGGCTACGGCAACCTCGTCGTGATCGACCACGGTGGCGGGCTCGCGACGGCCTACGCGCATCAGTCCTCGATCGCCGTCACGTGCGGCCAGAGCGTGAGCCAGGGCTCCACGGTCGGCTACGTGGGCTCGACGGGTCACTCGACGGGCCCGCACCTCCACTTCGAGGTTCGCGTCAACGGCACGGCCGTCGATCCCTTGGGCTACCTCTAGCTTGGCTCGCGTCCAAGCCGGACGCTCGCTGCGCCGGCCCCGGCCGGCGCATTCCCGCGCGCCGGGCGCAGCCCGGCACGCGGGGCACGAGGCCGAGGGCGTTCGACAGCGGCGGACGAGCTGAAGGAGGCGAGGTGGCGCGCCTGAGCGCGAGGGCGCTCAACCGGGCGACGCTCGCGCGGCAGCACCTGCTCGAGCGCAGCACACGGCCCGCGCTCGAGGAGGTCGAGCACCTCGTCGGGCTGCAGGCGCAGATCCCGCTCAACCCCTACTTCGGCCTCTGGTCGCGCCTTGAGGGGTTCGACCCGGAGGAGCTGGCGGAGCCGATCCGGGAGCGGCGGGCGGTGCGCGTCGTGCTCATGCGCTCGACGATCCACCTCGTCAGCGCGCGGGACTGTCTGCGGCTCCGCCCGCTCTTCGCGGAGTTCCTCGACCGGAGCCTCTTCGGCAGCGCCTGGGGGAAGCTCCTCCAGGGAATCGACGTCGACGAGGTCGCGGCCGAGGGGCGGCGGGTCCTCGACGAGGAGCCGCGAACGCTCTCGGAGCTCGGCCGGCTGCTGGCCGAGCGCTGGCCGGCGTACGACCCGACCGCGCTCTCCTATCTGATCCGCAACTTCGTGACGCTCGTGCAGATCCCGCCGCGCGGCGTCTGGGGCCGGAGCGGGCAGACCGTGTGCGCGACCGCAGAGACGTGGCTGCGCCGCCCGCTGGACGACGGCGGCTCGCTCGACGATCTGGTGCTGCGCTATCTCGCGGCGTTCGGGCCGGCGACGAAGCAGGACGTCAGGGCCTGGTGCAGCCTCCCGGGGCTCGGCGACGTGGTCGAGCGGCTCCGCCCGCTCCTCGTGACGTTCCGCGACGAGCGCGGCAGGGAGCTCTTCGACCTTCCGGATGCGCCGCGCCCGGACCCGGACACGCCGGCCCCGCCGCGGTTCCTGCCGGACTTCGACAACGTCCTCCTGGCCCACGCCGACCGCACCCGCGTACTCGAGGACGGCCTGCCGAGGCGGATCGGGATCGGCAAGCCGACGGTGCTCGTGGACGGCGTCGTCGCGGCGATCTGGAAGCTCGTCAAGACGCGCGCGTCGGCGACGCTCCGGATCGAGCCGTTCGGGCGTCTTCGCAAGGCCGATCGCGAAGCCGTGGCCGAGGAGGGCGAGCGGCTGTTGGCCTTCGCGGCGGCCGACGCCTCGACGCGCGGCGTCGAGTTCGCGTCCTGACGCGGCGGCTACGCCACGCCGAACGTCTGGACGAGCAGAAAGGCGTTCAGGCAGATGATCACGCCGGCGATCACGATCGCCGCGGCGGTCGTGATCCGATGGTTCACGAGTCCGCCCATGATCCTGCGCCGGCTGGTGAAGATGACGAGCGGGATCAGCGCGAACGGGATCCCGAACGAGAGCACGACCTGGCTGAGCACGAGCGTCCGCGTCGGGTTGACGCCGAGCGCGATCACGATGAAAGCGGGCAGCATCGTCACGGCGCGGCGCACGAAGACCGGAATCCGCCGGCGGACGAAGCCCTGCATGACGACCTGCCCGGAGAGGGTGCCGACGGCCGAGCTCGAGAGACCCGAGGCGAGCAGCGCGAGCGCGAACAGCTTGCCCGACGCGCTGCCGAGAATCGGCTCCAGCGTCCGATGGGCGGTCTCGAGCGAATTGACGTGTGTGAGCCCGGCGTCGAAGAACGTGGACGCCGCCATGACGAGCATCGACACGTTGATCACGCCCGGCGATCGACATGGCGATCAGCACGTCGAAGCGCGTGTAGTGGAAGATCGTCCGGGCGTCCTCGTCGCTCTCCGGCACGATCCGGTCCTGCGTCAGGGCGGAGTGCAGATAGATCACGTGCGGCATCACCGTCGCGCCCAGGATCCCGACCGCGAGCAGCAGCGACTCGGAGCCCTGGAACTGCGGCACGACGGCGTGTTGCGCGACCTGTCCGAGGTCGGGGTTGGCGAGGAAGAGCTCCGCGAGGTAGGCGCCGCCGATCACGCCGATCAGCGCCGCGATCACCGCCTCGAGCGGTCGCCAGCCCCAGCGCTGGAGGCTGAGGATCGCGAACGAGGCGATCCCGGTCACGACCGCGGACGGGAAGAGGGCCCAGCCCGAAGAGCAGGTGGAAGCCGATCGCGGCGCCGAGGAACTCGGCCAGGTCGGTCGCCATCGCGATCGCCTCGGCCTGCAGCCAGAGCAGGAACGACGTTCGCCCCGGCCACTCGCTCGCGGCAGACCTCGGGGAGGTTCCGCCCGGTGGCGATGCCGAGCTTCGCCGAGAGCGTCTGGATCAGCATCGCCATCAGGTTCGCGGCGACGATCACCCAGACGAGCGTGTAGCCGAACTGCGACCCGCCGGCGATGTTCGTGGCGAAGTTGCCCGGATCCATGTAGGCGACGCAGGCGATGAAGGCAGGGCCGAGGAAGGGAAGCAGCCGGAAGCGGGTCCGGTGGAGCGCCTCGTCGACCGTGCGCAGCCCCTCGGGGAGCGCAGCCCCTGGCCGCGTCTCTGTCCGCGTCGCCATCACGCGGGAAAGTTTAGCCACGCCTAAACTTCGGCTGCAACCGACCGCACGACGTGCAGATCGGGAAGGTTCCGCCAGCGCTCGTCCAGGTCGAAGCCGTAGCCGACGAAGAACTCGTCGGGGATCGTGAACCCGACGTAGCGGATCGGCAGGTCCTCGACGATGCGCCGGTACGGGCGGTCGAAGAGCGTCACCGCGTGCAGCGAGGCCGGCCCGCGGAGCGCGAACGTGCGCGAGAGGAAGTTGAGCGTCAGGCCGGTGTCGACCACGTCCTCGACGATCAGGACGTGTCGGCCTTCGATCTCCTCATCGAGGTCCTTGAGGAAGCGCACCTGCCGGTGGCCGCCCGTCTCGGCGCCGCCGTAGCCGGCGAGCTCGATGAAGTCGAGGTTGTGGAGGATCGGCAGCGCGCGCGACAGGTCGGAGGTGAACGGGACGCTCGCCTTCAGCAGCCCGACCAGGATCGGCTCGTGCCCGCCGTAGTCCGCGGCCACCTCGGCGCCGAGCTGGCGCACGCGCCGGGCGATCTCGTCGGCCTCGAGATACACCTCGCCGATGCGAGGATCACGCTCGATGATGGCGGCCGGACAGACTGTTAGCTGGCACGCTGTTAGCTGGCAAGGTCGAGGCCGCTGCCGAAGTGGCGGGCGAGCCGCTCGATGTCGCGGCGGTAGAAGAGCTTCACGCGGACCTCGGGATAGCAGCTGGCGGAGCTTCCGGAGCTTCCGGTTCTTGCGCGTGACGAGCGACTGCTTCATCACCGTCATCTCGATGTAGAGATCCTGCTCGGGGAGGTAGAAGTCGGGCGCGAACGCCTCGACGACACGGCCGTCCGGGCCCCTCTCGAGCACGAAGGTCGTCGGCTCGTAGTTCCAGGGAATGCCGTAGTAGTCGAGGATCTTGGCGCACTCCAACTCCGCCTCATTTGCGAAACGCGGCGCTTCGTCCCCGCAATATGCCTGGAAATCCGGGATTTCTGAGGGCACCGGGATCACCTTAGCAACAGGCTCGGATGCCGTAGACTCCCCGCTTATGGGGGCCGGTGAAACGCCCTTCACGATCGCGCATCTGTCCGATCTTCACTGCGGTGGGCCCTATTTCCTGCCGGACCTGCTCGAACGCGCCGTGGCCGAGATCAACGAGCTCGAGCCCGAGATCGTCGTCTGCTCCGGCGATCTGACGACCTTCGGGTTCAAGGAGGAGTACGCCCAGGCGAAGGGGTACCTCGACCGGATCGACTGCCCGAACCTCGTCGTCATCCCCGGAAACCACGATTCGCGAAACGTCGGCTACGTCCACTTCGAGGAGCTGTTCGGCGACCGCAACTCCGTGCTGCGCGTCGGGCCGGTGACCGTGGTGGCGGTCGACTCGACCGAGCCCGACCTCGACCACGGTCAGATCGGCCGCGGGCGATACCGCTGGATCGAGGAGCAGTTCGAGCCGGAGGCCGACCTGCGCGTCTTCGTCTGCCACCACCACCTGCTTCCGGTGCCGGGCACCGGGCGGGAGCGGAACGTGATCTACGACGCGGGCGACACCATCGAGTGCCTGCAGCGCGCCGGCGTCAATCTCGTGCTCTCGGGCCACAAGCACGTCCCGTACGCGTGGCGGCTCGAGAACCTGTTCGTGATCAACACGGGCACCGTCTCCTCGCTCCGCCTTCGCGGCAACACGAGGCCCTGTTACAACATCGTCGAGATCTCGGGCCGGCACGTGGACGTCTGGCGCCGCTACCCGTTCCACGGCCAGGAGAAGATCATCCAGTTCAACATGGACACGCTGGCCTACGAGAAGTACACCGCGCGGATCGAGGGCGAGGTCACCACGAGGTGATTGGCACCGGTGCGAGCGCTTCGCGGAGCCCGGCTCCGCCGGGCGTGAGCGAACGGCGGCCGGGAGCGTGAGAGCCGTGGCGCTGATCGACGGGGAGCACTATGCCCCTGTCGTGCGCGACGCGCTGGCCGAGCTTCCGTACGACTTCGTCGGGGCGGTGCTCGTCGGCGGCACGGAGAAGCTGCGCGGCGGCGAGGAGTACGGCGTGCCGCTCGTGGAGTCCTTCGAGGGCGCGGAGCTCGTCGTCGACCTCTCGGACGAGCCGGTGCTCGGGCCGGCCGAGCGGATGCGCTGGGCGAGCCGCGCGCTGGCGCACGGCCTGCCCTACGTCGGGGCGGACTTCCGGTTCGACCCGCCCGCGCTCGAGCCGTTCCCGCGGCCCTCGATCTCGGTGATCGGGACCGGGAAGCGGGTCGGGAAGACGGCGGTCACGTGCCACGTGGTCCGGCTGCTCGCCCGGCGATCGCACGTCGTGGTCGTCGCGATGGGGCGCGGCGGCCCCAGGATGGGGCAGGCGTACACCAGCACACCCACGGTCGACGACCTCGTCGAGCTGGCCTCCCGCGGCGAGCACGCCGCCTCGGACTACCTCGAGATCGCCGCGCTGACCGGGGTGCCGACGGTGGGCTGCCGGCGCTGCGGCGGCGGCCTCGCCGGCGCGGTCTTCACGTCCAACGTCGCCGACGGCGCCGCCGAGGCGCTCGCGCTCGACCCCGACGTGGTGGTCTTCGACGGCAGCGGCGCCGCCATCCCGCCCGTCGAGACGACGGCGCGGATCCTCGTCACGCGCGGCGACGCGACCGGCTATCTGAACGCCTATCGAGTGCTCGTCTCCGACCTCGTCGTCGCGTTCGGCGACCCCGGCCGCGTCGCGGAGGTGAAGGACGTGCCCGTGCTCCACGCGGAGCTGCGGCTCCGCGCGACCGGCCCGCTCGAGGGCCGTGTCGCCGTCTTCACCACGGGCGCCCCGGCCGACCGGCTCGAGGCCGACGTCGTGCACGTCTCGCAGAGCCTCGCGGACCGGGCCGCTCTGCACGCGGAGCTCGAGCGCGTCGACGCGGACACGTATGTCGTCGAGATCAAGGCCGCGGCGATCGACGTCGTCGCCGCGCACGCGAAGGAGCGCGGCGCGCGGGTCGTGTTCGCGGACAACGAGGTCGTCGCAGACGGCCTCGACGAGGCGGTGCTGGATCTTGTCTGAGCGTCGTCACGGAGAGCCGCTGCCGCTGGGCCAGGACGGCATGCCGTACTCGAAGGGCCTGATGGCCCGCGCGCTGATCGCCGCGGGCGTAACGGCCGAGCGCGCGTACCAGTTGGCGCGGCGCATCGAGCTCGACCTGGCCGAGCGCAACGCGTTCGTCGTCGAGCTCGACCGCGTGCGCGAGCTCGCCCGCCAGGTGCTGGGCGAGGGCGAGGGAGACCAGGCCGTCAGCCGTCTGCAGCGCGTCCAGGATCTGCAGCACCTCGACCTGCCGATCGTGATCCTCATCGGCGGCGCGACGGGCACCGGCAAGTCGACGGTCGCGACCGAGGTCGCGCACCGGCTCGGGATCACGCGCGTGACGTCGACGGACTTCATCCGCCAGACGATGCGCGCGTTCTTCTCCCAGGAGTTCATGCCCTCGATCCACTACTCGAGCTTCGACGCCGCGGCGTCCGTGGCGGACTCCGAGACGGGCGACCCCGTGTTGCTCGGGTTCCTCGACCAGACGCGTAACGTCGTCGTCGGAGTGCGCGCGGCCGTCGAGCGCGCGCTGGAGGAGGGATGGTCGATGGTGCTCGAGGGCGTCCATCTCGTCCCCGGGATGCTCGAGCCGCTCGAGGGCGCTCTCGTCGTCGAATGCGTGCTCGCGATCTCCAACGAGGAGGTGCACGCGAGCCACTTCTGGGTGCGCGACCTCAGCTCGGAGGGGGTCCGTCCGGTGGACAAGTACCTCGCCCAGCTCGGCGAGATCCGTAGGATCCAGAACTACATCGTCGGGCGCGCGCGGAAGGCGCGGCGTGCCGGTGGTGGAGAACGTGAACGTCGAGCTGGCGGTCGGAACGGTGATCGAGCTCGTGCTGGCCGCGGCGGAGCGGGTGGAGGCGGTGCAGAGGTGACACAGACGGAGGCCGACCGGGCCGAGCGGGGGCAGGCAGCCCGAACCCCGTGCTCCTGCGAGGCGTACGCGCGCGTGACCGAGCGTTCCGCGCTCGCCGCGGCGCGGTGGCTGGGACGGGCGGACCACGACGGCGCCGAGGACGCCGCCTTCTCGGGGGCGCGGCTCGCGCTCGACGGCATGCCGATCAGCGGCCGGATCGTGATCGGAGGACCGGAGGACTCCGAGTATCTGCCTGCGAACGAGGTCGTCGGCGCCGGCGGAGAGGAGGTCGACCTCGCGCTCGACCCGCTCGAGGGGCGCGGCGTCGTCGCGCGCGGCGGGAACAACGCGATCTCGATGATCGCCGTCGGCCCACGCGGCTCGATGCCCTCGCTCCCGGACATGTACATGCGGAAGATGGCCGTCGGACCCGTCGCGCGTGGGCGCATCTCGCTGGCCGAGTCCGTCGCCGAGAACATCCGCTCGATCGCCGACGCCTTCGGCCGCACGGTGGGGGACGTGACCACGATCGTCCTCGATCGGCCCAGGCACCACGACCTGATCGAGGAGATCCGCCAGTCAGGGGCGCGGATCAAGCTGATCCAGGACGGCGACGTCACCTCCGCCATCTCCGCCGCCGTGCGCGGCACGAACGACCACCTCGCCGTCGGGATCGGCGGCACGCGCCAGGCGGTGCTGGCCGCCGCCGCGCTCCGCTGCCTCGGCGGCGAGCTGCAGGCGCAGCTCTGGCCCACGTCGCGGAGCGAGATCGAGGAGGCGCGCCGTCAGGGCTTCGAGGACATGGACCAGATCTTCACGATCGACGATCTCGCGCCGCAAGACGTGATCGTGGTCGCGACGGGCGTCTCGAGCGGCGACCTGCTGCACGGCGTCCGGTATCTCGCCGACAGTGCGCGTACGCACACGCTGATCATGTGCACGCGCTGCAACTGGGTCCGGTTCGTCGACGGAACGCACTTCTTCGCGCGTGAGCGGCGCGAGCAGGTGCGGCTGCCTGGCGTCTAGCCCTCGTCAGCCTTCGCGCCGGTCGCGCCCGCTCCGCCGGTCGCTGCCGGAGCGGCGCTTCCCGCCGGTGCGACGCTCCTCGCCGGATGCGCCGCCCTCGTCCTGCTGGCGGCGGTCTTCGCCGCCGCGGCGGTCCTTGCCCTTCCGCCGGTCGTCCCCTGAACGCTTCTCGTCCATGCGTCCTCGGTTCGACCCCCGGGGCTACACTCCTGGCATGCCGACGAAGAACGACGTGGTCGAGGCGCTCCGGACCGTCGAGGATCCGGAGCTCGGGATGGACATCGTCGAGCTCGGCCTCTTCTACGACACCGAGATCGACGGCGCGAAGGTCAAGGTGATCCACTCGCTCACGTCGATGGGCTGCCCGGCCGGGCCGATGATCATGGAGGACATCGATCGAGCCGTACGCGAGATCCCGGGCGTCGAGGACGTCGAGGTGGAGCTGACGTGGAGCCCTCCCTGGACGCCTGACCTGATGTCGGATGACGCCAAGTTCATCCTCGGCTTCGGCTAGCCGGCCTCGGCGGATCCTCGTCCAGGGAGTGAGCGGTAGCGGCAAGTCGACCCTCGGTCGTCAGATCGCCGAGCGCATCAACGCGCCGTACATCGAGCTCGACGCGCTCCACCACGGGCCGAACTGGACGGAGGCGACCGCGGAGGAGCTCCGGGCACGCGTCCGGCCGCTGGTCGTGCAGGATCGCTGGGTGATCGACGGCGGGTATCGCACGAAGCTCGGAGACATGGTGCTCGAGCGGGCCGAGATCGTCGTCTGGCTCGACCTGCCAATCCGGATCTGGCTACGGCGGCTCACCGTGCGCACGTTCTCACGGATGCTGACGCGTGAGGAGCTCTGGAACGGGAATCGCGAGCGCTTGAGCTTCCTCTTCACCGAGCGGCCGAGCCTTTTCGGCTGGGCCTGGCGAAGGCATTTCGCGAACCGTCGAGAGCTGCCCGGCTGGTTCGCGTCGCAGCCGCAGGCGACGCTCGTCCGGCTCCGGACGCCGCGCGAGGTGCGACAGTGGCTCGCGACGCTGTGAGGCCCGGCTCGCCGGAGCGGCTGTCGTCCTGCGCGGCTAGCCCGGGATCGCAGAGCACGACCTTGCCGAGCTGCTCGCCCGCCTCGAGCCGCTCGTGTGCGGCACGCGCCTCGGCGAGCGGGAACACCGAGTCGACGACGGGCTGCGCGCGGCCCTCGGCCACGAGCTCGTACGCGCCCTCGAAGTCCGCCTTCGTGCCCATCGTCGAGCCGAGGATCGAGAGCTGCTTCCACCAGATGCGATGGAGGCCCGCCGGCGGGTTCGGGCCGGTCGTCGCGCCGCAGACGACGATGCGGCCTCCCTGCGCGGCGACGTCGAGGCTCGTCCGCCAGGTCGCCTCGCCGACGTGCTCGACGACGACGTCCGCGCCGCGCCCGTCCGTCAGCTCCTTCACGCGCGCCTTCACGTCCTCGGACGCGTGGTTGACCGTCGCGTCGGCGCCCAGCTCGCGCGCATGGGCGAGCTTCTCGTCGCTCGACGACGTGACGATCACGCGCGCGCCGAGCGCCTTGCCGATCTGCAGCGCCGCGGTCGCGACGCCGCCGCCGATCCCCCACACGAACACCGTCTCGCCCTCGTGGAGGCCGGCCCGCGTGACGAGCATCCGGTAGGCCGTCTCGAAGACGAGCGGGAAGGAGGCCGCCTGCTCGAACGAGAGGCCCTCCGGAATGGGGTAGACTGCTCGCGGGGCAGCGCGATCAGCTCCGCGTGCGTGCCGTCGAAGTGCTCGCCGACGACGGGATCCGGCCGCCGTGCTCGAGTCCCGGGTTGATCACCACCGCGGTCTCCGGCCGCGAAGCCGTCCCCGCGAGACGACGACGCCGGCGCCGTCCGCGCCGAGGATCCGCGGCTTCGGCACCGAAGGCAGCCCCTTGCGGATCCAGAGGTCGAGGTGGTTGAGCGACGCGGCGCGCAGCTCGATCAGCACCTCACCCGCGCGCGGCTCCGGGTCGGGCACGTCCTCGTAGCGGAGCACCTCGGGCCCGCCGTCCTCGTGGATCCGGATCGCCTTCACGGCGGCGGATGCTATCCGCGGCACAATGGCGGCGTGAGGGCCGCTGAGGTGCAGCGCATCGGCGAGGAGCTCGGCCTCGACGCCGTCGGCGCGACGCCGGCCGAGCCGTACGAGGAGACCGAGCGCGCACATCCGCGAGCGCCGCGCGCGCGGGCTCTTCGCCGACATGAGGTTCACGATGGCGCAGGCCGGAGGTCTCGTGCCATCCCGAGGCGCTGCTCGCCGGCGCGCGCACCGTCGTCTCCGCGGCGCTCTGCTACTACGCGCGACGAGCCCGAGCGGCCGCCCGGCGCACGGGCGGCTCGCCGCGCTACACCTGGAGCGACGCGTACGAGGAGCTGCGCGCGAAGCTCGACGAGCTCGGACGCCGGCTCGGCGGCGCGTACCGGGTGCTCGTCGACGCGAACCAGCACGTCGACCGCGAGGCGGCGGCCCGGTCCGGCGTCGGCTTCTACGGCAAGAACACGCTGCTGATCACGCGCCGGCACGGCTCCTGGGTCGTGCTCGGCACGCTCGTCACGACGTCGGAGATCGAGCCGACGCAGCCGCTCGCGCTCGACTGCGGCTCGTGCCGCCTCTGCATCGACGCCTGCCCCACCGGTGCGCTCGACGAGCCGGGCGTGCTCGACTCGACGCGCTGCCTCTCGTACTGGACGCAGGCGCCCGCGCCGATCCCCGAGGAGTACCGCGCCGAGCTCGGCGCGCAGGTCTACGGCTGCGACATCTGCCAGGACGTCTGCCCGTGGAACCGCGGGATCGAGAAGCGCCGCGGCGGGCAGTCGCCGCCCGCGGGGGCGACGCCGCACGTCAGCCTCGTCGAGTGGCTCGAGGCGGACGGCGAGCAGCTCGTGCGAGCGGTTCGAGCGGCTCTACGTGCCGAGGAACGATCCGCGCTGGCTGCGCCGCAACGCGCTCGTCGCGGCGGGCAACGTCGGCGGCGAGGAGCTCCGGCCGGCGCTCGAGCGCCACGCCGCGGGCGAGGACGAGCTGCTCGCGCGAGCACGCCGAGTGGGCGCTCGGGCGACTCGACGCCGCGGAACGCTGACGCTCAGGCCTTGGCGCGGGCGCGCGGCCGCACGTGCAGCTCGCGCGCCAGCTCGCGCGTCCGCTGCGCGACGTGCTTGCGGAGATCCTCAGGCTCGACGACGACCGCCTCGCCGCGGTACTGGAGCGACCTCGCCGGCGAGCCACTCGAGCCCGCCCGCGGGCCGCTGCTCGACCGCGCTGCCGTCCGCCAGCGGACGGGCGCCGCGCTCGACCGCCCAGCGCGCCACCGCGGGCGAGTACCAGAGCGTCACGGCCCGCGCGCCCTGGAACCCTCGGGGCTCGAAGCCCTCGCGCGGCTCGAATGTCTCCTTCAGGAGCTCCGCGTTGCGCACGCGGTCGAGCCGGAAGCTCCGCTCGCCGTCGCTCGTGCGGCTCCACGTGTGGACGTACCAGTCCGGCAGCTTCCGCTCGAGCGATGTACGGCTCGACGATGCGCGTGCCGCCGGTGCCGTCTCCCCCTCCTTCAGGTACTCGAGGCGGACGAGCCGGCGCTCGCCGGATCGCCTCCGAGAGCACGGCGACGAAGTCGGCGCCGGCCGTCGCGTGGGGCGGCGCCGTCTGCCGGTCGCTCGAACTCGCCGAAGGTCTCCTCGAGCTTGCGCCGCACGCGCTCGAGCGGCGAGTGCGCGTCGGCGGCGATCGATCGGGCCGACGTACTCGAGCGCGAGCCGGATCGCGCGCGCCTCGAGCGGCGTCAGCCGCGGCGGCGCGCCGGAACGTGTCGCCGTAGAGCTCCTTGTCGACGTGCACCTCGTCGTCCTGCAGCTCGGCGTAGACGGCGTAGCAGCCGCCGCCGAAGTTGACGAGGTTGAGCAGGGAGAGGTGCTCCTCGAGCTGGTCGGGCGGGATGTGGAACCGCTGCGATCAGCTCGACGGCCTGGATGACCGCCTCCTTCTCGTCGCCGCACGCCGCGAGCAGGTACGCGAGCAGCGCCTGGAGCACGGCGAAGCGCTCCGGGGCGACCGGGCTGGCGGGGCGCTCGAGCTCCTCGACGGGCGCGCGCAGGATCTCCGCGGCGAGCGCCTGCGCCGCGCCGTCATGGCGCTCGCGCGCGACGTAGAGGCCCTCGGCGACGAGCTCGCGCAGCGCCTTCGGCTCGACGGGGACGGCCCGGCCGTCCTGCTGCAGCACCCAGCCCGCGAGCTGCCCGAGGTCGGAGTACTCGGTCGTGAAGACGCCGTCCTCCACGGTGCCGCCCTTGGGGAAGGTGCGCTCGATCCACCACGCCGTGTCGCCGGCGACCTCGATCTTCGCCTTGCCCTGCGGCTCGCCGATCAGCCACTTCGGGCGGTCGAGGAACCTCGAGACGTCGAACTCCGCCGGCAGCCGGAAGTCGCGCTCGCGGCGCGTCGCGAAGCGGATGTCGCCGCGGATCCGCGAGACGCGGAACGTCCGCTCGTCCGTGCGGTCGAGATCCTGGCCGACCACGTACCAGGCGCCCCGGTCGAGGTAGAGCGCGAAGGGGTTGAGCGTGCGCTCCTCCTCCTCGTCCTTGTAGATCGCCCAGTAGCGGAACTTCACCGTGCGCTGCTTCGAGATCGCGGTCTCGAGCTTGCCGAGGCGGCCCGCCAGCTCGGGCGAGTAGTCCCGGTCGACGACCTCGACCCGCGCCGCCGTGCCGGTGGGCGGCTCGGCGAAGCCCGGGCGTCCGAGCGCGAGGTTCTGCAGCGCGAGGCGCAGCGGCTCGGCGTACGCGAACTTGCCCTCGAGCATGTAGAGCGACGTCTGCAGCGCCGCGAGCTCGTCGTTCGAGAGCTGCAGCTCGTTCAGGAAGTAGCGCTCCGAGCGCAGCGTGTAGAGCTCCTCGCCCGTGAACTCGTCGCGGTTCGAGTCGAGCGGCACGCCGAGCGCGTAGCAGCTCCGCACGGTCCGAGTAGAAGCGCCGTGCGAACGCCTCGTCCGACATCTCCTGGTACCCCTCGACATTCGACTTGACGTCGCGGGCCGTGATCGGCCGCCGTTCCGCCATCAGGAAGGCGACCAGCGAGAGCTGGCGGATCAGCTTGTCGGTGTCGTGGCTCACGCGAAGGCGAGCCTAGCGGATGCTACGCCGCGACCTTCGACCGCTCGAGATGCTGGTGGGAGGGGCAGTAGTCGCGCTCGGGCAACGGCGTGCGCTGGCACGGCTTGCCCTTGCGGGTCGTCGCGCGGCAGCGCGCCACGCCGCCGTCGAACGCGCCGGCCTCGATCTGCTCCTCGATGAAGCGGACGCCCGCGGCCACGCCCTCGCGCACCGTCCAGGCGACCTGTGCCTGCGTGGTGATCGGGAAGTAGCGGCGGATGTCCTGGAAGAGCGCCCGGTCGGGCTTCGCGAAGTAGTGCGGATCCTTCGCGAGACGCTCCATGGTCTGCTCGCAGGCGATCAGCACCTCGCGGCAGTATCCGAGCCGTGTCTCGGTGTCGACGTACGGATCGATCAGATCCTTGACTGAGCGGTAGATCGCTCGCGAGTACTGATACATACAGGCCTGGATCTGAAGGATTTGCTCGTCCATGTCAGTCAGTCGCACCCCTCTAGGATCGCGGGAAAACAACGGTTAGAAGCGGTAAACGCGTGCTCCAGGCGCGTCACTCTCGGTCGAGTCTAGCGGTTGGCCAACCGTGTTACAAACTTCGATTCTGCGTTTGCAGGATGGAAAACTGATCGCCGGCTTCGAGCAGCCGCCGCCCGAACTCGCAGCTAGCGCGTGATCGGCCGCTCGTAGGCGCCGCCGAAGCCGTTCGACCGTGCGGTTCGACGCCCCGCCTGTGCCAGCTCCCTCGAGTCGTAGACACCGCTGAAGACCACGTAGTAGCCGGGGTGGAGGCTCGAGTAGCGCGACGAGACGAGCACGCCGACCTCGGGCAGGCCCTTCTTGGCGGCGTCCTGGGCCTTCTGGAGCGCGGCGTCGCGCCCGTTCGCGATCGGGTAGGAGACGAGCACGACGGTCCAGCCGCTCTTTCCCTCCGGCCACTCGGTCCTCCCGTTCGGGGGCCCGGCCGGGGTCGTGCGAGTCGGGCTCGTCGGCTCGGGCGGCTGCGGCAGGGTGGTCGTGTCGACGGTCGGCGCGGTCGGCGTCGTCGAGGTGGGGGTCGTCACGCTGACGGAAGGCGACGTCGCGACGAACGTCGTGCCGGTGTTGCCGGCGCCGCGGCCGGGGAGCCAGATCGCCGCGGCCGTACCCACGATCGCGATCAACAGCGCGAACAGCGGATTCCAGACCCAGTCGCCGGGATACCAGCCGAGCCGGCGCACCCAGCGCCCCCGGAGGGACGGCACGGCGCCGTGGGTCGGCGGCAGGCGCAGGCCGCAGTCGACGCAGTACTCCTGGTCGGGCTCGCGGGCGGCCCCGCACCGCGGGCAGACGTCTGCGTCGACGTGCTGGCCGTTGCTCATCATCCATCCTCCGGTTGGAGGCTCACGACGCCTCGGCCGGCGGTTCGATCACGGTCTCCTCGCCCGCCTGCGGCGGCGCCAGCGGCCGCCCGCAGTTGGGGCAGAAGTGCGCGCCGGTGAGGACGGGGACGCCGCAGACGCAGCGCCGGTCGGGAGCGCGCCTCGGCGAGAGCAGCCGCTCGATCTCGGTCAGGCGGTCCTCGATGCCGACGACATCGGCGCAGCTCTCGGCGAGCAGCTCCTCGCGGAAGATCCCGCGCCGGTACATCTCGACCATCAGCCCGCCGAGGTCGCGCAGGCGGCGCTCCCGCAGCCGGAGGAGCGCGCGGCGCTCGCGACGGAGGACGCCGCGGTGCGGCGGCCGGCCGGGGTGGGGAGGAGGCGGCGGGGCGCGGCGGGCACCTCCGCACGGCGACGCGACAGCAGCGGCAGGCGGGCCATCGCGCCCGACTCTAACAGCGCCTCCGGTGGGCCAATGACGCCGCCCGGGCCATGCGCGGGCGGCGAAAACTAGAGCTGCAGCACGACGATCCGCTCCTCCGTCATCTCGCGGATCGTGTACGCGGGGCCCTCGCGGGTGTTGCCGGAGTCCTTCACGCCCCCGTACGGCATCTGGTCCGCGCGGAACGTCGGTGCCTCGTTGATCGTCACGCCGCCGAACTCGAGCCGCTGCGCCGCGTTCAGCGCCAGCCGGACATCGCTGGTGAAGACGCCTGCCTGCAGCCCGAAGCGGGTCCCGTTCGCGAGCTCGATCGCCTGGTCGAACGAGTCGACCGCGGTGATCGTGCAGACGGGGCCGAAGACCTCGTCGCACGACACCTTGTGCGTCCGGAGGCGGATTTCCGATCACCGTCGGCCGGATCAGGCCCTCGTCGGTGACGTCGCCGCCGGTGAGGATCTCGCCGCCCGAGCCGCGGATCCACTCGAGGATCCGGTCGCGGTTCTGCTCGTCGATCACCGGCCCCACGTCGGTCTCCTCGTCGGCCGGGTCGCCGAGCTTCAGTGCTTCGACCTTCGGGACGAACGCCGAGACGAACTCGTCGTAGCGGTCCCGCTCGACGTAGATCCGCTGCACGGAGATGCAGCTCTGCCCTGCGAACGAGAATGCGTTGGCGGCAAGCTTGCCCGCCGCCTCCTCGAGGTCGGCGCCCGGGCCGACGACGACGGGGGTCGCGTTGCCGAGCTCGAGGCGGACGCGCTTCTTCGGCGCCCGCTCGGCGAGCCCCCAGCCGACACCGGACGAGCCCGTGAAGGAGATCAGTTTGACGCGCTCGTCCTCGACGAGGACGTCGCCGATCTCGGCCGCGGGGCCGACGAGCACGTTGAGCCAGCCGGGCGGGAGCCCGGCTTCCTGCTCGAGCTCGGCCAGCAGGAGCGCCGAGAGCGGGGTCGCGGTCGCGGGCTTCAGCACGACGGGGCAGCCGGCCGCGAGCGCAGGCGCGATCTTGTGCGCGACGAGGTTGAGCGGGAAGTTGAACGGGCTGATCGCGCCCACGACCCCGATGGGCACGCGCAAGGTGAAGGCGAGCTTGCCGACCCCGGCCTGGGAGGCGTCCATCGGCACGACGTCGCCCGCAAGCTTGCGTGCCTCGACGGCGGCGAAGGTGTAGGTCGACATCGCGCGCGCCGCCTCGACCCGGGCCGTCTTCAGCGGCTTGCCCGCCTCGTCGCAGATCGTCCGGGCGACGTCCTCGTGGCGGCGGCCGAGAAGGCCCGGCGACCCGGACGAGGATCTCCGCCCGCTTGTGCGCCGGGAGCGGCTCGGCGAGAGCGGCCTGCGCGGCGTCCAGCGCCCTGCGCGCCTCGGCGGCGCCGGCCTTCGGCACGCGGCCGACGACGTCGCCGGAGTACGGGGACGTGACGTCGATCCACTCGCCGGTCTCGACCCACTCCCCGCCGATCAGGAGCTTCCGCTCGGTCGCGGTCGTGGCCATGACGCGAGTCTAGATGGTTGATTGGCAATTGCCGGCGTCAATTGCCGGTCACCATCTCGGGTGGCAGGATCGAGACGTGGAGCCCCGTGAAGTCGCTTGACGCCGTCCGGCCGCACCTCGTCGGGGAGGTGTTCTGGGAGGGGCGCACGGGTCAGGTCTTCGTGCACTCGATCGAGCATGAGTCCGGGATCGTGCTGGTCGACACGGGCTGGTTCGGCGAGCACCCTGACATCGAGGAGTTTCGCCCGGTGGTTCTGGACTGGCCGGAGCTAGGCGAGGTCGTGGCGGTGATCAACACGCACCTGCACTTCGACCACTGCGGCGGCAACCGCCGCTACCCCGGCGTCCCGATCTTCGTCCAGCGCGCGGAGCTCGACGCGATCCAGCAGCCGGGCTTCACCGTTCCCGAGTGGGTGCGCTTCGACGGCGCGAGCTACGTCGAGCTCGACGGCGAGGCGGAGGTGCTGCCCGGGATCCGCGTGCTGCCGGTGCCGGGGCATTCGCCCGGCCAGCAGGCGGTCGTCGTCGACACGGACGAGGGCCGCGTCGTTGTCGGCGGCGACGTGACCTACCGGCTCCGGGACTTCGACGAATCGGACGACCAGAACATCAAGCGGATCCTCGCGCTCGAGCCGCGGCGCGTCTGGATCTCGCACGCTCCGCGAGCCTGGGAGCCCCGCGTAGGATGAGGGCCGTGACCGGTGCGCTGATCGTCGACGCCGTCCGCAGCCCGATCGGGAAGCGGAACGGGCAGTTCGCGGCGATCCGCGGCGACGACCTCGCCGCGCAGGTGCTGAACGGCCTCCTCGAGCGCAACGCCGTCGATCCCGCCGAGGTCGAAGACGTCCAGTTCGGCTGCGTCACGCAGGTCGGCGAGCAGGCGTGGAACATCGGCCGCAACGTCGCCCTCGCCGCCGGCTGGCCCGTCTCCGTCTGCGGCACGACGGTCGACCGCCAGTGCGGCTCGTCGATGCAGACGAACTTCAACGCGGCCGCAGCGGTCTCGTCCGGCCAGCTCGACCTGGTCGTCTCCGGCGGGGTCGAGATGATGAGCCGCGTCCCCATGGGCTCGAACAACGGCTCCATGTCCGACGCAGTGCTCGACCGCTACCAGATCGTTCCGCAGGGGATCTCGGCAGAGCTGATCGCCGACAGGTGGGAGCTCTCGCGCGAGGAGCTCGACGAGTACTCGCTCCGCTCGCATCGCCGCGCGGCTGAGGCGATCGACGAAGGCCGCTTCGCGAACGAGATCGTCCCGATCGAGCTCGCGAACCCGCACGTGGGCGTGCTCTACGACACGGACGAGGCGGTGCGCCGCGAGACGTCGCTCGAGCAGCTCGCGTCGCTGCAGCCCGCGTTCGTCCCCGACGGAAAGGTCACCGCGGGCAACTCGTCGCAGATCGTGGACGGCGCCGCCGGCGTGCTGATCGCCTCGGAGCAGGCTGCGTCGCGGCTCGGCCTGAAGCCGCGCGCGCGCTTCGTCTCGTTCGGCCTCGCGGGCGTCGACCCGACGCTGATGCTGCACGGAAACCCGGAGGCGTGCGAGAAGGCGCTGCGGAAGGCGGGTCTCACCTGGGACGACATGGCCGTGATCGAGGTCAACGAGGCGTTCGCCTCGGTCGTGCTCCAGTTTCTGAAGGACACCGGGCTCGGCGACCGCATCGACGACGTCAACCCGAACGGTGGCGGCATCTCCCTCGGCCACCCGCTCGGCGCGACGGGCGCGCGGATCACGGCGACGCTCCTGAACGAGCTCGAGCGCCGCGACGCCAGGTACGGGATCGCCTGCATGTGCATCGGCTTCGGCCAGGCGATCGCAGGCATCGTCGAGCGGCTCTAGCCAGCCTGTCCCGGCCGGGTCAGGGTAGGAGCGGTCCGCGAAAGCCGATCGAGGTCGTGCGCAGCTCGAACCCGAGCTCGGCATGCACGCGGGCGATCGCCTCGTTCCGGCGCCAGGAGATGATCCGCTCGAGGCCGAGCTCGCGCGCGCGGTCGGCCTGGGCGCAGGCCAGCACAGTCGCGACCTCGCCGTACTGCGGCACGTCCTTGACGATCAGCCGGTGCCGGCCGGCGTTGAGCGAGGGGAGCCCGATCAGGGGCGAGTAGCCGATCACCTCGTCGTCCATCAGGGCGATCGCCGTCAGCTCGAGGCGCAGTGTCGGCTCGCCGAGCTCGTACATCTGCCAGTCCTGGAGCGTCTCCGCCTGGCGCGCGGCGCGGTAGCTGAGCCCCGGATAGGCGGCGAGCGCGACCGAGTGCATTCCCTGGACGAGATCGGGCCGGTCGGCGAGCCACGCGATCTCCACGTCGCTTCGCCGCGCGGGCCTCGGCGCCGCGGCGAGGTCGAGCGCGTACTGGTCGGTCCGTGCGATCTCGACGTAGCCGCGCCGCTCGAGGAACGCGACCGAGTCCGGATCGTCGGCGCGCGCCTCGCAAACGAAGCCCAGCTTGCCGAGGCCGCGGGCGTGGCGCGAAAGATCCGCCAGCAGCGCCGAGCCGATCCCGCGGCCGCGGTGCGCGGACAGCACGTGGACCTCGGCATACGGGTGCGTCGAACCGACTGAATGGGGGTCGCCGGCGAGCATCGCCGTGCCCACGATCTCTTCGTCCAGGAGCGCGTACAGGTCGACGTGGTCGATCTCGGTGGCGCGGATGAGCGCCATCATCTGGGCGTTCTCGGGATCGTCCGGCATCGCCAGGTTCCGGACTCGCACCCACTGCTCGAGCTCCTCGTAGCCCGAGACGGGCCGCACTTCGATCGACATCCGGTCCATCCTCGCGAAACCGCGCTCGGCGCGCCACAGGTGGCTAGAGTCGCCCGAGTGACGACCGGGTCACGCCCGAGTGAAGACAGCGTGACGCGCTGGCTGCTCGTGCGGGGGCGAGGCGATCGTCCACTGGTGGCGACGGTGGTGCCGGAGGAGATCCGCGCGCACTCGTCGAGCCGGCGCCCGGCCGTCAGTCCGGGTGAGCTGGGCATCCTCTACGCGGCTGTCTGGCAGGCCGTCTTCGCCGTCGTCGAGGTGACGGGCGAACCCGAGCACGACCCGCGCCGCGAGCGGTGGAGCTGGCAGTTCGCGATCCGGCCGCTCGCCTGGGTCGGCGACCTGCACGACGCGCCGCCGGTCGAAGCGGCCGGCATCTGGCCCCAGAGCATCTGGCGGCACTCGCACATCCGGCTCACGGAGGAGCAGTTCGCGGCTGCCCGGGCGCTCGTGGAGGGCGCCGGGTAGGATCGCCCGCCATGGCAAGGAGGCGGTGAAGCAATGGACGTGAAGAAGGTCGGCGTCATCGGCCTCGGCACGATGGGCGCGGGGATCGCACAGCTCTGCATCGAGGCCGGCGTCGAGACCGTGGGGCGCGAGATCTCCGCCGAGCTCGGCGAGCAGGCCAGAGGGCGGATCGCCCACTTCCTGCAGCGGAAGGTCGAGAAGGGCCAGCTGGACGCGGGTGCGGACGAGACGGCGTTCGCGCTCCTCTCGCTGACGACCGAGCTTTCCGACCTCGCCGACTGCGATCTCGTGATCGAGGCCGCCTTCGAGGATCTGGCCGTCAAGCAGGAGCTGTACCGCGAGCTGGAGGCCGCCGTGCGCCCGGAGACGATCCTGGCCACGAACACGTCGGCCCTCTCCGTGACGGAGATCGCCTCGGTCTGCGAGCGGCCGGAGCGCGTGGTCGGAATGCATTTCTTCAACCCGGCGCCGCTGATGCCGCTGGTGGAGATCGTGCGCGCCGAGCGGACGGACGAGGACGTCTTCGAGGCGGCGTTTGCGTTCGGGGAGCGCCTCGGCAAGCAGCCGATCCGCTGCAGCGACACCCCCGGCTTCGCCGTCAACCGCGTCCTGATCCCGCTGCTGAACGACTGCGTCCGCGTGCTCGACGAGGCGGGGCTCACGCCCGAGGACCTCGACAAGGCGATGACGTTCGGCGCCGGCTGGCCGATGGGGCCCTGCACGCTCGTCGACCTCGTCGGCATCGACATCCACGTGCACGCCTCCGAGGCGCTCTACGAGAAGCTGCGCGAGCCGCGGATGGCGCCGCCGCCGCGCCTCGTCCGGATGGCGCAGGCCGGCAAGCTTGGCCGCAAGTCCGGCCAGGGCTTCTACTCGTACGACTGACCGGCGCCTCCCGGTTCCCGAGACCCTTTACCGGCCCGCTTCGCGGACGGCCCCCTGCGGGGCTCCGTCCGGCGCCACCCCTAGCGTGCGTCCATGGCGATGTGCCATGTCTGCAGGCGGAACCTCCTCACCGGGGAGCGCTTCCGTCTCTGGCAGGAGCGTCCGTCGCGGCCGAGGAACGTGTGCCTGCTCTGCGAGGAGACGGCGAGCAGGCTGCGCTGGCTCAGGGTCGAGCAGTCGGTCGAGCGCGTGAACGCGACCGGGCTCGTGCGGACTGTTCGGAAGGTGGCCTGAGAAGCTCTAACAGAACGAAGCACGGGCTGTCTGAACGCGCCGGTCGGCGCGTTGCGGCGTCCTCGGTTGTGCCGATAGCGCTGCTATCGGCACGCCCTGCGTCCTTGCATCGCACTCGCCCAGCACGTCCAGCCAGCGCGTGGTCATTCAGTTAGAGCTTCTAGGCCGCGACGGGTAGCGACTCGTCCGGCGCCGCCGCGGGTCGCGACGGGCGCCGGCGGGCGCAGCTCCTCGCGGAGGGCGAGCGCCTGGAGGGCAGCGGTCGCGGCAAGCTCGAGCAGGCGCGCGCTCTCCGCCTCGGGCGCGCCGGCGCGGCGGAGCGCTCCTGCGAGGCCGTCGATCGCGCCGGCGAGTCGGGCCGCGTAGGAGTCCATCGTCACGCGCTTCGACGCGCCTCGGCGGGCTCCTGCGCGTTGCCGAGGCGTCGCTCGAGCCAGTCGGCGCCGACGGTGTCCGTCAGACCGTGGGCGACGATCGACGCGAGCACGACGTACGACGCGACGGTGAACACGAGCGTGCGGTGGGGCGCGTCCGACGCCAGCACGAGCAGCGCGAACAGCATCGAGGCGACGCCCTTCGGGCCGAACCAGGCGATGAAGAGCTTGTCGTCGAACCGAAGGCGCACGCCGACGAAGGACAGCAGCACCGCGGCCGGTCGCGCGATCAGCAGCGTGAAGACGATGAAGACGGCGATCCGGGCCAGGTTCTCCGGCCAGCCGAGCGCCACGATCAGCGCGCCGAAGACGGTGAACGTGATCACCTGGAAGAGCGCGCTGAGGCTCTCGTTGAAGCGCGAGAACGACGCGGGCATGTCGTGGCGGACGAGCGCGAGCGCGATCCCCGCCACGAAGACCGCGATCAGGCCGTTGCCGTACGTCACCTCGGCGAACCCGAAGGCGGCGAAGCCGAGCCCGAGCGCGTAGATCCCCTCGTACTTGCGGGTGATCCCGCCGCGGGGCAGCCGTCGCATGAGCAGGGCGCCCGTGACGGCGACCGCGGTGCCGATGACGCCGCCGGCGATCGCCTCGCCGCCGAGATGCAACGCCTCGCTGACGGCGCTCGTCGCGCCGACGGCCAGCGCGAGGAAGAAGAGCACGAACGGCAGGGCGAGCCCGTCGTTCAGCCCCGACTCGAGGTTGAGCGTGTGGCGGACCACCGCCGGCACTCGTGCGGAGGTCACGACCGACGAGGTCACGACCGGGTCGGTCGGCGAGAGCACCGCTCCGAGGAGGAAGCACTCGCTCCACGACAGATCCGGGAAGAGCGCCCGCGCCGCCAGCGCCAGCAACGCGAGGGTGATCGGCATCGCGATCACGAGCGCGCGTGCGGGGGCGTGCCACTCCTTGCGGAGGAGCTCCCGCTCGGCGTACATCCCGTCCGAGAAGAGCGTCAGCACGAGCGCGAGCTCCACGGTCAGGAGCACGGATTGCGCGCTGGGCTCGACGTCCAGCACGCCCGTGAAGGAGAGCAGCATCCCCGCCGTGACCGAGAGCACCGACACCGAGAGGACGGTTCCGTGGAGCCAGCCCGAGAGCCCTGCGGCCGCGGCGAGGAGGATCCCGAGCGCGAGCAGCGCCTCCGCGAAACCGATCTCCATCCGGCGGAGGCTACAAAGCCCGGCGGGCAGATCCACGCCGTGCGCAAGGCTTTCGCCGTTCGCAAATGAGAAACCTCGGATTACACTGTCTTTACATTTCCTTCAACCACACGACAAACGGGCGGTCGATACTGCGTCTACACGTGCGGAACGCTCTCCTCATCCTGCTCGCGCTCACGGGGCTCGCCGCTCCCGCCGCACTCGCGGGCGGCTCGGCCAAGGGCGACGGCACGCTGTCGGTCAGGGACGGCAACGGCCGGGTCACGCTGACCGGGCGGGTGTCCGCGTTCGGCCGCGTCGAGAGCGGGCGTATCACCTTCACGAGCCTCGATCCGTTCGACGCGACCGAGCCGGATCTGTTCGACACGTGCGAACGCGTGAAGCTGCTGGCGGACGGCTCGACGCTGTGCTCCGGCGCCAAGCTCCGGTTCCGTCTCCTCGGCGCCCGCTACAAGATCGTGATCGTCGGCCGCGGGATCGATCTGTCGGTGGTCGGCAAGGCCCAGACGACGCTCGAGGGGGCCGACACGACGCTCGACGACGGCGACTACTCGCTCAACGGGGCGCTGTACAAGGCGCTTCCGCAGGAGCCGCTCACCCTCGCGTTCGGGCAGGCGGCGACGCCGACGGCGCCGTAGCGATGGCGACCAAGTCCCAGCAGACGGTCCTGGTCGTGGAAGACGAGACCTCGATCGCCTCGTTCGTCTCGCTCTACCTCAAGAACGCGGGCTACACCGTCCGGACTGCGACCACCGGCGGCGAGGCGCTCGCGCAGGTGAACGCACAGCTTCCCGACATGATCGTGCTCGACCTGATGCTGCCGGACATCGACGGGATCGAGATCTGCAAGCGCGTGCGGCAGCGCTCGGACGTCCCGATCCTGATGCTGACGGCGCGGGACGAGGACGTCGACAAGATCATCGGGCTCGAGGTCGGTGCCGACGACTACCTGACGAAGCCGTTCAACCCGCGTGAGCTCGTGGCGCGCGTGAAGGCGATCCTCAGGCGCGCCACGCCCGAGCGCCGCGAGCTGGAGAGCGCGGTGCTGAAGCACGGCGACCTGACGATCGACGCCGGCCGCCGCGAGGTGAAGGTCGGCGACGAGGAGATCCAGCTCGCGCCCAAGGAGTTCGACCTCCTCTGGGAGCTGCTCGACCACCGCGGGCTCGTGCTGACGCGCGACCAGCTGCTGGAGCGCGTCTGGGGCTACACGTTCGCCGGCGACACGCGCACCGTCGACGTCCATGTCAGGCAACTCCGCCGCAAGCTCGGCGACGCGTCGCCGATCGTCACCGTCTGGGGCGTCGGCTACAAGGTCTCGCCGCAGCGGGAACCCGCCGCGACGTCATAGGCGGATCACATGCGCTCGCTCCGCTTCCGGCTGCCGGCGCTCTTCCTCGCCGGGCTGGCGCTGGCAGGCCTGGTCTCGATCGCGATCGCCGTCCGCCTGTTCGCTGACTTCGCGCACGACCAGGCGCTGACCGAGCTGAAGCGCGAGTCGCGCGGGATCTCCGCCCTCTACGAGCGCCAGGCGAACATCGCGCTCGAGCGCGGCGACGACGCGCCCGCGTTCGCGGCGAAGAACCTCGAGACGGTCACGAACGACCGGATCTACTACGTCGGCGCCGACCCCTTCCCGGGCGGCGGCAACTCCGGGCTGAAGCCGCTGCCGCTGAACACGATCGACTGGACCTCGGGCGAGGAGCTGACGTTCAAGTTCAAGCCGCCGGGCGAGGAGCGGACCTTCCTGGCCGTCGCGCACCCGTTCTCGCTCGGGAAGTCGGACGCGATCGGCGCACTCGTCGTCGCCAAGCCGCAGGCGGAGCTGCGGGCGCGCTGGCTGCGCCTCTCCGAGCTGCTTTCGCTCGCGTTCCTGATCGGGCTCGCCCTCACGGGCAGCCTCGCCTGGTACCTCTCCCGGCGGATCACCGAGCCGGTGCTCGCCCTGTCGCGCGCGGCAGACGAGGTCGCCGAGGGCAACTACGACGTCGAGGTACCCGAGGTGCCGGACGGCGGCGAGGTCGGTCACCTCGCGGAGCGCTTCGGCGAGATGGCGGTCAAGCTGAAGGAGGCGGAGGAGCTCGAGCGCAACTTCCTGATGAGCGTCTCGCACGAGCTGCGGACACCGCTGACGGCGATCCGCGGCCACGTCTCGGCGGTGCGCGAAGGGCTCGTCGAGGACCCCGAGCTGCGCGACGAGTCGCTCGGCATCGTCGAGGTCGAGGCCGCGCGGCTGGAGCGCCTCGTCGGCGACATCCTCGACCTGGCCAAGCTAGGCGCCCGGCGGTTCACCGTCCTGCACGAGGAGGTCGACATGGAGCGGCTCGTCGAGCGCGCCTACACGACGTTCAGCGACGAGGCGCGCCGCCGCGAGATCGACTACCGGCAGGAGATCAGGGACGCGCCGACGATCACCTCGGACGGCGACCGGGTGCTGCAGATCATCTCGAACCTTCTTTCGAACGCCTTCCACTGGACGCCGGACGGCGGCCGCATCGGGATCGAGCTCGCGCAGCAGAACGGCGTCGTCTCGGTCGCTGTCGAGGACAACGGTCCCGGCATCGAGCCGTCCGAGCAGGAGCGGATCTTCCGGCCGTTCATCTCGAACGACCGGTACACGGGCACGGGCCTGGGGCTGGCGATCGCGCGCGAGCTGTCGGCCGCCCTCGGCGGCCGCCTCGCCGTCCAGAGCGAGCCCGGGCGGGGGAGCCGTTTCGTGCTCGTGCTCCCTTCGCGCAGCTGAACGTTTACACGGAGGACACGAACGGCGAGGCAGACTGCACGCATGTCCGCCGGGGTCGTCCTCATCGTGGTCCTCGTCATCCTGACGGCGCTCGCCCTGGGCGGCTTCTGGCTCGGCAGCCGGTCGTAACAGCCGCTCAGGCGACGCGGCGGATCAGCCCGGTCGAGAGGGACTCCTCGATCCGGTCGAGGCGCTGGTCGACGCTCTTCCAGCCCTCGCCGATCAACTCGACGAGCACGGTCAGGTCGTCGACGCGCGCGTTGCGCTCGGCCAGGAAGTCGCCCTCGAGCCGCTCGAGCCGCCCGATCACCCGGTTCATCAGCCCACGGACCTCCGCCAGCTGCCTGGCGACCGGCACCGCCTCGGCGCGGACGCCCTCGCGCACCGCCGATCCAACCGACTCGGGGAGCGCGGCCTGCAGCTCGTCGGCGGTGGCCGCGAGCGCCTCGATCTGGATCCGGGCGCGCTCGAGCGCGGCGTCGATCTCGGGGTCACGCTTGACGGCGAGCCTCTGGTCGGCTCTCTCGACTGCCTGTGTGCGATCGATTGCTTCCATGGGGAGGACGGTAACGTGCCCATCGGATGAGGTCCACCGAGCTGGACTACGAGCTGCCGCAGGAGCTGATCGCGCAGCACCCGGCAGAGCGGCGGGACGACTCGCGCCTGCTCGTCCACGAGCGCTCGTCCGGCCGGACGCGGCACCGGCGCTTCTCGGAGCTCCCGGACGAGCTGCCGCCCGGGACGCTCGTCGTCGTCAACGACACGAAGGTCGTCCCGGCCCGGATCCGGCTCGAGCGGCCTCGCGGCGAGGTGCTCCTTGTCGAGCACCTGCAGGGCGACGAGTGGCTGGGCCTCGCCCGGCCGACGCGGAGGCTGCGCGCGGGGGAGACCTACGGGCCCGTCGAGCTCGTCGAGCACCTCGGCGAGGGGCGCTGGCGGCTGCGGCTCGAAGGCGACCCGGCTGGCGAGATGCCCCTGCCGCCCTACATCACCGAGCCGCTCGAGGATCCAGGCCGCTACCAGACCGTCTACGCGCGCGAGCAGGGCTCGGCCGCCGCGCCGACGGCGGGACTCCACTTCACCGAGGAGCTGCTCGGGCGGCTCGACGTCGAGCGCGTGACGCTGCACGTCGGCCTCGACACGTTTCGCCCCCTCCAGGCCGAGACGCTCGAGGAGCACGAGCTGCACGGCGAGCGCTACGCGGTTCGGCCGGAGACGTGGGCGCGGATCCTCGCGGCCGAGCGCGTGCTCGCGATCGGGACGACGACCGTCCGCGTGCTCGAGACGCTGGCGCGCGGCGGCGAGCTTGCCGGGCGCACGTCGCTCTTCGTCACGCCCGGCTTCGAGTTCAAGCGGGTCGACCACCTCCTGACGAACTTCCACCTGCCGCGCTCGACGCTGCTCGCGCTCGTGATGGCGTTCGCGGGCGTCGAGCAGACGCGGGAGCTGTACCGTCTCGCCGTCGAGGAGCGCTACCGGTTCTACTCGTTCGGCGACGCGATGCTGATCCTGTGAGCTGCTGGACACCCGAGGCCACCGACGGCGCCGCCCGCGCCGGCACGCTTCACACCGCCCACGGCGACGTGCCCACGCCCGCGTTCATGCCGGTCGGGACGAAGGGCACCGTGAAGTCGCTGCACCCGGACGAGGTCGCATCGGTCGGTGCGACGATCTTGCTCGGCAACACGTATCACCTGCACTTCCGGCCCGGCGAGGACGTGGTCGAGCAGCTCGGCGGCCTGCACCGGTTCATGGGCTGGGACGGCCCGATCCTCACGGATTCGGGTGGCTTCCAGGTCTTCTCGCTGCGCGACACGCTGCTTGCCTCGGACGACGACGGCGTGACGTTCCGCTCCGTGTACGACGGGTCGCCGGCGCGCCTCACGCCCGAGCTCGCCGCGGAGGTCCAGCGCCGGCTCGGCTCGGACATCGCCATGTGCCTGGACGTCGTCCCACCCGCAGGCGTCCCTCGCGACGAGCTGGAGGAGGCCGTGCGGCGGACGACGCTCTGGGCCGGGCGCCAGCGGGCGGCCCCGCACGCCGCGGGCCAGCTGCGCTTCGGGATCACACAGGGAGGGGCGGATCCCGAGCTGCGGCGCCGCTCGGTCGAGGAGGTCGTCTCGCTCGACTTCGACGGCAACGCGATCGGCGGCCTCGCGATCGGCGAGGACCGGAGCGCGATGTTCGAGGCGACCGCCTGGATCGCGGAGCTCCTGCCGGCCGACAGGCCCCGCTACTTCATGGGGATCGGCGATCCGGAGGGGATCCTGAGGGTGATCCAGTCCGGCGTCGACATGTTCGATTGCGTGCTGCCGACGCGCACCGCGCGGACCGGCTCGGCGCTCACGTGGGACGGGCGGCTGAACCTGCGGAACGCCCGTTTCGCGCGCGATCCGGGGCCGCTTCAGGAGGGCTGCCCCTGTCCGGCCTGCGTGCGCTTCAGCCGCGCGTACATCCGCCACCTGGTCAACCAGCAAGAGCTCCTGGGGCTGCGGCTCCTCACGCTCCACAACCTGCGCTTCGTGCTCGACCTGACCGCCGGCGCGCGGCTGGCTATCGTGAGCGGTGATTTGACGTCTTACGTCGAGGAGTCGCTCGCGCGGCTCCGGGAGAACGCATGAGCTACCTCTTCGTCGTGATCGCCATCGGCATCGTCTTCTGGTTTGTGGCCATCCAACCGCAACGCCGCCGCCAGCAGGCGCACCTGCGCATGCAGGATGCCGTCGTCGAGGGCGCGGAGATCATCACCGCCGGCGGCCTCCACGGCACCGTGATCGAGGGGGGAGACGACGTGATCCTGGTCGAGATCGCGCCGGGAACGGTCGTCCGCGTCGACCGGCGCGCGGTCGCCGCGATCGTGGCGCCCGAGGAAGAGGAAGCCGGCGACGCCGAGGAGGATGCCGACGAGGTCGAGGCCGAGGCTGGTGAGGCCGAAGCAGAAGCAGCGGAGGCGGAGCCCGTGCCCGAGCCCGAGGAAGCAGACGCGCCGGAAGAGGAATCCGAGCGCGGACAAGAGGAAAAAGCCGGGTAACCTTCCGACGCGTTGTCCACTCGTCGTTCTCACCTGATCCTCGTCGGGCTGATCCTCGCGGGCCTCGTCCTCGTCGGCCTGCTCGCGGTCCCCGGCTCGCCGATGCACAAGAAGCCGACGCTCGGCCTCGACCTGCAGGGCGGACTCGAGGTCGTCCTCAAGGCCGAGCCGGAGCGGAACCAGAAGCTGACGAGCGCCGACCTCGACCGGTCTGTCTCGATCATGCGGAACCGCGTCGACAAGCTGGGCGTCTCCGAGCCCGAGATCCGCAAGCAGCCGCCCGACCAGATCGTGATCGAGCTGCCGGGCGTGAAGAACGCAAACGACGCTTCGAAGATCCTCGGCAAGACCGCGCAGCTCGAGCTGTACGACCTGGAGACCTCCCTCGTCCCGCCCTCGATCTCCGCCGCCGGCGTGCCGGTGCCGACGGAGAGCCTCTACTCACTCCTGAGCCGGGTCCAATCGCAGGCGGAGAAGGGCCAACCGGAGGCGTACTACCTCTTCGACGCGAAGCACCGCCTCGTCGCGGGGCCTGCCGAGACGAAGGCGCAGCTGCAGCAGCGGGCGAACGCGGTGCTGGCGGTTCGTTCGAACACCGCGAAGGCGAAGGGCAAGCCGTACGTCGGCCCGACCTCGGTCGACCTGCAGCAGCTGCCGAAGGGCTGGGAGGTGCTGGGCGTGCCGCCGAGGACGACCGTCGTCTCCTGCTCGGCCGACACTGCGGTCGTCTGCCCGCCAGGCCAGGCGGCGGCCAACACGGCCTACTACCTCTTCAAGCGCGACCCGAAGTCGACCGCCAGCGGCGGCCCGTTCCCGCAGATGACGGGCGACATGCTGAAGCTCTCCGGCACGCGCCAGGACTTCGACCCGCAGACGGGCGAGGCGATCGTGACGATGCAGTTCACCGACAAGGGCAACAAGCGCTTCCGCGACATCACCCGTGCCGAGGCGGTGCGCGGCGCCACGCTCGGCTCGCCGCAGCACTTCGCGATCGTGCTCGACAACGAGATCCGCTCGTTCCCGCAGATCGACTACACGCGTTACCCGGACGGGATCGACCCGACGGGCGGCGGCGCCCAGATCACGGGCATGGCCTCGACGCAGGAGGCGAAGAACCTCGCGATCGTGCTCCAGACGGGCGCGCTCCCGGTCAAGTTCCGCACGATCGAGCGCACCGACGTCTCGGCGACGCTCGGCAAGGACTCGCTCACCCAGGCGTGGAAGGCGGCGGTCGCCGGCCTCTTCCTCGTGGCGCTCTTCCTGCTCCTCATGTACCGCTTCCTCGGCCTCGTCGCGGTGATCGGGCTCGGGATCTACGTCGCGTTCCTCTACGGCGCGATCCTGCTCCTGAACGTGACGCTGACGCTGCCGGGCTTCGCGGGCATGATCCTGACGATCGGCGTCGCGGCGGACGCGAACATCGTCATCTTCGAACGCATCAAAGAGGAGTCCCGCGCAGGGAAATCGGTTCGAGCCGCGATCGCCGCCGGGTACGCGAAGGGCTTCCACACGATCATCGACGCGAACGTCGTCACCGCGATCACCGCGTTGATCCTCTTCGCGGTCGCGACCGCCGGCGTGAAGGGCTTCGCGCTGATGCTGCTGATCGGCACCGCGCTCTCGCTGCTCACCGCCGTCGTCGCGACGCGCGCCATGCTCGGCCTGCTGGCCGGCTTCAGCTGGTTCGACAACCCACGCTTCATGGGCGCCTCGGCCACGCAGCGCGGCAGGTGGCTGCAGATCGACTTCATGCGCCGGCGCAACCTCTGGTTCGCCATCTCCGGCGCGATCATCGCGATCTCGCTCGTCTCGCTCGCCGTGCGCGGCCTCAATCTCGGCATCGACTTCAAGGGCGGCACGCAGATCACGTTCAAGACGGCCGAGCCGACGTCGCTCTCGGACGTGCGCGACCAGATGCAGAGGATCGGCAAGGCCGACGCCGTCGTCCAGGGCCGCGGCAAGCTCACCGGTTCCGAGAGCTACAAGGAGTTCCAGATCCGGACGAAGTCGCTGACGCCGTCGGAGACGACCACGATCAGCCAGGACCTGGAGACGCAGGTCAAGGCGGACTCACTCGGGATCAAGAACGTCTCGTCGAGCTTCGGCCGTCAGATCGCAAACCAGGCGATCCTCGCGATCATCTTCTCGATCATCCTGATCATCCTCTACATCGCGATCCGGTTCGACCTGAAGTACGCCGGGCCGGTGATCATCGCGATGCTCCACGACGTCATCATCACCGTCGGCTTCTACTCGCTTGTCGGCCGGGAGGTGACTGCGTCGACCGTCGCGGCGATCCTGACCGTTCTGGGCTACTCGATCTACGACACGATCATCATCTTCGACCGCATCCGCGAGAACGTGCCGCTGATGCGGCGGGCATCTTTCGCGACGATCGCGAACGTCTCGCTCTGGGAGACGATCCGCCGTTCGCTCGCGACGTCGTTCATCACGCTCCTGCCGGTCGCGTCGCTGTTCCTCTTCGGCGGCGCGACGCTGAAGGACTTCGCGTTCGCCCTCCTCGTCGGCATCACCGCCGGCGCGTACTCGTCGATCTTCATCGCCGCGCCGCTCCTGACCATGTTGAAGGAGCGCGAGCCGGAGTTCGCGCGGCGCAAGGACGTGCCGATGGAGGGCGCGCAGGGCGAGGAGCTCCTCGAGGAGGCCGAAGCGGCCGCCGCGGCGGAGCCGTCTCCCGTTGCGATCACGAACCCCGTTGCCGCCGCGGAGGGAGCGATCTCCGCGAACCAGGCGAAGCGCGAGCGGCGGCGCCAGCGGAGGCGGGCGCGCCCGCACGGCCGTGCCCGCTAGCGACTCGGCGGAGCGGCTGCTGCTGGCTGCCTTCGGCGCGCTGTCGCTGTCTGCCGAACGGATCGACGCACTCGCGGACCGCGTTTCCGAGCTCGGCGGCGTGCGGCGCGACGAGGCCCGGTCGGCGCTCGAGGAGCTGCAGGCGCGCTGGCGCGGCGACGCCGTCCGGCTCTCGGAGCGGACGGGAAAGACGCTCGAGCGCGTCTTCCAGGAGCTCGGTCTCGTCTCGCGGCGGGAGTTCGACGAGCTGGAGCTCCGCGTCGCGCAGCTCGAGCACCGGGTCCGTCTCGTCGAGGACTCAGCGGACGGCGCTTCGGCGGAGGTCGCACCGCCCCGCTAGCGCGAAAATCGCTACAGTCAACGGCGAATTCGTAAGGACGAGTACCGGTTGCCTTCTGCGCTGCCTGCACCCGTTCGTGAAAGTGGTGAAGGAGGTGTACGCATGGCAACTGGAACCGTGAAGTGGTTCAACGACGCGAAGGGCTACGGCTTCATCGCGCCGGAGGACGGAGGCAAGGACCTCTTTGTCCACCACACAAACATCACCGGCGAGGGCTTCAAGTCCCTCCAGGAGGGGGCGAAGGTCGAGTTCGAGGCCCGGGAGGGCCAGAAGGGCCCCGAGGCGACGAACGTCACCGTCGTCGGCTAGACCTGTCCGAGAGGCCCGCGCCGGTCGCGACCAGCGCGGGCCTCTCGCTATGCTCGGTGGAGCAGATGGCAGAGAAGGAAGACAAGATCGAGCTGGAGGGCGAGGTCATCGAGGCCTTCCCGAACGGCAATTTCAAGATCGCCCTCGAGAACGGGCACGAGACGCTCGGGTACACCGCAGGCAAGATGCGCCGCTACCGGATCCGGATCTTCCCGGGCGACCGGATCAAGATCGAGCTCTCGCCGTACGACCTCACGCGCGGCCGGATCGTCTACCGCTACCGGTAGACCCGATCAGAGGCTTAGAAGCTCAGCGCCGAAGCACGAAGAACGCGATCACCGCGTACTGGCAGGCCACGGCTGCGATCACGAGCACGTGGAAGAGCTCGTGGTACCCGAACACGTGCGGTACCGGGTCGGGGCGCTTGAGCGCGTAGACGACGGCGCCGACGGTGTAGAGCAGGCCTCCCACAAGGAGGAGGACGAGCGCAGCCGCATCGAGCTTCAGGAGCTCCGGAAAGGCGACGACCGCCATCCAGCCAAGCGCGACCCCGAGTACGGCCGAGAGCCATTTCGGCGCCTCCACCCAGAACAGCTTCAGGAGGATGGCGGCAACCGCGCCGGTCCAGACGATCGTCAGCACGGGAATCGCCCAGCCGGTCGAGAGCACGAGCAGGCCGAACGGCGTGTACGTGCCGGCGATCAGCAGGTAGATCCCCGCGTGGTCGAGGCGCGCGAGCCAGGAGCGGGCCCGCGGCGTCCAGGTCGGCCGGTGGTAGAGCGCGCTCGCCCCGAACATGAGCGCCACGCAACTTGCGAACACGAGCGCCGAGAGGAGGGAGCGCGAGTCCTCCGCGGAGAGAATCAGCGCCACTCCGAGGCCGACGGACGCGGCGAACGCGAGCTCGTGGGAGACCCCGCGAAGACGGGGCTTCACCCGTGGCTGCTGAACGGTTGTCATACGAGGAACTTAGCGCCTCCCGTGCAACACTGACGCTAGATGGCCCGGACGACGACGAAGAATCTCGGGCGCCTCTCCGAGATCGCGCAAGTCGCAGTAAAGCACGGGTTCGGCTACTTCTTCCAGACCCGCGGACTGCGCGACCTGTTGCCGGGCGGAACGACGATCGACGCCTCCGAGAACGGCGCCGGCTCGGACCGGGGGCGGCACCTGCGCGAGATGCTGGACGAGCTCGGCCCCACCTTCGTCAAGTTCGGCCAGCTGCTCTCGACGCGACCCGACATCGTCCCGCCGGACGTCGTGATCGAGCTTCGCGGCCTCCAGGACGACGTCCGCGCCTTCCCCTACTCCGACGTCGAGCGCGTCGTCGAGGAGGACCTCGGGCTCTCGATCGAGCGCCTGTTCCTCGAGTTCGAGGAGGAGCCGCTCGCAGCGGCGTCGATCGGCCAGGTGCACCGCGCCGTGCTCCCGAACGGCCGCAAGGTCGTCGTCAAGGTGCAGCGACCGAATGCGCCACGGCAGATCGAGGCCGACCTCGCGCTCCTCTACCAGGCCGCCGGCCTCGCCAAGCAGCGCGTGCGCGCGCTGGACTTCATCGACTCGCGCGAGATCGTGGACGAGTTCGCGCGCTCGATCCGGCAAGAGCTCGACTACCGGCTGGAGGCGCGCAACGCGGACCAGTTCCACAGGAACTTCGCCGGCCACCCTCACGTGGCCGTGCCGAAGGTCTACTGGAGCTACACGCGGGCCCGCGTGCTGACGCTCGAACGCCTCGAAGGCCCTCAGCTCGCCGACCTCGTGCTCGACGAGTGGACGCTCGAGCAGCGCCGCCGGCTCGCCTACGTCGTCACAGAGGCGTGGATGACGATGATCTTCCGCCACGGGTTCTTCCACGGCGACCCCCACCCGGCCAACATCATGGTGCTCGGCCGCGAGCGGATCGGGCTCGTCGACTTCGGCCTCGTCGGCAAGCTGACAGACGAGGACATGTCGAGGATGACGCGGCTCTTCATCGACGCCGCGTCGGAGAACGTCGACGCGCTGCCCAGGCGGCTCGCCGAGCTCGGCGTCCAGTACCCGCGCGAGCGCGAGGAGGAGTTCTCGCGGGAGCTGCGCGAGCTCTACTACCGCTACTACGGCGCGAGCCTCTCCGAGATCGACCCGCTCCAGGTGATCCGCGAGGCGTTTGCGCTCATCTACTCGATGAACCTCAGGCTCCCGACGCGCTTCGTGATGCTCGACAAGGCGATCGCAACGCTCGGGTCCGTCACCGTCGACCTCTATCCGGACTTCAACGTCTTCGAGGTGGCGAAGCCGTTTGCCCGCAGCCTTCTCGTCGAGCGCTTCACGCCGCGCCGCGTCGCGAACCGCGCGCGCAAGGAGACCGTCGAGCTCGCGCGGATCGGCCGCGAGCTCCCGTATCAGGTGCACGACATCCTCGAGGAGTTCCGCGACGGCCAGATCGAGGTCGGCTTCGTGCACAAAGGGCTGGACGAGTTCATGCAGGGATTCAACGTCGCCATGAACCGCCTCACGGTCGCGCTCGTCGTCACCGGCGGGCTGATCGGCTCGAGCCTGATCGGGATCTTCGCCACGGGCGGCCCACACGTCTTCGGCCTGCACGTCATCTCCGTGCTCGGCTTCGTCCTCTCCGGCATCCTCGGCGCGTGGCTGCTGATCGGCGTCGTCCGGTCTGGACGGTTGTAGAAGTTTCGTCGCGCTTTTGCGGCAAAGGACATCTGTCGGCCGCCGCGCTTCGGCGCTAGCGTCGTCTCCATGTCCGCTGCGCTGCTGATCGAGGAGCCCGAGCCGCACTTTCGCGGCTATCTCGCCCGCCACCTCGCGCTCGACGGCTTCGAGATCGTCGAGGCGCCCGGTCCCGCACCGCCCGCCCTCGTGCTGGCCGGCGACCCACGTGCCGTCGAGCGCTGGTCGCCGGAGGTGCCGGTGATCGTGCTCGGCCGCGGCGACGAGGATCCGGTCGACCGGATCCGCGCCTTCCAGCACGGCTGCGACGACTGGGTCCCCCGCCCGGTGCCCTACGACGAGCTGCTGGCGCGGATCCGTGCCGTGCTGCGGCGCACTCGACCGGCGCCGCCCGACGTGATCGAGGCGGGGCCGCTCCGCGTCGACCGGGCCACGCGCGCCGTCGCGGTTGCGGGGCGGAGGGTGCAGCTGGCGCAGAAGGAGTTCGAGCTGCTCCTGGCGCTGGCGGTGGAGCCGTACCGCGTCTGGACGAAGGCCGAGCTGCTGCGCGACGTCTGGGGATATCGCTCGCAGGGACGGACGCGCACGCTCGATGCCCACGCCTCTCGCCTGCGGTTGAAGCTCGGCGAGGGGGCGCCGCCGGATGTCGCACTCGTCGTCAACGTCTGGGGGGTGGGCTATCGGCTGCTCGATCCGCCGCTGCGGTAAGACGAGATGCGCTCTCTCGACGTGGTAGGACCCGCACGTGCCTGCTGCGCTCGTCACCGGGGCCTCGTCGGGGATCGGCGAGGCGACCGCCCTCCGCCTCGCGCGCCGAGGGCTGCGGGTCTTCGCCGGAGTGCGGCGCGAGGAGGACGCCGTCCGGCTGCGTGCCCAGGGGGTCGAGCCGGTCTTTCTCGACGTCACGGATTCGGCACAGATCGCCGCGCTCGACATCGGCGAGGAGCTCTCGGGGCTCGTCAACAACGCTGGCGTTGCGCTGTCCTCGCCGCTGGAGTTCGTACCGGTCGACGAGCTCCGGCGCCAGCTCGAAGTCAACCTCATCGGCCAGGTCGCGGTGACGCAGGCTGTGCTGCCGGCGCTCCGCCGAAGCCGGGGGCGCATCGTCTTCGTCGGCTCGATCGCCGGCAAGAGCGCGCTGCCGTTCCTCGGCCCGTACGCAGCGTCGAAGTTCGGGCTGGAGGCGATCGCCGACTCGCTCCGCGTCGAGCTTCGGCCCTGGGGGATCGACGTCTCGATCGTCGAGCCCGGCTCGATCAAGACGCCGATCTGGACGAAGGGCGCCGAGCGGGCGAGCCGGCTGCGGAACGACGCGGTCGACGAGCTCTACGGCGAGGCGATCGAGAGGTTCCGCAAGCTCGCCCTGCGGCGGGGCCTGAACGGGGTCGAGCCGGAGGTCGTCGCGAAGGTCATCGAGCACGCACTGACGGCGTCGCGTCCCAAGGCCCGCTATCTCGTCGGCAAGGACGCGAAGACCCGCGCCCGGCTGCAGCGGCTGCCGACGCGGGCGCGCGACCGGGTGATCGCGCGCCTGATGACCGGCGGCTAGCTGACGTGCCTACAGGCGCGAGCGTTCAGAGCCGGGCGCCCTCCAGCCGCAGCAGCGCCTCCTTCACGTGCAGGCCGCCGGCATAGCCGGTGAGCGAGCCATTCGAGCCGACGATGCGGTGGCACGGGAGCACGATCGGAATCGGGTTGCGGTTCATGACGCCGCCGACGGCGCGCGCGGCCTTCGGCCGGCCGACCTTCGCGGCGAGCTCGCCGTACGTCGAGACCGTGCCGTACGGCACTCGCGCCAGCTCGTCGAGCACCTGGCGCGGGAAGCCGGTGGCGTGGACATCGAGCTCGAGGTCGAAGCGCTCGCGGCGCCGCTCGAAGTACTCGTCGAGCTGCCGGCGGACCTCGTCGAGCCGGCCCTGGACGCGGAGCACCCGGCGGCCGAACGTCCGGGCGAGCTCGTCGACGTCCGGGCGGAACTCGATCGCGCAGAGCCCGCGCTCGGTCGAGGCCAGCAGTAGCTCGCCGATCGGCGTCTCCGTCAAGTCGTACGTGACGTCGAGCAGCCCGGCGGCCGCCGCAGCCTCCCTGAAGCGTCGATCGAGATCTGCAGTGACGGTCATGCGATTCCTTTCTTCCTCAGGCGGCGGACGCCGGACGAGGCGGCCGCGCGCGCGGCGTCGGGCGAGGATCCCAGCACAGCAGCGATGGTCTCGTAGGGGAGGTCGTACCCGTAGCGGAGGACGACGGCTGCGCGTTCCTTCGGCGGAAGGGCGTCGGTGAGGTGGGAAAGCTCCTGGTACGACGGCGGTTGATCCGCGGACTCGACGTCCGGAACCTCGTCGCCGCGCCAGAGCGGCCGGCGGTGGTGGTCGATCGCAACCCGGTTGGCAATCGTCAGCACCCAGGCGCGGAGGTTCTCCGTGTGCCTGAGCCGGCTGTACGCGTGTAGCGCGCGCAGGAACGTCTCCTGGAACGCATCCTCCGCCGCGTCGCGGGGCAGCATCCGGCGCAGCACCCGCATGACGACGTCGCGGTGCTCCTCGTAGAAGCGCTCGAAGGGCGGAACGGCCATCGCCTCCATCATCCGTTGAAACGCCCGTTCGCGCAGAATCGTGAGATGGAGATCGCCGCCGAGATCGCTCTGCGCCCCTGGGAGCCCGGCGATCGGGCGGCCGTGGAGGAGGCCGCGCGCGACCCGTACGTCGCGGAGATCGAACGCATCGCGGACCCCCGGGAGTGGCTCGAGCGGAAGGCGGCGCGCGGCGGTCTCGCGATCGTCGCCGCGGGCGAGGTCGCCGGCGGGGTGGACGTCGCGGGTCGCCATCCCCGTGTCGGCGAGCTCGGCTACTTCGTGCTCGAGCGGCTCCGCGGCCGCGGGATCGCCTCGGCCGCCGCCTCGCTCCTCGTCCGCCGGGCACTCACCGAGGAGGGCTACGTCCGCGTGCAGGCGACCGTCGAGCCGTGGAACGTCGCGTCCCAGCGTGTGCTCGAGCGCGCGGGGTTGCGGCGGGAAGGGCTGATGCGGTCGATCGTCGTCTACGGCGACCGCGTGGGTGACGCCTTTCTCTATGCGGCCGTCCGCGGAGACCTCTGATGCGGACCGCGGTTGTCGGGCACGTGGAGTGGGTCGAGTTCGTGCGTGTGGAGCGCGTGCCTGCACCCGGCCAGATCGTCCACGCGGAGGAGGTCTGGGCCGAGGCGGCCGGCGGGGGAGCGGTCGTGGCGGTTCAGCTTGCGAAGCTGGCGGGCGCCTGCGATCTCTACACCGCGCTCGGCGAGGACGAGCTCGGCCGGGCCTCGGCGGCGCAGCTCGAGCGGCAGGGCGTGACGCTCCACGTGCAGTGGCGGGAGGAGCCGACGCGCCGAGCCTTCACGTACGTGGACGGCGTCGGCGAGCGGACAATCACCGTGCTGGGCGACAAGCTGTTGCCGCGCGGCGAGCTGGCAGTGCAGGCGGAGACCGCGTTCTTCGTCGCGGGCGACATCCCCGCGCTCCGTGCGGCCCGCGACGGCTCGCGCTTCCTGGCGGCGACGGCCCGCGAGCTGGAGACGCTCCGCGCCGCCGGCGTCCAGCTCGACCTGCTGGTGGGGAGCGGCGGCGACGCGGGCGAGCGGTACGCGACGGGCGAGCTCGATCCTCCGCCCCGCCTCGTCGTCACGACGGCGGGCGCCCTCGGCGGCTGGGCACAGCCGGGCGGCCCGTACCGGGCGGCTCCCTTGCCGGGCCTGATCGAGGACACCTACGGCTGCGGCGACTCCTTCGGCGCCGCGCTCGCGTTCGCGCTCGCCCGCGGCGACGACCAGGACGCGGCGCTCGCGTTCGCGGCCGGGTGCGGGGCCGCCGTGCTGACGGGCCGCGGGCCGTACGCGGCCCAGCTCACCGGCTGAGCCGCCCGATCATCCGATCGGGAGGATGCGGCCGCTCGCATGCGTTGGTCCGATGGCCGGGATGACGGCCCCTCGCACTACGCTCCTGCTGCTTGCGTTGCTCGCGGTCGCCGCGCTCGCGGGCTGCGGCGGCTCCGGTGACGGAACTGCGCTCACGGGAGCGACGGGGCTCACGTCCACGAGGCCCGCGACGAGCGCAGTCGAGGCGCCGGCCGCGACCGCGACGACGACCCAGACCGAGACGGCTCCGACCGAGACGGCGACGACAGAGCCGGCGCCGACCCAGACCGTGACCCAGACGGAGACGGAGACGGAGACACACACGGAGACGCAGACCGAGACCAGCACGACGATCATCCAGATCACCCCGACGACCTCGGCCGAGGAGTCCTCGAGCGACGTGCCCTGGGGCTGGATCGTCCTCGCAGCGGCGCTGCTGCTCGCGGTGGTGGCCGGCGTCGTGATCTCGCGCCGGCACCGGGCCGCGGACGCCGCCTCGACGGCGAGCGCCGAGGACTTCAGGAGCCGCTGCTTCCTCGCCCTCGACGCCGTCCTCGCGCGTGGCTCCGTCGTCACGGGACAGATCGATGCGCTCGCGGCCGAGGCCCGGTCGCTCGAGGCGCGCACGAGCGGCGAGCCCGCGCGCTCCGAGGCCGGCCGCCTGAGAGCGAGCCTCGAAGGCCTCGCGGGCGCGCTCGAGAGCGACCGGACGCTGCGGCTGTCGTCGCCGCCTCCGAGCGGCGACCAGCTCTCATACTCGACGGCCGTGATCCGCCAGCACGTCGAGCAGGTGCAGGCGGTCCTGCGCCCGCCGCCCGCGCCGCCGTCGCACTAGCGCTACCGCTCAGTCGAAGGCGACATCGCCGAGATCGGCGAATCTCGCCTGGACGCCCCAGCCGCCGAAGTCCTCGGAGACGGCGACGACCAGCTCGTTCTCTCCCTCGACCAGCGGGAGGTAAAGCGCGTCGTAGTAGCCGATGCTGCCGAGAAAGCGGTAGTCGCGCGACCGGTACGTGTCGTCGCCGGCGTACAGCGCGCGACCGTTGAGGTAGACGACGGCCCGGTCGCTGAAGCCGAGCTCGAGCCGCTTGGTCTGCGCCCGGTCAGAGCGGATCGTGGCACGCGCGAAGACGGTGTTCCTGCCGTCCCGAATCCCGTTCACGCGGGCGAGGTCGACGAGCCCGGTCGGCTCGCTCTGCAGGTACGACCACGTGCGCCCGTCGAGGTCGTCCCGGTCGAGGACCGGGGCGCCCGCCTGCTCCTCGGGGAACGCATCCGAGATCCACCAGCCCGGCACGATGTATTCGACCGCCGGAACCGGCGGTGGCGCGGGCCTCTCGAACGCGACGCCTGCCGCGTCGTATGCGAATCCGGCGAGGTGGATCTCCGGCCCGCCGACCAACACGCCCACGCGGCCCGGCTCGGCGGGGAGCCTCAGCTCGCGAATCTCGAGCGCCGGCTCGGCCAGGTCGCCGAGGTACACCTCGGCCCGCGCGCCCGAGAAAGCGACGCGGATACGGAACCACTCGTCGATCGGAAAGACGACCGGCGCCCAGTAGCCCGGCCCGTGGTAGAGCTGCCACGCCGAGACGCCGTTGAAGACGGGCGTGTACTGGATCGCGTCCGGGTTCCCGACCTGGTGCGGCCGAACGTAGAACGACTCGTAGTTCTCGTTGTCCCGTAAGCGCCACAAGACGCCGTGGAAGCCCCGCTCCGGCCCGACGGCGAGCTCCAGCTCGATCGTGCCCTCCACGAGCTCGAGGCCGCCGACGGTGGCGATCGAGCTCCCGAGGCGGATGCACCGCCGACCGAGGTGCTCGGTGAACGTCGGCTCGGCCTCCCAGAGCCAGCGCTCGGACTCGAACGGCACCGCCTCCATCTGGGCTATCGACGCCCTCTGCCCATCCTTGTTAGCGGATGGGTTTCAGGGGTGGACAAGTGGGACAAAGTGGTCTACTGTGGGGCGAAGTGGACCATGCTGCTGCAGAGTAACTCATGCTCCTGGGCGAGTTCGAACACACCATCGATGACAAGAACCGTCTCACGCTGCCGTCGAAGTTCCGCGAGTCGTTTGCGGAGGGAGTCGTCGTCACGCGCGGGATGGACGGGTGTCTCTACGCGTACACGCGGCCGGATTTCGACCGGCTGGTCGCGAATCTCCGTGAGCTCGACCCGCTCAGCCGCGAGGGTCGCGTCATGAACCGCTTCTTCTTCTCCGGCGCCGCCGAGGCGGAGCTCGACAAGCAGGGGCGGATGAGCCTCCCCGCCGCGCTGATCGAGAGCGCCCGCCTCAGCCGGGAGGTCGTGGTCGCCGGCGTCTACGACCACGTCGAGATCTGGGACCGCGCGTCCTGGCGCGAGCACCTGAAGGAGGTCGAAGGGAGTGCCGAGCATGTTGCCGAACGTCTTGCGGCCAAGCGCGACTGATCACGTCCCGGTCCTCGCGGACGAGGTGCGCGAGCGGCTCGCCGTGCGCCCGGGCGAGACGGTCGTCGACGCCACCTTCGGGGCCGGCGGCCACGCCGCCGTGCTCGCGGCCGACCTCCAGGGGCGCGGCAAGTACATCGCGATCGACCGCGACCCGGACGTCCGCCCGTACTTCGACCGCTTCAGGAAGCAGACGAGCGTCCAGGCGCGCCTCCTGCGAGGCGACTTCTCGCTCGTCCTGCAGCAGCTTGCCGGCAACGGCGTCCGCGCGGACGCGATCCTCATGGACCTCGGCATCTCGTCGATGCAGCTCGACCGTCCCGACCGCGGCTTCACGTACGCGGTCGACGCGCCGCTCGACATGCGGATGGACCCCTCGGCGGAGGTCTCCGCCAAGGAGCTCGTCAACGAGCTCGACGAGCGGGAGCTCGCCGACATCTTCCACCGCTACGGCGAGGAGCGATACGCGCGGCAGATCGCGAAGGCGATCGTCCGCCGGCGCAGGGAGCAGCCGTTCGAGCGCTCCGGCGACCTCGTCGAGACGATCAAGGCCGCCATCCCCGCGCCGGCGCGCTTCGGCGAGGGGCACCCGGCGAAGCGGGTCTTCCAGGCGCTGCGCATCGCCGTCAACGACGAGCTCGGCGCGCTCGAGGCAGCCCTCCCCGCCGCCTTCGAGATGCTTCGCCCGGGCGGCCGGCTCGCCGTCATCTCCTTCCACTCGCTCGAGGACCGGATCGTCAAGCGGTTCCTGCGCGACAAGGAACGCGGTTGCATCTGCCCGCCCGACTTCCCTGTCTGCGTCTGCGGACACGAGCCGGAGATGCGGGCACTCCACCGCAAGGCGATCCGACCGAGCGCGCGCGAGACGGCCGCGAATCCGCGCGCTCAGTCGGCCCGCCTGCGGACGGCGGTGAAGGTTGGCTAGCTGGTCCCAGGAAGCCGTCTCCGACGTCGCCAGGACCCGGGCGCGCCGCCGGCCCGTCGCGAGGACGCGGGCCACGGCGCGCCCGAAGCGCATGACGAGCGGCGCCCACTGGATCGTGCTCGGCGCGATCCTCCTCGCGGGCGTCGTCGCCCTCAACGTCGCGGTGCTGCAGCTCAATCTGCGGCTCGACTCGCTGGGCGAGAAGCGGACGAAGCTCCGGGCCGAGAACGCCGCCCTCGCGTCGCAGATCTCGAGCGCGGCCGCGAACGCGCAGATCCAGTCGCTCGCGACGCGGCGGCTCGGGCTCGTCCCGGCCGACCCCGCCCAGACGACGTACATCCAGCTCACGAGGTGAGGCGCCGGTGAGCCAGAAGCAGGCGAATCGCAGAATCCGCCTGCTGCTCGTCGTCTTGCTGCTCGCCTTCGCCGCGACTCTCGGCCGTGCAGCCTGGCTGCAGGCGGTCCGGGCGCAGTCGCTCTCGGAGAAGGCATCGCTGCAACACCGGGAGGTGCGGACGATCGCCGCCGGTCGCGGCACGATCTTCGACCGGATGGGCGTGCAGCTCGCCATCGGCCAGCAGACCACGACCGTCTATGCCGACCCGCGTCAGGTGACGAACGCCCACGCGGTGTCGACGGCCGCGGCTGCGGCGCTCGGCGTCCGGGCGACCGACCTGTATGCGCAGCTGCAGGACCGGTCGACGGCGTTCCTCTACGTGCAGCGGAAGGCCGACCCGAAGGCGGCCGCGGAGCTCGAGGCCAAGGGCCTGCCGGGGCTCGGCTTCTACGCGGAGGAACGGCGCGCCTACCCGCAGTCGAGCGTCGCCTCGGCGGTGCTCGGCTACGCCGGCGTCGACAACACGGGGATCGCCGGGCTGGAGCTGCAGTACGACCGGTACCTGCGCGGCACACCCGGCAAGGAGATCGTCGTCAAGGATCCATTCGGCCGGGCGATCGACACGATCTCCTCGACGCCGGAGCGCGAGGGTCGCGATATCTACCTGACGATCGACCACACGATCCAGGCGAACGCAGAAGCCGTGCTCCGCCAGACGGTCCACGACTGGCGCGCCAAGAGCGCCACCGCCGTCGTGCTCGATCCCCGCAACGGCGCGATCCTCGCCATGGCCTCCGCGCCAGGCTTCGACGCGAACGGCTTCGGCCGGACGCCGCCCGAGCGGACGAAGAACCACGCGGTCACGGACGTCTACGAGCCGGGCTCGACGTTCAAGCTCGTCACGGTCGCCGGCGTCCTCTCCGACAGGCTCGTGACGCCCTCGACGAAGTTCACCCTTCCGTACTCGATCCGCGTCGCGGACCGCGTCATCCACGACGCAGAGGAGCGCGGCACGGAGACGATGTCGGTCGCCCGCATCCTCGCGCAGTCCTCCAACGTGGGCGCGATCACGCTCGCGCAGAAGCTGGGCGAGACCAGGCTCAAGCACTGGATCGGGCAGTTCGGCTACGGCAAGCCGACGGGGATCGACTTCCCGGGTGAGAGCGCCGGCCTCCTCCCCGCCGAGCCGTGGTCGGGCTCGACGATCGGAAACGTCCCGATCGGGCAGGGCATCGCCGTGACGCCGGTGCAGATGGCCGCGGCGTACGCGGCGATCGCGAACGGCGGCGTCTGGCACCAGCCGCATCTCGTCGACAGGATCTCCGGCCGGAAGCGCCCCAGGGTTGCGAGGCGGCGCATGGTGTCCGCGACCATCGCCGCCGAGCTGAAGGCGATGCTCACGAACGTCGTCAAGGAGGGAACAGGAACCCTGGCGGCGATCCCCGGCTATCGCGTCGCGGGAAAGACCGGCACCGCCGAGAAGCCGGACCCGCGGACCGGCGGCTACGCGACCGGGCGGTACGTTGCCTCGTTCGTCGGCATGGTGCCGGCGACCCACCCGCGGCTGATCGTGCTCGTGGCGGTCGACGAGCCGCACGGCGCCATCTTCGGCGGCGTCGTCGCGGCGCCGGCGTTCCGCGACATCGCCAGGTTCGACCTCCAGTACCTGGAGATCCCGCCGGACGCGCCGCAGACGGTCCCGTCGTCCGGCTAGATGAATCAATCGTCTAGAGTCGGTCGGCGATGGAACTCCGGCGGCTCGCCGCGGTCACGGCGGCGCGCGTTCTGGGCAGCGACGAGGTCGAGATCGCCGACCTCGCCTACGACACGCGCGACGTCGCACCCGGAACACTCTTCTTCTGCGTCCCCGGCAGCCGCGTGGACGGGCACGAGCTTGCCGCCGACGCCGTCGGGCGAGGCGCCGCGGCGCTCGTCGTCGAGCGCGAGCTCGCCGTCGACGTGCCGCAGCTCGTCGTCGAGGACGTCCGGCATCGCGATGCCTCTGGCCGCCGTCGAGGCGTTCGGCGACCCGACGCGGCAGCTGACCGTCGCCGCGGTCACCGGCACCGCCGGGAAGACGACGACGACGTACTTCCTGCACGCCATCCTGCGCGCCGTCGGCCGCCGGCCCGGGCTGCTGACGAACCTCGAGCGCCGCGTCGGCCGCAAGCAGCTTCCCGCAGACCTGAACACGCCGGAGGCGATCGACCTGCAGCGGCTGTTCCGGCAGATGCTGGACGCCGGGAACACCGCGGTGGCGATGGAGGCCACGTCGATCGCCCAGGTCAAGCATCGGCTGGACGGCACCCGCTTCGCGGTCCTCGCCTTCACGAACCTGAGCCAGGATCACCTCGACTTCCACGGCACGATGGAGGCGTACTTCGAGGCGAAGCGGCGACTCTTCGACCAGGCGGACCTCGCCGTCGTCAACGTCGCCGACGAGTACGGACGGCGCCTCGCGGAGGAGCTCCCCGCGGCGATCCGCGTCGACCCGACCGAGCCGCTCGACGCGGAGCTGCACCTGCGCGGGTCGTTCAACCACGCGAATGCCGTCGTCGCGGCCGCCACGGCGCGGGCGCTCGGCGTCGGCGAGAACGCGATCCGGCGCGGCCTCGAATCGGTGCGCGGCGTCCCCGGTCGCTTCGAGGAAGTCGACGAGGGCCAGCCGTTCACGGTGCTCGTCGACTACGCCCACAAGCCCGGCTCGCTGGAGCACGTGCTCCGCGCCGCGCGAGAGCTCGCGGCGGGACAGGTGGTCTGCGTCTTCGGCTGCGGCGGCGACCGCGACCGCGTCAAGCGGCCGCTGATGGGCCGGATCGCGGCCGAGCTCAGCGACCGGGCGATCCTCACCTCGGACAACCCGCGCAGCGAGGATCCGCAGGCGATCATCGACGAGGTGCTCGCCGGCGCGCCCGAGCTGGAGGTGGAGCCGGATCGCCGCGCGGCGATCGAGCTCGCCCTCGACGGCGCGCGCGAGGGCGACGTCGTCGTGATCGCGGGCAAGGGCCACGAGCAGGGCCAGGAGGTCGCGGGCGAGATCCGTCCGTTCGACGACCGGCAGGTCGCCCGCGAGGTGCTGCGCCGGCTGGGAGCGCCCGCGTGATCCCGATCGCGATCGACGAGCTCGAGCCGCTGGGCGAGCTGCTCCGGGAGCCGTGGGCCGACGAGGTCACCGGCGTCCAGATCGACTCGCGCCGGATCGACGAGGGCGACCTGTTCGTCGTCGTCGGTGACGGCAGGGCCTACGCCAAGCACGCCTTTGCGCGCGGCGCCGTGGCGGTGCTCGCGCCGCACGACGCGTACGAGGCCCTTGCCTGGCTCGGGCGAACCGTCCGCAGCCGGTCCTCTGCCCGCGTCGTCGGCATCACCGGCTCGACCGGCAAGACGTCGACGAAGGACATCCTCGCCGCGCTCTGTGCGCCGCACGCGCGGACGATCGCCAACGAGGGCAACTTCAACCAGGAGCTCGGCGTCCCGCTCACCCTCTGCCGGATCGAGCCGGACACCGAGATCTGCATCAGCGAGATGGGCATGCGGGGCCTCGGGCAGATCGCCTATCTCGCGGAGATCGCGCGACCCGACATCGCCGTGATCACGAACGTCGGCCCCGTGCACCTCGAGCTCGTCGAGACGGTCGAGAACGTCGCCCGCGCGAAGGCGGAGCTGCTGGACGCGCTACCGCCGGGCGCCGTAGCGATCGTCCCCGACGACCCGCTCCTCGATCCGTACCTGGTCGGCGACCAGGTACAGGTGAGGCGCTTCGGCGCCGTCGAGGAGCCCGGCGTCTTCGACGTGGGCGGCCGCACGATCCGCCTGACCACGAACCTGACCGCCCCGTATCACCAGCAGAACCTGCTCGCCGCGCTGTACGCGGCCGACGCGCTCGGCCTGCCGATCGAGGACGGCGAGCTCCAGGTCGAGCTCTCGGCGCTCCGCGGCGAGGAGCTCGAGCTGCCGGGCGGCGGCGTGCTGATCAACGACTGCTACAACGCGAATCCGATCTCGATGCGCGCCGCCCTCGCGCATCTCGCCGAGCTGTCGTCACAGCGGGGCAACGGCAGCCGTCGCGTCGCCGTGCTCGGCGACATGGCCGAGCTCGGCGCGGACGGGCCCGCCTACCACCGCGAGGTCGGCAGGGCGGCGAAGGAGCTCGGCGTGCACGAGCTCGTCGCGATCGGCGAGCTTGCGCGCGGCTACGCCGAGGGCGCTGACGGCGTCCCCGCGCGCTGGGCGCCTACCCTCGAGGAGGGCATCGCCGCCGTGCAGGACGTCCTCCGGCCGGGCGACGTCGTGCTCGTGAAAGGCTCCCGCTCGATGGGACTCGAGGCAGTCGCGGCGAACTTGATCCGGTAGATGGTCCGCGTCCTCCTCGCAGGGCTGATCGCGATGGTGATCTCGATCCTGATCGGCCCCCGCTTCATCAGGTTCCTGCGCCGCAAGGAGTACGGCCAGCAGATCCGCGCGGAGGGCCCGGCGCACCACGTGTCCAAGCAGGGCACGCCGACGTCCGGAGGCGTCCTGATCCTGCTCGCTGCGCTGATCGCCTTCCTGCCGCTGACCTTCCGCACGCTCCCTGCGCTCACGGTCGCGTTCACCGCCGTCGCCTGCGGCACGATCGGCTTCATCGACGACTTCATCAAGCTGACGCACCAGCGCTCGCTCGGCCTGTCCGGGCGCTGGAAGATGCTCCTGCTCGCGCTCACGACGGTCGGCGTCGGCGTCGCGACGCACCACCAGCAGCTGCGCCACGACGTCTACATCCCGGTCGTCGACTACTGGCTCCCGCTCTCGTATGCGTGGTACCTGCTGCTCTTCCTGATCATCGCGGGAGCCGCGAACGGCGTGAACCTCACGGACGGGGTCGACGGCCTCGCCGCGGGAACGTCGATCATCGTCCTCCTCTCCGTCGCCGCGATGTCCGTGACGTTCTATCTCCGTTCCGCGATCGACCCGGCGCGGCGCATCGAGACGCGACTCGACATCGCGATCGTGGCCGCCGCCCTGATCGGCGCAGCAATCGGCTTCCTGTGGTTCAACGCGTTCCCGGCGGAGGTGTTCATGGGCGACACGGGATCGTTCGCGCTCGGCGGGGCGATCGCGGCCGCCGTGATCATGCTCAAGGTCGAGCTGCTGCTCCCGGTGATCGGCGGGATCTTCGTGATCGTGGCGCTGTCGGTGATCATCCAGGTCTTCAGCTTCAAGCGGTTCGGGAAACGGGTGTTCCTCATGGCGCCGCTCCAACACCACTTCGAGATGAAGGGGTGGTCCGAGACGAGGATCATGGTCCGGTTCTGGATCGTGACGGCGATCCTCTGCTCCGCCGGCTTCGCGCTCTTCTACAAGTACTACGCCGTCCCGCACTGAGATGAGGTACCTCGTCTACGGGCTGGCGCGGTCGGGAGCGGCGGCCGCGGAGGCGCTCGTGCGTCGCGGGGAGGAGGTCGTCCGCGTCGACCGTTCGCTCGGGAACGAGGAAGAGCTCTCGCTCCTCGACGGGATCGACGTCCTGGTGAAGAGCCCGGGCGTGCCGGGCGAGCGCCCGCTCGTCGCAGCTGCGCGCGCACGCGGCATCCCGGTCTGGTCGGAGGTCGAGCTCGGCTGGCGGCTCCACCCGGAGCGTCCGCTCGTGGGCGTCACGGGGACGAACGGCAAGACGACGACGACCGAGCTGATCGGGGCGATGTTCCGCGCGGCGGGGCGCGACGTCGCCGTCGCCGGGAACGTCGGCGCGCCGCTCACCGCCGTCGAGCAGGCGGACTGGGTGATCTGCGAGCTGTCGTCCTTCCAGCTCGAGGACGTCCACGAGCTCCGCTGCCGCGTCGCGGTGCTGCTCAACATCGAGCCCGACCACCTCGACCGGCACACGACCTTCGAGGCCTATCGTGCGGCGAAGCTCCGCGTCTTCGAGCGGGCGGAGATCGCGGTCGTCCCGCGCGGGATGCAGCTTCCCGGCCTGTCGCTGCCGCGAATTGAGTTCGCAGCGGACGACCACGCTGCCCGCCGAGCCGCTCATCCCCGGCGCGCACAACCGCGAGAACGCGGCGGCCGCGACTGCCGCTGCGCGGGCCGCCGGGATCGGCGACGACGCCATCGCCGAGGCGCTGCGCACGTTCCCGGGAGTGCCGCACCGGCTCGAGCCGATCGGCGAGGTCGACGGCGTGCGTTACGTCAACGACTCGAAGGCGACGAACGTCGCCGCCGCGCTGCGCGGGCTGGCCGCGTATCCGGACGCGCTCGTGATCCTCGGCGGCTCGCTCAAGGGCGAGTCGTTCGAGCCGCTCGCCCCGCACGTGCGGCGGGCCTTCCTCGTCGGCGAGGCGTCCGAGCAGCTCGCGGAGGTCCTGGGCGACAAGGCGGTGCGCGCCGGGACGCTCGCCCGCGCGGTCGAGCTCGCGTCGGCCGAGGCCCGTCCCGGGGATGTCGTCCTGCTCTCACCCGCCTGCGCGAGCTACGACCAGTACGCGAACTTCGAGGAGCGGGGCGAGGATTTCAGGAGGCTGGTGGCGAACCTCTCCCGATGAGGGAAAACCCAGCGAGGAAAACCTCGTGAGGAGAACGCCGTGAAGAGGGGAGAGCTCGAGTCCCGGCTGCTGATCCTGGTCACCCTGGGGCTCGTCGCCTTCGGCCTGGTGATGGTCTACAGCGCGACGTCGGCCGCCGCGGCGGTCGGCGGCAACGACCCGAGCTACTACCTCAAGCGCCAGGGCGTCTACGCGCTGGTCGGCATCGGAGCGATGCTGCTCACCGCCCGCTCGGACTTCCGCGCCCTGAAGCACCTGGCGCCCGCGCTCGTGCTCGCCGGCATCGGGGTGCTCGTGGCCGTGCTGGCGATCGGCACGACCGTGAACGGCGCGCGGCGCTGGATCTCGTTCGGGCCGGCGGCGTTCCAGCCCTCCGAGTTCGCGAAGTTCGCGTTCTGCGTCTGGGCCGCCGCGCATCTCTCGCGGCGCCGGGCGCCGCAGAGCCTGAAGGAGCTCGCGCGGCCGATCGGGCTGCTCGCCGGGGTGTTCGCGATCCTGCTGCTCGCCGAGCCCGACCTCGGCACGACGATCTCGCTGGTCCTGATGCTCGGCGGGATGCTGCTCGTGACCGGGACCCCCATCCCGGTCCTCGGCGGCGCCTTCGCGATCTCGGCCACGCTGGGCGTGCTCGCGATCTGGTTCGAGCCGTACCGCCGAGCACGCGTCTTCGCCTTCCTCAACCCCTGGGACGACGCGCAGGGCGCCGGCTTCCAGATCGTGCAGGCGATGATCGGGATGGGTTCCGGCGGCGTCTTCGGCGTCGGGCTCGGCCAGGGCGTCCAGAAGATCTTCTACCTCCCCGAGGCGCACACCGACATGATCTTCGCCATCATCGGCGAGGAGCTCGGCCTCGTCGGCGTGACGGCCGTGATCGCCGCGTTCTCGCTCTTCGCCTACGCCGGGCTGCGGATCGCACTGCGCTGCAAGGATCCGTTCGGCAAGCGCCTGGCGGCCGGGCTGACGGTGCTCGTGTGCGGCCAGGCTGCCGTCAACCTCGCGGCGGTGATGGGGCTCGCGCCGCTGACCGGGATCCCGCTGCCGTTCGTGTCGTACGGCGGCACGGCACTCGTTGTGTCGCTCGCCGCCGTCGGCGTTCTCCTTAACATCGCGACGAACCGTGCAGCAGCCAGAGACACTCAGGTGCCTGATCGCCAGCGGGGGAACGGCGGGCCACGTGCTGCCGTCGCTCGCGGTGGCCGAAGCGCTGCAGGAGCGCGGCGTCAGCGTGACGTTCGCCGGGTCGCCGGATCGCGTCGAAGCGCGTCTGGTTCCTGAGGCGGGCTACGAGCTCGACACGTTCGCGATCAGCGGCTTCCCCCGCCGGCCGACGCCCGCGCTGCTGCGTGCGCTCGGCCAGGCCGTCAAGGCGCCGTTCGCCTGCCGGGAGATCCTCGAGCGCCGGCGGCCGCACGCCGTTCTCGGCGGCGGCGGCTTCGTGGCCGGGCCGATGGTGCTCGCGGCCGCCACGAAGGGGATCCCCGCTGCGCTGACGGAGGCGGACGCGCACCTGGGGCTCGCGAACCGGCTTGCGCTGCCGTTCGCCAAGCGGGTCCTGCTCGCCTATCCGCTGCCGGGGCGCGAGAGCGAGAAGTACCGCGTCGTCGGCCGGCCGATTCCGCGCCGCTCCCGGACGATCGCGAAGGACGAGGCGCGGCGCCTCTTCCAGCTGCCGGAGCAGGGGCCGGTGCTGCTCGTCTACGGGGCGCTCGCCGGCGCGAGGTCGCTGAACGAGCTCGCCGTCGAGACCTTCGGCGAGGTCGGGCCACCGCTGTTGCACCTCGCGGGGGAGCGCGACTACGACTGGGTGCGGCGGCGCGTCAGGCGCGACGACTACAAGCTGCTTCCCTACACGGATCACTTCGGCGCCGCGCTCTCGGCCGCGGACCTCGTCGTCGCGCGGAGCGGCGGCACGGTGTGGGAGCTCGCCGCCGCGGGGAAGCCGGCGATCCTGATCCCGTATCCGCACGCGACGGGCGACCACCAGGCGAAGAACGCGGAGCACTTCCAGCGGGCGGGCGGGGCGGTGCTCGTGCGCGAGACGTCGCTCGGCACGGTGCCGGATCTCGTCCGGTCGCTGCTGGACGACCCGGCTCGGCTCGAGCGCATGAGCGAGGCGATGCTGCAGGCCGCGCGCCCGCACGCCGCGGACGAGGTCGCCGAGGAGCTGATCGGGCTTGCAGCCGCTCGCCGGTAGGCGGTTGTGGTTCGTCGGGATCGGCGGCGCCGGCCTCTCGGCGTACGCGCAGCTGGCGCGCGCCTGGGGGGCGGAGGTGGGCGGCTGGGACCGCGTCGAGACTCCGTACCTCGACGCCCTCGGCGACATGGAGATCCGTCTCTCGCCGGAGCCCGAGGCGCCGGCCGGCTGGGAGGTCGTCGTCTCCTCTGCGTACCGCGTCCCGGGCCGGCCGCGCGGCGAGCTGCTGGCGGAGCTCGTGTCGTTGCGGCAGGCGATCGTCGTCGCCGGGACGCACGGCAAGGGGACGACGGCGGCGATGATCGCGCTCGTGCTGCGGGAGACCGGCCGCGACCCGGCGTTCCTGATCGGGGCGCAGGTGCCGCAGCTCGGCGGCAACGCCGGCGCGGGCGAGGGGTGGCTCGTCGTCGAGGGCGACGAGTCGGACCGGTCGGCGTTCGGGCTGCGCGGGGAGATCGCCGTCCTCACGAACCTCGAGCTGGACCACCATTCCGAGTACGCCTCGGAGGCGGAGCTGCGCGAGGAGTTCGAGCGCTGGCTGGCGGAGTTCCCGCACGTCGTCCGGGATGCGCCGGCGGTGAACTTCGAGCTGGCGGTGCCGGGAGGGCACAACCGTCTCAACGCAGGCGCGGCGCTGGCTGCGCTCGAGCTGGCAGGGGTGCCGCGCGAGGAGGCCGAGCCCGTCCTGCGCGAGTTTCGCGGCGCCGTGCGTCGCTTCGAGGTCCATGAGACGGCCGGCGTGACGATCGTCGACGACTACGGGCACCACCCGACTGAGGTTGCGGCGACCCTCGCCGCGGCCCGCGAGCGCTGGCCCGGCGCCCGGCTGCTCGTCCTCTTCCAGCCCCACCTCTACTCGCGCACGCGCCATCTCGCCCTCGAGCTCGGCCGGGCGCTCGCGGCAGCCGACGTCGTCGCCGTCACCGACGTCTACGCCGCGCGCGAGGAGCCGATTCCGGGAGTCACGGGCAAGCTCGTGGTCGACGCCGTCTCCGACGCGGGCGTCCTGCCCGCGTGGACGCCCACCGTCGAGGAGGGCGTCGCGCACCTGCTCTCGCGCCGGCGCGACGGCGACGTGCTCCTCACGATCGGCGCCGGCGACGTCGACCGCGCGCCGCGCCTGCTTGCGGAGGCGCTTCCGGTCCTGACCGCGGGCCGCCGGGCGCGCGTCTCGCACGCGCCCGGCGGCCCGTCCGCTCAATCGGCCGGCGGGATGTTCCAGTTGACGTGGAACACGTTCTCGGGGTCGTACGCGGCCTTCACCTTGCGCAGCCGGTCGTAGTTGCCCCGGTACGACGCGCGGAGGCGTTCCTCCGTGGACTCCGAGATGAAGTTGATGTACGCGCCGCCCTCGCTCTTCGAGTACGGGAGCACGGCGTCCGAGTACGCGCGGGCCCAGTCTCGGAGCTTGTCGATGCTGCCCGGCTCCGGGTCGACGGCGAAGATCACCTGCGCCCACCTGGCGTCGCGGTAGCTCCAGGCGGTCGCGTCCGGCGCGACCCGTCCCGCTGCGCCGTCGATGGGGTAGAGGTGCACCGTCGAGAGCGGCGTCGGCAGGTTGGATCCGTACTCGACGTAGGCGCTGATCGCGTCGGGGCCGAGGTCGGCGACGAAGTCGCCGCGCCAGTACGACTGCAACCCCGGCGGATAGAGCGCGTCGAATGCGCCCTGCAGGCCGGGAAGCGGAACCTCCCCGATGCCGTCGAGTGCCGGCGGCCCGAACTCGCGCACCGGGCGCAGTACCTCGTCCGCCTGCGCGGGGTCGCCGGTGTAGCACCAGACCACTCCGCACATCGGCTTCGAGTGCAGGTGCTCGGGGAAGGGCGGGCCGGGGGGCACCGTCAGGAACGCGAAGAAGCCGTTGACGTCGTCGGACGCCTCCGCGAGGTAGTCGCGGTAGAAGGCCATCGCGGCCTCGGCCTGGTCGACGTGCCACAGCGTCGGCCCGCCGACGACGGTCGAGTGCTCGTGGCCGCGGAACGTGAACGCCGTGACGACGCCGAAGTTGCCGCCGCCGCCCCGGAGAGCCCAGAAGAGGTCCGCGTTCTCGTCCTCGCTCGCACGGACGAAGCTGCCGTCGGCGAGCACGACGTCGACGCCGAGCAAGTTGTCGATCGCAAGGCCGTGCCGTCGCGTCAGATACCCCACCCCGCCGCCGAGCGTGAGCCCGGCGATCCCGGTCGTCGAGAGGACGCCCATGGGCACGGCGAGCCCGAAGGCATGCGTTGCGTGATCGACGTCCCCGAGCGTGCAGCCGGCGCCCACGCCCACCGTCTTCGACGCCGGATCGACGCGCACCCAGTTCATGGGCGACAGGTCGATCACCAGACCGTCGTCGACGGAGCCGAGCCCGGCGGCGTTGTGCCCGCCGCCGCGGATCGCGACCTCCAGGCCCTCGCTTCGCGCGGCGGCGAGCGCCGCCTGAACGTCTGCAACGTCCCGGCACTTGACGATCACGGCCGGCCGCCGGTCGATGCTGGCGTTGTAGAGCTGTCTGGCCTCGTCGTACCCTGGGTCGTCGCGGTCGAGCACGTCTCCCCGGACAGCCGTGCGCAACGCGTCGAGCGCGGCCGGCGTGGTGAGAGCCGCCATCGTGTACCTCCTGTTGGGTTCGACAATGGTGTACCACGTCGTCGAGGTCCCGGCACGACCATCGCGCCGCCCTCGAAGCTGATACGAGTTCACGCGGATGCAGGTCGAGCAGCACGTCCCTCTGTCGCGCTTCACCACCCTCGGCACCGGCGGACCGGCGCGCTGGTTCGCGTGGCCCGCAGCGGTCGACGAGCTGGAGGAGCTGCTGCGCTGGGCGGGCGAGCGCGGGATCCGGGTCGAGACGATCGGGCTCGGCTCCAACCTCCTGCCTGCCGACGAGGGAGTCGATGCGCTCGTGTTGAAGCTCGCCGGCGCGCTCGCCCGGGCGGAGACGCGCGACGAGCTGCTGGTCGCCGGCGGCGGTGCGCCCAACGCGGTCTCCCTCCACCGCGCCCGCGCGGCGGGCCTCGGCGGGTTCGAGTTCGCCTGTGCGATCCCGGGCACGGCGGGCGGGGGCGTGAAGATGAACGCCGGCGCCTACGGAGGCGACTGGGCGCAGATCCTCGAACGCGCGCTCGTGGTCGACGCGCGCGGAGCACGGTGGCAATCGGCGGAGGAGCTCGACCTGAGCTACCGGCACTCCGGGCTGGCGCAGGGACAGGTTGTCGCGGAGGTCGAGTTCCGGCTCACGCCCCGGTCGGAGCCCGAGATCAAGGCGCTCGTCGCCGAGCTCGTCGCGCAGCGGAAGGCGACCCAGCCGACGAACAAGCGAACCTTCGGCAGTGTGTTCAAGAATCCGGAGCACGAGCTCGGCGCGGGCCGCCTGCTCGAGGAATGCGGATTGAAGGGACACCGGATCGGAGGCGCGATGATCTCCCCGAGGCACGCGAACTTCATCGAGAACGCGGGTGACGCGACGTCCGCCGACGCGATCGCCCTGATGGCCGAGGCGCGCCGTCGCGCCATAGAGCAGTTCGGCGTCGAGCTGGAGCACGAGGTCCAGTTTCTGGGCGACCTGGAGCTGCCGCCGCTATGAAGCTGCCCTGGAGGCGACGCGACGAGCCCGGAGGAGCCGTTGGTCTTCGCCGGCTCGGCGAGCCCGCGGCTGACGAGCGCAGTCTGCGAGGACCTCGGCGTCCCGGTCAGCCGCGGCGAGACGCTGCGCTTCTCCGACGGCAACCTCTTCGTCCGGGTACTCGAGAACGTCCGCGGCCGCAGCGTCTACCTCGTGCAGTCGACGGTCTTCCCCACGAACGACAACTTCATGGAGCTGCTCTTCTGGATCGACGCCTTCAAGCGCGCCAGCGCCGAGTCGGTGACGGCCATCGTGCCGTACTTCAGCTACGCCAAGGGCGACAAGAAGGACGAGCCGCGCGTCTCGATCCGCGCCCGCGTGTGCGCCGATGCGATCGAGGCGGCAGGCGCCGACCGCGTCGTCACGATGGACCTGCACGCGCCGCAGATCCAGGGCTTCTTCCACGTGCCGGTGGACGATCTCTACGCGCGTGCCGATGCTCTGCGACGCGATCCGCAGCGACGGGCTCGCCGACCTCGGTCGTCGTCTCGCCCGACGCGGGCTTCGCGAAGAAGGCCCGCCGCTTCGCACGCCGGCTCGGCGCGCCGCTCGCGATCGCCGACAAGGAGCGCTCCGAGCACGACGAGTCGCCGAAGGTGGTCGAGATCATCGGCGACGTCGCCGGCCGGGACGCGCGTCATCGTCGACGACTTCACGATCAGCGGCGGGACCCTCGTCGAGGCTGCCGAGCAGCTCGTCGCACGCGGCGCCCGTTCGATCTACGCCGCGGTCACGCACGGCGTCTTCGCACCGGGCTCGATGGACGCGACTCGACGCCAGCCCGATCTCGCGGCTCTACGTCACCGACACGATCGAGACGCAGCCGGAGCCCCTCAGCACGAAAGTGCGGGTCGTGTCGGTGGCGTCGCTCTTCGCGCGAGGCCATCCGGCGCATCCACAACCGCGAGAGCATCAGCTCCCTCTTCCGGGAGGGAACGAGCACCGTGGGGGACTACTAGGAGGGCTTGGCGAAACGCGAGCCTGAGCCGTCGGGCCGCGCTGCTCGCCCCGATCCTGCGTCCTCAGTCGCGCCGATAGCGCTGCTCTCGACGCTCCCTGCGTCTTCCTCGGAACGAGCATCGCACCCCGTCGACGAGGCACGTTCCACCAAGCCCTCCTAGGCCACGCGGAACGGGCGGTCGCTGAGCTTCTTGTCGATCAGCGATCCGTTCAGCGCGCGCAGCTCGAAGAGGACCCAGTAGAGCCCCGGCTGCGGCGGGGCGGGCACCCAGATGTCGTCGCCGCCGCTCTTCAGGCCGCCCTCGCGGATCCGCGCCGCCGGCTGGTCGCGATAGTCGGGGACCTGCTTCTTGCTGGCGTCGTCGATCAGCGTCCAGTTGAGGAGCAGCTCCTTGCCTTCCAGTCCGACCGCCGTCATCGAGACCGTCGCGACGACGCCCGAGTGGGCGAGCTGGCCGCGCGTGTAGGCGCTCGCGGGCTTTCCGAGCCGCTGGAGGTACTCGCGCAGCGTCACCCCGTTTTCCAGCGCGACGCCGTCGAGATGCACCTCCTGCTGCACGACCGTCGGCGGCGCGGTCGTCGTGGTACCGCCGCCGCCGTCGTGATGAAAGAACGTGACGAGGCCGAGGATGCCCGCGATCAGGCCGACGACCGCGCTGGCTCCGGTCGCGATCTTCGGGATCTCCGCGATCCGGTCGACGATCCTCGGCCGCCGCGAGCGCCGTCTCGTGCTCAGAACCGGACCTCCACGCCGGAGAGCTTGTCGCGTTTCGGGTCGACGCGCGCGCGGTCCCGTCCCGGACCCCCCACGATCCGGTCGCGGACGCCGTCGCGCGCGTAGATCGTGTCCGCCCCGCTGCCCGTGGAGATCGTGTCGCTCCCCGGGCCGCCGATCACCACGTCGTCGCCGGCGCCGCTGCGAATGGTGTCTGCTCCGCCGAGGCCGCAGATCACGTCGGCGTACGCACCTCCTTCGAGCTGGTCGTTGCCGGGGGTGCCGACCTGGGTGCAGACACGTCCGCCCTGCTCGGGGACGACCGTCGGGAGGACGAGCGTGACGTCGAGCGGAACGCGGCGCTGCCAGTCGGCTGCGCCGGCCGGGGCCGCCGAAGCGGTGAGCTGCGTCTGCCCCGCGCCGGTTGCCTGCATCACCCAGAGCTCCCGTCCACTGCTCCGGTCGCTCGTGAAGGCGATGCTGCGGCCGTCGGGAGACCAGACCGGCTCGACGTCGTCGGACGGCGTCACCGTCACGCGCCCGAGGCCCGTGCCGTCGGGCTTGACGAGGTAGACGTCGCCGGCGCCGCCGTCGGGCGTGCGGTCGAAGGCGAGCAACGAGCCGTCGGGGAACCACGACGGATGCCGCTCGTCGCCGCCGGTCTTGGTGATCCGCTGCGGGCCCGTGCCGTCCGCGTTCATGACCCAGATGTCGAAGGTGCCGGCGCGGTTGCTCGCGAACGCGATCCGCTTGCCGTCGGGCGACCACGCCGGGTCCGCGTCGACGGCGGGGTCGTTCGTCAACCGGCGCTTGTCGTTCCCGTCGTCCTGCATGGTGTAGATCTCACGGTTCCCGTCGCGGTCGGTGACCCACGCGATCCGGTGGTCGCTCTCGTCGGGCGACCAGGTCGGTTGCGTGTCCACCGCGGCGACACCGGTCAGCTGATGCTCGTTCGAGCCGTCGTCGTCGATCACGTAGATGTCGGTGTTGCCGCCGCGCGTGCTCGCGAAGGCGATCCGCCCGCTGTCGAGGTCCGGCGACCAGGCGGGCTCGACGTCGTCGGCGGTGGGCGAGTTGGTCACGCGGGTCACCGTTCCGGTCGAGGGGTCGACCACGAAGAGGTCACCGCTGCCGCCGCGCGCGCTCGAGTAGACGACGGGCCCGACCCGGCCGGGGAACGTCGCGCGGGCGCCGTCCGCCGAACCGAGGACGGCCACCAGCGACGCCGCGAGCAGCGCGCAGGCGCCGCAGGATGAACGCGCAGCTCTTGTCATGCGTCCTCCTCGCCTTCGTCTCCGACCATAGAGGCGCCCCGGCGGGAGGTCAATCGAGCGCAACGGCGAAGAGACCCGCGTGTCCGCGCGCCGCCAGAGCCGCCCGAACTCACGTACCGCCGTGCTGCGTTTGCCGCATCGCGGCGGGATCGCCGCGGTCGCGCCCTCCGGTCGGTCGATCGCGGCAGGGCTCGCGCTCCTCGTCGCCGCCGTCGGTCTCTACGGGGCGGCGCGCGAGACGTCGGTCTTCGCCGTGCAGCGGATCGAGGTCCGTGGCGCTCCGCCGCGCGTCCAGACCGCGGTGCGAAGGGCTCTGCGCGATACGCGGGGGACGAGCCTCGTGAAGATCGACCCGGCGGTGCTCGGCGCGACGCTCGCCGACCAGGTGCCGGAGGTCGAGTCGGCCGCGGTCGACCGGGCCTTCCCGCATACGCTCACCATCGTCGTGCGCCCCGAGCGCCCGGTCGCCGTTCTCCGCCGCGGGGCGGAATCGTGGGTCGTCTCGGCGCGCGGCCGGGTGCTCCGGGCGGTGCCACACGGAACGCTCCTCTCCCTGCCGCGGATCTGGCTCGGCAGGGACGCTCAGCCTCGTGTCGGCACCCGTGTCGACGAGGAGAGCGGCGCCCGCGCCGTCGCCGCCCTCGCGCCGCTCCCGGGCGTCCGGTTCGGGCTCCATCCGCTCTACGTTCGCACCTCGGAGGAAGAGGTGACGCTCGTGCTGCGAAGCGGGCTCGAGCTCCGTCTCGGGGACACCGGAGACCTTCGCCTCAAGCTCTCGATCGCCCGTCGCGTCCTGCGGACGCTGGGCGCGACGGGGCCCGGCTCGTATCTCGACGTCAGCGTCCCGGAGCGGCCCGTCGCGGCGGTCAACCCTCGACTCGGAGATTGAGGTTGAGAGTTACGCTGGTCGAGACTGGTGCGATTCCCGTTGACAGGCCCGTCAACTGTCCCTACTCTGGCGAAGGAAGGAGGCGCTCGACAGCCCCAACCTCCATGGAAGCTTGAGGTCGAGCGAACTTCAGATGAGAGATCGAAGCGGGAACTACCTCGCCGTCATCAAGGTCGTCGGAGTGGGCGGCGGCGGCACGAACGCGGTCAACCGCATGGTCGACGCCGGTCTCTCCGGGGTCGAGTTCATCGCCGTCAACACGGACGCGCAGGCGCTCCTGATGTGCGACGCCGACATGAAGATCCACATCGGCGCGAAGGTGACGCGCGGGCTGGGCGCCGGCGCCGACCCCGTCGTGGGCCAGGCCGCCGCGCAGGAGAGCCGCGACGAGCTGAAGGAGGCGCTGAAGGGCGCCGACATGATCTTCGTCACGGCCGGCGAGGGCGGTGGTACGGGCACGGGCGGCGCGCCGATCGTCGCCGAGCTCGGCCGCGAGCTCGAGGCGCTGACCGTCGGCGTGGTCACGAAGCCGTTCTCGTTCGAGGGGAGGCGGCGCGCACAGCAGGCCGACCAGGGGATCGGCGACCTCTCGGAGAAGGTCGACACGCTGATCGTGATCGAGAACGACCGTCTGCTCCAGGTCGTGGAGAAGCGGACGTCGATCGTCGACGCATTCAAGATGGCCGACGACATCCTCCGCCAGGGCGTCCAGGGCATCACCGATCTGATCACCGTGCCCGGGATCGTCAACCTCGACTTCGCCGACGTGCGCACGATCATGCGGGACGCCGGCTCGGCGCTGATGGGCATCGGCGTCGCGCAGGGCGAGAACCGCGCGACCGAGGCGGCGCGCACCGCCGTCTCGAGCCCGCTGCTCGAGGCGTCCATCGAGGGCGCGACGGGCATCCTGCTCAACATCACGGGCGGGCCCGATCTCGGTCTCTTCGAGGTCAACGAGGCGGCGGAGGTCGTCACCAGCGCCGCCGATCAGAACGCGAATGTGATCTTCGGCGCGGTGATCGACGACTCCCTCACGGACGAGGTGCGGGTGACCGTCATCGCGACGGGCTTCGGCGCCGGTCGCCGGCGCGGGCGTGCACGGGCTGCCGCAGAGGTCGGGGCGGGCGGCGAGAGCAGGGACTTCGACGTCTCGCCGGACGTTCTCGACGTGCCGTCGTTCCTCCGCGACGACTGACGTCCGGCCCTGACGGCGCCTGGTGAAGAGCCGGGATCCGTTTGCGGGTCGTTAGCATCACGCCTGGGTGCAGACGCTCCTTCGCACGCCCCTCTACGAACGGCACGTCGCCGCGGGTGCGCGCATGGTCCCGTTCGCAGGCTGGGAGATGCCCGTCCAGTACGACGGCGTCATCCCGGAGCACCGCGCCGTGCGGACGGACGCAGGCGTCTTCGACGTCTCGCACATGGGCGAGCTCGAGGTGGAGGGCATGCACGCCCGCGAGCTGCTCCAGCAGACGCTGTCGAACGACATCGACAAGCTCGGGGTCGGCGACGCGCAGTACACGCTGCTCACGAACGAGCGCGGCGGCATCGTCGACGACCTGATCGTCTACCGCACCGACGAGTTCCGCTATCTGCTGATCGTCAACGCCTCGAACCGGGCGCGCGACTACGAGTGGCTGAAGGAGCGCGAGCTCCCCGGCTCCGACGTGCGCGACGTCTCCGAGGAGTACGCGCTGCTCGCCGTGCAGGGGCCGCGCGCGCTCGAGCGGCTCGGCCTCGATCCGGCGAGGGCGTTCACCTGGGAGATGGGCGAGCTCGACGGCGTCGAGGTGATGGTCAACCGCACCGGCTACACCGGCGAGGAGGGCGTCGAGCTGATGACGCCGGCCGAGGATGCGGTCGCGCTCTGGGACGCAGTGATCGCCCGCGGCGTCGTGCCGGCCGGCCTCGGCGCGCGCGACACGCTCCGGCTCGAGGTCTGCTACCCGTTGCACGGGAACGACATCGACGAGGAGACGGACGCGATCTCCGCCGGCCTCGGCTGGGTCTGCGCGCTCGAGACGGACTTCACGGGCGCCGACGTCCTGCGCCGGATCAAGGACGAGGGCCCGGCGGAGCGCCTGGCGGCCTTCGTCATGACCGAGAGAGCGATTCCGCGACAGGGGATGCCGATCGAGGGCGGCGGCCGCGTCACGTCGGGCTCGCACTCGCCGATGCTGGACGTCGGCATCGGCCTCGGCTACGTCCCGGCCGAGCGGTCCCAGCCCGACACCGAGATCACGATCGACGTCCGCGGCAAGCCGCGCGGCGCCCGGATCGTCAAGAAGCCCATCTACGAGAAGGAGCGCTAAGTGGCCGCGGCGGAGAGCTACCCCGACGACCTGAAGTACCACCCCGAGCACGACTGGGCGCGCGTCGAGGGCGACGAGGCGACCCTCGGCGTCACCTGGTTCGCGCAGGATGCGCTCGGCGAGCTCGTGCACTACGAGCCGCCAGACGAGGGCGCGATGATCGACAAGGAAGCCGCCTACGGCGAGGTCGAGTCGGTGAAGGCCGTCTCGGACGTGATCGCACCCCTCTCGGGCGAGATCGTCGCCGTGAACGAGAAGGTCGTCGCCGAGCCCGAGACGGTGAACGACGACCCGTACGGCGAAGGCTGGCTGATCCGGATCCGGCTGACGAACCCGGCCGAGGTGGAGCAGCTGCTGGACGTCGACGCGTACAAGCAGCTCGTCGCGGATCAGTAGGTTGAGCAGCGCCTACATCTCGCTGACCGAGGCCGACCGCGAGGCGATGCTCGCGGCGATCGGTGTCGACTCGATCGAGGAGCTCTTCCGCGACGTCCCGGCGAGCGTGCGCCTCGAGCGCGAGCTCGACCTCGAGCCACCGCTCTCCGAGCAGGAGATCACGGCTCATCTCGAGGAGCTCGCGGCGCGGAACTCGGTCGAGCTGTCGTTCCTCGGCGCGGGGATCTATGACCACTACGTCCCGGCGATCGCCGACACGGTGATCCAGCGCGGCGAGTTCCTCACCGCCTACACCCCGTACCAGGCCGAGATGAGCCAGGGGGTCCTGCAGGCGATCTTCGAGTATCAGACGGCGATCTGCGAGCTGACCGGCATGGACGTCACGAACGCGTCGGGCTACGACGGGACGACGGTCGCGGCGGACGCCTGCTACGTCGCGAAGCACGTCACAGGGCGGACGAAGATCGTCGTCACCGAGGCGACGAACCCGCAGGTGCGCCAGGTCGTGAAGACGTACGCGCCCGGCTTCGGGATGGAGGTCGTCGAGGTGCCGCACGAGGACGGCTGGACCGATCCCGAGGCCCTTCGCGAGGCGGCCGAGGACGCCGCGTGCGTGATCTTCCAGCAGCCGAACTTCTTCGGCGTGCTCGAGGCCGCGCCCGAGCTGGCGGCCGCGGCGAGCGACGCGGGTGGGCTGCCCGTGGCGCACGTCGACCCGCTCTCGCTCGGCCTCCTCGAGGCGCCGGGGAACTACGGCTGCGCAATCGCGATCGGCGAGGGCCAGTCCGCCGGCAACTACCAGAGCTTCGGCGGCCCGCACTACGGCTTCCTCGCAGCGAAGCAGGAGTACGTGCGCCGCATGCCGGGCCGGATCATCGGCGAGACGATCGACCTCGACGGAAAGCGCGCCTACGTGCTGACGTTGCAGACCCGCGAGCAGCACATCCGCCGCGAGAAGGCGACGCACAACATCACGACGAACCAGACCCTGCTCGCGCTGCAAGGGCTGGTCTACCTCTCGTGGCTCGGCCCGCAGGGGCTGCGCGACGTGGGGGAGACCTGCATGAGCCTCGCCGCCTACGCGAAGGAGCGGCTCAGCCTGCCGCTCGTCTCGGGCGACCGCGCCACGTTCAAGGAGTTCGCCGTGCGCCTCGACCGCCCCGCGAAGGACGCGATCACAGAGGCGCGCGCCCGGGGCGTGCATCCGGGCTACGCGCTCGGGCGGGACTACCCGGGCCTCGACGACGCGCTGCTGATCGCCGTCACGGAGAAGCGCTCCGCCGCCGACATCGACCGCCTCGCGGAGGTGCTGGGACGGTGAAGCTGATCTACGAGAAGAGCGTCCCGGGCCGCACGGCGTACACGCTGCCGGCCAACGACCTGCCGAAGCCCGACGTTCCGGCGGAGCTGCAGCGGAAGTCGGCCCCCGCGTCTGCCCGAGCTGGCGGAACCGGAGATCCTCCGCCACTTCACGCAGCTCTCGACGCGGAACTTCGGCGTCGACACGGGCTTCTACCCGCTCGGCTCCTGCACGATGAAGTACAACCCGCGCGTCAACGAGCGCGTGGCGATGCTCCCGGGCTTCGCGAACCTGCACCCGCTGCAGGACGAGGACGGCGCGCAGGGAGCGCTCGAGCTGATGTGGCGCCTGCAGGAGATCCTGAAGGAGGTGACCGGCCTGCACGCGGTCAGCCTCCAGCCGGCCGCCGGCTCACAGGGCGAGCTGACCGGCCTGCTCTTGATGCGCGCCTACTTCGCCGACCGAGGCGAGCCGAACCGGCGGAAGGTCGTCGTCGCGGACACCGCGCACGGGACGAACCCAGCGTCGGTGACGATGGCCGGCTTCGAGCTGCAGAAGGTCGCCACCGACGCGCGCGGCAACATCGACGTCGAGAACCTGCGCGAGATGGTCGACGAGGACACGGCCGGGCTGATGCTGACGAACCCCTCGACGCTCGGGCTCTTCGACGAGCACGTCGAGGAGATCGCCTCGATCTTCCACCGGGTGGGCGCGCTCATGTACTACGACGGCGCGAACCTGAACGCCGTCTGCGGGATCTCCCGGCCCGGCGACATGGGCTTCGACATCGTGCACATCAACCTGCACAAGACGTTCTCGCAGCCGCACGGCGGCGGCGGGCCGGGCGGCGGGCCGATCGCGGTCCGGGACATCCTGGAGCCGTTCCTGCCGGTTCCGCAGCCGGTCAAGGACGGAGACCGCTTCCGGCTCGACTTCGACCGCCCGAAGTCGATCGGCAAGGTGCGGGCGTTCACCGGGCCGTTCGGCGTCTTCGTGCGGTCGTACGCATTCATCCGCTCGTGGGGGAACCATCTGCGCGAGATGAGCGAGGTCGCGGTGCTGAACGCGAACTACCTGCTCGCGGGCCTGAAGGACGTCTACGAGCTCCCGTACGACCGGCTGTGCATGCACGAGTTCGTGCTCTCCGCGCGGAACCTGAAGCGCGACCACGGGATCACGGCGCTCGACGTGGCAAAGGGGCTGATGGACTACGGCTTCCATCCGCCGACGGTCTACTTTCCGCTCGTCGTCCCCGAGGCGCTGATGATCGAGCCGACCGAGACGCGAGGCGAAGGAAACGCTCGACGAGTTCGTCGCTGCGATGCGGCAGATCGCCCGCGACGCCGCCGAGGATCCGCAGAAGCTGAAGGACGCCCCACACTCCCGGCCGGTGCGCCGCGTGGACGAGGTCAGGGCCGTGAAGCAGCCGGTGCTGCGGTATCAGTTCGACCGGCATCCGGAGCCGCACGCCGCCGGGCCGCAGCCGCTCGAAGCACCGAAGGGAGCCTGATCGACGCGTACCTGGTCGCCGACCAGGTACGCCCAGGGTGGCCCCGGGCAGGCAGACTGGCCGTAAGCCGGAAGCGACGAGGGAGGACGGATGGAGATCCGCAAGCTGCGCGAGCTCGAGGTCAGCGCGATCGGCCTCGGCTGCATGGGGATGTCGGAGTTCTACGGAACCGCGGACGAGGCCGAGGCGATCGCCACGATCCACCGCGCGATCGAGCTCGGCGTCACGTTCCTCGACACCGCCGACGTGTACGGGGTCGGCCGCAACGAGGAGCTCGTCGGCAGGGCGATCGCGGGCCGGCGCGACGCGGTCACGATCGCGACGAAGTTCGGCAACCAGCGCGCCGAGGACGGCTCGTGGCTCGGGATCAACGGCAAGCCGGAGTACGTCAAGTCGGCCTGCGAGGCGTCGCTTCGCCGCCTGGGGGTGGAGACGATCGACCTCTACTACCAGCACCGCGTCGACAGGCAGACGCCGATCGAGGACACCGTCGGCGCCATGGCGGAGCTCGTCGCAGAGGGCAAGGTGCGCCACCTCGGGCTCTCCGAGGCGGCGCCGGCGACGATCAGGCGCGCCGAGGCGGTGCATCCGATCACGGCGCTCCAGTCGGAGTACTCGCTCTGGACCCGGGACGTCGAGGCGGAGATCCTGCCCACCTGCCGCGAGCTCGGGATCGGGTTCGTCGCCTACAGCCCGCTCGGGCGCGGCTTCCTCTCAGGGCGCTTCAGCTCGCCGGACGAGCTGGGCGAGGGCGACTTCCGCGGCAACTACCCTCGTCTCCAGGGCGAGAACCTGGAGCAGAACCGGCGGCTCGCGGAGCTCGTCGAGCAGTTCGCACGCGAGAAGGGCTGTACGCCTGCGCAGCTCGCGCTCGCCTGGGTGCTGCACCGCGGCGAGGACGTCGTCCCGATCCCGGGCACGAAGCGCCGCGAGTTCCTCGAGCAGAACGCCGCCGCGATCGAGGTCGCGCTGACCGAGGAGGAGCTCGCGCGGCTCGACGAGGCGTTTCCGCCGGGGGTGGCGGCGGGTGACCGGTACGCCAGCATGGCGTCGATCGACCGCTGAGAAGAGAAAAGCCCTCCGGAGAGGGCTCGGGGCGTGCCGCCTAGCGAGAAACGACCTAGCGAGAAACGATCTTGGCGATCAGGTTCGCGGCGGGGAAGTTCCGGAACCTCGTCTTCATGTGATCCGCAGTCATTCTGAGTCTCCGCAGTAGAGGGGCGCAGTAGAGGGTGTAGTTAGGTGAGAGGCGGCTCCGCCGCAAGGAGGCCGCCTCTCACGATCCTCGTCCCTGTCACTCGAGCCCCGCCGCATCGGGCTCGCGATGACGGGCCCACTCTGTTCGACGGCAAGCGCTTGACTCGTCCCCTTTTGGTTGGTTCACCCGGTCTCTTGACTTCACTCGATCGAGGGAATCGGTCCTCAAGCCCTCTGCCGACAATGTCAGTGTTACGTCGCTGGCCGCAGACGACGTGACCAGACAAAAGAGAAGTGGGAAGCCGCAGCCCACTACTCGGAGAACGCAAGCCGTCGGTACTTCTGGTACCGGCGGCTTTCTCTTTGTGGCGTAATGATCCGTGGGTCGGCGAGACTGTACGGCGACCCCGAAAAAGGAGTGCATTGCAGAAGGTTCACAAGACAGAGGCGCAGTGGCGCGCCGAGCTGTCGCCCGAGCAGTACCACGTGCTGCGCGAGAAGGGCACCGAGCGGCCGTTCACCGGCGAGTACGACACGAGCTTCGAGCCGGGCACGTATCGCTGTGCCGGCTGCGGCGCCGAGCTCTTCACCTCGGACGCGAAGTACGACTCCGGCTGCGGCTGGCCCGCGTTCCACTCGCCCGCGAGCGGCGACGCGATCGAGGAGGAGACCGACGCGAGCTACGGCATGGTGCGCACCGAGGTGATGTGCGCCGCCTGCGGCGGCCACCTCGGACACGTCTTCCCGGACGGGCCGCACCCGACCGGGCTGCGCTACTGCATCAATTCGGCGGCACTCGACCTGGAGGAGGAGTAGGTGGAGACCAAGAAGGCAACGTTCGGCGCCGGCTGCTTCTGGGGTGTGGAGGCCGCGTTCAGGCAGCTCGACGGCGTGACGGCCACGCGGGTCGGCTACGCAGGCGGCCACCTGGAGAACCCGACCTACGAGGACGTCTGCTCGCACACGACCGGCCACGCCGAGGTGGTCGAGGTCACCTACGACCCGGAGGAGATCTCGTACGACGACCTGCTGCAGGTCTTCTGGCACAAGCACGACCCGACGCAGATCAACCGCCAGGGCTGGGACATCGGCGACAACTACCGCACGGTGATCTTCGTCCACGACGAGGAGCAGCGCGCGGCGGCCGAGGCGTCGAAGCGCGCCGAGCAGGCGAACCACCGCCTGCCGATCGCGACGCAGATCGAGCCCGCCCAGACGTTCTACGAGGCGGAGGACTACCACCAGCAGTACCTCGAGAAGCGCGGCCGCTCGAGCTGCACGCCGCGTCTCGCGCGGACGGCATAGCGCCTCGCGAAGACCGCCTGGCCCGGGAGCGATAGGGTCGGGCCGTGAAGAGCCGTGAATGGCGCCTCGCGGCCCGGCCGGCCGGGCTGCCGCGGGAGAGCGACTTCGAGCTCGCCGAGGTCGGACGTCGCCGGAACCCGCCGACGGCGAGCTCGTCGTCCGCAACTCCTTCATGTCGGTCGACCCGTACATGCGCGCGCGGATGAACGACGTCAAGTCCTACGTGCCGCCGTTCCAGATCGGCGAGCCGCTCGACGGGGCCGCCGTCGGAAAGGTGGTCGCGTCGCGCAACGAGCGCTTCGCCGAGGGCGACTGGGTGACGCACCGGTTCGGCTGGCGTGAGCTTGCCGTGTCGGACGGGCGCGGCGTCCTGACCGTGAACCCGGAGCTTGCGCCGCCGCAGGCCTTCCTCGGCGTGCTGGGCATGCCCGGCCTGACCGCGTACGTCGGCGTGCTCGACATCGGGCAGCCGAAGCAGGGCGAGACCGTGTTCGTCTCGGGCGCCGCCGGCGCCGTCGGCTCGACCGCCGGCCAGATCGCCCGCATCAAGGGCGCTCGCGTGATCGGCTCCGCCGGCTCGGACGAGAAGGTCGCGTGGCTCCGCGACGAGCTCGGCTTCGACCAGGCGTTCAACTACAAGACGGCGTCGCTGCGCGAGGAGCTCGCGGACGGGATCGACGTCTACTTCGACAACGTCGGCGGCGACCACCTCGAGGCGGCGATCCACGCCATGCGCCTGTACGGGCGAATCGTCGCCTGCGGCTCGATCTCCCGCTACAACGACACGGCGCCGAGCCCCGGGCCGCGGAACATGCACATGATCGTGACGAAGCGACTGCGCATGCAGGGGTTCATCATCTTCGACCACAACGACCGCTATCCGGACTTCGTCCGCGACGTCTCCGGCTGGATCCGCGACGGCAGCCTGAAGCACCGCGAGACGATCGTCGACGGCATCGAGCACGCACCGCAGGCGTTCATCGGGCTGCTGGAGGGCGAGAACGTGGGGAAGATGCTGGTGCGGCTGGACGGCTCGTAGGCTGAGTCCGCAGCGCGCCTCCGCGGAGTCGATTGACGCAATCGCCACAACGGGTTTAGGCTCGCCGTCAGCTCGTGCCACAGGGCACCGAGGGCGAAAGGGAGGAAACCATGCGGCGGATTGTCTGTCTGTTCGGGGGGTTTCTGCTCGTGGCCGTAGCCGCTGTCGTGCCCGCGGCGACGGCTTCGAAGCCGGTGCGCGTGCCCGTCGTCGCACCGGAGGACTTCACGCTCGAGGGCGTGTGCCCGTTCCCGTTGGCGATTCACGTGCTCGTCAACAACGAGAAGACGACGACGTACTCGGACGGGTCGATGAAGATCACGGGGACGTGGAAGGACGTCGTGAGCAACGGGAACGACCCCTCGAAGTCGTACGTCGACAACAACTCCGCGCCGATCATGATCACGCCGGCGGCGGACGGGTCGACGCACGTCAAGATCGTCGGACAGGGCGCCGTCTATTTCTTCCCCGACAACCTCGGGCCGGGGAGTCCAGGCGTCCTCTGGATCACGAACGGCAAGCTGGAGGAGACGATCGACCCGGCCGGCAACATCGTTCCCGGCTCGGTGCACTACAACGGAAAGACACCGCTCGATCTCTGTACGGCGCTCGCCTAGAGGCTTGATGTGAAACTCGGGTGCGTGCGGAGATGGGCCGGATCAAGCGGTTCGGCCGGATCGGGCGCGGCGCGTAGTGGTTGCTACGGGCAAGCCCGAGCCGGCTGAACCGCGCCGCGTCTGGCACACCAGCCGTGCGTGCCGGGGTTTCACATCAAGCCTCCAGCTGCGGCCGCAGTCGGCTCGAGATCGACGGGGAGGAGGGGCGCCCGGAGGCGCCCCTCCTGCTAGGAGACAGGGACGTTCGTCAGGGAGAACGCGGCCTGCAGCGGCACCTGGAAGCGGGCGACGCCAACCGCGTTCGTTGTCACCGTGGCCGCGAGCGAATTCTCGCCGTTCCCGGTCGCGTTCCAGACGGCGAGCGCGAAGTCCGCGTTGGCCGGCAGGCCGCCGATGCTGTACGCGGCCTCCTCGGTCGAGACGGCGTTGAGGGCGCGGCCGTGCGTGTCGAGCCCCATCAGCGTCAGGTGACCGGCATCGTCGGAATAGCCGACGACCTCCCTCTCCGGCTGGTCCGCGACGCTGAGCTTCCAGTCGCCGGCCATCCAGGGAGCCACCTGAAGCACGTGCCAGCCGCGTTCCGTCGTCTGCAACAGCAGGCGCAGCGCGTGGTAGCCCGGGAACAGCGGCCACCCCTCGGAGGCGAGGCCGATCAGGTAGTACGACTGGTTGTAGCTCGCGTCGTACTTGCCCCAGTACGCGTCCCACTTGAGTGACCCCATGAAGCCCATCTGCGCCGATGCGAGGTCGAACCACAGCTGCTGGAAGGCACCGATGTTGGTCCGCGTTATCTGCGTTCCGTCTTCCCAGTAGCCGGGCTGGATAGCCGGCTTCCCGGGCATGTTGAGAATCCCACGCACGCCGGATTCGGTGATGTAAGTCGGCTTGCGCGTCGCCTCGGGCAGCTCCTCGGTCACGATCTTGCGCACGTCCTTGAGCCGCGTCTCGGCGAAGGGCAGGTCCCAGTAGTTCCAGTAGATGTGCACCGAGTACGCGTCGACGATGTCGTTCATGTTCGCGGCGATGTACTGGAACCAGATCCGCTGGTTGTCGCGGACCAGGTCGCCGCCCATCAGCCCGATCTGGGGGCGCAGGCCTCGCGCGACGAGCTGCGCGTCGAGCGCGCGGTAGAGCGCCTCGTACTCGGCCATCGTCAGGTTCGTCGAGTTCGGCTCGTTCGAGACCGTCACCCAGCGGAGGTTCGTGTAGCCCTTCACCTCGACGAGGTCTTCCAGCACGCCCGCGAAGCGCGTCATCGAGGCGACGGGATTGAGCTTCGCCACGTTGACGGCCTGGTAGGTGATGTTGATCGTCGCGCCCGCCTCCTGGGCGAGCTGAACCGTGTCGTAAAACGACGCGAGGTTCTTCGGCGCGTTCGCCTGCCTCTCCTCGAAGTTGTCGTTGTAGAAGATGCGGACGAGCTGCGGCTCGAGCGCCTTCACCTTCGCCTCGAGGTCAGGCAGGGTCCCCGGCGGCGGGTTCGTCAACGGGGCGTAGACGTGCTGGTTGAGCTGCGCGCCGTAGCCGCCCAGGCTCGGGACAAGCACGTTCGAGCGGACGAGCTCGTGCTCTGTCACGTCGACGGTGCGCGAGCGGGCGTTGTTCGTCGTATCGGTCTCGTACGGGACCGCTCCGTCGACGCGCACCGTCAGCTCTGCGACCATCGGCGTCGTCAGCTTCACGCCGTCGAACGTCACCGTCTTGCTCCCGCCCGCGGCTACCGACGCGGTCTTCGGCTCGGCGAGCGGCGTTGGCCCGAGCATCAGCGTGAGCGTTGCCGTCGCCCCCGTCTCACCGTTGACCTCGTCGACGTCCGCGACCACGTCGATCGCGCGCGTCGACAGCGTCTGCTCCGGCGCGAGCACGGCCGCGATGACCAGATCGGGACGAACCTTCGCGACCGTGTCGCCGCGCAGGATGGTCGTCCGCGGCGGCTTCTGCTCACGGACGTGCACCTGGACCTCAACCACCGTGCCGCGCTCGAGCGGCCCGAGGTCGACGTCGGCGACGCCGTCCGGCGCTGCGACGTCCTTGAGGTTCAGGATCGATTCGACTGCTCGGCCGAGCCCTCCGGCGCGATCAGCCGGATGTGCACGTGCTCGAACGCTTCGACGTCGGCGCCACCGGCGGCGGCCGGAACCGTGATCGTGACGTCGCCCCCTCCGGGGCCGGTCAACGCCACGAGCTGCAGGACGTCCTTCGCGTCCGCCGCGCCGACCGTACCCGCGCCGGCGGCGAATGCGAAGACGACGCATGTCCCGAGGCAGACGAGCCCGACTGCATTCCTCCATGTCGAATGCATCTCGTACTCCTCTCGTTGGGGATCCTCGATCCACGGTCACGGCGGTCAATACCAGCGCTCCAACCGTGGTCGGCGCCGGCGGCCATGCTGCCGCGGGCACGGTCTCCCACGCGTTCTGACCTCTCCTCCCGACCCCCGACGGCGACATCGGCGCCGCCCCCGATCCCGATTCGTGGTTCCCACGGATGCCGGATCGGATGGAAGCCGCGCGTGTTAGCCGGCTGCGAGTTGCCCGCAGGCGGCCTGGATGTCGCGGCCGCGGGTGAGGCGCACCGTGGCCGGCACGCGGGCCCGGTCGAGCACGGACTTGAAGACGGCGATCGCCTCGCGCGACGAGCCGTCGTACATCCCGGTCGGGTTGTACGGGATCAGGTTGACCTTGAAGACCTTCGGATCGAGCAGCTCCGCCAACTCGCCCGCGTGCCGTGGCGAGTCGTTGACGCCGCCGAGCAGCACGTACTCGACGAACACCTTCCGGTGCCGCAGCGCGTGGTAGCGGCGGCACTCGGCGAGCGCGGCCGCCAACGAGTAGCGCTCCTCCACCGGCATGATCCGTGCGCGCAGCGCCGGATCGGCGGCGTGGACGGAGAGCGCCAGGCGGATCGGCTCCTCGACCTCGTCGACGAACCGCGTCAGGCCCGGCAGCCAGCCGACGGTGGAGATCGTCGTCCGGCGATGGGTGATTCCGAGGTCGGGCAGGCGCCGAGCCGCGGCGAGGACGTCGTCGAGGTTCAACATCGGCTCGCCCATGCCCATGAAGACGCAGTGGTCGACCGCGTCGAGCCGCCGGAAGTGGAGCGCCTGGTCGACGATCTCCCACGGCTTCAGGTTCCGGCCGAAGCGCATCTGGCCGGTGGCGCAGAACGTGCACGTGAGCGGGCAGCCGGACTGCGACGAGACGCAGATGGAGCGGCGTCCGTCCCGGTAGCGCATCAGCACGGCCTCGACGGGGTGGTCGTCCTCGGTGCGGAAGAGCGTCTTCACCGTGCCGTCCTTCGAGACCGCCTCGTGCTCGACGCTCAGCGACGAGAACGGCACGTGCTCGTCCAGCCGCGCCCGCAGCGTCGCCGGCAGATTCGTCATCTCCGCGTAGGAGGCCGCACCGCGCGCGGTCCACTCCCAGACCTGGCGGGCGCGGTACGCGGGCTCGTCGGCGAGCGTGCGGTCGAGGAGCTCCGTGTTCACCGGGACACGGTAGCGCCGCCGCCCTCCTCGCCCGCCATCGCGTAGACGAGGACGATATTGACGACGGCGGCCACTGCAAATGCGACCCCGAGCCAGACCGGACCGGCGACCGCGAGCGCCGCGGCGGCGAGCCCGAAGAGGACGAGCTCGAGCGGGATGCGTCGCCGCATCGGGAGCCGGCGCTCGGCTCGCGGCGCGAGCAGCCGCCCCCAGACGAGGATGAAGAGCGCCGGCGCCGCGAGTGCGAGCAGCCAGCTGACGGCGCCGGACCCGGTCTGCGTGCCCCAGTAGAAGAGCGACGCGATCGCGGCGAACTCAAGCAGGAAGCGGATCGTCAGGTTGACGGCAGTGCGCTTCATCCGGCCTGGATGATGTCTCGCGGCCCCGGCGGATGCTTCGGTTTGGAGAGATGAGCCCGCTCCTCGAGCTCCTGCTACTCGCCGTCGGCGCGGCGATCTACCCGACGCTGATGGCGGTGGTCGTGATCCTGCTCGGCCGACCGCAGCCTGCACGGCTGCTCCTGTTCTTCCTCGCGGGAGCGCTCGCGATCAGCGTCACTATCGGGCTCGCGGCCGTGTTCGTCCTCCAGCCGGAGAACCTCGGCGGGCACGAGCACAGCGTCGGCGCGTGGGTGAACCTCGTTGCAGGTGTGCTCGCGCTCGTCGGCGCGGCGCTGCTCCTTCGCGCGCACCGGCGCGCCCGGATGCGCGGGCCTGCCCCGGAGAGCACGCCGTCCCGCTCGCAGCGCGCGCTCTCGCACGGCTCGGGCTGGATCGCCTTCGCCGCCGGGATCTTCCTCGACCTGCCGAGCATCTTCTACCTGGTCGGGTTGAAGGACATCGCGCTCGGCGACTACTCGGCGCTCGAGTCGGTGCTGCTCATCCTCGGCTTCAACCTGATCATGTTCGCGCTGATCGAGGTTCCGCTCGTGGCGTATGCAGTCTGGCCCGAGTCGACGCAGGCCCGCGTGCAGCGGCTCAACGGCTGGCTCTCGCGCAACGGCCGGCTGCTGGGCGCGGCGATCGCGGCCGCGATCGGCGTCTTCCTTCTGGTGCGCGGGCTCGCGGCGCTTCTCTAAGAACTCGTTTCAGAATGAAGCGCTGTGCCGCCGGGCCACGCTGGGCGGCGCGATGCGTCGTCCTCGGTCGCGCCCATAGCGCTGCTATGGGCGCTCCTTTCGTCCTAGCCTCGCACCGCCCATCGCGCCCCGTCGACGAGCCGTCATTCTGAGACGAGTTCTAAGCGCTACGACGCCTTCGCGGTGATCGCGCCCCACTCCTCGGGCGCGACGTGCCTGATGTTCTGCGCGAAGAACCAGTGGTGGCCCTCGGGATCCTTCGCCGCGTAGCGCCGGTCGCCGTACACCTGGTCGGCCGGCTCCTCGAGGATCTCCGCGCCCGCGGCCTTCGCGCGCTCGAAATGGGCGTCGACGTCTCCGTCGAGCTCGACGTAGAGCGACACGGTCACTCCGCCGAGGCGCGCGGGGTTCCGGTATTCGTCGCCCGGGTCTCCCAGGTAGATCGTGGCGCCACCGAGCGCCATCTCGGCGTGCCAGACGGTCTCGCCGTCGGGCGCGATCGAGCGCAGCTGCTCCTCGAAGCCGAAGGCCTTCGAGAGCCAGTCGAGTGCGCCGGCACAGTCCTCGTACAGGATGTACGGCGTGATGGTGGCCATCAGTCGCTCCTCTCTCGTGCGAGCCAGTCGAGAACGTCCTGGGCGTTCCGGTCCGGCGGGAAGACGGGGTAGAACACCTTGACGATCCGGCCGCGCTCCGCGATCCACGCGAGCCGCTTGTAAAGCGTCAGGCCCTCGACCTGCATCGTCGGGAGGCCGAGAGCGTCGCGGAGTCGCAGCTCCGGGTCGGCGACGACCGGGAACGGCATCCGGTTCCGCTCGGCGAACTCCCGCTGGTCGTCGAGGTCCTGCGCGGAGAGCCCGGCGACGGTGCCGCCGAACGCGGCGAGCTCGGCAGCGTGGTCGCGGAACTCGCACGACTGCGGCGTGCAGCCCCGCGCCCCGGGAATCCGATCCCAGCCGTCGAGTGCGGGGCGGCCCGGCCGCCCGGTGCGCGGGTAGACGTAGAGGATGCCGCGCTTCTCGGAGAGCGCGGCCAGATCGACGGGGCCAAGGGACGACTCGAGCACGAGGGACGGCACCTCGGCGCCCACGAGATGATCCGCGCCGCCGTCGTCATCCGGCGCGGGGAGACCCTCCGGGAGCGTGTAGACGTCGTCGCTCAGAGCCGCTCCACGAGCTCGCCGTACACCGGCTTCAGCGCATCGAAGCGCTCCTGCCAGCGGTCCTCGATCCGGGCGCGGGAAGCGCCGTTCGTAGCGGAGCGCCGCCCGGTCGCCGTCGGCACGGACGTCCCCGACGCCGAGGCTGTCGCGCAGGAGCTCGAGGTGGCGCTGCCAGCCCCGGCCGTACGCGCTCGCGGCCGCGCGGTCGAGCCCGCGGTGGTCGACGGCGAGGCGCGTGCCGGCCCCGTCCTCCTCCAGCTCGAAGCGGACGACCGACGGCGGCTCGCCGGGATAGTTCCACTCGAGCTCGAGCAGTCGCTCGGGCTCGACGGTGCGCACGCGTCCGTTCATGCGGGTCAGCCCATTCTCCGGAAAGTCGAGCTCGAAAGCGCCGCCCTCGCGCGGCTCGACGCGTCCGGCCTGCGCCAGCCAGCGGCGGAGGCTCGAGGGGTCGACAAGCGCCGCCCACACCTCGGCCACGCTCGCGTCGTAGCGGCGCTGGACGCGGACGCCGCCACGGTTCACGCGCCCTCCTTCCGCCGGCGCCGGATCTCCGTCTCGAGCGCGTCGAGCCGGTTGGCCCAGAAGCCGCGGTAGCGGGAGAGCCACTCGTCGAGCTCGGCGAGCGGCGTGGGGTCGAGCGAGTAGAGCCGCCGCTGCCCCTCCTCGCGGGCGCGCACGAGCCCGTGCTCGCGCAACACCCGCAGGTGGCGCGAGACACCGGGGCGGCTCGTCCGGAACTCCGACGCGATCTCGCCGGCGCTGCGCTCGCCCTCGGCGAGCAGCTCGACGATGCGCCGCCGCGTCGGGTCTGCGAGGGCCTGCATCGCCTGCATGCCCGTCTTTGTAACACTGCTGTTACGTAACTGTCAAGTTACAGACTGCCGTACCTGGTCGCCGACCAGGTACGGGGACGCTACAGCCGTTTCGCCAGCGAGACGAAGCGGCCGAGCCCGACGTCGGGAAGGTTCGGCCCCGACGCGCTCAGCTTCACGCCGCGGATGCAGCGCCACGTCGTGGTGCCGTCCCAGTAGACGCGGTTGCCGTCGAGCTGCAGCGTCTTCTGCTTGCCTGCGGCGCAGGTGCCGTGGAAGCGGGCCGCGGTGAAGAGCACCGTGTGCTTCGCGGCGTTGGGGTACCTCGGGTCGACCAGGCGGATCGTGAGCTTCCCGTCCCGCCACACATAGGTGCGGTAGCGATAGCCGAACCCGCGGGTCGGCGCATACGCGAGGTCACCGGCCCTGCGCAGGATGATGTGCTGGATGAACGGCGGGACGACCGGTGCCGGCGCGGCGATCACGACCGGAGTCTCGCAACGGCCTGTGAGGAAGGAATCAAGATCCTGTATAGCCTTCCGCCGTGATCGACCTCCGCTCGGACACGAAGACGCTGCCGTCGCCCGGGATGCGGCAGGCGATGGCGACGGCCGAGGTGGGGGACGAGCAGCGCCGCGAGGACCCGACGGTCCTCGAGCTCGAGCGCCGCGCGGCCGAGCTGCTCGGCCAGGAGGAGGCCGTCTACCTGCCGACCGCCACGATGGCGAACCAGATCGCGCTCGCGATCCTCGGAGAGCGCGGCAGCGAGCTGATCGTCGAGCAGTCGGCGCACATCATGACCGCAGAGCTCGGCGGCGCCGCCCGGCACTCCGGCATGCACACGCGAGGCGTCACAGGCACGCGCGGTCTGCTCTCAGAGGAGCAGGTGCGCGCGGCGTACAGCCCGGGCGACGAGTACCACGTCCCGCGGACCACGGTGCTCGCGCTCGAGAACACGCACAACGACGGGGGCGGCAAGGTCTGGCCCATGGAGCAGCTGCGCGAGGTCGTGGCCACGGGCCGCGAGCTGGGACTCAGGCTCCACCTCGACGGGGCGCGGCTCATGAACGCGTCGGTCGCGCTCGGCGTCCCGGCGGCGGAGGTGGGAGGCCTCTTCGACACGGTGCAGCTCTGCCTCTCGAAAGGGCTCGGCTGTCCGCTCGGGGCGATCATCGCCGGCTCGGGCGAGCTGATGGCGCGGGCGCGGCGCGAGAAGCACGCCTTCGGCGGCGCGATGCGGCAGGCCGGGATCGTCGCGGCCGCCGGGCTCTACGCGCTCGACCACAACGTCGAGCGGCTGGCCGAGGACCACGCACGCGCGAAGCGGCTGGCGGTGGCACTGCGGGAACGCGGCGTTCCCGTCGACCCCGAGGCGACCGAGACGAACTTCGTGCAGGTGGACGTCGCCGTGCTCGGCCTGACCGAGCAGGAGGCGCTGGCGCGGCTCTGGGACGTGGGCGTCGGCCTCTCGATGACGATGCGCCCGGGCGTCCTCCGCGCGGTCACGCACCTCGACGTGGACGACGGCGACATCGACCGCGCCGCGGAGCTGATCCCCGACGCGCTGGGTGCGTATGCCCGCGCCTGAGCCACTCCAGAAAGACCTGTCGCGCAAGCTGCGCGAGACGCAGGCCGAGCGGTTGCCGAGCGTCTCGGCTGCGGTCGTGCAGGACGGAGAAGTGATCTGGGCCGAGGCGGTCGGCCTGGCGACGATCGAGGACGAGACGGCCGCGACGCCCGAGCACCAGTACCGGATCGGCTCGATCACGAAGACCTTCACTGCCGTCTCGATCATGCGGCTCCGCGACGAGGGCGCGCTCGATCTCGACGACCGGCTCGAGCTGCACATTCCCGAGGCGCATCACGGCTCGCCGACGCTGCGCCGGATGCTGGCGCACCTCTCCGGCCTGCAGCGGGAGCCGCACGGCGACATCTGGGAGTCGCTCGAATCTCCGGAGATCGAGCAGCTGCTGGCCGACCTCGAGCAAACGGAGCAGGTGCTTCCGCCGCACGAGCGCCATCACTACTCGAATCTCGCCTACGCGCTCCTCGGCGAGGTCGTCGCGCGGCGCTCCGGGATGTCGTGGCGCGACTACGTCGAGCAGCGCATCCTCGAGCCGGCCGGGCTGACGCGGACGACGTACGACCCGACCGCGCCCTACGCACAGGGCTACCTGGTCGCGCCGTACACGCAGACGGCCCGGCGCGAGGCGCACAACGACTCGCGCGGCTTCGCGCCCGCGGGGCAGCTCTGGTCGACGCCGAGTGACCTCGTTCGGTGGCTGACCGTCCTCGCGAAGGGCCGGGACGGAGTCCTCGATCCGGAGACGGCGCGAGGCGATGTGGTTCCCGCAGACCATGTGGGATCCGGACGCCTGGACCCTGGGCTGGGGTCTCGGCCTGATGCTGTACCGGCGCGAGCACGGCATCTTCGGCGGGCACAACGGCGGCATGCCGGGGCACGTCGCCGGCGCGTACATCCACCCGAAGCGGGGGATCGGCGCGGCCGTGTTGATGAACGACGGCGCCGGCGGCAATCCCGACCTGCTGGCGCTGCAGCTCGCGGAGACCGCGATCCAGGCGCTGCCGGAAGAGCCGAAGGAGTGGCGCCCGCAGGCGGGGCCGCCCGCGGAGCTCGAGTCGGCGCTCGGCCGCTGGTGGTCCGAGGGCGTGGAGTTCGTCTTCTCGTGGAACGACGGGAAGCTCGAGGCGCGGCTCGCCTCGCTGCCGAAGGAGCGTCCGCCGTCGGTCTTCGAGCCGGAGGGCGAGGACGTCTTCCGCACGGTCTCGGGCCGCGAGCAGGGCGAGCTGCTCCGGCTCGTCCGCGACGGGGAGGGCACGGTGACGCGCCTGTACTGGGCGACGTACCCGTTCACGCGGCAGCAGGAGATCTTCGGGGCGAATTAGCGCTCTGTTAGCGCTGCGGGCCAGAGTCCTCGCATGCGCTCCGCGCTCGCAGTTCTCGTTCCGACAGCGTCCGCTCGGCGGCGCGAAACGCCGTTGAGCGGGGGAATCCGGCCGCTCGGCGAGTCCTCTGTTGATCCTCGTGGCATTCGGCGCAGAGTCGGCGCATGAAGGTCCATCGCGCGACGTCTCCCGCGCTCCCCGCCCCCGGGTGGTGCAGATGACCGGACGCGGCACCCGCGGGCTCGCGACCGCCTGGATGGTGTTGGGCGGCTCGCTCTGGCTCGTCAGCCTCTTCGAGATCGTCGACGTTCTGCTCGGAGCGGTGGCGGCGGCGCTCTGGGTCGTCGCGGCGGTGCTGCACGCCGTGCCCGAGGTGCGGGAGATGTGGGACGAATCCAACCGTCCGCGGCGCGCCTGGTGGGTCTCGTTCCGCTGGTGGCTGGAATCGTTCGCGGCGCCGGTGTTCGCGGTCGTGCGGTTGTGGCGTCCGCTGAGCGGGCACGAGACGGAGACGATCAGCGTCGACGCGACGACGCTGGCGGCGCTCGAGCGGCGCCTGGGACAGGTCGAGTCGGAGCTCGCCGAGCTGCGCGCGCTCACCGTCTCGGCGCCGGTCACCGGGCCGGAGCCCGTGGTCGAGCCTGAGCGGCAGGTCGAGTCGGAGCCGATGGTGGAGCCGGAGCCGGTGATGGAGCCCAGGCCGGTCTCCATCCCGATCCCGACGATGCTGGATCTCGTGGTGCCGCGGGTGACGCCTCTGCCGGAGACTCGGCCCGCACCGGCGGCGGCGGCCGCCCCGGCCCGGCGCCGAGCGCCGCGAGGCGGAGCCGTCCCCGCGGCCGTACCTCGGCCGAGTGCGCTCGATCGAGATGTCGGACCTCCTCGGCGCCCGCGTGCTCGCGTGGGCCGGCGGCATCGTGACGCTGCTCGGAATCGTCTTCTTCTTCGTGCTCGCCGTGAACCGCGGCTGGATCGGGCCGGAGATCCGGGTCGCGTGCGGCGCGCTCGCGTCCGCGCTCTGCTTCGGTGCGGGCGTCTGGCTGCACCGCCGCTACGGCGACGTGTACTCGGCACTCACGGCGGCGGGTGCCGGGATCGCGGGCGCGTACGCGACGCTGCTGGCTGCGGCGGTGCTCTACGACCTGCTGCCGGCGCTCGCCGCGCTCGCCTGCGCCGGAGCGATCGCCGCGGTCGGCGCGTCGGTCGCGCTGCGCTGGAACGCCGAGTCGCTCGCCGGTCTGGGGCTGATCGGAGCGATGCTCGTTCCGGCGGTCGTCGTGCTCCAGGGTGGGCTGACGCCGCTCGGAACCGGCTTCGTCGCGGTCGTCTTCGCCGCCGTCGCGTACGTCGCGATCGAGCGTCGCTGGCTCGTGCTGCTCGCGCTCGGGGTCCTGGTCGGCCTGCCGCAGGTGGCGATGCTGGTCGCACAGGACACGGCGACGGGCTCCGCTGCGGTGGCCGCGGTCGCGGCCGCGTTCTGGCTGCTCTATCTCGCCGCCGCGACGTGGTGGCACGCGCGCCTCGGCCGCGACGAGCTCCAGCCCGGGCCGGCCGGCCTCGTCCTCACGGCGTCGGTGCTCGCGACGGGCGCGGCCACGCGGGTCTTCGACGGCACCGTCGAGGGCGTCGCGCTGCTCGTCGTGTTCGCGGTCGAGGCCGCGCTCGCGGTCGCGCTCGCCGTGCGGCCGCGGTTCCGGGGCTTCGCCGCGGTGGCAGGCATCGGCGCGCTTGCCGCGCTGGCGATCGCCGGTGCGGTGCTCGCCGGCGGCTCCGCGGTGACGAGCGTGTGGGCAGGCGAGGCTGCCGCGCTCGCGTGGCTCGCCGCGCACGTGCGCGAGCGGCGGTTCCAGCTCGCGGCGTTCGCGTATCTCGGGCTCGCGATCGGCCACGCGCTCGCCTTCGAGGCCCGCCCCGGCGACCTGCTCGTCTCGACGCCGCACCCGGGCGACGGTGCGGCGAGCGCCGGCGCGATCGCGCTCGGGGCGGCCGCGATCGCGATCTTCGCGCGTGAATGGCCCGACCGCCTGCGCAGCGGCGGCGTGCTCGCTCCGCTCGACGATGCGGTCGACGCGCTCGCGTCCGGGCAGCCGGTCGTCCGCGCGGTCGCAGGCTGGATCGCGGGCGCTTCCGCCGTCTACGCGGCCTCGCTCGCGGTACTCGAGCTCGGGTTCCAGGGCGGGCAGACGGGCGTGACGACGCTCTGGTCGGCGCTCGGGCTCGCGCTGGTCGCCGGTGGGCTGCGCTACGGGCGGCAGCAGGTTCGCGTCGCCGGGCTCGTGCTGGTCGCGTGCGCACTGGTGAAGACGCTCGAATACGATCTCGACCGGCTCTCGGCCGAGCTGGGGTCGCTCTCGCTGCTCGCCGTGGGCGCCGCCGCCTCGCTCGCCGGGTTCCTGGAGCAGCGGCTCTCGGCCCGGCCCTGGCGCCTCGAGCCGCAGGCGGTGTTGCTGCTGGCCGTCGGAGCGGGGGCGACGGCCGCCGGCACCGTCGGCCTCGGCGGCGAGGTCTGGCTCCTTGCGCCGGCGGCCGGGTACGCGCTGCTCTGGGTGCTCATTGTCCCCCGTTCCGACTCGCGCGATCTCGCGAGCCTCCTCGCCGTGCCGGCGCTCGCGTTCGCCGGCGTCGCCGCCGCCGACGCGCTCGACGGCACTCGGGTCGTGCTCGCGTTCAGTGCCGTCGGCGTCGCGCTCGCGGCCGCGGCGTCGGGGCTGCGCGAGCCGCGCTTCCGGCTCGCCGCGCTCGCCTTTGCCGGGCTCGCGCTGGCACGCGTCGTGCTCGTCGAGGCCCGGCCGGGCGAGCTCTTCGCCGAGCACGGGCCAGCGGGCGGGATCGCCGCAGCGTTGCTCGCCGGCGCCGCAGCGCTCGCCGTCGGCCTCGAGCTTCGGCGTCGATATCCGCGTCGCCCGGACGCCGCCGAGCGCGGCCGCGACTACCAGGAGGTCGCCCGCGGGCTCGAGACGCTTCGCCCGTACGGTGCCGTCGCCGCGCTCTGGACGGCGGGGATACTTGGGGTCTACGCGGCCTCGTTCGCGCTCCTCGCGATCGACTTCGACGGCGCCCAGCCCGCGGTGACCGCGCTGTGGTGCGCCGTCGGCCTGGCGTGCGTCGCGTCCGGCCGGTACCGCGGCGCGCTTCGGCTCGGCGGCCTGGCCTTCCTGGCCGCGGCGCTGCTCAAGGCGCTGATCGGCGACGCGGCGCTCGACGACACGCTCCTCGGCCTCTCGCTTGCAGCCGCGGCAGGCGGGTGGACGCTCGCCGGTTTCGCCGACCAGCGTCTCGGCCGGCCGCGCGGCCTCGGCCCCGCGGCCGCCGGCCTGCTCTGCGTCGGCGCGGTCCTCTCGGCGGGCGCGGCGCACTTCCTCGGCGGGAACGCGGCGCTGCTCTACCCGGCCGCCGCCTTCGCTCTCCTGTGGGCCGCCGCGTTCGTCCGGGACGACGAGCGCGATGCAGCGACACTGCTGGCGGCGCTCTCGCTCGTCCTCGCGGCCTTCGGCGCGGCCGCGCTGCTCGACGGCGCGTGGCTCGTGCTCGCCTGGACGGGCGCCGCGGCGGGGCTCGCCGCCGCTTCCGCGCTGACGAAGGAGCCGCGCCTCCGCGCGGGCGCGCTCGTGTTCCTCGGACTCGGCCTCGCGCACACGATCCTCTACGAGGCGCGACCTGACAGGTTGTTCGTCGCGGAGCGGCACCCCGGCAACGGCGTTCCGGCAGTGGCTCTCGTCGCGCTCGCGCTCGGCGCCGTCGCGCTCGAGCTCGCGCGAACGGACGGCTACCGCAGCCTCCCGGCGGCGGTCGAAGCGCGGCTCCTGCGCGTGAGTGAGCTCGGGCTCTACGCGTCCGGCGTTCTCGCCGTCTATGCGCTCTCGCTCTCGATCCTCGAGCTTGCGCAGCGGATCGCCCCGGGAACCGTGCACGAGAGCTTCCAGCGCGGCCAGACCGGCGTCAGCGCCTGCTGGGGACTCGTCGGCCTCGGCCTGCTGTACGCGGGCCTGCGGCGCCGCTCGACCGGACTCCGGGCCGGCGGCCTCGCGCTCCTGGGAGTGAGCCTCGCGAAGATCTTCCTCTACGACCTCGCGAACCTGAGCTCGATCACCCGCGCGCTCTCGTTCCTCGCCGTCGGCTCAGTCCTGCTCGTCGGCGGGCTGGTCTACCAGCGGCTAGCCGAACCCGAAAGCGGCGAGCGCCTCGTCGTGTAGGCGGCCGTTCGACGAGACCACCGTGCCGCCGTCGAGGCGCCGCTCGCCCGCGAGGTCGGTGAGCCGGCCGCCGGCCTCCTCGACGATCGGCTGCAGCGCGGCGAGGTCCCAGAGAGAGACAGTCATCTCGACCGCGACGTCGACCGCCCCCTCGGCGACCAGCATGTGCTCCCAGAAGTCGCCGATCCCGCGCGCGGTCCACGAGCGCTTCGCCAGGTCGAGGAACTGCGGGCCGACACCCTTGTCGAAGAAGTCGCGCGCACTCGTGTAGGCGAGCACCGCGTCCTCGAAGCGGGTCACGCCCGAGACGTGGATCGGCTCGCCGTTCAGCCACGCCCCGCCGCCGCGCTCCGCCCACCAGCGCCGGTGCAGCGCGGGTGCCGAGCAGACGCCGAGCACGATCTCACGCCTGCGCTCGAGAGCGATCAGCGTCGCCCAGATCGGGATGCCGCGCGAGAAGTTGCGCGTCCCGTCGATCGGGTCGACGATCCAGCGCGCGCCGCGGCCCTTCTTCTCGCCCGACTCCTCGCCGAGGAAGGCCTCGCCGCGCCGCACGCGCGAGCGGAGCAGCTGCTCGACCTCGTAGTCGGCGGCCGTGACGGGCGTCTCGTCCTCTTTCGTGTCGACCTGCAGCCCGGGGGAGCGGAACCAGCGCATGCTGATCTCGTCCGCGGCGTCGGCGAGGGAGAGCGCGTACTCGAGGTCAGCGGTCACCGGCGACAGCGTACGCCGCGACGACGCACGCGTAGACGCCGATCAGCATCGCGCCTTCCCAGCGGCGCGACTTGCCGTCCCAGATCACGAAGCCGACGAGGATCGCGGACCCGGCCATCGTCGCGATCTCGATCGGCCGGAACGAGAGCGGCACCGGCGGCGTCACGATCCACGCGAGCAGCGCGATCGCCGGTGCGACGAACACGGCCACCTGCGCCGACGAGGCGACGGCGATCTCCGTGGCGAGCTTGATCTTCCCGCGCCTCGCGATCACGATCGCGCCGCCGTGCTCGGCGGCGTTGCCGACGATCGCGACCACGACCGCGGAGATGAAGAACTCGGAGAGGCCCGCCGAATGCGCGAACGCCTCGAGCGAGTGGACCATGATCTCGCTGACGAGCGCCGTCGCCACCGTCGCCACGCCGAGCACGACGAGCGAGACGGAGAGCGTCCACGCCGCGGCGGAGGCCTCCATGCGCTCCGTCTCGCGGTGGATGCGGAGGTTCCGCACCGTGACGGCGACGTAGCAGAGGAGCAGCAGCACCGAGACCGGAACGGTGAGCACCGCGAGCGAGTGGCGCTCGGGGTCGCCGCCGTTCCAGCTCGGGACGGCGACCACGAGGAAGACGAGGCACGCGCCGATCACGAGCGAGAGCTGCAGCCAGAGCGAGCGCCGGTCGAGCTCGCCCTGGCCCGGGTGGACGAGCAGCGCGAGGCCCAGCACGAGCAGGATGTTCGAGACGACAGAGCCCGTGATCGAGCCGCGGACGACGTCGGGGAGGCCGTTCTGGACGGCGAAGAGCGCGATGATCAGCTCGGGAGCGTTGCCGAAGCTCGCGTTCAGGAAGCCGCCGACCCCGGCTCCGGTGTGCTCGCCCGCGTGCTCCGTCGCCTCGCCGATCAACCACGCGAGTGGCACGAGCGCGGCGGCGGCCAGCACGAACAGGAGCGTGTCGTTTGCGTCGAAGACGAAGCGCGCGAGGACCGCAATCGGAGCGAGGGCCAGCGACGCCCAGAGGAGGTTGCGACCCACGGCGGTACCCTAACGACCGTGCTGAAGGCCGTCCTTTTCGACTGGAACAACACGCTCGCGCGCTTCGAATGGGACGACGAGCTCCTCGCCGAGGGGCATCGCGCCGGTCTCGCGGCGATCGGGCGGGACGACGCCGGCGAGCTCACGATGCGCTTTCGCGAGCTCGAGCTCGTCCCCGGCTCCGACTACCGGGCGACGCTGCGCGGCCTGCTCGGCGGTGCGACCGACGACGAGCTCGACCGCTTCGTCGATGCGGAGTTCGCCGTCTGGGAGCCGGCGCGGCAGCTCGCCTCGACGACCCATGCGCTGCTCGAGGCGCTGCGGCGCCGGGGCCTGAAGCTCGCCGTGGTGGCGAACGCCTGGCCCGAGCCGGCGCGCCTGCTGCGCGCCGAGCTCGAGCGGCTGGGCGTCGCGGAGCGGATCGACGCGGCGGTCTTCTCGGACGAGGCCGGCGCCCGCAAGCCCGAGCCGGCGATCTTCCAGCGTGCGCTGTCGGAGCTCGGCGTCCCGGCCGAGCAGGCGCTCTTCGTCGGCGACAAGCTCCGCGAGGACGTCGCCGGAGCGGCGCGCGCTCGGGATGTCGACCGTGCAGGCGCTGTGGTTCGCGGCGGACGACGCCGCAGGGGCTCCCGAGCCGGACTTCCGCGCGTTCACGCAGATGGACGTGCTGAATGTTGTCGCCCGAGTGGGGGTCGCCGCGTAGCGCGGAAGGCCGTCTCTGTCAAGTCTTGCAGGCATCCCCGGACGTCCCCACAATCCCGTCATGGAGCAACAACAACAGGCACCGTCCCAGCCCGGCGCGCTGCCTCTGCGGCCGCAGGACGAGGTCGAGTGCCGCCGCTGCTCCGTCCACTGCGACAAGGTCGTCTATCCGGCCGCCTGCCTCGAGCGCGCGTGTCCCTTCGTCTACGCATACGAGGAGTTCGGGCGCCGCTACGTGGGCTGCATGCAGAAGGTCTACGAGGTGGAGATCGACGTCGAGCTCCTGCGCGAGGCCGAGCGGCGCCGGCCCGGCTTCGGCGCCATCCGCGCGGTGCGCCGGCCGCTGCCGATGTGCCGCGCCGAGGTCGAGCCGACGTATCCGCACCGGCTCGACGCGCTCGGCTGCAGGAACCCGGAGTTCTCCGAGCTCCCGCAGGGATCGCCGACCTTCAAGGTCTTCAGCCGGATTCACTGAAGGCCGCTCGGCGGTCTTCAGCTCGACTGGCCGAGCAGCTGCTCGTCGCGGCGGCGGCGGACGAGCCGCCAGACGAGCCAGGCGAGCACGGCCGAGCACGAGCACGGGGCCGCCGACGATCAGCGCGTAGAGGGCGCCGATCCCCATCCAGGCGAGCGCCGTCCAGGCACCGTCGAGCGGGCCTCGACTCGTGCTTCTTCGGCGGCTTCGGCGCCTCGCGTGTCGTCATCGAGAGGTCGACCGTCGCCAGCCGGGCCTCGCGGACCGTGCCCGCGCGTCCGCGCTGCAGCCGCTCGACCTGGGCCGTCAGCGATGCGATCTGGCGCTTGACCGCAGCGGTCTGCTCCTGCGCGCGCAGGACGGCGAGCCGCTTCTGCAGGCGCGTGATCCGCTTGTCGAGCGCGTCGACCCCGGCCTGGAGGTCGCGGATCGCGACGCTCTCGCCCGTGATCGTTCCGAGCGCGGAGAGACGCTCCACCGCGCGCTGCACGTTGCCGACCGGCACGCGCAGGCGGATCGTCGCGTCGCCCTCGCCCTTCTGGACGTCGACGCTGACGGCGCTCGCGTAGCCGCCCAGCGAGCGCGCCACGGCGAGCGCGCGCTTCGTCGCATTCGAGAGCGCGTCCGCGTCCTTCACCTTCAGGCTGAGCGTGGCGTCGTAGTCCTGCAGACGGGTGCGGCTCGGCGGCACCGCGAGGCCCGAGTCGAGCGCGGTGCCGGCGACCGGCCTCGGCTGCGCGTTCGAGCGTCTGCGGCGTCGTCTTCTCTGCCCGTGCGGCGCCGCCCGCGGCGGCCGGCACGGCGGTCTCGCGGTCGCCCTGCCGCCCGCCGCCGGAGAGGACGATCCCGCCCACGACGACGGCGACTGCGGCCGGCACGAGTACGGCCAGGGAGCGCCGCAGCGTCAGCGAGGGGAGGGCGAGCAGACGCGAGGGCTCCTGCCGCCGGGAGGCGATCTCGCGCACGTGCTCGCGCACGGCCGGCGACGCGATCGGGCGGGAGCGTCGGAGCTCGGCGGTCAGTTCAGGCAGCGACGTCGTCACGGAGGGCCTCCTCGAGCTTCTTGAGAGCGCGGGACAGTTTTGTCGAGCACGCGGTCGGGCTGATCCCGAGCGTGCGGGCGGCGGCGGGGCCGTCGAGCTCCAGGACGACGCGCAACGCGATCACCTCGCGCTCGCCGGCCGTCAGCCGCCCGAGCGCGCGGTCGAGCGCGGGGGAGAGCCCTTCGGCGAAGCGCGGCTCTTCCGCATCCGGCGTGCTGCAGCGCGTAGATCTCCTCGCGGCGGCGGCGGCGCTTCTCGGAGCGAAAGTGGTCGAGGGCGGTCGTCCTCGCCACCTGGCAGAGCCACGTGCGGGCGTTGCCGCGCCGCTCGTCGAAGCGGTGCCAGAGACGGAAGGCGCGCTCGAACGTCTCGCCGGTCAGCTCCTCCGCGGCGCCGCGGTTGCCGGTCATGTAGAGCAGGTAGCCGAAGACGTCGTCGAGATGTGCTTCGGCGGCTCCCTGAAAGGTCGTCACGCACTCATTACGCCGCACGAGGCGGCTGCTGTCACACCTTTTGGCGCTTCAGGTACTTCGCGCGCAGCTTTCGAGTGAAGGCGAGCTGCGCCGCATCGGGCCCGCGCTTGTCCTTGCCGGGCGTCTCCAGGACCGCGGGAAGTCCCTGCAGATCCGGGTGCGCGAGGAAGGTGCCGAGGCCGTCGCCCATCAGCCCTTCGCCGATGTTCGCGTGCCGGTCGCGGTTCGAGCCGAGCGGCACCTCCGAGTCGTTGACGTGCAGCGCTCGGAGGCGGTCGAGCCCGATGCCGCGGTCGACCTCGTCGAGCGTCCGGTCGAGCTCGGAGCGTTTCGTGACGTCGTATCCGGACGCGTAGAGATGGCACGAGTCGAGGCAGAGGCCGAGCTGCGGGTGGCGGTCGAGCCGGTCGAGCAGCGTCTCCAGCTCGCCGATCGACCGGCCGATCGTGCCGCCGGCGCCGGCGGTGTTCTCCATCAGGAGCCACGTCGCGTCCGAGCAGCGCTCGAGGCAGCTCGCGAGCGCCGGGACGACGCGCTCGAGGCCGGCCTCGAAGCCGGCGCCGAGGTGCGAGCCGACGTGGAAGATCACCGCTTCCGCGTCGATCCGGGACGCGACGTCGACGGTGTGGCGCAGCGCCGTCACGGACTTCTCGTAGATCGCCTCGTCCTGCGCGGCGAGGTTGATCAGGTAGAGCGCGTGACAGACCACCGGCACGCCGAGCTCGGCGCGCCGCTCGCGGAAGCGCTCCAGATTCTCCTCCGGGTGGCTCGTCGGCCTCCACATGCGGGGCTCTGCGTGAAGACCTGAACCGCCTCGCAGCCGATCTCCGCGGCCCGGTCGAGCGCGGTGTGGATCCCGCCGGCGGACGACACGTGCGCGCCGATCAGCATCGCGCCAGCGTAGCGTGAGGAGAATTCGCGGAAATGTCACACCTGCGTGACAGTCGCGCGGCCCAGCCGGCGGTAGCATCGATCGTGAGGGCGGAGGGAACGCGGCCCCACCCAGGGTGGGGGTGTGGTTTCTCGCAGCGTGACGCCGCCGCAACCCGCGTCGGACCTCGCTCGGCCGCGGGCACCGGGCCTCTAGCATTGTCCGGCATGTCCGTCCGCGTGCGCATGGCGCCGAGCCCGACCGGGTTCCTCCACATCGGCAACGTGCGCACGTTCGTCTTCAACTGGCTGTTCGCGCGCCACGAGGGCGGTGAGATCCGCCTCCGGATCGAGAACACCGACACCGCGCGCGAGGTCTACGAGGCGACCGACTACATCAAGGAGTCGCTCGCGTGGCTCGGCATCGACTGGGACGGGCCGGTCACCTTCCAGCTCGACTCGATCGAGCACTGCCAGCAGGTCGCGCGGCGGCTCGTCGAGGAAGGCAAGGCGTACGAGGACGAAGGCGCGATCCGCTTCCGCATGCCGGACGAGGGCACGACCGCCTGGGACGACGTCGTGCTCGGCCGGATCGAGGTGCCGAACAAGGAGCTCGAGGACATGGTCATCCTCCGCAGCGACGGGCGCCCGCTCTACAACTTCGCGTCGCCGCTCGAGGACGTCCAGGACGGGATCACGCACGTGATCCGCGGCCCTGACCACGTCTCGAACACCCCGAAGCAGATCAACCTGCTGCGAGCGCTCGACGCACAGCTGCCGATCTACGGCCACGTCCCGAACGTCCTCGGCCCCGACGGCAAGAAGCTCGGCAAACGGCACGGCTCGGTCGGTGTCGGCGAGTTCCGGCAGGAGGGCTACCTCCCCGAGGCCCTCCTCAACTTCCTCGCGCTCCTCGGCTGGAGCTACGACGACAAGACGACGATCATGAGCCGCGAGGAGCTCGTCGAGCGCTTCACGCTCGAGCGCGTCGGTGCCAGCCCGGCGGTCTTCGACTACAAGAAGCTCGCCTGGATGAACGGCGTCTACATCCGGTCGCTGACGGTCGAGGAGTTCGCGGCCCGGCTCGTCGCCTATCTGCGCGAGCAGGGCTACGACTGGGACGAGGAGCTCGTCCGCAGGACGGCGCCGCTCGTGCAGGAGAAGATCGAGAAGCTCGGCGACTACCCCGCGTTCGCCGGCTTCTTCTTCCAGGCGCTCGATCGGAACGGGCAGGCGTCCGACCCGGCGATCGCGCGCGCGGCGGCGGAGGCGCTCGAGCCGGTCGAGCCGTTCGAGGCTGCGCGCGATCGAGGAGGCGCTGCGCGGCCTCGCCGAGCGGCTCGGGCTGAAGCCGCGCGAGGCGTTCCAGCCGATCCGGCATCGCGGTGACGGGGTCGAAGATCTCGCCCGGGCTCTTCGAGAGCCTCGAGGTGCTTGGCAAGACCGAGTCCCTGGCCCGGCTCAGCGCCGCGGCGGACGCAACGCCTGACCGAGCCCCGGTCAGCGCGAGCACGGCGCCACGGCTGGTCGGCGCGTTGCAGCGTCCTCGGTTGGCGAGCGCTGCTATCGGCGGGCGTCCTTGCATCGCACTCGCCCAGCACGTCGCAGCGGCGAGAGCTTCAAGCCGGGCGCGCCTACGGGCGGTAGATCGCGAGGCCCGCGACGACGCAGACCATTCCTGCCGCCCAGATCGGCCAGGCGCCGGTCGTCGCGCCCGTGGCGAACGCGATCGCGCCCACGAGCGCCAGCAGGAAGGCGGCGAGCGGCACGGCGACCGACGGCTCCGACTGCGGAGCCACGACCGGCTTCGGCGCGGCCGGACCGGCCAGGCGCATCCGCGCGAGCCGCACCCGGAAGAGCGCCCCGCGCCACTCGTGCACGAGACCCGTCGCCGCCTCCGGCCCGAACGCCTCGACGCCGGCGATGATCTCCGCGGTCGCGTCCCGCGCCTCCTCCAGCGCCGACGCGAGCTCGTGATGCGGGCCTTCCGCCGCCGCGGGCGGCTCGAGCCCGTACGCGAGCTCCGCAGCACGATGCAGCGAGTACTGGAGGCGTGAGAGCTCGTCGAGCACCGACTCGTCATCGAACGTCGACTGGGGATCGCGCGCCAGCTCGTCGAGACGCGCCAGCGTGTGCGCGAGACCCCGCCACAGCCCAGCCACGGCGGTGGCATAGATCTGCAGCTCCCCGGTGCCGGCCTTCGACGTCACCAGTCCCGATCATAGCCACCGGCGGCCCTCCGGTTTTCCGTTACGGTGCCAGCCGTGTGGGAGGGCCAGCCCACCGTCCTGATCGTGGAGGACGACGCCTCGCTCCGCCTGCTCTGCCGGGTGAACCTCGAGCTGGAGGGGTTCCGGGTACGCGAGGCGGCGACGCTCCGCGAGGCCCGCGCGGCGCTCACCGAGCAGACCGACGTGATCCTGCTCGATCTCCACGTGAACGGCGAGGACGCGCGGCCGCTGCTCGAGGAGGCCCGCGACGCGCCCGGCCGCCCGAGGGTGCTGCTCTTCACCGGTACCGCGGAGGTCGATGACGAGCTCCGCGCGCTCGCCGACGGCTCGGTCTCGAAGCCGTTCGAGATCGACGCGCTGATCGCCGCCGTGCGCGGCGCAGTCCGCCGGTGAATGGATATTGTCCCGTCGATATGAGCGCCCCCGCCGTCACGTCGCCCACCGAGTTCGAGTCGCGCCTCCAGCAGTATCTCTTCGAGCGCTCCGAAGAGGCGCGCGCCGTCCGCGTCGGCGAGAAGGAGATCTCCGAGCAGGCCAAGATCGTCGAGCGCTATGCGGATCTCTTCTCGCGCGACCAGCTCGACGCCCTCCGGTCGGCCGAGGAGGACGCGAGCGGCGACGAGCACGAGCGCCTCTACCGGCTGCGCAAGACCTGCGAGTCCGGCCTGATCGCCGCCGAGCTCGCCGCACGGGAGGACGAGCTGGAGAACAAGCTGCTCGCAGAGAAGATCACGTTCAAGGGCGAGGAGATCGACCTCAGGAGCGCCCTTGCGCGGCTGGCGGTGCTCGACGAGTACGCCGACCGGGAGGCGCTCGGCGAGCTCCAGGCCGAGTCGTCCGCGAAGTTCAACGACGAGCGGCTGTCGCTGCTGACGACGAGCGAGGAGCTCCAGGCGGACCTCTCCGGCGAGCCCGATCCGATCCTGCGGAACGAGGAGGAGAAGGCGATCTCGCTGACGGAGCTCTCGCGGGTCCTGCAGCGGACCGCCGACGAGGCGGCCGGCGCCTACGAGGCGCTGCGCAGGCGGTGGTTCGAGCGCCTGCTCGGTCCGGACGCGCCCGAGCTGCCGACGTCGTTCCACACCTCGTACATGCGCCGCCTCTCGCCGCTCGAGTCGACGTACACGAAGGACCGCGCGACCGAGATCTGCGTCGAGACGCTGAAGGCGATCGGGTTCGACCTCGAGGCCGAGAAGGGCATCCACGCCGACCTCGACGACCGCCCGCGCAAGAACCCGCGCGCCTGCGTGATCGCGTCCGACCCGCCGAACGTCGTCCACCTGATCACCCGTGCGCAGGGCGGCCTCCACGACTACCAGGCGTTCCTGCACGAGGCCGGCCACGCGCTCCACTACGCGGGCTGCGACCCGGCGCTGCCGTACACCTACCGCCGCCTCTCGCGCGATCACGCTCTGACCGAGATCTACTCGTACATCTGCGAGGCGATCACACGCGAGCCGGCCTGGCACGCGCACTACTTCGGCCTCTCCGACGCGCAGGCCGAGGAGAACGCCGAGGCGACAACGTTCCTCGAGGCGCTGCTCTACCGCCGCTACGAGGCGAAGCTCCGCTTCGAGCTCGACTTCTGGGGCCGCTTCGCCGAGGACGGCGGGACGCCTGAGGGCTACGAGGAGCTCCTGACCGAGGCGACAGGCGTCCGCTACCGCGCGGACGCGTACCTCTCGGACATGGACTCGGGCTTCTACTCCGCCGACTACCTCCGCGCCTGGATCCGCGCCGCGCAGCTCCGCCGGCATCTCGTCTCGGAGCTCGGCGAGGACTGGTGGCGCCGTACCGAGACGGGCGACTTTCTGCGCGGCCTCTTCCGAGAAGGCACGAAGCCGACGAGCGAGGAGATCGCCGGCCGCCTCGGCTTCGACCCGCTCGACACGAAGCCGCTGCTCGAAGAGCTGGGCGCGTAGCCGGAGAGGCGCCTACGAGGCGACGGTGGTCGCGCCACGCACGGCGGAGGATGCCGACAGTCACTGCGAGCGCGAGCTGATCGGATAGGTGCTCGACGGCGTCGGCTGTCTGGCCTGCGAGGCTCTTGCAGCAGGCCAGGTTGTAGTAGAGGTACCCCTGGTCGGGGCGGGCCTCGATGAGCTCGCGGCCCCTCGCCGCCGCTCCCGACGCACCCGTGCTGTCGGGCATCATTCCCGAACACGGCCCACTGGGTTTCCTCTGGCTAGAGGGGGCGGCTGGGAGGATGAGACGGGAACCCTGCCTCGCGTTACGGTGTAGGAGTCGTATGGTTCGCTCGCGTTTCTTCTACGGCGCGGCTATCTGTTCGGCCGCTGTTCTGGCCGGCATAGTTGTTGCGGCTGCTATCGCCATTCCCTCGACCGGCTCCGACGGGTCGCGATCGACCGGCTGTCGGGCGACCGTGTCCGTCGGCGTATTGCCGGTGTGGGCGCGTGGTGGCTTCAGCGATCCGAGGCCGCGGGTGCCGCACGTCGTCGGTAGGGGAGAGAAGATCGCTGCGATCCTCTTCGGAGATCCGCTGCAGTCTCCACCGCCGAAAGATCACAGCAACAAGATCCTGTGGGTCTCGCATGCTCCCTCGGTTCCGGGGTCTGATCTCCGGATCAGGGCGCAGCGGATGGCGGGCGCCGTACCTGTCGGAGCGCCGGTCAGCCGCAGGGTAATCGGCAGCCCCGGCCCCTCGATCATCAACCTTCCTTCGGCCGGATGCTGGCGGCTCTCCTTGCGCTGGTCTGGCCGACTGGACACGCTCGACCTGCGCTACCTCGCGACTCGCTGACTCCGTCCGGGATCGTTACGGCTTTCGCGCCACCCGCTCGGGGAGAGCGTCGTGGCGACCATGCAAGCCTCGTCGATCGTCGTCGAGGGCCACTCCTCGAGCCATCGCTGCAGCCGACGCGTCGCCGTCCGCTGGTGGCGCTCCGGGTCGCGCGTCGCGTAGAGCGCGGTCAGTTCGAGAGCTTCGACCCCAGCCTCGGACTCCCCTCTCCGGGCCGGAAGAGATGCGGTGCGCCCGCCGTCATGTGTGTGTATGGCATCCGATGCGCTGACGGGAACACTAGTAGGGCGGCGGGGTGCAGCGCCGGAAGCTGCGGAGCCGCCAGAGAGGGCTGAGTCGCCTAAGAGAGCGGGGGCGACGATCGAGCCTCGCGAGCGGTCTTGGCGGCGGATCAAACTCCCGACCGCCGTTCTCGTGACCTTGGCCGGCGTCGTGCTCAGCGCGTGGCTACTCCCTGCGTTCACGCGGCAGTGGGACGATCGCCAGAAGGCGCGTCAGCTGAAAGCGGCGATTGTCGCGGATATGGCTTCGGACAGCGCCCGCGCGTTGATCGGCGCCGGACGCTCTAAGCCGAGCGACGGCGTTGCGGAATCGTGGCTACGCGCGAGCGCGCAGATCGAGGCGCAGCTACGCGCGTATTTCAGTGCCGACGTCGTCGCAGCCTGGCAGGTGTACTCGTACGTTGTCGACTACCTCGTCAACGCGCCGGCGGTGCAGGCCGACATGACGCTCTTCCGGGCTCGTGGCGTGCTCGGGCTCGCCTCGGTCGATGGTGGCCCACCCGACGGAAGAACCGGCCGTGCCCATGTAAGTACCGGCGTGTCCACCAGCGCGTTCACCGCCTACAAGATGATCGACGCATACGAGAGATGGCAGCCCCTCGGAAAGACACGGTTTCACCCTTCGAAGGAATGGTGGGGACAGAAGATCGAAGACGAAATGAAGCAGGGCGCAGAACCCGGCACCGTAACGGCCGTAGCGGACTTCAAGACCAACCCTCCCACCCTCTATGCCATTCAGGAGACGACGCTGGTGCTCTTGGAAGCCGTCGCGGTTGAGGCTCTAGATGCGCACCCAGTGGGTTACAGCACGACGCCGGGCGATCTCACCCACGACCTCCTACCGTTCTAGTGCGATAGGCGAGGCGCGTCAGGGGGCGAATTCTCTCGCGGAAAGCTCCGGCGTCTGGATTGCTGCGGCTCGCGATGGGCTTCCCCCGCTCAGGATCGTGCTCGAACGTCTCAGGCTCGCGGCTCCGCGACCCGAAAGAGCCCGGTTACAGGCTCGGTGCTCCGGGCCAGCGCAGCTCGGTGACTACGGCACCGCGTGGTGGGCCAGTGTGCCGGAATGTCCCATGAAGGACCCTCGTGCAGCCGCTCGTAGAGGAAGGAGCACACGGCGTAGAGTCCCGACGATGGTTCCGTCGCTGGAAGGCATCGCCCCGTTCCAGATCGCCTTCGTCGTCGGCGATCTCGAGCGCGCGGCCCGCGAGTTCGATGCGCGGCTCGCCGCCGGGCCATGGCGCGGATGGACCTTCGGGCCGCAGGGCCAAGGCCGTGAGTAACCACGGCCATCCGGCCGCGTGGACTCTCCGGCTCGCCCTGAACAACCGTAGCCCTCAATACGAGCTCATTGAGCCGCTGGACGGCCCGAGCATCCACGCCGACTGGCTCAACGAACGCGGCGAAGGCTTCCACCATGTCGGCTACGTCGTCACGTCCCTCGTGCGAACGACAGCGGAGATGGAAGCTGCCGGGCATCCCCCGATCGCGCGCATCCACTCCTTCGGAGCTGCCGGAGACGGCGCAGCCGCCTACTACGACACGGCAGAGACGCTCGGCTTCCTCGTCGAGGCCGTCGAGCCGCCCTCCCAAATGCCACCGACGGACTTCACGCTGTAGCCTCGCCGGAGCTAATCGATGCGCTTGTGCCGGAGCTCCTCACCCACACAGACCTGAGCCGCACTCGCGTCCGCGCACTAATCGCCGAAGCCGAGGGGCGGCAGCTGAATGCCGCCGATGTCGTCGTCGAACAGGCTGGCGTCGGGCGATGACAGCTTGGCACGGCGGCACAGATGGGCTGGTCGGAGCGCGTGGCCGACCTGGGCGTAACGGGCCATGCCGACAGACATCTGCAAGTGGTGAACCCGTGCGCGCTCTTGCCAGTCCGCGCACCAACGCTGTTCGTCATGAGGCCCGGCTGCGGGCGACACGCCGGGCCCCGCCCAACGCTAGTGACCGCGCAGGTCGACGTTTGTCGTGAGTGAATATTCGAGAGCTTCGGCCTGGGTCATCCGTTGGCCTTCTAGGAGGGCTTCGCGGAAGGGTTCTTCGCCGAGCTCTGTTTGTGCGTCGGCTGCGGTCCGCCGATGCCATTCGCGGTCGATGGGGTCCAGTTGAAGGCCTGCGTTTTCGAGTAGTGCGTCTGTTGCGCCAAGAAGTCGCGCCGCGCGGTAGGCGTCGCCTTGCCTGATCGCTACGGCCGCTTGTCCAGCAAGTCCGGCTGCGGTCTGCCCGGCTGGTGCGTTCGCGCCTAGCCCGTGAAGGAGCGTCAGACCTCCCGCAAATGCTTTGCCTGCGTTCTCGAGGTCGGACTGCGCAAGGTCGATGACTCCGAGGTTGATGAGCGCGCACGCTTGGCCTATCGGGCTGCCGATCTCGCGGAAGGTGGCGAGGCTTTCCGCGAAGAGGACCCGTGCCTGTTCATGGTCATGCTGGCGGAGCATCGAGATGCCGAGATCGAGGGTGGTGCCTGCGACTCCTGCTTTCGATCCGAGGCTGCGGAACAGTTCTGCGGCCTCGGCCATGAGTAGGCGTGCCCGGGCAGGGTCACCCTGCAGGTCGGCGGCAGCCGCGAGCCCTCTCAGAGCGTGGGCGGTCGCCCTGGTATCGCCTAGCTCCCTATTCGCGAGGAGAGACTCTTCCGAGAGGCGTGCAAGCTGCTCGTAGTCCCCGGTTTCCATAGCGAGAAGAGCCGCGGCGTCCAGGAGCCTCGCCTGCACGTCGAGCGGCTGCTGGCTCCGTGTCGCGAGCGCGGATCGAATCCGCTTCCCGCCCTCGATGAGATGGCCCCGGCCGAACCAGAACGGCCCCAGCGCGGCGACCATGCGCACGTACGAGCGGTCGTCGGGCTGATCGCGAAACCATTGCAGGGCGGCGCGTAGGTTGTCGTGCTCGGCTGTCAACCTGTCCAGCCACTGGGCTCGAGTCGACCACGCCGCGGCCGAATCGAAGTCCATCGCGTAGAGCTCTTCCGCGGCTCGCTCGGCCAGCTGCAGATGCTGAACCGCGTGCTGCTGCCGGATGGTTGTTGCCTCGCCCCGGTCGCCGAGCCGCTCGAATGCGTACTCGCGGATCGTCTCGAGCATCCAGAAGCGGGGCTCGCCGTCCATATCGTCCCTCTGCCGAAGCAGGCTCTTCTCGACCAGTGAAGAGAGCCCTTCGAACGGCTCCAGCTTGGGCTCACCTTCGAGGACACACACGGCCGCTGCGCTTTCAGGTCGGCAGCCGGCCGCGAAGACCGAGAGCCGCGCGAAGAGCCGCTGCTCGCCGTCCGTCAGGAGTTCGTAGCTCCAGGCGATCGTGTCGGTCAGCGTCCGCTGCCGCTCGGGCAGATCCTGCGGACCGCCCGCCAGGAGCGGCAGCCGCTGCGTGAGCCGCGAAAGGATCGCGGCTGGCGAGAGCACCTTCGCCCGGGCAGCGGCCAGCTCGATCGCGAGCGGCAACGTATCGAGCCGCAGACAGATCTCCGAGACCTCGCCGTTCGCATCGAAGTCGGGCCTTACGGCGCGCGCTCGGACACGGAAGAGATCGACCGCCTCTGCGAGTGCGAGCGTCGGCACCGGGAACCCCTGTTCGCCGCCGAGATGTAGCGGCTCCCGGCTGGTCACGAGCGCGTTCAGGTTCGCACAGGCCCCGAGCAGATTCGCGAGCATCGGCGCCGCTTCCAGCACGTGCTCGAAATTGTCCAAGAGCAGGAGCAGCTGCTTGTCGCCGATGTGCCCCTCCAGCGACTCCTTCGCGCCCAGCCGTTGCGAGATGACGTCGAGCACGATCGCTGGCTCGCGAACCGGCGCCAGCGGCACCCACCAAACACCATCCGGATACCGCTCGTAACACTCGGCAGCTGCCTGCACCGCCAGCCGCGTCTTGCCTGTCCCTCCCGGGCCCGTCAGCGTGAGCAGACGAACCTCGTCGCGGGAAAGCAGCGACACGATCTCTTCGAGCTCGCGCTCCCGTCCAAGGAAGCCGGTCGCCGGAACCGGCAGGTTCGTCAGGTAGAGGGAGTTGAGCGGCGGGAAGTCACTATGGCCGACCTGGAACAAGCGGAGCGAAGCGACCAAGTCCTTGAGTCGGTGCTCACCAAGATCACGAACGCTGGTCCCGATCAGATCGCGCGTGGGCCGCGAGAGCAGAACCTGTCCGCCATGACCGACAGCGGCAATCCGTGCCGCACGGTGAACATCGAGGCCGACATAACCTTCCTCAGTCACCGTCGGCTCGCCCGTGTGCAAACCCATTCGCACTCGTACCGGACCCTCCCCGAGCGCCGCCTGTGCATCCACGGCCGCCGCGACCGCGTCCGAGGCCCGTGCGAAGGCCACAAAGAAAGCGTCACCCTGCGTGTCCACCTCGATCCCGCCGTGCCGACCAAAGGCCTCCCTCAACACACGCCGGTGCTCCGCAAGCGCGCCCGCATAACCATCGCCGAGCTCCTGCAGCAGCCGCGTCGACCCCTCGATGTCCGTGAAGAGGAACGTCACCGTGCCACTCGGCAAGTCGCGCACGACTCAATGATGGGACCATGCCGTGCCCCGGTCTAGTTCCCGCGCCCACTGGGAACCGCGATCGTCCTCTGAGGGCCTAGGGGGTGGGTGGCTCGCGTCGATGCGCGCTCGCTCACGTACTCCGCTGGCCTAAGGATCAAGGGTGGAAGGCTGCTATCTGCACCCCACGCCTTCGGCACGCTCATACAGAGCGAGCCGTTCCTGAGACCACGCGGCCGAGCGCCTTCAATGGGCTGCCGGTGGCGTAGGCCGCAGATCGTGACTTTCTACCGATGTCGGGCTCAAGCCGACCGGGGAGATACAAACCGACACCGCAAGGAGGCGGTAAATGAGACTTCATTGGCCTCCAGCCGTCACCACCTCGCCAGAAGGAGGTGAGTCATGCTTGTAGGGATGACCAGCTGGTCATACTTGCTTGGATTGGGGTTCGGAATCCTACTGCTGATCGGATACTTCTCGTTGTGTGCCTACGCTGGGTGGCGTGTGGCGGTCAGCAGGGGAAGGAATGCAGCGCTCTGGCCGATCGTCTGCGTCCTTATCGGGCCGGTCGGGATCATTATCTGGGCGGCCAGCCCTCTTGTCGGGTTGGCCTATCCCGTCGCGGCGTTGCTGCTCCCGTTGCTCGTCGTGTTGATCCTCGCCTTCGTCCCGCCAACGGCAGAGAAGAGGGCAGAGAAGATCGGTGAGATACCGCCAGAGGCGAGGGCGGCACAGATGGCCCTGCAGCCTGTCCCCGATGTCGTCCCGGAGTCGTGGACGGAGGAGATGCGCAAGGTCGGCGAGCTACACGACGCAGGGACGCTGTCCGACGAAGAGTTCGCGCACGAGAAAGAGCGCTTGCTCGCCCACTGATAGCTGTCCCGGGTCTCGGCGCCTGTTGGGCGCCGAGACCCCGGCTTTCGGATCAGTGACGTAGTTGTTCACTTTCCTGCTCATCCCTGTCGGACAGGGTGAAGGCACACCGCCTCCGGAGCCAATCCGCGGCAAAGCGAGGTTGGCCAAGAATGATCTGGACTTGGCCCAAGCTGAATTAACGCCCTCCCCGCCGCTACAACGACAAAAGCCCCGCGCGTGCAGGGCTTTTTCGGAAAGGCGCATACGGGATTCGAACCCGTGTCCGGAGAGACGGACGTTCCGGAGCCGCTTCGCCGCAAACTCGATGAGCTGAGAGCGCAGGGCAAGAAGGCTGCGGATGACTGCAGCTGATCGGCTCATCCGGAAGGCGCACGACTACGAGGTGCTAGCCGCGTCACACTCCGAGCGCGGAGCGCTCGAGGGAGGCGGCGAGCACCTTGCAGCTGCGACGGCGTTCACTGTCGCCGCGATCATCATGCGTGAGATCGCTCACGCGCTGGATGAGGCAGAGGCCGCATGAGTCGGCCGCGCTGGTTCCATCGCTGCTCGTGCGGTCGAGCGATTCCGGAAGGCGTCGTGCGCTGCTCCTCGCGGACGTGTCCGGAGTTCGCTCCTACCTGGGCGCGCGATACGAGACGTCGGCTCTTTGAGAACCTCCGGACGATCCCGCTTTCGGTCATGTTCTCGGTGACAGCACCGGGTGCTGACCTGTTCCCGTTCGACGCGCGCTGGTGCTCGCATCCTGCGGATGCGAGATGCTCGGGGCGGACCGGTTGTCGGGTCAACCCTGAAGCGGCGCGCGCGTTCAATCAGAAGGCTGGGCGATGGTGGTCCGAACTGAATCGCGTGGCGAAGCAGCGGGCGGATCGTGCGACGGGCTTCAAGGGCGGCATTGCGGCCCGAGTGTGGGAAAAGCAGAAGCGCGGCCTAGCGCATCTGCACGGCGTCGTGTCTGTGTCGACGCCCGAAGAGCTGGCGTGGGCGAAGGTGTACGTCGATGCTCTGGTGGAGCTCGCGCCGAGCAAGGGATTCGGATTCGTTGACGGGTGGCACAAGATCGGCCGCAAGTTCTGGCCTGGCGTCCAGGCCGCCGCGTATCTGTCGAGCTACTTCGTCGGGAGTGCGAAGAAGGCCAAGTTGACCGAGAACGTCATGGACGGGGATCTTCCGAGACTCGTTGTCTTCGTGGCTCGCCGCTTAACCTCGTCGACCCGGTGCACAATGCGCAATCTTCGGGTCGCTCGGACGGTCTGGGCGTGGGAGAACGGCCTCATCGATTCGCGAGCGCTGTCTGAGGGCGAACTCCTCGTGGCGCGATGCCTACTGGCGCGCGTGCGGGTTCCGGCGCGCGCACCCTGAACGCGCCTGGCGGCGACGCGGCTCGTGTCGCCGACGCGACCAGGCGCATCGCCCAGTCTCTGTCCGCCCTTCGTTGCGGCTCGCTCCGGCCGCCTTGGCGGACTACATCGGGGGTGGCGGAAAGCGTCCGCCGAGGCGGCCGGGCAGCCAGGGTGCGGGAATGTCACCAGAATCGCTCACGACGGATCGCAATGTGTGACGAAGCAAAGGCTGTAGCGAACCGCGAGGGAGGCACCGAATAGCACAGGGACAAGTACGGCCGCGACCGTCGCGTACTCCGCCGAGGTGCGTCGGCCTCGCCTTAGCGCAAGGCAAGACGCCGCTGTAATCGCTGCGGCGATGGCGCAGAAAAGCCCCAAAGTCCGGAGAAAAGCCGAGTCCTCCAGGTCGTAGTGATCGCGTACGAGGACGAACGTGGCCGCAGCGACCAGGGCAGCAGACAGAGGCGCAAAGCGCGTGTACGCCTTGCTCGCCCATCGCACCGCGGCCAACGCTCCGACGAGCAGGGCGACGTCGAGGGCGAGGATCTCCATTCCCTGCGCATCGGCGTTGCAGCTGCACGAGTTGAGCTGGCGGCGCTTCCGTCGGCTGCCCGAGTGTGCGGGAATGATGCCCGAGCGACCCGTCGGCTGCGCGAGCGTTCAGGAATGTGCCCGGGTCACGCGCTTCTGCTTTCGTCCGAGGCGAAAGTCCGCGAACTTCTGAGAGGATCGCACTCCCAACGACAATCGGAGAGCAGATGCCCAGCGCCAGAGACGTGATCCTCAAGCACATCGACGCCGTCAATGGCCGGGACAGCGACGCCGATCCGTGGGCCGCCGACGCGGAGATGACAGCGCCAGGCGCCCAGGTCAGCGGCCGCGACAATGTCATCGGGTTCATCGCCGTCTTCCAGGAAGCGTTCCCGGACCTCCGCCTCGAGATCAAGCAACTCCTCACCGACGGGTCAGCCGCGGCGGCTGAAGGGATCCTCAGTGGCACCCATGAGGGTGTGCTCCCCAGCCCCAACGGCGATGTCGCGCCAACAGGACGAGCCGTTGCGCTCCCCTGGGCGGCGGTTTACGTCACCGACGGCGACACGCTGAAGTCCGAGCACCTGTTCTTCGACCAGATGGACTTCCTCGGCCAACTCGGCCTCCTCCCTGGCTAGTGCCGCACACTCGGATGGGCCAGTGTTCTGGAATGACCCCTGAGCGGCCCGCCATACTGGCGAGCGTGCAGGGAGACTACGGGGGTGGCCGGGTGGAGTCGGAGCAGGGCGGAATCGTTCTCCGGACAGGGCGACTGAGCCTCCTCCCCCTGACAGGGCTCGATGAAGCCGAGCATGCCCGTGCATCGAGGAATGCCGAGGACGCTTTGCGTGACACTCGCGCCGCCGAGCCGCAGTGGCAGGAGCACGGCTTCGGGCCGTGGGCAATCCGGGACAAGCGTCACGACAGCTTTCTCGGCTGCGCCGAGCTGCGGTTTGCCGGTGAGGGGATCGAGGGCATCGCGGCGGATGAAGTCGAGGCGGGCTGGTGGGTGACCGAGGAGCGGCGGAACGAAGGGATAGCGACTGAGGCGATGGAAGCGGCGATCGATGATCTCTGGAGCCGCACCGACGTTCAGACGATTACGGCCTATATCGAGGACGGGCAGAACGGACCATCTCGCCGCGTGGCGGCCAAGCTCGGATTCGCCGTCCGCAGTACGGGACGGGGGCGGTCAGGCGAGCCGATGACGGTGTACACCCTTTGCAGAGACGACTGGCTTCGACGACTCTGAAGCGTGCGTTGGAGACTGGCCTGCGCGAGCGTGCCGGAATGACCCCTGACCACCTTCCCATTGCGCACGCTTATGATCGTGGCATCCGGGTCGGAGCGAGGAAGAATGTCCGCGAGAGATGGTCGTGTTGAACGCTACGCCGAGCTTCTGCTCGATACGTGCCTGGGCGTAGAGCGCGGCTGGCAGGTGATGGTGTGGAGCACCCCGTGGGCTCGGCCGCTGCTGGAGGAGGTCATGAAGCAACTGGCCGAGCGCGGCGCCTACCCGCTCCTGCGCCTCACCTTCGACGGCGGCCACTGGCGAGAACACCGAGCCTGGCTGCGGCATGCACCGCTCGAGGTGATCTCCGAGCCGGCAATGATCGAGGTACACACGCGGCACCAGTGTGATGCGTGGCTCGGCGTGCAGGCCCCGGAAAACACACGTGACGGCGCGGACATCCCGGCCGAGCGAACGAGCGCTCTCGAGAAGGCGTACGGGAAGGCGTATCGCGACGTCAGGTCACGCCCCGACTACGTGGACACTCCCGCGGTCATGTGCTGGTATCCGACGCCGGCGCTGGCCCAGGACGCCGGAATGACGTTGGCTGCGTTCGCCGACTTCCTCTACGGCTCGTGCCTGATCGACTGGAAGAGCATGCACGAGCGGATCTCGCGTCATGCGCAACTGCTCGACGAGGCGGAGGAAGTCCGGATCGTCGGCGACGAAACGGATTTGCGGCTGTCCGTGGCCGGTCGGCGCGCGGGAGTCGACGCCGGCACCGGCAACATGCCGGGGGGCGAGTTCTTCGTCTGCCCGGTCGAGACGTCGGCCGAGGGCACGATCGCATTCACGGAGTTCCCCGCGATGCGGGGCGGCCGCGAGATACGCGGCATCCGTCTTCGCTTCTCGGAAGGCCGCGTCGTCGATGCGTCAGCCGACAGCGAAGAGGACTACCTGATCGAAACACTCGACACCGACGAAGGGGCACGCCGCATCGGCGAGCTCGGGATCGGCTGCAACCCCGGCATTGACCGCTACATGCGGAACGTCTACTTCGACGAGAAGATGAACGGAACCATCCACCTCGCGCTCGGCGACGGGGAGTTCCTCGGCGGCGCGAACGTCTCGGCGATCCACTGGGACATCGTCAAGGACCTCCGTTTCGGTGGGCGCATCGAGCTCGACGGCAAGGTCGTGCAGGAAAACGGCAGCTGGGTCGCCTGAAACTGCAGCACCCGAACGCTGGCCGACGCGGGAGCCTCGCCGTACCCACGTTCGGTTTGGTGGGATGAGCGGACTCGTCGTCAGGCCGGCGCGCGAAAGCGACGCGGACACGGTGGCCGCGACATTGATCGCGGTCTTGAGACCGTGCCGTCGCTTGCGCCAGTGCTCCGGAATGACGCCTGAGGATTACCGCGAACGGCTCGCGCCCCAGGGCAGGCGTCGCCAATACGGCGGCCGCTCGCGGCGGAACCTCTCGGCCGTCGCGTACACCTGCTCTGGATCGGAGGTCTCCGTCTCGACACTCGCGCCGTAGCGCGCTGCGAGATCCGACACTGGATACCGCACGTCCGGGCTAAGGTGGGCGCCAACCATCAGGATCACGCACGGCTCGTCGCCAGCTCCCACGAAGGCGTGCTCGGTCCAGGGCGGCGAATGGAAGAAGTCCCAAGCTCGGAGAGGCCGCTCCTCGCCCTCGACGATCAACCTGCACTCTCCCGCCAGGACTAGGAACGCCTCCTGATTCGCCTCGGCGTGGTAGACGCTGCTCTGCCCGGGCTCGAGGACAGTGACGTTGATCCCTAGCTGCGGGAGCTCGATCGGAGGCTCGCCGTACTCGTTCGCGAACCAACACGCCGCGCCCCTCGTGTCCGAGGAGAACCATTCGGCATCGCGCACGTTGACGACGAACCAACCCTCAGTGACGGGGGCAAGCCCGGAGCCAGCGTCCTCAAGCCTCGCTTCGTTCACGCAGCCGATTCTCGCAGTCCGAAGCGATAGCTGTTCGCCTGGGCCAGTGTTCTGGAATGACCCCTGAGCGGCCCGCCATACTGGCGAGCGTGCAGGGAGACTACGGGGGTGGCCGGTGGAGTCGGAGCAGGGCGGAATCGTTCTCCGGACAGGGCGACTGAGCCTCCTCCCCCTGACGGGGCTCGATGAAGCCGAGCATGCCCGTGCATCGAGGAATGCCGAGGACGCTTTGCGTGACACTCGCGCCGCCGAGCCGCAGTGGCAGGAGCACGGCTTCGGGCCGTGGGCAATCCGGGACAAGCGTGACGACAGCTTTCTCGGCTGCGCCGAGCTGCGGTTTGCCGGTGAGGGGATCGAGGGCATCGCGGCGGATGAAGTCGAGGCGGGCTGGTGGGTGACCGAGGAGCGGCGGAACGAAGGGATAGCGACTGAGGCGATGGAAGCGGCGATCGATGATCTCTGGAGCCGCACCGACGTTCAGACGATTACGGCCTATATCGAGGACGGGCAGAACGAACCATCTCGCCGCGTGGCGGCCAAGCTCGGATTCGCCGTCCGCAGTACGGGACGGGGGCGGTCAGGCGAGCCGATGACGGTGTACACCCTTCGCAGAGACGACTGGCTTCGACGACTCTGAAGCGTGCGTTGGAGACTGGCCTGCGCGAGCGTCCTCTCGCCTGACTTGATCTAGTAGACCACCCCGGTACCGTTCTTGACGTATTTGTAGTTTTCGTCTACAACTAGCGACATGGGACGGCCGAGGAAGCTGGAGACGCTCACAACCTCCGTGAGCGGACGCATTCGAACCGAGCAGGCCGAATGGCTGAAGGTACAGGCCGAACGGCGCTTCGAGGGTGAGATGAGCCGGACGCTTCGGTGGGCGCTCGACCAGGCTGAGGTCTTCGGCCTGATCCTGAGCCGGGACGATCCGGTCCAGGCGCTTGACGAAATGCTCTATCCCGAAAAGTACGAGGAACCGCATCCCGAGGATGAAATTCTTCAGGCTGAGCGCGAACTCGAAGAGTGGAAGCGCGAGCAGGCGATCAAGCGTGCACGCGGGAAGAGAGCGAAGTGAGGCTCTCGCGGGCAGTTGATCGGTGGATGGGCGAGTTGGCACGCGGCGGCCGAACTCCGAGCACCCGCGCGAGCTACGAGCGGTATCTCTTCAAATTTGTCGACCAGCTCGAACGGCAGAGGCCGGACATTCACGCCCGCGACGTAAGTGCGAACGACTGTCGCGCGTTCCTCGACAACTGGATCGGCAAAGCGGCTTTCGACCGTCTGCACGATTCACAGCGCCCTCAATGGTCTGTTCGGCTGGCTCTACTTGGAAGGCGAGATTGACGCCAACCCGATGGTACGAATCCCGCGTCCCCGTCGGCCCCGGGCGGAAGACGTGGACGTGGTGATTGTCACCCCGACCGATGTGGAACGGATGCTTGCCGCGACAGAGGGCTGGCAGGAGTTCCTCTGCCTCTCGGTACTTGCGTACCTCGGGCCGCGACGTGACTCGGCGAGTCGTCTTCGCTGGCGCGACGTTGACCTCGTGGAGGGCACGCTGCGATTCCGCGAGAAGGGCAACAAAGTCGCGGTGAAGCCAATGCCATACGACCTCCTTGCGATCCTCCGCGCCGCCTGTGAGTCGAACGAGGTTCCGTGCGGGCCTAACGACTATGTGATTCCGAATCGGCGGCCGGCGAGCGTCCGTCGGGCCGAGCGGTCGAACAAGGTGATCTGGGAAACGGTGGTCAAAGTGGCGTCGCGCGTCGGCGTCAAGGCCACGGCCCATGCTCTCCGCCGCGCCTTCGCCGTCGCGTTCTTGACGAGCCACCCAGGGGCGCTTGAATCACTGCAAGCGCTGATGAATCACTCGCGCGTCGACACGACCCAGGTGTACCTCCGAGCGCTCAATCGATCCAAGGCAATGGAGGCCGTCCGAGACCTCTCCTGGGGAGCCGGGTTTCAGACGAATCGAGGAAAGGCGCATACGGGATTCGAACCCGTGCCGCCGCCGTGAGAGGGCGGTGTCCTAGGCCACTAGACGAATGCGCCCCGGAACCGCGTCAGTGTAGCGGCTCGTCTGGCCGACTGAGCTAAGCAGTCGCGCGCCGCACGGCCGCGGCCGCCGTCGCGGCCGAGTGCTCTGCCCGTGCGACGCGTTCGTCTCCCGGGCCGGCGCCGAGGTTCGAGGCGACGAGGACGGCGGCCGTGCGCGCGGCGGACTCCGCCAGCGCCGCGCCGCCCTCGACGTCGGGCCGCAGCTCCTGGGCGCCGCGCTCGGCCACCTCGGCGGCGAGGTCGGCGACGTCGGCCGCAGCTTCCGCCAGCTTCAGGAGCGGCTCCATTGCCCGCTCGAGGGCGCGACCGAGCGCGAAGTTCCGCCGGTCCGGGTCCGGGTCGCGGGGCTCGTCGAGATCGGCGAGCGCCTGGGCGAAGGTCTGCTCGAGCGGCTCGCGCAACGCGAGGATTCGCGCGCGGAGCGCCTCCGCCTGGGCCGCGGCCGCCTCGGCCTCGCGCCACACCGCGCCCGAGTAGCGTGCGCCGCGCGCCACGAGCGCGGCGCCCATCGCCGCCGTCAGCGCGGCCGCCGTTCCGGCTCCCGGCACGCGCCTGCGCTCTGCGAGCTCGTCCAGGAAAGCCTCCACGGCCCGGATTCTGTCGAACCCGGGCCGCCGAGGCGGTGCGATGCGAGGACGGCTACGACCGGGACAGGCGTTCTCGCAGCGCGTCGAGGAGCGGCTGGTCAGGCGCGTAGCCCGCCTCCGCAAGCGCCGACTCGAGGTCTGCGACGAGCTTGGCGCGGAACTCCGCGTCCGCCTCAGCCCGAGCGACGATGTCGTCGAGCCCCCTCCGGGCGAACGGCAGCTCCTGTGCAGCTCTGACCCAAGCATCCGGCGCGTCAGGGAGCGCGCGGAGCAGTTCGGCCAGGCGTTCTGTGTCGTCGTTCATCCGAGTCACCGTCCTCAGGACGCAGTCGCGTCGACGTTTCTTCCCTCGAGCTCGAGCTTCAGCTTCGCGAGGCACCGCGAGATGCGGCTGGCGATCGTGCCCGGCGGCAGGTCGAGCGCCTCGCCGATGGTGCGGTAGCTCTCGTCCCGCGCGAAGAAGCGGTCGAGGATCTCCTGGCAGTCGCCCCCGAGCCGAGCGAGCGCCTCGTGCACCGTCAGCGCCTCGTCGAGGCGCGCCAGCGTCTCGTCCATCTCGGCGGGCTCGAGCTCGAGGTCGGAGAGCGTCTCGCGGGAGCCGGCGCGGAGGCGGTCGATGCAGGTGCGCCGCGTCAGCTGCGCGAGCCAGGGCCGGATCGCGTCGTCCGCCCGCAGCCGCGGCAGGTACTCGAAGACCTTGGCGAACACCTCCTGGAAGACGTCCTCCGCCTCGTGCTCCGGCAGCCGGAACGCCTGGACGCAGATGGCGTAGACGTAGCGCGAGAAACGGCTGACGAGCTCCTCCCAGGCGGAGTCGTCGCCGGCGCGGCAGCGCGCCACCAGTTGTCCGTCCGGGAGAGCGGCGAGAGACATATCGGTAGTAAAACGGTCGGGGGAGGACGGTGTCCTCCCCCGACTCGCATCCGTTGCGATCCGCGCTAGGCGGCCGCGACGAGGCTCAGCGGCGGCACGATCACCTTGAACTCCGTCGACTTTCCACCCTTGACCTTGTAGATCGTCACGGGGTTCGACGTGGTGTCGCCGTTCTTGTTGATCTTGAACGTCCCGATGATCCCGTTCGTCACGTTCGTCCTGAACAGGTTCCTCGTCACCGACGAGCGGGTCCCATTCGACAACGCGATCGCATTCAGGAGCACCTGGGCCGCCTGTGCGGCGTAGACCGAGTAGGGATCGGCCTGCTTCTTGACGACCTTGCCGAAGGTCGCCAGGAAGACCTTGCCGGCACCCTTCAACTGGGAGTTCGGGAGACCGGCAACCGAGATCGTCATGTTCTCGGCCGCGTCACCCGCTCCGTCGACGACCGCCGAGACCGGCGTGAAGCCGTCGGGAGCCATGATCTTGACGTTCGAGCCGACACCGGCCCGGAGGTCCTTGACCAGCTTGCCCCCGTTCTCGCAGATCAGGCCGCCGAGGAAGATGCCCGTGGCACCCGACGACTTGATCTTCGTGGCGAGCGCCTCGTAGCTCGAGGCCTTGCCGTCCCACGCGTCGAAGCCCGCGACGGCGATGCCGAGCTTCTTCGCGGCGTTCCGGTAGTTCGTCGCGACCCCGAGGCCGTAGGCCTCCTTGTCGTTCAGGATGTAGACCTTCTTGATGCCGAGGTTCTTCGTCAGCACTGCATCGGCAGCGCCCTGGAAGTCGTCGGCAGCGACGATGCGGATGTAGTTCCGCGTACCGGTCGGGTAGTACTTCTGCGGCTCGCCGGCGGCCGTTCCCGGGCCGGCGTGCGTCAGACCCACGTACGTGTTCGCCGGGCTGACCATGGCGACCTGACCGCCTGGAGCGCGGTTCAGGATCGGGATCACGATCTCCGCGCAGCCGGAGTTGAACGTGCCGATGACGCCGACGACCGCCTTGTTGGTGGCGTACGCCTGGCCGTTCTGCGAGCACTTGCCCGAGTCCCACTTGCCCGCCTGCGCAGTGGCGTCGTCGCACGACTGATACGCGACCGTGTACTTGCCGGCCTTGTAGTTGCGCGACTTGAGAATGAAGCCGATCGCCTTCGTCATCTCCACCGTCTGCGTTCGTCCCGCTCCCTGAAGCGGGAGGTCGGACGCAATCAGGAACTGCGCCGACTTCGAGCCGACGATGGGTCCGCACGAAGACGAGGGCAGCGCGGTCAAGTTCGACTTGCCGACCGCCGCGGTCACCGAGGCCACGATCGCCAGGGTGCCCACGATCCCGGCCAGCAACGCGGCCGCGAACATGCGCTTCTTCACTCGTCCTCCTTACCTTGTCGAGGGGTGCTTCAGTGCGGCGGCAGTGCCGCAATGTGGCGGGAAGTATCGAGACAATCTCCCCGACGGTCAACTGCCGGCTTCGGTGCGTACGCTGTGAGAGTGGTGGAAACCCCGTTTTCGAGCGCACTTCCGGGCGTCCGCTCGCGGGGAACGACCCTCGCCTACGGGTACCTGGCGGGGGGCGTTGCGGCGACATGCTTCTACTTCCTGCTCTCGGGGCGCCCGCAGGCGATCTGCTACGAGCTGATCGGCCTCTCCGCGATCGTCGCGATCATCGTCGGCGCCCGCCGCTACCTGGAGGAAGGCCGTACGCCGTGGTACTTCTTCGCCGCCGGGCTCACCGCCTGGGTGATCGGCGACGGGATCTTCTCCTATTACGAGCTGCAGCTCGGCAGGGAGCCGCCGCTGCCGTCCGTGGCGGACGTGCTCTACCTCGCCGGGTATCCGCTGCTCGCCACCGGGCTCATCCTGCTGCTGCGCCGGCTCGGGGCGATCGAGGGGCGGATCGCCGTCCTCGATGCGGCGATCGTCTTCATCGGCCTCGCGATCGTCCAGTGGGTCTTCGTCGTCGAGCGGTTCGCCCAGGGCAGCGGGATGACCCCGGGGGAACGGATCGTCGGCGCGGCCTATCCGGTCATGGACCTCCTGCTGCTCGCCGCATTGACGCAGCTCCTCATCTCGCCCGCCTGGCGGCTGCGCGCGTTCCAGTTCCTGGTGGCGAGCCTCACGCTCACGATCGCGGCGGACGAGCTGTATGTCCACTACGCGGACACCTACGTGTCCGGCAGCTGGATCGACGCCGGCTACCTGCTCGGCTACGTCTTCTGGGGCGCGGCCGCGCTCCACCCGACGATGGCGACCCTGGCCGTGCGCGAGCGGCGCGCAGCGCCGCGGCTGACGACGCCCCGCTTCGTGCTCCTCTCGATCGCGCTCCTGACAGCCCCGACCGTGCTGGTGATCGAGCGGCTCCTCTCGCATCACCTGCACGGCCTGCTGCTCGGAATCGCCGGGATCGTCCTCGCTACGCTCGCCCTCTTCCGCCTCGTCGGCCTCGTTCGGAACGAGGAGCGGGCGCGGAGGTCGGAGCGGCAGGCGCGCCGCGAGGCCGAGAACGCGCAGCGGCTGCTCGCCGACCAGAACCGCGAGCTGCTCGAGCTCGACCGGCTGAAGGACGAGTTCGTCTCGCTCGTCTCGCACGACCTGCGCACGCCCCTGACCTCGATCCAGGGCTACGTCGAGCTGTTGCTCGAGGAGGAGGTGGACGAGGAGCACCGCGAGTACCTGGCGGTGGTCGCGCGGAACACCGAGCGGTTGCAGAAGCTCGTCGACGACCTGCTCTTCGCCGCGCGGCTGCAGTCCGGCCGGCTCGAGCTCGAGCTCGGGGACGTCGACCTCTGCGAGATCGCCCGGCACGCCGTCGAGACGCTCCGCCCGAGGGCGGAGACGGCCCGCGTCGCGCTGGAGCTGGAGCTCGACGGCACGCCGTCCGTCCGGGGCCAGTCGAGCCGGCTGGCGCAGCTGCTCGACAACCTCGTCTCGAACGCGGTCAAGTTCACGCCTCCGGGCGGCTTCGTGCGCGTGCGGATCTCGGAGCTCGACGACCGGGCTCTCGTCGAGGTCACCGACTCGGGCATCGGGATCCCCGAGGCCGAGCGCGGGCGGCTGTTCGAGCGCTTCTACCGCACGTCGGCCGTGACGGAGCAGCAGATCGAGGGCACCGGGCTCGGGCTCTACATCACGAAGGCGATCGTCGAGGCGCACCACGGCAGGATCAGCGTCGAGAGCGAGGAAGGGACGGGCACGACGTTCCGTGTCGAGCTGCCCCTGGAGGAGGCCGCGTGACCCCGACTACCCGAGAGCCGCTGATCCTGGTCGCCGACGACGACGATGACATCCTCGCGCTCGTCCGCATCCGCCTGGAGCGGGCGGGGTATCGCGTCGTCTCGGCGCGGAACGGGGAGGAGGCGCTCGAGCTCGCGCGCAGCGAGCGCCCGAGCCTCGCCGTCCTCGACGTGATGATGCCCCGCCTCGACGGGTACGGCGTGCTCAAGGCGCTCCGCGACGATCCGGATCTCTCGGCCACGCCGGTGCTGATGCTCTCCGCGCGCGTCCACGCCGACGACGTCGGCCGCGGGCTCGACGCGGGCGCGGACGACTACCTGCCGAAGCCGTTCCGCGCCGAGCGGCTGCTCGGCGCCGTGCGGGAGCTGCTGGCGCGCCCGCCCGGCTAGCCAGTCTTCGCTAGTTGCGCCGGTAGCGGTAGCCGAAGCCGCGCACGGTCTCGACCGGCGTGTCGTCGGGAGCGTCCGGGCTCAGCTTCTTCCGCAGGTAGCCCACGTACAGCTTCACCTGATCGGCCGAGACGCCGTACGGGTCGCCCCACACGAGCTCGAGCAGCTGGTCGCGCGACAACACCTGGTTCGAGTTCTGCGTGAAGGCCGAGAGGAGCCGGAACTCGAGCGGCGTCAGCGACACGCCCCGGCCCTGCACGTCCACCGTGCGTTGCGCATAGTCGATCGACAGGAACTCGTCGGCGTACGTCTCGAGCGTCTTCGTCTGGCCGCCGTCCGGCGCAGCAGCGCCTGCACCCGCGCCAGCAGCTCCTGGCGCCCGAACGGCTTCGAGACGTAGTCGTCGGCGCCCGCGGAGAGCCCGCGTACCTTCTCGAGCTCCGCCGTGCGGGCGGTCAGCATCATCACGGGCACGTCGGAGAGGTCGCGGATCCGCTCGAGCGTGCCCCAGCCGTCCAGCTCCGGCATCGAGACGTCGAGGATGACGAGGTCCGGCGAGGCCGCGTAGAACTGCCGGAGCGCCGCCTTGCCGTCCTCCGCCGCGTCGACGAGATAGCCGGCTCGCTCGAGGAGCGTCCGCAGGAGGTCGCGGATGTCCGGGTCGTCGTCGACGATCAGGATCCGCCGGGCTGGCGCGTTCATACCGGGTTCATACCATCAGGCGGTCCCTTTCCCTGCGCGCCCCGAACGACGCTGTGCGCGTGGCACGAGTCCTGATCTGCGAGTCCGAGCCGGACGTCGGGGCGCTGCTTGCGCTCCAGCTCCACCGGCTCGGGCACGAGGCCGTCATCTACAACGCCTCCTGGAGCTCTCCGCTCGAGGCGGTCGACGTGATCCTGATCGAGCCTGGCGGCATCGGGATCGGACTTGCGCGTGAGCTCCGCCTCCGGGCTCCCGACCTCCCCATGGTGTGCTCCTCGATCTACCCACCGAGTCCGGAGACGGATGCTCTCGCGCCGGCCGCCTACCTCGTCAAGCCGTTCCCGGCCGCGGCGCTCGACGTGGCGATCCGCGCTGCCGTCGGCAGGGCGCCGCGCGCGGTCGCGTAGCGATTTCCACGGCGAGCTTCGCGGCGATTCCCGCTTCGAAGCACCACCGCTGCCGTTTGGAGCGGTCGTCATTTCGGGCGAGAGAAGATCCTTCCGCGAGCCGATTCGGATTCGTCCGCGCGGCCGATGCGCCCGCACCGGCGGGGCCCGTACCGTGTTCGAAAGGGAGCCGGGCCGATCCGAGGCGGCCCGATCGAACCTCTGTCGAAAGGATCGGACATGAGCGTCAAGATCGGATCTGCCGCGCCCGCGGTGCACGCAGAGGCGTACGTCAGGGGCGTCGGCGAGCCCGTCGACGTGCGCCTCGACGACCACCGCGGCTCGTGGGTCGTGCTGTTCTTCTACCCGCGTGACTTCACCTTCGTCTGTCCGACCGAGCTGCGCGCCTTCGCCCAGCTCGAGTCGGAGTTCGCCGACGAGGAAGCCGTGCTGATCGCCGCGAGCACGGACAGCTACTGGAGCCACAAGGCGTGGTTCGAGACGCACGCGATGCTGGCGCAGGTCAGCTATCCGGTGATCGCCGACACGGCGCACACGGTGTCCGAGGCGTTCGGCGTCCTGCTCGAGGACGGCTCCGCGCTGCGCGGCACCTTCGTGATCGACCCGGACGGGATCGTCAGGCACGCGAGCGTCACGGACCAGAGCGTCGGCCGCAGCCCCGACGAGACGCTCCGCGTCCTCCAGGCCCTGCGGACCGGCGAGCTCTGCCCGGTCGACTGGAGGCCCGGCGAGCCCACCTTCATGGCCGCCTGAGCCGTCGCGAAGACTAGACCTTCGTCGCGCCCGTTCCGCGCTTTACTTGGACGGTGAGGTTCTTCGCCGGCCAGACGCGGCTCGTCGCGGGCGGAGCGGTCGTGCTGCTCGCGGTCACGTGCGCAGCGGCGGCCCGCGCGGAAGGCGATCCCGCCGCGGAGCATCTGCAGACGCGGAACATGTTCACGCCGTACCCGCGCGGCGTGAACACGCTGCCGCAGCGCCGCCTGCTCAAGGACAGCATCCAGCGCGTCTACGACAACCACCAGCGGGTCCGCGTCGCCGTGATCGCGCACGTCGAGGATCTGGAGACGTTCCCGCAGTTCTTCCGCAAGCCCCGGCCGTACGCCCGCTTCGTGGGCAGGGAGATCAAGCCCTTCTACCGGGGGCCGCTGCTGATCGTGATGCCGAACGGCTTCGGTTTCTGGGACGGCGGCCGTCCGACCGACGCGGCCGAGCGCGTGCTGTCGCAGATCCGGATCAGGAGCCCGAAGGTAACCGCGCTGATCGCCGTCGCGGCGCAGGCGGTCGACCGCCTCTCGCGCGCCGGTGCCCTCGCGGCGCCGGACACGGTGGCTCCGCGCGTGTATCCCGAGGTGCCGTTCGGGCGGCCCGGGACGACCCTGACCATCAAGTACCACGTGCTGGAGGACAGCCAGGAGTCCACCGAGGTCGTCACGGTCGTCTCCGGCTCGGACGAGCTGGCACGGATGGAGTCGCCGTTCAAGTCCGGCCGTCTACAAGTACGTGCACCGGGTCACCTGGCCGATGCCGAAGCCGGCGCCAAGGAATCTCGAATACTGCGTCGTCGCGACGGACCGGAGCGGCAACACGAGCGCCAAGGTGTGCACGCCGATCAAGCTGCTGCCGGGCGGCTGACGTCGCCGCCCGTCCGGCGCTAGCGGCGCGGCGGTTCGTCCCGCACGAGGGCGAGCGTCTCGACGGCGACGCCGACGGACTCGTAGAACCCGAGCGCCGCCTCCTGGTCGCCGGCGAGCAACCGGGCGTGCGCCTCGTCGGGCAGCGAGCCCATCTCTCCGTAGAGATCGGCGGCGCCGAGGAGGTCTCCACCCGCAGCCGCGCGGGCGGCGGCGAGCCACCGCGTCTCCGGCTGCTCGCGGGCGGCGAGCTCCGCCACCTCGTCCTCGCGGCCGAGCAGGAGGGCGGCGACGACGAGGTCGGCGAGCCAGTACGCCGGCAGCGGGCGGCGCTCGGACCAGTTGCCCAGCACCTCGTCGACGAGCGCAGAGCCGTCCGCTCTGCGGCCGGAGACGACGCCGGACCGAGCGGCGAAGGCCATCGACGGGTGCACGAGCCACTCGTCCTGCGAGGCGCGCGCGATCTCGAGGCCCCGGCAGGCGTCGGACCACGCGGCGTCGAACTCGCCCCGCGCGAGCCTGACGTGCCCGCGCGCGTAGCGGCAGACGCTCTCCATGTAGTGCGGCGAGCCGCCGGACGACTCCGCGATGAACTCGTCCGCCGCGCGCACGGCCTCGTCCCAGCGGCCGGTCCGGTACAGCTCGATGGCGTACTCCGCGCGGAGCCAGCGGCTGTTGAAGGCGTCGCCGAAGCGATCGGCCGCGCGACGCGCCTCGTCCATGTAGGAGAAGCCGCGGGGGAGATCGCCCAGCAGGACGTGGGCGGCGCCGAGGTGGCGGAGCCCGCGCACCATCTCGGCCGAGTTGATCTCCCTCGCGATCGAGATGCTGCGCTCGATGTCGCCGAGCCCGCCGAAGTCCCCACCGGTGATCCGAGCCGTCCCGATGGCTGCGAGCGTGTGCGCCCGCAGGTCGTCGAGACCGAGCTCCTCGGCCATCGCGAGGCTCTCGCGTCCGGCCCGGATCGCCTCGTGCTGCTCTCCCTCGAGCATCAGGAAGCGCGACGTCGTGCCGAGGACGACCGCCTTGGAGCGGGAGGGCGGCTCGTCGAGCACAAGCTCCTGCGCCCGCGCGAGATGCTCGCGCGCGCGGTCGCCGTGGCCCTGATTCGCGCGCAGGCCCGCGAGCAGGACCTCGGCCTCGGCGGCGAGGTGGCGGTCGCCGCGCGCCATCAGCTCGTCGCGCGCCTCGGCGAGGATCTCCGCGCCCTGCAACCGCGCGCGGAAGAGCGCGCGACCGTACCGAAAGAGCGCATCCGGCCGCGAGGGGTCGGAGGCCGGCGTCAGCTCGAGCGCCTCTCCGTAGAAACGCGCCGCCTGTCCGAACGCGTCGAGCGTCTGCGCGCGGTCGCCGGCTTCGCGCAGGGCGGCGCAAGTCCGCTCCGCGAGCCCCGCCGGCTCCTGGCCGACCGCCCGCGCGAGGCTCAGTGCGCTCGTGTAGTGGTGCGCGCGCGTCTCCGTGTGGTCCTCGGGCCGGCCGAGCGACTCGAGCCACTCGGCGGCGAGCCGGTGCTTCTCGGCGCGGCGCACCCGCGCCATCTGGCCGTACGCGACGTCCCGAACAAGCACATGACGGAAGAAATACTGAGCGTCGCCGTTGGCGGCCGAGTCACGCTCGCGCCGGACGAACTCCTTCCGCTCGAGCGAGACCAGCAGCTCCTCGACGGCCTCCGGCGGAAGCGAGCCGAGCGCGGCGACGGCCGGGAGCCGGAAGGTCTCGCCGAAGACGGCGCCGCGCTGGAGGATCGCCTTCTCGTTCGATTCCAGAGCGTCGATGCGCGCCGCGATGATCGCCTGGACGGTTGCCGGCAGCGGAAGCTCGGCTCCCGGCTTCAGGTGCCAGCCGTCACGGGTCCGCTCGAGCAGCCCCGCGCCGACGAGCATCCGCACGTACTCGCCGGCATAGAGGGGATTTCCGCCCGTCCTGGCCAGCAGGGCGCTCTCTGCTTCCGGCGGCAGCGTCGCCTCTTCGAGCAGCGCGGCGAAGAGCTGCGCCGTCTCCTCGGTCGAGAGCGCCCGCAGCGAGATCGTGACGGCGTTCCGCTTGCCGCCGCCCCAGGTCGGCCGCCGCTCCAGCAGCTCCGGGCGGGTGGTCGCGACGACGACGAGCGGCACGTCGACGGCCCAGGTCACGAGGTGGTCGACGAAGTCGAGGAGCCCGTCGTCGGCCCAGTGCAGGTCCTCGAAGATCACGACGAGCGGCGTCCGCTCGGCGAGCGCCTCCAGGAATCGCCGCCAGGCCGCGAAGGTGTCGGTCCGCCGGTCGACGCCTACCTCCTCCTGGCCGCCGAGGCCGACGAGCGTGCGCAGATGGCTCTCCACCCAGCGCGCCTCCGCCCCCTCCTCGAGCAGGCCGCTCACCGCGCGGTGGATCTTCTCGCCGGCCGCCTCGGCCTCGTCGAGATTCAGGATCCCCGCCTGCTTCCGCACCATCGCCGCGAGCGCCCCGAACGTGACGACGTCGCCGTAGGGCAGCGATCGGCCGAGCAGCGAGGCGACCGGGCGGGCGGTGTGCCGGCGCGCCTCGAGCAGCTCGAGGACGAGCCTGCTCTTGCCGATTCCGGGCGGGCCGACGAGGGTGATCAGCTGCGCCGTCCGCTCCTGCTGCATCCGCTCGACGGCGTCGAGCAGGAGCTCGAGCTCCCGGCGTCGGCCGACGAGCGGCGCCTCGAGGCCGAGCGCCGATTGTCCAGGTGCGGTCGCGCCGAGGACCAGGAACGCCGGGACTGGATCGCGCTTCCCGCGCGCGCTGACCTCCAGCGGCGAGTACTCGACCGCGTGGCGCGTCGCGGCGTGGGTCGCCTCGCCGACGAGGATTCCGCCGGGAGGCGCGGCGGTCTGGAGACGCGCTGCGACGTTGACGACGTCTCCTGCGGCCATCCCCTCGCCCTCGGCCGGTCGCGCGCCGATCGAGACGACGGCCTCGCCGGTGTTGATGCCGATGCGGACGGCCAGGTCGCGCGACGAGTCGGCTTGGTTCAGCTCCTGGATCGCGTCGAGCACGGCAAGCCCCGCCCGGACGGCCCGCTCCGCGTCGTCCTCGTGCGCGACCGGAGCTCCGAACACGGCCATGATTGCATCGCCGATGAACTTCTCCACCGTTCCGCCGAAGCGCTCGAGCTCCACCCGGACGCGCGCGTGGTACCTGCTGAGCAGGAGTTGCACCTCCTCCGGATCGAGCTCCGAGGCGCGGCTCGTGAACCCGACCAGGTCGACGAAGACGGCGGTGACGATCTTCCGCTCCTCGCCGGCCTCACCGGCTGCGACGCCTTCGGGCGCGGCGAGCCGCGCGCCGCAAGCGGGGCAGAAGACGAAGCCCGGTGCGGACGGAGCGCCGCACGACGGGCAGGCGAGGCCGAGCGACTCGCCGCAGCGGGCGCAGAAGCGCGCGCTGCGGTCGTTCTCGAACGCGCACACAGGACACGCAGCCACGCCTCGATCGTACGCGGCGGCCCGATACTAGGGCCGAGATCGTGCTCACCGTCGACAACACGGCCGTCGTTCTCGCAGGCTCAGACCTCCTCGACGCGCGCGGACGGCACGCCAACTGGCGGTTCGTGCCGCTCTACGTCGAGCTCGGCGGCCGGAGCTACCGCGACGGCGTCGATCTCATGCCGGAGGACTTCTATCGCCTGCTGCGCGTGGAGGGCGGCGTCCCGCACACCTCGCAGCCGAGCCCGGCCGACTTCGAGACCGCGTTCGGAGAGGCGCGCGACTATGAGCACATCGTCGTGATCACCATCTCGGACCGGATGTCCGGCACGTACGAGAGCGCGCGGATCGCCGTCGAGTCGAGCGGCGTCGAGCGGGTGATCCTGGTCGACGCCGGCATGGTCTCCGGCGCCCTGGTCCTGCTCGGGGAGGCCCTCCAGCGCCGGCTCGCGTCCGGGACGACCGAGGAGACCGTGCGCGCGCTCGGCGAGCGCTTCAGGCGGGAGGCCCGGTACCTGGTCGTGCTCGACACGCTCGAGTATCTGATCCGCGGGGGTCGCGCGCGGCGCGTCCCCGCGCGCGCCGGCCAGCTGGCGAACATCAAGCCGCTGCTCCAGATCGTCGCCGGCGAGGTCGTGCCGCTCGCCCGGAAGCGCGGGCGGGCGCGGTCGCTCGCCGCGCTGGAGCAGATCTTCGACGCGGACGCACCGATCGGCCCCGGGCTCCGTGTCGGGGTCGCCCACGCCGAGGCGGCGCCGGAGGCCGAGCACGTCGCCGGCCGGGTCGCGGCCCTGCGGCCCGGGGCCACGCTCGAGTTCTTCGGGCCGTTCGGCCCGGCTGTCGGCGCACACTCGGGCCCGGGCGCGGTCGCCCTTTTCTGGTTCGGGGACGACGCTACGCCGTCGTAGCCGCCTCGATCGCGTCGTCCGGTCGGCGCGCCTCCTCCGCGTCGAGGTATGTGCGGGCGAGCGGGGCGCCGCTGAGGCCGCCGTCGAGCCGGGAGAGCACGACCTGGTGCACGCCGACGTGACCCTGGGCGTTGGCGTACGCCGCGCCGGCCGTCCAGAGGCGCCAGAGGCGAAAGCCGTCCTCCCCGAGCAGGCGGACGATCTCCTCGCGGCTCGCCTCCACGTTTCGGCACCAGTGCGTGAGCGTCAGCGTGTAGTGATCGCGCATGCTCTCGACGTCACGGACTTCGAATCCGCCCGCCTCGGCGGCGTGCAGCGCCTCGCTCACGGGCACGATGACGCAGTTCGGCCAGACCCACCGCTCGATGAACGACTCCCCGCGCCGGGCAACGCTCTGGTCGAAGTCGATCCGCCTGACGATCCCCTGGTTCAGGAAGAGGCCGCCCGGTCGCAGCAGCCCGTGGATGCGCGCGAAGTAGTCGGGCAGCTGATGGGGCGCGACGTGCTCGTACATCTCGATCGAGGCGATCTTGTCGTAGGGCTCCCGCGTGTCGAGGTCGCGATAGTCACCGGCGTCGAAGCGGACGAGATCGCCGACGCCGGCCTCCTGCGCCCGCTCGCGCGCGCGCCGCGCCTGGGGCTCGCTGAGCGTGACCCCATGAGCGCGGACGCCGTAGTGCCGGGCCGCCCAGATCGAGAGCGAGCCCCAGCCGCAGCCGACGTCGAGCAGTCGCTCGCCCGGCTCGAGCAGGAGCTTGCGGCAGATCAGGTCCAGCTTGCGCTCCTGTGCGGAGTCGAGATCCTCGTCGGGCGAGCCGAAGTACGCGGACGTGTAGAGCAGGTACCGGCCCAGGTAGAGGGGGAACAGCTCGTCCGGGAGGTCGTAGTGCGACGTGACCGCCTGCCGGTCGAACTCCTTCGAGTACTTCCGCGCCCGGAGCCTCGGCGGCCGTCGCCGCTCCCGCGGCGCCGGCGGCTCCGGGAGCGACCGCAGGCGGCGCGCCAGCCGGAGCGCCGCGCGCCTGCCGAGGGGCCGCTCGCGCAGTAGGAAGTCGGCGAGGGGAAAGACGCCGAAGATGTCGCCCTCGACGTCGACGTCGCCGTGGACGTACGCCTCTCCCGCGCTGAGCTGCGTGGGCGGGAGGAGCATCGCTCGGAGCGACCCGGGGTGCCGGAGGACGAGCGTGAAGCGGGGCTCGCGCACCTCGCCCGGCCACGGCGTCCCGTCCCAGAGGCGCACCGCGAAGTCCGGGTTCGGATTGTCCCTGAGCAGCTCCTCGAGGATCGACAGCGTGGTCGCGCGCGGGTCAGGCATACCAGTCCTCCCGCGTCAGAGGCAGGCGGCTCGCGCCACGGTCCGGCCTGAGCAGCAGCGTCTGGTAGAGGCTCACGTACCCGGCGGCGAAGTTGTGCGCACAGCCCGCCAGGTAGACGCGGAGCATGCGGTACGTCTCCTCGCCCACAGCCTCCACGGCCTCCCGCTCCCGCGCCTCGAGCCGCGCGCGCCAGTGTCTCGTGGTCAGCTCATAGCTCTCGCGAAGGCATTCCACGTCCCTGACCTCGAAGCCCGCCTGCTCGGCTGCCGTCAGCGTCATGGGCAGCGGAGCCAGCTCGCCTTCGGGGAACACGTACGTCGTCATGAAGGACGCGCCTGGGCGGGGCGTGCTGCGCGTCGGCTTTGCGATCCCCTGCAGGAGGAAGACGCCGCCGGGCCGGAGGAGGCGGTACGCGCGGCGAAAGTAATCGTCGAGGCCGTCCCGCGGGATGTGCTCGACCATCCCGACGCTGGCCAGTTTGTCGTACTCCTCCGACCCCTCCAGCTCGCGGAAGTCGCGCAGCTCGACCCGGCACCGGCCGTCGAGTCCCGCGGCGCGGATCCGCTCCTCTGCGAGCTCGAGTTGCCTGTTGCTGATCGTGATCCCGAGCGAGTCGACCCCGTACCGGCTGCTGGCGTGCAGCACGAGACCCGCCCAGCCGCAGCCGATGTCGAGGAGGCGATCGCCGGACTGCAGTCGGAGCTTGCGGCAGATGAGGTCGACCTTCCGCGCCTGCGCCGCGTCGAGATCCTCGTCGGGCGAGGCGAAGTGCGCGCAGCTGTACTGCATGCGCTCGTCGAGGAAGAGCGCGAAGAGCTCGTTCGAGAGGTCGTAGTGGTCGGCGACGACCCGCGGGCGGTCGACGACCGCGCGAGGCGCGGCGGGGAGCGCCAGCAAGCGCGTGAGCAACCGGGGGCCGGCGCGGCGGCGTCCTCCGAAGAGGTACTCCGCGAGCCCGATCGCCGCGTCGAGGTCGCCCTCCACGTCGAAGGCGCCGCGGACGTACGCCTCGCCGAGCGTGTTCTCCCCCGGCGGCCAGAACATCGCCCGCAGCGACCACGGCTGCGTGAGCACGATCGTGAAACGGGCCGGCACGTCGCCCGGCCAGACCGTCCCGTCCCAGAGCCGAACGTCGAAGTCGCGGGGCCGGTAGTCGCCGAGCACCTCACCGAGGACCGCCAACGTGGCGCGCACCGGCTTCGTCGTCTCCTGCGTCTGCACCTCCGGCGTCCGGCTCACTCGGTCACCAGCTTGCGCCGGTCGACCGCGGCGGCGGACGGCGTGTTCACGTTCCAGGCGAGCCGCAGACGGACGAGGAGCCGGATCACGACGGCGGTCAGGTCGGGCTGGCGCCACCCCCGTCCGTGGAATGCCATCGCCGGGAATGCGTGGTGGTTGTTGTGCCATCCCTCGCCCAGGCCGATCACGCCCATGAACCAGTTGTTGCGGCTCTCGTCGCGCGTGTCGAACGCGCGCGACCCGAAGGTGTGGCAGACCGAGTTGACCGCGAACGTCAGGTGGTTCCCGACGGCGATCCGGACGAGTCCGCCGTAGAGCAGCCCGATCCAGCCCGCGACGAGGTAGGGGATCAGCAGACCGAGCAGGACCCAGACGGTCGTCGTCCGGTCGACGAAGACGACGACCGGGTCCGCGAGCAGCCGCTTGCAGTAGCGCTCGCGCTTGGCCGGAGTCGCCTTCAGGATCCAGCCCACGTGTGCATGCCAGAACCCGTCGAGCGGGCTGTGCGGATCACCCTCTCGATCGGAGTTGGCGTGGTGCTCCAGATGCCACGCGGACCAGTTGATGATGCTCCCCTGCAGCGCCATCGAGCCGAGGATGAGGAAGAAGCCCTTGACGACGGGCCCGGTGTCGAAGCTGCGGTGTGTCGCCAGTCGGTGGTAGCCGAGCGTGGTCCCGAGCCCGGTCACCGCGTACATGCCGATCAGGAGCGCGACCTCGCGCCAGCCGACCGGCCCGCTCCAGAGCAGCATGGTTGCGTACATGGTCGCGACGAGTGGCGCGACCACGCCCGCCAGCAGCAGCAGCTTGTACGCGATGCGCGGCAACCGCCCCTCGACGAGTTTGAGGGCGGCGGCCACGAAGACGAGCCCGACCAGTACCCACTCCATTTTCGTCCCCTCTCGGCGGCATCAGGAGTCTGCGGGCCCCGCCCGGGGGCTGTCAAGGCTTTGCCGGGAGGGGTGGATCAGCTGGACCAGCCTGTGATTCTGGACCGATGGGGAGCGCACGAACGGTTCGTATCGGTGATGACAAGTACGGGGGCGGGCGCCGGCGGCTTGGCTGCCCGCCCCTCACCCTGCTCGGGCCCATGGGTACACATGGGCCGGCACATGGGTACCTGTGGGCCACTCGCCTGAGAGGCGGTGACAATTCGGCGTCCGGCGGCGTATAACGCGTGTAATGGTGTTCTTGAAGCGCGTCGGGTTCCTGGCGGCGGTTGCGCTGTGCGCGGCGGCCGCGCTCGCGGGGACGGCCGACCGCTCGGCCGCCGAGGGCGCCCGCGCGCGAGCGGCGACGAAGGCCGATCGCCTCGTCCCGTTCCGCTCGTGCGGCGAGCTGCTCGGGTACGCCAAGTCGCGAGCGGCCCGTTTCGTGGGGCCGTGGGGGCTCGGCGGAGCGGTGGGACGCGGCGCCGTGCCGCCGGTGGCCCCTGTGCCCACGGCCGCCGCGGCCCGCGAGGTCTCTCCCCAGGAGGGTGTCGACTTCTCCGGCACGAACGTCCAGGAGGAGGGCGTCGACGAGCCGGACATCGTGAAGACGGACGGGACGACGCTCTTCGCCGTCGCGAACGGACGGCTGAACGCCGTCGACGTCGGCGAGGCGAAGCCGCGCCTCCTCGACACGCTCAAGCTCGACGACGGCTGGAGCCACGAGCTGCTTCTGCACCGCGACCGTCTGCTCGTCCTTTCGCGCGGGGGCTACTGGGCGGAGCCGCTGCCGGGCGTCGCGGCGCGACTGATGCCGTATGCGCCCACGCAGTCGGTGCTCGCCGAGGTCGACGTCTCCAACCCGAAGGCGCTACGCCTCGTTCGCACGCTGACGCTCGACGGTGCGTACGTGGCCGCGCGCCTCGTCGGCCGGAGTGCGCGGATCGTTGCCTCTTCCCCGATACCGGGCAAGCTTCCGTTCGAGACGCCCGCCGACACATCGAAGGGGGAACTGGACGCCGCGGACGAGCACAACCGCGCCGTCGTCGCTTCGTCCGGCCTGGTGAGCTGGTTGCCGTCGTACCGGATCGCGCGACCTGGCGCCGGAGCGACGAAGAAGCGCCCACTCGTCCAGTGCCGCAACGTCCGCCGGCCCGCGGCGTTCTCCGGCCTCGGGATGCTGACCGTGCTCACGGTCGACCTCGAAAAGGGGCTTCAGCCGGTCGACTCGGTCGCGCTGATGACCGACGCGCGGATCGTGTACGCGGCGCCGGAAAGCCTGTACGTGGCGACTGAGCGCTGGTCCGACCGGCCCGATCCTTCCGCGCCCACCGCGGAGCAGAGGGGCGTCGTCACCGCCGTCCACAAGTTCGACATCTCGAGCCCGTCGCGAACGCAGTACCGCGGCAGCGGCCAGGTGACCGGCTTCCTGCTCAGCCAATGGTCGCTGTCGGAGTATCGCGGCGTGCTCCGCGTCGTCAGCACCGAGACTCCCGCGTGGTGGGGCGGAGGCGAGGACAGCGAGTCGTTCCTGACGACGCTGCGGCCGAAGGACGGCGCCCTCGTGCAAGCCGGCCGGATCGGCGGGCTCGGCAAGGGGGAGCGCGTCTACGCGGTGCGGTACGCCGGCGACGTGGGCTACGTCGTCACCTTCAAGCAGATCGACCCGGTGTACACGATCGACCTCTCCGACCCCGAGCGTCCCCGCGTCCTCGGTGAGCTGAAGATCCCCGGCTACTCGGCCTACCTGCACCCGATCGGCGACGACCTGCTGCTCGGCATCGGTCAGGACGCGAACGACCAGGGCCGCTCGCTCGGGACGCAGGTGTCGCTCTTCGACGTCTCGGATCTGCGGCACCCGACGCGGCTGCAGCGGATGTCGCTCGGCGCCGGCTGGTCCGAGGCGGAGTTCGACCACCACGCGTTCCTCTTCTGGCCGAGGACGGGGCTCGTCGTCGTTCCGTTCGATCAGCGGGCGGTCGGCCTCAAGGTTGGCCGGACACGAGGCATCGACGAGATCGGGCGCATCGAGCACGGCGCCGGAAAGCTCCAGGGCGCACCGGCGATCCGGCGGTCGCTCGTGGTGCGCGACGCCGTCCTCACGGTCTCGGACGCCGGCGTCAAGTCGAGCGGCCTCGCATCGCTGGCGGAGCGCGGCTGGGCCGCGTTCCCGCCGCCGGAGATCGTGGGTGCCAAGCCGGCCGGCGGCTAGACGGGAGCCCGGCGACGGGCGGAGGGTGGAGCGTTCGAAGCCGCGCGCGATCATCCCAACCGGATGAAGAACGGCGTCGCGATCAGGGAGAGACTCCCCGTGCCCCTACCAGCGAGGTGAGTTCTCAATGGACAGTGGATCGACGACGCAACGGACTGGCGGAATGCGTGCGCTACTCGCGCTGGAGCCTCCGGGAATCGAGAACTTCGACGATGGGCGGCTCGCCCTCGAGTGGCGGCGCCTCTTCTCGGAGCTGCTCGGCACGTTCTTCCTCGTGCTCGTCGGCGCCGGGGGCGCCGTCGTCATGGCCAAGAGCAACGGTGCGATCAGCAGGTCGACGGCCGTCGCGGCGCCCGGGCTGATGGTGATGGCGATCATCCTGTTCATGGGCGCGGTCTCCGGCGCCCACCTCAACCCCGCCGTCACGCTCGCGTTCGCGGCCCGCGGGGACTTCCCCTGGCGACGCGTCCCCGGCTACATCGTGATCCAGCTGATCGGCGCGACACTCGCCTGTCTGTTCCTGTGGGCCGTCCTCGGGAAGCTCGGCGACCTGGGCGCGACCGAGCCCGGCGCCGGCACGAGCGACTGGCGTGCGATGCTGATCGAGCTCGCGCTCACGGTTGGGCTCGTGAGCACGATCCTTGGCACAGCCTCCCGCGCGCAAAACGTCGGCGCGCTGTCCGCGGTCGCCGTCGGCGGCTACATCATCCTCGCCGGCTTCTGGTCGAGCCCGATCAGCGGCGCCTCGATGAACCCCGCCCGCTCGTTCGGCCCCGACCTCGCAAACGGCGACTTCAGCAACTACTGGGTGTACGTCGTCGGACCGATCGGCGGCGCGCTGATCGCCGTCGTGTTTGCGTTGCTCCTGCGCGGGCCGGGCGGCGACGTCGGTGGACTGGCTGCCGCCCGCGGCGCCCTCGACCAGCGTGTGCAGGCGGCCTCGAGACGCAAGGAGGCCCAGACACAAGAGGCCCGGACGGCGGATCCCCCCGACGTCTCGACGACGGACTGACAGCGGCGCAGCATCTATGGCGTCTGTCGTCTCGGTCGGGCCGCAGGCGGTACGATCCCGACGTTGAGGGTTAGCGCTCCAACCGGTGGTGCCGCTCCTCGTGTCCTCCGGCGCGTGACCGATCTGTCGCGCCGGTCGGTCGCCGTCGCGCTGTGCGCCCTCGTTGCGCATGCGGTGCTGTACCGGTCGGTGTGGCCCCAGGACGGGGCGCACGGCTACCTCGGCTGGTACGCGCTCGTGGTGGGGGCCCTGTCGGTCGCGGCGCTCGTCTTCTTCCCGCTCGCGCTGGCGGCGAGCGCGCTCGCCGAGGCCGATCGCCCCCGCTGGGTGAGCGCGCTTCTGCCCGAACGGCGTCCCGGCAGGGCAACGCGGGAGATTGCGACGCTGGCGAGCCTGGCCGCGGGCTTCCTCGTTCTCCAGGAGACGCTCGAGCATGCGCTGCAGGGCGGCGCCGTCCAGCCGCTCGCGACGTTCGGCCCCTCGTCGTGGCTTCTGCTCGCGGTGGTCCTGACGCTCTCGGCGGCGACCGTCGTGGGCGTGCAACGGACGATGGCGGCGCTGGTCGAGGACTCGCGCTCGGCCGCCGAGCCCATGGACGGCGAGCGGCCCGCCTGGGCGGCGACGGCTGCGCGCATCGTCCGCCGCCGTCCGCTGGCGCTGCACGCGGCGCTCCGCGCGCCTCCGCTTTCTCGGTGACCGGAAGCGCACCCGCCGGGTGCGCGCCGTCGGCCATCGAGGAGGTCAGTGAACACATCGCATCCGCGGCATGCGCAACCGCGACGGTTTCGCAGCCGCCTCGTCATCGCCGCCGCGCTCTGCGCGCTCGCTCTTCCCGGAGTCGCGCAGGCGCACGGAGCGGGGCCCGTGATCGCGCTCGACTACGACGCGCGGCCTGCCGCAGGAGGTGCCGTTGCGCCGGGGGTCCGGGCAAACGTGATCGACGGCGATCGCAAGCTCGAGCTTCGCGTCGAGCCGCGCCACGACGTGACGGTGATCGGGTACGGCGGCGAGCCCTTTCTTCAGTTCTCCGCGCGCGGCGTCGAGGTGAACGAGCGGTCGCTGACGGCGGTGACGAACAGACTTGCCCGGGCCGGCTCGGTGCCGGCGCTGAGCTCCGCTGCGCATCCGAGCTGGGCGCTCGTCACAACCACCCACCGCTTCTCCTGGCACGATCACCGGCTCGGGCCGCGCCCCGGAGAGCGCACCGGAGCCGGCCCGGTCGGCACGTGGTCGGTCCCCGTCGTCGTCGACGGGACGCCCCGGCTGATCGCGGGGCAGCTCTGGCGCGCCCACCGGCCGGCGCTCGCGCCCTGGCTTGCGCTGTGGGGCCTGGCCGTGGCCGGCGGCTGCGGGATCGCGTGGCGCGCTCGCCGACGCACGGGGAGTCTCGTGCTGTACGCGTGCACCGCTCTGAGCGGGGCGCTCGTCATTCTTGTCGGCGCCGGCTTCACGCTCGCGTCCTCGCAGACGGGTTCGTCGAAGTGGATCGGCCTGGCCGCGCCGGCGGTGATCGCCTCGCTCGCAATCGCCGTCTTCGTGCGGAGACGCCGGCACCGATTCGTCGTCGCGGCGCTCGCCGCTGCCCTGGCGTTTGCGGATGCCCTCGAGGACGCCGCGGTCTTCCGGCACGGCTATGTGGTGTCGGAGCTGCCCGCCGGCGTCGTGCGCGCCTCGCTCGCGACTGCGCTGGCGGCAGGCGCCGCCGCGCTCATCGTCGGCCTGACCCGGCTCTTCGACGAGGAGCACGGACTCGAGCGATCCCGACCGGGGCGGAACGCGATGTCCCGGCCGAAGCTTGCGATTCCGAAAGGCAAGATGCGATGAGGTCCGCGGCGCTCGGCCTGGTGCTCGTCGGCCTCGTGCCGACCCCGATCGGCGTGGGGCCGCCGTATCACCCGGCGCGCTGAGCTCGAGCGTCTCGCGGGGCGTCCCCGTCGGCCGGCTGGCGTGCACGAGCTCGCCGAGGTCGAGGGTGGGCGTGCACCTCGAGCTCTTTGGACGCGGGCGCGTCGTGATCGTGCCGGCCGGGATCGGCGTCGCGCCGCCCTGGCGCCTCCACGGCGCCGAGGTCCTCGACGGCGCATGCTCGTACCCGGCACGGACGCGGAGGCCGACCGGCGTGATCGAGCTCGCTGCCGGCGCCCGGCTGACGCTCGGGCGGTTCTTCGCGCTCTGGGGACAGCCGCTCGGCCCGGATCGGCTCGCCGGGTTCCGCGCCTCGGGCGGCGAGCGCGTCCGCGGCTACGTCGACGGGCGCCGCTGGCGAGCAGACGTTCGCGCGATCCCGCTCCGCCGCCACGCCGAGATCGTGCTCGAGCTCGGCGCCTACGTGCCGCCGCACGCCCGCTACCGCTTCGAGCGAGGACTCTGAGTGACCCGGAACCGGACCGGGTCGATGCCGCCTGGCCGCATTGCTGGGCGTCACCCTGGCGCTCGCCGGCTGCGGATCGTCGTCGGGTCCGGTGACGCCCACGATCGGGGCGGCGAAGACGTACTCGCTTGCGGGGTTCGAGCCGGCCGGCGCGATCACCGCGGGCCAGCCCACGCGGCTCTCGTTCACGATCCTTCAGCCGTCGGGCGGTGCGCTCACCCGATATCGGCGGGGGAGCGGGCCGCACACCGGGGTTCACGTGATCCTCGTCCGCGACGACCTGAGCGGCGCGCTGATCCACAAGCACCCGCCCGTCGCTCCGGACGGGCGCATCGACGAGACGGTGGTGTTCCCGACTCCGGGCCGCTACCGGCTCGTCGTCGACGCCTATCCGAGCGCGGGCGCACAGCGGAACTTCCAGCTCTTCCGCTGGGTCACCGTCGCGGGAACGCCGCCGAAGGACCCGTTGCCGCCCTTCCACCGGACGACGAGCGTCGACGGCTACCGCTTCACGCTGCACGGACGGCCGCGGCTGAAGGCGATCGAGCCGGCGCTGCTCGCGATCTCGGTCTCACGACCCGACGGCACCCCGGCGCGATTCACGCCCTGGTTCGGTGCGCTCGCGCACGCGATCTTCTTCCGCGCCGGCACGCTCGACTACTTCCACACGCACGTGTGCGGCGCCGGAGCGTTCGCCGCGTGCGGGTCGATCCTCGGCTCGGCCAGCGTGACGGGCCAGTCGACCACGCCGGGCAAGCTCACCGTCGGCGTGCTCGTGCCCGTGGGCGGAACCTGGCGGCTCTTCCTCCAGACACGCGTCGACGGTCGCGTACTGACTGCGCCCTTCACGCTCAGGGTGGCGTGAAGGCGATGCGGGTCAGCGGACTGCGCCTCTGCGGCTGGCTCGGCGTGACGGCGCTCGTCGTACTGGCGTCGCGCGCGCTCGCCTACTCGCTCGAACCGGAGCGGACACCGCTCGGCGCGAGACTCGCAGGCGAGACGGCGGCGCCCTCGGTCTTTGTGCTCGGGCTCGGCGCCTGCGTGCTGGCGTTCGCCGCGTCGGCCGTGACCGTCGCGATAGCGGCGCTCGCAGTTGCGGAGCGGAGCCGGCTCGAGCCGCTGGCGATCTCGCAGTCGCTGCGGATCCGGCCGCTGCGCGTCGCCGGCCGCGCGCTTCTCCTCTGGCTCGGGAGCTCGGCGGCATTCGCGCTGCTCGAGTCGTACATCCACTGGCGCGCAGGACTGGGCTGGCACGGGCTGAACTGCCTGCTCGGCCCGGTGCACCGCGACGCTGTGCCGTTTCTCGCTGCGCTCTCGCTCGTGGCCTCCGCGGTCGTCGCAGCCGCCGGCCACGTGCTCGGCTGGCTGCGGCGGGTCGTCAGACGTCTCGCGGAGCAGGTCCCTGCCGTCTGGCCCTCCGTTCCCGCACGCCTCTCGGCCGCCCGGCGGCGGCCGGGGGCGGCCTGGAACGGCGCCTGGCACGGAGCCCGCGCCCCTCCACGCCTTCTCCTCGTCCGGCCGGCGGCGTCGCTCGCCGGCAGATCCCGACCGACAAGGAGAACGCACGCAATGACTGTCTCGAGGAAATCGCGCCTGCTCGTGCTCGCGCTCGGCTCGGCGGCCGCGCTCGCCGCCGCCGGCAGCGCGTGGGCACACGCGGAGGTCAGCCCGCCGGTCACCGAAGCCAAGGTGGCGGCGGTCTTCACGCTGGCCGTGCCGACCGAGAAGGAGAACGCGACGACCACGAAGATCGAGTTCACGCCTCCCTCCGGTTTCTCGATCGACTCCTTCGCGCCCTCGCCCGGCTGGACGCGCGACGTACAGCAGACCGGCTCCGGCGAGGACGCCGTCATCCAGAAGGTGGTCTGGTCCGGCGGCAAGGTGCCGACCGGCGAGGACGCGTTCTTCCAGTTCCTCGCCACCCCCGACTCGAGCAAGACCTACACGTTCCAGGTCCGGCAGACCTACTCGGACGGGAGCGTCGTCGACTGGACGGGGCCGGAGTCGTCCGACACGCCGGCGCCGACGATCGAGGCGAAGAGCTCGCTCGGCGGCGGGGGCAGCTCGACGCTCGCCATCGTCGCGCTCGTCGTCGGCGCGCTCGGGCTCGTCGTCGGACTGGTCGCGCTCTTCGCGGGCCGGAGGTCGCTCGCGTGACGCTGCGCGGGCGGACGCCGATCGCTCTCGCGGCGATCATCGTCGGAACGCTCGCGCTCCCCGCGGCCGCCTGGGCGCACGCGGTTCTGCTTCACACGTCGCCCTCTGCGAGCGGCGTCGTCAACGTTCCGCCGGCGCAGGTCACGCTCACCTACAGCGAGGCGGTCGAGCCGCGGTTCGCGATCGTCTCCGTCACGGATGCGGCCGGCCGTCAGCAGACGGCCGGCCGCCCGCACCGCTCTCCGAGCCGACCCGGACGAGCTCGACGTCCCGCTCCGACGCCTTGCACAGGGCTGGTACCTCGTCTTCTGGCGCGTCGTCTCGGTGGACGGGCACCCCGTGCGGGGTGCATTCACGTTCGCAGTCGGCCCGAACCCGGGGCCGGCGCCGCAGTTCGCCATCCCCTCGATCAGCGAGACGGCGGCCACGCCGAGGCTGCTCGTCGCGCGCTGGACCGTCTTCCTCTCACTCATGGCCGCGGTCGGGCTGTTCACGCTGCGGATGTTGATCGCGCGTCCGCTGCTCCGCCGTGTGCCCGGCACGTCGCTCGCCCCGGTCGCGATCGCCTTCGGGGTCGCCACCGCCGTCGCGCTGATAGTCACGCCCGTCTACGTGCAGCTTGCGACCGCGCAGTTCGCGCTCCGGTCGGCGTTCGACATCGGGGACGTCGTGCCGCTCGCACGCGCGTCCGCGTTCGGGCGTGGCTACCTCGATCTCGAGCTCGTCATCGCGCTCTTCGCCCTCGCGGCGCTCGTGGCGATCTGCATCGACCGGCCGGAGCGGCGCGAGCGGTCGGTCGCGGAGCTGCTCGCGCTCATAGGGGCCCTCGTCGCCGGCGCGGCTGCGCTCCTTGTGCCGGGCCTTGCGGGTCACGCCGCTGAGACCTCGCCGCGCGGCCTCTCACTTGCGCTCGACTGGCTGCATCTCGCCGCGGGGTCGTTGTGGATCGGCGGGCTCGTCGGCCTGCTGGTCGTCTGGGTGAGCCTCGGCGCCGGCCGACGCCTCGCGGGTCTGGCGGTCGTCGTGCCCCGCTTCTCGCGCGTCGCGTTCGTCGCCGTGATGCTGTTGATCGCCTCCGGCACGTGGGCGGCCGTCCTGCACCTGCCGACGCTCTCGTCGCTCTGGCAGACGTCCTACGGGAAGGCGCTGCTGGTCAAGATCGCGCTGCTCGGAGCCGCGATGCTCCTCGCCTCGGGCAATCTGGTGCGCAACACACCCCGCCTCCAGGCCGCCGCCGCGCAGCCCACGCTCGCGCTCGGCGCGGCGCGCCTCCTCCGTGCTCTCGTAAGCGGCGAGGTGCTGCTCGTCGTGGCCGCGATCTTCGCGGCCGCGGTTCTCTCGAGCCTCGCACCGCCCGCGAAGGCGCTCGCCACCGTCGGCCAGGCGAGCGCGCACGTCGGCCCCGGGCCCGTCACCGAGGTCGTGAACAGGGACGGCTACCGGCTCGAGTTCCACGTGAACCCGAACCGTGCCGCCGTCCCCAATAGCTTCGCCGTGCGCGTCACGAGGAACGGCACGCCTGTCCGCCGCGCGGACGTGACCGCCTCTTTCACGATGCTCGACATGGAGATGGGAGGGCTCGCCTACCACCTGCCCGAGACGCGTCCCGGCCTCTACCAGCGCTCGGCACCCGCCCTCGTCATGGTCGGACACTGGGGCCTCGGGTTCGACATCCGACCACCCGGCGGCCCCCCGCTCAGCGTGTTCCTCGTGGACAAGGCGAACGGATGACCTCGCCGCTCCTCCGTCTGATCCTGGCTCTGGTCGCGCTCGCGGCGGGCGCGGTAGCGGTTGTCGTCGTCGCGCTCCTCGGAGCGAGCACGCTTGGCTAGGCCGTCGCTCCGGATCCTCGCGCTCCTCGCGCTGCCGGCGAGCCTCGCGGCGGCGTGCGTCGCTCCGCAGGCCCGCGCGGACGGCGATCCGGCCAGCGACGTCCTCTACAACACGAGGGTCTTCTACTCGTGGGACAAGCCGCCGTCAGCTTCCGCGCAGCAGCGGCTGGACGGCGTCGTGGCGACGGCGACGAGGGCCGGCTACCCGATCCGTGTCGCGCTGATCGCATCGCCCGGCGACCTCGGCGCGGTCACTGCGCTCTGGGGCAGGCCGCAGCAGTACGCGCGCTTCCTCGGCACCGAGCTGACGCTCGCATACGAGGGCTCCCTCCTCGTCGTGATGCCGGCCGGCCTCGGCTACTACCACGTCCGCCACAGCCCCGAGGTGGCCTACGCGGCCTTGCGGCCCGTACGCGTCGAGACCGGCGGCGACGGCCTGGCCGACGCGGCCGTCGAGGCGGTCGGCAAGCTCGCCGCCGCGGGCGGCCGGCCCGTCGCCGTCCCCGCCACGGCCGTGAAGAGCGGAAGCGACTCGTCCGGCGGCGACCGGGTGACAATCGGGCTCGCGGGCGCACTTCTCCTACTCGCCGTCGTCGGCTTCGTGATCGGTCGACGCCGTCACGCGTAGCGGCGCCGCGCGCGCTCGACGCAAGGAGTAAGGCGGATCAAGGCCGTGCTCGGTTGCTGACACGCCGGCGAGACGCTCGAGACGACGAAGGCCCGCTCCGGCGGGCCTTCGTCTCTGCGTCTTGCCTGGCCGGCGCGTCGCCGGGTCAGCAGCTGCGAGTGAACAGCGTGTTCACCGTGCCGATCGAGAAGTTGGCGTAGTAGTAGCGGCCGGCCACCTCGTAGCCGCTTGCGTGCCATTCAACTCGCGCCTTGTGGACGTCCTGAGCGTGCTTGTTGTAGGCATTCGCGCGGTTGAGCATCGCGGTCCGGCACTTGCCCGCCGAAAGGCCGCGGGCAACGGCGCGGCCGACCGTCGCCGCCCGTGCGAACGCAGCTTCCTCTGCCACGGTCGCCGTGTCGATGCAGGGAAGGTCGAACTTGTCGCAGGCGCGAGCGTCGACCAGTCCAAGCTTCGACACTGCAGCCCTGGTGGCGTCCTGGACTCGCTCGCGGTCGCGCGCAGTCGGCTTCGGATGGCCCACTGCCGACGCCGAGGAGGCAAGGAGCAGGGCGCTGACAATCACAACGGCGACACGAATCACGATGGAACCCCCTTTGCGGCGACCACTTTGCCCGTCGAATCGTGATCGGCACCGGGCAATCGCGCAAGACCCGTGCCGCAAACGCGCAAGACCCGCGTCGTGAAGATCCGGGCGACCCGGAAGCGCCCGTCTAGTCCAGCCTGAACACCTCTTCGAGCTGCGGCGGACCACTCTCGGGCACGCGGTTCTCCAAGAGCTCCGCCATCGCGTCCTGCCAGCGCGTCGAGACCTCTTGCCCGGCGAGGTACTCCGCGGCAGCGTCGAGGTCGTCGGCCTCGAAGTAGCCGAACATCTGATTCCCGTGCCGGAAGATCGTGTAGTTGCGGATACCGGCGCCGCGGAGGGCAGCGAGCATGTCGGGCCAAACGTCTCGATGTGCACGGATGTACTCCTCCATCCGCTCGGGGCGCACCTGGAGGACGAAGGCACTGCGCTCAGTCATGGGACCTCCTTCACGACGAGGACGATGAGGTTTCTCGGGCCGTGCACGCCCTCGACGCGGCTCAGCTCGATATCCGAGGTCGCGGAAGGGCCGGAGACGAGGGTGATCGGCCGCCGTTGCACATCTCCCTCTTCGAGGCGCGCGAGTGCCTCCGGGAGGAGTTGGACGATCTGCTGCTCGACGACGACGCAGACATGGATGTCCGGGACGAGCGTGAGCGCCCGTCGGCCCTCCGACCGCCCGCCGGTGAGGACGATCGTCCCCGTCTCGGCGATCGCGACCGTGCAACCGGTCAGAGCCCCGTCAAGAGCATCGAGCTGTTGCGCCGAGAGCCCATCGTCCACCACGAGCTCGAGCGCGTCGCTGCGCCAGGTAGCGGGCAGGCCGGGCGGAACGACCAGGGTTCGTGCCCCGCGCGCAGCGCAGAGGGAGGCGACGAGGCTCGCGACCTCGCTCTGCTGGCAGCGTCGGACCTCTGCGCGGTACTCGCCGACGCGCGTGCAGAAGAGCGCTGCGCGTTGCTCGTCCTCGAGCGTTCCTTGCCGTCGGTACTCGCGCGCGACCGGCGGGCCTGCCGACGGGCCGCTCGCCGCACGGACCCCGCGCAGAAGCGTCTCACGTGCGGCGCTCATTGCCGGCTCCGCCGCCACCACGAGCGGAAGCTCTCCGCAGGGAGCGCCTTCAGGTCGCGCGTCCGCGTCCAGCTCGAGAGCGGCGGCGGCAGGCGCCGGATCTGCCCGCCTCGGACGAAGGGTCGCTGAGCAAGCCTGCCGAGGCGCTGCGCAAGCGTGAACCGTCGCCGACTCCCGAAGATCCAGCCGGCGCCCGCCATCAGGGCGCGCTCCGGTGGTCGTGCCTTCGCCTCGACCGCCTTGGCACGCAGGTGGAGCAGCACGCGCGGGATGTCGATCTTGACGGGACAGACCTCGTAGCAGGCGCCGCAGAGAGTCGAGGCGAACGGAAGTGACGCCGCGTTCTCGACGCCGCGGAGCTGCGGCGTCAGGATGGCGCCGATCGGGCCGGGATAGACCGAGCCGTACGCGTGGCCGCCCGTACGCGAGTAGACCGGGCAGACGTTCAGGCACGCGCTGCAGCGGATGCAGTGCAGTGCCTGCCGTCCGACTTCGTCGCGGAGCACGCGGGTGCGCCCATTGTCGAGCAGAACCACATGGAACTCTTGCGGACCGTCGTCGCGGCTCACGCCGGTCCAGAGCGAGGTGTACGGGTTCATGCGTTCACCGGTTGCGGAACGCGGCAACAGCTGGAGGAAGACCTCGAGGTCCGCGAAGCGCGGCAGGAGCTTCTCGATACCCAGGATCGTGACGAGCACATGCGGGAGCGTGGTGCACATGCGGCCGTTACCTTCGGACTCGACGACGCAGACGGCGCCGGTCTCGGCAATGCCGAAGTTCGCGCCGCTGACGCCCACCGACGCCCTGAGGAAGCGCTCGCGGAGGTAGACCCGCGCGGCCTCGGCGAGGTCGCGCGGGTCGTCGGATGTGATTCCCGGGGCGATCGTCCGCGCGAAGAGATCGCGGATCTCCGTCCTGTTGCGGTGGATCGCAGGGACGAGGATGTGTGACGACCAGTCACCGTCGAGCTGGAGGATCAATTCGGCGAAGTCGGTCTCGAGCGCGTGGATGCCGGCCTTGGCAAGCGCGTCGTTGAGCCCGATCTCGTCGGTCGTCAGCGACTTGACCTTGACGACCTCGTCGGCTCCGTGAGCGCGCGCGACGTCGGCCACGACGGCGTTCGCCTGGGCCGCATCCACCGCCCAGTGCACCTGCCCGCCGGCCGCCTGGACCGCCGCCTCGAACTGGAGCAGGTACTCCTCGAGGTGGGCGAGGACGTCCTCCTTGATCGCCTTCCCGGCTTCGCGAAGCTCCTCCCAGTCCGGAACCTCGGCCACGACCCGTGCACGCTTCTCGCGAATCGTGTCGGTCGCGTTGCGCAGGTTCGAGCGCAGCTGGACGTTCGCCAGCTCCACGCGTGCCGCGTCAGGGAAGCTCGTCACGTCGATGCGAGGATCTCCGCCAGGTGCACGGCGCGAACGCCGGAGCTGCGGCGCGAGAGGCCACCGCCGATCTGGAGCAGGCACGACCCGTCGACGGCGGTGCAGACATCTGCGCCCGTCGACTCGACGGCGTCGCACTTGTCGACGAGCATCGCGCTCGAGGTCTCGGCGTTCTTGATCGAGAACGTGCCGCCGAAGCCACAGCACTCGTCGGCACGCGGAAGGTCGACGAGCTCGAGTCCCCGCACATGTCGGAGCAGCCGCAGCGGTGCGTCTCCGACGCGCGTCACGCGCAACGAGTGGCATGTCGGGTGGTACGCCACGCGGCCGCGGAACGCGGCGCCGACGTCCTCGACCTCGAGCCGCCGAACGAGCAGCTCCGAGAGCTCGAACACATTCTCGAGGCCGTACGCCTCTCGCACGGTCCCCACGCACGACGACGAGGGCGAGACGACGACGTCGTAGGCGCCGAAGATCTCCGCGAATCGGCGGCCGAGCTTCGCGGCCGCGTCCGCGTAGCCGCTGTTCAGGTGCATCTGGCCGCAGCATGTCTGCTCCCTTGGAAAGACGACCTCGTGACCCAGCCGCTCCAGCACCTGCACGGTCGCCCGGCACGACGCAGGGAAGAGCGAATCGCCGATGCACGTGGCGAAGAGCGCGATCCGCACGACTACGTCTCGGGTGCCGAGCTCACAGCTGCTCGTACGCGCTCTCGACAGATGCGGTGCCCCGTTCGCGGGCAAGTCTGGCGCCGTAGCCTCCGTCGCGGAAGGCGGCAACGGGATCCTCGGGAACGCCCAGCTGCCCGCGGAGACGTGCGAGCTCCGGCCGCACGTCGGTCTCGAATGCGGCGACGAGGGCGCGGTGGGCGCCGAGGACGTCGCCTTCGAGCTGCGCCTCCGCGAGGCGTGCTCCGTCAACGAGCAGCGCTTTCGCGTACGACGTCTGGATGTTCACGACCGACTGGATCATCGCGTCGATCTTCCCCTCGATGTTGTGCGACTGGTCGATCATGAAGGCGACCGTCTCGGCTGCGTCCGCGGCTGCGATCTCGCGCATGATGCGGAAGAGCTCGAACGGGTCGATCGAGCCGACGATCAGGTCGTCGTCGGCGTACTTGCGATTGTTGAAGTGGAACCCGCCGAGGAGTTCTTCGGTCAGGAGGAGCGCGACGATCTGCTCGACGTTCGTCCCTTGCGGATGGTGCCCCGTGTCGACCAGGACCTGCGCCCGCCGGCCGAGGCGCCGGCAGACGAGCGCTGCGGTGCCCCAATCGGGAAGGTCCGTGCTGTAGAAGCCGGGCTCGAAGAACTTGTACTCGATCAGGAGCCGCATCTCCGCCGGAAGCAGCGCGTAGAGCTGCTCGAGCGATGTGGTCAGGCGCCGGTATCGGTCGCGAAGGTCGTCCTGCCCCGGATAGTTGGTCCCGTCGGCGAGCCAGAGGCTGATCGTCGTCGAGCCGAGCTCCTGGGCGATCTCGATGCACTCTCCGCAGTGGGCGAGCGCCTGCGCGCGAACGCGCTCGTCGGGATGGCAGAGGCTTCCCAGCCGGTAGTCGTCGTCGCCGAAGAGGTTGGGGTTGATCGCGCCGATCCGGATGCCGCGCCTCTTCGGCGTGGCTTCGCAGCGCGCTCCAGTCGTCGACCCGGTCCCACGGGATGTGAAGCGCGACGGACGGACAGCAGCCGGTGAGTCGGTGCACGAGCGCCGCATCGTCGATCCGTTCCCAGACGGTGCGGGCGGCACCCGGCCAGGGGTAGACGTGGAAGCGCGTCCCGGAGTTGCCGTAGCCCCACGACGGCGTCTCGATCGAGAGGCCGGCGAGCTTCTCGAGGAGGGGGTTTTCGTCCATCGCGCGAGTCTGACGCATGGGTGACGAAATTACGAGTTCGCTTTCGATTCGACGCGATTCGTAAGACAAGAGAGGTTATTGACTTCCGCAAAAAGGCGGCGTATGGTCGCCCGCATCGACGACGCCGGCGATCTCAGGAGACTCTCTCAGTCTGAGCGCATGCAGCATGTCCTCAGGCTGCTGGAGACGCGGGATTCCGTTCAGGTTACGGAACTTTCGCGGGCCTTCGCCGTTTCGCAGGTGACGGTCAGGAGCGACCTCGGCGAGCTCGCACGTCAGGGCCTCGTCGCTCGCATCCGCGGCGGGGCGCGGGCGCTCCAGCAGGGCCAGTCGGAGGTCGGCTTCGACCTGCGCTTGCGCCTCGAAGTCGACCGGAAGCGTGCGATCGCGCATGCCGCGGCCCAGATGGTCGCAGAGGGCGAGGCTGTGGCCCTCGACGCCAGCACGACCGCGTACTACCTCGCGCTCGAGTTGTGCTCGAAGCGGGAACTGGTCGTCGTCACGAATGGGCTGCTCGTCGCCACTGCGCTCGCGGACGCCCCCGGGATCACCGTGCTCGTGACCGGCGGCATGCTGCGGTTGTCGGCGATGTCCCTCGTCGGGGATCTGGGCGCCGACGTCCTTCGGGCGACGCGGATCAACAAGGGATTCCTCGGCGCGCGCGGCCTCAGCCTCTCGCGAGGTCTCATGGACCTCAACCCGGACGAGGTCCGCATCAAGCAGGAGATGGCAGACGCGTGCGACCAGGTGTACGGCATCTTCGACGGGACGAAGTGGCACCGCAGTGCGCTGCTGGCGTTCGTCCAGGTCGAGGATCTCGCCGGCATCATCACCGACTCCAGCGCGCCGGCCGCCGAGATCGAGGCGTGGCGCGGAGCCGGTGTGGACGTGATGATTGTCGACCCCACCCCGCGTGACTCCCCGCCGATGCGCCCCCGCGACCTGCGGCGCCTGGCGCCCGACGAGGAGGCGGTCGGCTGATGGCGACGGTCGCCGGCCGACGGGAGCGGGGCGCGTGACCGAACTTGCGCGTGGGCTCCGGGGAATCCCGGCGCCCGACGACCGCTGGGACGATTCGCGGGCGGCAGGGCTCGACGTGCTCGAGGCGCTCGTGTATCGCTCGAACCTCCTCGGCGCGGATCGCGCGCTCGCGAATCAGGGCGGCGGGAACACCTCGGCCAAGGGAACGACGCTCGACCACGCGGGCCACGAGCGTCGCGTCCTCTGGGTGAAGGGCTCCGGTACCGACCTGGCGACGATCGACGCCTCCGGCTTCGCGGCTCTCCGCCTCGACGAGATCCTGCCGCTCCGGGAGCGCGATGAGATGGACGACGCGTCGATGGTCGATTACCTTCGCCGTTGCGGCCTGACGCCCGACCAGCCGCGGCCCTCGATCGAAACGCTTCTGCACGCGTTCGTCCCGGCCCCGCACGTCGACCACACTCATCCGGACGCGATCATTGCGCTGACGGCGTCGCCCTCCGGCCGCCGGCTGGCCGAGGAGACGTTCGGGAGCGAGGCGGTGTGGCTCGACTACCAACGTCCGGGCTTCGAGATGTCGAAGCGGGTTGCCGACCTGCTCGCGTCCAACCCCTCGGCGCGCGCCGTTCTGCTCGAAAAGCACGGCCTCGTCACCTGGGGGGAGACGGCGGAGGAGAGCTACCGCGACACGATCGAGTTCGTCACGCGTGCGGCCCACGCGCTCGACACAGCCGGTAGCGGCCGCTTCGGGCTCGGGGGCAGAGCGACCGCGGAGCTCGACGAGGAAGACGCGCTCGCCCTCCTCGCTCGAGCCCTTCCCGCGCTGCGCGGATCACTCCTCGCGGACGCCGACGGTCTCGTCCTCGAGGTCGACCGGAGCCCGGCGGCGATCGCGTTCGCCTCGTCGGCGCGGGCCCCAGAGGTGAGCCAGATCGGGGCTCCGTGCCCCGACCACCTGATCCACACGAAGCACAAGCCGCTCGCCGTCAGGTTCACGCCTGGCACCGACACGGCGGACGACCTCGCCGCCGCGCTGCGCACGGGTGTCGCCGAGTACGCGAACTGGTACCGCGGCTACTACGACCGCAACGTCGACACGGAGACGCGGCCAGTTCCCGATCGATCCGGCGGGACCGCGCGTCGTTCTGATACCCGGTCTCGGCATCGTCACGAGCGGCGCCGACGCGGCGAAGGCCCGTACCGCCCGAGATCTCTATCACCGGGCGATTGCGGTCCAGGACGCCGCCGATGCCGTCGGCGGCTTCCGCTCGCTGAGCGAGGGTGAGGCGTTCGCAATCGAATACTGGCCGCTCGAGCGGTACAAGCTCGCGCAGGCGCTGCCGCAGGGCGAGCTCTCCGGCCGCGTCGCGCTCGTCACGGGTGGGGCCAGCGGTATCGGAAGAGCAACCTCGCGGCTCCTGGCTGACCGCGGAGCGCACGTCGTCGTCGCCGACCTGAACCTCGACGGGGCGCCCAGGAGGTCGTCGAGCACATCGTGTCCGCGCACGGGGCACGCCGGGCACTCCCGGTGCTCGTCGACGTGACGAGTGAGGAGGCCGTCGTCGACATGACCCGTCGCGCCGTCATCGAGTACGGCGGCATCGACATCCTCGTGGCCTCTGCAGGCCTGGCCACGAGCGCGGCCGTCACCGAGACGACGTCTCGCGGACTGGGACCTGCAACTTCGCCGTCATGGCCCGCGGGTACTTCCTCGCGGCCCGAGAGGCGTTCCGCGTCCTGATCGAGCAGGGCCGCGGCGGCGCGCTCGTCTTCGTGGGCTCGAAGAACGCACTCGTCGGCGGCGCGAACGCCTCCGCGTACTCGTCTGCGAAGGCGGCGTCGCTGCACCTCGCGCGCTGTCTCGCCGAGGAGGGCGGTCCGCACGGGATTCGCGTCAACACCGTCAACCCCGACGCGGTGATCCAGGATTCGAGCATCTGGTCGTCCGACTGGAAGGCCGAGCGGGCCAGCACGTACGGCGTGTCGGAAGAAGAATTGCTCGCCTTCTATCAGGGACGAACAAAGCTCGGCGTCAGCGTCTATCCCGAGGACGTCGCGGAGGCGATCGCGTTCCTCGTGGGCCCCCGGTCGGACAAATCGACCGGAAACATCATCAACGTCGACGGCGGCGTCACAGCCGCGTATACCCGGTGATGCGAAGGAGGCGCACCATCCACCGGCTCGTCAGTCATCCCCCAGTGAGAAAGGAACGATCGATGCACAAGCGCAGATGGGCGGTCGTCGTGGCCGCGATCCTCGTGGCAGGCGTCGCCGTGACGGCCGCGCTGGCCTCCTCGAGCAGTGCGACGAAGGGCAAGACGTACTACTTCATCCCGAAGGACACCCTCAACCCGTACGAGGTCATTGCCGATCACGGCGGCAAACTCGCCCTCGACGAGCTTGGCGACAAGCAGGTCGTCTCCTCGGGCACGGAGGACACCGCTGCTGCGCAGCAGCCGGCCATCCAGGCCGCGATTCAGGCGCACGCGGCCGGAATCGTCATCGCCGGCAACGACCCGCAGGCCGTGTGCCCGGCGCTCCAGCAGGCGCAGGCGCAGGGGACGAAGGTCGTCGCGTTCGACTCGGACGTCAACTGCCGGTCGCTGTTCATCAACCAGGCGGACACCGAGACGATCGGCCGGAGCCAGGTTCAGCTACTGGCCAAGCTGATGGGCTACAAGGGTCAGTTCGCGATTCTGTCCGCGGCCTCGACGGCCACGAACCAGAACGCGTGGATCAAGTACATGAAGCTGGAGCTGAGGCGGGCGGTGTACAAGAACATGAAGCTCGTCAAGATCTACTACGGGAACGACAACCCGGCTCAGTCCCGGCAGGCGACGGTGAGCATGCTGCAGGCCTATCCGGACCTGAAGGGGATCGAGTCGCCCACCACGGTCGGGATCTCCTCGGCCGCGCAGTACCTCTCGACCTCGAAGTACAAGAACAAGGTCGTGCTGACCGGTCTCGGCCTGCCGAGCCAGATGAAGAAGTACGTCCACAACGGCACGGTGAAGAAGTTCGCGCTCTGGAACCCCGAGAACCTCGGCTACCTGGCGGGATACGCGGTCTCGGCGCTCTCCGAGGGCACGATCACGGGCAAGATCGGCGAGAAGTTCAAGGCCGGCAAGCTGGGCACGTACACGATCATCAACGGCCCGGACAAGAAGCCCCAGGTGATCCTCGGGCCGCCGTTCGTGTTCGACATCAAGAACGTCGACAAGTTCAAGTTCTAGAAACAACAGACGGAGGGGCGCCGCCTCGCGCGGCGCCCCTCAACGAGACGACGTTGACGACAGCCGCCCCCGAACCACTGCTCGCGCTCGAGCACGCTCAGAAGAGCTTCGGCGCCGTGCACGCGCTCGAGGACGGCGACATCGCACTTCTGGCCGGCGAGGTGCATGGTCTCGTCGGCGAGAACGGCGCGGGCAAGTCGACGCTCGTCAAGATCCTCGCCGGCGTCCACCGGCCGGACGCCGGTCGGCTCATGCTCGACGGCGAGGAAGCGATCTTCGACAACGCGAAGCAATCACAGGTTGCCGGGATCGCGATCATCTTCCAGGAGCCGACGCTCTTCCCCGACCTGACCGTGGCCGAGAACATCTTCGTCGGCACGCAGCCGCTCAAGCGGTTCCGCCGCATCGACCACAGACGGATACGCCGCGAGGCGGCCGCCGTGTTCGAGCAGCTCGGCGTCCGGCTCGAGCCGGACCGGCTCGCGCGGGGGCTCTCGATCGCCGATCAGCAGCTCGTCGAGATCGCGAAGGCGTTGACGACGAACGCGCGCGTGATCGTGATGGACGAGCCCACGGCCGCGTTGGCGACGACGGAGGTCGAGCGGCTGTTCGGCATCGTCGAGACGTTGCGGGCGCGCGGAAACGCGGTGCTCTTCGTGTCCCACCGTCTCGAGGAGATCTTCGCGATCTGCCAGCGCGTCACGGTGATGCGCGACGGCCGCCATGTCCTCACGAAGCCGATCGAGGAGCTCACCATTCAGTCCGTCATCAGGGCAATGGTCGGCCGCGACATGGACGCCCTGTTCCCGAAGCTGTCCGCCGAGGTGGGCGGGGTCGTCCTGAAGGTCGACCGGCTGACGCGGGAAGGCGTCTTCACCGACGTCTCCTTCGAGGTGCGGAGCGGCGAGATCGTCGCGCTCGCCGGCCTGGTCGGCGCCGGGCGGACGGAGGTCGCTCGCGCGATCTTCGGGATCGACCGCTGGGACGCCGGGTCCGTCGAGATCGACGGTCGGCGCGCTACCGCCGGGATCGCCGACGGCGGCGATGACCGCCGGCGTCGGCCTCGTCCCCGAGGACAGGCGCCAGCAAGGGCTCGTGATGGACTTCTCGATCGAGCGCAACATCGCGCTCGCGTCGCTCGACAGCGTCCGGCGAGGAGGCGTGATCCCGCGCGGCGCCGAGCGGAACTTCGCCAGGGACTGGGCGATCCGGCTGCAGTTGAAATACGGCAGGTTGACGAATCCCGTGTGGACGCTTTCGGGCGGCAATCAGCAGAAGGCCGTCCTGGCGAAGTGGCTCGCCCGCAAGCCGACCCTGCTGATCGTCGACGAGCCGACGCGCGGCATCGACGTCGGCACGAAGGCCGAGGTGCACCGCCTGCTCTCCGAGCTGGCGGCCCAGGGCGTCGCCGTGCTCATGATCTCGTCCGAGCTCCCGGAGGTGCTCGGAATGGCCGACCGCATCGTCGTGCTCTTCGAGGGCAGCGTGATGCGCGAGTTCGCGCGGGCGGAGGCGAGCGAGGACGCGATCATGCGGGCGGCGACCGGGATTGGTCGAGGACGCCGCGTGACCGTTCTCGCCGAAGAGCAGAAGGTCATCGAACCGCCGGCTGCGCTCGCACGCGGTCGCGGAGCTGCTGTTCCGCTTCCGCGAGCTCGGCATCGTGCTCGCGCTCGTGATCGTCGTCGGCGCGACGACGATCGACAACCACCTGTTCCTCAGCGCCACGAGCGTCCAGCAGCTGCTCTCGGGCGCCGCGATCATCGCGCTGCTCGCGATCGGCGAGACGATCGTCATCATCACGCGCAACGTCGACCTCTCGATCGGCTCCGTGCTCGGCATCTCCGCCTACGCGACCGGCGTGCTCTACGTCCACCATCCCGCACGTCTCGGCTCGCGTTCGTCTTCCTGCTCGCCCTCGGAATCGGCGTCGCCTGCGGGATCGTCAACGGCGCAATCGTGACGCGTCGCACGCGTGCCGAGCCTCGTCGTCACGCTCGGGACGCTCTACATCATCCGCGGGATCGACGGTGCCTGGGCCGGCGGCAACCAGGTCAACGCGTCCATGCTGCCCGAGAGCTTCAACAAGATCGGCTACGGCACCGTCGCGGGCATCCCGTACCTCGGGCATCATCGCGATCGTCGCGGTCGCGATCGCGACGTACGCGATGCGCACCTTCCGTACGGCGCGGGACTTCTACGCGATCGGCTCGGATCCGGCTGCGGCGCGGCTCGCCGGCATCCCCGTGGGCTCGCGGGTCTTCCTCGCCTTCGTCCTGAGCGGCGCGCATCGCCGGAGTCGCCGGGCGCATCTGGCTGTCGTACTTACGGCTCGGTCGACGCGATCGCCGGCGTCGGCTACGAGTTCCAGGTGATCGCCGCGGTCGTCGTCGGCGGCGTCGCGATCTTCGGCGGCAGCGGCACCGTCCTCGGAGCCGCGCTCGGCGCGCTCCTCCTGAACACGATCAACAGCGCGCTCGTCGTCGTCAACGTGTCGTCGTTCTGGAGCTCAGGCGCTCGCGGGGGCGCTGCTGATCGGTGCGATCGCGTTCGACCGTCTGATCGCGCTCCGCGTCGCTCCCGCGCTGCGCACGCGAAGGAGAGCTCGTGGCTGACATCGACGACCTCAAGCCGGGCGACGAGGTCCCGGCCCGGCCGCCGGAGCCGCGGCGGCAGCATCTCGGCATCCTCGTCCGCTGGGAGACGCTCCTCCTGGTCCTGCTCGGCGCCACGATCGCCGTACGGCGCGAGCGTCTCCCCGTACTTCCTCCAGTCGACGCAACCTCTTCTACATCTGCCTGAACGTGGGCGAGGTCGCGATCATGGCGCTGCCGCTCACGCTGATCGTCGTCACCGGTGAGATCGATCTCTCTGTCGCATCGATGCTCGGCCTGACGGGCGTCGCCATGGCCGAGCTCTTCAAGCACGGCTGGCCGATCTGGCCGGCGATGATCGCGGCCGTTGCGTCTGGGCGGATCCTCGGCGCGTTCAACGGCTTCCTCGTCACCCGCGTCGGCTTGCCGTCGCTGGCGGTCACGATCGGGACGCTGACGCTGTACCGCGGCATCGCGCAGGGCATCCTGCCGACGGACACGATCGGCGGCTTTCCGACCGGGCCTGACGAACATCGGCGTGGTGCCGATCCCGCACACGCACATCCCGTACTCGATCGCGTTCTTCGCGGTGCTGGCCGTCGTCTTCGCCGTCGTTCTTCACGCGACGCCGCTCGGCCGCGCGATCTTCGCGATCGGTGCCGGTCAGGAAGCGGCCTTCTTCGCGGGGATTCGCGTCAAGCGGATCAAGTTCTGGCTGTTCGTCCTCTCCGGGCTGCTGAGCGGCTTCGCGGGCGTGCTGTGGACGCTTCGTTTCGCTTCGGCCCGGTACGACTCCGGCGTCGGGATGGAGCTCTTCGTCGTCACGATCGTCCTGCTCGGCGGCGTCTCGATCTTCGGCGGTCGCGGCACGATCGCGGGCGTCGTCCTGGCCGTGGCCGTCCTCGGCTGTCTCCAGACGGCAATGACGGCCGACCTCGTCCCGTCCCAGGACCAGAACATCGTCGTGGGCGGTCTGCTGCTCGCGAGCGTGATCGTCCCGAACGCAGGCGACCTGTATCGCCGCGCCCGCGCGCGGCTGCGCACAGCCGAGGCCCGCCGCCACGCTGCCGCCGCGCAGGCGGACGGGCAATGAGGCAGGGCGCACCGCCGCGCATCGGCATCTTCGGGATCGGCCTGGCCGCGTACTGGCCGCAGTTCGAGGGGCTGCGCGAGCGGCTCGAGGGCTATCAGCAGGGGATCCAGACGCGCCTCGAGGCGATGGGCGCAGAGGTCGTCTCGGCTGGGCTCGTCGACACGGCGCAGGCCGCTCGGCAGGCCGGCGCGACGCTCGCCGCGGCACGCGTCGACCTCGTCATGCTCTACACGGCGACGTATGCGACGTCGTCACAGGTGCTCCCGGTCGTACAGGCCGTCGATGCGCCCGTCGTCATCCTCAATCTTCAGCCGACGCGCACGCTGGACTACGAAGCGATGACGACCGGCGAGTGGCTTGCCAACTGCTCGGCGTGCTGCGTCCCGGAGATTGCCGGCGCATTCACGCGCGCGGGGATCCCGTACAGAACGGTGACGGGAACGCTTCTCGACGGCGACGCGGCATGGGACGTGCTGCGCGGGTGGCTTGACGCGACGTACGCGGTGCGCAGCCTGCGGACCGCACGCATCGGCTTCCTCGGTCACACCTATCCGGGGATGCTCGACATGTACTCCGACTTCACGCAGGTGCAGGCACAGACCGGCGCGCACGTCGAGGTGCTCGAGATCGACGACCTCGTCGAGCGCGTCGAGTCGGCCGGCGTCGACCTGATCGCGCGCAAGGGCGACGAGATCCGAGCCACCTTCGAGCTCGCCGACGCGGGTGTCGACCCGATCGCCGGCGAGATCACTCCCGAGATCTTCGACTGGTCGGCGCGCGTCGCAGTCGGGCTCGACCGCCTCGTCGAAGACTTCGAGCTCGATGGGCTCACCTACTACTACCGTGGCGTCGGCGGCAACGTCGCCGAGCGAGTCGCGGCCGGTCTGATCGTCGGCAACTCTCTGCTCACGGCGCGCGGCGTGCCCGCGTCCGGCGAAGGCGACCTGAAGACGAACCTCGCGATGCTGCTCCTCGACCGGCTGGGAGCGGGCGGCTCCTACACCGAGTTCTACGCACTCGACTTCGAAGAGGAGTTCGTGCTCATGGGGCACGACGGCCCCGGTCACCTCGCGATCGCGGACGGCCGGCCGGTCGCGCGCGCCCTCAAGCTCTACCACGGGAAGGCGGGCGCCGGCCTGTCGATCGAGATGAAGGTCCGGCTCGGGCCGGTCACGATCGTGGGCGTGACGCAGACGGCCGACGGCCGGCTGAAGCTGATCGCCGCCGAGGGCGATTCGATCGCCGGCCCGACCTTCAGGATCGGCAACACCAACTCGCGCATCCGCTTTCCGCTGGGCCCGAGAGCGTTCTTCGACGCCTGGTGCCTCGAGGGTCCGACCCACCACGTCGCGTTGGGCGTCGGCCACCAGGCGGATCGACTCCGCAAGGTCGCCGACCTGCTCGATCTCGAGCTGGCAGTCGTGCCGACCGGCCTGTAGCGGATGCGCGTCGCAGCCGTCGACATGGGCGCGGCGTCCGTGCGCGTCGCCGTCGTCGATCTCGTCGCCGACTCGCCGCAGGTGGAGATCGTGCACCGCTGGTTCCACGGTCCGGACGCTCGGCCCGACGGCTCGGTTCGTTGGCGCTGGGGGGAGCTGCTGGAGAGCGTACGGCTCGGCCTCGACCGCGCTCTCGACGGGGGACCGCTGGCCTCGATCGGCATCGACGGCTGGGCCGTCGACTACGGGCTCCTGGGGGAGGAGGGGACGCTGCTCTCTGATCCGCACAGCTATCGCAGCTCGCGCACCGACGGCTGGCGCGACGTCGCGCGCGCGCTCGGGGAGGCCGAGCTCTACCGCCGCACGGGCGTCCAGCTGCTGCCGATCAACACGATCTTCCAGCTCGCCGCCCACGACCGCGAGGAGCTGCGTCGCGCCCGTCGGCTCGTGATGCTCCCCGAGCTCGTCGGGTACGAGCTGACCGGCGAGGCTGCGAGCGAGCGCTCGAACGCGGGGACGACCGGGCTCCTCGATCTCGCCACCGGCGAGTGGGCGCCGGACCTCGCGGAAGCCGTGGGTGTCGATCCGGCGATCCTGCCGCCGCCCGAGCCCGCCGGCCGCCGGCTCGGCGAGTATCGCGGCGTCCCGGTGCACCTCGTCGCGGCACACGACACCGCTTGCGCCTTTGCCGCCAGCCCGCTCGGCACGAGCTCGCGGGCGTTCGTCTCGGCGGGGACATGGTTCCTCGTCGGCGTCGAACGGGACGTCGCCGACACGTCGGATGCGGCGCGGCTCGCGAACTTCTCGAACGAGATCGGCGCGGCCGGCGGCTACCGCTTCCTGAAGAACGTCACTGGCTTCTGGCTGCTCGAGCAGTGCGCGCTTCGCTGGGACACGACGGCGCGAGAACTGCTCGACCTCGCGGGGCAGGCGTCGTCGACCGCGCCGGTCTTCGACGTCGGCGAGGACGCACTCAGGTCGCCTGAGCGGATGGACGACGCCGTGCGGGCCGCCGCCGGCCTCGGTCCGAACGCGAGTCGGTCACTCGTGGCGCGCTCGATCGTCGAGTCCGTCGTCGTCGCCGTCGCGCACGTCGTCGACGAGCTGCGCCGTGTGCAACCTGTCGAGGAGCTCGCCATCGTCGGCGGCGGCGCGGCGTCCACGCTCGTGCGTGAGCGGCTCGCGGAGCGGGCGCAGGTGCCGGTCATCGCCGGCGCGACCGAGGCGACGGCGCTCGGGAACGCGCTCGTGCAGGGGATTGCGCTCGGTCGGTTCGCGAGCCTCGCCGAGGGGCGCGCCTGGCTCGCGGGCGGCTGACCCGCACCGCGGTCGGCCGCCCGAAACCGCTGCTCCCGCTCCTGCTCCGGCCGTGCGAACATGCGTTCGTGAACAACGCCGGCTCGGCACACGCCGTCTTCGCACGCTCGATCCATACCCGGAACGTCATCGCCGCGGAGGCCGCGGCGCGCGAGCTCGGCCACCTCTCGCTCGCAGACGCGCTCGACCTGACCCTCTTGATCGGCGAGAAAGATCCGCGTCGGTATCCGCGGGCGGCGCGGCGTTGGCTCGAGCGGTTCGTGGTCGAGACCCAGGCGCCGCTCGAGCTCGTCCAACTGGCAGCGGCAGCGCTCTCGGCTCCGGCGCATGGCGAGAATCAGCTTCGGGCGCTCATCGACCGAACGTCGCGTCAGCTCGTCGACGGTTCGCGTTAGCCGAACGGGAAGACCTGCCGGTCGTGTTTCAGATCCCTTCCGGAAGCGAACAAAAAGCCCCGCATTTGCAGGGCTTTTGAAAAGGCTGCGGGACTAGGACTCGAACCCAGACTACGCCCAGGCCGCACCCTCGGTCGCCGTCGAGATGTTCAGCCCGGAGACGCCTGTGACGACGACCGCGCCGTCTACCTCCGCGACCAGGTCGAGCCTCCGCGCGCGCTCAGGCCGCGTCCGGCGCATGTACAGGACCCCGGCTGGAGACACGACGCGAGCGTCGTCCGCCTCACGCAGCAACCGCGCGATCTCCGAGACGTCGGCGTCGGTCGCCTCGCGAATCAGCACGGAGCGACCGTATCGCGTGTGCGGGTTGGAGCTGCGCCCCTTTGTCAAACCGCTCGAGCGCCGCGCGTCAGGCTACACATCGCGGGACATTCCCCAACACTGGCCCAGGCGACCGCGTGTTACAGGCGATCTCGCTCGGCGTCGAACGCAGCCAGCGCTAGATCGCGCAGTGGGAGGTCGAAGGCAACCGCTCGGGGCAGGCGTTGCGCGCGAGCTGCCGTGTCGTTGAGGCGCGAGGAGTGCGGGATCTCCCCTGGATGGGCGAGAACGAAATGCCCGTAACGATCAGCGCCACGCCGACCACAACGACGTGACACCCCTGGGGTCTGACACCGGATCGCCCGCACAGAAAAGGTGTCGGAACACCGGTTCCGCGGTCAACCATCTTTCGGCTCGTTGAGGATCCTCACCTCGCTGCTCTCCACTAGCTCATTGAGAAGGTGGCCTCGCTCCTCGACGAGTGGCGATGCGCGGAATCGCTGGAGCGTGCCGAGGCTGTCCCAAACGCCGAACGCGACGAAGATATTCGTGTCGTCGCGGTCGCGGAGAAACGTCGGCGGAGCGACGCCGAACTCCGTGACCGCATGTCGCGCGAGCTCCCGCCAGCCGCGTATGAACTCGTCCTCACAGCCTGGCTTGACCTTGTAGATGCCGTGCGTCCAAACAGCGCCGATGATTCGGTCACCTCCCAGGCCGCGTCCACGAGCAACCGACGACGCACAGAGCTTAGAGGGCCGGTGGCTCGGAGCGAACGGCCGGCCTGCGCCACCGGGATCAGACCCCTCACGCCTGCGAGCCCGTGACGCTCGCTCTCGCATGACCCACTTCAGTCGAGGCTAGGCGGTTCCGCCGCGACGCATTGGTTTGCGCACTGCCAAGTTCCGCCCACTGAAACTTGCTGGTGCGCAAACGGCGGTGTCGCTCTTTCCATTACTCCACGAGCGTGAGCGTTGCGAGCCGGTGATCGTTGAGTGCCGAGCGCGGGTCGCGGATGATCCGGCATGTATCGCGACCTACGTCAGGTCGCGGAACTGCGCGAACTCGATATGGAGCTCCCCGGCGGTCCGGCGACGTTGCGCACGGGAGACACATCGGAGATCCTCGGCGCTAAGTCGTCCACGGATTCACGTTCGGGGGACACTCGCGAACACTGGCCCAACCGAGCGTCTCGTAGCCGACGCTCGGGGACATCGTTAGGCACGTTGCGACCGCCGGGTGCGCCGCGTTTCTCAGACCGGTCGTCAGTATCCGAGAGCGTCGAACGCGGCCGGATAGACGATCCGACCGGCGAGGTCGGGGCTGTATCCAGGGAGCCGCTTGACCATGAAAGCGTCGTCGGGGATCTTCGGATGCGGGGAGATGAAGCCGAGCGCGCTCGCCTGCTCGAAGCCGAAGCGAGGATAGTACGCGGGAATGCCCTCGACCATGACGGCAGGCTCGCCTGCTTCTTCGGCGCGGCCGAGCGCGTCCCGGATCAGCCGTGTTCCTACACCGATGCGCTGGCGGTCAGGCCGAACCGACATCGGTGTGAGATTGAGGATCCGTGTACGGGATCCGCCTTCAACGCCGACCCAGCTCAGCATCACGTGAGCAATCACACCGGAGGAGTCCTCGGCGACCAGCGCCAGCTCCGGAATGAACTGGTCGGACGCGCGAATGCGCTCGACGAACGACGCGACCTCGTCGGGGTGTCCGACGAATGCCGCGCGGACCACCTCTGCGATCACGGGATGGTCCGCGTCGCGCTCGGGACGGATGACGACGCCCTCGGCCACGGGTGGCGATCGTAATTGCGGCACGCCGTTCGCGCTTGCGGCCACGCGCCCGCACCGAAACGCCAGGAACGGTGCCGGGCCGACGGTGATGCGCCCGGCATGACCATCGCAGCGCGATCAGGGGGCATCCCCGAACATTGGGCCAGGCGAGTGGCCCGCGGCGACCGTCCTGCCGCGGTCCCAACCTCCTTCCTCGTCCGTACAGGGCCTTCCGGTCTAGGCGCCGTCCAGAACCTCGCCTACGCTCGAACGGATGCGCTACCGCGTCACCGCCGCGCTCGGCATTGCCCTCCTCGTCACTACTACCGCGGCCTGGAGCTCGCGCGGACCGTCGATGCCGACCGCGTCGGGACGGATGTTCCGCGGCGTCGAGCGCTGGACGATCAAGACGCTCGGCGCGATCGCCCGCGCCTCCTGCCCGCCAAGGCAACCACGATCCAGTTCCTGACCAGCCGGCCGACGCCCGACCATCTGCCGCCTACACGCCTGCCCTTTGAGCGACACGTCCTCTCCGTCGTCGCCGCCGCGACGCTCGTCCGCCCGAGAGCGACGGCGACTTCCACGTCGTGCTCAGAGACGACGCCGAACGGACGCTGATCGCGGAGTCGCCCATGCCGTCTTGCGGCATGAGCGCGACGGCGGCGCGGCGCGCACAGTTCGCGACCGCGCGGGGCCGCGTGCGCCTGTGCGCTCGGGCCAACGTGACCGGAGTTGCGTTCTTCGACTTCGTGCACGGACAGACAGGTGTGGCTCCGAACGGGATCGAGCTGCACCCGATCCTCGGTTTCCGCTGCGGAACCTCGTCAGCCGGTGCGCCAGCGCCGCCGTCAGGCTCGGCGAAGATCAGGCTTGTCTCGGTGACCTCACCGGTCAGTCACGGCGCGAACGCGACATTGACCGTCGCCCTGTCAACCCCCGCGACCTGCTCCATCACCGTCCACAAGAGCGGCCCTCGCAAGCCGCCGGACTGTACCCGAAGCGAACAGTCGGCGGCCGAGTGTCGCGGACTTGGAAGGTCGGCACGAACCCCACGCCGGGACGCTGGCCGATCGACGTCTCGTGCGGGGCAGCAGGCTCGCTGCACACGTCGTTCGTGGTGACCTAAGTCGGTCCGGCGGTCCCGTCGGGCTGCGCCGCACTTAAGAAGGCGCTCGGGATCCACTGGATCATTGTCGCGGGCGATATTTCACTGAACTCGGTATCGTCTCGACATGAGCGAGAACGCCGAGGCGGACAAGGCTCACGCGATCTCGCGGCTCGCAGATTCGGGCGAGCAAGCAGTCCGTGATCTTGTCGCCCTTCCGCTGCGGATGCTCGCGGGAACGCTCGGCGTCTTCGAGGCAGTGCTCCGTACAGCCGCCGACAAACTCCGGGAAATCGATCCGCATGACGAACGCATCGTCGAGTTAGAGAAGCGCGTGGACTCACTCGAGAAGCAGACGACCCGACGTCGAGAGAGCGCACACTCGGCGAGTGCAGTGAGAAAGAGGACGCCGACAGCCGGAGCGGCGGCCGTCCGTGAAGGCACCGCTTCCGCTGAGCCTGCACTGGGGTCGGACACCGCTGCGCCTTCCGGCGGCGCCTAAGGCACGAGGAGCCGGCAACTACTGTCTCCCAGCCGAAGACACGGTTCCCGTGACCGGGCGGAGCCTCGAAGCTTGTTGCGAAGGTCCAGCCGAGCTCAAGGCCGCGCCTCACGGCGGACGACGCGTTGCTCGCCGCCCGATCCCAGACGAGTACTCGGGCTCAGTGGTCGGGCATCGTCGTGGACTCCCAGGCCGGGATGCTCAACCGTTCGATATCGCCTGCCCGAGCCGGATACGCCTCGAGGAGTTCCGCCGCTCTGCCACCTTCGAAGCACGCGGTGGTGAAGCCCGGCGCCATCGTCACCCCGTAGAGCGACCACGTTCCGCCCGACGCCACTTCTCCGGCCTGCCACGATCCTGCGGGGACGATGTGCTGGGCCGCGTGGCCAGCGAGCGGGTTGCCGAGCACGACCTCCTCGGCCAGGCCGTCCGCGTGCAGCAGGACGAGGCGCAACGGATCGCCGGCGTAGAAGTGCCAGATCTCGTCGAAGGTGAGACGGTGGAAAAGCGACCGGCTCGGCGGATCGGTGCAGAAGAGGCCCACACCGGCGCTGCCGACCGGACCGTCGCCGAGCGTGACCGCGCTGCGGTAGGTCTGTGCGAATAGGGTCGCCTCGACGGGGAGCGGCGACATGCCGAAGCGCTCGACGAGGGCTTTCACGATCGGGTCGATGTCCGGAACCTAGCGCAGGTCGCCCGGTAGGGTCACCGCCGATGGCCGACTCTCCCCCGCCTGTCGATTCGCTCTTCGACCTGCGCGGCCTCGTCGCGCTCGTGACCGGCTCGAGCGGCTCGATCGGCGGCGGGATCGCGCGCCGGCTCCACGAGGCCGGGGCGTCGGTCGTCGTGCACGCAAGCCGCCAGGCCTCGGCGCTCGAGCCGTTGGCGGCCGAGCTCGGCGGCCGGGTCGCGACGGCGGTCGGCGACGTCGAGCGGGACGCCGGTCCGATCTGCGCCCGAGCCGTCGAGGCATTCGGCCGGCTCGACATCGTCGTCAACAACGCGGGCATCCAGCATGTCGCTGCGCTCACCGACCTCGGCGGCGAGGCGGTCGGCGAGATGCTCCGCATCAACACCGGCGGAGTCGCTGCGATGACCCGCGAAGCGGCGGTGCTGATGGTGACCGGAGGGTCGATCGTCAACATCAGCTCGATCGAGGGCCTCCAGCCCGCCTTCGATCACAGCCACTACGCCGCTTCGAAGGCGGCGGTGATCATGCACACGCGAGCGGCGGCGCTCGAGCTCGGACCGAAAGCAATACGCGTCAACTGTGTCTCCCCCGGGTTGATCGAGGCGCCCGGAATCGAGGCTGCCTGGCCGGAGGGCGTCGCTCGCTGGCACGCGGCTGCGCCGCTCCACCGGCTCGGGACGCCGGTGGACGTCGCCGACGCCGTCCTCTTCCTCGCGTCGCCGGGGGCGCGCTGGATCTCGGGCGCGAACCTCGTTGTCGACGGCGGCATGCTCGCGCACAACACCTGGTGAGCTACTAGCTCGTGGGCGCGAACGAGCCGCCGACGCTGATCCAGAACTCTGCGCCTCCGGGCCGAGGCCTCGACGGTGGTGGGTAGAGCGAGACGAAGTCGAACTGTGGCGTGATTCCTGTGCGTCCGCTCCCCGTGAGGGTGCCCGTTATCGCCCGCACGACCTCACGCGCGCAGAGCGAACCCGCTCCGCTAGACGGAATCGCGACTTGTCGAGCACCCTCACGGGGCACCCTCAATGACGCCTACCGACCGAGGAGAGCCGCGCGTCGCCGCACTCATTTGGCTCGGGTCTCGCAGGCCGGCACGCGGACGTCGCAGTTCCCGCAAGAGGCGACATTTGCCGTTTCGAGCGACTCTGGTGACGCCAGTTCCTGACGCCGCGCTGAGCACGGCGTTTTCCCGTAACCAAGCGGAACGCGACCACATGCCTGACGCCGTGACGAGTCTGACTCCTGGCGTCAGGCGGAGCGCGCGCAGTAACCGGCCGTGTGTGTTAGGCGCGATAGCGCTCCAAACCCAGAATAGTCGTTCCGCTGTTCAAGCGACTGACAGGGGGCATACTTCGGCAGACAGTCGCTACGGTTCTCCTCGCCGATGACGGACTACTCCGCGCTTCTGGCGCAGTTCCAGCCGCACCTCAAGTACGACTCGAACGAGGCATTTTTCGCCGACTCGGCTGCGGAGTGGACGGACAACCCAGGAAACTCGCTCCGCAGAATCGAGGGCGGCGTGCCGAGCGAGGTCATCGCCGCAACTGCTCCCAGCACCGGACCGGCGCCACTTAGCCTGGGGTTCCTGGGCGCTTCGCAGTATGGGAACGGGCAGTCGGTGAACGAGCACGACGTGATCAGCGCACCGACCCGGAACTATCGGGGGATGTACGTTAGGCTGCGACAGCAGCCGGGCTACAAGAACCGCATGTACGGCAGAGCCAGAGAAGACTCGAAGGGACGACTTTGGCTCCAGTACTGGTTCTACTACTTCTTCAACGACTACAACCTCGCGGGCGGCATCGGATTGCACGAAGGCGATTGGGAGATGGTCCAGTTCCGAATGGGTCCTGACAACGCGCGGCTCGATCTCGCCGTCTATGCGCAGCACATCCACGCTGAGCAGGCACCTTGGGAACACGTGGAAAAGCTCCCCGACGGTAAGGACACGCCGGTGGTGTACGTCGCGCGTGGATCGCACGCCTCGTATTTCGAAGCCGGCTACCACGAGACCGACGCGTGGTACGACATCGCGGACGGGAAACGGCCGGCACCGAAGATTGACCTGGAGATCATTGACGACGACCCGCCCGGCTGGATCCTGTGGCCAGGTCGCTGGGGAGCAACTCGGGCGCGCATTCCGAAGATCGACCAGCCGAGCCCGGGCGGCCCGATCACGCACGCCCAGTGGGACGATCCGGAGACACTGACCCATGAAGCCCGGTCACATAGGCGGCCGAAGGCTCTGCCTCCACCGGACGTTACGGTCGATCGCGTGGCCGGCCGACTCGTCGCCACGTTCGACTTCTCGATGCGCACCGGACCGAGGCCGGAGCGATTGGTGATGACGGTCAACTCGCGGGACGATGACCTACCGCCGCGAACGTTCACGTTCGCCGTCGAGTTCGCGCTCCGCGGCAGACTCGAGACACGGATCGACCTGAACGACACTCAGCGCTACGACGTGTACGTGAGTATCGGCGACAATCAAGGACGGCCGTCGGAGTCGACCCTTGCTCTCATCGATGCCGCCGATCACGGGCGTCGGAGCCTCCCCGAGCGAGTGCTGGCTCCGATCGGGCGGACGTTCGGCGCGACGTTTGGTCGTCTGGGTCGTCTCCGCAAACGAGCGTTTTAGCACCCCTAGCTAGTACCGGTCGCAACGGGGGACCGGGTCGCGCCACCACGAGCTGCGCACGGCGACCCCCTTCCGTGCACTCCGTGCCTCACCAGACGGGCTGATCTCGCTCAACCAAGCCCTCCCAGCTGGGGGCCACGGACGATGCTCCTTTTGGGCACGGACGACCCTCGCGATTCCTTTTTTTCTGCACCCCTCGCTAGTACCGGTCGAGGCGGGGGACGGGGTCGCGCGCCCCGAGCAGCGCCACGGCGACGGCCCTCCGTGCGCGCTGGGGGCGAGCGCCAGGCGGCTGTTGGCGGATGTAGGGACTCCCGTCGAAGCGCGAAGCTCCATGAATCAGAGGCCGGGCTGTCCGTCGGCTGCGCGCCGGGCCGTCGAATACGCGAGGCTTCGCCGTGGTGCGTCGTTCGCTCCCAACGGTCCAGCCGGCGCTCCCTCCTTGGTGGTGGGTCGAGGCTGAACGCGACGGCGTCGATCCGCCGGCGGCGGCGCTCGACGGTGACAAGGAGGTCGACGTGTGTGTGGTCGGAGGAGGGTTCACCGGGCTCTGGACGGCGCTTGCGCTTCGCGCGCGTGAGCCGTCGGCGCGGGTCGTCGTGCTCGAGGCAGACCGTTGTGGTGCAGGCCCGAGCGGTCGGAACGGCGGGTTTCTCCACGGTTACTGGGCAAGCGTCGCCGCCCTGCGGGCGACGCTCGGCGACCGGGGTGCCGCGGAGCTGGCGCGTGCGGGTGAGGGCATCATCGCGGCGGTCCGGGCGCTCGGGCCGGAGATCTGGCTGCGTGAGGGCGGGATGCTGATGGTGTCGACCACGGCGACGCAGGACCGTGCAGTCGACGAGGCTGTTCGTGCAGCGGAAGCGCTGGGGGCATCGGAGGAGGCGGTCGCGCTCGACGGGCAGCAGCTTGAGGCGCGGATCGCATCGCCGGTGTTCCGCCGCGGTGTGTTCTTCCGGGAGTGCGCGACCGTTCAGCCGGTGCGACTCGTACAGGCGTTGCGCCGCCAGGCGCTCGGCGGGGAAGTCGAGTTGCACGAGGGGACGCCAGCGATCGCGATCGAAGACGGGGTCGTGACCACTCCGGGCGGAAGAGTGCGGGCCGGCGCGATCATCGTGGCCACGAACGCCGCGGCTTCGGGCTGGCGTCCTGTCCGCCGGCACGTGACGAACTTCGGCTCCTACGTGGTGCTCACCGAGCCGGCGCCGGAGCTGCTCCGCGAGATCGGCTGGACCGGCGGTGAGGCGATCGTCGACGGGCGGATGTTCCTTCATTACTTCCGGACGACGAACGACGGACGCGTGCTGATGGGGAGTGGGACTGGGCCGATCGGGTTCGGTGGCCGGGTCGACGACCGCTTCACGAGCGACACCGCCTCGGCAGGACGTGCGGAGCGGGGCCTACGGCGGCTGCTTCCAGGCCTTGCGGCCGCGAAGGTGGAGCGGGCATGGGGCGGCCCGATCGACGTGTCCGCCGATCACCTGCCGTTCTTCGGGACCGTGCCGGACACGAGCATCCATTACGGGCTCGGCTACTCCGGCCACGGCGTCGGGCCGAGCTGGCTGGGAGGCCAGATCCTCGCCTCGCTTGCCCTCCGCATGGACGACGAGTGGACGCAGCTGCCGCTCGCGGCGCGACGGGTCCCGAATCTGCCGCCCGAGCCGCTGAAGCGGTTGGGGGGCGGGCTCGTACGTGCGGCGATCATGGCCTGCGAGCAGTCGGAGGAGGAGGGGAGGCGACCTGCGCTCGTCGCCCGTGCTGCGGCCGCGCTCCCGCGGCTACTGCGCATGGAGATCGGGACGCGATAGCCATAGACTCCGCCCGCATGCCCGACAGAAGCGTCGCGATTGCGCTCGAGAGCGTCGGCAAGCGCTTCGGGAAGGCCGCAGCGGTCTGCGACGTGACGCTCTCCATCCTGGAGGGAGAGTTCTTCTCCCTGCTCGGGCCCAGCGGTTGCGGCAAGACCACGACGCTTCGGATGATCGCCGGCTTCGAGGTGCCCGACGAGGGGCGGATCCTCCTGCAGGGTCGGGACGGCACGTCGGTGTCCCCGAACCGCCGACCGGTCAACATGGTCTTTCAGCATTACGCGCTGTTCCCGCACATGTCGATCTACGACAACATCGCGTTCGGGCTCAAGGTCAAGCACGTCCCACGACGGGATCACGACAAGCGTGTGCGCGACATCTTGCGAGTCGTGGAGCTCGAAGGGCTGGAGGGCCGCCGGCCCAGACAGCTCTCGGGCGGCCAGCAGCAGCGCGTCGCGCTCGCCCGCGCACTCGTCAACCAGCCGGCGGCGCTCCTCCTCGACGAGCCGCTCGGAGCGCTCGACGTGAAGCTGCGCAAGCAGATGCAATTCGAGCTGAAGCGGATCCAACACGAGCTCGGGACGACGTTCGTCTACGTGACGCACGACCAGGACGAGGCCTTGGCGATGTCGGACCGGATCGCCGTCATGAACAACGGTCGCGTCGAGCAGGTGGGGGAGCCCCGCGAGATCTACGAGCACCCGGAGACCGCGTTCGTCGCCGACTTCATCGGCTCGCTGAACGCGCTCGAGTTCACGGCACACGAGCTCGTCGGCGGGTTCGCCGTGATGCGGCTGGACGAGTGTGAGCGAATCGTCGTGCCCGTGAACACCGATGCTCGGGTCGGTGAGGCGTTCCGGGTTGCGGTCCGCCCTGAACGGGTCCACATCGGACCCGTGGCGGGAGCCGTTCCGGATGGGGGCTCGAGCCTCACCGGAACCATCGCCGAGATCGTCTATCTGGGCATGTACACGCAGTTCCACGTCGACACGCCCGCCGGTCGCGTGATCAGCCACCGCCTCGCCGAGGACGCGATTGCGCCGCTCGAGCTCCAGTCGCGCGTCCTGCTCACGTGGGAGCCGGAGCACACGTCCGTGCTGGGCAACGCGGCCGCCGTGCCGGCTAGCCTTCGAGCGTCCCGAGCCGCCGCTCCGCGATTCGGCGGCCGAGCTCCGCGGCAACGACGACCAGGAGCGAGATCGTGATCACGACCACGGCCACCGCGATCACCTGCGGCAGCTGGTTCGGGAAGCGAAGCGCCGAGTACAGGTAGATCGGGAACGTCACGCGTGTCCCGACCACGAACGAGGCGACCGCGTACTCGTCGAAGGACGTCGTGAATGCGATCAGGTACGCCGACACGACGGCAGGGAGGATGAGCGGCAGCGTGATCGAGCGGAACGTCCTGAACCGCCCGGCGCCGAGGTCGTACGCGGCCTCCTCGAGCGACGCGTCGATCTGCTGGAGTCGCGGCATGAGCACCAGGAGCGTGTAGGGAAGGCTGATGACGACGTGCCCGATCACGACGGTCAGGATCGAGCGCTCGATCCCGAGCGTGTGAAAGAGGAGGAGCAGCGAGATCCCGAAGACGACGTAGGGGATCACGAGTGGGCTCAACAGGAGCGCAGACACCGGCCCTTTGCCTCTGAAGCGCCGCCGGACGAGAGCGATCGAGGCCAGGATACCGAGCGCCACAGCTCCGGCGCTCGAGAGCGCCGCGATGATCGCGCTCGTCTGCAGCGCTCCCCTGAGCTCGGAGTTGGAGAGGAAGTCGCGGTACCACTGGAGCGTGAACCCGCTCAGCGGGAACGACGGGATCGCCGAGTCGTTGAACGAGAAGATGAGGAGAATCACGATCGGCGCGTACAGGAAGACGACGACGCAGGCGAAGAACGCCCTGAGAAGCATCGCGCCGGTCTTGGAGAGCGCGACGTCCATCAGTCCGCGGCGACGCGACGGGGTTGGAGGAATCGTGAGAAGAGGACGCTCAGGACGGCCACGACGACGAGCAGGAACATCGCGAGCACGGACCCGGTCTCCCAGTCGGGGAAGCCTGTGCTGAAGAGGTCGACGATCTGGTTGCCGTACATGTAGCCGGAGGCTCCACCGACGAGCGAGGGCGTGACGAACTCCCCGAGCGTCGGGATGAAGACGAACAGGAACGCGGCTGCGACCCCCGGCGCGGAGAGCGGCAGCGTCACGCGCCGAAACGCCTGGAGGCGGCTCGCGCCGAGGTCGGTCGCGGCTTCGAGCAGGCGGCGATCGAGGCTCTCGAGCGAGACGAAGATGGGAAGCGCCACGAACGGAAGCCAGATATAGCCGAGCACCAACATGACGGCGAACCTGCTGTACAGCAACTGCGAGATCGGGTTGTCCGGCGCTCGGAGCCCGGTCCAGACGAGGAAGCTGTTGATGACTCCCTGGTTGCCGAGGATCACCTTCCAGGCGAGCACCCGCAGCAGGTAGCTCGTCAGGAACGGTGCGATCAGCACGAGCAGGAGGATGTACTTGCGCTTCGTGCCGGAGAGCGCCAGGTAGTACGCGAGCGGATAGGCGAGCACGACGATGATCGCCGAGACGATCAGCGACATCTGCACGGACTTCCAGAAGAGTCGGAGGTAGACCGAGTTGTGCAGGAAGCCGCGCCAGGCCGATGTGGTGAAGCCGTGCGGGCCCGGGAACAGCGAGTAGACGTTGAAACTGTACGCGGCGACGATCGCGATCGGCACGACGAAGAACACGGCGAGCCAGGCGAGCGGCAAGCCGAGCAGGCCCGGCGTCGTCGGGTCGAGCCGCGAGCGCCTGCTGCGGCGAAGGCGGGACTGCGAGTCGCCGGCTGCGGCCTCGAGTTCCAAGCGTCTGTCTAACCGGCGGGCGTCAGGAGGCCTTCACCTCTTCCCACAGCTTGGCGTACACAGCCCGCCGCGGGATGTCGCGATCGAGGTGCGCATTGGGCTCGGTCACCGCCTTCGGGTCGGTCAGCTTCAGCGCGTGCAGGAGATCGCTCGACGACGGACGCGCCTGCGTGTTGGCATGCCCGTAGCCGTAGTTGTCCTCGAGCCACTTCGCCGACTTGGTCGAGCTCCAGGCGTCGACGTAGGCGTGGGCGAGGTTGTAGCGCGGCGTCCCCTTCAGCACCATCATCATGCCCACCCAAGCGATGGGCTTCTCCTTCGGGTGCATGTAGACCACGTCGAGGCCCTTCTTCTTCATCTGCACCCAGTCGTTCGGCCAGGCGTACGCGATCCAGAGATCACCGCCGCCGAACGCTTCCCACAGGTTCGTCTCCGACGACCAGATCATGCGAACGACGTGCTTCTTGGACTTGAGCAGCTTCTGCGACGTCTGGAGCTCGGCGTCCGTCTGGTTCCATGGATTCTTGACTCCGAGATAGAGGCCGGCCACCACCAGCATCGCGAGATCGTCGAACCAGGCGATCTTGCCCTTGTAGCGCTCGTCGAACAGGAGCCCCCAGGAGCGGGCCTTCGGCGTCACCTTGTCGCGTCGATAGAGGATTGCATCGAAGCCCCAGTCGTCCGGGATCCCGTACTGCTTGCCGTTGTACTGGCCGGCCTTGACCATGAAGGGATTCAGGTGCTTGAAGTTCGTGATCAGCGACGGGTCCCACGGCTGCACGAGTCCGCTGGTCGCGAAGTACTTGACCCAGCCCACGTACGGACGGAAGACGTCCGGCTTGACGCCGGCGTGAAACTTCGCGAGCGCGTCCGACTCGTTCGTCATGTACGTGAACCGCGGCTTTTCCTGCGGATGCGCTTTCACGTACTGCGCGAACATCGCCTGGCCGCCGTCGTTGCCGTACCCGGCCCAGTCGAGCACCTGAAGCCGCCCGCTCTCTGCGGTGAGCCGCTCGAGGGCTGCCGCAGCTGCTCCCGCTCGGCTCGCCAACAAGCCCGCTCCACCGCTGGCTGCCGCGAGCCTGAGCAAGCCCTCGCGCGTCAAGCCTCGTCCAACCAAGTGCCGCCCCTCGTTCATCTCCATCTCTCCCTTCTTGCGTCGAAGCGCAAGTGGTCTAGTAGCTCGGTGGGCTGATGACCCACAAGACCTCGGCGACGCTGTCTCCCGCGTTCGAGACCCGGTGGGGAGTCGCGCTCGAGTAGCCGATGCTGTCGCCGGTCTCGAGTTCGTGGACGCCGTCGCCGAGTTCCAGCCGGACCGTGCCGTGCAGGACGACGAAGAGCTCTTCCGAATCGCCGTGCGCGTACTGCTCGGCACCCGTCGATCCTCCCGGATCGATCTCGCCGACGAACACCTCGAGGTGCTGCAGCGGCCGTGGGGTGAGCAGCATCTTCCGGCCGAGGATTCCGAAGGCGAGCGTTGGGCGTTCCTCGCGCCGCAGCACGCGCGGTTGCCCGAGACCACTCGGCTGAAAGAGATCGGCCATGCTGACGCCGAGGCCGTCGGCGATCCGCCGAAGCGATGCAATGCTCGCGCTCGCGCGGCCCCGCTCGACCTGGCTCAGGAAGCTCTCGCTGAGGCCCGCACGCTCCGCGACCTCGCGCAACGTGCGCCGCCGTGCGATCCGGATCGCCCGCACCCGCTGGCCGACATCGACTTCGCTCGCAACCTCCGGCGCGCTCGTCGGCACCGCACCTCCCTAGAGCACTCGAAGAGAACTGAAGCGACCATACGGATTCGCTGAAGCCGGGTCAACGCTGCCACAGTGCTCGGTGGACTTGGCCGCCCGGTCCGGTGCGGCAGACAAGGCCGCCGGCCGCACGCCCAGGACGCGGAGGTCCTTCCTTTGGTCGACGCCGTCGTAGAGGACTGTGTCGCCGGAGATCCAGATAGGACCCCGTGCTCCTGACCGTCCCAGCGAAGGGCGAAGCCGACCACGTCTCCGGCGAGTGGACGGCTGAGCCGAGGGCCATGGCGACACGGCGTTGCGCTGACCTCGATTGCCGGCCGCCCTGGCGACTCGAATATCGTCGTCGCCCACGGTTCGAGCCCGTGCGCACCCCGGCCGAGCCGCTGCAGCGCCCCCGACTGGGGTCGCGCCCACTATTAGCGCTGTAAGAGCGGACCTCGGGGCGGTGCCCGCCTTCGGCGTCACTACACACCATCGGCAGGCATTCAAATTCTGGGCTGCAAGAAGTAAAGTCCCCGCAGCGGCTCGGCTGTCGATTCGCGACAACTGGAGGTTTCATATGCGGCGTTCGGTACTACTCATCGCTGGTCTGGCCATCGCGGGCAGCCTGCTCGCCAGCACAACCGCTACCGCCCGACCGATCGACAAGGGTCATTTCCACGACGTCTTCACCAGCGACGTCTACGACTGCGATGGCACCCCAGCCCAGGACAGCGGCGACGTTTCCGGCAACTTCGTGTTCAACCAGCGCGGCTCATCACCGTTCCCGTACTACCGGGAGAGCGTGCACGGCACCGTCGTGACCACCAACCTGGAGACCGGCGGTACGTACACCAACGTCTTCACCGCCAACAGCAGGGACCACACGATCGTCGACAACGGCGACGGCACGATCACCATCACTACCTTCGCCTCCGGTGCTTCCCGCTTCTACGACGCCGACGGCAACTTCGTGCTCAAAGACCCCGGCCAGTTCCGGTTCGCCTTCGACATCGACTACAACGGCACTCCCGGTGACCCCAGCGACGACATCGAAGTCCCCGACTCGTTCCGGGTCGTGCGCGCATCCACCGGGAACAGCGACCTGTCGGACCGCGACTTCTGTGCTGACCTGGTGGAGTTCACTAGTTAGTCGTCCTTCTAACGCTCGGACGGTTTTGCAGCTCGCCAGTCTCGGAGCTGCGCTCCTCTTCGGCTAGCCTGCTCCGCGCATCGCGCGAGAGCAGGCCGGCCGCCTCCGATCGGAGTCTTGCGCGGGTTCGATTCCCCGCCGCCTCCACTTTCCCGGCATTACCTCATGCTGTCGTCCTCGCGGGTTCCAAGCCATGCGCTAGAAGTTCGCTCGTCTTCCCCCGCAGCGTGCGAGGATGGCTCCATGAGCGGCGCGCCGTTGCCGCGGGGGACGGTGACGTTCCTTTTCAGCGACGTCGAGGGTTCGACGGATCTCTTGCGGCGCGTTGGCGACGAAGTCTTTTCCGTTATCCGTGGCGACCACAGGCGGCTCTTGCGCGACGCGTTTACGGAGCGCGGCTGTCCTGGAACAGAGGCGGGAAGCAGGGGACTCGCGAGCTGCCCTCGATATAGACTGACCCGTCCGCGCGGGCCACAACGCTGCCTCCAAGGGGGATTCCATGTTTGGACGTTCGTCTGCGTTTCTTCTCACCGGTCTCTGCACCGTGGTGGCCATAGGCCTTGTGGGAGCGACACAGAGCTCTGCCACCAATCAGGCCGCCGTACACCCGCCGACGCTGACGCCGCAGGACAGCGGCACGACGCAGGGTCTGATCGCCGTGAGCCCCGTGAACAAGCGTGTGGTGTGGGCGAGCGGGCGCGGTGGCACCTTCGCCGTCACGACCAACGGGGGCGCGACCTGGAGGTCCGGTGTCGTGCCCGGCGCCGAGTCACTCCAGTTTCGCGACGTCGAGGGCGTGAGCGACACGGTCGCGTATCTGCTCTCCATCGGCACGGGCAGCGATTCCCGGATCTACAAGACAACCGACGGTGGCGCGACGTGGTCGCAGCAGTTCCAGAACCAGGATCCGGCCGCATTCTTCGACTGCTTCGCCTTCTGGACGCCCACACGGGGCTTTGCCCAGAGCGACTCCGTGAACGGGCAGTTCCCGGTGGTGCGAACGACGAACGGACAGACGTGGGAGAGCATCGCCGGCAACGAGCCTGCGGCGCTTCCCGGCGAGTCGTTCTTTGCGTCGAGCGGCACCTGTGTTGCCACGGAGGGCAAGAACAACGCGTGGGCCGTCACCGGAGGCGCATCCCCGTCTAGGGTCCTCGTCACGCGCGACGGCGGTGACACATGGAACGCCTACGACTCACCGCTACGCGGTTCGCCGAGCGCGGGCCTGTTCAGCGTAGCCTTCAGGGACGCGCAGCACGGGATGGTGGGCGGCGGAGATCTCGATCCAACGGCCCCGCCGTTCGATCAGACCGCGACCTCGAGCGACGGCGGCAAGACCTGGGTGGTCACCCCGCAGCAGCCGAACATCGGAACCGTCTTCGGGCTTAGCTACGCGGCCGACGCCGGCAAGGCCAGGCCGCACGGGAGGACGGTCGTCGTCACGGGCCCGGGAGGCGCGGCGTGGACACCCGACGAGGGCGGCTCGTGGTTCACGTTGCCTGGTGTGACCGGCTACTGGGGGGTCGCGTTCGGAAGCCCGCAGACCGCCTGGCTGGTTGGGACCGAAGGCCGAATCTTGCGGGTCGACTTTTAAGCATGATAAAGAAGCCGTTTCCAGCGACTTTCTAAAGCGCCACCAGAGGCAAGCACGAGAAAGGCCCGCATTTGCGGGCCTTTCTCGTGAGCCCTCTGACGGACTCGAACCGTCGACCCCCCTCCTTACCATGGAGCTCCTGATCAAGCCAGCAGCGGGCGCCAGACCGGCGCCGCCGCGCACACGCGGACAGATCATTCCGAAGGCACGCACAGGGCGGCCAGTCACCCGATGAGTCACACGCGGCACGACGACAACCAGGCTGGCAACGGCCGCAGACGGACCGACCCGCCGAGTCTCACAGTCACCCGAGTGGAGTGCTGGAAGACACTCCCGCCCCACTACTCACTTACTCTTCCCGACGTGACACAGGCGCCATCGGTACCGATGCGCGAGCAACTACGGCCGCAAAGCGCCCGGCGCCGCCGCGATTTTGCGGTCTTCGGCGCAGCATTCTTGAACCGATGCTGCGACGCAGGAACGTAGTGTTCAACGGGCCTGACGTGAAGCTGGTCGACGACTGTCTCTCTCTCTCTCTCTCTCTCTCTCTCCTGGTTAGCGACCCCTGCGGCGGAATCTCGGCCTGTGGTCGACCGACCGGTAGACGGCGGATACTCGGGCAGCCGGAAACGCCACGACCAAGCGGCAAGGAGCCGACTTGACGCTCAGTTAGCCCAACTGACGCGCCCTTGTCGGCCTTGATCGGGCGTCCTTATCTGAGCGAAAGCGCAGACGCGCCTCGTATCTCGCGCAGCCCCCGCTAACTGCTCCCGAACTACCGAGCTGCCTCAACGAACGCGCGGTACGGCGTCGCTGCTCGATCGTCAGACGTGTCAGTGTTGTTACGGGAGAATGAGGAGCCGCAGGTATCCGTCCATACATACGCCCACGGCTACGACCCCTGTGGCCGGTACGCCGCTAACCCGCGAGGTGCCGACCGAGCCGCGCAATGCATACCCTCTACCTCCTACGGCACGCAAAATCCAGCTGGGCTGATCCAACCCTTCCCGACTATCAGCGGCCGCTAGCGGCGAGGGGTCGCCGGGACGGGAAGCGGATCGCCAAGCACCTCGTCCAGCTCGGAATCGAGCCTGAACTTCTCCTCTGCTCCTCCGCCAAGCGCACACGCGAGACGCTCAAGCTGATCCGGCCCGCACTCGGCACCACGTCGACGGTGATGCTGGAGAGGGGGCTGTACGCCGCCGGCGCCGACAGGCTACTCGAGCGGATCCGCGCCGTGCCCGAGCCGGTCGCCTCGCTGATGCTGATCGGGCACAACCCCGGCCTCCAGGATCTCGCCCTGCTCCTCGGCTCCGCCGGTGCCGAGCTGGAACGGCTCGAGGCGAAGTTCCCGACGGCGGCGCTTGCGACGCTGACTATTCCGAACGCAACCTGGACCCAGCTGTCCGCGGCCGACGCCGTGCTCGCCGCGTACGTCGTTCCCAAGCAGCTCGGCTGACCATGCAGGGCAGTTTTCGCGAAGCAGCCCCAGAGTGATCACCAGATGTACCTCGAGCGGTCGAAGGGCACGTCCTCGCGCGACTCGTACCTCCTCAACAGTTCGCTCATTCGGAACCCTGCCCAATCCTCCGGCTCCTCGACCGGTCTCGGGCTCGGCGAAGGCCGCGACATCGCCCCATACCTCGCCGACGCCACCGCATGCCCGTGCGCCGACTCCCATTGCGGGTCGACACACTCGCCGGCGTCCGCGCCGTCTACCGCGATTGGCGCCGACTTCAGCTGCGCGATGAGCTGCTTGCAGTGGCGCGACACGAACAACCTGGGCGCACCCTCAACCCCGTCACGCACCCGCGCCCACGACGGCGGCACACGGAGGGGGTCGACGTGCAGGAGTTCGAGCAGCCGCATGTACCCGGCCGCCCGATCGTTGTTCGCGCGCACCAAGTGGATGCCGTTCTCGTTGTATTCGGTCGCGATCGACGCCGGCGCCCCCATCTGTTCGCATGCCCATGCTGCGCCCACACGGAGGGGTCCGCCCAGCACGTCGACGACCGCCAGGCATTGGGCACCCCGCTCGCCCGGCCACGCTCCCGACGCCGCCGCACGACCGGCGCATGCTGCGACACCAACCCCGGCGAACGGCGCTCGAGGACTTGAGGACGGAGGTCGCGGACGCGAAGATCCGTTACCGACTTGTCGGCCTTGTCTACATCGTGATCGGGATCGTGCTAGCGACGGTGGCGAACCTCTTGTGATTGGGCACCATCGGGCACTAACGGCGCCGTCGCATGTTCCTTGTCGCCCGTTCTGAGAACAAAAACCCCGCCTGAGCGGGGCTTTTAAAGGCTGCGGGACTAGGACTCGAACCTAGACTACCTGATCCAGAGTCAGGCGTCCTACCATTAGACGATCCCGCACCGGGTGATCAGGGCGTAAGTGTAGCGCTCAGATTTCGAGCCTGTAGAGCGGCACAAGGCGCTTTTCGGCCTCCGTGTCGATGTGCGCTTCGACCTCCACGTAGGGCTCCAGGCCCGAGCCCTGCAGCTTCGCCTTCAGCAGGCCGTCGACCTGGTAGATGCCCGACGAGTTGTTCATCGTGATCTCGATCTTGATCGGCCGCGTGTCGCCGTCGGTGATCGAGACCTCCTCGATCGCGGCCGCCGAGAGCGAGTGGATGCCGATCTTCCCGTGCTCGAAGGGGATCCGCGAGCGGCCCTTCGCCATGTCGAGCGCGTCGGCGACGCGGAGGATGCCGGCCTCGAGCGCGAGCGGCTCGCCGTCGGCGCGATGGCTGATGATCCCCTGCAGCACCTCCGAGACGATCACCGTCAGGTCCGGCTCCTGGTACAGGCCCTCGAGCAGCTCGCGCAGCTTGGGCTCGGCGAGGAAGAGCGAGAAGTCCTCGTGCCCGTGCCTGTGCACCGACATGCCGACGCAGTGCGTGAGCGCGGTCAGCACGACGACCACCTCGGCGTCGTCCTGCGAGTAGCCGTAGTCGTGGACGACCGCGGGCTCGACGCCGTGCTTCGTCAGCTGGCGCAGCAGCTTCAGCGCGATGTTCGTGACGATCTGGATGTGCACCCAGGAGTGGTCGTTGATCTCCATGCGTGCGACGGCGTTGACGTTCGAGACGTGCCACCAGCCCTTGAGCTGCTTGTCGGCGTTGACGCGCTCGATCAGCTGCCGGAGCTTGCGGTTTCCGCGCTCGGGCACGCGGATGCGCATCGACTCGACCGCCTGGGCAGGCGTGAGGCGGGTCTCCCGCTCGGCCTCTTCGGAGACCGGATCGTCGATTCGATCCCGGGTCTCCGGATCGAGCTCGGTCACTGGGTCAGCGGCTCGACGGCCGGCTCTGCGGCGGTCGCGGGCTGCGCGAGACGGAAGTACATGACGGTCCAGGCGAGCGCCAGGAACGGCACGGCGAGGCAGTGGACGATCAGGCTGCCGAGCCACGCGCCGAGGAAGTCGGGCAGGATGGCCCGGAGGATGCCGCCGACGATGGCGCCGCCGATCAGATAGATGAGGAGCGAGACGGCGATCACGCCGAGCACCTTCCAGCGGTGCCCCGCGGTCAGCTCGCTCGAGCGCGTGAACGACTCCCCGGCGCTGCGCTTCTCGAGGACGATCGACGGCGTGATCAGCGCCCAGCGCGTCAGGAGGTAGAGGCCCGGAACGATGAACAGGATCAGCCCGATCCCGATTCCGATCGACGCGAGGATGCCGGCGACGATCAGGGCGGGGAGCCGGGGACGCGTGCGCGAGTAGAGCTCGCCGATCGTCGTGTCGATCCGCCCGTCGCGGACGTCGTTGACCGCCTCGGTGAGCGCGCCCTGCACCCAGAAGGTGCCGACGATCGAGAGCACGACGCCGATCAGCGCCCACAGCACGCGCCCGGCGTCGGAGTCAGCCGAGGCGCCGAGCGCCGTGATCAGGTCGAGCACGACGAAGACGACGGCCGCAGTCGCGACGAAGCGCCAGAAGAACCGCTGGTAGAGGTCGAGTGCCTCGTTGAGGACGTCGCCTACGCTCATGCGGGAAGACTAAGCGATCCGAGTCGACGCGGGGACAGTGGGTGGGCCCGCGGCGCAGGCCCACCCAGATGGCAGTCGGGCTATTCGTACTGGAGCGCGTTGAGCACGTTCAGCCGGGCGGCGCGCCTCGCGGGGAGAATCGCGGCGACGACGCCCGCGAGGATCGCGATCCCGACGAAGATGCCGAGCGACCTGTACGGAACGGCGAACACGATGCCCTGGTCGGACAGCGCGTGCGTGACGATGCCGGCGAGGAACATGCCGACGGCGATCCCGAACGTGGCTCCGATCAGCGCGGTGACGATGCTCTCGTGCCGGATCATCCGGCGCACCTGCCGGCGGGTCATGCCGATCGCCCGCAGCATCCCCAGCTCGCGCGTCCGCTCGAAGACCGAGAGCACGAGCGTGTTGACGATGCCGAAGAGGCTCACGATCACGGACAGCCCGAGCAGGGCGTAGACGATGTTGAGCGCCGAGTTCAGCTGGGCGATCTGGCCGTCCTTGAACTGCTGGGCCGTCTCGACCTGGGCGTCCGGGAAGGCCTTGAGGCCGTTCTCGATCCGCGTGGTCGTGTCCGCAGACGCGTCGCCCTTCACGTTCAGCAGCGTGAAGAAGTTGTCGTGCGTCGCGAACGACTTGTCGAACGTCTGCTTCGAGATCGAGACGTCCCCGAACGGCGAGCCGCCCTTCGGCTCGTCGAAGATCCCGACCAGGTGGAGCCGTAGGACGGCGCCCGTCGGGGTCTTCACGGTCAGGGGAGACCCGACCGCGAGCTCGTGCTTCTCGGCGTACCGCTTCTTGACGAACGCGCCGTCGGACCCGAGCTGCGCCGGCACGTTGCCGGAGCCCGCAGACCACTTCATGGCGACGACCTTCTGCAGGTTCTCGTCGACGCCGTTGACCGTGATCGACTTGCCGTTGAGCGTGCCGGAGCCGTCGCGGATCTCCGAGACGACCTCGACGCCGTCGACCTTCGCGGCCGCCGCGGCGGCCTTGCTCGAGAGCGGAGCGTCCCCCGCGGTCAGCGAGTAGTCGGCGACGAACAGCTCGTCGACCGCTCCGCCGAACGAGGTCTTGACGCCCTGGCCGAGCACGGCGACGAACGTGATCAGCGAGAGGCCGATCATCAGCGCGCCTGCAGTGGAGGCCGTGCGGGACGGGTTCCGCATCGCGTTCTGGCGGGCGAGCGACCCGGCCGAGCCGCCGAAGCGGGCGCCGGGGGCTCCCAGCGCGGACGCCAGCGGGCGGATCAGCTTCGGGGCGATCATCGAGACGCCGCGGAAGAACAGCAGGACGCCGACGCCCAGCGCCGCGAGGAGCGCCTTGGTCGACAGCCCGCCCGCCGTGGTCCCGTAGAGCAGGAGCCCGAAGCCGGCGGCCAGGAAGAGCGAGGCCCGCAGGGTGACGGTGCGGTGGAACCGGGACGGCGGCAGCTCGGCGCCCTCGCGGACTGCGGCGATCGGCTGGATGCGCGTCGCGCGGATCGCAGGCCGGAGGCTCGCGAAGAGCGCGATCAGCGTGCCGACGGCGATGCTGACGACCACCGTGCGGGTCTCGAAGACCAGGCCCTGCTTCGGGAGCTCGACGCCGGTGGCGCCGAGGATCACGAACAGGCCCTTGGCGATCCCGAGCCCGACGAAGAGCCCGACGATCGATCCGATCAGGCCGACGACGACCGCCTCGAGCACGACCGACCTGAGCACCTGCCGGCGTGAGGCGCCGAGTGTGCGCAGGGTCGCCAGCTCGCGGATCCGCTGGGCGACGGTGATCGAGAGCGTGTTCGCGATCACGGAGCTGCCGACGATCAGCGCGATGCCGCCGAACGCGAGCAGGAACCACTTGAACGACGACAGGCCCTTCTGGGTGTCCTTGCTGTCGGAGGCCGCCTGGGCCTTGCCGGTCTTCACCTGGGCGGTCTCCGGCAGGAGCGGGGCGATGCTCTTGACGAGCTGCTCGTCGGAGACGCCCGGCTCGGCCTTCAGGCGGATCAGGTCGAGCTTGCCCTGCTTGTCGAACAGCCGCTGGGCGGTCGGCACGTCGAAGACGACGATGGTCGAGCCGGCGATCGTGTCGACGTCTCCGAAGCGGACGATGCCCGCGACCGTGTACTTCTGCACGGGGCCGTCGCCGAAGGCGCCGACGGTGTCGCCGACCTCGAAGTGCTGTTCCTTCGCGACGGCCTTGTCGATCGCGATCTGACGGTCGCCGCGGGGCCACTGCCCGCTGTCGAGCTTGATCGGGTTCAGCGTCGGGTCTCCGGAGCCGTCGAGGCCGACGGCGATACCCGAGCCGGGACCGCCGATCGCCCGGCCGTTCGGCTTGACGAGGCGCGCCTCGTCCTCGATCGAGCCCTGGGCTTCCTGGACGCCCGGGATGGTCTTCGCCTTCGCGAGTGCGTCGGCGGAGAAGGACGGAGCCTGGTTGTCGCCGTCTCCGGTCGAGATGGCCTCCTTCGGGCTGACGACCGCGTCGGCTTCCTTGTACGACTGGCTGTAGACGCCGTCGAAGCTCTTGCCGACGGTGTCGGTGAGGACGAGGCTGCCGCTGATCATCGCGACGCCGAGGACGATCGCGAACGCGGTCAGGGCGGCGCGGAGCTTGCGTCCGAGCAGCCCTTTGATCGCAACGCGGATCATCGAACGGTCACTTCCTCGAGCGTCTCGAGGATCTCGTGCGCCGAGGAGGGGCCGAGGTCCTTGACGATCAGCCCGTCGGCGAGGAACAGGATGCGATCGGCGATCGCGGCGGCATGTGCGTCGTGCGTGACCATGACGGTCGTCTGGCCGTAGCTCGAGACGGAGTCGCGGAGCAGGTCGAGGATCTCGCCGCTCGTGCGCGAGTCGAGGTTGCCGGTGGGCTCGTCGGCGAACATGACCGTCGGCTTCGAGACGAGCGCCCGGGCGATTGCGACGCGCTGCTGCTGGCCGCCGGAGAGCTCCGACGGGCGGTGCGTGAGCCGGTCCCGCAGGCCGACCTTCGAGGTCAGCTCGGCGATCCAGTCGGAATCGGGCTTCTCGCCGGCGAGGGAGAGCGGCAGGACGATGTTCTCCCGTGCGGTGAGCATCGGGAGCAGGTTGAAGAACTGGAAGATGAAGCCGATGTGCTCGCGCCGCAGCTTCGTCAGCTGCGTGTCGTTCAGCTCGCCGATCGACGTGCCGGCGATCCAGACGTCGCCCGCGCTCGGCCGGTCGAGGCCGGCGAGGATGTGCATCAGCGTCGACTTGCCGGACCCCGAGGGGCCCATGACAGCTGTGAGCTGGCCGCTCGGGACGTCGACGGAGACGCCGCGGAGAGCGTCGACCGCCGTCTCGCCGTCGCCGTAGCGGCGGCGGAGGTCCGTGGCCTGCACGACCGGCGGGCTCGGGACGGCCTCCCAGGTGTTCTCCTGGACTGCGACTGACTGCATTGTGGGACTCCTCGGGCAGGGGGTGGGGGACACCTGCTCAGAGTCCCAGCCGGCGGCCCCCGCGAACAGTGAGCCAGTCGGCCTCTTGGGGTACGGAAAGGCGAACCCCCCGGTGGGGGCCTGCTCCTTCCCGTGTCCTACGCCACGTCGGCGGCCCAGTCGCCGTACAGCGACGTGTACAGGCCCTGGTTCGCGAGCAGCTCGTCGTGTGTGCCCTGCTCGACGATCGACCCGTGCTCCAGCACGACGATCAGATCCGCGTCCCGGATCGTCGAGAGGCGGTGCGCGATGATGAACGCGGTCCGGCCGGCAAGCAGGCGCCGCAGCGCGGACTCGATCCTCCGCTCCGTGCCGATGTCGACCGACGACGTCGCCTCGTCGAGGATCAGGATGCGCGGGTCGGCGAGCAGCGCCCGTGCGAACGCGACGAGCTGGCGCTGGCCGAGCGAGAGCCGCGTGCCACGCTCCTGGAGGTTCGTCTCGTAGCCGTCCTCGAGCCCCAGGATGAAGTCGTGTGCGCCCACCGTCTGCGCGGCGGCGACGATCTCCTCCTGCGTCGCGTCCGGGCGGCCGAAGGCGATGTTCTCGCTCACCGTCCCGGCGAAGAGAAAGCCCTCCTGCGGGACGATGCCCAGCTGGCGCCGGAGCGACTCCTGGCGCACGTCACGGAGGTCGTGCCCGTCGATCGTGATCCGTCCCTCGCGCGGGTCGTAGAAGCGGGCGATCAGCTTCGCGATCGTCGACTTGCCGGCGCCGGTGTGGCCGACGAGCGCGACCGTCGTTCCGGCCGGGACGCCGAGCGAGATCCCGTGCAGCACCTCCGGCCCGTCGCCGTAGCCGAAACGCACCTCCTCGAAGCCGACGTCCCCGGCGACGCCGTCCAGGTCGAGCGCGCCGTCGCGGTCATTGATCTGCGGCTCCTCGTCGAGGACGTCCTGGATCTTGTCCAGCGCGGCGACCGCGGCGAGGAACGTGTTGTAGAGCTGCGAGAGCTGCTGGACGGGGTCGAAGAAGTTGGCGAGGTAGCCGAGGAACGCGACGAGCACGCCGATCGTCATGTTGGCCTGGAAGACGAGCCAGCCGCCGTAGCCGAGCACGACCGCGGTCGCGACGGCGGAGAGCAGGTCGACGAACGGGAAGTAGAGCCCGTTCAGGACGACGGTCTGGTGGTTGGCGCGGCGGTACGTGTCGCTGACCTCGCGGAACTTCCGCTCGGCGGCCTGCTCGCGTGTGAACGCCTGGACGATCCTCATGCCGGCGATGTCCTCGGCGAGCGTCGCGGTCACGTGCCCGAGGGACTCGCGGACCTCGCGGTAGGCGCGGCCGGAGCGCTTCCGGAAGATCGCAGTCGCCGCGGTCATCAGCGGCATCACGGCGAGCGTCGCGAGGGCGAGACGCCAGTCGAGGAGGAAGAGGACGACGGCGGTGCCGACCAGCATCAGCGTGTTCTGGACGAGGCTCGTGACGCCGTCGGTGACCAGCTGGTCGAGGGCCTCGACGTCGTTCGTGAGGCGGCTGATGATCACGCCGGCGCGGTTCCGCTCGAAGAAGCCGAGCGACAGCCGCTGCAGGTGGCGGAAGAGGTGGTTGCGGAGGTCCGCGAGCATCCGCTCGCCGGTCCAGCCGGTGAAGTACGTCTGCGCGTACGAGAACGCGATTCCGACGACGCCTGCTCCGAGGAACGCGACCACGATCAGGCCGAGGTCGGATGTGCTGCCGGTGCTGACCTCGTCGATTGCGCGACCGAGAAGATACGGCGGGGCCAGGGCGGCGAGCGTCGCGCCGAGGAGCGCGACGATCGTCAGCGCAACGCGGCCCTTGTACGGGCGCGCCAGCCGGTAGAGCGTCCGCAGCCGGCGCTTCGTCTGCGCCCAGGACCAGTCCTCGACCTTGGCGCCGCGCGTCTGGCTCAGGTGGCTGCCCGGCTGCCAGACCCTCATGCGACCTCCTGCTCGGCGATCACGCGCTCGAGCAGCCCGTGGTCGTGGATCTCGCGGTAGACCTCGCTCGTCCCGATCAGGTCGTCGTGCGTGCCGCGCGCCGCGACGCGGCCCTGCTCGAGCACGACGATCTCGTCCGCGAGCGCGATCGTCGAGAGCCGGTGGGCGATGATGATCGTCGTCCGGCCCTTCATCGCCTCGCGCAGGCCGTCGCGGATCTTCGCCTCGGTCGTCGCGTCCACTGAGGCGGTCGCGTCGTCGAGGATCAGGATCCGCGGGTCGATCGAGAGCGCGCGGGCGATCGCGATCCGCTGGCGCTGGCCGCCGGAGAGGGTGATCCCGCGCTCGCCGATCACCGTGTCGTAGCCGTCCGGCAGCCCGACGATGAACTCGTGCGCCTGGGCGTGGCGCGCCGCGCGCTCGACGTCGTCGTCCGCCGCGTCGGGGCGGCCGAACGCGATGTTCTCGCGGACGGTTGCGGAGAAGAGGAACGGATCCTGCGTGATGATCCCGATCTGAGAGCGGAGCGAGGCGACCGTCACCGTGCGGACGTCGGCGCCGTCGATCGTCAGGCGCCCCTGCTGGACGTCGTAGAAGCGGGGGACGAGCGAGGCGAGCGTCGTCTTGCCGGAGCCGGTGTGGCCGATCAGCGCGACGATGCGGCCCGCGTCCAGGTCGAGCTCGACGTCGTGGAGCACGGGGCGCTCCGGGTCGTAGCCGAAGGTGACGTCCTCGAAGCGAACGACGCCGGGGCCGGGCGCAAGCGGCTGCGCCTCCGGCGCGTCCTGGATCTCCTCCGGCTCGTCCATCACCTGGAAGATCCGCTCCCCGGACGCCGTCGCCCGCTGCGCCTGTCCGATCCACATGCCGAGCATCCGCAGCGGCATCACGAGCATGCCGAGGTAGAGGTTGAAGCGGACGAAGTCGTCGAGCGCCAGCGACCCGTCCGCGACCATCGTGCCGCCGACGAGCAGCACGGCCGCCTGCGCGAGCAGGGGCAGGAACGACAGCACGGGCACGTAGAAGGCGCGCTGGCGGTTCGCCTTCACGCTCTGGGAGAAGACGGCCTCCGAGCGGGTCTCGAACTTGTCCTGCTCGGCCTGCTCCTGCGCGAACGACTTGACGACGTGGACGCCGACGATGTTCTCCTCGGCGACGGTCGCGACGTCCGCCATCCGCTGCTGCACGTCGCGGAGCAGGGGGTGCGAGACGTGGCTGTAGCGGTACGCGACGACGATCAGTGCGGGTGTGATCGCGAGCGTGATCAGCGCCAGCGGCCACGAGATGAAGAAGATGAGGATCCCGACGCCGATGATCGTGAAGATGTGCTGGAAGAAGAAGATCAGCCCGTAGCCGAGGAAGAAGCGGACGCCCTGGAGGTCGACGGTCGCCCTCGACATCAGCTGCCCGGTCTGGTGGCGGTCGTAGTAGCCGAAGGAGAGGCGGACGAGCTTCGAGTAGAGCGCCGTGCGCATGTCGAGCTCGACGCCGAGCGCCTGCCTGCCGGCGATCAGCCGCCGGCCGGCCATCATCAGGGCGCGGGCGAAGCCGACCACGAGCACGATCGCGACGAGCCACGGCAGGCGGCTCTCCTCGTCGTTGCTGATCGCGTTGACGACGTTGCCGGGCAGCCAGGCAAGCGACGAGTGCCGCCGCCTGCGAGCCGATCGCCAGCACGATCGAGACGAGCACCGACCAGCGATACGGTCGCAGGAACTGCAGCAGCCGCTTGAAGGTTCGGCGATACGGGACGCTCGTCTCCATCAGCGCAATCTAGCCGGGACGGCTCACGTCACCGCGGCGCCGAAATTGGTGCGCAAACGTTGCAGTTGCGTGCGTCGCCGGCGCCTACGCTGAACGCGGACTTCCACCTTGTTCTTCCCCGGGTGGGTGGGGGTTAGGGACGGGACCGCCGCGCGCGCGTGCGCGCGCGGCGAGATGAGAGGCAGCACGCGCGTGCGCGCGCCAAGAGAGAGCAGCGTCACCCGGCGAGGCCGATCCGAGCGAGCTCGTCGCGCACGAGAGCGAGCGCGCCGTCGAGGCGCGTCCGGTTCGCGGCGTCGTTCAGCCAGCCGCTCGCGCCCGACGGGTGCGGCAGCGGGATCGCCGTCGCGCCGCGAAGGTCGTAGCTCCCGCCCACGAGCTCCGTGACGCTCGCCGGCCCGAGCAGTCGCCGCGCAGCGAGGCCCCCGACGACGAGGATCAACTCCGGTCGCAGCAGCCGCAGCTCCCAGTCCTGCCAGAACGAGCAGAGCGCCTGCTCCGCCTGCGTCGGCGGACGGTCGCCCCGCCCCGACGGCGCCCTGCCCGGGTAGCACCGCGTCACGGACGCGCAATAGAACGTGGCGTAGAACCGCTCCTCGTCCATCTCCAGCCAGCGTCGCAGCGTCTGCCCCGCGCGGCCGCGCCACGGACGGCCCTCCTCGGCCTCGAGAACGCCGGGCGCCTGCCCGAGAATGTACGCCCGTTGGTGCGGGTGCCCCTCGAGCACCGGCAGCGACTCGATCGGGTACCCCGCCTCCGCACAGGCGCGGCACGCGGCGTTGTCGCGCTGCAGCGATCGGAGCGAACGGTACGACGATCCTCGCCGGCTCACAGCTCGACCTGGTGGGTGCTGATGCAGACGAACGCGGTCGCGTCGTCGCCCCGCGAGAAGCGCCCGAAGACGAGCCGCAGCGGGACGCCGGACGGGAGCCGTCCCGGCCCCGAGTAGGTTCCGGACCACGAGGCGCCGCCCTCGAGCCGGCGGGGCAGCCGGGGCGTGAACCGGTCGGCGAGCACCGCCGTGCGCAGGGCCACCTCGGTCAGCCGGTCTCCGCGCGCGATGCCGAAATACGTGCCGGTCGCCGCGTGCGGCTTTCCGATCGACAGCGCCCGGCCGTCGTTGAAGACCTTGGCATCGACCCGCCACCGCGTCCGCTCGACGGTGAGTCGCGCGATCTCGATCCGGACGCGCGCGCAGGGCGGCTCGCGCCAGCCGAGCCGCAAGCTCTGCGGCGGCGCCCACGACTCGTTCGTGCCGGAACCGCACCCGGCGAGCAGGACGGCGGCCACCAGGGCCAACTGCTTCACGCGCGCACGACGACGAACCAGCGGCCCGCGTGCAGAACCTCGCCGCCCTCCAGCTCGGCGAGTAGCCCTTCGGGCTCGAAGCGCCGCTTCAGCACCGACCACCGGGAGCCGTCGTTGAGGACGCGCGTCTGGATCTCCTCCGCGAAGTTGTCGTCCCGCAGCGCCGAGTCGGCCACGATGAGCTCCGGCGCGATTCGCCGAGCCTCGCGCAGAAACTGCTCGCGCTGCTCCGGGTCGAGGTGGCCGTAGAAGTGGCCGGTAAAGATTCGGTCGAACGAACCGTCCGGGAACGGCAGCTCGAGCGCGTCGCCCTGGACGAGCTCTGCGCCGGGCGCCTGACGCCGGGCCTCCTCGAGCATGCGCGCGCTCTGGTCGAGGCCGACGACCCGTCCGCGTAGATGCCGGGTGAGAAAGCCGGTGCCGCAGGCGACGTCGAGCGTGTCCATAGGCGGCAGAGCATCGACGACCTCGATCAGCCGGCCGACCTCTTCCTCCCAGCCGGGCCGGTCGCGCTCCACGAACAGCCCGGTGCCCCTCCACCAGTCGTCGTACTCGGGTGCGCGGGCGTCGTAGTAGGCCTTCACGGCTTCGTAGAGTACGCGCGTGGAGCTGCCCCTCGAGTCGGTGCCCAACTTCTCGGAAGGGCGGAACGGCGAGACGATCGACCGACTCGGCGAGTCGCTGCGGGCGCACGCGAAGCTCCTCGACGTGCACTCCGACTCCGACCACAACCGTTCGGTGTTCACGCTCGTCGGCACCGCGAGCGAGCTGGAGGCGGCGCTCCTGGCGGGCATCGCAGTCGCCCGCGAGCGGATCGACCTGCGCCGGCACGAGGGCGCTCATCCCCGGATCGGCGCGGCCGACGTCGTGCCGGTCGTGCCGCTCCGGCAGGACGACATGCCGCGTGCGGTCGACGCCGCGCGGCGGCTCGGCGAGCGGATCGGAGACGAGCTCGGCCTGCCTGTCTTCCTCTACGGCGCGCTCGCGCCCGGACGGGGACCGGCGTTCTTCCGCCGGGGAGGACCCGACGAGCTGCAGCGGCGGATCGACGCCGGTGAGCTGACTCCCGACTTCGGGCCGAGCCGGCTCGACGAGTCAGCCGGCGGCGTGATCGTCGGCGCGCGGCGGCCGCTGATCGCGTTCAACGTCAACCTGCGCGGCACGGTCGACGTCGCACGTGAGATCGCGTCGGTCGTGCGCGAGCGTGACGGCGGCTATCCCGGACTGCGCGCGCTCGGGCTCGAGCTGCCGCGCGCCGGCGTCGTCCAGGTGAGCATGAACGTCGAGGACTGGGAGGCCGCGGCGCTGCACGAGATCGTCGCGCGGATCGAGTCGGAGGCGACGGCGCGCGGAGCGGAGGTGCTGGGCACGGAGCTCGTCGGTCTGATGCCCGCGGGGGCCGCCGCGGCCGCGGCGGGCGCGCAGCTCCGAATCACGGGCTTCGACGCATCACGGGTGCTCGAGCTACGCCTGCTCGATTAGCCGGCGGTAGAGCTCGAGCGTGCGTTCCGCGACGGCGCGCCACGTGAAGTGCTCGAGGACGCGCCGCCGGCCGGCCTTGCCCATCTCGCGCCCACGTTCCGGATCCCTCAGGAGCTCGTTGACGGCCGCCGCGAGTGCCGGCGGGTCGGCGGGGGGCACGAGCAGGCCCGTCACGCCGTCCTCGACCACCTCCGGGATGCCGCCGACCCGCGACGCGACGACCGGCGTCTCGCACGCCATCGCCTCGAGGTTGACGATGCCCATCGGCTCGTAGACCGACGGGACGACGAACACGGCCGCGTGCGTGAGCAGCTGGATCACCTCGCGCTTCTCGAGCATCTTCTCGATCCAGATCACGCCGTCGCGCACGGCGCGGAGCAGCTCGACGCCGTCGATCACCTCGCGCGCGATCTCGGGCTCGTCCGGCGCGCCGGCGCGCGAGGACGAGCTGCGCGGCGGGATCGAACTCGTGAGCCGCGGCGAGCAGGTGCACGATCCCCTTCTGGCGCGTGATCCGCCCGACGAAGAGAACGAACGGGCGCGAGCGATCGACGCCGTACGCGTCGAGCACCTCCGTGTCCGGGTCCGGGCTGTACTGCTCCGGGTCGATGCCGTTGTGGATCACCTCGATCCGCTCCGGATCGACTGTGGGGTACGCGGCCTGGATGTCCTCGCGCATGCCCTTCGAGACGGCGATCACCGCGTCGGCCGCCTCGATGGCCGTCCGCTCGCAGAAGGACGAGAGCGCGTAGCCGCCGGGGCCGAGCTGCTCCGCCTTCCACGGGCGCCCCGGCTCGAGGCTGTGGGTCGTCAGCACGTGCGGCACCTGGTGCAACAGCTTCGCGATGTGCCCGCCGAAGTTCGCGTACCAGGTGTGGCTGTGGACGAGCTGCGCCGCCGTCGAGGTCGGCGGCCATCGCGAGATCGACGGACATCGTCTGCAGCGCGGGCCCGCCGGCCGCGACCAGGTCCCACGGCTTGAACGCGCGCGCGTCGGGACGCTCCTCGCCGAAGCAGTGCACGTCGACCTCGGCCAGCGCGCGCAGCTCACGCGCGAGGTACTCGACGTGCACGCCCGCGCCCCCGTAGACCTCCGGTGGGTACTCCCGGGTCATGATCGCGACCTTCACGCGCGCATCATCGCGGCTGGGACCCGCCGCGCGCGCGGAGCTAGAGTCTCGGCGTGCTCGACACGCGCGGGCTGACCGGCGAGGACCTCACCGTCGACGACGTCTGGCACGTCGCGGTCGAAGGAGGTCACGCATCGCTCAGCGACGATGCGCGCGAGAAGATGCGGCGCGCACGGGAGCTCGTCGAGCGCGCGGCCCACGGCTCGCGGGAGCACACCTACGGGGTCAACACCGGCTTCGGGAGATTCGTCTCGGAGTCGATTCCCGAGGAGCTCACGGAGGAGCTGCAGCTGCGGCTGCTTCGCTCGCACGCCTGCGGCGTCGGAGATCCGTATGCACCGGAGATCGTGCGTGCCGCCATGCTCCTGCGCGCGAACGCGCTCGCGAAGGGATACTCGGGCGCGCGCGTCGAGACCGTCGAGCTCCTGCTCGAGTGCCTGAACCGGGGCGTGCTCCCGTACGTGCCGAGCCGCGGCTCGGTCGGCGCTTCAGGCGACCTCGCGCCGCTCGCGCATCTGGCGCTGCCGCTCGTCGGCGAGGGCGAGGCGTGGCTCGACGGTGTGCGCGTGCCGGCCGCCGAGGCCCTGGCGCGGGCCGGCCTCGAGCCCGTCCGGCTGGTCGCCAAGGAAGGGCTCTCGCTCATCAACGGGACGCAGTTCATGGCCGCGACGGGCGCGCTCGGCCTGGTGCGGGCGCGGCGGCTGGCGAAGGCGGGCGATCTCGCCTGCGCGCTGTCGATCGAGGCGCTGCAGGGCTCGCGCAACTCCTTCCTCCCTCAGATCCAGTCGCTGCGCCCGCTCCGCGGCCAGGCCGCGGCCGCGGCGAACGTGCTCCGGCTGCTCGAAGGCTCGGCCATCAACGAGGCGCACCGCTGGTGCGACCGCGTTCAGGATGCGTACTCGCTCCGGTGCGCGCCGCAGGTGCACGGCGCCTCGCGCGACCTGCTCGACTACGTCGACTACACCGTCTCGACGGAGCTGAACGCGGCCACGGACAATCCACTCGTCCTCGTCGACGACGGATTCCTCGTCTCGAACGGCAACTTCCACGGCCAGCCGCTCGCCTTCGCGCTGGACGCGATGGCGATGGCCGTCTCGGAGCTGGCGAGCATCTCGGAGCGTCGCGTCGAGCGGCTCGTCAATCCGAATCTCTCCGACGGCCTGCCCGCGTTCCTGATCGTCGAGGGCGGGCTCAACTCCGGGTTCATGATCCCGCAGTACGTGGCCGCGTCGCTCGTCTCCGAGAACAAGTCGCTCTGTCACCCCGCGTCCGTCGACTCGATTCCGACGAGTGCCGGGCAGGAGGATCATGTCTCGATGGGAAACGCAGCCGGGCTGAAGGCATGGCAGGTGCTGGCGAACTCGGAGCGCGCGCTCGCGATCGAGCTGCTCGCGGCGGCGCAGGGCGTGGAGTTCCTCGCGCCGCTCGAGCCGGGCCGAGGGGCGCGTGCGACGCATTCGTTCATCCGCTCGCTGTCGCCGCGGCTGCGCGAGGACCGGCCGCTGTCGTCCGACATCGAGTCGGTCGCCGCGTCGATCCGCGACGGCTCGCTGATCGCGGCCGTCGAGGCGGAGACGGGAGAGCTCGAATGAGGCGCCTGCGCTGGGAGACCGAGGCGGTGGAGGGGGTGCCGCGTCATCCGTACCGCGACTCGGCGATCCTCTACGCCGTGCTGTCGGCGGTGATCGTCGGCCTCGCGCTGCTGACGGACGGGAGCATGGCCAGGGCGTTTCTCTTCGCGGGCGTCTTCTTCGTGCTCGCCACCTCGTGGAGCTGGTGGAAGTGGCGGCAGCGGCTCGCCGAGCAGGCCGCCGAGGCGGAGCGCCGTCGCGCTGCGATGGAGAAGACGCGTCCGTGAACGCGACGGAGACGCTCGAGCGGCGAGTCGAGGCTCTCTGCGGCGACCTGTCCGCGATCCGCGCACCGCGGGGCGTGGAGTTGAATGCACGCTCGTGGGCGACCGAGGCGCCGCTGCGCATGCTCCTCAACAACCTCGATCCGGAGGTCGCCGAGCACCCGGAGGAGCTGATCGTCTACGGCGGTTCGGGCAAGGCGGCACGCAACCCGGAGGCGCTCCGCGCGCTCGTGCGGACGCTGCTCGAGCTCGGCGACGACGAGACGATGCTCGTCCAGAGCGGCAAGCCGGTCGCCGTCTTCCGGACGCACTCGTTTGCGCCGCGCGTGCTGATCGCGAACTCGCTGCTCGTGCCGCGGTGGGCGACGTGGGACGAGTTCCGCCGGCTCGAGGCGGCGGGGCTGACGATGTTCGGCCAGATGACCGCCGGCTCGTGGATCTACATCGGCACGCAGGGCATCCTGCAGGGCACCTACCAGACGTTCGCCGCCGCCGGCGAGCAGCACTTCGGCTCGGCCGACCTGCGCGGGCGGACGATCCTCACCGCCGGTCTCGGCGGCATGGGCGGCGCCCAGCCGCTGGCGGCGACGATGGCCGGCGCGGCGATCCTCTGCGTCGAGGTCGACCCGTCGCGGATCGAGCGCCGCCTCGAGACGCGGTACCTCGACGAGGCGTCCGACTCGCTCGACGATGCGCTGGCGCGGGTGCGGGCGGCGGCCCGCGAGCGTCGCCCGCTCTCCGTCGGTCTGCTCGGCAACGCGGCCGAGATCGTCACGGAACTGGCACAAAAGGGAGAACCTTTCGACCTGGTGACGGATCAGACCGCGGCGCACGATCCGCTCAACGGCTACGTCCCCGTCGGGCTCGACGTCGCGGAAGCCGCATCGCTGCGCGCTTCCGACCCGGACGAGTACCTGCGGCGGGCCCGCGAGTCGATCGCTCGGCACGTCGAGGCGATGCTCGAGTACGTCCGCGCCGGCAGCTACGTCTTCGACTATGGCAACAACCTCAGAGGTGAGGCCCGTGAAGCTGGCGTAGCGGAGGCCTTCTCATACCCGGGCTTCGTCCCGGCCTATATCCGGCCGCTCTTCTGTCGCGGCATCGGGCCGTTCCGCTGGGCGGCGCTGTCCGGCGACCCGGCCGACATCGCGGCGATCGACGAGGCGCTCAAGGAGCTCTTCCCGGGCGACGAGCTGCTGCAGCGCTGGCTCGAGCTGGCGCCCGAGCGGGTGGCGTTCCAGGGGCTGCCCGCCCGGATCTGCTGGCTCGGCTACGGCGACCGCGCCCGCGCGGGACTCGCGATCAACGAGCTGGTCCGCACCGGCGCGGTCAGGGCGCCGGTGGTGATCGGCCGCGACCACCTCGACGCCGGCTCGGTCGCCTCGCCGTACCGCGAGACCGAGTCGATGCGCGACGGCTCCGACGCGATCGCGGACTGGCCGATCCTGAACGCGCTCGTCAACATGGCTGCGGGCGCGACGTGGGTCAGCGTCCACCACGGCGGCGGCGTCGGCATCGGCAACTCGATCCACGCCGGGATGGTCGTCCTCGCCGACGGCACCGACGACGCGGCCGAGCGTCTCGAGCGCGTGCTCACGACCGATCCGGGCATGGGCGTCATGCGTCACCTCGACGCCGGCTACGACGAGGCCGCCGGCGCGGCGCGCGAGCACGGTCTGCGCGCGCCGATGTCGAGCCGGCGCGACTGACGTCGCCGTGGCGCGCCTGCTCGTCCGCGACCTCGCGCAGCTCGCGACGCCGTCCGCGCGGCCAGGCCCGCTCCGCGGGGCGGCAGCTCGGCGACGTCGACGTGCTCGAGGACGCCTTCGTCCTCTGCGACGGCGACCGCATCGAGGCGGTCGGGCGCATGCGCGACCTGCGAGGCGATCGACGGCGAGGTGGAGGAGCTCGACGGGCGCGGGCTCTGCGCGATCCCGGGCCTCGTCGACTGCCACACGCATCCGGCGTGGGGCGGCGACCGCGTCGAGGAGTTCTCGCTCCGCGCGGCAGGCGCGGGCTACGAGGAGCTGCACGCCGCGGGCGGCGGGATCCTCTCGACCGTCCGCGCGACGCGTGACGCTCGGCGAGGACGGCCTGCGCGCCAGAGTTCGGCGCCACGCCGCGTGGATGCTCAAGCACGGGACGACGACGTGGGAGGGGAAGTCCGGCTACGGCCTCGACCGGGAGACGGAGCTCGCCTCCCTGCGCGCGATCCGTGAGGCGGGCGGCTCGCCGACGTATCTCGGGGCGCACTCGGTGCCGCCCGAGTTCGCCGACGCCGACGCCTACCTCGACTTCGCGCTCGGCGAGGTCCTGCCCGAGGCGGCGACGATCGCCGAGGCAGCCGACGTCTTCCTCGAGCGCGGCGCCTTCGACGCCGCGCAGGCGCGCCGCTACCTCGAGCGCGTGCCGCGACGCCGGGCTCGCGCTGCGTCTGCACGGCGACCAGTTCACCGAGTGCGGCGCGATCCCGCTCGCGGTCGAGCTCGCGCGCGCGCTCGGTCGACCACCTCGAGGCCACAGGCGCCGCAGGCGTGCGCGCGCTCGCCGAGAGCGACGTCGTCGGCGTGCTTGCTGCCGGCGAGCGCGCTCTTTCTCGATCGGCCGATGCCGCCCGGCGCGCGCGCTGGTCGACGCCGGTGCGGCGGTCGCGCTCGCGACCGACTTCAACCCGGGCAGCGCGTTCACCGACGAGCCTGCCGCTCGTCTGCTCGCTCGCGTGCACGCAGCTGCAGCTCAGCCCCGCAGAGGCCCTGAGCGCCGATGACCGTCAACGCGGCGCACGTGCTCGGGCGACGGCGAGCCGCGGCGCGCATCGCGGCCGGCCTGCCGCGCCGACCTCGTCCTGCTCGACGCGCCCGACTGGCGTTATCTCGCCTACCACCTCGCCGGCGACGTCGTCGCGGCGGTCGTGAGGGCGGACGCGCTCGTCGTGGCGGCGCTAGGCCTAGCGTCATGCCCACGCGCAAGCAGCGACGCCGCCGCAGAAGAACTTCCGGCACGAGTACGAGTACGTCGAGGTGTACGACGACGGAGACAGGCGAGGAGGTCGAGGTCGAGCCCGACGAGCTGGAGGAGCCGAAGCCGAAGCGGCAGCCGAAGGCCGCCGCGAAGGCGCAGGCAACGAAGCAGTCCATGTGGAGCCGGAAGGGCCGGGTCGTCCAGCCGCCGTCCTGGGAGCGCGTTCTCCGCCGCGGCGCCATGATGCGCGCCGTTCATGTTCGTCGCGTCTCCTGCTTGCGCCAAGAGCACAGTCGCACATCGCGCCTCTCGTCCTGGAGACGCTCGTGCTGCTCGCGTTCTTCGTCCGTTCACGCTACTGGATCGACCGCCTCGCGTACCGCACCTACCTGCGGCGCAGCGGCGGCTCCGAGCCGAAGCCAAAGGCAAAGCCGAAGAGACGCTAGGGGCCGCGCGTCTCGCCGCGGTAGTGGCCCTCGCCGGGCCACGGCGCGAGCAGCAGGACCATGCGCGCGCCGCCGTCGGAGCGGAGCGCGTGGCGTTCGTCCGGGTCGAAGCGGACGAGCGTCCCGACGCCTGCCTCGACCGAATCGCCGCCTGCCGTCGATCGTGACGGTCCCTTCCACGACCGTCACCCAGGCGTTCTCCTTCACCTGGTGCTCGCCGAGCGCCTGTCCCGGCTTGAGGACGATCAGCACCGCGCGCGCCTCGTTGCCGGATTGGATGACGATCGGGTCGCGGGTGCCGTCCGGCGCGTCGATCTCCATCAGGTCCCAGTGCTGCACGAGGGCGATCCTACCGCCGCCGTCTAGACTCAATCGCCCGTGCCGCTCGTCGTCGACAGCTATCGTGCTCGGGCCCGTTCCAATCGAACTGCTACGTCGTCCGCGCGCGAGCGCGGCGCGGCCGACGCCGCCGTGATCGACCCGGGCGCCGACGCGGCCCAGCTGCGCCTCGAGCTCGCGCGGATGGGCGCGCGTGCCGCCGGCATCCTCGTCACGCACACCGACGTCGACCACATCGGCGGCGTCGCCGCGCTCGCCGATGGCACGGGCGCCGAGGTGTGGGCGCCCGCCGGCGAGGTCGGAGGTCCTCCGCGACCCGACGCGAGTCGCCCGCGGCAGGCGCGTGTGCCCGCGCACGACCCGGAGCACACCGTCGACGGACGGCGACGAGATCGAGCTCGCCGGCATCGCCTTCGAGGTGATCGACGTCCCGGGCCATTCGTCCGGTCACGTCGCGTTCCACTCGCGGCGGGTCGCTCTTCTCGGGCGATCTGCTCTTCGCCGGAGCGGTCGGGCGGGTCGACCTGACCGGTGGCGACTGGGAGACGCTGCTGGAGTCGGTGCGCGCGCTGCTCGACCGCTTCCCGCCGGAGACGGTGGTCGTACCCGGGGCACGGTCCGGCGACGACGCTCGGCCGCGAGCTCGAGACGAACCCGTTCCTCGCCGAGCTCCGCGCGCCCGCCACGTAGCGCATGACGCGAGTGACGGAGCGGTGACGAAGTTCCAGGCGCCGCGCGGGACGCACGACGTCCTGCCGTCCGAGCAGCCGCTGGTGGCAGCGTCGTGAGCACGATGGACGAGGTCTCCCGCCTCTACGGCTACGGCGCATCCAGACGCCCGGCTTCGAGGACACCGGGCTCTTCGCGCGCACGTCCGGCGACGGCTCCGACGTCGTCCAGAAGGAGATGTACACGTTCGCCGATCGCAGCGATCGCTCGCTGACGCTGCGGCCCGAGGGCACCGCGCCGATCGCCGCGCCTACATCGAGCACGGCATGCATCGCGAGCCGCAGCCGGTGAAGACGTACACGATCGCGCCGATGTACCGCTACGGCGCGCCGGGACGCGGGCGCTACCGCGAGCACTACCAGCTCTCGGTCGAGGCGATCGGGCTCGGCCGACCCTGGCGATCGACGCCGAGATCATCCAGCTCTACCACGAGCTCCTGCGCCGGCTCGGCGTCACGACGCTACTGGAGCTGCAGCTCAACTCGATCGGCGACGCGAACTGCCGCCCGGCCTACGTCGAGCGCCTGAACGCGTGGCTCGACGAGCACGCCGACGTGCTCGACGAGGACGCGCGGCAGAAGCGCGCGACGAGCCCGCTGCAGGTGTTCGACGTCAAGAACCCGCGCGTGCGGGCGGCGCTCGAGGACGCACCGAAGATCGGCGAGTCGCTCTGCGACGACTGCCGAGGAGCACTTCGACGCCGGTGCGCGCGTACCTCGACGCCTACGGCGTCGCGTACCGCATCGATGCCGACGCTCGTGCGTGGGCTCGACTACTACACGCGCACGACCTTCGAGTTCATCGGGCGACGCGAACGGTGAGCAGACTCGATCATCGGCGGCGGGCGCTACGACGGGCTCGTCGAGGAGATCGGCGGGCCGCCGACGCCCGGGATCGGCTTCGGCGCCGGGATCGAGCGGCTGATGCTCGCAGCTCGAGAACGAGGGGATCGGCGCCGAGCCGCACGGGATCGACGTCTTCTTCGTGCTCGAGGACGGCGCCGCGCGGGAGCGGGTCGCTGGCGGCGATGGCCGCGCTCCGCCGCGCGGGACTCGCCTGCGACACCGACTACGCCGGCCGATCCGTCAAGGGGCAGCTGACGCAGGCCGGGCGCGCGGGCGCACGGACGACCGTGATCGTCGGCCGCGAAGGAGCGCGCCTGCGCCGCGCCGGCGAGACCGATGTCGACGTCCCGCTCGACGACCTCGTCGCTACGCTCACCGCCTGATGAGCTGGCGCGACCAGCGCGGCGGCACGCTCCGTCCGGAGCACGTCGGCGAGCGGGTCACGCTCGCCGGCTGGGTCGCGCGCCGCCGCGACCACGGCGGCCTGTCTTCGTCGACCTCCGCGACGAGACCGGCGTCGCGCAGCTCGTGATCAACCCGGAGCGCGCCCCCGAAGCGGCCGAGGCCGCGCACGGGATCCGCAACGAGTTCGTCCTCCAGGCGACGCGGCGAGGTCGTGACGCGCGTCGCCCGAGACGGTGAACCCGAACATGCCGACCGGCGAGGTCGAGGTGCAGGTCGACGACCTTGCGGATCCTCTCGACGAGCTCGCCGCTGCCGTTCCAGCTCGACGAAGAGGGCGTCGACGAGGGGCTGCGGATCAAGTACCGCTGGCTCGACCTGCGCCGCGACAAGATGCAGCGCAACATCCGGACGCGCGGACGGGCGGTCTCGATCATCCGGCAGGAGATGGAGGCGGACGGCTTCGTCGACATCGAGACGCCGATCATGGGCAAGCCGACCCCCGAAGGCGCCCGCGACTTCCTCGTGCCGACGCGCCTGCAGCCGGGCCGCTTCTTCGCGCTCCCGCAGAGCCCGCAGATCTACAAGCAGCTGCTCGTCATCTCCGGCTTCGAGCGCTACTACCAGATCGCGCGCTGCTTCCGGGACGAGGATCTCCGCGCCGACCGGCTGCAGGAGCTGACGCAGCTCGACGTCGAGATCGCGTTCCCGGACCAGGAGTACCTGTTCGCGCTGATCGAGCGCATCGTCGCCCGCCTCTGGAAGGAGCTGCCGCGGCGTCGAGCTCGAGACCCCGTTCCCGCGGATCACCTGGGACGAGGCCGAGCTCCGCTACGGCTCCGACAAGCCGGATCTCCGCTTCGGGCTCGAGATCGAGGACGCGACCGAGGCGACGCGAAGCTCCGAGTTCGGTGTCTTCGCGAGCGCCGCGGCGGTCCGCTTCCTGCGCGTCCCGCAGGAGCTCTCGCGCGGCGACCTCGCGAAGCTCGAGGAGATCGCGAAGCAGTGGGGCGCGAAGGGCCTCGCGTATCTCGTCTACGGCGAGGACGGCGAGGTGCGCTCGCCGATCGCCAAGTTCCTCTCCGAGGGAGAGCTGCAGGCGCTCGGCTCCGACCCGGGCACGACACTCCTGTTCGCGGCCGACGAGCCGGCGATGGTCTCCCGCGTCCTCGGGGCGCTGCGGCTTCACCTCGGGCCGCGAGCTCGGGCTGATCGACGAGGACGCGTGGAGGTTCCTCTGGGTGACCGACTTCCCGATGTTCGAGTGGGACGAGGAGGACGAGCGCTGGGACGCCGTGCACCATCCGTTCACGCGCCCGATCGCCGGAAGCCGAGGCGCTGCTCGACACCGACCCGGGCAAGGCGACGGCGATTGCGTACGACCTCGTCGGCAACGGGCTCGAGCTCGCCGGCGGGTCGTTCCGGATCCACGAGCAGGCGCTGCAGCAGAAGGTCTTCCGGCTGCTGAACATCTCGGAGGAGGAGCAGCGGGCGAAGTTCGGCCTCCTGCTCGACGCGCTCTCGATGGGCGCGCCGCCGCACGGCGGGATCGCATCCGGGATCGACCGCCTCTGCATGGCGCTGCTCGACGAGCCGTACATCCGCGACACGCTGGCGTTCCCGAAGAACCAGGCCGGCGTCGACCCGATGACCGGCGCGCCGACGGCCGTGACGCAGGAGCAGCTCGACGAGCTCGGGATCGCCGTCGTCGCCTCGGACGAGCAGTAGCCGCTTGCACTTGGAAGCTCTAACAGAACGAAGCACGGGCTGTCTGAACGCGCTGGTCGGCGCGTTGCGGCGTCCTCGGTTGTACCGATAGCGCTGCTATCGGCACGCCCTGCGTCCTTGCATCGCACTCGCCCAGTACGTCCAGCCAGCGCGTGGTCATTCAGTTAGAGCTTCTTAAGGAAACGCCTGTGGTTCGCCGATGGACAAGGCATACTTTCGGAACCGGCCTGCAGGGGCCGGTCACCCGCCCCTGAACTAAGGAACAGATGTCCACACAGGAACCCGGCCGCTCGCCGCAGCCGCCAGCGCTGACCTCGCTCCCACGGCTCGAAGACATCCCGCGGCTCGCGGACGGGGGGTTCGACGAGGAGAAGGTGCGCGAGGCCTTCGACGCGTTCCGCCGGCACTCGCTGCAGCTGCAGGCGCAGCTGCGCGTGCTCCAGGCGGCGGGGAAGAGCGCCCAGGTCGACCCGACCGGGCACGCGGTCCGGATGGACGCGTTGCATCTGATCCGCGCCGCCGCGGAGTTCGCCGACGCGCTCGAGCGCGACGCCGCCAACGCGTCCGCCGCTCAGCTGGGCCGCACGGAGGAGGAGGTGCGCCGCCGCCAGAACGAGCTGCAGCAGCGGGAGAAGGAGATCAACCGCTTCCGCGAGGAGAGCGAGCGCCAGCGGGCCGAGATCCTCGCCGCCGCGAAGAAGGAATCGCGCGAGATCCTCGCGCAGTCGAACGAGGAGGCCACCCGCGAGGTGCGCGAGGCCGAGGCCCGCGCCGCGCGGCTGCTCGAGCAATCGCGCCACAACGCCACGGAGCTGACGAATGCCGCGCGGGCCGAGGTCGAGCAGACGCTCGAGTGGGCCCGCGCTCAGGCGGGCGCCGTGATGGCCCGCGCCCAGCAGGGCGCGGAGCAGCTGCTGGCCGCAGCCGGCATGGGGGCGGAGCAGCTCCACGAGGTGAGCGGCGCGATCGTCCGCGCCGCGGAGGCCTCGCTGGAGTCGAGCCGCGGCCGCCGCGAGCCCGAGTCGCCGCCCGCGTCGCCGCCCCGCCCGGTCGAGGCGATCGAGGACGAGGCCGACGAGCGCGATGTCGCAGCAAAGCGATCTCGAGGAAGACGTGGAGGAAGAGGACGTGGAGGCACCGGCCGAGGACGCGCCGCTGCCGCCGCCGGTCTCCGCTCCTCCCCTGACGACGCCTCCGGAGGCGACCGGGCGGTCGTCGTCCGAGGCCGAGCCGGACGGCACCGAAGAGAGCGAGGAGCCAGAGGTGGACGCGGATTCCGCCGACGGCGCCGACCGCTCTCGAGACGGCGACTAGCGCGGGAGGCCGCGAATGCCAGACGGTCGCGGATGGCGGTTCGCGCTCGAGGTGGCCTTCCTGGTCGCCCTCGCGGTCCTGCTGGGAATCGCCCAGGTGGGCACCATGATCATCGTCCTCGTCATGCTCGCCGGCTGGCTGCTCGTCGCGCTGCTCGAATGGGCGGCGTGGCGCGAGGAGCCGCACTGGGGCAGCGGCTCGCCGCCCCGGTACTACGTCCCGCCGGCGTCGATCCCGCCGAGACATCCGGTCGACCAGCGCTTCGGCGAGCAGGGCTACCCGGCCCAGCGCGAGCCGGAGGCGCCGACCTGGATCGCGACGCCCGAGATGCGCGCCGCGGCGCTCGGCGACTGGCCTGTGCCGGCGCCTGTGGCCGACGACGAGCCCGACGAGGGAGCGATCGACGTCGCCCGGCGCCGAACGCGCCCGGCGCCTCGGCCGCTCGAAGCTGCTGCGCCCGTCGACGAGGCCGCGGTCGACGCGAAGGAGCCGCTCGAGGAGGCGCTGCTGCACGAGGCCTCGGCTGCGCCCGGCGTCGAAGAGGCGCCGATCTACGCGCACGAGCCGGCCGGGAACGGCGCCGATCCGTGGGAGGTGCAATCGTTCCCCGGCGAGCCAGTCACGGAGGCGCGGCGGTCCACGCACCGCATCGACCCGCTCGTGGAGTCGGACGGGCGCCGCAGGCCCTGGAGGCGCGGCGGAGAAGGCCGAGCTGCGACGGAGTTCCCGGTCCGGCCGCGCCATGCCACGCTGCCGCGCCGCGGTGAGGACGGGTGATGCACGTCGTGCGCCGCGGGCCGGTCCGCTTCGGTGCGGAGGTGCTGTTCCTCGTCGCGGTCGCGGCGATCGCTGGCTGGCAGCACCTCGAGTGGTGGACGATCGTCGCGGTGATGGCATGTGCGTGGCTGCTCGTGGCCGTGTTCGAGCGCTGGTACGGAGCGCGGTCCCGCCGTCGGGCTCGGGCGGCCGCCGTACAGCCCGCCGGAGCCCGCAGTCGAGGCGCAGCGGCCCGAGCAGGTGCGCGTGGTTCCCCGCGCCTGGGGATCGAGCTCGAAGCCGCAGGAGGAGTCCGAGCTCGAGCCGGTCGCCGAGGTGGCCGAGGCCGTCGAGGTGATCGAGGTCGAGCCGGACGAGGTGGACGTCGTCGAGACCGAGGAGCCGGTCGTCGTGGCCGCTTCCGACGAGGAGCCCGAAGCGGCCGAACGCCGAGCCCGAAGCCGCGCCTGAGCCCGTCTCCGCGGAGCCCGAGCCAGAACCGGAGCCGAGCCGGAGCCAGAACCGGAGCCAGAGCCGGCGGCCACGGAGCCAGAGCCGGCGAGCCACCGAGCCGGAGCCGGAGCCTGTCGCCCTCGCCGCCGCGCCGGAGCTTGCGCCGAGCCCGAGCCCGAGCCCGAGTTCGAGTTCGAACCGGAGCCGGCCGCTGCCGGCGCTCCCCCGGCCGCCGCTCGTGCCGCGCGAGTGGAACCTCTGGACGCTGGAGCGGGCGCTGCGCGACCACGGCGAGGCGGAGGAGGAGGAAGAGCTCGCGCTCCTTCTCGTCTATCTGCGCGACTACGCGTCGCCCGACGGCTCGCTCCCGCTCGACTTCGACGACCTCGTACGGGAGTCCTTCGGCCACCTGCTGGAGCTGGAGGGGGTTGCGTGACCCCGCGGCTCGCCCAGCGCGAGATCGCGCTGGCGGGCGTCGCGCTGCTCGCCGCCGTCGTCTCGCTCGCGCTGACGAGCGGTCATGCCGACACCTCCACGAAGCTCCCGCAGCCCGCCGGATCGTGGTACACGGCGCTCGCCGGAGCACGCGGCCCGGCCTCCATCGGCAGGCGCACGGCGTGCGGACAGCGGCTCACCGCCGAGACCGAGGGAGTGGCGCACCCCGTGCTCCCGTGCGGCGCGAAGATCTACGTCGCCTTCGGCGACAGGCACGTCCTGACGCAGGTCGTCGACCGCGGGCCCTATGTCCCCGGCCGCCAGTTCGACCTCACCGACGCGCTCGCGAGCAGGCTGGGGGTCCGCGGCGTCCAGCGCATCCAGTGGGCGTACGCCAGGAAAGGGTGATCCCCGCGCGGCCGGACCGCGCTAGAGTGCGACGCGGCGCCCGACTCCGTTCGTGCTCCGCGCATCCATGTAGAACCAACACTCCGTGACAGGGAGCCCGATTCGGTCAAGGCGTCTTGCGCTGCGGCCCTGACGGCACCCACCTGGTTTGGCCAGGTTCACACGGGCGCGGATCATCGGCAGAGTCAGGGCGCTGTTTTTCTCGGCCGCTATTGAAATCCTAGATTTCGCGGCCTCTGCTTCTTCGGACCGCGGTTGCGAGCGTGTACGGGCGGAGCCCGCACCCGCGGCGGTCGCGGCTACGCTGGGGCGATGGTCGAGGTGCTCGGAAACTCCTCGCGCGGGATGGAGTTCGCGCTCGTGCGTCTGACGGTGGACGGCGATCGCATCGTGGCGGCGGACGCACCGGGGATCGAGCGCCCGCTCGAAGGCCTGACGCTGCTCGAGGCGGCCGCTGTCGGCGGGGACGAGCTGGCCGTCGACGCGCTCGCCGACGCGCTCGGTCGCGTCTTTCGGGCCGAGCCGGATCCCGAGCGCGTGGCCGTCGCGATGAGCGGCGGCGTCGACAGCGCCGTGGCGCTGCTGCGGTCGGGGCCGAAGGCGATCGGCGTCACGCTTCGCCTCTGGCTCGACCCCGACGGACCGGACGCGGAGCGCGCCTGCTGCTCGCCCGAGGCGGTGCTCGCCGCCCGGCGCACCTGCCACGAGCTCGGCCTTCCCCACGTGACGCTCGATCTTCGCGACGAGTTCCGACGCGCCGTCGTCGAGCCGTTCGTGCGCGGCTACGCGCGCGGCGAGACGCCCAACCCGTGCATCGGCTGCAACGGCGGCTTCCGCTTCGCTGAGCTGCTCGCCTTTGCGAAGCGCGCCGGCGCCGCGGCGCTCGCGACCGGGCACTACGCCCGGATCGCCGAGCATCGGGGCCGCCTGCTGCTGGCCCGCGCGGCCGACCCCGACAAGGACCAGACGTACATGCTCGCGCGCGCTCGACCCGCGCTTCCTCGAGCGAATCCGCTTCCCGCTCGGCGGACAGTCCAAGGACGACACCCGCGCAGAGGCGGCCGCCGCCGGCCTCGACGCCGTGCGCCGCCCCGAGAGCCAGGAGGCCTGCTTCCTCGCCGGGGACGACTACCGCGCGTTTCTCGGGCGGCACGGGCTGGCGCCGCGCACCGGCGAGATCGTCGGCGAGGACGGCGCGCGGCTCGGCGAGCACGAGGGCTTCTGGCGCTTCACACCGGGTCAGCGCCGCGGGATCGGCGTCTCGGCGCCCGAGCCGCTCTACGTCCTCGGCTCCGAGCCCGGCGCGAACCGCGTCGTCGTCGGCCCGAAGGCGTCGCTCGCGCGGACGAGCGTCACCGCCCGCGGCCGCCTCTATGCCGACGCCGCTCGCGCCGACGTGAAGCTCCGCTATCGCTCGCCCGCGGTGGAGGCCGAGGTCGAGCGCACGGAGCGGGGATTCCGGCTCAGGCTGGAGCGGCCCGCGCACGGCGTGGCGAAGGGACAGGCAGCCGTTCTCTACGAGGGCGACGCGGTCGTCGGGGCCGGTGTGGTCACGTCCACCGCCGCGGGCGCCTAAGATCGCAGCCAAGTGCTCGTCGCAGACTTCACGCCCAGCGACTTCGCCTACGTCGCGCTCGCCGTCTTCCTGCTGGCGGTCGGCCTCGGCCTCGGCTACGCGTTCTTCCGTCTGGGCGGAACCTTCCAGCGCCTCTCCTCGTTCATCAGAGGAACGGAGCGCGAGCTGCTGCCCGTGATCAACAAGGTCGGCGGCTCGGTGGATCGAGTGAACCTGCAGCTGGACAAGGTGGATCAGGTGACGGACAGCGCCGTGGATGCGGTCGACCAGATCGACGCCACGGTGCGGACTGTCAGCTACGCCATCCGCCGCCCCGTCCAGAAGATCGCCGGGTTCATCGCGGGTGTCTCGCACGGCGTCGCCTCGTTCAAGGTCAAGCGCGACTGGAACGAGGCAATGGGCGCCGCGAAGGAGGCAGCCGCGCGCCGAGAGGCGGATCTGGAAGAGGAGCTGCGGCGGGAGCCCGCTGGGTGACCGACGCCGTCAGGCTGACCATCCCTCGCGACCGGGAGTTCCACGCCGTCGCGCACCTGGTACTCGGCGGCCTGGCGGCCCGTCTCAATCTGACCGTCGAGACCCTCGACGACGTGCAGGTCGCGCTCGACGCGCTGCTCGAGCGGCGTGACGGCGAGGAGCCGGTGACGCTGGAGATCCGGTTGCTCGGCGATCAGCTCGAGACAGTCGTCGGGCCGTTCGGCAGCCACTCGCTCCGCGCCGACCTGGAGCCGGGGGCCGACGGCGAGCTCGGGCTGCGCCGCGTCCTGGAGACGGTGGCGGGCGACGTCGAGCTCGACGAGCGCGACGGCGAAGCGTGGGTGCGGCTGACGAAGACGCTCGCGCCGGTGGGGGCAGCCTGATGGCGCAGAACGACCGCGAGCTCCTCCGCCGCTACCACGAGGACGGAGACCTCTCCGCGCGCGAGCAGCTGATCGAGCAGTACATGTCGCTCGTCCGCTCGCTCGCCCGACGCTACTCGTACCGAGGCGAGCAGCTCGAGGATCTCGTCCAGATCGGGGCGATCGGGCTGATCAAGGCGATCGACCGCTTCGACCTCGACCGCGGCGTCGAGCTGACGACGTACGCGACGCCGAACATCATCGGCGAGATCAAGCGCCACTTCCGCGACCGAGGCTGGTCGGTGCGGGTCCCGCGCGGGCTCCAGGAGCTGAACGTCCAGCTCTCGAAGCTGATCGAGCAGCTGACGGTGCAGCTCGTCGCGGTCGCCGACGATCCCCGAGCTCGCGAAGGCCGCGGGCGTCGAGGAGGAAGAGGTGCTCGAGGCGCTCGAGTCGGGCCGCGCGTACTCCTCGCTCTCGCTCTCGCAGGGCAGCGGCGGCGCGGACGAGGACGGCGACGATCTCGACCCGCTCGAGTCGCTCGGCACGGAGGAGCACCAGTACGAGGTCTCCGAGGATCGCGCCGTGCTCGCGCCGGGGTTCGCCGTGCTCGACGACCGCGAGCGCACGATCCTGCACCTGCGCTTCTTCGAAGGTCTGACGCAGTCGCAGATCGCCCAGCAGGTGGGGATCTCGCAGATGCACGTCTCGCGGCTGATCCGCCGCTCGCTCGAGAAGATCCGGGACGAGATCGCCGCCGAGGGCGAGGCCGAGCTCGGCCGGCGGATCGCGCGCGGCTGACCTTCGCCGCCGCGCGTCGTCTCAGGAGGCAGTGTTCACGGAAGCCGTCGTGCGCCGGGTCGAGATCGAGGGAGCGCGGCTCGCCCTGCGCGAGTGGGGGCCGGGGGACGGGCGCCCGATCCTGTTCTGGCATGCTCTCGGGCCGGCCGGGTCGGGGGCGACGATCGGCGAGGTCGCGCCGGTGCTCGCGGGCCGCGGCTACCGCGTCGTCGCGGTCGACGGACCCGGTTTCGGGGGGTCGGAGCTCCTGCCGCCCGAGCGGTACGAGCTCGAGCCGCTGCTCGCGCTCGTCGACGGGATCCTCGCCGAGCTCGGCTGGGAGCGGCCGGTGCTGATGGGCCACTCCTGGGGCGGCGCGATCGCCGTGCACGCCGCAGCGCGCCGGCCCGTCGCCGCGCTCGTCCTGCTCGACAGCGGACACATCGACTACGGCGCGCTGCCGGACGTCGATCCCAATCTACCCTGGGCCGAGTGGCTGGCCATGGCTAGCCAGCGCCAGTCCGAGTGGCCGAGCCGCGAGGCGTTCGAAAGCGACCTACGCGAGGGGACGACACGCTGGTCCGACGAGCTCCTTTCCTGCTTCCTGCCCGGGCTGCACGAGGTGGGCGGCAGGCTCGTGGGCGCGCCGGCGGAGGCGCGGGCCGCCGCCATGGCCGGCCTTGCCCGTACGAATGTCAGCGAGGCCTGGCCAGGGCTAGCCATGGCCAGCGTGCCGACGCTGCTCCTGCTCGCCACCGCCGACCCCTGGGTCGAACAGAACCGCGAGCTCGTACCGCGCTTCGAAGCCGCGCTGCCGCGCGCGGAGGTGCGCTGGCTCGATGGTGCGACGCACGCGATCCTCGCCGATCGCGGACCCGTGCTCGGCGACGAGCTGGCCGACTGGCTCGACCGCATGGCAGCGTGCCCGGAGCGAGCGTTGCGCCCTCGGAATCGCGCTGAGACGATCTCGACGTGGAGGCCGCGCCCGAACGCCCGCAAGGAACGGTGACGTTCCTCTTCACCGACATCGAGCGCTCGACCCAGCTCGCGCGCGAGCTGGGGGCGGAGTTCGGCCCGCTGCGCGCCGAGCATCGCCGGCTGCTGCGGGAGGCGTTCGCACGTCACGACGGGCACGAGATCGACACCGCCGGCGACGGCTTCTTCGTCGTCTTCGACCGCGCGGGCGACGCGGTGGCGGCCGCGGTCGACGCGCAGCGCACGCTCGCGGACGCCGAGTCCGGGAGCGCTGGCGCGCCGCGTCCGGATGGGTCTGCACACGACCGAGCCGTACCTGCACGACGAGAGCTACGTCGGCGTCGGGCGTGCACCGGGCGGCGCGCATCTGCGCCGCCGGGCACGGCGGCCAGATCCTGCTCTCGAACGCGACCGCCGGCGTGCTCGAGGATCTCGGCCCGCAGGGGATCGAGCTGCGCGATCTCGGCGAGCACCGGCTGAAGGACATCGAGCGGCCGCAGCGGCTGTTCCAGCTCGTGGTCGAGGGCCTGCCGTCGGAGTTCCCGCCGCCGGCGGGACTCGACGCGCGCGGCCGGCCCGGCGATCGTCACGCTCGCGTTCGTCGACATGGCCGGCTGGCGCGGCGTCCTGCGTTCGCACGGCGACGAGGCCGTTCGCGCGCTGACGACGCAGTACCAGGAGCTCGCCCAGGGCGCCGTGCAGGCGCACGGCGGCCGAGTCGTCGAGGCTTCCGGCGACAACGTGGCTCGCGGCCTTCGACCGTCCGTCGGACGCGCTCGCTGCCGCGGCGGTGATCCGCGACGCGATGCGCTCCGCGAGCTGGGCTGTCGAGCACGGGGTCGGCGTGTCGATCGGGGTCCACTCCGGCCGTGTCGCCGATGCGACGGCTCCCGGGTACGGCGCGGCGAGCCTGCATGCCTTTCGCTTGTGGCAGGCCGCCGAGCCGTGGCAGATCCTCGTCTCGCACGCGACCGAGGCGCTGCTCGAGGGAGAGCTCACGGAGCTCGAGCTGCGCGACCTCGGCGAGCGCACGCTGCCGGACTTCGAGCGGCCCGCGCACGTCTACGAGCTCGTCTAGCCTGCGAGGAAGCGGTCGAAGAAGCCGACGACGCGGCGCTCGTACTGGGCCGGGTGCGCGGTGATCCCGCCGGTGTGCGTCGCGTCCTCGATCTCCCAGAGCTGCTTCGGTCCCTTCGCCAGCGCGTAGTACTGCGGGTTCATGTCCTCGCCGCCCTGTCCGTGCGTCGCGTAGACGAAGAACACCGGCTGCTCGATCCGCGTGACCAGAGTGTGGAGCTTCGTGGGCGGCAGGCGATCGGCAAAGACGGCGGTCGCGCCGGTCATCGCCGTCGTCAGGGGCAGCTCGAGCCACTTCGTCCCGGATCGCGACTCGGCCGCCTCGCGGTACGAGCGGAAGCCGGCGCCCTCGGACACGACCGCCGCGAGCCCGCGCGTATGCGTCGCCGCCTCGAGCATCAGCTCCCCGCCGACGGAGAGGCCGATGCCGCCGATCCGGCCGCGCTCGACGTCGGGCCGCCGCTCCAGGAACTCGACCGCCGCGACGACGTCGCGCCAGCCGCCCCAGCCGAGCACGTTCGCGTCGCCGTCGCTCTCGCCCTCGCCGCGCCGGTCGAAGAGCAGCACGCCGTAGCCGTGCCGCGCGAGCATCCGCGCGTGCTCCGCCGGCTGCGAACGGCCGGGGAACGCGATCACCGCCGCGCCGTTCCGCGACGGGACGTACCAGCCGCGCAGGGTCAGGCCGTCGCTCGTCCGGAACGAGACGTTCTCGTACGGGCGGCCGAGATCCTTCGCCGTCACGGGTGACCGCGCCTTGTGGGTGATCGCGAACGCGAAGGTCACGGGCGCGACCACGTACGCGGCCACGACCACGCCCGCGAGTCCGAGGCCTGCGCGCCGGGCGTAACGGCGCAGTCTCGTCGGGCCGGGACGGCGCGTGCGCCAGAGCGTTGCAATTCCCAGGACGAGCAGCGTCGCACCGGCCGCAGCGGCGAGGAAGCCGGTCCAGTCGTCGCCGGAGGGGCTGTCGATGACCGCGTGGCGCGCCGGCACCGCGATCCCGATCCCGAGGCCGAAGATCCCGAATGCGAGCTCGATCGACGCGGCCGCTCCCGCCCGCAGGCGCGGCAGCAGCGCCGCCGCCGCCACCACGAGCGCGACCGAGACGACCCCGCCCGTGAGGTGACTCCAGACGGAGAGGTGGGGCTCGCGATGTACGAATGCGTCGTCGAAGAGGTAGAGCGCGATCAGCGCGAGGGAACCCTGGCCGATCCGCGTCACATTCATGCCGTGAGGATCGCCTCCGGCGGGACGGCCGCACACCGTGCTTCCCCGCAGGTCGCAGTGCGGCTGGCACGAGACCGAGCCCCGGACTGAGCGCGCGGACTGGGCGCCCGACGGAGCGCCGTACACTAGGCGCATGCAGACGCTCGCCGAGCTCCGCGAGGGCTTTCTCTCGTTCTTCGAGGAGCGGAGCCACAGGCGGTTTCCGTCCTTCTCGCTGATTCCGCCGCCCGACGATCCGTCGACGCTCTTCATCTCCGCCGGGATGCAGCCGCTGAAGCCGTACTTCTCCGGCGCGAAGACGCCGCCAGCGCCGCGCTTCACCACCGTCCAGAAGTGCCTGCGCGCGGGCGGCAAGGACACGGACCTCGACGAGGTCGGCCTGACCGCGCGGCACGCCTCGATGTTCGAGATGCTCGGGAACTTCTCGTTCGGCGACTACTTCAAGGACGGCGCGATCGACTACGCGTGGGAGTTCGTCACCGGGCACCTGAACCTCGATCCCGAGCGGCTCTGGGCAAGCGTCTTCGCCGGCGACCCGGAGCTGGGGCTCGGCGAGGACGAGGTCGCCGTCGCGGGGCTGGCAGCGCGTGGGGATCCCGCGCGAGCGGATCGCCCCCTTCCCGCGCGCCGACAACTTCTGGGGCCCGGCCGGCGAGACGGGCCCGTGCGGGCCGTGCTCCGAGCTGCACTACGACCGGGGCGAGGAGTACGGCTGCGGCGAGGACGACTGCGGGCCGAACTGTGGCCGCTGCGACCGCTACATCGAGTTCTGGAACCTCGTCTTCATGGAGTACGACCTCGGCGCCGACGGCACCTTGACGCCGCTGCCGAAGCAGAACATCGACACGGGCATGGGGCTCGAGCGCACGTCGATGCTCCTCCAGGGGGTCGAGACGATCTTCGACACGGACGGCTTCCGGCTGATCATGGACTGGATCGCGCGCGAGTCCGGGGTCGCGTACCACGACTCGCCGCAGGCGGAGAAGGCGCACCGCGTGATCTCCGACCACGGCCGCGGGATGACGTTCCTGATCGCGGAGGGCGTGACGCCGTCGAACGAGGGCCGCGGCTACATCCTGCGCCGGCTGATCCGCCGCGCCGTCACGCAGGCGCGTCGCATCGGGCTCGACGACGTCTACCGGCTGCCGGCGATCGTCGTCGAGCAGGTCGGGCCCGTGGTATCCGGAGGTGGTGGAGCACGCCGGTGAGATCGAGCGCGTCGTCCGCGCCGAGGAGGAGCGCTTCCGCGAGACGCTGGAGCGCGGCCTGAAGGAGTTCGAGGCGCTCGCCGGCAGCGATGTGATCACCCGGGAGGCGGCGTTCACGCTCGCGGCCACGTACGGCTTCCCGATCGAGCTGACCGTCGAGCTGGCGGAGGAGCGCGGACAGGCCGTGGACGTCGACGGCTACCGAGAGGAGATGGCGCGGCACCGCCAGATCTCCCGCGCCGGAGGCGAGAAGAGCGAGCTGCTGCGGGCGGCCGAGTTCAGCGCCTCGACAGGCTTCCGGGCGGAGTTCGTCGGCTACTCGAAGACGGAGGTCCTGACGCAGATCGGCGCCCTCGAAGAGCTCGGGGACGGCACCTTCTTCGCCAAGCTGCGCGAGTCGCCGTTCTACCCGGAGGGCGGCGGCCAGGTGACCGACAGCGGGCTGATCGAGCACGAGGAGACCGGCGCGAACGCCGAGCTGCTCGAGGCCTTCCGGTTCGAGGACGACCAGGTGCTGCGCTTCCACGGCGAGGGCTTCGCGGCCGGCGACCGCGTCAAGGCGACCGTGCCCTGGGTCGTCCGCCACCCGACGCAGGCGAACCACACGGCGACGCACCTGCTGCACAAGGCGCTGCAGGAGGTGCTCGGCGACCACGTGCGCCAGGCGGGCTCAGCCGTGCGGCCGGACAAGCTGCGCTTCGACTTCACGCACCCGCAGTCGCTCACCGAGGAGAGCGCCACGAGGTCGAGCACCGCGTCAACGAGAAGATCTTCGAGAACCTGCCGGTCACGGACCTTCGTCACGCCCATCGAGGAGGCGCGCAAGCTCGGCGCGATGATGCTCTTCGGCGAGAAGTACGGCGAGGAGGTCCGGGTCGTCGAGGTTCCCGGCTACTCGCGCGAGCTCTGCGGCGGCACGCACGCGCGCTCGACGGCCGAGATCGGCGCCTTCGCGATCCTCAGCGAGGGCTCCGTCGGCTCGGGCGTACGCCGCATCGAAGCGGTCACCTCGGGCGAGGCGTACGCGTTCCTGCACGCGGCGACGCGCGAGGCGGCGGACCTCCGCGAGGAGCTCACCCGGACGCGCAAGGAGGCGAAGCGCAAGCCGTCCCAGGCCGCGGCGGCAGACGTCGAGACCGAGGTGAAGGTCGTCGGCGGCGTAAACGTGATCGCGCAGGCGGTCGACGGGCTCGACGCCGACGCGCTGCTGGATCTCTCCGACCGGCTGAAGCAGCAGCGGTCGCCCGCGGCGGTCGTGCTGGGCTCCCGCGAGGACGGCAAGGTGCATCTCGTCGCCAACTTCGACTCGAGCGTGGCGGAGAAGATCGGCGCCGGCGACGTCGTGCGCGAGATCGCGCCGATCGTCGGCGGAGGCGGCGGCGGCCGCCCGACGATGGCCCGGGCGGGGGGCAAGGACCCCGAGAGGCTGCCCGACGCGATCGCACGGGCTGCCGAGCTGCTCGAGGGCGCGCTGGCGGGCTGACGTGCGCGACCGACGGGCCGAGCTGACGACCGAGCCGCGCCTGCGTGCGCTCGAGCGCGCGCAGCTGCTGGACACGCCGCCCGAGGAGGCGTTCGACCGGCTGACGCGCCTCGCCTCGGCCGTGCTCGACGTCCCGGTCGCGCTCGTGACGATCGTCGACGGCGACCGCCAGTTCTTCAAGAGCGGGGTCGGCGTGCCCGAGCCGTGGGCGTCGAAGCGCGAGACGCCGCTCTCGTACTCGTTCTGCCAGCACGTGGCCGCGGACGGGACGCCGCTCGCGATCGAGGACGCATGTCTCCACGAGCTCGTCAAGGACAACCAGGCGATCACCGAGTTCGGCGCACGCGCCTACTGCGGCTTCCCGCTGCGCAGCCCGTCCGGCGAGGTGCTGGGATCGGTGTGCGTGATCGACCTGAAGCCGCGCGCCTGGAAGAGCCGCGAGCTCGACGTCGTCCGCGAGCTCGCCGAGTCCGCGACGACCGAGGTGGCGCTCCGCGAGGCCACGCGGGAGACGGACCGCCAGAACGAGGAGCTGCGCGCCCTCCTGGACGACCGGCAGGTGCACGCGCTCGCGCTGAACGACGACGTCATCCAGGGGTTGACTGCGGCGCGGCTCGCGCTCTCGCAGGGCCGTGACGAGGACGCCGCCGCCTCCGTCGAGCACGCCGCGGCGAAGGCGAAGACGCTCCTCAAGGATCTGCTCGCAGACGCAAAGCCCGAGGTCATCGACCGGCTGCGGAAGTCGAAGTGAAGGTGCTCGCGCTCGACTACGGCTCCGCACGCACCGGTGTCGCCGTCTCCGATCCGACGGGCACCCTCGCGCGGCCCCTCGGCAACGTGGAGCGGGTAGGGGATCCGGACGGATTCGCGAAGCTGCTCCAGGTGATCGAGATCGAGGATCCCGAGAAGATCGTCGTCGGCCTGCCGCTGACGTTGCGCGGCGAGCGCGGCGAGCAGGCACGCGAGACGGAGCGATTCGTCCAGTCGCTCAAGGACGTGCTCGAGCTGCCGGTCGAGACGTTCGACGAGCGGTTCACGACCTCGCTTGCCCAGCAGTCTCCAGGCCTGGGCGGCGGCGATGCCCCCGAGGATGCGCGGGCCGCGGCGCACCTGTTGTCGAGCTATCTCGAGTGGTCGAGCCGCGCGGCCCGCTGATGCCGGTCCCGGGGAAGCCCGGGCCGACGCGCGAGCAGGTCCGGCGGCGGCGCCTGATCGCCGCAGTGGCGCTGCTCCTCGGCGTCGTCGGCGCGGCGATCCTCGCCAAGGCGGGACTCAACGCCGTGCGCGGGGAGCTCGACGCCGACCGTCACCCAGGCTGCGCCGCCGCCGCAGACCGCTGCGGATCGTCTTCCCGGAGGGCTTCACACGTGCGCAGATGGCAGAGCGGATCACCGCGGTGAACAAGATCGCCGTCCGGAAGCGCCACGTGCGGCCGCGCCTCTCCGCGAAGGCCTACCGCGCCCTCACGGCCCGGTCGAGGCTGCCCGGGAGGTTCGCCGGCGACCGGAAGGTGCGCTCGCTCGAGGGCTTCCTCTTCCCGGCGACGTACGAGTTCCTCGGGAAGACGACGACGAGGCAGCTCGTCGACAAGCAGCTTGCCGCGTTCAACCGCGCCTGGAGGCAGGTCGACCTCGCCTACGCGCGCAAGAAGAACCTGACCCGCTACGACGTGCTGATCATCGCCTCGATGGTGGAGAAGGAGACGCTTGCGCCGGACGAGCGCCCGCTCGTCGCGGCCGTGATCTACAACCGGCTGAAGGCGCACATGCCGCTCGGGATCGACGCGACGATCCGCTACGGCCTGAACGTGCCCGGAACGCAGGCGCTGCGCGAGTCGCAGCTCAACTCCAACAACCCGTACAACACGCGCAAGTTCGCCGGCCTGCCGCCGGGCCCGATCGCGAACCCCGGTCTGGCGTCGATCCAGGCGGCCGCGCACCCGGCGAAGGTCGACTACCTCTACTTCGTCCGCAAGCCTGACAAGGTGCACCACTTCTTCACGGCGAGGGAGTCGGAGTTCTTCAGGAAAGCCTGCCAGTACGGCTACGGCTGCGGCTAGCTCGCACGCCGGAGCACGAGCAGCAACACTCTCGCGGATGACCACCTATGTCGCGCTTCTCGGCCACCCCGTCGCCCACTCGCTCTCGCCGCGGATGCAGAACGCTGCCTTCGCGGCGCGTGGGCTCGACTGGCACTACGTCGCGTTCGACGTCGAGGAGGTCGCGCCCGCGATCGACGCGCTGCGCACGCTCGGCTTTGCGGGGGCCAACGTGACCATCCCGCACAAGCAGGCGGCGGCGGCCGCCTGCGACGAGGCCGAGGGCGACGCCGTCAACACGCTCGTGTTCTCGGACGGGCGCGTGCTCGGCTTCAACACGGACCGGGAGATCCTGGCCGGCATCGAGGCGCGCAGCGCGATCCTGATCGGCGCGGGCGGCGCCGCGAAGGCGCTGCTCCCTGCGCTGCCCGCCGACACGCGGATCTTCTCGCGCAGCGGGGCCTGGCCGCCGCGCGCCGACGGCGCCGACCTGATCGTGAACGCGACGCCGGTGCGCGACGAGCTCCTGGTCGAGCCCAGGGCGGAGCAGACGGTCGTCGACCTCGCCTACGGCGACGGCGAGACGGCGCTCGTGCGCGCCGCCCGCGAGGCGGGCTGCGAGGTGGTGGACGGGCTGGAGGCGCTCGTCCGCCAGGGCGCGGCGAGCTTCGAGCGCTGGACCGGCGTTGCCGCACCGGTCGACGTCATGCGCGCCGCCGTAAAGTCTCCGGCGTGACGCTGCAGCTCTCCTCCGCCGGCGAGTCGCACGGGCCTGCGCTCGTGGCGATCCTCTCGGGACTTCCCGCCGGGCTCGAGCTCGACCGGGCGGCGATCGACGCCGACCTTCGCCGGCGCCAGCAGGGCTACGGGCGCTCGCCGCGCCAGCAGATCGAGACCGACGAGGTGGAGGTGCTGGCCGGGCTGCGGCACGGCCGGACCCTCGGCACGCCGCTGGCGCTCGTCGTCCGCAACCGCGACCACAAGAACTGGACGTGGGGGATGAGCCCATGGCCGCCCGAGGGCGAGCCCGCCGGCAAGGGCACGAAGCCGGTGACGCTCCCCCGGCCGGGGCACGCGGATCTCGCGGGCGTGCTCAAGTACGGGCACTCCGACGTGCGGGACGCGCTCGAGCGGGCCTCGGCGCGACACACGGCCGTGCACGTGGCGGCGGGGGCGGTCGCGAAGGCGCTGCTGGCGGAGATCGGGATCGCCGTCGAGGGGTCCGTGGTCGACGAGGAGGACCTGCGCCGGCGCGTGGACGAGGCTCGGGCAGAGCGCGACACCGTCGGCGGCGTCGTCGAGGTGCGCGCCCGCGGAGTCGTGCCGGGGCTCGGCACGTACGCGGTCAAGGAGGAGCGGCTGGACGCACGCCTGGCCGCGGCGCTGATGGGGATCCAGGCGGTGAAGGGGGTCGAGGTCGGCGAGGGGTTCGCGCTCGCGTCGCTGAAGGGCTCGGAGGCGCACGACGAGATCCGGCCGGACCGGCGGCGCGACACGAACCGCGCAGGCGGGATCGAGGCGGGCGTCTCGAACGGCGAGGAGATCGTGGTGCGTGCCGCCATGAAGCCGCTGCCGACGCTGATGAAGCCGCTCGGCTCGGTCGACCTCGAGACGGGCGAGCCGGCCCAGGCGCTCGTCGAGCGGTCGGACGTGGCGGCGGTCGAGGCCCTCGCGGTCGTCGCGGAGGCGAGCGTCGCCTGGGAGCTCGCGCGGGCCGCAAAGGAGAAGTTCGGCGGCGACGCGATCGGCGACTTCGTCGCCGCGTGGCGCGCCTACAAGGAGCGGATCGGCTGGTCAGTGCCTCGTTGAATGCCCACCTGGCGCTGATCGGCTTCATGGGGGCCGGCAAGACGACGCTCGGCCGCGAGATCGCGACGCGTCTCGGCCGCCGGTTCGTCGACCTCGACGAGCAGATCGAGCTCGAGGAGGGGCCGATCGCCGACATCTTCGCGGAGCAGGGCGAGGCACGGTTCCGGGCGATCGAGGCGGCAACGCTCGGTGGTTATCTGAACCGCCGCGAGCCGCTCGTGCTCGCGCTCGGAGGCGGTGCCGTCACCACGCCGGGAGTCCGCGAGGATCTGCGCGCCGCGGCCTTCACCGTCCGGGTCGAGGTCGACGTGGAGACCGCGTGGGAGCGCTCGCGGGAGACGGGGCGTCCGCTCGCGCAGGACGAGTCTGCCTTCCGTCGCCTCTACGCCGAGCGCGCGCCGCTCTACGAGGAGGTGGCGGACGCGATCGCGCGGGACGCGGACGACGCGGTGCTCGCGGCCGGCGGCGTCTCGATCACGGCGCTCGAGCGGCTCGGCGAGCTCGTCGATGGTCCTGCGGCGCTCGTCTCCGACGCCCACGTGGCCGGGATCCACGGCCCGACGGCGCAGATGGCGCTCGGAGCGAAGCTCGTCTCGCGCCACGAGCTGCCGCCGGGCGACGCCGCGAAGACCCTCGACGCGGTCGAGCGGCTCTGGCACGAGCTGCGCCTCGACCGGAACGGCACCCTCGTCGCGCTCGGCGGGGGCGCGACCACCGACGCGGCCGGGTTCGCCGCCGCGACCTATCTCCGCGGCGTGGCGTGGGTCTCCGTGCCCTACCACGCTCGTCGGCCAGGTGGACGCGGGCCTCGGCGGGAAGACGGCGATCAACATCCCGCAGGGCAAGAACCTCGTCGGCGCGTTCCACTGGCCGCGGTGGACGCTGATCGACCCGGCGCTGCTCGCGACGCTCCCGGAGCGCGAGCGCGCCGAGGGGATGAGCGAGGTCGTGAAGACGGGCCTCCTCGCCGGCGAGCCGCTCTGGGAGCTCCCGGACCGGGAGCTCGTGCGGCGCTGCGCCGCGTACAAGGTGGCCGTCTGCCTGCGCGACCCGACCGAGAAGGGCGAGCGCGCGTACCTGAACCTCGGGCACACGTTCGCCCACGCGCTCGAGGCCGGCTCGGACGGCGCGGTCACCCACGGCACCGCGGTCGCGCTCGGCCTGCTCGCGGCGCTTCGGCTCTCGGCCAGGGACACCGGGATCGTCGAGCGGATCCTGCGCCCGCGGCCGGTGCAGGCCGATCGCGAGCGCGCGTGGCAGGCGCTGCTCCGCGACAAGAAGGGCGCCCTCCGGCTCGTCCTGCTCGGCGACGACGGGCCGCGGCTCGAGGACGTGCCCGCCGAGGACGTGCGCCGCGAGTTGGACCGCCTCATCGCGTAACGTTCCGGCTCCGTGCAGATCCTCGTCCTGAACGGCGTCAACCTCGACGTCCTCGACCGTCGCGACACCGGGCTCTACGGCGGCGTCTCGCTGCACGACCTGGAGACGCGCATCTACCAATGGGCGAACCAGCAGGAGCACACGGCGCGCTGCCGGCAGACGAACAGCGAGGGCGAGTTCATCGACTGGATCCACGACGCCATCGACTGGCAGGGCGGCGTGATCGTCAATCCCGGCGCCTGGACGCACTACAGCTATGCGATCCGCGACGCGCTCGAGCTCGTCCGCTGCCCGTGGGTCGAGGTCCACCTCTCGAACATCGACGACAGAGAGCCGTGGCGGCGCGTGTCGGTCGTTTCGGACCTCGCCTCGCACCGCATCGTCGGCAAGGGGCCCGACGGATACAAGGAGGCGATCGAGTGGCTGTCGGCGAACGCGTAGCGAGGCTGCGCGAGCGGCTGGAGGACCCGTTGCTCGTGACGACGCCGGCGAACGTGCGCTGGCTCACGGGCCTCGAGAGCTCGAACGCCGCCGTGCTCGTCGAGCCGGACGACGTGACGCTGTACGCGGATTTCCGTTACGCGCCGGCGGCGCGCGCGGTCGAGGGCGTGGAGTTCATCGAGACGAAGCGCGCGCTCCTGCGCGACATCGCGGGGCGGCTCGTCGGCAGAGTCGGCTTCGAGGCCTCGCACGTCAGCTACGCGGGCTGGGAGACGCTCCGCTCCGGCGAGGCCGAGCCCGTCCCCACGTACGACCTGGTCGAGGAGCTGCGGGCGGTCAAGTCGCCCGACGAGCTGGATGCGATCCGGCGCGCGCAGGCGATCGCGGACGACGCGCTGCGGGAGCTGCTGGAGGAGCCGTGGCTGGGGCGCACCGCCCGCGAGCTGGCGCTCCGCCTCGAGCAGCTGATGGTCCTGCGCGGGGCGGAGGGCGCCTCGTTCGAGGCGATGGTCGGGCCGTTCGCGCTCGGCGCGAACCCGCACGCCCGCCCGGACGGCACCGTGCTGGAGCGGGGGACGCTCGTCGTCGTGGACTGGGGCTGTGTCGTGGACGGCTACTGCTCGGACTGCACGCGGACGTTCTCGACCGGCGAGCCTTCCCGGCGAGCTGCAGGAGATCTACGACGTCTGCCGCGAGGCGCAGCAGCGGGCCGTGGACGGCATCTCCGCCGGGCTCACGGGCGTGGAGGCGGACGCGCTGGCGCGCGAGCCGATCGAGGAGGCCGGCTACGGCGCCGAGTTCGGCCACGGGCTCGGGCACGGCGTCGGCCTGCTCGTGCACGAGGCGCCGCGGCTCTCGCCCGAGTCGAGCGACGTCCTCGTGCCGGGCAACGTGGTCACGATCGAGCCGGGCATCTACCTCGACGGGGTCGCCGGCGTGCGGATCGAGGACCTGGCGGTCGTGACGGACGGTGGTATCGAGGTCTACACCTCGCACACGAAGGAGCTCGTCACCCTCTCGTGACGCGGCCCGCCCCGGTCAAGAGCCTGCTCGTGGCCGGGGCGGTGTTCGCGATCCTCGCCGGAGGAGTCACGGCCGGCTCCGCGCGGAGCGGCGTGCGCCTCGCCGCCGCCTGCCCTGCGCCGCGCGCCGGATCGGCCTACACGGCGTCCGTGCTGCGTGCGCTTCGCTCCGGACGGGACGTCTGGGGCGAGCAGCTGCTTCGCTCTCCCGCGGGGCCGACGGCGGCGGGCGCCGACCGCTTCCTGGCGCCGCTCGTCCTCGCCCGCGCGGCGCGCGGGGCGCTCACCGACTCGGGCGTCTACGCCGTGCCGTTCTCGCAGCCGCTCGGCGCACAGGGCGCGGGCGCGGTCGCGCTGCATGTGGCCGACGGGAGCGGGATCTCGGCTGGACGCTTCGGCGGCCCGAGCCTCCGCGTGGTCGTCGGCGGCGAGCGGTACGGATCCTGCCTCGCGCGGCTCACGGGCCCGGCGCTCGCCGAAGGCTGGCTGCCGATCCTCCGAACGCGCTATCGCGGCGCGGCCGGCGGCCGGTTCGCGCAGGAGTCGTTCAGCGCGCGGCTCGACGGCGAGGGCCGCCTGACGAGCTTCGTGCGGCTGACGCTCCAATCCGGGCCGCGCACGCGGGTGCGGTTCTCGTCCGGAGAGCGCACGCTGTCTGCGCAACTCGCCCCTGGCGAGACGGCCTGGATCGCCTGGCCGGGTCGCGGCCGCCCGCGGCTCGTGGCCGCCGCCGCGTACGACGAGGCCCGCGCGGCGGTCGCCGCCTACTGGGAGCGGCGCCTCGGGGAAGCCGCGCTGATCGAGGTGCCGGAACCGCGCGTGCAGAACGCGGAGAGGGCGCTCCTCGTGCAGAACCTCGCGCTGACCTGGCGCTACAGCATCGGCAACGCGTACGAGGAGTTCTCCTTCCCGGAGAGCGTGAACAACGCCGAGGTGGCCGCCGAGTACGGGCTCGACCCGGTGGCGCGGTCGATCCTGCGCACGTCGCTGACCCGCAAGGCGACGCCGTACCCGAACTGGCGGATGGGCGAGAAGCTGCTCGGCTTCGCGCTCCAGTACCGGCTCTCCGGTGACCCCGCGTTTCTCGCCGAGGCGACCCCGACGCTGCGTCGCTACGTCGACGCGCTCGGCCGCCAGATCGAGCGCAACCCGAACCGGCTCCTCGACCGTGAGCAGTACTCGTCGGACATCCACGAGGCCGTCTACGGCCTGCATGCGCAGGCGGTGGTCTGGCAGGGCCTGCGCGAGCTCGGCGCGGCGTGGGCCGACGCCGGCCGGTCGCAGCTCGCGGCGCGGTGCCGCATGCTCGCCGCCCGGCTCGGCGCGGGACTGCTCGCAGCGGTGCGACTCCTCGTCCCGCCGGCTTCCGGACGGCTCCCTGTTCGTCCCCGTCCGGCTCCTGGACTCCGAGCAGCCGTACGGCGCGCTGACCGCCTCACGTGCCGGCAGCTACTGGAATCTCGTCATGCCGTATGCGCTCGCGTCGGGGCTCTTCCGGCCAGGGAGCGCCGACTCGCGCGGCGTGCTCCGTTACCTGCTGACACACGGCTCGCGGCTGCTCGGGATGGTGCGCGCCGCGGGGTTCGCGCTCTACAAGACGCCGTCGTATCCCGTGTCGGGCACGGATCAGGTCTACGGGCTCAACGTGGCGCGCTTCCTCGCCGACGAGGACGAGGCCGACCAGCTGGTGCTGAGCCTGTACGGGCAGCTGGTCGCCGGGATGACGCCCGGGACGTTCGTCGCCGGCGAGGCGGCAAGCGTCGCCCCGCTCGGAGGCGCGCTCCACCGCTCGATGTACCTGCCGCCGAACAGCACGAGCAACGCCGCGTTCCTGGAGACGCTCCGCGTGATGCTCGTCCACGAGCGCCGGGGTCCGGACGGCCAGCCGCGCGGCCTCGAGCTGGCCTACTCGACCCCCCGCGCCTGGCTCGCGCCCGGCAGGCGGATCCGGGTCGACCGCCTGCCGACGAGCTTCGGGCCGCTCACGTACGAGCTCGACGCCGGAGCCGGCGAGATCCGCGGCACCGTCGCGGTGCCGTCGCGGCGCGCCGCCGTCCTCGCTGCGGCTCCGTCTGCGCCTGCCGGCCGGCAACCGGCTCGTCGCGGTTCAACTGGAAGGGCGGCCGTGGACACGATTCAATGCGCACTCGGGAACGATCGACCTCTCGGGGAGGACGGGCACTGCCACGTTTACGGCGCGGTACGCGAAACGCTAGACGCAGGACGAGCACAGCCGCGCTCCTGGGGCTGGCGGCGCTCCTGATCCTCCCGGGCTCCCCGGAGGCCAGGCGTCCACCGACCTCGGTCCGCGTCGTCACGATCGACTACCGCGCGCACAACGGCGCGCGTCGATCCGCGTTCCTCGTCCTTCCCGCCTCGTACGAGTCGCGCCGCGACCCGCCGCTCCCGCTGGTCATCTCGCCGCACGGGCGGGGGATGACGGGGCGCGCCAACGCGAGGCTCTGGGGGAATCTGCCCGCCGTCGGGTCCTTCGCCGTCGTCAGCCCGGACGGCCAGGGGCGCAAGCTGCAGCGGTATTCCTGGGGCGCGATGGGCCAGATCGAGGACCTCGCGCGCATGCCGACGATCGTCCGTCGCGCGCTCCCGTGGCTGAAGATCGACATGTCCCGCGTCTATGCGTTCGGCGGGAGCATGGGCGGCCAGGAGACGCTGCTGCTGGCGGCGCGTCATCCGGAGCTGCTCGCCGGAGCGGCCGCGTTCGACTCGGTGGTCGACTTCACGCGCCAGTACCACGCCCTCTCGCGGCTCCGCTGCAGCGCGGCGTGCGTCAGGGCCTGGGACGGGCAGGTGGGCCAGGTGCTCCAGCGCTACGTCCGCGAGGAGGTCGGAGGCTCGCCGGGCACGGCCCGGTACGCGTTCCGGCTCCGCAGCCCGATCACGTACGCCAGGCGCCTTGCCACGTCCTGCGTCCCGCTCGAGCTCTGGTGGAGCAACTCCGACCGAGTGGTCGTCAACCAGGCGGCGCAGTCCCGCCGCCTGTACAGGGCGATCCTCGCGCGCCAACCCCGACGCAGACGTGCGCGCGTTCAGCGGTCGCTGGATCCACACGAGGGAGATGCACGCCGACTCGCGGCTCCCGCTCGCGCTCGCGACGTTCGGACTGCTTCCGGAGCGCTACTCGTGGCGGCCGACGGCGCTCCACGTCGAGGCGCCGGCGGCCGACGAGCCGATGTGCACGCTCACGGGCTGACGCCCGGGCCAGGGTACACTCGCCGCCGGAATGGCCGAGACCGTCTCCACGAATCAGTTCAAGAACGGGATGCACATCGCGCTTGAGGGCAACGTGTGGCGCATCGTCGAGTTCCAGCACGTGAAGCCGGGCAAGGGCGGCGCGTTCGTGCGCACGAAGCTGAAGGCGCTCGACACGGGCTCCGTCGTCGACAAGACCTTCCGCGCCGGCGAGAAGTTCGAGCGCGTCCGCACGGAGCAGAAGAACATGCAGTACCTCTACGACTCGGGGGACGAGGTCGTCTTCATGGACGAGGCGACGTACGAGCAGCTCGCGCTGCCGCATGCGACCGTCGAGGACGCGCTTCCGTACATGCAGCCGTCGAGCTCGGTGCAGGTGCTGTTCGTCGGCGGCGAGCCGTCGGGGGTCGAGCTCCCCGCCTCGGTGGTGCTCGAGGTGACCGAGACGGAGCCCGGCGTCAAGGGCGACACGGTCTCCAACGTGACGAAGCCGGCGACGCTCGAGACCGGCGCCGTCATCCAGGTGCCGCTCTTCGTCAACGTGGGCGACAGGCTGAAGGTCGACCCCCGCGACGGGCGCTACATCCAGAGGGCCTGGGCCGACGACCTTCCTCGCGCCTCGACTGGCCCGCGCGCCGTCGCGTCGCCCTGCGGCGCCCACCTCGGCAAGGCGTCCCGTACCTGGTCGCCGACCAGGTACGGGCGCGGGCCGCAAGCTCGTCGAGCGGCAACTCGACCTCACCCGAGGCCCGACGTCCGGCCTCGGCCGGCTCGACGTCCCTGCTCCTGCATGTGTCCAGAGCCTGATCGTCGGCCAATCGAGCTCGCGCGGGGCCCGGCGGCTCGTCCGGTGGCGCCACGACGGGCGTACTCGGCCGTACCTGGTCGCCGACCAGGTACGGGAGCTGGTCGGACAGCTCGTCGAGCGGCAACTCGACCTCGCCGGAGGGCGGCAGCGACTCGAGGCATGCACGGCTCCTCGGCGGCGATCCCGTGCTTCTCGGCGAGCGCGACGGCGGTCCGAGCTGCATCCGAATGCTCCACGCTAAGGTCCTACACCGCGATGCCGAAGCTCGTCGACACCTCGATCCGCCTGCTCTCGCAGGAGCCGCTCGCCGGACGCATGCCGACGGCGCAGCTGCTGCGGCTGGCCGAGATCCTCGACGGTGCGGGCTTCGCCTACCTCGAGGTCTCGGGCGGCGGCGTCTTCGACAACGCCGTGCGGCGTGGCGTCGAGAGCCCGTGGGAGCGCATCCGCGCGCTGAACGCCCGCGACGCAGACACCGCTGGCGCTGGCGCTGCGCGGGCGCTTCCTCGTCGGCTCGCGCCCGGTCGGCGGCGACTTCGCCCGCCGCTTCGTCGCCTCGGCCGCAGAGAACGGGATCGAGGTGTTCCGGCTCCACGACCCGCTGAACGACGTCTCCAACCTCCGCGAGGCGGCCGAGGCGATCACCGAGGCCGGGCGTGAGTTCGACGCGAGCCTGCTCTACGGCTCCGGCCGGGTCGGCTCGCTCGTCGAGGCCGCGAAGCAGCTGCCCGAGCTCGGCGCGGCTCGGGTCGTCCTCCACGACGCGTCCGGCGTCCTGCCGCCGCATCGCGCCGCCGAGCTCGTCGAGAACCTCGCCGAGGCGAGCAGCCTTCCAGTCGGCCTCTACTCCCAGGGCTCGGCGGGATTCGCCACCGCCGCGGCGCTCGAGGCCGTGCGGGCCGGCGCCGACCTGATCGCGACCGCCGTCTACCCGATCGCACTGACGGTGCACCGCGTCGCGGGCGAGACGATGGCGACCGCGCTCGCGGGGCTCGGCCGCGACACCGGCGTCGACGTGAAGCGGCTGTGGGAGGCGTCCGACCTCGTCGACGAGTTCCTCGGCGACGACGTCGTCACGCCGGTGGCGCCTCGGATCGCCGTTCGCGCCGCGCAGTCCGGCGTCCCCGTCGGGCTCGTCGGCGCCGTGGAGGCGCACCTGCGGGCCAACGCCTCCGCCGATCGGCTCGAGGACGTGCTCGACGAGCTGAAGCGGATCCGCGAGGAGGTCGGCTGGCCGCCGCTGGCGGCGCCGATCGGCCAGATCCTCGCCTCGCAGGCGCTGCTGCACGTGCTGGGCGCCACGCGCTACTCGACGATCGTCGACGAGGTCCGCGACCTCGTCTCGGGGCGCTTCGGCAAGACGCCGGGACCGATCGACCCTGCCGTACAGCGTGCCGTCGAGCTGACCGGCGGCGCCGGCCCCGAGGAGCAGCTCGTGGATCTCGACTCGCTCCGCGACGAGGCGGAAGGGCTCGCGGCGAGCGAGGAGGAGCTGCTCCTGCTCGCGCTCTTCGGCGAGGAGGCCGAGCCGCTCCTGCGCGCGATCCGCAGCCGCGCGGCGGGCGCCGACGAGCTCGTCGGCGGCCAGGTCGACCAGGCGCGGGCCGAGCGGATCCGCGACGTCGTGCGTATCGTCCAGGAGACAGGCGTGGGGGAGATCACGATCGAGGAGGGCGGCACCCGCGTCACCGTCCGCCGCACGCAGGAGCCGGGCCAGCAACTGCCGTCCGGCCCCGCGCCGCTCGAGGAGAGCGACCCGTCGCCGCGCTCCGGTCGCGCCGCTCTCCGACGGCCTCGTGCGGATCGAGTCCCCGATGGTCGGCACCTTCTACCGGGCGCCGCGGCCGGGCGCGCCGCCGTTCGTCGAGGAGGGCGAGCCGGTCGCGGCCGGGCAGACGCTCTGCATCCTCGAGGCGATGAAGCTGATGAACGAGATCAAGTCCGAGGGCGAGGGCGTCGTCAGGAAGATCCACGTCGAGAACGCCCAGGCCGTCGAGTACGGCCAGCTCCTCTTCGAGCTCGAGCCCGTCAACGGCCGCCCGCTCGACGCGCTCTGATGTTCGACCGGGTCCTGGTGGCGAACCGCGGCGAGGTCGCCGTCCGTGTGATCCGCGCCCTGCACGAGGCCGGCGTCGAGGCGGTCGCGATCTACTCCACCGCGGACGAGGACGCGCTCCACGTGCGCATGGCGGACCACGCCGTCAAGATCGGCCCGCCGGCCGCCTCGGAGAGCTATCTCCGCATCCCGAACGTGATCGCCGCCGCCACGACGACGGGCTGCGAGGCCGTCCACCCGGGCTACGGCTTCCTGGCGGAGAACGCCGCCTTCGCCGCTGCGTGCGCCGACAACGACCTCGTCTTCGTCGGCCCTGGCCCGGGGGTGATGGAGCAGATGGGCGACAAGATCTCCGCCAAGCGGGCGATGGACGCCGCGGGCGTGCCGACGGTCCCGGGCACCGAGGAGGCGGAGTCGCTCGACGACCTGCGCACCGCCGCCTCGGCGATCGGCTATCCGGTCCTGCTGAAGGCGTCGGCCGGCGGGGGCGGCAAGGGCATGCGCCTCGTGCTCGCGCCGGACGAGCTCGAGGCAGCCTTCGCGACCGCCGCGAGCGAGGCTGACGCAGCGTTCGGCGACGCGACGCTCTACCTCGAGAAGGCGCTCGTTCCCGCGCGGCACGTCGAGATCCAGGTGATCTGCGACGCGCACGGGAACGTCCTCACCCTGGGAGAGCGCGAGTGCTCGATCCAGCGACGTCACCAGAAGCTGATCGAGGAGTCGCCCTCGGCGGCGCTCACCCCCGAGACACGGGAGCAGATGGAGGCGGCGGCGGAGCGCGCCTGCCGGGCCGTCGGCTACCTGAACGCGGGCACCTTCGAGTTCCTGCTCGGACCGGACGGGTCGTTCCACTTCATCGAGCTGAACGCGCGGCTCCAGGTCGAGCATCCAGTGACGGAGATGTGCACCGGCATCGACCTCGTGCGGGAGCAGCTTCGTGTCGCGGCCGGGGAAGAGCTCCGCATCTCCGGCCGGGCGCCCCGCCGCGGGCACGCCATCGAGCTGCGGATCAACGCCGAGGACCCCGCCCGCGACTTCTTGCCCGCGCCCGGCACGATCACGCGCTTCCGCCCGCCGCTCGGGCCGGGCGTCCGCCTCGACACGGGCATCGTCGAGGGCGCCTCCGTGACGCCCTACTACGACTCGATGATCGCGAAGCTCGTCGTCTGGGCGGAGGACCGGCCGGCGGCGATCGCCCGCGGGCTGCGCGCTCTGGGCGAGCTGGAGCTGGAGGGTGTGCCGACGACGCGCGAGCTGGCGGCGGACGTCCTCCGCAGCGACGCATTCGTGAGCGGCGACTACTCGACGAGCACCCTGGCCGAGCAGATGGTGATCGCGTGAGCCACGTCGAGACGACTCCGCGGGGGACCGTCACGATCCCTGCGGGCGTGATCGAGCAGATCGTCCGGCGTGCGGTCGAGTCGGTCGACGGGGCCACGGTACGGCGGCGCGGGCTCACCATCGAAGGGCGGCGCGTCTCGCTGCTCCTGAACGCGCGCTACGGCACCGTGCTGCACGATCTCGCCCGCGAGGTGCAGGCGCACGTACGCGACACCCTCGCCGGGATGTGCGGCATCGAGACGGCCGCCGTCGACGTGCGCATCGAGGAGCTCGTCTGATGCGGCAGCGCCAGCAGTCGCGAAAGGCCGGGCGGCGGACGGCGCTCTTCCTGCTCTACCAGTGGGACCTGACCGGCCAGCCGCTCGGCCTCGCTCTACGACGGCGAAGCGGACGAGTGGGCGTACGAGCTCGCGGAATCCGTCGCGGCGCACGCCGAGGAGCTTGACGCGAGGATCGACGCCGCCTCCGATGCCTGGGCTGCGAGCCGCCTCGGCGCCGTCGAGCGGAGCATCCTGCGGATCGGCGTCCACGAGCTGGAAACCGGGTCGGTGCCGAAAGAGGTAGCCATCAACGAGGCGGTCGAGCTCGCGAAGCGCTACGCCTCGGACGACGCGGCTAGGCTCGTGAACGGCATCCTGGGTCGGATCGCACGAGAGGAGGAGGACGAATGACCGCGGATGAGCGGCTCGAGCGCGCAGAGGACCTGCTCGTCAAGCTCGAGGGCGCGCGCGCCCGGCTCGAGGCGACGGACGATCCCGAGCAGGCGCTCGAGATCCTCTCGGAGCTGGCCGAGATCGCGAAGCAGGTCGAGCAGGAGATCTCGGCCGCGAAGCGCGAGGCGGATGCGGGCGCCTGACGAGCTGCGGGCACTCGCGGAGCGCTACCTCGACGAGCTGGCGCTGACGCCGGAGCTGGGAGGGCTCGCCGAGTCGATGCGCTACGCGCTCGCCGGCGGCAAGCGGATCCGCGCGACGCTCTGCCTCGCCACCGGCGAGGCCGTCGGCGCCGAGGCGGAGGAGCTCCTGCCCGCGGCCGCGGCGCTGGAGCTCGTGCAGGCGTTCTCGCTCGTCCACGACGACCTGCCGGGCATGGACGACGATGCCGAGCGGCGCGGCCGGCCCTCGACCTGGGCGGCGCACGGCGTCGGCGTCGCGATCCTCGCCGGCGACGGGCTGCTCGCCGAGGCGTTCCGGCTCGCGCTGTCGTACCCGACGCCGGCGGTCGCGCGGGAGCTGGCGGCGGCGACGCTCGGCATGATCGGCGGCCAGTTCCGCGACATCGGGGGCGACCACGACGACCGGGAGGCGCTCAACCGCCTGAAGACCGGTGCGCTCTTCACGGCCTCCGTCTGCTGCGCCCTCTGGGCGGCCGACGTTCCCGAGCGCGCGCACGCACCGTGGCGCGCGTTCGCCGAGGAGCTGGGGCCGCTCTTCCAGATCGTCGACGACCTCCTCGACGGGGACGGCTACGTCCTGTCGCACGGCGAGGAGGCGGCACGGGCGCTCGCCGAGGAGGCGGCCTCGCGGGCACGGGAGCGGCTCGCGGCGATTCCCTCCGACACATCCGTGCTGGCCGAGATCGTCGACGGACTCGCGACGAGGGCGGCGTGAACGCGGCGTAGTTTGCAAAGGATCCTTTGCAGAGATATCTTTGCGACGTGCCGGAGACGTTGCCGCGCCGCGAGATCACCGTCGAGGAGCTGAAGGCACTCGCGCACCCGCTGCGCCAGCGGATCCTGTACCACCTCGCCTCCGTCGGGACGGCGAATGCGACGGCGATCGCCGCGGCGTTCGAGCAGAGCACCGGGTCGACGAGCTACCACCTGCGCCAGCTCGAGCGCTTCGGGTTCGTCGAGGAGGACGCGGAGCGACGCTCCGGCAGGGAGCGCTGGTGGCGGCTCGTCCCGCTCGACATCCGCGGGCTCGGCGACGGCGAGCCGGACACGGCGGAGGCGCGACAGACGGGGGAGCGGCTGAGCCGGATGCGGCTCGAGCGCGACCGCGAGCTGGTCGACCGCTACCTCGCGAACCGGCACCGGCTCGCAGAGCGGGAGGACGCGGCGATGTTCTCGAGCTCGATCGCGCGCCTCACGAGCGACGAGCTCGAGCGCTTCACCGAGGAGTACGTCGAGCTGCTGAAGCGATACTGGCGCCCCGCGGACGAGCTTCCGCCCGACGCCGAGCCCGTCTCCGTGCTCTTCTACGCGTTCCCGTGGCCGGGGGAGCCGGGCAGCCGGTGATCCGCAACCGCTCGATCCTCGCGCTGCTCGCAGCCGAGATCGTCTCCGGGCTCGGCACGCAGATGACGTGGCTCGCGCTGCCGTGGTTCGTGCTCGTCGAGACCGGGTCGGCCACCAAGATGGGATTCGTCTACGCGGCGGAGACGCTGCCGATCGCCGCTGCTCGGGATCCCCGCCGGCTCGCTCGTGCAGCGGCTCGGCGGGCGGACGACGATGCTCGGCTGCGACCTCGCGCGCGCGCCGCTCCTCGCGCTCGTGCCGATCCTGCACTCCGCGGGCGTGCTCTCGTTCGGCGTCCTGCTCGTGCTGGTCGCCGCCATGGGGGTCTTCACGACGCCGTACTTCTCCTCGCAGCGGCTGATCCTCCCGGAGGTGGTCGGCGACGACACGGGGCTCCTCGGCCAGGCGAACAGCCTCGTCGAGGGCTTCCAGCGGCTCTCGACCCTGATCGGTCCGGCGATCGCAGGCGTCCTGATCGGCGTCATGGGCGCGGCGAACGTCCTCTGGCTCGACGCCGCGTCGTACCTCTTCTCGTTCCTCGTCGTGCTGGCGTTCGTCTCCACACGAGCGCCGACCCCGGTCGAGGAGGGAGCCGAGCGCGGCTGGCGGGCGGCGCTTCGCTTCGTCGCCCTCGACCGGCTGCTCGCGCGCGGCGCGCTCGCGAGCTTCACCTTCGGCTTCCTCTTCCCGCTGCTCTTCGCCAGCTTTCCGGTGCTCGCATACCAGCGCTACGACCAGAACCCTCGCGTCGCCGGCTTGCTCTTCGCCGCGTGGGGCGCCGGGTCGGTGGCGGGGGCGATCCTCGCCTACCGGCTGGTCGTCCGCGTCCCGCTGCTTCGGCTCGCGGGGATTGCGGCGGTCGTGACCGCGCTCCCGCTCTGGCTGCTCGTGCCGGATCTGCCCGTGTGGGGCGTGGCGCTCGTGCTGGTCGTCTCCGGCGGTGCGATCCCGGCGATCAACGCGCCCTACATCGCGTTGCTCCAGACACGGGTGCCGCCGGGGCTGCGCGCTCAGGTGCTGCAGTCGCTCGTCACGATCAACACATTGCTCGCGCCGCTCGGCTTCGCGCTGGCCGGGCCGCTGCTCGCGTGGCTGGGTGTCCGCGGGCTCTACGTCGTCGTCGCCGTGCTCGCCACCTTCGCGGCGCTCGTGTTCCTCGACGGGACCCGCGGGGAGGAGGTCGTGGCGGTTGCCGAAGAAGCGGCTTGACGTGCTGCTCGTCGAGCGCGGCCTGGCCGAGAGCCGCGCCAAGGCGCAGGCGCTCGTGATGGCGGGGCTCGTGCCCGGCTACGCGAAGCCGGGCCAGCAGGTGGACGAGTCGGCCGAGCTCTTCGTCGAGTCGCCGTCGCCGTACGTCTCGCGGGCGGGACACAAGCTGGCCAACGCGCTGGACGCATTCGGGATCGACGTCGCCGGGCGCGACGCGCTCGACGTGGGCGCCTCGACCGGCGGATTCACCGACGTCCTCCTCCAGCGCGGCGCGGCGCGGGTGATCGCGCTCGACGTCGGCTACGGGCAGCTGCACGGCAAGCTCCGCGCCGACCCGCGCGTGACGGTGCTGGAGCGCACGAACGCGCGCGAGCTTGACGGAGTTGCCGTTCGCGCCGGAGCTCGTGACGTGCGACGTCTCGTTCATCTCGGTGAAGACCGCGCTGCCGCCGGCGCTCGCGCTCGCGGCTCCGGGCTGGGAGGCGCTCGTGCTCGTGAAGCCGCAGTTCGAGGCGGGCCGCGCCGAGGCGCCGAAGGGCGTCGTCCGCGACCCGGAGGTGCACCGGCGGGTGATCCGCGAGGTCGCCGACGCGGCGCTCGGCTGGGGGGCGGAGCCCGCCGGGGTCGTAGACTCAGGCCTGCCCGGCCCGAAGGGGAACCGGGAGTTCGTCCTCCACCTGCGTCCAGCGAGAGCGCCCGCATAGCCCAGACAGCCTCGAATCCTGGATCGATGACGCCGTCGGGTGAGCCGGTGCGGCTCGCGGCCGTCGTCACGCACGGGAAGAAGGAGGCGATCGGGCCGGCCTTCGAGCGGCTGCAGGCGCTCGCCGCCGACGCGGGAGTCGAGCTCGTGATCCCCGCGGAGGAGCGCGCGAAGCACGGCCTTGCGACGGACGGCCGGGACGTCGCCGACTCGGACATCGCGGTCGTCCTGGGCGGCGACGGCACGATGCTGCGCGCACTGGACCGCTTCCTCGGCACCGGCGTGCCGGTGATCGGCGTCAACTTCGGGCGCGTCGGCTTCCTCACGTCGTTCGGCTCGGACGAGCTCGAGACGGGGCTGCGGCGCGTGTTCGCAGGCGAGTTCACCGTCCTGGAGCTGCCGACGCTCGAGGTCGAGTCGGAGGCAGGCAGCTGGCGGGCCGTCAACGACATCGTGGCCACGAGCGCCACGCTCGGCCGGATGATCGAGCTCGAGTGGTGGATCGGAGGCGAGAAGCTCGGACTGCAGCCGTGCGACGGGCTGATCTGCGCCACGCCCTCGGGCTCGACGGCGTACAACCTCTCGAACGGCGGCCCCGTGCTCGTCTGGGGGCTGGAGGCGATGGTGGTCACCTTCGTGGCGCCGCATTCGCTGTCTGCCCGGCCGATCGTCGTCCCGCCCGGGCTGGAGCTGCTGGTGGTCAATCGCACGCCCGACGTCGACGTGCAGATGCTCGTCGACGGGCACCCTGTCACGAAGCTCGCCGGCGACGGCGAGGTGCGGATCCACCTCGGCGAGCAGCGCACGCTCCTCGCCTCGCTGCCGGACTCGACCTTCTTCAAGCGGTACAGCGCCACGTTCACCCCGCACTGACCGAAAGCGCCCATGGGCGGGGTCAGATGCCCCGGCTAGCATCGGCGTGTGCTTCGCCGACTGCGCATCGAGAACCTCGTCCTGATCCGGGAGGCCGAGCTCGAGTTCGCACCCGGCCTGAACGCGGTCACGGGCGAGACGGGCGCCGGGAAGACGATCTTCGCCTCGGCGATCGGGCTCCTGCTCGGGGCCAGGGGCGACGCGGCGGCGATCGGTGCGGAGGCGCCCGAAGCGTACGTCGAGGCCGAGTTCGACCTTCCGGAGGGATTCCTCGACGACGAGGCGGTCGAGGCGCTCGCGGAGCTCCGGCCCGAGGACGAGGTGGGTCTCGTCGTCGCGCGGCGGATCTTCCCGGACGGACGCACCCGCGCGTACGCCTGGGGCCGTGCCGCGGCGAGAGAGGACGTCGCCGCGGCGACCGAGCGACTGCTGGCGATGTCCGGCCAGTTCGAGCAGCGCCGACTCGCGCGGCCGGGCTACCAGCTCGACGTGCTGGACGCCTATTGCGGCAACGGCGACCTGCGCGCCCGCGCCCGCGTCGCCTGGCGGGAGCTGCAGGCGGCGCGCCGGCGCCACGACGAGTTGACGCGCGACGCCGCCGCGGAGGAGGAGAGGATCGAGGAGCTGCGCCTGCTCGTGGAGGCGACCGAGGGCCTCGAGGCGGACACCGAGGAGGCGCTACGCGGGCGCCGCGAGCGGCTCCGCCACGTCTCGGAGCTCGCCGACGCGGCGCAGTCTGCCGCCGAGGCGCTCGTCCCGGAGGACGGGGAGGGTGCGCTCGACCGGCTCGCCGCCGCCGAGCGGGCGGTCGCCCCGCTCGAGCGTCTTGCGCCGGAGCTGGAGCGCGCCGGCACGGAGCTGCGGGACGCCGGGCTCCGGCTGCGCGACACCGCCACGGAGCTGCGGGCGTTCCTGGCGTCGCTCGACGCCGAGCCGGGCGCGCTCGAGGAGCTCGAGGCCGAGCTCGACAGGATCGCCGACGCGAAGCGCCGTTTCCGGGCCCAGTCCTACGAAGGGCTGCTCGCGGCGGCCGCCGCGGCGCGCGCGGAGCTGGCGGCGCTGGACGAGGGCGTCGATCCCGCAGCTGCCGCGGCCGAGGCGCTCGCGGCTGCGGAACGCGAGGTCGAGGAGCTGCATTTCGAGCTGTCGAACGCCCGCCGGGCCGCAGCGGAGCCGTTCGCCGACGCCGTCGCCGCCAACCTGCGCGAGCTCGGCGTGGGCGACGGCGAGCTTCGCGTCGAGCTACGTGACCGCGACCCCGGCCCCGCGGGTGCGGACGAGGTGGCCTTCCTGATCCGCGCCAACGCCGGCCTGCCGTTCGCGCCGGCGGCGGAAACCGCTTCCGGCGGCGAGCTCTCCCGCGTCGCGCTCGCGATCGCGGCGGTCGCCGGGGGCGAGACGATGGTCTTCGACGAGATCGACGCCGGCATCGGCGGCGTGACCGCGAACGCCGTCGGCGAGCTGCTGCGGGGCCTCGACGCGCAGGTGATCACGATCACGCACCTGCCGCAGATCGCGAGCCTCGCGGAACGGCACTTTCGCGTCGAGAAGATCCCGGGCGACCCGACGCACACGCGAATCGAGCACCTCGACGAGGCCGAGCGCCGCGACGAGCTGGAGCGGATGCTCGGCGGCCGGGAGTTCCTCGCGACACTCGGCAGCTGACGGCGCCGGGCAGCTGACGGACCGGGCCTAGAATTCCGGGCGGAAATGCCGTTCATCGAGTTCACCGGCAGCGCACGCCTCGGCAGGCGCACGAAGCAGCTGACGCGTCGCCTGAGCGCGGACGACATCGCGATCATCGACCATGCCGACCTCGACCGGGTGTCCGCCGAGGAGCTGCTCGAGTCCGGCGTCCGCGTCGTCGTCAACGTCGCCGACAGCCAGACCGGCCGCTTTCCCAACGCGGGCCCGCTGCTGCTCGTGCGCGGCGGCGTCCGCCTGATCGACGCGCCGGGCGCACCGCTCTTCGACGAGGTGGGCGACGGAGAGCTCCTGACCGTCCGCGGCGCGAGCCTCTTCCGGAACGGCACCTGCCTGACGACCGGGAGCATCCTCGGCGAGCGCGACCTCTCGAGGGCGCTCAGCGACCAGCGGGGCCGCGTCACCGAGGCGCTCGAGGAGTTCGCCGAGAACACGATGCGCTACCTCCGCGACGAGGGCCACCTGCTGGCCGAGGGCGTCGACTTCCCGCCGCTGAAGACGCGGTTCCGCGACCGGCACGCGCTCGTCGTCGCGCGCGGGCCGGGCCACAAGCGCGACCTCCGGATGGTGCGGCCGTACGTGCGCGACTTCCGGCCGGTGCTGATCGGCGTCGACGGAGGCGCGGACGCGTTGCGTGAGGAAGGCCTGAAGCCCGACGTGATCGTCGGCGACATGGACTCCGTCACCGAGGAGACGCTTCGCGGCGGCGCCGAGCTCGTCGTGCACGCGTATGCGGACGGCTCCGCCCCCGGCGCGGCGCGCTGCGACAACGCGGGCGTCCCGTACCAGGTCGTCCAGGTACCGGGAATCAGCGAGGACATCGCATTCCTGCTGGCGTACGAGAAGGGAGCCGAGCTGATCGTGGCGGTCGGCACGCACCTCAACCTGGTCGAGTTCCTCGAGCGCAACCGTGCGGGGATGGCCTCGACGTTCGTGACGCGGCTGAAGGTGGGCGAGATCCTCGTCGACGCGAAGGGCGTCTCGCGGCTCGTCCGCGACCGGCCCGGACTCTGGCCGCTCGCGCTCCTCTGGCTCGCTGCGCTCGCCGCCATCGTCGTCGCGATCGTGCTCTCGCCGGGCACGCGGCGTGTGATCGAGCTGCTCGCGCAGAAGCTCTTCGGCTAGGGTTCGCGCCGGGCTCGTACCTGGTCGCGTACCAGATACGAAAACCGGTTTTGGAACGCTAAATGCCTGCACGAGGCCCGGCACGTCCGCCCAGGGCGGCGATTCGTACCTGGTCGGCGACCAGGTAGGGGAAGGGAGGCGTCCTCCTGCCGACCGCAACCGCCCAACGGGAGCTGCTCGCCCCGGTCGAGGACGTGTGGCTTTTCCTCGCCGAGCCGTACCACCTGGCGGACTGGTGGCCGGGCGCGGCCGCGGTCGAGCCCGATCGGCGCGGGTTCGCGGTCGGCGCCCGCTGGACCCTCCGCGGCTCCGGTCGCGCCTCGCTGCTGCGCCGGGCCCACTCCGAGGACGTCGTCGTCATCCGGGAGATCGACTCGCCCACCCGGCTCGCGTGGCAGCTGGTCAAGCAGCGGCTCGACGTCGAGCTGGAGCTCGAGCCGACGGGCAGGACGACCGTCGCACGCCTCTCCGTCAAAGGCCCCTTCCTCGTCGGGTTCGCGCGTTCGCTGCCGCGCGAGGCGCTCGGACGGCTGCACGCGCTGATCGACACGGCGTCTAGGCTCTGACGCGTGTTCGACTTCCGCTACCACGTCGCATCGCTCGCGGCGGTGTTCCTCGCGCTCGTCGTCGGGATCGTCGTCGGCGTCGGCATCTCCGGCAAGGGGATCATCGACAGCTCCGAGCGGCAGCTGCTCGAGAACCAGATCGAGGAGCTGAAGGCCCAGGTCGACGCGACGGCCAAGGAGTCGTCTGACCTCAAGACGCGGCAGGACATCGCGGACGCCTTCGCCACCGCGGTCTACGAGCCGTTGATGTCGAACCGGCTGCGGGGCAAGAAGGTGACAGTGCTCGTCGTGGGGCCTGCGGGCGGCCGCACGCACCAGAGCGTCGACCGCGCCCTCGACGACGCGAACGCAAGCGAGTCGCTGCGCGTGGTGCGCGTGCCGGTCGACCCGGACGGGATCCGGCAGGCGCTCAAGGCCCGTCCCGCCCTGGCGTCGGTGACGGGAAAGAACTGGCTGCCCGACCTCGGGCGGTCGCTGGGGAAGGAGCTCGCGGCCGGGGGCCAGACGCCGCTCTGGGACCGGCTCTCGGGGCAGTTGCTGTCGGAGAAGCAGGGGCGCCTGAAACCGACCGACGCCGTCGTCGTGCTGCGCACGGCGGCCCCGCAGCGCGGTCCGAGCGCCCGCCTGCTCGACGGCCTCTACCGCGGCCTCGGGTCGGCCGGCGTCCCGATCGTGGGCGTGGAGACGACCGACGCTCGGCCGTCGACGACCGCCGTCTGGCATCGCTCCGGCTTCTCGAGCGTGGACGACATCGAGACGCAGATCGGCCGCCTCTCGCTCGCCGTGCTGCTCGCCGGCGGCGACCAGGGCCGCTACGGCGTGAAGAAGGACGCGGACGCGCTCCTGCCACCCGTCCAGCCCGTCACCCTCACGACCGGTGGCTGAGCCGCTGACGATCCTCGTCGCCGCACGGGACGAGGCAGGGCGGATCGGCATGACGATCGAGGCGCTGCGCCGGTCGTTCCCGGAGGCGGAGGTGATCGTCGCCGACGACGGCTCGCGCGACGCGACCGCCGCGGAGGCCGAGCACGCAGGCGCCTTCGTCCTCCGGCTGCCGCGACGTGGCAAGGGCCAGGCGCTCTCCGCGGCGGAGCGGGTGGCGCCGACGGGGCGGCTGCTGCTGGCCGACGCGGACGTGCGGGGCGACCTCGGACCGCTCGCGGACTCGGACGCCGACGTCGCGATCGCGGCGTTCGCGCGCAGGCAGGGCGGCGGCTTCGGGCTCGCGAAGCGGGCCGGCCGCGTGTTGATCCGCCTGCTGGGCGGGCTCGACACGACCGAGCCGCTCTCCGGTCAGCGGGCGTACTCGCCGCGCGGCCGCGAGGTCGTCTTCCCGCTCGCGCCCGGGTTCGGCTGCGAGGTGCGGGCCACGATCGACGCCGCGCGCGCGGGCCTCACGGGTGAAGGAGGTCGAGCTCGACCTCGAGCACCGGCCGACCGGGCGAGACGTCGCAGGGTTTGCGCACCGCGGGCGCCAGCTGCTCGACCTGCTCCTCGGGGCCGGCCCTCTCGGAACGAACTATCGAGGGCTCCGCGTGCCGCTCGTGGGGTGGGCGCTCGGCGCCCGCGTCCCGGTCGTCGCCGCAATCGGCCTCGCCGACGACCTCTGGTCGGGCCCGGAGCGCGGCTTCCGCGCCCACCTGCGCAAGGGCTCGACGACCGGCGTGCTGAAGCTCGTCGGCATCCCGCTCTTCGGGCTCTGGCGCACCCGCAGCCTCTCCGGCGCGGTGCTCGTCGGCCTCGCCGCGAACGTCCTCAACCAGCTCGACACGCGGCCGGGCCGGGCGCTGAAGGCGTACCTCGCGGCGGCGCCCGCGGTCGGCGCGCCCGTGAGCGGAGCCGTCCTGCTGCTGGCCTACGATCTTCGCGAGATGACGATGCTCGGGGACGCAGGGTCGAATGCGCTGGGGGCCATGCTAGGCTTGGGTTCCGTGAGTCGCCTCACGGGAAAGGGCCGGATAGCAGCGATCATCGCGCTCGGCGGCCTGACCCTCGTCGGGGAACGTCGATCTCTCGGCGCGCTGATCGAGCGGACGCCGATCCTGTCCGATCTCGATCGCCTGGGGAGGCGCGCATGAGTACGAAGTACGTCTTCGTCACCGGCGGCGTGGTGTCGTCGCTCGGGAAGGGAATCACGGCCGCGTCGCTCGGGAGACTCCTGAAGGCGCGGGGACTGAAGGTCCAGGTCCAGAAGTTCGACCCGTACCTGAACGTCGACCCCGGCACGATGAGCCCGTTCCAGCACGGAGAGGTCTTCGTCACCGAGGACGGCGCCGAGACGGACCTCGACATCGGCCACTACGAGCGCTTCGTCGACGAGAACCTCTCGAAGGCCGCGAACCACACCGCGGGCGGTGTCTGGGACCGCGTCCTGCGCCGTGAGCGCAAGGGCGAGTTTCTCGGCTCGACGGTGCAGGTGATCCCGCACATCACCAACGAGATCAAGTCGCGCATTCGCTCCGTGGCCGAGCACACGGACACGGATGTCGTCATCTCGGAGATCGGCGGCACCGTCGGCGACATCGAGTCGCTGCCGTTCCTCGAGGCGATCCGCCAGTTCCGGCGCGAGGCGGGGCCGGAGAACGTGCTCTACCTCCACGTCACGCTCGTGCCGTTCATCGGCACCGCGGGCGAGCTGAAGACGAAGCCGACGCAGCACTCGGTGAACGAGCTGCGCCGCATCGGTATCCACCCCGACATCGTCGTGTGCCGGTCGACGGAGGAGCTCGGCACGGAGATCCGCGACAAGATCGCGCTCTTCGCCGACGTCGACCCGGAAGCGGTCGTGACGGCGATCGACGTGCCCGACGTCTACCTCGTGCCGAAGGCGCTGCAGGAGCAGGGGCTCGACCGGCTCGTCTGCGAGCAGCTCGGCCTGCCCGCCGGCGAGGCCGACCTCGGCGAGTGGGACGAGCTCGTCGAGAGGCTCGATCGCCGCGACACGACGGTCCAGATCGCGCTCGTCGGCAAGTACGTGAAGCTCCACGACGCCTACCTGTCGGTGCACGAGGCGCTCAAGCACGCGGGGATCCACCACGGCTGCCACGTCGACGTGCGCTGGGTGGACGCCGAGAACATGTCGCTGGAGGAGGCGATCGCCGAGCTCGAGCAGGTCGACGGCGTGCTCGTGCCGGGCGGCTTCGGCTCCCGGGGCTGGGAGGGCAAGATCACGGCCTGCCGCGTCGCGCGCGAGCAGGAGATCCCGTATCTCGGCATCTGCCTCGGCATGCACGTCGCCGTCTCGGAGTTCGCCCGCCACGTCGTCGGGCTCGACGGCGCGAACTCGACGGAGATGGATCCGGAGACGCCGTTCCCGGTGATCGACCTGCTGCCCGAGCAGAAGGAGGTCGAGGACCTCGGCGGCACGATGCGTCTCGGCGCGCAGGCGGTCGAGCTCGCCGAGGGGACGCGCACGCGCGAGGTCTACGACGACGAGTCGGTGATCGCCGAGCGGCACCGTCATCGCTACGAGGTCAACAACGCCTACCGGCAGAAGCTCGTCGACGCGGGCCTCGTCGTCTCGGGGACGTTCCAGGAGGGGCGCCTCGTCGAGATCGTCGAGCTGCCCGATCATCCGTGGTTCGTCGCGAGCCAGTTCCACCCCGAGTTCAAGTCGCGGCCGACGCGGCCGGCGCCGCTCTTCCGGGAGTTCGTCGGCGCGGCGCTCTCGCGGGCGCGCGGCCGGTCGGGCGCGCAGGTCGCGGCGGCCTGAGGCGTCCTCGTCCTTGGCACAGACGCCTTTGCAGAGCCGCACCGTCGCGCTCTTCCTCGAGCTGGCGGCCATCCCCAGCCCACCGGGCGAGGAGCGGGCGGTCGCAGACCGCGTCGCGGCCGAGCTGGGGCGGCTCGGGCTCGACGTCGACGAGGACGCGGCCGGTGCCGAGATCGACGCGACCGCCGGCAACCTCTACGCGCGTGTCGATCCGACCGCCGCGGGCGAGCCGCTCTTCTTCTGCGCACACCTGGACACCGTGCCGCCCGAGGGGCCGATCGAGCCGGTCGTGGACGAGGACGGCGTCGTGCGAAACGCCGCGGGGACGATCCTGGGCGCCGACGACAAGGCGGCGGTCGTGGCGATGCTGGAGGCCGTCCGCCGGGTCGTCGAGGAGGGTCGTCCGCACGCGGGCCTCGAGCTGCTCTTCACGCCGAAGGAGGAGGTCGGCCTCCGCGGCGCGTACGCCTTCGACGCGTCGCGCCTGCGGGCGAGGACGGGCTACGTCTACGACCAGGCTGCGCCGGTCGGCGAGGTGATCATGGGCGCACCGAGTGCGCAGTCCTTCGAGGTGCGCTTCCACGGGCGCGCGTCCCATTCGGGGATGGCGCCGGAGGAAGGACGCTCTGCGATCGCGGCCGCGGCGCGCGCGATCGCCGACCTGCGGCTCGGGCGCGTCGACGAGGCGACGACGGCGAACGTCGGCACGATCTCCGGCGGCACGGCGACGAACGTCGTCCCCGAGTGGTGCTCCTTCACGGCGGAGGCCCGGTCGCACGACGAGCAGAAGCTGGCCGCGCTCGTGCAGGAGATGCTGGACTCGTTCACGTTCGCGGCCGGCGTCGCGGAGTGCGAGGTCGAGACGACGGTCAGGCGAAGCTACCGCGGCTACCGCTTCCGCAGGGACGACCTGCCGGTCCGCCTCGCCGTCGAGGCGCTGGAGGCGGTGGGCGTGACGCCGTCGTTCGCGCTCTCAGGCGGTGGCGCGGATGCGAACGTCTTCAACGAGCGAGGACTGCAGTGCGTGAACCTCGCGAACGGCATGACGGACATCCACACGCCGGCCGAGCGGATCGCCGCGGACGACCTCGATCTGATGGTGGACGTGACGCTCGCGCTCGTCGATGCCGCTCTCGCTTAGACGCGGCACCGTGTCGGCCGTGCTCGAGCGCCTCGAGGGACTCGTGCGGCTCGAGGTCGACGGCGAGGCATGTGTGGCCTATCCGCGGCTGACGGGCGACGTCGAGGAGGGCGACGACGTGCTCGTGAACGTGCAGGCGCGCGCGCTCGGCCTCGGCTCCGGCGGCTTTGACGTCCTCTACGCGAACCTGACGCGGGGACTCGGGCTGGCGGCGGCCGAGGGCGCCCACGTCATGAAGCTGCCGTACACGCCGCTGCAGGCGGCGGTGCCGCATGCCGAGGAGGAGTTGACGGGTGGCGCGTTCGCCGCCTCGCTCGAGGGGATGCCGGTCGTGTGCTGCTCGCTCCACTCGCAGCTTGCGCCCGCGTGTGCAGCGCTCGCCGGGCGGCGCGTGGCGTACGTGCAGCTCGAGGGCGGCGCGCTCCCTGTCTCGCTCTCGGATGCGGTGCGGGCGCTGAGGGATCGGGGCCTGCTCGAGGTCGCGGTCGCCGTCGGGGCGTGCTTCGACGGCGACGTCGCGTGCGTGACGCCGTGGTCGGCGCTCGCGTGGGCCGGGGCGCAGGGCTACGACGTTGTCGTCGTCGCGATCGGTCCGGGCATCGTCGGGACGGCGTCCCCGCTCGGGCACGGCGGCGTGGCGGCGGCGACCGCCGCGAACGCGGCGTGCGCCCTCGGCGGGCGCCCGGTGATTGCGCCGAGGGTCTCGGATCGCGATTCGCGCGCCCGTCATCGGGGGGTCTCGCACCACACGCTCGCGGTGCTCCAACTCTGCCTCGGCGAGGTGCAGCTCGCCTGGCCCGCCGGGTACGCCGACGCCCCCGCGGGCGCCGTGGAGGTGGACATCTCCGGCTGGCGCGAGGCGTGCGCCGGGCTGCCGCTCTCCCACATGGGGCGCGGGCCGGACGAAGACCCGTGGTTCTTCGCGGCGGCCTTCGCGGCGGGCAAGCTCGCCGCTGGCGGTTGACCTGGGGACAAAGCGTTGCACCCGCGTGACACTTGGTCTGACCAGGGGGTGTCGCGCCAGCCCGCATAAATGCAGGGTTGTGGAAAGAATGTCTGCCTTTCTTGTGCCTTGGTCTGACCAAGGGGTGGGGTTTGGTTGGACGGAGGGCGCCGCGCTCCGCGTAAAGAACGCATGGACAGGCGCGCCTTCCTCGCCGGTGCGGCGGCGCTCGCGCTGGTGCCGGACGCGATCGCGCGCCGGCTTGGCGGGACGCCGACGGCGCTCGTCACGGCGGACCTCGAAGAGCACGTGGCCGCGGTCGAGCTCCTGAGCGGGAGAGTCGTGAAGCGGATCCGGACGCTCGCCGGCCCGCGGAGCATCGAGAGCGTCTTTGCGACCCACTCGGTCGTCGCGCACACGCAGGAAGGCGCCGTGACGCTCCTCGACGGGCTCGAGGTGCGCCGCGTGCTGCGCGGCTTCGCAGAGCCGCGGTACACGGCGATGAGCCCGGACGGCGCCCACGCGTACGTGACCGACTCGAAGCTCGGCGAGGTGGCGGTGATCGATCTGGGCGCGGGACGGGTCGTCCACCGGACCGAGGTCGGCGCGCTTGCGCGCCACGTGTCGCGCGATCCGTACGGGCGCCGGCTGTGGGTCGCGCTCGGCTTCAGCGCTCCGGTGATCGTGGTCGTCGATCTCGCCGATCCGGCCCGCCCGCGCGTTACAGGCCGCATTCACCCGCCGTTCGCCGCGCACGACGTCGCCTTCGAGCCGAAGGGACGCCAGGTCTGGGTCAGCGCCGGCGCGGAGCAGCGGCTGGCCGTGTACGACTCGGCGGGACGGCTGCCGCGACTGCTTCCGGCCGACGACGCGCCGCAGCACATCACCTTCGCCGCGGGCCGGGCGTTCGTGGCCGCAGGGAAGTCCGGGACGATCCGCGTGCACGCGCTCCACGACGGCCGCCTGCTCCGGACTGTGCGCGTCGCAGCCGGCTCCTACAACGTCCAGGAGGGCATCGGCGCCGTCGTGACGCCCTCGCTCGAGCGGGGCACGCTCGCCGTGCTCGACCGCTTCGGGAAGCTGCTGCGCGAGGTGCGAGTCGCCGAATCGTCGCACGACGCAGCGCTCGTCACGGCCGCGTAGCAGCCCGTCGGGCGGGTACCGTCGGCGCCGTGGAGGAACGTCGTCTCGGGCCGGTCGTCGGCCTCGGAACCTGGAACACGTTCGGCGCCGACGCGACGCTGGCGCGCGAGGTCGTCGGCGCCGCGGTCGACGCGGGGACGCGGGTGATCGACACCTCGCCGATGTACCGCGGTGCGGAGAGCTCGGTCGCCTCGGCGCTCGACGGCCGCCGCGCCGAAGGAACGGTCGCCACGAAGATCTGGGCGCGCAGCCTCGGCGACGGCCGGACGCAGTTCCGCGACCAGCTGGGGTGGTACGGGCGAGTCGAGATCGAGCAGATCCACAACCTCGTCCTCTGGCGCGAGCACCTCGGGTGGATCGAGCGGGAGCGCGACGCCGGCAACGTGGACCGGATCGGCGTCACGCACTACGACGCAACCGCGTTCGGCGGGCTCGCCGAGGCGCTGCGCACCGGGCGCTTCGACACCGTCCAGATCCCGTACAACCCGTGGGAGCGTGACGCCGAGCGGGTGCTGTTGCCGCTCGCGGCCGAGCTCGGCGTCGCCGTGATCGCCATGCGGCCGCTCGGCGGCTGGGGGAACGACGCGCGCCGGCGCCGCGCGCCGAGCCGCGAGCAGCTGGCGGCGCTCGGCGTCGAGACCTGGGCCCAGGCCCTGCTCAAGTGGGCGTTGTCGGACGACCGCGTCGACCTCGTCGTTCCGGCGACGAGCAGGCCGGAGCGAACGCGTGAGAACGCTGCCGCGGGCGAGCCGCCGTTCTTCGGGCCGGAAGAGCGTGCCGAGGTGGAGCTGCTCGCCGGGCTGTGAGCAGGATCGCCTTCGACGGAGCGCAGTTCCGGGTCGAGGTCGAGGAGCTCGACGGCCGTGAGATCGAGATCGTGCGCCACGTGGACGCCGCGGCCATCGTCGCGGTCCACGACGGAGACGTGGTGCTCGTGCTGCAGCAGCGGCACCCGGTGGACGAGAAGGTGCTCGAGCTTCCCGCCGGCAAGGTCGACGCCGGCGAGACGCCGCTCGGCGCCGCGATGCGCGAGCTCGAGGAGGAGTGCGGCCTGCGCGGCGGCGACTGGCGTCCCCTGATCTCCTTCTGGACGACGCCGGGCTTCTGCGACGAGCGGATGCATCTCTTCCTCGCGGAGAACCTCGAGCGGTGCGACCCCCGCCCGGACGACGACGAGGATGTCGAGGTCGTCCGCTGGCCGCTCGACGAGCTCGCCGGCCGGATCGCGGAGGTCGACGACGCGAAGACCCTCGTCGGCCTGCTGCTCCTGATAGGCGCTGGGCCGTCGCCGGGCGATGTATCGTTCCGCCGCTCATGAAGATCGGCGTCGCGAAGGAGATCAAGACTCACGAGTACCGCGTCGCGCTGACGCCCGCCGGCGCCCGGGAGCTGATCCAGCAAGGCCACGAGGTGACGATCGAGACCGGCGCGGGGGACGGCAGCTCCTATCCGGACGACGCCTACACGGCTGTCGGGGCCGGGATCGGCTCGGTCGACGAGGTCTGGGAGACGGCGGATCTGCTCCTGAAGGTGAAGGAGCCGATCGAGCCCGAGTACCCGCGGCTGCGCGAGGGGCTCGTGCTCTTCACGTACCTCCACATCGCGGCAGACGAGCCCCTCACGCGTGCGCTCGTCGAGAGCGGCGTCACGGCCGTCGCGTACGAGACCGTCGAGACCGACAGCCGCCAGCTGCCCCTGCTCGCGCCCATGAGCGAGGTCGCCGGTCGGCTGGCCCCGCAGGCAGGGGCCTACTTCCTCGAGAAGCCGCTCGGCGGCCGGGGCCTTCTGCTCGGCGGGATCGCCGGCGTCGCACCGGGGAAGGTGCTGATCATCGGAGGCGGCATGGTGGGGTACAACGCCGCGGTGATCGCGCTCGGCCTCGGCGCGCAGGTGACGATCCTCGATCGCTCGATCGACCGGATGCGCCATCTCGAGGAGGTGCTCTCGGGCCGTGTGACGCTGCTCATGTCCTCGACCCTCCAGATCGAGTCCTCCGTCGAGGACGCCGACCTCGTGATCGGCGCCGTGCTCGTGCCCGGCGCGCTCGCGCCCAAGCTCGTCACGCGCGAAATGATCGCGGGGATGAAGCAGGGCGCAGTCGTCGTCGACGTGGCGATCGACCAGGGCGGCTGCTTCGAGACGTCCCGTGCGACGACGCACGACGAGCCGGTCTACGTCGTCGACGGCGTCACTCACTACTGCGTCGCGAACATGCCGGGGGCGGTTCCCATCACCTCGACGCGGGCCCTCACGAACGCCACGCTCCCGTACGTCGAGGAGATCGCCGATCTGGGCGTCGCGGAGGCGGTTGCCCGCGACCGCGCGCTCGCACGGGGCGTCAACGTCATCAACGGCAAGGTGACCTACGAGGCTGTCGCCGAGGCGCACGGCCTCGAGTACACGCCGCTCGAAGACGTCCTCCCGCTGGCGCCGGTCTAGAGGCTTGATGTGAAAGCCCGGGTGCGTGCGGGGATGGGCCAGACCAAGCGGTTCAGCCGGATCGGGCGCAGTGCGCAGTGGTTGCTACGGGCAAGCCCGAGCCGGCTGAACCGCGCCGCGTCTGGCACACCAGCCGTGCGTGCCGGGGTTTCACATCAAGCCTCTCAGGACGCTACGCCGCGATCAGCTCGAATGCCGTCGGCGGGACCTTTCGCACGCGTGCGGACGGCTCGCCGAGGAGGACGAGCTTCACCAGCCGGTGCGTGCCGTCGAGGATCGTCCAGCGGTGACCGCGTCGCGTGACGTGCAGCGGTTGCGACAGGTCGGCGCGGTGGATCCGGTCGCTGTGCCAGGGATGGACGTCGGGCGCCCGAAGCACGTCGCGCGGCCGCACCGTGAAGGGGCGCCCGTCGGCGCCTCGCCAGAAGAGCGCATCCAGATGCCATTCGAGCTCGCATACGCGCAGGTCCTCCACCGGCAGCTCGAGTGCCCACAGACGCTCGAGGTCCCAGGCGAAATCCAGTAGGAACGGCGACAGCTCCGCAGGGACGAGCGGTGCAATATCCGCCCATGTTTCCGACGGCGTCTCCACCCACACACGGTGCCGGGCGGGCCGGACGGCGCCGCACGGTGCCTACGGCGAGTCTGGGCGTTACGGGGACTCTGGCTGCTTCTTCTTGCCGGTCGGAACGAACCTCACGACCGACCAGGTGACGCCGTACGCGAGCGCGATGATGCCGGTGATGAAGATCGCGATCGCGATGAGTCCGAGAACCGTGCCCACAGGCTGATAAGAATAGCCACATGCCGCGCGCGTGCGTGATCGTGCTCGACGCCGTCGGTGCGGGAGCGCTGCCGGATGCGGCCGACTTCGGGGACGAAGGGTCGGACACTCTCGGGAACGTCGCCCGCGCCGTCGGCGGCCTCGACCTGCCGACCATGGAGGCGCTCGGGCTGGGCAACGTCGAGCCGCTGGAGGGCTGCGCGCCGCAGCCGGGCGCCCAGGCGATCGCGGGCCGGCTCGTCGAGCGCTCGAAGGGCAAGGACACGACCACGGGCCACTGGGAGCTGATGGGTGTCGTGACCCCGACGGCGATGCCGACCTACCCGCACGGCTTCCCGCACGACGTGATCGACCCGTTCATGCACCGCACGGGCCGCGGCGTGCTCGGCAACAAGGCCGCCTCGGGGACGGAGATCATCCAGGAGCTCGGCGAGGAGCACCAGCGCACGGGCAAGTGGATCGTCTACACGTCCGCCGACTCCGTCTTCCAGATCGCCGCCCACGAGGAGACGATCCCGCTCGAAGAGCTCTACGAGGGCTCGCGGATCGCGCGCGAGCTCCTCCACGGGCAAGCACGCCGTCGGCCGCGTGATCGCCCGCCCCTTCATCGGCACGCCCGGCGAGTACGAGCGCACGCCGAACCGGCACGACTTCTCGCTCGTGCCGAAGCGCCCGAACTACCTCTCGCTCGTCCGCGACGCGGGGAAGAAGGTGTACGGCGTCGGCAAGATCTCGGACATCTTCGCGGGCCAGGACATCGACGAGTCGTACCCGACGAAGTCGAACGTCGAAGGCATCCAGCGCATCGAGCAGCTGCTGCGCGAGATCGACGAGGGCCTCGTCTTCGTCAACCTCGTCGAGACGGACATGCTCTGGGGGCACCGCAACGACCCCGTGAACTTCCACCGCTGCCTGCAGGACTTCGACCGCCGGCTGCCGGATCTCCTCGACGCACTGCGCCCGGGCGATCTGCTCATCCTCACCTCGGACCACGGCTGCGACCCGACGACGCCCTCGACCGACCACTCCCGCGAGTACGCGCTCCTGCTCGCCTACGTCGAGGGGCGGAACGCGGCCGGTCAGATCCACAACGGCGAGTTCGCCGACGTCGGCGCGACCGTCAACGCCTGGCTGGGCGGCAAGCCCGCGCCGCGCGGCGTCCCCGGGCAGCTGATCCTGCAGCCGTGAGCGAGCCCCCCGCCGACCCGCGCGGGCACATCCTGCCGCTCGACAACCCCGTGCTCGTGCGCTGGGAGTACGCGAGCGAGGAGCGGCTCGCGACGCGCAACCGGATCTACCGCGACCTGATCGAGGGCGAGAACGCGGAGGACGTCGTCTTCGAGGCGGTCCGCGAGGCTGCGCCGGGGCGCGTGCTCGAGGCCGGCTGCGGCCAGGGCGAGCTCGCGAAGCGAATCGCCGACGAGCTCGGAGCGGAGGTCACGGCGGTCGACCTCTCGCCGCGGATGGTGACGCTCGCACGTGAGCGCGGCGTCGCAGCCGACGTCGCCGACGTGCAGGCGCTCCCGTTCAGGACGGCGAGTTCGACTGCGTCGTCGCGGCGTGGCTCCTCTACCACGTCGCCGACCGCGAGCGGGCGATCCGCGAGCTGGCTCGCGTGCTGCGCAAGGGCGGCCGCCTGATCGCCTCGACCGTGGGCACCGACAACGTCCAGGAGCTGTGGGAGCTGCTCGGCAGCGGCATCGAGGCGCAGCTGTCCTTCGGGGGCGAGAACGGCGCCGAGCAGCTGGCTCCGTTCTTCTCGCGCGTCGAGCGGCGCGAGGCGCGCGGCACCGTCGTCTTCCCCGACTCCGCGTCCATGCGCGCCTTCGTCGCGGCGAACATCACGCGCGCGCACCTCGCCGGCGCGGTGCCGGCGATCAGCGGGCCGTTCCGGGCGCGGGCGCGGCACGTCGTCTACGTGGCCGAGAAATGAGCACGCCGCTGAACGACCCGGCGGCCGTCCGCCGCGAGTACGCGACCGACTAGCGACTGGCGACTCGCGCAGCGGCGCACCGTTACGGCACGGGGCCGGACGCGCCCGAGCTCCTGTTCCTGGCGATCGCGGAAGGCTCGCCGAAGCGCGTGCTCGAGGTCGGCTGCGGCCAGGGTGCGCTGGCCGAGCGCATGCAGCGCGAGCTGGGCGCGGAGGTGACGGCGCTCGACCAGTCGGAGCACATGGTCGAGCTCACGCGCGCACGCGGCGTCGAGGCGCTCGTCGGCGACGTCCAGGCGATCCCGTTCCCGGACGGGTCGTTCGACTGCGTCGTCGCGGCGTGGATGCTCTACCACGTCCCCGACGTCGAGCTCGGCGCTCTCCGAGATCGTGCGCGTGCTGGAGCCCGGCGGCCGCCTCGTCGCGGTCACGAACGCGCGCGAGCATCTGCGGGAGCTGCTCGACCTGCTCGGGCTCGAGCGGGTCGTGCCCTTCCACTCCGACGAGGGCGGAGGAGCTCCTGCGTCGGCGGTTCGCGTCCGTCGAGCGGCGCGACGCCTTCGGCTGGACGGACTTCCCGGACCGCGCGGCGGCGCAGGCGTACGTCGACGCCTCGCCGAGCCTCGGCATGCGGCAGCTGCCGGACTTCGACGGCCCCCTGCGCGTGCGCCGTGCCCCCACGATCTTCGTGGCACAGACGTGATCCGCGCCGCCGAGCTGATCCAGCGCAAGCGCGACGGCGAGGAGCTCTCGAACGAGGAGCTCGCCGAGCTCGTCCTCGGCTACACGCGCGGCGAGGTGCCCGACTACCAGATGGCCGCATTCCTGATGGCGGTCTACTTCCGAGGCCTCTCCGGGCGGGAGACGTTCGCGCTCACGGACGCGATGATCCGCAGCGGCGAGACGCTCGACATGCGCACGGCACTCGGGCGGAAGGTCGTCGACAAGCACTCGACCGGGGGCGTCGGGGACAAGACGTCGATCTCGGTCGGGCCGATCGTGGCGGCGTGCGGCGTCCCGATCGGGAAGATGAGCGGCCGCGGCCTCGGCCACACGGGCGGCACGCTCGACAAGCTGGAGTCGATCCCGGGCTATCGCGTCGAGCTGTCCGTCGAGGAGTTCGTCGCGCAGGTGAAGGAGATCGGCTGCGCAATCATCGGGCAGACCGGCGACCTCGCGCCGGCCGACAAGCTGCTCTACGCGCTCCGCGACGTGACCGCGACCGTCGACAACCTCTCGCTGATCGCGTCGAGCATCATGTCGAAGAAGATCGCAGGCGGCGCCGAGGCGATCGTGCTCGACGTCAAGGTCGGCGACGGGGCCTTCATGAAGTCGATCGACGACGCGCGCCATCTCGCGGAGGCGATGATCGAGATCGGGCGCCGCTTCGAGCGCGAGGTGGTCTGCCTGCTCACGGACATGGACCAGCCGCTCGGCCGCGCGGTCGGCAACGCGCTGGAGATCGTGGAGGCCGTCGAGACGATTCGCGGCGAGGGTCCGCCGGACTTCACCGAGCTCGTGCTCGACGCGTGCGCGAAGCTGCTGGCGCGCTCGGATCTCGGCATCGACGAGGCCGAGGGCCGCCGGCGCGCGGAAGCCGTCGTCGCAGACGGCGCCGCGCTCGAGACCTACGAGCGGTGGATCCGCGCGCAGGGAGGCGATCCCGTCGCTCGGCGCCCTGCCGGTCGCGCCGGTCCTTCGCGAGGTCGCCGCGCCTGCAGGCGGATACGTCGCCGCGCTCGGCGCGATCCGGGTCGGGCTCGCCGCGCTGCACCTCGGCGCGGGGCGCAGCACGAAGGAGGATGCGATCGACCACGCGGTCGGCATCGTCTGCCTCAAGAAGCGCGGCGACGCGGTCACCGGCGGCGAGCCGGTCGCGCGGATCCACGCCCGCGACGAGGCGTCGGCTGCGGAGGCGGAGCGCGAGTACCTGGCGGCGCTCCGGCTCGCCGACGAGCCGCCGCTCGAGACGCCCCGTGCTGCTCGAGGTGCTCTCCGATGGCTGAGCTGCGGGATGCCTGAACTGCCGGATGCCTGAACTGCCGGAGGTCGAGACCGTCCGCACCGAGATCGCGCCGCTCCTCGAGGGCCGGCGGTTCGAGCACGTGGAGATCGAGGACGTGCGCCTCACGCGGCCGGAGGACCCGCACGAGGTCGCGGCGGAGCTCGTCGGCGAGCGCGTCGAGCGCGTCGAGCGCCGGGGGAAGTACCTCGTCGTGCGGTTCGCGAGCGGCCGCGCGCTGCTGATTCACCTGCGCATGACGGGGTCCGTGCGGGAGGGCGAGCTCGCCGAAGACGTGCACCGCCGTGCGCTGATCCGCCTCGACGACGGCACGTACGTCTCGTACCGCGACGTGCGCCGGTTCGGCACCTGGCTCCTGCTCGAGCCCGGCGAGGTGGAGGCGTATCTCGACGCCCGCCTCGGCGAGGAGCCGCTCGAGCGCGGCTTCACGACGAAGGCCCTCGCCGCACGGCTCGCGGGCCGGCGCGCTCCGGTCAAGGCGGCGCTCCTCGACCAGCGGACGCTGGCCGGGCTGGGGAACATCTATGCGGACGAGGCGCTCTGGCGCGCCCGCATCCATCCGCTCACGCCCGCGCGCGACCTCCTGCCGGAGCAGATCCCGCGTGCTCCGCAGGGCGATCCGGAAGGCGCTCGAGCTCGGGATCGCGCGCCAGGGCTCGACGCTGCGCGACTACGCGCAGCCGAACGGCGCCTCCGGCTCGATGCAGCACGAGTTCAAGGTCTACGGGCGCGGCGGCGAGCCGTGCGACCGCTGCGGCACGCCGATCGAGAAGACGCGCGTCGCCGGGCGCGGAACCTGGTTCTGTCCCGGCTGCCAACGGTAGGCCCGGAGCCCCCGGTACCTGGTCGGCGACCAGGTACGCCTGCCAGCGGCCCGGCAGCACCTCGCGGTCAGGCGCCGAAACTAGACTGGGCCCGTGGCCCGCACGCAGAAGACAGAGGGCGTGGTCCTGCGCTCGATCCGCTTCGGCGAGGCGGACCGCGTGCTCCACCTCTACACGCTCGACCGCGGCCGGGCCGGCGCCGTCGCGAAGGGCGTGCGCAAGACGACGTCCCGTTTCGGGGCGCGGCTCGAGCCGTTGAGCCACGTCGAGCTGCTGCTCCATCAGGGGAGCGGCGAGCTCGGCACGGTCACGGGCGTCGAGCTGATCCGGCCGCACAGCGCCGCGCGCGAGGACCCCTACCGGTTGCAGGTCGGCCTGATCGGCGCCGAGGCGATGCTGCGGCTCTTCACGGAGCCGGAGGCGAACGACCGCGCCTTCCATGCGCTGACACGCTTCCTCGACCTGCTGGACGAGACGCCTGCGCGGCCGGCGGAACGGCCGGCGCTCGAGCCGCTCGCGCTCTCGTTCCAGTTGAAGTTGCTCTGGCTCTCGGGGTACCTGCCGCACATCGGCAGCTGCGCGGAGTGCGGAGAGGAGGCGCTCGTCGGCTTCTCGCCGCAGGCGGGCGGCGCCGTCTGCCGCGAGCACGCGCCCGGCGCGCTCGCACTCTCGGCCGAGGGCCTCGCGGGGATCGAGGCGCTGCTCCGCCGTCCGCTCGCCGAGGCGGGCGGCGCGGGGCTCTCCGAGCGCGCCCGCCGAGACGTCCTCTCGGCGATCACGTCCCTGTACGAGTTTCACGGCGGCTTCCGGCTGCGGACCCTCTCCGCGTGAGGCGGGAGCTCCCGGGCGGCCTCGTCCTCGACGACGACAGGGCGCGCGTCGACGTCGGCGAGGTGCATCGCTGGCTCTCGCCAGGAGGCGTACTGGGCGGAGGGCCGTCGGGCGGGACGTGCAGGAGCGGCTCGTCCGCGAGGCGCAGCGGGTCGTCGGGCTCTACGACGGCGCGCGACAGATCGGCTTCGCCCGGGCGTTCGGCGACGGCGTCTCGTTCATGTACCTCGCCGACGTCTACGTGCTGGACGAGTACCGCGGCCGAGGGCTCGGCGTCGAGCTCGTCCGCTTCATGGTCGAGGACGGCCCGTACGACGACCGGCGCTGGCTCCTGCACACGCGCGACGCGCACGCGCTCTACCGGAAGGTCGGCTTCGGCGAGCCCGGCGAGCGCCTGATGGAGCGGCCGAAGGCGTGGCGCTCTGCTAGGCGGGCTGGAGCCGCTCCGCCAGGAACGCGAGCGAGAGCGGATAGCGCCACTCGATCCCGCCGTGGGTGCCGTCGAAGAGCTCGAAGCGGATCACGTCGTCCGGGACGCCGATCTCGGCGAGCACGTTCCGGAAGGCGGTCGCGCCCAGGTCGAGGAAGTACTCGTCCCGGTTGCCCGCGTCGATCCAGATGGCCCGAAGGTCGCGCAGCGCGTCCGGCACCGTCCGGGCGCGGCGCACCGGGTCCCACTCGAGCCAGCGGGCGAACACCTCCGGGCGGAGCTCCGCGGTCTCGAGCTCCCACGGCAGCTCGACGGTGCCGTCCGCGTTCGGCGAGTACGCCGCGGCCATGCAGTACGTGTTCAGCAGCACCGCGCTCGGATGCGACCCGCTCGTCGGCGGGTCGTTCTCGAGCTCCTGCCAGAAGCGCTCGTACGAGCCGCCGTACTGGTCCCGGAGCGCGCGGGCCGCCGGCGCGAACTCCTGCTGGTAGCAGGCCTCGAAGAGCGCGTCCCCGGCATGCGTCGCAAGCCCGCCGAAGAGGTCGGGCCGCAGCATCGGCGTGATCATCGCCCCGTAGCCGCCGGACGACTTCCCCTGGATGCCACGGTGCTCCCGCACGGCCAGCGTCGAGTACTCCGCGTCGACCCACGGCACGATCTCGTCGCAGAGATACGTGTGGTAGTCGCCGATGGCGGGCGAGTCGAGGAACTGCGACCCCCCGTAGGCGGTGAACGCGTCCACCAGCACGACGATGCAGCGCGGGCCGAGCTCCTCGATCAGCTCGGGATAGCTCTTCGTGAACGGCCGCACGTTGAACCACGCGTCGGCCATCCCGGTCATCCCCTGGATCACGTACACGGCCGGAAACGGGCCCGCTCCTTCCGGCTGCCACACGTGGAGCGGCCGCACGTGCGGATCGCCCAGAGGGTTCCCGCGCAGCGCCTCGCTCTCGAAGTCATGGCGCTGCCAGGATCCGCCGATACGATCAGGCCCCATGACCGCGCCAACCTACCAGGAGATCATCGCCCGGCTCGAGGCCTTCTGGCGCGAGCGGGGCTGCGTCGTGATGACGCCGTACCACACGGAGGTCGGCGCGGGCACCTTCAACCCGGCGACGTTCCTCCGCTGCCTCGGCCCGAAGCCGTGGAAGACGTTCTACGTCGAGCCCTCGATCCGCCCGGGCGACGGCCGCTACGGCCAGAACCCGTTCCGCTTCCAGCAGTTCTACCAGGGGCAGGTGATCCTCAAGCCGGCGCCCGACGACGTGCTCGACGTCTACTTCGACTCGCTCGCGGCGGTCGGGCTCGACCTCGTCGAGCACGACATCCGGCTCGTCGAGGACGACTGGGAGGGGCCGACGCTCGGCGCCTGGGGGCTCGGCTGGGAGATCTGGTGCGACGGGATGGAGATCACCCAGTGGACGTACTTCCAGCAGGTCGGCGGGCTGGAGCTCGACCTGATCCCGGCGGAGATCACGTACGGCCTCGACCGCATCGCGATGATCATCCAGGGCGCGAAGACGGTGCCCGAGCTCGAATGGGCGCCGGGGGTCACGTGGGCGGACGTCTTCCTCGAGAACGAGCGCCAGTGGTCGGCGTACAACTTCGAGGTCGCGCCGGTCGAGGTGCTGATGCACCACTTCGCCGACTACGAGGACGAATGCAAGCTGCTCCTCGACCGCGAGCTGCCGATCCCGGCGTACGACATGGTCCTCAAGTGCTCGCACACGTTCAACCTGCTCGACGCGCGCGGGGCGATCTCCGTCACCGAGCGCGCGGCGTACATCGGCCGGGTGCGCAACCTGGCCCGGCGCGTCGCGCAGCTCTACCTGGCGCAGCAGGAGCAGAAGGCGGAGGCGACGGCGGTTGCCTAGCCTGCTCTTCGAGATCGGCTGCGAGGAGCTCCCGGCAGGAGCGTGCGCCGACGTCGCGAACCAGCTCGTGCCGCTCGCCGGGGACCAGCTGGGCGTCCGGCCCGTGGAGATCTACGTCGGGCCGCGCCGGCTCGCGTTCGTGCTGCCGAACCTTCCGGAGCAGACGCCCGACACGTGGGTGCAGGGCCCGCCGGAGCACCTGCGCGACAGGGCGGCCGAGGGGTTCGCCCGCAAGCAGGGCGTCTCGGTTGCGGAGCTCGAGGTGCGCGACGGCGTCCTCGGGATCGAGGTTCCGGGCCGGCCCATGCGCGAGGTGCTTCCCGAGCGGCTCGCGGGGATCGCGCGAGGGCTGCAGTTCACGAAGACGATGCGCTGGCCGGGGACCGACCTGCGCTTTCCGCGGCCCGTCCGCTGGTTCTGCGCGCTGCTCGGCGACGAGCCGGTCGACGTCGCGATCGAGGGGATCCCCTCCGGCCGGATCACGTACGGCAAGCGCTTCACCGGGGCGCCGATCGAGGTGCCGCACGCCGACCTCTGGCTCGAGCTCCTCCGGGGCCAGGGGATCGAGCCGGACCGGGCGCACCGCTACGAGCAGATCGTCGCGGGCCTCGCCGACCTCGGCGACTGGCGCGACCCGCACAACGTCCTCGACGAGGTGCTCTACCTCGTCGAGCACGTCCGTGTCCAGGGCGGCGAGTTCGACCCGCGCTTCCTGCGTCTGCCCGATCGGCTCGTCGTGACGACCATGCAGAGCCACCAGCGCTACTTCCCGCTCGGCGGCAACCGGTTCGCATTCGTGGCGAACGGCGGCGAGCCCGAGATCGTCCGCGAGGGAAACGTCCGCGTGCTCGAAGCGCGGCTCGAGGATGCGGAGTTCACCTTCGAGCGCGACGTCGCCGTGGGCATCGACGGCCTCGCGGAGCGGCTCGGCTCGATCACCTTCCTGGCGGGAGCCGGGTCCTTCGCCGACAAGGCCGCGCGGCTCGTGAAGCTGGTGACGAAGCTGGGCGGCGACGAGGACGCGGTCACGGCCGCGCGCCTCGCGAAGGCCGACCAGGCCGCCGAGCTCGTGCGTGAGTTCGCAGAGCTCGAAGGCCACATCGGCGCCACGTATGCCAGGCTCGCGGGCTACCCGGACGCCGTGGCGCAGGCGATCGACGAGCAGTACCTGCCGGACACCGCCCGCGGACCGCTGCCGGCGACACCGGCCGGCACGGTGCTCGCCGCCGCGGACAAGCTCGACAACCTCGCCACGGTCTTCGGCCTGGGCAAGCGCCCGACCGGCTCCAGCGACCCGTACGCGCTGCGCCGCGCGGCGATCGGCCTCTGGCGGCTCGCGATCGAAGGCGGTCTCAGGATCGAGCGCTCGCTGCTGGAGGGAGAGGCGCGGCAGTTCCTCGAGGAGCGGCTGGAAGGGCTCCTCGACGTCCCGGTCGAGTTCACGCGCGCCGCGCTCGCCTCGCGCGCGTCCGACCTCGCAGGCGTCGCCCGGCTCGCCCGCGTCCTGCACGAGCAGGCGCAGTCGGACGCGTTCGGGAGCGTCTACACCGCATACGACCGTGCGCACCGGCTGGCCGGGAAGCGCGACGACGCCGCCGCAGCCGTCCGGGACGAGCTGCTCGAGGACGGCGCGGAGCGTGCACTCGCGGAGCAGGTCCGTGGGCTCAAGCTTGATCCCGACGGCGACCCGGTCGAGCAGCTGCAGCGTGCAGCCGAGGTCGGCCCCGCCGTGGAGCGCTTCTTCGAGGACGTGCTCGTCATGGCCGACGACGACGCCACGCGCGGAAACCGCCTGCGGCTGCTCCTCGACCTGCGCGACCGCCTCGGCGCGCTCGGCGACTTCTCGCAGATCCCACGCTGACACGTGAGCGCCGTCCCGGATATCGTCGCCTGGCGCCGGCACCTGCACGCGCACCCGGAGCTCTCCTTCGAGGAGCACGAGACGGCGCGCTTCGTGGAGGAGCGCCTGCGGGAGTTCGGCAGCCTCGAGCTGTCGCGGCCGACTCCGACCAGCGTCGTCGCACGGTTGCGCTGCGGCGAGGGGCCGACTCTGGCGCTGCGCGCCGACATGGACGCGCTGCCGATCGAGGAGGAGACCGGCCTCGACTTCGCCTCGACGCGCCCGGGCGTCATGCACGCCTGCGGGCACGACGGGCACACCGCGGTGCTGCTCGGCGTCGCACGGACCCTCGTGGAGCGACGCGACGAGCTCGCCGGCGAGGTGCGCTTCCTCTTCCAGCATGCGGAGGAGCTGCCGCCCGGCGGCGCGCGGGAGCTGGTCGCGGCGGGGGCACTGGACGGAGTCGACGCCGTCGTCGGCTGCCACCTCTTCGCGCTGCTCGAGGCCGGGACCGTCGGCGTGCCTGAAGGGCCGTTCATGGCGGCGCCGGACACCTTCGCGCTCACGGTGCGAGGGCGCGGCGGCCACGCGGCGATGCCGCACACGTCCGTCGACCCGATCGCGACGGCCGCGCAGATCGTCAGCGGCCTCCAGCACGTGGTCTCGCGCGAGACGAGCCCGATCGAGCGTGCGGTCGTCAGCGTGACGAAGATCCACGGCGGGACGGCCGACAACGTGATCCCGGAGACCGTCGAGCTCGGCGGCACGGTGCGGACGTTCACGCGCGGCGTCCAGGACGCGACCCGCGCCGCGATCGAGCGCATCGCGACGGGGATCGCGGAGGCGCACGGGTGCACGGCCGAGCTTCGCTACGAGGAGGGCTACCTCGCGGTCTCGAACGACCCGGAGGTCGCCGCGCTCGTGCGCAGGAACGTCGAGCCGGACCGGCTGCGCGAGGTCGAGCCGGTGATGGGCGGCGAGGACTTCTCCGCCTACCAGCAGGTCGTGCCCGGCTGCTTCTTCGTCGTGGGCGCGGGCGGACCGGACCGCTTCCCGCACCACCATCCCCGGTTCACGATCGACGAGCAAGCCCTGCCCGTCGCGCACGACGTCTTCGTGCGCACCGCGCTCGACTTCCTCTAGCGATTTCCTCTAGCGATCGTCGGTCGCGTCCGTCTCGTCGCCGGGGTCGCGATTCGTGATCGGCGGGAGCATCCGTCCTCCTCGATGGGCTCTCTCGAAGGTAGGACGCCCGCCGGACGGTAGCCTCCGGCCCGTGACCGGCAATACCGTCGAGCTCCACATCGTGAGCGACTCGACCGGCGAGACCGCCGCGCGACTGGTGCTCGCGCTCGAGGCGCAGTTCCCGGAGCAGGAGTTCATCGAGATCCGGCACCCGCGCTGCGAGTCGGCGGCAGACCTCCAGCTCGCCGTCGACCGGATGAAGGGGCGGCCGGCGGTCGTCGTCTACACGCTGGTCGAGCCCGAGCTCCGGGAGACGATGCGGACGCTCTGCCGCCGCGCGAAGCTCCACTACTGCGACGTGCTCGGACATCCGATCGAGGCCGTGGCGAAGGTCTCCGGCGTGGCCGCCAGGATGAAGCCGGGCTCGCGGGCGCCGCTCAACGAGCAGTACTTCCGGCGCATGTCCGCGATCGAGTTCGCGGTCAAGTTCGACGACGGCGTGGGCTCGGGCCTGAAGGAGGCGGACATCGTGCTCGTCGGCGTCTCGCGCACGTCGAAGACGCCGCTCTCGATCTACCTCGGCTACCAGGGGTACAAGACCGCCAACATCCCCATCGTGAAAGGGATCGAGCCCTCGAAGGAGCTCTTCCGGATCGAGTCGGCGAAGATCGTCGGGCTGACGATCTCGGCCGACCGGCTGGCGGAGATCCGCGCGGAGCGCGCCCGCCTGATGCGCGGCGGGAGGCAGCTACTCGGACCTCGCGGAGATCTACGACGAGCTGGACTACGCCTCGTCGATCCACCGGCGGCTCGGCTGCCCCGTGCTCGAGGTGTCCGAGCTCTCGATCGAGGAGATCTCGCTGCGGATCATCCGGCTCGTCGAGAACCGCCGCGCCGAGGTCGCCGGCTGATGAAGCCGAAGCCGCCCGTTCCGGCCTGGAGGTGGGGCGTCTGGTACAGCGCGCTCGGGCTCGCGCTCGTGCTCTTCTACGTGGTCTTCGCCCCGTTCTGGTTTGGCTTACGGCTCGCCGCCTGGGTTGCGGAGTTCCGCGCCCGCAGGCAGCGAGCCGTAGAGCTGGGCCGCATCGACATGACGGGTGAGTAGCCCGGCGTCTTCCCTCTCCCTACGTGGAAAGATCCGCATCCGTGGCCGAGACGCGTTACGTCTACAGCTTCGACGAGCCTGCCGAGGGAGGGCGGGAGCTGCTCGGCGGCAAGGGCATCGGGCTCGCGGAGATGACGCAGCTCGGCGTGCCGGTGCCGATGGGCTTCACGATCACGACGGAGGCCTGCCGTGCCTATCTCGCCGGGGGAGGCGTGCCGGACGGCCTGGACGCCGAGGTCGCGGAGCACGTCGCGCGGCTCGAGCAGAAGACGGCCAGGCGGTTCGGCGACCCAGGCGACCCGCTGCTCGTCTCCGTTCGCTCGGGCGCAGCCGTCTCGATGCCCGGGATGATGGACACGATCCTCAACCTCGGCCTGAACGACGAGGCGACCGAGGGACTGGCGCGCAGCACCGGCAACGGCCGCTTCGCGTACGACTCGTACCGGCGCCTGGTGCAGATGTACGGCGAGGTCGTCGACGGGATCGACCCGCGGCTGTTCGAGCAGGCGCTCGCCGACCTGAAGAGCGCGAAGGGCGTGCGCAGCGACACGGATCTCGACGAGGACGATCTGCGCAGGCTCGCCGGCGCCTTCAAGGCAATCTACGAGGACGACCTCGGCCGCCCGTTCCCGGACGACGCGCGCGAGCAGCTCTCACGCGCCGTGCGGGCCGTCTTCGACTCCTGGAACACTCCGCGCGCGCAGGTGTACCGGCGGGCGAACGCGATTCCGAACGACCTCGGTACGGCGGTCAGCGTCGTGCAGATGGTCTTCGGCAACAAGGGCGACACCTCGGCGACGGGCGTCTGCTTCACGCGCGACCCGTCCACGGGCGAGAGCGGGCTCTACGGCGAGTTCCTGCTCAACGCCCAGGGCGAAGACGTGGTCTCGGGAATCCGCACACCCGCGCCGATCTCGGAGATGGAGGAGCGCCTGCCGGAGGCGTTCCGGCAGCTGCTGGACACGATGCGCCGCCTCGAGGAGCACTACCGCGACATGCAGGACATCGAGTTCACGGTCGAGGACGGACGGCTGTACATGCTCCAGACGCGCACGGCGAAGCGCACCGCGGCGGCCGCCCTGAAATGCGGCGTCTCGATGGTCGACGAGGGTCTGATCTCGCGCGAGGAGGCCGTGTCGCGCATCGACCCGGCGCAGCTCGACCAGCTGCTGCACCCGATGATCGACCCGGCCTCGACGCTCCAGCCCTCCGCGAGAGGGCTCAACGCCTCGCCCGGCGCGGCCTGCGGGGCGATCGTCTTCGACGCCGACAGCGCGGAGGACCGCGGCAAGGCCGGCGAGAGCGTGATCCTCGTCCGCTGGGAGACGACGCCCGACGACATCCACGGGATGATCGCCGCGCGCGGGATCCTGACCGTGCACGGCGGCATGACCTCGCATGCGGCGGTCGTCGCCCGTGGGATGGGCAAGCCGTGCGTGGCCGGTTGCGAGGGCGTGTCGATCGACACCGCGGCGAGGACGGCGACGATCGGCGGCCGGAAGCTCGCCGAAGGCGACGTGATCACCATCGACGGCGGCACCGGCGAGGTGTTCGTGGGCGCGGTCGAGCTCGTCCCTCCGCAGATCAACGACGACTTCGAGACGGTGCTCGAGTGGGCCGACGCGCTGCGCCGCCTGAAGGTGCGCGCGAACGCGGACACGCCGGAGGACGCGGGCAAGGCGCGGGAGTTCGGCGCCCAGGGGATCGGGCTCTGCCGGACGGAGCACATGTTCTTCGGCGAGGAGCGGCTGCCGGTCGTCCAGGAGATGATCATGGCCGACGACGAGCAGGGGCGGCGTGCCGCGCTCGACCGGCTGCTGCCGTTCCAGCAGACGGACTTCGAGGGGATCTTCGAGGCGATGGCCGGGCTGCCCGTGACGATCCGGCTGCTCGATCCGCCGCTGCACGAGTTCCTCCCGGCCGAGGAGCAGGCGGCGGACGCGCGGATGCGCCATCGCATCCGCGCCCTTCGCGAGGCGAACCCGATGCTCGGCACCCGCGGCTGCCGCCTCGGGCTGATGTTCCCGGAGATCTACGAGATGCAGCTGCGGGCGATCATGCGCGCCGCCCTGGCGGTGCGCGGGCGGACCGGCGAGACGCCGCTCGTCGAGATCATGCATCCGCTCGTCGGCTTCGCCGAGGAGCTGCGCAGGCTGCGCGAGCTGACCGTGCTCGTCGCCGAGGACGAGGGGTTCGCCGATTATCTCTGCGGGACGATGATCGAGCTCCCACGCGCATGCATCCGGGCGGACGAGATCGCCGAGCACGCGGACTTCTTCTCGTTCGGGACGAACGACCTGACGCAGACGGCGCTCGGCTTCTCGCGCGACGACGCCGAGGGGAAGTTCCTGACGGCCTACCTCGCGGACGGCGTGCTGGAGCGCAACCCGTTCGAGACGCTCGACGAGAGCGGCGTCGGCGAGCTGATGCGGATCGCGGTCGAGCGTGGGCGCTCCGTCAAGGAGGAGATCAAGCTCGGCATCTGCGGCGAGCACGGCGGCGAGCCGAAGTCGGTCGCCTTCTGCCACGCGCTCGGCCTGGACTACGTCTCGTGCTCGCCGTACCGCGTGCCCCTTGCACGCCTCGCCGCCGCGCAGGCGGTGCTGCGCGAGTCCGGCGTCGAGGCGGCGGTCGCGGGCGGCTGACGAGACGACCCTCGACGCAGCGTGCCTGGCGGACGCACGTCGTCGCCGGACCGCTTCGTACCTGGTCGGCGACCAGCTACGAAGCAGCCGCATTTCGGTAGATCGCCTCATGTGCAGGCATTTCACGTTTTGAAGCACTGACCTCGTACCTGGTACACGACCAGGTACGAGTGAGCGCGGCGGCCTTACGGCGCCAGCCCGCGCACGCGCCAGTAGGCGACCGCGACGGCGAGGACGCCGATCGAGACGGCGAGGACGTACGACAGCAGCGGCTGGCTGCGGAAGCGGTACATGACGTACATCGCGGCCGCGCCGCCGATCATGCCGCCGATGTGGCCGCCGATCGCGATGTTCGGGATCGCGAGCGAGAGGACCAGGTTGAGGATGATCAGCGTCAGCGCGCTGCCGCCGAAGACGAAATGCCGGTGCCGCTCGAGCACGAACCCCGCGCCGAAGATGCCGAAGATCGCGCCCGAGGCGCCCACGGTCGGCGCGAGCGGCTGATGGATCAGCGCGCCGGCCGACCCCGCCAGCGCCGAGACGAAGTAGATGAGGGCGAACCGGAAGGGCCCGAGCGCAGTCTCGAGCGCGCGCCCGAACCACCAGAGCGCGAGCATGTTGAAGGCGATGTGGAGCACCGTGTAGTGGAGAAACGCCGAGCTGATCAGGCGCCACCAGTCGCCCTGGTCGACGAGCCGGCCCGAAGAGGACCCCGTGCACCCAGAGCCAGCCGCCGCCGCCCGAGATATTGCTCTGCGAGACCTGGATCAGGTACGCGAGGACGTTCAGCCCGATCAGCGTCTTGGTCACGATCGCGGTCGCCGGGTCGTACGCCAGCCGGCGCACCGGTGCGGCCACGCGCCCTACGCCGGTCGCCTTGCCCGAGTGCTCGGGACACCGGATCCCGACCGGCGCGAAGGTGGCGCAATCCGTGCAGATCGGCCGCCCGCACTCGGAGCACGAGAGCCCGGTCTCGCGGTCCGGGTGGCGGTAACACGTGGGCATGGAGGGGCAGACTATCCAGGGCATACCATCGCCCCGTGGCCGAGCACGCCCTCTGGCACGCGAGCGAGGACCCGGCGATCACCCTCTTCACGCCGCACCGTGCGCCCACCGCGCTGACCGAGGAGGAGCTCGTCTGGGCGATCGACGACGAGCATGTCCCCTCGTACTGGTTTCCCCGCGACTGCCCACGCGCGACCTTCTGGAGCGGGCCCGGGACGACGTCCGCCGACGCCGAGCTCCTGTACGGCGCGCGGCGTGTGCACGCCATCGAGTGGGACTGGTGGGATCGCCTCCGCGAGGCGCGGCTCTTCCTGTACCGGCTCCCGCCCGAGCCCTTCGAGCCGCACGACGAGACCGCCGGCTACTGGGTCGCGCAGGGAGCCGGTCCGGCCGCTCGACCGGATCGCGCTCACCGACCTCGTCGCGGAGCACGCGAAGGCCCGGATCGAGCTGCGGCTGACGGGGAACCTCTGGCCGCTCTGGGACCGCGTCATCGGAACGACGCTCCACTTCAGCGGCATCCGCCTGCGCAACGCGCGGCCGCCCGAGTAGGGTTCGCCGCCGTGCGCGTCCACGTCGCCTTCACGCCGGCCGAGGAGGCCGCCGCACCCGTCGGGATCGTCGTCGACGTCATCCGGGCGACCTCGTCGATCGCGCAGGCGCTGGCCGCCGGCTACGACCGAGTGCTCTGCTGCGGCGAGATCGAAGAGGCGCGCGCCCTGCGCGAAGAGCTCGGCGACGAGGCAATCGTGGGCGGCGAACGCCTCGCGGTCGTGGTCCCCGGCTTCGACGTGGGCGCCTCGCCGCGCGACTTCCTCGAGCCGCAGGCCCGGACGCTGATCCTCACGACGACGAACGGCACGCAGGCGATCCTGACCGCGGCGCAGCGGTGCCAGACCGTGCTGCTCGGGAGCCTGCTGAACCTCGGCGCCGTCGCCGGCGCCGCCGCGGGACGCGACACGGCGATCGTCTGCTCGGGCTTCCAGGGCGCGTTCGCCCTCGACGACGCCTACTGCGCCGGCCGGATCGTCGAGCGGCTCGGCGTCCGGAACGCGGCGGAGCGCTCCGACGCCGCGATCGCGGCGTCGCTCATCGCAGACGCCTACCCGGACGCGCTCGCCGGGCTGCGCGCGCGCACGTACGGGCCGCCGGGGCTCGACGCGGACATCGAGTACTGCGCGCAGGTCGACCTGCTCGACGTCGTGCCCCGCTTCTCGCGGATGGTCGGCCCGGCGGCGGAGATCGTGGCGTAGTCTGAGGCGATGGCGAGCGAGCGACAGGAGCACCTGACCCAGGCGCAGAAGGATCGGCTCGAGGCCGAGCTGGCCGAGCTCGAGGGCCCGCGCCGGAAGGCCGTCGTCGAGGCGATTGCGCACGCGCGCGGCTTCGGCGACCTCTCCGAGAACTTCGAATACCACGCCGCCAAGAACGAGCAGGGGCTGCTGGAGCGGAAGATCACCATCCTGCGCTCCCGCCTGGAGAACTCGGTGCTGATCGACGAGTCGGCCGCCGCCGCCAGCGGCGAGGTCGCGATCGGCTCCACGGTCGAGATCGAGGACGAGCGCGGCGAGGCGATGACCGTCGAGATCTCCAGCGTCGGCGGCGTCTCGCCCGACTCGCCGCTCGGCCGCGCGCTGATCGGCGCGAAGGTGGGCGACACGGTGCATATCGAGGCGCCGAAGGGCGCGTGGACGGCCAGGGTCGTCGCGATCGGACGCTAGCCGTGGCGACCGCCGCCGGTCAGGAAATCACGGTCGAGGAGCTGCGCCTTGCCGCGCGGAACCACGCCCTGCCGCTGGAGGCGCTCCGGCACGAGATCACCCCGGTCGGGCTCCACTACCTCCTGATCCACTTCGACATCCCGGCCGTCGACGCCGCAACGTGGCGGCTGCAGGTCGGGGGCGAGGTCGAGCGCCCGCTCGCGCTCTCGCTCGACGATCTCAAAGCGCGCCCGGCGCGAACGGTCGCCGTCACGCTCGAGTGCGCGGGCAACGGGCGCGCCCTGCTCTCGCCCAGGCCGCTCAGCCAGCCGTGGGTGAACGAGGCGGTGGGCACGGCCGAGTGGACAGGAACGCCGCTGGCACCAATCCTGGCGGAGGCAGGCGTCACGGGCGGCGACGAGGTCGTCTTCACGGGGCTCGACCGGGGCGTGCAGGGCGACGTCGAGCACGACTACGAGCGAAGCCTCCCGCTGGCCGACGCGCTCCGCGACGAGGTGCTGCTCGCCTGGGCGGTGAACGGCCTGGACCTGCCCCCGCAGCACGGCTATCCGCTCCGGGTCGTCGTTCCGGGCTGGTACGGGATGACGCACGTGAAGTGGCTGCGCTCGATCGCGGTCGTACGCGGGCCGTTCCGCGGCTGGCAGCAGGACGTCGCATATCGGCTCCGCCATTCCGAGGAGGAGCACGGCGAGCCGGTGACCCGGATGCTGCCGCGCTCGCTGCTGATCCCGCCGGGGATCCCCGAGTTCCTCTCGCGAACAAGGCGGCTCGCACCCGGGCCGTGCCGGCTCGAGGGGAGGGCGTGGTCCGGCCACGGCGCGGTGGAGCGGGTCGAGGTGAGCGTGGACGGCGGCCGCACCTGGGACGACGCGCAGGTCGGCTCGGCGCCCTCGGAGTTCGCCTGGCGCGGCTGGGCCTACAGCTGGGACGCGGAGCACGGCGAGCACGAGCTCTGCTGCCGCGCAACCGACGCCGCGGGAAACGTGCAGCCGCTCGAGCCCGCATGGAACTTCGACGGCTTCTGCAACAACGCTGTCCAGCGCGTACCCGTGGTCGTCGGCTAACTCAGGCGGCGAGCGAGCCGAGCAGTGAGCCGAGCCGCTTGACGGCGCTCGGGTCGAGCGAATAGAGGATCTGCGTTCCGCGGCGCTTCGTCGTAACGAGCCCTGCCTCGCGGAGCACCTTCAGGTGCTGGCTCACCGTCGGCTGGCTGACGTTGAAGAGCCCGGCGAAGTCGCACGCGCAGGTGCCGCCCTCCTCGCCGAGGCGGATCGCGATCCCCAGGCGGACCGGGTGCCCGAGCGCCTTGAGCTGCGCTGCCTGCTGCTTCGCGTCCTGCTGCGTCGTCGTCGGCATGCTTGACACTCTATCGTAGATTTCTTATATTGCAATTTACCGATGAAGACCCGCGATGACCTTCAGGAGCTGATCACCCTCCAGACGGGCGACGAGAAGCACGAGTCGAGCGCGACGTCGACCCTGGACGTGATCGCGGTGCTCTACGACCGCATCCTGCGCTACCGCCCGGACGAGCCGGAGTGGGAGGGACGCGACCGGTTCCTGCTCAGCAAGGGGCACGGGCCGATGGCGTTCTACGCCGTGCTCGCGCAGAAGGGCTTCTTCCCGCGCGAGCAGCTGTCGCGCTTCCTGGAGCGGGACGGGATCCTCGGCGGACACCCCGACCGTAACCACGTCCCGGGCGTCGAGGTCTCGACCGGCTCGCTCGGCCACGGCCTGCCGATGGCCGTCGGGGTCGCGTATGCGCTGCGCGCGAAGGGCCTCGACGAGCAGCGTGTCGTCGTCCTGACGGGCGACGCGGAGCTGAACGAGGGCTCGAACTGGGAGGCGATCCTGCACGCAGGCGCGACGCGGCTCGGGAACCTGACGCTCGCCGTCGTCGACAATCAGAGCGGCTCGATCCCGATGGGCTGGATCGCCGCGAAGCTGCAGCCGTTCGGCTGGGACGTCGAGACCGTGGACGGCCGCGACCGGGACGCCCTCGAGGCGTCGTTCCGCCGCCGCGGCGAGCAGCCGACGGCCGTCGTCGCGAGGATCGCCGCCTGATGTCCCGCGAGGCGGTGTCTCGCGAAGCGATGCGCCGCGCGGCGAGCGAGGCTGCGGTCGAGATCTTCCACGAGGATCCACGCGTCGCCGTCGTGCTCGCGGAGATCAGCACCGATCTCTTCGAGCCCGCGTTCCGCCACGACCCGCGCCGCGCCGTCAACGTCGGGATCATGGAGCAGTCGATGGTCGGCGTCGCCGCCGGCTTCGCGCTCGAGGGCTTCGTCCCGGTCGTGCACACGATCGCGCCGTTCCTGGCCGAGCGCGCGCTCGAGCAGCTGAAGCTCGACTTCGGGTACCAGGGACTCGGCGGCCTCTTCGTCAGCACCGGCGCGTCGTACGACTACGGCACGTCCGGCTTCACGCACCACTCGCCGGGAGACGTGGCGGCGCTGTCGACGGTGCCGCGGATGGAGATCCTCGTTCCCGGGGCCGCCGCGGAGGTCGACGGGCTCGTCCGTGCGACGTATGCGAACGGCCGGCCGACGTACCTGCGCACCACCAAGGCGGAGAACGCGGCGGCGCGCGAGCTCGCGCCGGGCGGCCTGACGCTCGTGCGCCGCGGGGCCGAGCTGACGGTGATCGCCGTCGGCCCGCTGCTCGACCGGACGCTCGTCGCTCTCGACGGGATCGACGCCACCGTCCTCTACGGGACGACGGTGTTGCCCCTCGACGCCGCGACGCTCGCGGCCGAGGCTGCCCCCTCCAGCCGACGTCGTCGTCGTCGAGCCGTTCTTCGAGGGCACGCTTGCCGCGCAGGTGACGGCGGCGCTGCAGCATCGCCCGGTACGACTGCTCTCCGTCGGCGTGCCCCGCCGCGCGATCACCAGCTACGGGACGCTGGAGGAGCACGATCGCGAGCTCGGCCTCGACGTGACCGGAATCCGCGGCCGGATCGCCGCCTTCCGCGGCGCAGCCGGACGGCGGGCCGCCTAGCTCTTCCGCCGGCACGAGCTGTCGTTTCAGCTCTAGGACCGGAGGCGCGCGACCGCGTCGACGAGCCGCTCGAGCTCCGCCTCGTCGTTGTAGTAGTGCACGGAGGCGCGGACGAGCGACTCGATGCCGCGCCCGTCGAGGTCGAGGCGGGCATAGGTCGCCGGCGAGACGGAGACGTTGATCCGCTGCTCCCGCAGGGCGAGGAGGACAGCCGCCGCATCCGTGCCGTCCACCGTGAAGGTGACGATGCCGCAGCGCTCGCGGCCGAGGTCCTGCACGGTCACGCCGGCCAGCGCCTCGAGCTGCTCGCGCAGCGACGCCGCGAGCGCGTAGACGCGCTCGCGGATCGCCTCCAGCCCCCAGCCGAGCGCGTACTCGACCGCCGCCCCGAGCCCGAGCTTCGCGGCGTAGTTCGCCTCCCAGCTCTCGAAGCGGCGCGCGTCCGGCCTGATCCGGTAGCTCCCGTCAGCCTGCCATTCGGCCGAGTGCAGGTCGAGCATCGGCGGCTCGAGCCCCTCGAGGAGACCACGCCGCACGTAGAGGAACCCTGTCCCGCGGGGCCCGCGGAGGAACTTCCGCCCCGTCGATGAGAGGATGTCGCAGCCGAGCTCGTCCACGTTCACCGGCAGCTGCCCGAGGGACTGGCACGCGTCGAGGAGCAGCGGCACGCCGGCGGCGCGCGTCACGGCGCCGACAGCCGCCGCCGGCTGCACAAGCCCGCCCTGCGAGGGGATGTGGACGAGCGAAACGAGCTTCACGCGCTCGTCGAGCATGGCGGCCAGCGCGTCGACGTCGACCTGACCGGCCTCGTCGTCCGGGACGACCTCGATCGACACGCCCCGCTGCCTGAGCGCGATGTAGTTGCTCGCGTACTCCGCCCGCGTCGTGAGGACGCGGTCGCCCTCCTCGAAGCGGAACCCGTAGAAGGCCATGTCCCACGCCCGCGTGGCGCTGTCGACCACGCGCGATCTCGTCGCGCGCACAACCCAGCAGCCGCGCAATCGAGTCGTAGACCCGCTCCACCTCCTCGGTGCGGGCGGCCGCCGCCTCGTAGCCGCCGATCTCCGCCTCGAGCCGGAGATGGTCGACCACGGTGTCCAGCACCGGCTGCGGCGGCAGCGCGGCGCCCGCGTTGTTGAAGTGCGTGACGTGCGAGCAGCCGGGCGTCTCCCGGCGCGCACGTGCGACGTCGATCCCGTCCACCGGCGCGAGGCTACCGCCCGCCCGGAAGTGGTGGCAGCCGAACGTCAGAAAGCGGGCCGCCCCCACCGCGACGGGCAAGCCACGGCCGTACCGTCGTCGTACCCCCTCGAAAGGCAACTCGATGACACGAACTCAGAAACTCGCCCTCGCAGCTCTCGCCTCGGCGATCGGCGCCGCGGCCGCCGCCGCGATCGGAGCGGCAGCCGCCACGACGGGCTTCGGCGATCGTCAGACGACGCACACCCGGATCACGACCCCGGTGCACCGCATCGTCGTCGAGACCGCTGTCGGCGACATCGACGTCACCGCGGAGTCCCGCGACGACGTCGAGATCGAGCGCAGGACGCGGCAGCTGATCAAGAAGCCGCACGTCCACCAGTACGTGAGCGGCGGCACGCTCTACGTGACAAGCGCATGCGGCGTCCTCTGCGGCACGGTGCATTTCACGATCCGTGCTCCCGCAGGCGTGAAGGTCGAGCTCGAGAACGACGCGGGCGATGTACACGTCCACGGCCGTCCCGGCGACGTCAGGGTCCGGACGGATGTGGGCGACGTCTCGGTGGACGTCGCTCCCGCTCCGCGGCGCATCGACACGCGGACCGACGCCGGCGACGTCGACGTGACCGTCCCGCGGGCCGCTTACGCCGTCCACGTCTCGACCGACGCGGGCGACGAGCGCGTGCGCAACGTCGTCCGGGACGACCGTGCGGCGAAGTCGATCCGCGCCGAGACCGACGCGGGCGACATCACTGTCACTGGTCGCTAGACATACTGCCCATGTGGACGCCGCCGAACAGCGGGCAGAGCAGAGGCGATGAGCGCGCCGCCCGATCCCGAGGAGCTGGAGGCCACCGGCGCGCCTGCGACCGCCGAGATCGATCCGGGCACGACGGTCGGCGCCGTATACCTGAGCGTCGCGGACGTCGACCGCTCGATCGCGTTCTACGAGCAATCGATCGGGCTTCGCGCGCTCGAGCGCGGGGACGGCCGCGCCGCGCTCGGCGTCGGAGCGCGTGTGCTCCTTGAGCTCGAGGAGCTTCCCGGCGCGCGTCCCGCCGACGGCTACTCGGGTCTCTATCACTTCGCACTGCTGGTGCCGGAGCGGGCGGATCTCGCCCGCTGGCTCGCGCACGCGGCCCGCGAGCGCGTGGCCCTCACGGGCGCCTCGGATCACTTCGTCAGCGAGGCGATCTACCTGAACGACCCCGACCGTCACGGGATCGAGGTGTACTGGGACCGGCCTCGTGAGCTCTGGGAGGGGCAGGTCCGCCGGATGGGCACCTGGCCGCTCGACGTCGACGACCTCCTGCGCGAGCTCGACGATCCCGCCACCGCTCCCTTCGACGGGCTGGCGGCCGGGACGGCGATGGGCCACGTCCACCTGCGGGTCGCCGCGATCGGGCCGATCGTCTCCTTCTACCGGGACGTGCTCGGCTTCGGCCTGATGGCGCAGCTCGGGCCGCAGGCGGCGTTCCTCAGCGCCGGCGGGTACCACCACCACCTGGGCGCCAACACGTGGGAGAGCGCCGGCGCACCGCCCGCGCCGCCGGGCACCGCGACGCTGCGGCGGTGGACGATCGTGCTGCCCTCCGACGATGAGCGCTCCCGCCTGCTCGACCGCGCGCGAGCCGCGGGGCACGAGGTGGGCGGGGACGCGACGCTCCGCGACCCGTCGGGGAACGCCATCGCCCTCGAGGTCGCGTCTTAAGGCCACTCGCCTGTGCGTGTGCCCCGCTCGAGCTGCTCTGACGTCAGCTCGTCCAGGCGGAGCCGCAGGTCGCGGAGGATGTCCGCGCTCTCGAGCTCCTCGCTCGCGCTGTCGAGGTCGACGCCGAGCTCGTCGGAGACGTCCTCGGCCGCGCCGATCAGAACGAGCTCGGCGCCCTCGTAGTCGAGCAGGCTGGGCGGGTCGAGCAGGACCAGCCGCCGGCTGTCGAATCGCTCGACGAGCTCGGGCGGGTACTCGGCGTGCTCATGGGCCGGGAGCCCGGCAGCCGTAGGCGCCGGCGCCTCCGGGTTCCTGACTGCGACGATGTAGCTCGCCTCGCGCTCGATCTGCAGCTCGTCCTGGAGCGGTCCCGGCTCGGGCGGCAGCTCGAGCGCGTACCCGAAGTGCGTGTGCCCCTCGTGCTCGACGATCGCGTAGCGCGCCTCTCCGGCAGGTCGGGCATCCGGCTCTCGCACCCGGGCGGGATCCTCGGCGACGAGCGCGACGACCGCCCAGCCGCGCTCACGGCTCTCGGGCTCCGGAAGCCGCTTGCGGCCAAGGACGATCTTGCGAACCGCGCGCGCCGTCGGGCTCCAGGACGAAGAAGAAGCGCTCCACATCGTCCACTCCGACGGTCACGTCGTCGGCCTCGTCGTCCTCGACCCGCGGCCGATCGAAGAAGACGAGGTCGCCGCGCTCCAGCACTCGACCCATGGCCGTCACCTCCCCGCCACGGCTCTTGGTAAACGGCGGCGCTGGCCGAGGGGACGCAGACGCGCTAAAAGAGCTGAATGCCCGCTCCACGCGTGAGCCCGCTGCGGTGACGGAGACGCGCGATGACCGGCGCGCGAGCGACGGTGCCCCGCCGCCGCCGGCGCAGCGCGGATCGCCGGCGACGCCATCACCCGCGAGGGGGCCGCAGCTGCCGCGCTTTCAGGTCAGCCGCCGCTGGATTCTCTTCGCCGCCGCGCTGCTGGTCGTGAACTTCTACTTCGGCTCGCGTGCGATGGAGCCGGCGTCCCGCGTCCGGGTTCCGTACAGCCCCTTCTTCCTGGAGCAGGTGAGGGCCGGGCACGTGAAGGAGATCACGTCGAAGGGGACGGCGATCCAGGGCACGTTCAGTCAGAAGCTGCGGTACGCGGGGTCGAAGCCGACGACGCGCTTCCGGACGGAGATTCCCGCCTTCGCCGACAGCGACGCCCTGTCGAGCCTGCTCGAGCAGAAGGGCGTGGTCGTGAACGCCGAGCCGCTCGACACCGGCGGCCCGTGGTGGCAGAGCCTGCTGCTCGGTTTCGGGCCGACGATCCTCTTTGTCTTCCTGCTGGTCTGGCTGATGCGGCGGGCCGGAAACGTGCAAGGCCTGCTCGGGTCGTTCGGCCGCTCGCGGGCCCGCCGCTATCAGCCGTCCGGCGACCGGGTCACGTTCGCGGACGTCGCCGGGATCGACGAGGCGAAGGCGGAGCTGACCGAGGTGGTCGACTTCCTGCGCCACCCCGAGAAGTACCGGCGGCTCGGCGGCGCGGATCCCGCACGGCGTGCTGCTCTCGGGGCCGCCGGGCACCGGCAAGACGCTGCTTGCGCGGGCGGTCGCGGGGGAGGCGGACGTCCCGTTCTTCTCGATGTCGGCGTCCGAGTTCGTCGAGGCGATCGTCGGCGTCGGCGCATCGCGCGTGCGCGACCTGTTCGCGCAGGCGAAGGAGGCTGCCCCGGCGATCGTGTTCATCGACGAGCTCGACGCGATCGGACGGTCGCGGACGTCCGGCGTCGGCGGCTTCAGCGGCGGCAACGACGAGCGCGAGCAGACGCTCAACCAGATCCTGACCGAGATGGACGGGTTCGACTCGTCGACCAGCGTGATCGTGATCGGGGCGACCAACCGGCCCGACGTCCTCGACCAGGCACTGCTCCGTCCCGGCCGCTTCGACCGCCGGGTGGCCGTGCAGCCGCCCGACCGGGCCGGCCGCGAGGCGATCCTGAAAGTGCACACGCGCGGCGTGCCGCTCGCGCCCGACGTCGACCTCGAGCCGGATCGCGGCGACGACGCCGGGCATGGTCGGCGCCGATCTCGCGAACCTCGTCAACGAGGCGGCGCTGTTGGCGGCACGGCGGAACCACGACGTCGTCGAGGAGTCCGACTTCACCGACGCGCTCGAGCGGATCGTGCTCGGCGCCGAGCGCCGGGTGATGATGAGCCCGGAGGACCGGCGCCGCACCGCCTACCACGAGGCCGGCCACGCCATCGTCGGCATGCTCACGGACGGCGCCGATCCGGTGCGCAAGGTCTCGATCATCCCTCGCGGCATGGCGCTCGGCGTCACCTTCGCAGCGCCCGACAGCGACCGCTTCAACTACCGCGAGCCCGAGGTGCACGCGAAGATCAAGGTCGCGCTCGGCGGACGGGCCGCGGAGGAGGTCGTGTACGGCGAGACGAGCACCGGCGCGGAGTCCGACATCGAGCAGCTCACGGCGATCGCCCGCCAGATGGTCGGCCGCTGGGGCATGAGCTCGGCCATCGGCCCGGTCACGGTGATCCCGCGCGACGGCACAGGCCCGTTCCTCCCGGGCGCGGCCGAGGTCTCCCCGCACACCCAGCAGCTCATCGACGACGAAGTTCGCCGCGTGGTCGACGAATCGCACGAGCAGGCTGTTGCGCTCCTGCGGCAGCATCGCAGCAAGCTCGACTCGCTTGCGACCGCGCTGCTCGAGCACGAGACCCTCGACGAAGACGACGCGTACGCGGCCGCGGGCGTCCCACGGACCGCGACGGCGAGCGCCGACCCGCTCGCGGCGGCGGCTCGATCGCGGATCGACGGCTAGATCGACTGCGCGTCAGACCTGCAGCGCGGTCAGGAACGCGACGCCGAAGACGATCGCCGCCACGCCTGCGAGCTGGACTCGGGTGAGGCGCTCGCGGAAGAGCACGTACGCGCCCAGGGCGGACAGGGCGGCGAACTGGGAGGCGAGGACGGCGCTGACCGCGAGCCCGTGCCGCGCGCCGAGCGCGAACGACGCGACGCCGAGCACCTCGAGGATGCCTGACGCGACGACGAGCGGGAATGCTGCACGCGTGATCCTCAGGCGCCTCGCGGCCAAGAGCGGCAGCGCGACGGCGACGACCCCGACGACGCGTGCGGGGACGAGGGCCCAGACAAGCGGCAGCTCCTCGCTGATCCGCCCCGTCGCGTAGAGGCTGCCGCCGAAGCAGAACGCCGCGCCGGCGGCGAGCAGCGTCGCCTGCAGCGGGTCGCCGGACCCTCCGCCCGGCCCGATGCTGGCGAGCACCACGCCGATCGCGACCACCGTCAGCATCGCGCCCGCTCCGAGGCCGACGGTCTCGCCTGCCGCGATCGCCAGCACCGCCGCCATCGCGCCCTCGGTCGAGACGATGGGCATTACGATTGACACCTTCCCGACGCGCAGCGCCGCGTACTCGAGCAGGAGGCCGGCGACGTTCCCGATACCGGCGACGGCGAGCCACCAGAGCTCTCGTTCGCCGAGATCGGACGGCACGCCCTCGACGACGGCAAACGGCGCCGTGACGACGAAGCCGGTGAGCATCACCCACGCGAGCACCGACGGCGGCCCGATCAGCCGGGTCGAACGCGACGCGCAGAGCGCCCCCACCGCCCAGGCTGCGGCCGCGCCGAGGCCTCCGAGGACGGCGATCACCAGGCGCCGAGACTACGGCTCGGGTGCTACGGCGAGCCACGCCCTGCACATCTCGCCGACGTGGCGGTGATCGGTGCCGCAGCAGCCGCCGACGACGGTGACGCTGCGCAGCGTGCCGCGCAGCGCGGCGTAGCGGGCGCCGAGGTCGGCGGGGTCGCCGTCGTCGAGCTCCTCGGCCTCGTCCAGCTCGGCGTGGCTCTTCGTGGACGCGTTGGCGCGCACGCCACCGATCCGCGCGACCCACGGCGCGTCCGCGTCGAGGACGTGCTCGAAGTGGGTCGGATGGGCGCAGTTGATCATGAAGTACACGACGGCACCGTCGGTCTCGGCGTCGACCTGCTCGATCGCGTCGTCGAGCGCCTGCCCGCTCGGCAGCCGGCCGTCGGTCTCGACCGTGAAGGAGACGACAACGGGGATCTCGGCCGCGCGCGCCGCCTGGACGATCCCCACGGCCTCCTCGGCATAGGTCATCGTCAGCGCGCTCACCAGGTCGGCAGAGGTGCCGGCGAACGTCGCCACCTGCCGCGAGTGATACTCGGCCGCCTCGTCGGCCGACATCAGCGCCTCGGCCCGGTAGCCGTCCCCGCGGGGGCCGACGCAGCCGCAGATCACGACCGGCGCGTCGCTCGATGCGCGGAGCTCTTCGAGGAGTGCGACGCCCCGGCGGTTGACGTCGTCGAGCGCGTCGGGCGAGTAGCCGAGCAGAGCGCCCCAGTCGGGATTGGCGCGCCAGGTGGGCGTGTCGAGCACCATCCCGACCCCGTGCTCGCGCGCGACCGCCACGTACGGCTCGAAGTACGCGCGGAGGGCGGCGCGGCCCGCGTCGTCGTCCAGGAGGACGAAGGACGCGAAGTGCGGCAGCTCGAGGCCGTCCTGGAAGATCAGCGTCGTCTCCATCCCGCCGTCCGTGATGAAGACGCCGCCGGCGAGCTGGGGGAGGGTCGCGGGGGTGGTCACGTCTTGGTCGTCTCGCTTCGCCGGGTGATTGTTACCGAGATCGGCGTTACCATCCTGGGGATGGTGCTCGTGGGCGACCAGGAACGCGAGAACGCAGCCGGGGAGCTGCGCCGCCACTACGTGGCGGGCCGCCTCAGCGAAGCGGATCTTTCCGAGCGCCTGGAGGACGTGCTGCAGGCGCGGAGCCGCCGGGAGCTGCGCCGCGCGCTGCGCAGCCTGCCGCCGCGGTGGGCCGAGCGCGAGGAGCTGGCCGGAGTCGGCGTGCGCATCCGGCACGTGCTGCTCGTGGCGGCCGTCGCGACGATCTGGCTGATGCTCTCCGCTGCGATCCTCGTAGCCTTCCTCGGATGGGTCGTCGCGAACGGCGTCACCCTCGGCGGGCTGATCGCGTTCCCGCTGGTCTGGCTCGCGCTGAGCGCGCTCCTCTACCGGCGCATGGCCGTCAGCCGGCGGCGGCTTCACCGCCCGTAGTCGAGAGCCCGCACGAGGTGCGCATCCTGTTCGCCTTCACGGGTGGCCGTGGCCACGCAGACCCCCTCGTCCCGATTGCGCACGCCGCGGAGGACGCTGGCCACACCGTCGCCTTCACGGGCCGGCCTGCGCTCGTCCCGGCCGTCGAAGCGCTCGGGTTCAGCGTCTTCGTCACGGGGCCCGATGCCCGCAACACGCCGCCGCGGCGGATCCCGCTGCGCGAGCTCGACGCCGAGCGGGAGGATCGGGATCTCCGCGACGGCTTCGCCGTTCGCAACGCTCGCGAGCGGGCGGCCGACATGCTCGTCCTGTGCGGTGAATGGCGCCCCGATCTCGTCGTCTGCGACGAGGTCGACTTCGGCAGCATGCTCGCGGCAGAGCGTCTGGGCCTTCCGTATGCAAGCGTGCTCGTCATCGCGGCGGGCTCCTTCGTGCGTCACGAGCTCGTCGCCGACGCACTGACTGGGCTGCGCGCCGAGCAGGGCCTGCCGCCCGACCCGGAGCTGGAGATGCTCAACCGCTACCTCGTCCTCTCGCCTTTCCCACCCGGCTATCGCGATCCCGCGTTTCCGCTGCCCGCGACGGCGCATTGCTTCCGTCCGCTGACGCTCGATTCCGCCCAGAGCGACGCTCTGCCTTCGTGGCCCGTCCGCCTGCCCGGCGCCCCGACCGTCTACTTCACGCTCGGAACCGTCTTCAACCTCGAGTCCGGTGACCTGTTCGAGCGGGTGCTGGCGGGGCTGGGCAGGCTGCCCGTCAACGTCGTCGGCGACGGTTGGAACGCAGATCGACCCCGAGGAGCTCGGACCGCCTGCCCGGGAACGTGCACGTCGCGCGGTTCATCGACCAGTCCCTGGTGCTGCCGCACTGCAGCGCCGTCGTCTCGCACGGCGGCTCGGGCAGCGTGCTCGGCGCGCTGGCGTACGGCCTGCCGCTGGTCGTGCTGCCCATGGGCGCCGATCAGCCCTTGAACGCCGCGCGGTGTCGAGGAGCTCGGCGTCGGACTGGTGCTCGACGCAATGCGCTCCGCGCCCGAGGACGTGGCCGAGGCCGTGACCGCCGTGCTGTCGGACCCGGCGTATCGGTCCGCCGCCGAGCGCATGCGGGACGAGCTCGCCGCGCTTCCCGGGCCGGAGCACGCCGTGGCGCTGCTCGAGCGGCTCGCGTCGGAGGGACGCCCACTGCTCTCGTGAGGCGCGGCCCGCGCCCGTGTGACGTCCAGTCGACGTCCTACGGTGTCGGTGATGCGTCGTCTCGGCATCGTCGGTCATCGCGCGCTCGATCCCGAGGCGGCGGCCTTCGTGAGCGCCGAGTGCGTCGCGCTGCTCGCCGGCGAAGCTGCGGCCTCGGGCGACGTCGTCGCGGTTTCCGCTCTCGCAGAAGGAGCGGACACGATCTTCGCGGAGGCCGCGCTCTCCACAGACGTCCCGCTCGAGATCGTGCGGCCGTTCAGACGGTACGAGGACGAGTTTCCGACGGAGCGCAGCCGGACGCGCTACCGGGCTCTGGTCGCCGCGGCGCGGCGGGAGACGCAGCTTCCGTTCGCCGCGTGCTCGCCCCGCGCGTACGAGGCCGCGATGCGATGGGTCACGGACGCGTGCGACGTTCTCGTCGCGGCCTGGGACGGTGCACCGCCGCGCAGCGTCGGAGGTACCGCCGGCGCTGTGCGCTATGCCGAGAGTATCGGACGACGCATCGTCCACCTCGACGTCGTCGCGCATCGCGTGGTGGCACGCGGAGGCACACCGGGATGACGGGCGGCGGCTGGCGAAGCCGCGTGGGGCTGACGCAGCCGGTCGTGGTCGTGCTCGTCCTGCTGGTCGTCGGCGCGGTCGTCGCGACCGCGTTCGTACTGCAGTCGCGGGCCGAGCGAGGCGCGCTCACGCCGGTCGGCGTCGGCGCGAGCGTTCGCAATCAGCGCGAGATCGACAAGCTGGACGCGGAGATCAGGCAGATCCGCAGCGACACGAGCGGCAGCCTCTTCTGGCTGAAGATGGCCGGCGTGTTCGTGACCGTCGGGGCGGCTGTGGGCGGCTACCTCCTCGGTCAGACGAGGACGACCCGCGAGCGCGCCGAGGCGGAGCGGCAGACCGTTCGCGAGCGGCTGGACTTCGAGCGCCGGCAGAACGTCGACGCCACCTACCACGCGATCGTCCAGGAGCTCTCGGTCGAGCCGCCGCTGCTGCGGGTCGCATCCGCGATGAAGCTCGGGAAGCTGCTCCAGTCGCCGCCGGTCGAATGGCGCGTGAGCGAGGACCAGCAGCTGGAGCTCAGCCAGCTGACGAAGCAGGTGCTGGCGGCGTCGCTCGCCATCGAGACCCAACCCAAGGTGTTGAAGGCCCTGACGATCGCGATCGCCCTGCACGCCCCCGAGGCCGAAGGCGCCGACCTTCGCAACCTCGACCTCTCCGGCGCGCGGGCCCAGGACGCCTACTGGGCCCGCATCGACTTCCGCTACGCGGACTTCTACCGGGCCGACCTCACGGAGGCGTCGCTGCGAAAGGCGAAGCTCGAGGGGGCGCAGTTCCGGGAGACCGTGCTCACGAACGCAGTGCTCGTCGAGGCCGCCTGCACGAGCGCGAACTTCAAGCTCGCTGACCTCCGCGGTGCGGATCTCTCCGGAGCCGACCTTCGGGCCGCGAACTTCGAGGGCGTGAAGGTCTTCGGCGCAAGGCTCGACGGCGCGCTCGCCGGGGAGAATCCCGACTGCCGCGTCGACGTCTCGCGCGAGGGCGACGGATCGCAGAGCGTCCCGGTGGGCGAGTGGCTCGGCGCCGCGTCGAACGGCGGCGGCCGGCCGCCGGCGGGTTAGCCGGCGATCAGGCCCGTGGCGTACATCACGGCGACTCCGGCCACGAACCCCCCGAGGACGAACGGGGACGTGATCCCGCCCGGCGCCTTGCGCGCTACGTAGCGGCCGACCTCGGTCACGACCTGGAAGGCCGCCCCGGCGGCGGCTGCGAAGAAGACGACGGCGAGGAGGTCGCTGGTGACGAAGCCGCCGAGCCAGGCGCCGAGGATCGCCGGTGCGCCTGCGACGAGCGCCAGCGTCGCCAGCCGTGTGGGGCCGGCCGTCTTGCCGCCGCCGGCGATCGGGGCGGCGATGCCGAGCCCTTCGGTGACGTTGTGGATCATGAAGCCGACGATCAAGAACGTGCCGAGCGCGAGCTCGCCGAGGGCGAACGACGTGCCGATTGCGAGCCCTTCGCCGAGGTTGTGGAGTCCGATTCCGATCGAGACGAGCGTCGCGAGTGCGAGGCCGCCGAGTGCGCCTCCTCCGCCTGGCTGGCGCCCCGCCAGCGTGTGCGAGACCGCCGTCAGCCCGAGCCAGCTGGCGGCGACGCCGAGCAGGACGAGGCCGGCGCCGCCGAGCGCGCTCGGAAGCGCGGCCTGGAGCTCGAGCGCCTCGGAGAGCGCCTCGACCGCGAGGAAGGTCAGGAGGCCGGCGGTCAGGGCCATGAACGCGGCGAGCCACTGTGGGGCGGCGCGGCGGAGCCACGGCAGCCAGAGGAGGCCGAGCGCCACCGGCACGACGCCGACGAAGAAGCCGATGATGCCGTAGCCCGCGGCACGCTCGATCGACGGGCCGGGTGTCTCGACGGCGGCGGGGATCTCCTCGACGGTCTCGATGCCCGTCGAGCTGGTGACGCCGACGGCGACCGGCTCGTCCGCGACCCAGTCGTAGGGGACGACGATCGTGCTCGAGCGAAGGCGGCCGAGCGTGGCCGGCCCGTCGAGGGCGAAGGGGACGATGGCGTCGTCGACGGTGAGCGAGGCGATCGTGAGGTCGTCGTTCTGCGGGTTCGTCACCTTGATCCGGATCTCGCCCGGCTTGAACGCGACGCGGCGGATGTCGAACCTGTCGGCCGGCGGCGGGTTGCGGCCGAGCAGCCCGGTGACGGAGCCGCCCCACGCCGAGAAGCCGGCGACGACCGCGACGAGCAGCAGGAGCGGCCCCAGCGCCCAGAGCCGCCACCGTGCGCCGCTCGAGCCGGTGTCGACGCGCGCGACCATCAGTCGGTGACGTCGAAGAAGCCCATCCAGCCGAGCTCGGTGAACTCGGACTGGTGGGCGTGGAACATGAAGAGGCCCCTGTTGGCGAATTCGATCTCGATCACGCCGCGCTGGCCCTGGCACTGCATGACGGTGTCGGTGTACTCCCAGTGCTCTCCGGTGCCGGTCGGCTGGTAGTGGAAGAAGTCGGCGTGGAGGTGGAAGCTGTTGATCGGGTCGAACTCGGTCAGGTTCGCGAGGTAGAGGCGAATGCGCTTCGAGCGCCGGACCGCGATCGGATACCTGGCGTAGTAGAAGCTGCGGCCGTTCACGGTGTAGAAGTTGTTGTCGCCGTCTCCGTCGGTGTCGTAGCCGTTCATCACCAGCACGAGCTCCTGGGCGGGTGGCCGCGGCTCCTTCGGGTCGATGATGAAGGCGCCGTAGAGGCCCTTGTGGATGTGCTTCTTCAGCGGTGTCGAGTGGCAGTGGTAGAGGTGGAGGCCGGCCGGGCGCGCCTCGAACTCGTAGATGAACTCGCCGCCCGACTCGACGATCTCGAAGACCCCGTCCATGTCGGCCGGGTGGATGCCGTGGAAATGGATCGTGTGCGGATGCGAGCCGGCGTTGACGAACCGCACGCGGAGGAGGTCGTCCTCCGTCGCGCGGATCACCGGCCCGGGGACGGTTCCGTTGTACGTCCACGCCGGGAAGAAGACGCCGGGCGCGATCTCGATCTCCCTGTCGATCGCCGTCAGCGTGTACTCGCGGACACGCCCCGGCCGGTGCGGCAGCGGCTCCGGCGGGTAGAGGAGAGCGTCGAGGTCGTGCGGGCCGCCGACGGCGGGGGCCTGGTCGCCGATCATGGCCGCATGCCCCATCGCGGCATGCTCGTGACCCATGTGGGAGGCCAGGCGCTCGTGCTCTGCGTGCCCGTCGGCGAGGGCGAACCTGGCGAGCGGGACCTGCCGCGAGGAGCGGCGCGGCGCCGGCGATGAGTCCTGTCCGCGTCAGTTTTTTAGCCAAAACTAAATCCCCGTCGCAGAGTAAACTAATCCCGTCGTGAGCGCAAAGGCCACCGAGCCGCTGACCGAGGCGATCCAGCACTACGTGCGCGAGATCTACAAGCTCGAGTCCGCCGGCGCCCGCGCCACGACGTCGAGCGTCGCCCAGGCGATGCACGTCAGCCCCGCCTCGGCGAGCGTGATGCTCAAGCGCCTGGCGGCCCTCGATCTCGTCGAGCACGCGCCGTACCGCGGCGTCGCGCTGACGGACGCGGGACGCCGCGTCGCGCTCGAGCTGATCCGGCACCACCGACTCCTCGAGCGGTACCTCGCCGAAGTCCTCGAAGTCCCGCTCGACCAGCTCCACGCGGAAGCCGACCGGCTCGAGCATGCACTCTCGGAGGAGCTCGAGCGGCGCATCGATGCGTTGCTCGGGTACCCGACTCACGATCCGCACGGCCATCCGATCCCCGACGCGAAGCTCCGGCTCGCTCCCGCCGCAAGCGATCGGACGCTGCTGTCACTCGAGCCGGGCGAGGCTGCGGTCATCGCGCACGTGCCTGACGGCGACGCAGAGCTCCTGCGGTACCTGCACGGCCTCGGAGTCGTCCCCGGCCGCAGGGTCGAGGTGACCGCCCGGGCACCCTTCGGCGGCCCCGTGACGCTTCGTGCGGGGAAAGCTCGTGCCGGGAAAGCTCGTCCCGGGGAGGGAGAGCACGCCATCTCCCGCGAGCTCGCGGCGGCGATCGGGGTCGCTGAAGCTTGACAGGGGAACGTGTGTTCGTGTAGAACATACGTTCCCGTGATCGCCTGCATCCTCATCCCCGGCTTCGCGTTGCGCGCGGCGTTGCGGGCTCGGCCGGAGCTCATGCTCCGGGCTGCCGCACTCGCGCCGGAGCCGGGAAGGGAGCCGCTCCTTGGTCCCGTGACGGCGGTCGCGGAGAACGCAGGAGTCCGTCCCGGCATGCGGCTGGGAGAGGCGCTTGCGACGTGTCCGGAGCTCGTCCTGGTCGACCGCGACCCCGCGGCCGTCGAGCAGGAGTGGGAGGGGCTGCTCCGCCGGCTGGAGGACTGTGGCTTCGCGGTCGAGCCGGACGAGCCGGGCACGGTCTACTTCGAGACGGACGGCGTCGAGCGCCTCTACGGCGGCCTCGACCCTGCGCTCAAGCGCGCGCTGCGCGCGCTCGGCGAGCCGTGGGAGTCCCGCGCGGGCGCCGCGGAGCGCCGCTTCGCCGCCCTCGCGGCCGCGTCGGTGGCGCGGGGCGGGCAGGCGCTGATTGTCTCGGACAAGCCGGCGCGCGAGTTCCTCGCACCGCTCCCGCTGACCCTGCTCCCACTGGAGCGGGAGCGGTACGAGGAGCTCGAGGAGCTGGGCGTGCGGAGGATCGGACAGCTTGCCGGGCTCCCAGGTGGCGCCGTCGCCGAACGTTTGGGGCCGGACGGCCGGCGCGCCTGGAGCCTGGCGAGAGGTGAGGAGGACGGCGGCGTCAACCCGCGCCGCCCGGTCGAGCCGCTTGCGGAGTCGCTCGCCTTCCCGGAGTCGGTCGGGAACGAGCTGACCCTCCGGCGCGGGCTGAGCGTCCTGATCGAGCGCGTGCTCGCCCGCGAGGACCGGCACGGGAAGCCGCCGCGCAAGCTCGGCCTCCAGGCGAAGCTCGTCGGCGGCGGCTCCTGGCGCCGGACGATCACGCTGCGCGAGCCGACGGCCGAGCCGGCGCGGCTGCGCGTGGTGGTGATCCCGAAGCTCGCGGAGCTGCCGGGCCCGGTGACATCGCTGCAGGTCGAGCTGATCGAGCTGGCCGAGCAGGAGGGGCAGCAGCTCGAGCTGTTGAAGGCGGGGCCTCTGGGAGAGATCGGCAGCGACGACCTGCGCGGCCGGCTCCGAGAGGGATTGCGCCAGGTGCGGTCGAGCGTCGGCACGGGCGGGGTCTCGTCGGTGGTGGAGGTGACGCCGTGGTCGCGGATCCCGGAAGCGCGCGCTCTGCTGCTCCCGCGGGACGAATGAATCCCGGCCGGGCGACGACTCGGCGACTGAACGAGCCGCGGGCGGCGCTCGTCGAGGCGGCGGTGGACGGAGTCCCGCGACTGGTCAACCGGTGCGTCGTCGCCGTGGTGCGCGAGGAGTGGCGCGTGGTCGACCGCTGGTGGACGGAGGAGCCGATCGGCCGCCGCTACTTCGACGTCGTGCTCGAGGACGGGCGCAACGCCGTGGTCTTCCACGACGGCGAAGCGTGGTTCACGCAGCGTGCCTAGAACAGCTGTGCCTAGGACAGCATGTGCCTGACCGCATGTGCCTGGGACGCATGCGCCTAGGAGGGTGTGACGGCAGCCTCCGCGAGCTCCTGCCAATGAGCCGACTGCGCCGCCGGCGCAGTGATTTGCAAACCAGAATCCGTACCTGGTACCCGACCAGGTACGAGCCAGGCGGGAATTCCGCCTGTGCGGGCATTTCTCGCTTGAGAATCGGAATCGGTACCTGGTACCCGACCAGGTTGGGGCGACCCCTACTTCCGGACCGAAGCGGCGAAGCCGGCGTCCGGCGCGTGCAGGTTCAGCACTCGGGCGCGGCTCGTCCCGGCATTGCGGAACCCGTGCAGCGTGCCGGGCGGCGCCGCGATGAACGTGCCGGGGCCCGCGTGCAGCGTCTCGTCGCCGCGCGCGAACTCGACCTCGCCCTCGAGCACGTAGAACGAGTCGGCGTGGTCGTCGTGCGAGTGCGGCGACACCTCGAACGAGGGGTCGAACGCGATCTCGAGCAGCGACAGCTGCGGCAGGTCGAACAGGATCGTGATGACGCGGTTGCCGCGGTCGAAGCGCTCCCCGTCCCCTCGGCGCGCGACGACCGGCTCGCCGCCGGGCGCATCGTCCGCCGGGTACTGGTCGTACTCGGCACTGTCGACGTGCTCGCCCGCGTGCATGCGGCGCAGGTACTCGACGAACCGCCGCGACGGCGCGTGGACGTTCAGCAGCCGCATCGGCGCAGCCGACCGGTTGTGGAACCCGTGTACGACGCCGGGGGGCACCGCGACCGCCTCGCCCGCCTGCAGAGTCAACGGCTCGCCGGCCGTCAGCACCTCGAGCTGACCCTCGAGCACGATGAACGAGTCGACGTGCTCCGCGTGGAAGTGCGGGCCTGCACCGGGCGTTCCCCCGTCGCGCAGGAACTCGAACACGGCGATCTGCTCGAGATCCGCCAGCACCTCCGTCCGCCTGCCCGGCCGCTCGAGCACGTCGCCCATGCGGGAAGCGTATGACCTACGTCGAGCTGCACGCGCACTCGGCGTACTCGTTCCTCGACGGGGCGTCGCTGCCGGAGGAGCTCGCCGCGCGCGCGGCCGAGCTCGGGTACGAGGCGCTCGCGCTCACCGACCACAACGGCGTCTACGGCTCGCTCGAGTTCGCGTACGCGGCGAAGCACCTCGGCCTGCGCGCGATCACCGGCGCCGAGGTGACGCTCAGCGGCGTAGGCTCGACGGAGCCGCCGAAGAGCGGAGGTGTCGGCTTTGCCGGCGCCGGAGCGGGATTCAGCGGCGTAGGCTCGACGGAGCCGCCGAAGAGCGGAGGTGCCGGCTTTGCCGGCGCCGGAGCGGGATTCAGCGGCGAGACGCACGTGACGCTCCTCGTCGAGTCGAGGCGCGGCTACGAGAACCTCTGCCGCATCCTCACCGAGGCGCACGCGGGCACGCGGCCGGAGGGGAAGGAGCACCGTGTCCTGCTCGAGCCGTCCGTCTCGCCTGCGTTCGTCGCCGAGCACGCGGACGGGCTCGTCTGCCTGTCCGGCTGCGCGCGGCACGGGCTCGGCGTCCTCGACCCGAACGGCGCGGTCGCGCTCGCCCGCGCCTTCCCGGGACGGTTCTACGTCGAGCTGCAGCGCCCCTACGAGCGCGGGGACGCGCGCCGGAACGCGGCGCTGCACGACCTCGCCGAGGCGCTGCGGCGTCCCCGTGGTCGCCACCGGCGACGTGCACGCGCACCACCCGCGCCGCGCAGCGCTGCAGGACGTGCTCGTCGCGATCAGGAACCGCACCTCGCTCGACGGCTGCGAGCGCGAGCGGCGCGGCAACCACGAGTCGGTGCTGCTGCCTCCCGGGGCGATGCTCGACCGCCTACCGCGCGACGCCGTCCTCGAGAGCACGCAAGGTGGCCGAGCGCTGCACGTTCGACCTCACCCACGAGCTCGGCTACCGCTACCCCGACTTCTCCGACGGGCCCGATCCGGCCGACGTGCAGCTGCGCCGCATCTGCGACGCCGCGTTCGCCGACCGGTACCGCGACCCACGGACTGAAGCGCGCGCGCGGGAGCGCCTCGACGAGGAGCTGCAGCTCATCGCCAGGATCGGCCTCTCCGGCTTCTTCCTCCTGCACTGGGAGGTGCTCGAGCTCGCGCGCGAGTGCGCGCTCGAGGTGCGCGGCCTCGGCTCGCCGCGCCACGTGCTGCCGCCCGGCCGGGGGCGGGGGAGCTCGGTCGGCTCGATCGTCTGCTACCTGACCGGCCTCTCGCACGTCGACCCGGTGCGGAACAACCTCTCGCTCGGCCGCTTCATCAACGACGAGATGTCGTCGGTGCCGGACATCGACCTCGACTTCCCACGCGACATCCGCGAGAAGCTGATCGTCCGCGTCACGGAGCGCTACGGTCGCAGGCACGCGGCGCTGGTCGCGAGCTTCGCGACCTACCGGAGCCGGGGCGCGATCCGCGACGTCGGCAAGGCGCTCGGCCTGCCCTTCGCGGAGCTGGAGCGGCTCGCCCGCGTCACGGACGGCTGGGCGGCGCAGGCGATCCCCGAGGAGCTCGAGCGCCTGCCGGACGCGAAGCGCAAGCTCCTGTCGCCGCGCTGGCGCGCCTTCTCCGCGCTCTGCAAGGAGATCGCCGGCCTGCCGCGCCACGTCTCGCAGCACCCGGGCGGAATGGTGATCTCGACGCGGCCGCTGATCGACCTCGTCCCCGTCCAGCCCGCGGCGATGGCCGGGCGACAGCTCTGCCAGTGGGACAAGGACTCGTGCTCGGACGCCGGCTTCCTCAAGATCGACCTCCTCGGCCTGGGGATGCTCTCGGCCGTCGAGGAGTGCGTCGAGCAGATCGCACGCCTGCGCGGCGAGCCGATCGACCTCTCGCTCATTCCCCTGGACGACAAGGCGGTGTACGCGGAGATCCAGGCAGCGGACACCGTGGGCGACTTCCAGATCGAGTCGCGCGCGCAGATGCAGTCGCTGCTCCAGACGAGGCCGGAGAACCTCGACGACCTCACCGTCCAGGTGGCGCTCGTCCGCCCGGGCCCGATCCAGGGCAAGGCGGTGCACCCGTACATCGACCATCGCCGCAGGCTGCGCGCCGACCCGTCGTTCGTCTGGCCGGTGGAGCACGAGTCGCTGCGCGAGCCGCTGCAGGACACGCTCGGCGTCGTCGTCTTCCAGGACCAGGTGCTCGACGTGGCGATGGCGTCGGCGGGCTTCTCGATCGGCGAGGCGGAGGGCCTGCGCCGGGCGATGAGCCGCAAGCGGAGCGAGGAGGCGATCGAGGCATTTCGCCCGCGGTTCGTCGAGGGCTGTCGCGCGAACGAGATCGACGAGGCGACGGCTCACGTGATCTACGACAAGCTCGTCGGCTTCGCCGGCTTCGGCTTCCCGAAGTCGCACGCGGCGGCGTTCGGCCTGCTGGCGTACCAGTCGGCCTGGCTGCGGCACCACTATCCGGCCGAGTTCCTCTGCGCGCTGCTGAACGCGCAGCCGATGGGCTTCTACCCGCCGGCGTCGCTCGTGCGGGACGGGCAGCGGCGCGGGGTGGAGGTGCGCCCGCCGCACGTGAACCTCTCGGAGGCGAAGTGCTCGGTCCAGGACGGGGCGGTCCGCGTCGGGCTCGGCTACGTCAGGTCGGTCGGGGAGGACGAGGCGCGGACGGTCGCCGCCGGGCAGCCGTACCGCGACGTGGCGGATCTCGCGCGCCGCGCCGAGATCGACAAGGCAGCGCTCGAGGCGCTCGTCGCGTCGGGCGCCTGCGACGAGTGGGGGGCCCGCCGCGAGCTGCTCTGGCGGCTGGGCGTGGCGCCGCGCTCGGAGAGCGCCGGCCAGGGCAACCGCCAGCTGGCGCTTCCGCTCGAGCCCACCGCCGAGGTGCCGGCTCTGCCGCAGCAGACCGAGTGGGAGCGGATGCTCGCCGACTACAGGCACACCTCGATCTCCGTCGGGATCCACCCGCTGACGCTCCTCCGCCCGCACCTGCCCGGCGGCGTCCTGTCGAGCGAGGAGCTGCAGGACCAGCAGCACGGGCGGCGCGTCGCCATCGCGGGGATGGCGATCGCCCGGCAGCGCCCGGCAACCGCGAAGGGCATCGTCTTCATGCTGATCGAGGACGAGTTCGGCCAGATGAACCTGATCGTCCCGCCCGACGTCTACGAACGGCACCGTGCCGTCGTCAGGGGAGAACCGCTCATCCTCGCCCGGGGCCGCTACGAGCGGGTCGGCGACAACCGCAACGTGCTCGTCAGCGAGCTGCAGACGCTAGGCCCGCTGGCGCGCCGTGTCGCGACGGGCGCGGAGGTGCGCGGCGCTTCCGGCCGCCCACCACTTCGGCCATCGTTAGACGCGCGGACGACGCGGACCGCGCATCGCCTCAGCGCCGTTACCGCGGCGTGGACCTGACGAGGCGCTCGCGGGCGACCTCGGGCCAGCGCGCTTCAGCCCCGGGCGCGGGCTAGCGCGCTCCGTGCCGCGCTGACCTCGCTCGGCGTCGACCGCGACGGCGTCATGGCCGCGAGGCGCTCCGCCTACCTCGCAGGCGTCCGCGGCGATCGGCGACGGCTGATCCGCCCGAGCTCGTCGCCGCTGCCGGCGCCACGACGCCGCATGCCGGAGGGCGACCTCTGCGTGCGACGCCCCGGCGGTCACGGCCATCACGTGTTCGACGTGCCGACATCCCGACGCGCCGACGATCTGGAGCGTTCCTGCGCGCGTGGTCGCTCGCGTCCGGCGGCGCGCCGGAGCCGTGCTGGCAACCGTCCTCTTCACGGACATCGTCGACTCGACGCAGCGCCTGGCCGAGCTCGGCGACCGCCGCTGGCGCGAGCTGATCGAGGACCATCACGCGCGTGTCCGTCGCCAGCTCGTCCGCTTTCGCGGCATCGAGATCGACACCGCAGGAGACGGCTTCTTCGCCCGCTTCGACGGGCCGGCTCGCGCCATCCGGTGTGCGCGGGCGATCGCCGACGACGTCGGCGAGCTCGGCCTCGACGTCCGCGCCGGGCTCCACACCGGCGAGTGCGAGGTCGCAGACGGCAAGGTCGCCGGCATCGCGGTGGTGATCGGCGCACGGGTCGCGGCGCAGGCCGGAGCCGGCGAGGTGTTGGTCTCCGGCACCGTGAAGGATCTCGTCGCCGGATCGGAGCTCGAATTCGCCGATCGCGGCGTCGCCTCGCTTAAGGGCGTGCCGGGCGAGTGGCGCCTGTTCGCGCTCGCCGGCGGGGCCTGACGCTCGGCACCCGGGAGCGCTAGTAGGCCTCCTCGACGCCGTCCGGCATGGACGCTGCCATCCCGGGCCGCGCGAGGTTGTACGCGCTGTTGACGAGCGCGATGTGCGAGAACGCCTGCGGGAAGTTGCCGAGCAGCCGGCGCACGTCCGGGTCGTACTCCTCCGCCAGGAGCCCCAGGTCGTTTCGCACGGCGAGCAGCCGCTCGAAGAGCTCGGTGGCCTCCTCCATCCGCCGGTCCAGCGCCAATGCGTCCACGAGCCAGAACGAGCACGGGAGGAAGACGCCCTCGCCGCTCGGCAGCCCGTCGACGCCGTCCTCGGAGCGGTAGCGGAGCAGGAAGCCGTTCCAGGACAGCCGTTCCCGGACGGCCTCCACCGTGCCGCGGATCCGCGGGTCGTGCGAAGGCAGGAAGCCGACCAGCGGCAGCAACAGGAGGCTCGCGTCGAGCTCGTCGCTGCCGTACGACTGCGTGAACGAGCCGAGCTCCTCGCTCCACGCCTCGCGGCAGACCTCGGCGTGGATCTCGTCGCGGACGGCCCGCCAGCGGTCGACCGGGCCGTCGCGGCCGAACTCCTCGCAGAGCTTGATCCCGCGGTCGAACGCGACCCACGACATGACCTTCGAGTGCGTGAAGTGGCGCCGCTCGCCGCGGATCTCCCAGATGCCCTCGTCCGGCTCGCGCCAGCGCTCCTCGAGCACGAGCAGCATCCGGCGCACGAGCTCCCAGCCCGGCATCGAGCCGTGCAGGCCCCGCGTGCGCGCCTGGTAGAGCGCGTCCGCCACCTCGCCGTAGACGTCGATCTGCAGCTGCTCGGCGGCGCCGTTGCCGACGCGCACCGGGAGCGAGTTCTCGAAGCCCGGCAGCCAGGGAACTTCCCACTCGAACAGACGTCGCTCGCCCGCGACGCCGTACATGATCTGCAGGTCGTCCGGGTCGCCCGCGGCCGCGCGGAGCAACCACTCGCGCCAGGCGCCGGCCTCGTCGATGTAGTCCGGCGTTCAGCAGCGCGAGCAGGGTCAGGGTCGCGTCGCGCAGCCAGCAGTAGCGGTAGTCCCAGTTCCGCACGCCGCCGATCCATTCCGGGAGCGACGTCGTCGGCGCGGCGACGATCCCGCCGGTCGGCTCGTAGGTCAGCGCCTTCAGCGTCGCGAGCGAGCGGACGACGGCCTCGCGGTACGGCCCCTCGTAGCCGCAGCGGGACGTCCACGCGGACCAGAAGTGCTCCGTGTCGCGGAGCGCGTCGTCGGCATCGAAGCGGGCGGGGAGCTCCCGGTGCGAGGGGAACCACGTCAGCGTGAACGGCATCCGCTCGCCCTCGGCGAGCTCGAATTCCGAGACGGTGGTCAGGTTTTCGCCGTGGATGGGAGCGGGTGTGCGGAGGCAGAGCGCGTCCGGGCCCGCGGTCGCGACGCGCGCGTTGTTCACGCGCCTCACCCAGGGCACGATCCTGCCGTAGCCGAAGCGGATCACGAGCTCAGAGCGCATGCGCACCCGCCCCGAGAGCCCTTCGACGATGCGCACGATGTCCGGCGCGTCGCCGCGTGGAGGCATGAAGTCGACCACGCGGACGCTCCCCTGTGCGGTCTCCCACTCGGTCTCGAGAACGAGCGACGAGTCGCGGTAGCGGCGGACCGGGCGCGCCGGCTCGACCGGCGCGACGAGCCAGCGCCCGTGACGCCGGTGTCCGAGCAGCGTCGCGAAGCAGGCGTCCGAGTCGAAGCGCGGGAAGCAGCACCAGTCGATCGACCCCTCGCGATGGATGAGCGCCGCCGTCTGGAGGTCCGAGATGAGCGCGTAGTCCTCGATCAGGCGTGCCATCTGCGTGCAATCGTCACACGTCGGACCGCCCGAGTGCATCTGCAGCGACCAGCGCGTGGACGGGCGGCAGCCCTTCGTGGCTCTCGAGCTGGTCGACGATCACGCTGATGCCGACGACGACCCCGCCGCACCGCTCCACGAGCGCGACGGCGGCGCGGGCCTGGCTGCCTCGCTCGATCCAGTCGTCGACGATGACGGCGCGGTCGCCCTCGCGGATCGCGCGGCGCTGCAGGCGGAGCACGTTGCGGTTGCCGCGGTAATCCGACTCGGTCCGCAACTCGATCTTCGGTCCGGGAAAGAGTCCGTCGTGCTTGCGGATCGCGACGAACCCGACGCCGAGCTCGCGGGCGACGGCGCCGCCGAGGATGAATCCACGCGACTCGATTCCGCACACGACCGCGACGCGCTCGTCCCGGAAGGGATCCGCGAGTGCGGCGGCGATCTTCCCGAACAGGACCGGGTCGCCGAAGAGTCGCCAGACGTCCGCGTGGCCGTCGACCCAGGCGAACCGCTCGGCGATCTCCTCGGCCACGTCCCCCGTCACCGGTTCTCGATCTCGAGCGCGAAGCGGGGGAGGCGCTTGCCGACGGCGCGGTTGAACTCGGCCTCGTACTGCTCCGCGTCGGCCTCCGCCAGCGTCGAGCCGTAGCGGTCGCGCATGTCGGCGAGGATCTCGGTTCCTGTCTCGACGGCGTCGACGTAGTCGCCGTAGAGCTCCTCCGCCTCGTCGCGGTCGGCCGCGTTGTACGCGGCGAGGCGCTCCTCCGCCTCGTCGACGACGTCCTGGTGCTCGTCGAGGAAGAGGTCGAGCTGACGCTCGATGACGTCGCGGAAGCGGCTGCGGCGAAAGAGGCTCACACCAGTTCGCGATAGAGATCGAGATGCGCGGCGGCCGCCGCGTCCCAGGTGAGTGTCTCGCGGGCGCGGGCCGCGCCGGCACGGGCCGCCGCGAGCGCGGCCGGGTCGTCCGAGCAGCTCGCGCGCCGCCGCCGCGAGGGCGTCGACGTCCCCGGCCGGGACGACCCGCCCGGCCCCGAAGCGGGAGACGACCTCGCCGAGTCCGCCGACGTCGTAGACGACCGCCGGCACGCCGGCGCCGAGCGCACGGAGGAGCGCGCCGCTCTGGTCGAGCTCGGCGCGGTACGGGAAGAGCGCCACCGTCGACTCGCCGAGCGCGCGGTCGAGCTCCGCCTCGGGAAGGAAGCCGAGCCGCCAGTCGACCCGGTCGCCGGCGGCGGCGCGGTACGGCTCCATCGGCTCCGTCGGCTCGCCCGCGACGACGAGGCGCGCGCCGTCGATCCGCTTCGTCGCCTCGATCGCGTCGGCGAGGCCCTTGTACGGGCGGATCAGCCCGAGGCAGAGCAGCGTGCGGCCGTCGTCCGCCCGCGGCGGGTCGCTCGGGAAGACCGGGTGCGGGATCACGCGGGCCTCGACGCCGAGGTCCGCCAGCGTCTCGCGCCCGCGCTCGCTGTGGACGACGACGCGGTCGAAGCGGTCGAGAAGCCGGCGCCAGAGATCTCGCCTGGACGCGGTCCGGCGCGGCAGCAGGTCGTGCGCCGTGAAGACCGTCGGCCGGTTCGTGCGCAGGAGGCGCTCGTCGACCTGCGGCGCCGTCAGCCACTGGAAGTGGAGGACGTCCGCGGGCCGCCGTGCCAGGCGCAGCATCCCGAGCGGGTGCTCGGCCGCCTTCAGCGGCAGCCGGAGCCGTGAGCGCTTGAAGAGCCGCGACGAGAGCGGGTAGAAGAGCTCGTTTCGCACGTAGCCGTCCGGTCGGGCGGCTCGCCGAAGCGGAAGCGCGAGGTGACGAGCTCGACCTCGGCGCCGGCGCGCGCGAGCGCGGCGGCGAGCTCGTGGTCGTACGGCGGTGTGAAGGCGCCGGGGTCGGCGAGGACGACGCGCATTGGGCGACTAGCCTAGTCCGGTGCTCGTCCGAAGCTGGAACCTCTTCCACGGCAACACGAAGCCGCCGCAGCGGCGGTCGTTCCTCGACGAGATGATCGAGCTCGCGATCGCGGACGAGCCCGACGTCGTCGCGCTCCAGGAGCTGCCGGTCGTGGGCGCTCGAGCACCTCGCCGCCTGGAGCGGGATGCAGGCGGTCGCCGACGTCGCGGCGCGGCCCGTGCTCGGGCCGCTGCCGACGACCCCGGCGATCGGCAGGGCGATCACGGATCTGAATCCCGGGCTCTTCCGCTCGGCCTTCACGGGCCAGGCGAACGCGATCCTCCTGCGGCCTGCACTGCGCATCCTCGGGCGCCGCGTCGAGGTGCTGAACCCGCGCCGGTTTCGCGACGCACAGGCCCGCTGGCTCCGGCTCGACTGGATCGCGCGGCTCGCCTGGGCGAAGGAGCGGCGGATCGTCCAGGCCGTCCGCGTGCAGCTGCCGGACGGGCGCCACGCGTGGCTCGGCAACCTCCACGCGACGAGCTATCCGCCCGACCAGCGCCTGCCGGACGCAGAGCTCTTGCGCGCTGCGACGTTCGTCGACGGGCTCGCGGCTCCGGACGAGCTCGTCGTGCTCGCAGGCGACTTCAACGTCGCGTTCCTGCGCTCGCGGACGCTCCACGACCTGACGGGCGCGGAGTGGGGGTTCTCGAACGCGGGGCCCGGGATCGACCACGTCCTCGTCCGCGGCGCCGCCTCGACGCCGGTGCACCGCTGGCCCGACGAGCGGCGCGAGGTCCACGGCACGACTCCTCTCCGACCACTCCCCCGTGGAGGTGAACATCGAGTGACCGTCGACGCAGAGGTGCAGGAAGGCCGGGCGCGGTTCCCGCTGCTCGCCCGGGTCGCCTACCTGAACGCGGGCACGTTCGGCCCCCTCGCGCAGGCGACGATCGACGCGGTCGAGGCGCAGCAGCGCGCCGACGTCGAGTGCGGCCGCGCGGGCACGCCGTAGTTCGAGGCGCTGGTCGCCGCGCGCGACCGGGTGCGCGTGCGGCTCGCGGAGCTGGTCGCGGCGCAGCCGGAGCAGGTCGCGCTCACGCGCTCGACCACGGACGGGATCAACATCGTCGTCGGCGGCCTCCGCCTCGGCCCGGGCGACGAGGTCGTGACGACGGACGTCGAGCACTTCGGCCTGATCGGGCCGCTCGCCGCCTCGGGCGCCGACGTCAAGGTGGCGCGCCTCCGCGGGACGCCGGCGGCAGAGGCGTTCGACCGCATTCGCGCGGAGATCACGCCGCGCACGAAGCTGCTTGCACTCTCCGCCGTCTCGTGGCTGACCGGCAACGTGCTCCCGGCGGCGGAGCTGCGCGCGGAGTCGGGTGTCCCGACCCTCGTGGACGGCGCGCAGTCCGTCGGCGCGATCCCGGTCGACGCGGCCGAGGTCGACTTCACCACCATCTCGGGCCAGAAGTGGCTCTGCGGCCCGGACTCGACGGGAGGCCTCGTCGTCCGCGACCCCGAGACGCTCGGGCTCTCACAGGTGAGCTACTTCGCGGCCGAGACGTACGACCTCGAGGCGGCGACGTTCGAGCCGAAGGCCGGAGCGGCCCGCTTCGACCAGGGCTGGATCCCGTCGCCCGCCCTGGCCGGGATGGAAGCAGCGCTGACCGACCTGCCCGAGGGCCGCTACGAGTGGGCGCGCGAGATCGCCGGGCGCCTGCGCGCGCTGCTGCTCGACGCGGGGCTCGACGTCGTCACCGACGAGCACCAGGCGACGCTCGTCTCCTTTCGCCCGCCGGGCGACCCGGCCGAGACCGTCAAGAGCCTGGCCGCGCAGGATGTCGTCGTCCGCGAGATCCCAGGGTCGGGCCTCGTCCGCGCCTCGGCGGGCTGGTGGACGAACGACGACGATCTACGACGGCTGCTCGACGGACTGCTGCGCTGACTCGTCCCGGGCTGACTCGTCCTGAGCCGTCCGGAGCCCGAGCTCGGCCGCGATGGGCTGCAGCGCCTCGATCACGTTGCGGATGTGGTCGTCGAGCGCGAGCCCGAGCAGGTCGGCGCCCGCGTAGACCTCGTCGCGGTGCACGCCGGCCGCGAACGACGGCTGCTTCAGCTTCTTCTTGACCGACTTCGGCTCCAGGCCGTCGAGCCCCGACGGGCGCACGAGGCCGCACGCGTGCACGAAGCCGGACAGCTCGTCGCAGGCGAAGAGCGTCTTCTTCAGCGGCGTGTCGCGCGGCAGGCCGAGGTGCTCCGCGTGCGAGAGCACGGTCTCGATCAGCCACTCCGGATAGCCCTCCTCGCGCAGGAGCGGGGCGCCGTCCTGCGGGTGCTTGTCGAGCGTCGGGTGGAGCTCGTAGTCGAAGTCGTGCAGGAGCGCAGCGTCGCCCCAGGCCTCCTCGTTCTCGCCGAAGTACCGTGCATACCAGCGCGTCGAGGCCTCGACGGCGCGCGCGTGACGGAGGAGGGATTCGCTCTTCGTGTAACGAGTGAGCGTCTCCCAGGCCTGCTCACGAGTGGGGACGTCCATGTTCGGTAGCCTACCTCGGTGCCCGAGACCGCCGTCGCTCCCGCGCTGATGGAGTCGTTCCTGATCGAGGGCGGGCATCCGCTCTCCGGAACGGTTCGCGCCGCCGGGAACAAGAACGGAGCCCTGCCGATCCTCGCAGCCTGCCTGCTCACCTCCGAGCCGGTGACGCTGACGAACGTGCCGCGTATCCGCGACGTCGACACGATGCTCGAGCTGCTCGTCGACCTCGGCGCCGACGTGACGTGGACGGGCGACAACGACGTCCGCGTGCACGCCGCCGACGTCGAGAGCTGGACGCCCGACGAGCGCCTCTGCAAGACGATCCGCGCGTCGTTCCTGCTCGCCGGGCCGCTGCTCTCGCGCTTCGGCCGCGCGACGATGCCGCCGCCCGGCGGCGACGTGATCGGCCGGCGCCGGCTCGACCCCCACATCCACGCCTTCGCCGAGCTGGGGGCCGAGATCGAGCTCGGCGACCGCTACGAGATCCGCGGCGAGAGCCTGCAGGGCAAGCACATCTTCCTCGACGAGGCGTCCGTGATGGCGACGGAGAACGCCGTCATGGCGGCCGTGCTCACCCCCGGCGAGACGGTGATCGGCAACGCGGCCTGCGAGCCGCACATCCAGGATCTCTGCCGCTTCCTCGTCTCGCTCGGGGCGCGGATCGAGGGCATCGAGTCGAACGTGCTCCGGATCGACGGCGTCGACTCGCTGCGGGGCGGCGAATGGCGCCTCCGCACGGATCACATCGAGGTCGGAAGCTTCATCGGCCTCGCCGTCGTCACCGGGGGCGAGGTGGTGATCGAGGGGGCCGAGCCCGACGGACCTGCGCTCGATCCTGATGGCCTTCGAGCGCCTCGGCGTGGTCGTCGAGGTCGGCGAGACGACTCGGTGCACGTCCCGGCCGGGCAGCAGCTGCTCGTCCAGGACGACCTCGGCGGCGCGATCCCGAAGATCGAGGACGGCCCGTGGCCCGCGTTCCCGGCCGACCTGACGTCGATCGCGCTGACGATCGCGACCCAGGCGTACGGCACGGTGCTCGTCTTCGAGAAGATGTTCGAGAGCCGTCTCTTCTTCATCGGACAAGCTGGTGGCGATGGGGGCGAGGATCATCCTCTGCGACCCGCACCGCGCCGTCGTCACCGGTCCGGCGCAGCTCGTCGGCCAGCGCATGGAGAGCCCGGACATCCGCGCCGGCATGGCGATGCTGCTGGCGGCGCTCTGCGCCGATGGCCGCTCGACGATCGGCGCCGCGCACCAGATCGACAAGGGCTACGAGCGCATCGACGAGCGCCTGCGCGCGCTCGGGGCCAGCATCGAGCGCGTGCCCTCCTAGAGGCTTGATGTGAAACTCGGGTGCGTGCGGGTATGGGCCAGATCAAGCGGTTCAGCCGGACCGGGCGCAGCGCGTAGTGGTTGCTACGGGCAAGCCCGAGCCGGCTGAACCGCGCCGCGTCTGGCACACCAGCCGTGCGTGCCGGAGTTTCACATCAAGCCTCTAGCGCTTCGAAGACGTGCGCGCCTTCGGCTGCGCGCGGCGCGTTGCGACCGAGTACGGAGACGACGTCGCCACGGCCGCGCCGCCGGCGTCGAGCGCGTCGACCGTGAACGCGTACGCGTGCCCCTTGGCGAGCGTGTAGGCCGCCGACGGCTGTGATCCCGTCGACACAACCTGCGGGGCACCCCCGTCGACGCTCACCTTGAGGCGGTAGCTCGAGGCGCCGACGCCCGACCAGCCGAGCTGCAGCCGGTTGCCACGGCGGCTCGCGTCGAGGCGGACGGACGGCGTCGCGGTTCCGGTCGTGCCCGCCGCGAGTGCAACGGCGCCCGCCACGTCGAGGACGCCGAAGCCGGTGTTCGCGTTCCAGACGCCGCCGCCAGTCGCGCTCCGCCGGAGGACGTCCGCGACCTGGGCCGCGGTCAGCATCGGATTCGCCGCCCAGACGAGCGCCGCCGCGCCGGCGACCTGCGGCGCCGCGTACGAGGTGCCGCTGCCGTAGCCGTATCTCCCCGCGCGCGAGCCGGGGAGCGCCACCCGCTGGAAGTCGAGGGTCGACGAGGCTGCGACCGCGCCGAGGACGGACGCGCCGGGCGCGACCAGCGAGATCGTCGAGCCCATGTTCGAGAAGGAGGCGCGCGCGCCGTTCCGGTCGGAGGCGCCGACGGAGAGCCCGATCCCGGGTGCGCCGTTGGAGCCGACCGGCTGGAGCAGCGCGGCCGGGTACTCGGGCCTGTCGCCCTGTGCGTGCCCGTTCCCGGCGGCCGCCACGAGCAGCACGCCCTTCGCGACCGCGTAGTCGATCGCGCTGCGCTCGACGTTCGACGTCTCCGGCCCGCCGAGGCTGAGGTTGACGATGCGCGCGCCGTGGTCGACCGCCCAGACGATGGCGGCCGCCTCGTCGACGTCGTCGAACGAGCGCGGGCCGCGGTTCGCCTTCAGGACCATCAGACGGGCCTCGCCGCCGAAGCCGGCGATCCCTTCTCCGTTCGAGATCGAGCCGGCCGCGAGCGAGGAGACGAAGGTGCCGTGACCGACGTCGTCCTTGACGCGGCTCTTGCCGTCGACGACGTTGAACGTCGTCGGCGCCTTCGCCGCGAGGTCGGGCGCGTTCAGGTCCGCGCCGGTGTCGACGACCGCGATGGTGACCGAGGCGGCCGCCTGCTGGACCCAGAGCGGCACGCGGTCGGCGTTCGTCGCGCCGAACTGCCACTCGAACGGAAGCCCCTGCACCGCGTCCACCGGCGAGAGCGCCGGCTCGGAGGCGGAAGCCCGACCCTCCGCGCGCTCGACGAAGCGGATCGCCCTGTCGCCGCGCAGGCCGGCCGCGTCCGACGTGCGCACCTCGACCGCGCGCAGCGCCGGCAGGCGGCGCACCACCGTCGCGTCGTGGCGCTGGAGCGCCGCGCGAAGTCCCCCTTCGGAGTGATAGCCGACGACAAATGTGCACGCCGAGGCACTCCTCGCCGCTGAACCGGGCGCGCAGAGGAGGAAGGCGAAAACCGCCGCAAGGTACGCCCTCCATGGCCGCATAGACCGCACAGCCGACGTTAACTCTGGTCATCGCCCTCGGCATGAGCCGGAAGGCCTATCGTTGTAAGTCATAAAGTTGCAAACGGTAGGCTCCATGCGGAATGGAGACCCGGGCGGAGGTACAGGATTCGCGCGGACCAGGTCGCGCGACCGTCTCGACCGGCGTCGGAGTCCTCGATCACCTGCTGGGCGTGCTCGCGCGGTCGGCGCCGATCGAGCTGACGCTCGAGGTCCAGCCCGGGACCGCCGACGACGAGATCGCGGCCGCGGGCCGCGCCCTCGGCGAGGCGCTCGCGCCGCTGCTGCGCAGGCCCGGCGCGGCGGGGCGCGGCTGGGCCGTCCTGCCCGCGGACGAGGCGCTCGCGACGGTCGCGCTCGAGGTGTCGGAGCGGCCGCTCGTCGTCTCGAACGTCGATCTCACGGATCAGCGCGTGGGCGGGCTCGGCACCGATCTCGTCGCCCGCTTCCTCGACGCGCTCGCGCACGGCGCACTGCTGACCCTGCACGTGCGGCTGCTCGAGGGCCGCGACCCGGAGCACGTGCTCGACGCGATCTTCAAGGCACTCGGCGCGGCGCTGGGCCTCGCCTGTCGTCCGACTCGAAAGGGAGTAAGAGGATGGAGAAAGCCGTTGTCCGCACGGAGTCCGCGCCCGCCCCGTTCCAGGGTGCGCCCTACTCGCAGGCGATCAAGGCGAACGGGCTCGTGTTCGTGTCGGGGCAGCTCGCGCTCAAGCCGGGCGACAAGGAGCTGACGGGAGGCTCGATCGCCGAGCAGACCGAGCAGGTGTTCGCGAACCTGCGCGCCATCCTCGAGGAGGCCGGCTCGGGACTCGACCGGCTCGTCAAGACCACGGTCTTCCTCCAGAACCTCGACGACTTCGCGGGCATGAACGAGGTCTACGCGCGACACGTCGGCGACACGCCGCCTGCGCGCTCGACGGTCGAGGTGGCGAAGCTGCCCTCCGGCGCCCTGGTCGAGATCGAGGCGATCGCGCTCGCGTGAGGGTGGCGCGCGGCACGCGCCCGCACCACCTGCACCGGGTCGCACCGCAGGCCCGATCGACACGCCGCGAGAATGCAGGCAATGCTGCGCGCGATCGAGGACTACGTCCGCTCCATCGAGCCCGAGGCCTACCTCGTCGGCGGCGCCGTGCGCGACGAGCTGCTCGGGCACGACTCGAAGGACGCCGACTTCCTCGTCCCCGGGGTCGACACCGCCGGCCTGAAGGAGCGGCTCGCAGCGCACGGGCACGCGGAGGATCTGGTCGTCGCGGACCGGCTCGTCGGCGTCCGGCTCTATCCACGCGACGCGGAGATCCGCGCGCTCGTCCCGCGCCGGGATCGAGTTCGCGCCGCCGCGCCGCGAGGAGTCGACCGGCCCGGGGCGGCACGACTTCGTGATCGTCGCCGACCCGGACGTCTCGGTCGAGGACGACATGCGCCGCCGCGACTTCACCATCAACGCGATCGCGCGGCGCGCTCGGCACCGACGAGCTCGTCGACCCGCTCGGCGGGCGCGAGGACCTCGGGCCGGTGTCCTCCGGACGGTGTCGGAGCGGAGCTTCGCCGAGGATCCGCTGCGGCTCGTCCGCGGCCTCCGCTTCGTCTCGCAACTGGGCTTCGAGCCGGACGAGGCGATGCTGCGGCAGATGCGGGAAGAGGCGCCGAGCGTGCGCCTCGTCTCCGGCGAGCGCATCGGCGGCGGCCTCCAGGCGGACGGGATGGGCGAGCTCTCGAAGCTGCTGCTCGGACGGGAGCCGGCCAGGGCGCTGCGGCTCGCACGGGACACGGGCGTCCTCGTCGAGGTGCTCCCGGAGTTCGGACCGGCGATCGGCTTCGACCAGGAGAGCAGGTGGCACGACCTGACCGTCGACGAGCACACGTTCGCCGTCGTCCAGGCGGCCGCGGATGCGGGCACGCCGCTCCGCGTCCGGCTCGCGGCGCTCTTCCACGACCTCGGCAAGCCGCTCGTCGCGTGGCGGGGCGACGACGGACGCCTCCACTTCCACGCCAAGCCGGGGAAGGCGGCGAAGGGGCACGAGGAGGTCGGCGCAGAGCTCGCGGCGAAGGCGCTCCGTCGGCTGCGATACCCGAACGCCCTCCGCGCGCAGGTGACGCGGATCGTGCGCCGGCACATGCTCGACGCAGGCGAGGGCGATGCGCTGCGCGCGCGGCGGCTCCTGGCGCGGAACGGCGACCAGCTGGCCTTCGACCTGCTCGACCTCAGGGACGCCGACCTGCGCGGCAAGATCCCGGAGGATGTCCCACAGGACGAGCTCGCCGAGCTTGCTGCGTTCCGCAAGGTCGTCGAGCAGGAGCTCTCGAGCCCGCACCGGCTCGCCGACCTCGACGTGGACGGCTCGGACCTGATCGAGCTCGGCTACGAGGAGGGGCCGGCGATCGGACGCGTGCTCGCGACGCTCCTGGAAGAGGTCGTGGACGACCCGTCGCTGAACCGGCGGGAACAGCTGTTGCGCCGTGCCGAGGAGCTGAGGCGCTCGTGATCCGCTGGGACGTCGCCGGTCCGTACGAGGTCGTCTTCACGACGCGCGAGGGCGGCGTCAGCGACGGCCCGTACGCGTCGCTCAACCTCGGCAAGGCGACCCGGGACGATCCGGGCCGCGTCGACGAGAACCGCCGCCGCGTGTGCGCTGCGGTGGGGGCCGACGCGGACAGGCTGACGCTCAACTACCAGCACCACTCGGCCACGGTGCACCGCGCCGAGGCGGGACGGAAGGGCGTCAAGGGCGACGGCCTCTGGACGGACGAGCCGGGGATCCCGATGCTGAAGCTGACCGCGGACTGCGTCCCGATCGCGATCGCTCGCACCGGCGGCGCGTCCGGCCCTCGCCCTGCTCCACGCCGGCTGGCGCGGGCTCCTGGAGGGAATCGTCGAGGCAGGAGCGCGCCACCCTCCGCGATCCAAGCAACAGTCTGTTACAAGGCTTCGTGGGGCCGGCGATCGGGCCGTGCTGCTACGAGGTAGGCCCGGAGGTCGCCGAGCCGTTCGCGGCCCGCTTCGGGCGGGACGTGCTCGAGAAGCGGAACCTCGACCTCTGGACGTCCGCCGAGCGGGCCCTGCGCGAGGCCGGCGTGGGGCGGGTCGAGCGCGTCGACCTCTGCACGGCGTGTCACCCGGAGCGCTTCTTCTCCCACCGGCGCGACGCCGGCGTCACCGGCCGCCAGGGGGTGATCGGTGTCGTCACCGGCTGAGATCCGCGACCGGTACACGCGCCTGCAGGACGAGGTCGGCGACGCCGTGACGATCGTCGTCGCCACGAAGTACGTCGACGCGGACGGACTGGGCGCCCTCGCCGAGGCCGGCGTCGGCGTGGTCGGCGAGAACCGGGCGCAGGACCTCGAGGTGAAGCACGCACGCTGGGGAGACGCGTTCCGTTGGCACTTCATCGGCCACCTGCAGTCGCGCAAGGCGCCCACGGTCAATGCGATCTGCGAGCTCTGCCACTCGCTCTCGTCGGAGTCCGCCGCGCGCAAGCTGACGATCCCCGCGCTGATCGAGGTGAACCTCTCGGGCGAGCCGACGAAGTCGGGCGTGCCGCCGGCAGAGCTGCCCCGCCTGCTCGAGCTCTATCCCGCCGCCCGCGGGCTGATGACCATGCCGCCGCTCTCGGACGACCCCGAAGCGTCGCGCCCGTACTTCAGGCGTCTGCGCGAGCTGGCGGAGGAGCACGGCCTGCGCGAGCTGTCGATGGGCACGAGCCAGGACTACCGCGTCGCCGTCGAGGAAGGCGCGACGTACGTGCGGGTCGGATCGGCCCTCTGGCGCGGTTAACATCTGGGCGACATGAGCCTGGGCGATCTCTGGAGCCGCACGCTCGTCTACTTCGGCATCGCCGAGGAGGACGAGGACTGGGTGGACGAGGACGGCTACGCGACGAACGAGGCGCTCGAGCAGACGTACAGCGAGCGGCCGAACGTCCGCCGGCTCACGCCGCGTCGACGCGACCGCGACTACGACGACTGGACGGAGAGCGAGCCGGCCGCAGCGGCTCCCGCCCGACCCTCGCGGCTGCGCCCGCGCGCCGCCGAGACGGCGCCCGCGCCCGCCCTCGCCGCGGTCGGGTCGAACGTCCGCGTGCACCTCGTGCTGCCGCGGAGCTTCAACGACGCGCAGCAGATCGCCGACCGCTTCAAGGAGGGGATCCCGGTGATCCTGAACCTCCAGAGCGCCGACCAGGAGCTCTCGAAGCGGCTGATCGACTTCTCCAGCGGGCTCACGTACGCCCTCAACGGGGGCATGCAGCGCGTGGCCGACAAGGTCTTCCTCCTGACGCCCAGAAATGTCGAGGTCTCGGCCGAGGAGCGCGCGCGCCTCCTCGAGCGCGGCGGCTTCTTCAACCAGGCGTAGGAAAGCGGACCGGGAAGCCGAAACGGGCGGCATGGGCGTCGTCTCCGCCACGCTTCCGCTCGCCGACGCAATCGATCGCGTCCAGACGTTCGTGGTCGTCTTCGTCTACGTCTACGCCCTGCTGATGTTCTGCTACATCCTGACCAGCTGGATCCGGGTCCCGTACTCGCTGATGCCGGTCCAGCGCTTCCTGCACGACGTCTGCGAGCCTTACCTGCGGCTGTTCCGGCGCTTCTTGCCCCCGCTCGGCCCTCTCGACCTCTCGCCGATGATCGCGCTGATCGTCCTGCTCCTGCTGGAGCGCGTCGTGACCACGGCGCTCAATCGACTGCATTGAATCGACTGCATTGAATCGCTTGCACTGAGAGGAGCTCCGAATGGCCTTCACTCCCGTCGAGATCAGACATGTCAAGTTCGGCCGAGGCGTCGCCGGCTACAGACGCGAGGCCGTCGACCGCACGCTGACCGAGATCGCCGTCTCCTTCGAGGACGTCTGGCGCGAGCGGGCGGATCTCGCCGACCGGGTCGAGCAGCTCGAGACCGAGCTCGAGCGCCTGCGCGAGCGGGAGGACCTGCTCCGGGAGACCCTCATCTCGGCCGAGAAGAACGCCGCCGAGATCAAGGATGCCGCTGCGAAGCAGGCGGAAGTCATCCTGGCGGAGGCCCACGCCGAGGCGCGCTCGATCAAGCGAGGCGCCTCGAGCGAGCGTGAGCGGCTCGTCATCGAGGCGCGCCGGGTCCGGTCGCTCCTCCGCTCGGCGCTCGACATCGTCGAGGAGACGCAGCCCGCTTCGGACGAGGCGGCCTCTGCGCCGGTGCAGGCTGCGCTCGAGGAGCGGCAGCCCGAGCAGTGGCCGCGGCGCGAGGACACGCGGGAGTTCCAAGGCCCGCCGGGGCACATCCGGTCGGCCTAGCAGGCCCGGCGAAGCGATCCCGGCGTCGTGGCACGGGGCTAGACTCTGCCTGTGGCAGGGACGGCTCAAACGGCTCGGCTGAGGCTCCGCGTCGCGCCCGGCGCGAGCAGGACGCGCATCGTCGGCCGGCATGTCGGCCGCCATGGCGCCGGCTGGAAGATCGCGGTCGCCGCGCCGCCGGAGCGCGGCCGTGCGAACGAGGCTGTCGTGGAGCTGCTCGCCGGAGCGCTCGGCATCCCCCGTCGGGACGTCTCCGTTGTTTCAGGTCACACCGCCCGGGAGAAGATCGTCGAGCTGGACGGGCTTTCGCCCGACGAGATCGACAGGCGCCTCGCCTCGGCCGTCGAGCCGGGCACGGTTGGAAAGGACGGTTCGTGATCGACACCGACGCGTTCAGAAGGCAGCTCGAGGAGGAGCGCGGGCGCGTCGTCGCCGCGATCGAGAACCTCCACGCGCAGCACGCGGGCTCGATCGAGGACGAGACGGGGGAGATCAATGCGTCCGGCGCCGACAATCACCTCGGCGACACGGCCACGGCGACGTACGACCGCGAGCTCGACCAGGGGCTCGAGGAGAACGCGGGGGATGTCCTGTCGAAGATCGACGGCGCTCTGAAGCGGATCGAGGAAGGCACCTACGGCGTGTGTGAGTCCTGCGGCAACCCGATCGGTGAGGAGCGGCTCGAGGCGATGCACTGGGCCACGCTCTGCATCGATTGCAAGAGGCGAGAAGAGCGGGGGTGAACGACCCGATCCCTGCTCGGCGGCCGGTGGACGTCCGGGTCGGCTCGTCGACGAACGGGCTGGCGCCGATCTCGGTGGCGGAGCGCTCGCTGGCGGCAGGGCCCGCCCAGTGGATCGGTCTCGCCGCCGTGGCGAGCGCGGCGTTCGCCGCCGACCAGGTGACGAAGCACCTCGTCTCGTCGAGGCTCGCGCTCGGCGACGCGGTCGACATCGTCGGCCCGTTCTCGATTCATCACGTCCAGAACTCCGGGATCGCGTTCGGCCTCTTCTCGAACTCGACCGCGATCGTGATCCTCCTCACGGCGGTCGCGGTCTCGTGGATGCTCTGGTTCTTCGCCCGCTCCGGTGCGCGGCACCCGGTGCTGCCGGCGGCACTCGGGCTCCTGATCGGCGGCAGCGTCTCGAACCTCGTCGACCGCGTCCGGCTCGGCCACGTGACGGACTTCCTCGACCTGCGCTACTGGCCGGCGTTCAACCTCGCGGACACGTTCATCGTCGTCGGCGTCGCGATCCTCCTGCTCGCGCTCGTCGCGGCCGACCGACACGCCTAGGTGGAGCTCGTCGTGCCGCCGGAGGCGGCCGGCCTCCGGCTCGACCGGTTCGTCGCCGACCACGTCGGCTCGCGCGCGGCGGCCGAGCGTGCGATCGAGGCGGGCGTCCTCGTCGACGGCGAGCGCCGCCCGAAGTCGTGGCGCGTCTCCCCGGGGGAGCACGTCGAGCTCGCGGCGCCGGAGCCGGAGCGCGGACTCGTCGCCGAGGACATCTCCGTCCGGCTCGCGTACGAGGACGAGCACGTGCTCGTCGTCGACAAGCCGGCCGGCCTCGTCGTCCATCCGGGCGCAGGCCGCTCGACGGGAACGCTCGTCCAGGCGCTGCTCGGGCGAATCGCCGGCGGGGACGATCCCGAGCGGCCGGGCATCGTCCACCGGCTCGACCGCGACACGTCAGGGCTGCTCGTCGTCGCGCGGACGCAGGAGGCATACGAAGGGCTGCAGCGGCTGGTGCGCCAACACGCGCTCGAACGGGAGTACACGGCGCTCGTGCGTGGTCGGCCGCGCTCGCGCCGCGGCAGGATCGAGGCGCCGATCGGGCGCGACCGCACCGAGCCGACGCGGATCTCGCTCGACACGGACACTCCGAGAGACGCCGTCACGCACTTCGAGGTCGAGGAGCTCCTGCCGCGGCACGCGCTGCTTCGCGTACGGCTCGAGACGGGGCGGATGCACCAGATCCGCGTCCATCTCGCGGCGATCGGCCTGCCGGTCTCGGGCGACCCGACCTACGGCGTCCCCGAGCCCGGCCTGGCGCGGCAGTTCCTCCACGCGGGGCGGCTCGCGTTTCCGCACCCCGTCACCGGCGCGCGCGTCGAGGCGGAGTCGCCGCTGCCGGACGATCTCCGCGCCGTGCTCGAGAGGCTACGTCGTAACGAGGCCTAGCGTCGTCACCACGATGGCCGCGCAGGCGGAGAGCCCGGCGAGCGCCCACGCGGTCTCGGTCTCGAGGCCGCGCGACCCGCGCACGGCGACGTACAGGGCGGCGATCGTGGCGGGAAGGAGCAGGATTCCGATCGAGAGCGCGCCCAGGAGCGTCCAGGCGACCAGCAGGAATGCCCCGGTGTAGAGCGCCGCAGCGCGGGCGAGCGGCCACTCGAGCCAGCGCCAGGAGAGCTCGAGCAGCGCGACCACGTAGAGCACCCCGGCGACGAAGAGCTGCCGGCCGCTGCGGTCGCCGAACACGAGGAGCCCGGTCGCGACCGCGGCTGCGACCCCGGCCGCGAGGAAGGCCGCCAGCTCAGCCGTGCTCGGTGTGCGTCGCGTCATCGAGACGCGAGTCTGCCAGCCGGGTGCGCGAGTCCGCATCCCCCGCTTGGGATGGAGTGCGCAAGCTCGTGGCGTTGGAAGAGGACGACGCGCCCGAGCGGAGCGCCGACCCCGGGAATCCGTTTCGCTACCATGGTCGAGTCCCGTTCCACGACCCGGTGGAACCCGCCCGGACGGTGGTGCCGCGCGCCAGCTCTTCGACGGTGAGCTTTCGAAGGTGCAGCGCGGTTCCGTCCAGGTCCCGCCGGCGCACGTCAACCCAACCGAAAGGAAGCACACATGGCAGTCGTCTCCATGCGAGACCTGCTGGAGGCCGGGGTCCACTTCGGTCACCAGACGCGCCGCTGGAACCCGAAGATGAAGCGGTTCATCTTCTCCGAGCGCGGCGGCATCTACATCATCGATCTGACGAAGACCTCCGAGCTCCTGGAGGAGGCGCACAACTTCGTCCGCAACATCGCCGAGCGCGGCGGCAGCATCCTCTTCGTCGGCACCAAGAAGCAGGCACAGGACGCCGTCGAGCAGGAGGCCAGGCGCGTCGGCATGCCGTACGTCAACCACCGCTGGCTCGGCGGCCTCCTGACGAACTGGCGCACGATCTCCGACCGGATCGAGCGCCTGCACGAGCTGCGGCGCCAGCGCGACGAGGGCATGCTCGATCTACTCCCGGCCAAGGAGCGGATCTCCATGCAGGCGGAGCTCGAGAAGCTCGAGGCGAACCTCGGCGGCGTCGCCGACCTTCGCCGCCAACCGGACGCGGTCTTCATCGTCGACCTCCGCAAGGAGCAGCTCGCTGTGCGCGAGGCGCGCCGGCTGGGGCTGCCGATCATCGCGCTCGTCGACACGAACTGCGACCCGGACGAGGCGGACTACGTGATCCCGGGCAACGACGACGCGATCCGCTCGTGCAGCCTGATCGTCCGCGCGGTCGCGGACGCGATCGAGGCCGGCAAGAACAAGGTGTCGCGCGACGAGATGCAGGCGGCCGCCGCAAAGGCCGCGGCCGCGGCCAAGGCCGAGGCTCCTGCAGCAGAGGCTCCCGCCGCCGATGTTCCCGCCGCAGAGCCGTCGGCCGACGAGGCACAGGCAGCGCCCGAGGCACAGGCAGCGCCCGAGGCACAGGCAGCGCCCGAGGCACAGGCAGCACCCGAGGCACAGGCAGAGCCCGAGCAGCCGGCAGAGCCAGCCGCGGAGCCGGTGGTCGAGGCGCCCGAGTCCGTGCCGGTGAGCGAGGAGCCGGCGGAGGTCGCCGCTCCACTCGAGCCGCCAGTCGAGGCCGAGGAAGGTGAGAGCAGGTGACAGAGATCTCCGCAACGCAGGTCAAGGAGCTCCGCGAGGCGACAAGCGCCGGGATCATGGAGGCGAAGCGCGCGCTCCAGGAGACCGAGGGCGACTTCGACGAGGCGGTCAAGCTCCTCCGCGAGCGCGGCATGGCGTCCGCGCAGAAGCGGGCGGGCCGCGAGACGACGGAGGGCAGGGTCCTCTCCCGGATCGACGTCAACGTCGGCGCGATCGTCGCCGTCGGCTGCGAGACCGAGCCCGTGTCCGGCAACGAGGAGTTCCTCCGGTTCGCAGGCGAGGTCCTCGACGCGGTGTTCGCGGGCGAGCCGGTCGAGTCGCTGGAGGAGCAGCGGATGGAGCTCTCCGGCAGGCTGGGCGAGAACATCGTCGTCGTCGGCGGCAAGCGGATCGAGGCCGGCGAGGGCGAGTCGCTCGCCGAGTACGTCCACTTCACGCAGAAAGTGGGCGCGCTCGTGTCGCTGAAGGGCGGCACCGCCGAGGTCGGTCGCCAGCTGGCGATGCACCTCACGTTCGGCCGGCCGACCTACACGAGCCGCGACGAGGTGCCGGCCGAGCTGGTCGAGGCGGAGAAGGAGATCCTGCTCAACTCGGACGCCGTCACCTCCAAGCCGGAGCAGGCGCGTGAGAAGATCGTCGAAGGGATGTTGAACAAGCGCTTCTTCGGCGAGTCGGTGCTGCTCGAGCAGATCCACAGCCATCCGGACGCCGGCGGTGTCGAGGTGGAGAAGGTGCTGGCGGACGCCGGCGCCGAGCTCGTCGACTACGCCTGGTACTCGGTCGCCTGAGTTGACGAGCGTCGAGCCTGCGACAGAGGAGCGCACGGCCGAGCGGTCGGCGTTCCGCCGGGTGCTGCTGAAGCTCTCCGGCGAGGCGCTGATGGGCGACCGCGAGTACGGCATCGAGCCGACGCGGGTGGCCGCCGTCGCGGCCGAGATCGCCGAGGTGCAGCGGAGCGGCGTCGAGACGGCGATCGTCGTGGGTGGCGGAAACCTCTACCGCGGCATGGCGGCCGCGGCCGAGGGAATGGACCGCGCGACGGCGGACTACTCCGGGATGCTGGCGACGGTGCTCAACTCGCTCGCCGTGCAGGACGCGCTCGAGAAGGCGGGAGCCGACACGCGCGTGATGTCGGCGCTCCACGTCCAGGAGGTGGCGGAGCCGTACATCAGGCGACGCGCGATCCGGCACCTGGAGAAGCAGCGGATCGTGATCTTCGCCGCCGGCACGGGCAACCCGTTCTTCACCACGGACACGGCGGCCGCGCTCCGCGCGCTCGAGATCGGCGCCGAGGCGATCCTGATGGCGAAGCACGGCGTCGAAGGCGTCTACGACGGCGACCCGCACCGCGATCCGAACGCGCGGTTCCTGCCGGAGCTGACGCACATCGACGCGATCGAGCGCCGGCTCGAGGTGATGGACACGACGGCGCTCTCGCTGTGCATGGACAATCACCTGCCGATCCACGTCTTCCGCCTCGCCGACGGCAACATCGCGCGCGTCGTGCGCGGCGAGCGCGTCGGCACGATCATCTCGACAGACATCTCGACAGGCGGCATCTCGACAGCTGGAGGAAGTTGAAATGGCGACGATCGACGAGTTCTTGAACGACGCGACGACGCGGATGGACAAGTCCGTGGAGGCCACGCACGAGCACTTCAACTCGGTGCGGACGGGTCGCGCGTCCGTCGCGCTCCTGGACCGGATCCAGGTGGACTACTACGGCACGCCGTCGCCGATCAAGAACATGGCGACGATCGGCGTGCCCGAGCCGCGCCTCTTGACGATCCAGCCGTTCGACCCGACGCAGATCAAGGTGATCGAGAAGGCGATCCTCGAGTCCGACCTCGGCCTGACGCCGTCGAACGACGGCAAGACGATCCGGCTGCCGATCCCGCAGCTGACCGAGGAGCGCCGCAGGGACCTGGTCAAGATCACCAAGCAGTACGCCGAGGAGGGCCGCGTGGCCGTCCGCAACGTGCGCCGCGACGTGATGAGGCATCTCGAGGAGCTCGTCAAGAACGGCGACGTGGGCGACGACGAGGAGCGGCGCGCCGAGGAGCGGGTGCAGAAGGTGACGGACGAGCACGTGTCACGCATCGACGAGCTGCTGAAGCGCAAGGAAGCCGAGATCATGGAGGTGTGAGCGCCGACGCGCTCACCGACGAGGTTCCGCGCTCCGTCGCGATCATCATGGACGGCAACGGGCGCTGGGCCACGCAGCGACACCTGCCCGTGGCGGCGGGGCATCGCGAGGGCACGCGGGCGCTGCGGCGCACCGTCGAGGCTGCGATCGACCTCGGGATCGAGGATCTCGTCGTCTACGCGTTCTCGACCGAGAACTGGGCGCGCCCGCAGGGCGAGGTCGACGACCTGATGGAGATCTTCGCCGAGACGATCGAGCGCGAGCTGCCGGACCTCGCGAAGCAGGGCGTGCGCACGCGGTTCATCGGGCGGCGGCAGCGCGCGCCGGAGTGGCTGCAGGCGCGGATGGCGGCGCTCGAGGAGGAGACCGCCGGCAACGACCGCCTCCACCTCTGGATCGCCTTCGACTACGGCGGCCGTGCGGAGATCGTCGACGCCGTGCAGCAGCTGGTCGCCGACGGCGCGCCGGTCGACGAGGTGGCACTGGCCGAGCGCATGTACGCGCCCGACCTGCCCGACCCGGATCTCCTGATCCGCACATCCGGCGAGCTGCGCATCTCGAACTTCCTGCTCTGGCAGCTCGCCTACGCGGAGCTCGTCTTCACCGACGTGCTCTGGCCGGACTTCGGCGACGCCGAGCTCCGCCGCGCCGTTCAGGAGTACGCGACGCGGCGGCGAAGGTTCGGCGGGCGATGAGCTCGACGCTGAACAGGATCCTCATCGGCGCGGCCGCGCTGCCGATCGTGCTCGGCATCGTCTGGCTCGGCGGCTGGTGGATGTTCGGGCTCGTCGCCGTCGCGACGGCGCTCGGTCTGCACGAGTACGCGGGGATGACGAAGCGCCTCGCGCCGCTGATGGCCGCCGCGTACCTGGGCGCTGCGCTGACCCTCGTGGGCGAGCGCCTCGGCGGGATCGACTGGATGGTGGCCGGCTTCCTCTCGACGCTCGTCTTCGCCTTCGTGCTGAAGGGCATCGCCGAGACGCGGCCGCCGACCACGGTCTCGGTCGGCGCGACGGTGCTGCCGGTCGCGTGGATCGCCCTCGGCCTCGGCTACGCGATGCTGCTGCGGGACATCCCGGAGCACGGGCGGCTCGCCGCGTTCACGGTGCTGATCGCCGTCTGGGCGGGGGACACGTTCGCCTATTTCGGCGGGCGGCTGCTGGGGCGGCACAAGCTCGCGCCGTCCGTGTCGCCGGGCAAGACGTGGGAGGGGTTCGTGATCGGCTCCGCGGCGACGATCTTCGTCTGCTTCGTGGCGCTCTACGACCAGGACTGGGTGCCGATCTGGCAGTCTCGTGCTGCTGGGCGCCGTGATCGCCGTCGCGGGACCGATCGGCGATCTCTTCGAGTCGGCGATCAAGCGCGACATGGAGGTCAAGGACTCCGGCCGCGCCCTGGGCGCTCACGGCGGGATGCTCGACAAGATCGACGCCATGGTCTTCGCCTGCGTCGCGGGCTTCTACACCCTGCTCGCGTTCGGGGCGATCTAGGCGCCGTCGCTACGCTTCGTCCGATGAAGCGGATCGCAATCCTCGGTGCAACCGGATCGATCGGGCGTCAGGCGCTCGAGGTCTGCGACGCGAATCCGGAGCTCGAGGTCTGCGCGCTTGCCTCCGGCACCTCGCCGCTCGACGCGCTCGCCGCGGACTATCCGGAGGCCGAGACCGAGGTCGGCGGCGACGTCGCCGCCCTGCTCGATCGCGCGCGCCCGGATGTCGTGCTGAACGCCGTCACGGGCTTCGCCGGGCTTCCCGCCACCATGTGGGCGCTCGAGCGCGGCGTCACGCTCGCGCTCGCGAACAAGGAGAGCCTGGTCGCCGCCGGCGAGCTCGCGCTCGAAGCGTGGGAACGCGGCGGCGGGCTGCTGCTCCCGGTCGACAGCGAGCACTCCGCGATCTTCCAGTGCCTGCGCGGGGAGCAGGCGGCGGGGATCGTCCTGACGGCCTCCGGCGGGCCCGTTCCGCGGGCGGACGCGCGACGAGCTCGCGGCGGTGACGGCCGAGCAGGCACTCGCGCACCCGACCTGGTCGATGGGCCCGAAGATCACGATCGACTCGGCCACGCTCGCCAACAAGGGCCTCGAGCTGATCGAGGCGCACTTCCTCTTCGGGCTCGACTTCGATCGCATCGAGGTCGTTGTCCACCCGGCCTCGATCGTGCACGGAATCGTGCGGCTGCGCGACGGCGCGGCGCTCGCCCACATCGGCTATCCCGACATGCGCGTGCCGATCTCATTCGCACTCACCTATCCGGACCGCGCACCGACGCCGGTACCGCCGCTCGAGCTGACGACGCTGGAGTTCGAGCCGCCGGATCTCGAGACGTTCCCCCTGCTCCGGCTCGCCCGCGAGGCGGGCGAGCGCGGCGGCACCTACCCGTGCGCGTACAACGCGTCGAACGAGGTCGCCGTCGGCGCCTTCCTTGAGGGGAGGCTCGGCTTCCTCGACATCGCCGCGAGCGTCGAGTCGGTGCTGGCCGCCTGGGATCGTGGGCCGGCCGCGGACCTGGACGAGCTCGCGGACGCCGACGCCGAGGCCCGGAGGCTCGCGCTCCAGCCCGCATGAACGCCGTCATCTCCATCCTCGGCCTCGCGCTTCTGATCCTCGTGCACGAAGCGGGCCACTTCTTCACCGCGCGCGCCGTCGGCATGCGGCCGCGCAAGTTCTACATCGGCTTCCCGCCGGCGCTGGCGAAGGTCAGGCGGAACGGGATCGAGTACGGCGTCGGTGCGATCCCGCTCGGCGGCTACGTGAAGATCCCCGGGATGCACCGCCCCGCGGCCTCCGACCTCGAGGCGTACCTCGGCCGCGCGGTGCACGAGGCGCCCGAGTTGACCGCGCCGCTCGCGCGCGTCCAGCGCGAGCTCGAGCAGGAGGACTTCGATGCGGCGCGCGGCGACCTGCCTCAGCTCGAGCAGGCGCTCGAGTCGGCGGAGCTCTCCCCGCCCGCGCGTGCGCGGGCCGAGCGCGGGGTGCGAGAAGTCGACGACGCCCTCGCGCCCGACGCGTACTGGCGCGCCTCGAGCTGGAAGCGCATCGCCGTCATCTTCGCTGGCCCGGGGACGAACATCCTCTTCGCGATCGCGCTCTTCGCGGCGGTGTTCATGATCGGGACGACCCGCGCCACGCCGAAGATCGAGAGCGTGAATCCGGACCGCCCGGCCGCGGCCGCCGGCCTGAAGGCGGGCGACCGCATCGTCGCCATCAACGGCTCGCCGGTCTCGGCCAACGAGATCTCGCGGACGATCTCCGGCTCGGGCGGCAAGCCGCTCCGGATCGTCGTCGTCCGCGACGGCAAGCGCGTGGCGCTCCCACCCGTGCGCGCCAAGGAGGATGCGGGCGCCTACAGGATCGGGATCACGCTGCAGGGCGAGCCCGGGCCGGGCAAGTCGCTGCCCGCGGCCGTCGGCAGCTCGGTCCGCCTGACGGGAGACGTCACGCAGGAGATCGGCCGCTCGCTTCTCCAGCTCGGCTCCGGGAAGGGACGCGACCAGATCTCGAGCCCCGTCGGCATCGTCCGAGGCTCGTCGGCCGCCCTCAAACGGTCGGTCCAGGACTATTTGGCCGTGCTCGGGCTCATCTCGCTCTCGCTCGCGCTGCTGAACCTGCTGCCGCTGCTGCCGCTCGACGGCGGGCACATCGCCTTCTCGATCGTCGAGGGCGTCAGGCGCCGCGCCGTCCCGCGCGCCGTCTACGAGCGCGTCTCGGCCTTCGGGATCGCGCTCGTCCTGCTGCTGTTCCTCCTCGGGCCTGAACAACGACCTGGGCGGCTAGGCTGATCCGCGAGCGCGCCTCCGGCGGCCGAGCGCACGCATGCGTACCTTGGTCGCCGACCACGACCAGCATGGACGACGGCGACGACTCCCGCCGCACCCCGGGCAAATCGCCGAGGCACAAGCATTACCCTTCCACCGTGGCGAGCGAGCGCCAGATCCAGGTCGGCGGCGTCGCGATCGGCGGCGGGGCCCCGGTCGTCGTCCAGTCCATGACGCTCACGAAGACGCACGACGTGCCCGCGACGACCGCGCAGATCGCGGCGCTTGCCGATGCGGGCTGCGAGATCGTACGCGTCGCCGTGCCGAAGCTCGAGGACGCGCTCGCGCTGCCGAGCATCGTCCGCTTCTCGCCGCTGCCCGTGATCGCCGACATCCACTTCAACGCGAGCCTGGCCCTGAAGGCGATCGAGGCCGGCGTCGCCGCGGTGCGCATCAACCCGGGCAACATCGGCGGGCCGGACAAGGTGGAGCAGGTCGTCACCGCGGCGAAGCGGGCCGGGATGCCGATGCGGATCGGCGCCAACTCCGGCTCGCTGCCGAAGCACCTCGCGGAGCTCGCGCAGGCCGACCAGGCTGAGGCGCTCGTCGAGGCGGCGCTCGAGGAGGTCCGGCTGCTCGAGAGGCTCGACTACTACGACTTCAAGATCTCCGTCAAGTCGAGCCACGTACCGACCATGATCCGCGCCTACCGGATGCTCGCCGAGAAGGTGCCGTACCCGCTGCACCTGGGCGTCACCGAGGCCGGGACGCCGTTCGCGGGCTCGATCAAGAGCGCCGTGGGCATGGGCGCGCTCCTCGTCGACGGCGTGGGCGACACCATGCGGGTCTCGCTGACCGCCGACCCGGTGGAGGAGGTGCGCGTCGCGTGGGAGATCCTCAAGGCGCTGGGCCTCCGCGAGCGCGGCCCCGTGATGATCGCGTGCCCGAGCTGCGGCCGCGACAACGTCGGCGTCCAGCGGCTCGCCGAGAAGGTCGAGGAGCGCCTGCGCGCGTATCCGCAGGCGTTCGAGGTCGCCGTGCTCGGCTGCGCCGTCAACGGGCCCGGGCGAGGCGGGCGACGCGGACTTCGGCATCGCGGGCGGCCGCGACGTCGGGTTCGTCTACGCGCACGGGCGCGTGTTGAAGAAGGTGAGCTCGGACATCCTGATCGACGAGCTCTTCCACGAGATCGACCGCTGGATCGAGGCGGGCATGCGCCGCCCGAAGCGCCTCAAGATGGCGAAGCCCGCCGCGCTCGCCATGGCGGAGGCGTCGCTGATCCCGCTCGACTAACCTCAGCGGTTCCCCATGATCCACCGCGCGTCCCAGCTCTTCCTCCCGACCCTGCGCGACGCACCCGCCGACGCGGAGGCCGTCAGCCACAAGCTGCTCGTGCGGGGCGGGTTCATCCGCCAGGTGAGCACGGGTCTGTGGACCTTCCTGCCGCTCGGATGGCGGATCCACCGCAAGATCGAGCAGATCATCCGCGAGGAGATGAACGCGATCGGCGGCCAGGAGATGCTGATGCCGGTGCTGACCCCGGCCGAGCTCTGGGAGGCGACGGGCCGGATCGCGATCCCCGAGCTCTTCCACCTGCAGGATCGCACGGGCAGCGCGCTTCGTCCTGCCGATGACGCACGAGGAGACGGTCACCTTCCACGCGCGCGAGATCCAGTCGTACAAGCAGCTGCCGCAGCTCTGGTACCACTTCGCCGTCAAGGACCGCGACGAGCCGCGCCCGCGCGGCGGGCTGCTCCGCGTGCGCGAGTTCATCATGAAGGACGCGCTACTCGTTCGACCGCGACGAGGACGGCGTCGCAGCAGAGCTTCGAGGCGAACCGCGAGCGCGTACAAGCAAGATCTTCGAGCGCTGCGGGATCGAGACGTACGACGTGCAGGCCGAGAGCGGGATCATGGGCGGCAAGTTCAGCGTCGACTTCCTCGCGCCGTCCGGCTCGGGCGAGAACACGCTCGTCACGTGCGAGAACGGCGACTACGCCGCGGACATCGAGGTGGCGCGCGCGATCCCGGTCGAGCCGAGGCTCCCGCGAGCGGCTCGACGTGCCCGAAGAGGTCGAGACGCCGAGCGTCACGACGATCGAGGGCCTCGCGGAGTTCCTCGACATCGACGCGACTGCCACCTCGAAGGCGATGCCGGTCGTAAAAGACGACGGAACGCTCGTCCTCGCGCTCGTTCGCGGCGACGACCGGCTGAGCGAGACGAAGCTCTTCGACGCGCTCGCGGGCGCGTCGCGGCCGGCAACCGACGAGGAGATTCGGTCCGCGTTCGGCGCCGACGGAGGGTCGCTCGGCCCGGTCGGCTTCGCGGGCGAGATCATCGCCGACGAGACGCTCAGGGAGGGCCAGTTCGTGGCCGGTGCGAACAGCGACGGCTGGCATCTCCGCGGCGTCGAGGCCGGCCGCGACTACGAACCGCGCTTCGCGGATCTGCGCGAGCCGCTCGAGGGAGACCGCTGCCCGGTGTGCGGGGGCGCGCTCCGCTTCCGCACAGCCGTCGAGGTCGGCCACATCTTCAACTTCGGCAGCTTCTACTCGGAGCCGCTCGGGGCGACCTTCCTGGACGAGGACGGGCGCGAGAAGCCGCTGCTCGGCGGCAGCTACGGGATCGGTCCCGGGCGCGTGCTGGCGGCGATCGTCGAGCAGCACCACGACGAGGGCGGGATCGTCTGGCCGGCCGCCGTGGCGCCCTACGACGTGCACGTGATCGCTCTGCCCGGAGTCGAGGAGCAGGCCCTCGCTGCGGCGGAGGCGTTCGCGGTGCAGGGGAGCGAGGTTCTCCTCGACGACCGCGACCTTCGCGCGGGGGAGAAGTTCGCCGACGCCGATCTGATCGGCATCCCGACGCGTGTCACGGTCGGCAAGAAGACGCTCGAAGACGGCAAGGTCGACGTCCGCGATCGCGCGACCGGGGAGGAGGTACGTGTAGACCTCGCCGATCTTGGCAAGGAACGTGACGATGGCTAGGCGGAGACGCTTCACCGAGGAGCCGTTCGGAGACGCGATCTCGCGGCTGATGAGCGAGCAGGACGTCACGTACAGAGGCCTCGCGACGGCGACGGGGCTCTCCGCCGGCTACCTGAACCATCTCGTGCACGGCAACCGGCCCGTGCCGTCCGACGAGGTGATCGCAGCGGCTCGCCGACGCCCTCGGTGTCGAGCCGGCGCACTTCCGCGAGGTGCGGATCCGCGTCATCTCCGAGCGGCTCGAGAGCAATCCGGAGCTCGTCGACCGCCTCTACCGCCGGCTGTCGAACGCGCGCCGTACGGCCTAGTCCCGCGGTGAGGAGGCCACCCGGGCGGGTGACCTCCTCACGTTCGGCGTCAGCACCCGGAGCACTGATCGGGACGGTTGCCGGCGATCAGGGTCCTCGTCAGCGTCACCGGGAACGCCGTGAACAGACCGCCGCCCTGGAGTGCGACGGCCGGAGCGCCGTCGAGCGAGTTGCCGACGACGGCGCTGTCGCTCATGACGAGGCTCGGCGGTGCGCCTTCGCCGAAGGTGTCGTTCCAGATGCCGCCGCCCTGCGCGGCCCCACCGGCACCCCTGGCGCTCGCGCTGTTGTCGATCACGAGCGTTCGCTGAACCGCCAGCTGCCCTGCATTCGCGATCCCTCCGCCCTGGGCGACCGCCATTCCGGCCGGCGCGGAGACCGTGACGCGGTTGCCGGCGACGAGCGCGTTTCGGATCGTCGCGGCGCCGTCGATCTCCAAGCCGCCGCCGTCGGCGAACGCGCCCGCCGTCGACGAGGACGCGAGCGTCGCGTCGACCTCGTTGTGGTCGACGGTGCTGTCCGTGACGGCCAGCGACGACGTGAAGCCCACGATCCCGCCCGCGAACGCGACGAGGTCGCCGGACGCATTGCCCGCGACGACCCGATTGCCGCTCACGATGCTTCGCGTGATCGTCGCCGTGGCCGAGACCCCGCAGCACTCCGACGCGGTGATTCCCCCGCCGAGCGCGACCTGCTCCACCTCCGCCGGATACGACGAGGTCAGCTGCGCGGAGTTCCCGCTGACGACGCTGTCCTCGATCGTGAGAGGGCCGTCGCTGTGGATCCCGCCGGCGTCGACCTCCTGGCCGCTCGGCGCCGTGGCCGTCGCACGGTTGCCGGTCACGAAGCTGTGCCTCAGGGTGAGCGTCCCCTGGTTGCGGTTCATGATCCCGCCGGCGCCGGCCTTCGTGGCGACCGACGCAGACGAGGCCGTCGAGCCGGACTCGTTGTCGCTGATGCGTGAGTTGGTGATCGTGAGCGCTCCGCCGTTGTAGATCCCGCCTCCCGAGGCGAAGGCGCATGCGATCTGGCAGAAGCCCGGCGGAATCAGCTCGCGTGGGGCCACGCGGTTGCGCGTGATCAGGCTGTCGCTGATGGTCACGGTCGCGCCGGTGAGGTTTCCGTCCGAGACCGGGATCCAGACGCGCCGCCGCCGAACGTCACGGGCGGGTCCGGCTTCGAGTCGTTGAGCCCGCCGGTGATTGTCACGCCCTTGATCGAGACGTTCGGCCGTCTCGTACCGAAGAACGTGCCGATCGTGAGCACCGGACCGCCGCCCTGGATCACCGTCGCGCCCGCCCCGGCGCCTACGAGCGCGACGCTGACGTCGATTGTGACTCCGCCTGCGAACGTTCCGCGTGCGAGCGTGATGGTGTCGCCGTCGTGCGCCGCGTCGACCGCCGGCTGAATCTGCCCGAAGCAGCCGGTGCCGGGGCCGACGCACACCGTGGCGGCGCGTGCCGCGGGCGAGACGACCTCTGCTCCGACGATTCCGATCGCCGCGCACGAGATCGCCAGGACGATGCGCCTCATGGGATCCTTCCTTGTCGATGAACCCCGACGCTACGAGCGCGACCGCGCGATCTCATCGCGGGCAGCGCTGGACCGCGACTGTGGCTAGCCGCAATGCGTGCGCTGCACTGGCCTGGAAGGATCAGCACATGCGCCCGTCGGTGCTGATCGTCGACGACCACGCGGACTTCCGAGCGTCAGCGCGGGCGCTCCTGGAGCTGCAGGGCTTCGACGTCGTCGCGGACGTGGAGGACGGGGAAACGGCGCTCGACGCGGCCACGCGACTCCGGCCCGACGTCGTGCTGCTCGACGTCCAGCTTCCAGGGATGGACGGCTTCGAGGTGGCCGAGCGCCTCGCGGCGATCGAGCAGGCCCCGCGCGTCGTGCTCGTCTCGAGCCGGCGGCGCGCGGCGTACGAGGCGCGCCTGCCGGACGCGCCGGTGGCCGGGTTCGTGGCGAAGGACGAGCTCTCCGGAGCCGCCCTCGCCGCGCTCCTCTAGTGCCCGTGCGCCGGGCGCTGCTTGCCGGGCTCGCGTGCGCGGGCGGCGCGCTGGGGCTCGTCGCCGAGCAACAGGCGTACGCGTGGAGCGATCTCCGGGGCTGGCTCCCGGATCTCCTCGCCGGCTGGACGCTGGTCGGTCTCGGCGTCGCCCTGCTGGCGTTGCGTCGTCCGCGCGGGGCGGCCGGGCTTCTGTTGGTCGCCGGCTTCTTCTGGTTCGCGTTCGACTTCGAGTCGGTCGGGCCGTCCTTCGTGCAGTTGCTGATCGGGCAGACTGCGTATCTCCACCGCGCGCCGCTGCTCCAGCTTGCGGTTGCGCCGCCCTCCGGCTCGCCGCGGACGAGACTCGCCGCCCGGGGGATCGCGCTGGCGTGGGTCGCAGCGCTCGTGTGGCCGCTCTGGGAGAACGACGTGACTGCGCTCGCGCTGGCCGCAGCGTTCGTCGCGATCGCGGCTGTCGGGCGGGCGCGCTCGACAGGGCGCCTCAGCCGCGCGATCGCGGGTCGCGGCCTCGCGGCAGCGGCTGTGCTGGGGGTGGCGATCGGAGCCGACGCCGTCCGTAGTCTCGCCGGCGCGCCGCACGGCGTCACGGACGTGACGGTCACCCTTTACGCGGCGGCCGTCGCCCTGGCCGGAGTGTTCTCGTTCACCGCCGCGATGCTGGAGGCGCCGGCCACGCTCGCCGAGCAGGCCGTCGCGCTCGGGCGCGGCGGTGCGCAGCTCCGCGACGCGCTGCGCGACCTTCTCGGGGATCCCGGGCTCGACCTCGGCTACGCGGTCGCGCCTGGCGTGTTCGTCGACGACGACAACCATCCACTGACGCGCGAGCCGTCCGACCGAGTCGAGACACCCGTGCTGGTCGGCGGCCGGGAGGTCGCCTTCGTCGTCCACGATCCCGCCACGCTCGACGACCCGGCCACGCGGTCGGCGATACTCGCGGCGGCCGGGCTCGCCGCGGAACGCGCCCGGCTTCGCGCAGAGGTCACGCGGCAGGTCGACGCCGTCGAGGCGTCGCGCCGCAGGCTGGAGCTGGCGGAGGAGGGGGAGCGGCGACGGCTCGCCGACCGGCTCGAGCGCGGCCCCGGCGCGGAGCTCGCGGCCGTCGACGGGCTCGTGCGCGATGCCCAGCGGTTGCCGGGATCGCGCGACCTCGCCGCCGCGCTTGCGCGCGCGGCCGAGCAGCTACGGCGCGTCCGTCCCGAGATCGATGCACCGTTGCGCGGTCTAGGCGGGTTCGCTGCAGATGCGCTCGTACCGGCGCTCGAGCGGCTTGTGACCGACCTGCCGGTGGAGGCGCAACTCGAGCTCGACGACGTGGCGGTGCCGCCCGACGTCGCGTCCGCCCTCTGGTTCGTGTGCGCCGAGAGCCTCGCGAACGCGGTCAAGCATGCGGACGCACACCGCGTACGCGTCGCGCTGACGGTTTTGGACGGCGTCGTACGCCTGAGCGTCGCCGACGACGGCCGCGGCGGCGCCGACGTCGCCGGCTCGGGGCTAGCCGGTCTCGAAGAGAGAGTCGGCGCGCTCGGCGGCGTCCTCCACGTGGATTCGCCCGAGGGCGGCGGGACGACGGTGGTCGCCGAGCTGCCTGTCGGCTAGCCGGACTGACGGATGCGCGTGATGCCGGCGTCGTCGACGTTCACGTCGAGCTCGACCCGCACGCGCTGTCCGTTTCGGGTGTACGTGTAGTGGCAGCGGTAGTCGGAGGGGACGGACGGCACGTGGTGGCAGGCGACCCACGGTCGGCCGGGGATCCGCCGCTGCAGAATCGCGCTCGCCTCGCCGGCCGTGAGCTTCTCGCGCGCGCCGCAGCCCAGGCTGCAGTTGACCCGCTTCCACGTTCCCGGGTACGCCTTCCGTAACCACGCCGGCTCTGTCGCCGGATCGAGGTCGACCAGCTCGAAGTCGCCATGGCCGGCGTGCTTCCACGAAAAGGCCATCCAGCCGCTGCACGGCGTCGTCGGGTACCACCTGAGCTCGACGCGGCGGTGGAACAGATGGACGCGTCCGCGACACGGAGGCCGCGTCGAGCCTTGCCACTCGACCACGAAGCGCTGCCGGGGCCGGCTGTTGTACAGCGTGAGCGTCGTCACACCGGCGTTCCGGCGCGCTTCGGTTTCGTTCGCCCCCGCCGCCCGCAGCTGCGCGATCGTGAACGCGCGCCGGTAGGTGCCGCTCCGCGGCAGCAGAGCCAGCTTCTCCTCGTGGGTGTAGTCCTCGTTGTCCGGGGCGACCTGTGTTCCGGCGGCCGACCCCGGAGTGCAGGACTGCACTGCCGGAACGGCTCGGTCACCGGGCCGCCCCAACGCCCGCAACAGGGCCAGCGCCGCGGCACTGCGGCGCAGCTCTGCCGTCTTCGCGCGAAACGGGCCGAGGGCCGACGGCGACGTCGCAACGATCGTGCCGCCCGCCCTGCAAAAAGCACTGCCGTCCGCGCGCTCGTCGCTCGCAGCCACCGTCTCCGCGCGAGCCTGCTCCGCCGCCCGTCGCAGCGTTTCACGTTGCGACGGTCTCAAGTGATCGAGCAGCCCGCGCGAGGCGATGAGGACATCGACTTTCGGGAACAGCACAACGCCTGTCCCCGTGTACGCGTCCTTCGGGAACCCGTCGTCGGCGCTGGGGATCGACACGGCGTCGTTGACGAAGCCGCTGTAGACCGAGGTATGGCCCGCCACCGTCGTCAGGTCTCGCGGAGTCGCACCGAGCGCCCTGAGCAGGTCGCGGGTCGCCTGCGACGAGTCGGCGCGGATCGTGACCCCCGCGAAGTCGGCGGGAGCGAGCAGCGGTTTCAGGAACCCGAACGGCCGCTCCAACCCCTCTGGAACCAGGCCGAGCCCTTCGAGCGAGATGGTCTGCAGGCCGGCCAGCAGCCGGTCGGCGATGGCACCGGTCGTCGCGCGGGCGGCGAGCGTCGGCGACGTGATCACGAACGGCGTCTGCAGTCCCGCCAACGTGGTGACGTGCTGCGCGGCGAAGGCGTGGGAGGGTACGAGGCCGAGCTGCACGTCACGCGACTCCACGGCGCGAATCGCACTCGCCTCGACCTCGCCGGTCGACGTTCCCCGGGCGAGCTTCGTCGGCCAGTACTCGATCACGACGCGCATGGAGCCGTGCGAGAGCGCCTCGACACGGCGCGCGAAGCGCCCGGCGATCACGTCCGCAGGCTTTCCCTGGTACTCAGCGACGGCGAGCGTCAACACCTCGGGCGAGCTCGCACCCGATTTGCCGGCGGGCACGGAGCGGCCGACTGTCGCGTCCGCGATCCAGGCGGCGGCGACGACCGCGCAGCCGCAGGCGACGATGGTGATCGAGTGTCGTCGAGTCAGGTCGCGCCTCCTCGCCGTTATCACTGTCGATTCTCGCGCGTGCGGGCGCCTTCGTGATCCGTGCTGGCCGCAATCTCGGCCGGGTCGGCCGGTGGGAGAATGGCCGTGTGGTCGGCAGAGCGATCACGGTCGCGTTCGGCGTCGTCGTCGTCGTCCTCACAGCCGCGCTCGTCGGCGGAAGCGGGCAGCCCTACGACACGACGTACGGGGATGTCTCCTCGTCCTTCGCCCTGCTGGAGGTGCTGGTCGGCGTCGCTCTGGTCGCCGCAGGGGCGCTGCTGCTCTGGGACCGGTCGACCTCCTTGCTCGGCGTGCTGACGGTCGGGGCCGCAGCCGTCTGGCTTGCTCCTGTCTGGCTCGGCTGGGAGGGAGGGCCTGAGCTCTTACGCGCCGTCGGCGCCGTGGTCGCGCCGCTGCTGCCGCCTGTTGTGCTGGCCATCGCGGCAGCGGTGCCGCCGGCCGGCCGCTTGCTCGGGCGCGCAATGCTCGTCGTCCTCGCTGCCGGCGGCGCCGCCCTGACGGCTGCCGCGTCGGTCGGGCTCGCGGTGGTTCGCGACCCCATCCGCGACCAGTACTGCTGGAGCGACTGCACGGTGAACGCCTTCGTCGTCCACGACGACGCCGAGCTCGCGCGCCGAGCGCTCTCGCTTCTGCTCGCGGCCGGTGTGGCCTGCGGCGTCGCGGCCGCGCTGGTCGCGGCGGTTCGCCTTGCGGCGGCCGCTCCGGTGACGAGGCGACGGTCGGGGCCGGCGCTGGCCGCGGCTGCGCTCGCGGGCATCGCTTGCGCGGGCTACGCTCGCGCGCTTCACGTCGAGCCACACGAGGTTCCGGGCCGCCCGCTCTACGAGGCGCTCTTCGTCGCCCGCGCGGGAGCGCTGCTCGCGCTCGCCGCCGCACTCGCCTGGATCTCCGTCAGGCCGCGGCTCGTGCGCGGGCTCGTGACGCGCCTCGCCGTCGACCTCGAGCGGTCGGCCGCCGCGGGCGGGCTCGGCCCCGTGCTCGGCGGTGCGCTACGCGACCCGGGGTTGCGGCTCGGGTACCCGATCGGTCCCGGCGAGCGCGTTGTCGACGTCGAGGGCCGGCCGCTGGCACTCGACCCGTTGCGGCGTGTGACGCCGCTCGTCGCCGGCGACGGGGTCGTCGCGCTCGTCGAGTCGGACGCGACGACCGCCGTCGCGCTCGAGCGCGAGCTCGGTCCGGCCGCGGCCCTCGCCCTCGGCAACGAGCGGCTTCGTGCCGAGGCGCTCGGGCGTCTCGCCGACGCGAGCGAGGCCCGCGCGCGCACGGTGGACGCTGCCGACGCAGCCCGGCGGCGGATGGAGCGCGACCTCCACGACGGCGCGCAGCAGCGGCTGCTCGCGCTCACCTACGACCTCCGCGTCGCCCTCACGATCGCCGAGTCGTCGGGCGACGACGAGGAGGCTGCTGCTCCGCTTCGGCTCGCGCTCGAGCGCGCGCGGACGGCGTCGGAGGAGCTGCGGGAGATCGCGCACGGCATCTTTCCGGCCGAGCTCGAGACCTCGGGGCTCGAAGCGGCGCTCGAGTCCCTCGCGGACGTGCGGCCGTTGCGGCTCGCGGTGAGCCTCCCAAGTGGGCGGCGCTACCGGCCGGACGTGGAGACAGCCGCGTACGCGGTTGTGGTCGAGGCGCTCGATACGGCCCACGGCACGGTGGCTGCGGAGCTTCGCGAGGAGGACGGGAGCCTCCGGCTCTCCGTGCACGGCGTGGGGAGCTGGCGCGAGCGGCTCGTTCACGTGGAGGACCGGATCCTCGCCGCCGGCGGCACCGTCGCCGTGAACGACGGAGCGCTCGAGGTTGCGCTGCCGGTCAGGCGGCACGTGAGCAAGGGCGAGGCGGACTCGGGGTGAGCCAGGTGCCCTCCAGGGCCCAGCGGCCGCCGAAGGTGGAAGGCAGGAGCCCGAAGCCGGCGAGCGCGAATGGCAGCCGCGTGCTGGCGCGCATCTCTGCGCTGTGCATCCAGGTCCCTTCGATGCCCACGACCGGGGCGACCGGGTTCAGCCGCCGCACGGTGGCGAGCAGCCGGGCCGCCTGGCTTCGGGGGTCGACGACGATGCGGTCGCGCTTGCTCCACCAGAGCTGCAGCGGCACACACGCGCGGGCGAGTGCGGCGGCGTACGCGAGCGGGCTGCGCACGGTGTAGCCGCTCGGAGCGCTGCGCGGATCGCCGCCGACCTCTTCGCGTGCGAGCCGCTGGAGGACGGAGCCGAGCGGCGCTCCGAGCTGCCTGCGGCACGTGGCGCCGCAGGGAAGCCGCGGGAACTGCCGATACTGGTGGGCGAAGTCGACGAGCGGGTCGAACGCGGCTGCGCCCGCGAGCAGACGAGGGTGCTTCGCGAGCAGGAGCAGAGTCTCCTGGCCGCCCATGCTGCCGCCGACTGCGTAGACGCGGCGCGGGTCGATCCTCAGCCACGGCAGCGCGCGCACCAGGAGGGCCGGCATCTTCGCCAGATCCTCGATCTGTCCGGGCGCTCCCCACGAGTACGCGTCGAGGTGGTCGCCTTCGCCGTCGGGATTGACGACCGCGAAGCCGCCGATCCCCGGGAGATCGCCCCAGAGGCCGAGGTTGGCGTGGCCGTCGACGCCGCGCCCGTGCGGCGAGATGACGAGCGGCAGCCGCGGGTGCAGCGCCGCTCCGTACCACGCCGGCAGCAGAACGTACGCCACCCGGGCGCGACCGGTGTGGGCGCGGTAGTGGATCGCGATCACGCGGGTGTGCGACGGGCGATCGAGATCGGAGCTCCGGGGGCGCATCGAGTGCGCTGCGGATGCGGCAGGTGCGAGTGCGCCGGCGACGAGGAGGAGGACGAGCAGGAGGCGTTTCATGCATCGAGAGTCCTCCAGCAGACGCCGCGCCGCCATCGCGGCTGCCACGAGAGCGCGCTCCGTGCTAGCGCTTGATCGCCACGTGCGCGAAGCTCGTCATGCCCGCGGACTGGTCGAACGCCCAGCGCGCCACCTGCCGTCCGACGACCGTCACCCGGGAGCGCCACAGAAGCGGGATCCAGGGCACGATCTCCGCGCTCAGCTTGCGGTCGAGCGCCGCGTAACAGTCGAGCCGCCGGTTTCCTGTCAGCGGCCTGCACCTCGCGAGGTCGGCGTCGACGCTCGGCACCCGCCCGACGCGGCCCTCGACGCCGAGCCGGCGCGCCTGCGCAGGGGTGATCCCGACGAGCGACGTGTTCCAGTTCAGAGACGGGGTGATGGCTCCCGCGCCGAACTCCCGCTCGAGGAAGCCCGCGGGATCGAGATAGTCGCTGAGCCACTCGGCGTTGGGAGCGAGCGGGATGTTCTTCGAGGGCGTGAGGAACTTGTCGAAGTCACGCGCATGGTTGGCGAAGGTGATCCCGATCTTCGCGGCGTCCGCCGCCAGGATGGCTCCCGTGCGCGTGCCGATCGAGTAGCACGAGCAGTTGAACAGGGGCGCGAAGAACACATGCTTGCACGCCCTCGCCGTGCAGACGCCGTTCCTCGTCGCGTACTTCGACTTGCTCATCTCCGCGCGCGCCCTGGCGACGCTGCCGCGGCCCCCGGGGGTTGCGAACGGCGCGAAATCCTTCAACCGGCCGCCGAGCAGCTCATCCGGGACCAGGTGCTCCGGGATCGCACCGACGAGCGGGCCACCGCCCGCGACGTCCCGGATCGCCGCGCGGTTGAGGACCCAGCTCAGCGCCTTGCGCACGTGGATGTCGTCGAACGGCGGCCGGGTCAGGTTCATCGAGACGTAGAACCGCCAGTACGCGAGGGTGACCCGGAACCGCCCGTCGGCCTTCGCCCGCTGCGCAAATGGGGTGACGACCTTCGGTGCCGCGTAGAGGATGGCGTCGTCGAGCTCACCCGCCTCCACCTGCTTGACGAGTTGGACGGGGGTGCGCGCGCCGCCTGCGTGCACGCCGACGAACACGAAGCGGTCCGGGTTGCTCTCCCGCGCCTCACGGCTGTCGGTGCGTGCGTCGTAGAGCGGGTTGCGGACAAGCGTGAGCTGATCGTTCGAGATGCCGCGCATGCGGCTGATCGTGGAGCACGAGCGGGCGTCGACCGCATCCGCGCCCGCGATCATGTACGGGCCGGACGAGACCAGGTCCGAGCCGTACCGGCGCGGCTTGCCCTCGAAGCACCTCGCGACCTCCCGCGGGACCGGCGCGGCCGCGGGCAGCGTCAGGCGGTGGAGGAAGTCGCCCACCGGGTGCTTCAGGTCGAACCTGACCGTCCTCGGGTCGGGCGTCGCGATACCTGCGATCGTCGCGGCGGCGCCCCGGCGGTACGCATCGAAGCCTCGGATGACGTCGAAGTGGTAGGGGTAGAGGGCGGCGTTCCGCGGTCGCGCGAGCCGCTCGAACGCGTAGCGAACGTCCGCCGAAGTGATGCTGCGGTTCACCGGCGGCCCGAACTTGACTCCGCGCTTGAGCCGGAACGTGTACGTCCGACCGTCGTTCGTCGGCGCCGGCACGCGCTCGGCGAGATCGGCGACGAGCCTGCTACCGGCAGCGCCGGAGACGTGGTCGTACTGCACGAGCGTGCGAACGAGCAGGTTCGTGAGGAGCCCGTATGAGTCCGGCCACGCACCGAGCGGGTCCATGTTGTCGAACACCATCGAGTCCCAGCCGACCCGGTAAGTGCCGCCGCGTGGGGCTCCGGCCTGCGACGCGCCGGCCAGCGGGACGGCCGTGAGCGCGGCCGTCAAAGCCGTGACGGCGCCGACGCGCCTAGCTCCTGACCGCCACATGCGCGTAGGCGGTGGTGCCGGTCGACTGGTCGAACGCCCACCGGTCGACCTGCGGTCCCAGGATGTTGATGTGGTTGCGCGACATGAGCGGGATCCAGGGCACGACGTCGGTCGTGAGCTTCCGGTCGAGCGCCGCGTAGCAGTCGAGACGCGGCGCGCCCGGAGAGCCTCCGGCACCTCGCGATGTCGGCGTCGACGCTCGGCACGTGTCCGACGCGGCCGTCGACCCCGAGGGCGCGGGCCTGGGCCGGCGTGATCCCGACGAGCGAATAGTTGAAATTGCCGTGCGCGTCGATCGCCGGGCCCGCGAAGAAATCGAGGAAGTCGGAGGGGTCCGGGTAGTCCTTGAGCCAGTCGATGTTGACGACGACCGCGTTGTTGCTGGCCGGCTCGTCGATCTTGGCGCCGCGGTTGATGAACGTGATGCCGATCTTGGCCGCGTCCGCCTTGAAGAGGGGCGCGATGCGCTGGCCCGGGCCGTACGGCCCGTCGGTCTTCAGGTGGACGCGCTTGCAGGCCTTCGCGGTGCAGACGCCGTTCTTCGTCGCGTACTTCGACTTCGCCATCTCCGCCTTCGCGCGGGCGAGGTTGCCGTGGTCGCCGCCTGGTCGCGAAGGGCGCGAATCCATCGAGCCGGTTGCCGAGCATGTCGTCCGGGACGAGGTGCTGCGCGATGGAGCCCGCTTTCGCGCCGCCGTACTCCTCCCGGTAGCGGGCCTTGTCGGCGATCCAGTTCAGGGCGCGGCGCACATGGACGTCGTCGAACGGCGGCCGCGTCAGGTTCAGCGCGACGAAGATCATCTTCCCCTCCGGATTGACCCGGAGCCGCCCGAGCCGGGCCGCCTTCGCCGCGTGGTGGCGGAGGACCTGCGCAAACGACGGCTCGAGGTACGCGTCCTCGAGCTCTCCGGCGCTCAGCTGCGCGACGATCGGTGTCACGTTGCCGCTGAGGTAGGTGAAGACGAACCGGTCCGGGTTGTTCTCGCGCGCCGCCCGGGTGTCGGTCTTCGGGTCGTAGCGCGGGTTGCGGACGAGCACGAGGCGCGTGTCCGAGCTGCCGGACATCGGCGCGATCGCGTTGCAGGAGCCGAGCTTGACCGACGCGGAGCCCTCGATCATGTAGGGGCCCGACGACACCACGTCGTGGCCGTAGGCGCCCGGCCTTCCCTCGAAGCACCGCGCGATCTCCTGCGGGATCGGAGCCGTCGGCCGGAAGCGCGAGCCGGTAGAGGAAGGCGCCGTTCGGCTCGGCGAGCGTGAACGTGATCGTCCGCGCGTCCGGCGTCTCGATGCCGGTGATCGACCGCGCCTTCCCGCTGCGGTACGCCGTGAAGCCCCGGATGACCTCGAAGAAGAACGCGTACTGCTGCGCCGTTGCGATGACGAGCGAGGCGCTCGATCGCGTAGCGGACGTCCCGTCGAGGTGATCTCGCGGCTGACGGGCGGCCCGAACCTGACGCCGCGCTTGAGCCGGAACGTGTAGGTGTGCCCGCCGTTCGTCGGATGCGGCACGCGCTCCGCCAGATCGGCCACGAGCCGGTTGCCGGCGGGACCTGCGGACGTGGTCGTAGCCGACGAGCGTACGCAGCAGGAGGTTCGAGTAGATCCCGAACGCCTCGGGTTTGACCTCGGCCGGTCGGGTCGAAGCCGTCGATCCACCGAAGGGCCTGCCGCCGGAGTCCGTCTCGAGGCCGACGCGGTACGTGCCGCCGGCGAGCGACGTCGCCGGCGCCGCAGACGCGGACACGAGGGCTAAGGCCGCGGCGACCGCTGCGCGGCGACGCGCTGACGGAGTCTGCGGTTCGCTGCCCATCGCGGCTCCTCCACTCCCAGACCGTCCCAACGATGACGCGACGAGCCTACGAAGCGGAAGCGCCCGCTCGTCATTGGTGCCAGCCCGGTGCCATGACTGTGGCTGGCACTGGACCCGTCGCCTCGTGCACGTGTCAGACTCGACCTGTGCGCGTCGTGGTCGCAGAGGACGTGATGCTCACCCGCGAAGGGATCGTCCACGTGCTGGCCGACGCCGGCGTCGAGGTCGTCTCCGAGGCCGAAGACGTGCACGCGTTGATGCACGCCGTGGCTGCGGCCAGGCCCGACTGCGCCATCGTCGACATCCGGATGCCGCCGACGAACACCGACGAAGGTCTCGTCGCCGCGCAGCAGATTCGCGAGCGCTACCCCGAGGTCGCCGTTCTCGTGCTGTCGCAGTACGTCGAGCCGGGCTACGCGATGCGCCTGCTCGAGGAGAATCCGGAGCGCACCGGGTACCTGCTCAAGGACCGGGTGAGCGACCCGGGCGTGCTCGTCGACACGATGCGGCGCTTGCATGAGGGAGAGACCGTCGTCGACCCGGCGATCGTGTCCCGGCTGCTCCGCCGCTCGCGGAGCCCCGACCCGCTCGAGGAGCTGAGCGGGCGGGAGCACGAGGTGCTCGGCCTGGTCGCCGAGGGTCTGTCGAACGCGGCGATCGGGCAGCGCCTGTTCATCACGGAGCGGACCGTCGAGGCCCACGTGAAGCAGATCTTTCAGAAGCTGGGCATCGACCAGGCGCCCGAGACCAACCGCCGCGTCCTGGCCGTGCTCGTCTACCTCCGCTCCGGCGCCGCTCCCGCCTGACCGCGGTCAGTCTCGGGCGACCCGCTCACTCGAACGAGGGATTGCTCCCGGGGTGCCCGGGCGGGCATGGTGTGGAGGCGAGGGCACGCTGAGGAAACCGTGCCCAGGCTTTCGACGAACACCGAGCAACTCTCACGCCGCATCGAGGCCGCGGCCGACGCTCTCGCCGAGAGTCCCCTCGTCCGCCTCTTCAAGGAAGACCGCATCGGACGGTGGTTCCTCGCGGCGACCGCAGCCGGGGTGTGGTTCGCCGTCGGACTGCTCGACCCGAGAGTCGCGGTCCTCGCCGCGGCGTGCGCGCTCGTCACGTGGATCCGCGTGCGCCGGCTGCCGCCGCCGAGCGAGCCCGACCCGGACGACTGGCTGTAAGAAGCTCCGCATCGGCGTCGCCCGCCCGCCGGGGCGCAGCCCTGGGCTCAGGCGCGCCCGGGGGCGTCGGCCAGCCAGCGGGTCCGCAGCTCGCGCGCCCGCGTCTCGAGCTCCGCGATCTGGGCCCGAAGCTCGTCGAGCTGCGGGCGGAGGTGCTCGACGCGGCGAAGCTCCGCGGCGATCGCGGCCAGCGAGCTCGCCGGATCGTCGCCGAGCGCCGCGAGCCGGGTCTCGCATGCGGTCAGCTGTCCCTGCAGGGTGCGGCCCCACGCGTCGGCGTCCACGGTCAGGTTCCGGAGCTCGACCTCGGTTGCGGGAGCGCCCTTCAGGACCTCGCGAAGCCGCGCGAGGAGTGCGAACTCGAGCGTCTCGGCCATCGGAGGCGAGTATGACCGCCGCGGCCGCGCAAGGTCGCGGCGGAGGTCACTCGTCCGCTTCGTTCAGCAGCCGGTTGAGAGCGCTGCGCGCCTCCCGCTCGGCGCCGGGCGTACCCGACTCCAGCTGCTGCCGAAGGTCGAGCAGCCAGACCGCGAACTCCTTCCGGCCCGAGAGGTCGGCCTGCTCGAATGCGCACCGCCCGGCCAGTACCGCTCCGCCCGGCTCCCAGAACGCACAGCGTGCGCCTGGGCACCGCTCGACCTCGCCGACCACCAGCTTGAGCTTGCAGTAAGCGGGTCTGGGCTCTGCTGCCATCTCGCGGGATCGTGCGCGCACGGCGACACCCGCAGGCATCGGTGCGGCCGCTGAGCACGCCTGCGGCCAACTACGCGGTTGCGTGCCCCCGACCGGTCGGTGCACGGGACGTGCGGTAAACTGCGTAGCCGCCGCGAGGGATCACCGCATCGAACTTCCGCGTCGGCGCGGATGTTGCGGATCGCCGCTACGACAAAGCTCAGTCGCAAAGGTCGAACGCTCGAGAAGGAAGCCTCGGCCGCGACGGAAGGAGTTGGCAATGCGGAAGGTATTCGAGATCGGAGGCGTTGTTGCCGCGGCCGTCCTGATCGTGTTCGGTATCGCTGCGATCGTGATGGGCTTCAGCGGCCGGAGCACGGTGCACGACAGCCTCAAGCTGGAGCAGATCGTCGGCTCGGCCGACATGACGCCGGCCGCCATCAAGGCGGAGGCGCAGCAGGCAGGCCTGCCCGCCAGCCTCAAGCTGCCGACGCAGGACATCGCCGGCAAGCCGATCAACACCGGCGACCGCGCTCGGGCATTCGCGAGCTACATGCGGATCCACACGCTGGAGTCGACGAACAATCTGACGTACTCGCAGATGGGCCGCTACATGGCGAAGCCCGGCACGCCGGCGAAGTTCACCGACGGGAACGGCGGCACGAGCGACACGCAGTACGCGCTCATCGACGCGAAGACGCAGCGGCCGGTCGAGAACAGCCTGCGGAACCTCTGGGTCACGGAGACCGCGCTGACGACCGCGCTGAACACGAGCTACATGGCCGAGCAGCTGTCGATCTTCGGGATCGTGGTCGGCGTCGCCCTGCTGCTCTCGGGCCTCGGGTTCGCGATCCTCGCCGTCGGCGGGGCGCTGCGCAACCCGGACACGGCGTTCGGCTTCATGAAGAAGTGGGGCTCCCAGGGCGAGGCGGTCCGAGCCACCGAGCGCCTAGCCGGACCAGTCGCGACCGGGCCGACGGGCCGCCTGCGGGCGGCCCGTCGCATTCCCGGGCTCACTCGGCCAGCAGGCCCTGCTCGAGCGCGTACTGGACGAGCTCCGCGCGGCTCGAGAGGCGGAGCTTCTGCATGATGTGCGCGCGGTGCGTCTCGGCCGTGCGCACCGAGATGTAGAGCTGCCCCGCGATCTCCTGGTTCGTGTGGCCGAGAGCGAGCAGGCGCAGCACCTCGCGCTCGCGCTCGGAGAGCGGATCCTCCTCCGCGCGCCGCGCGGCCGCGGTCTCGGCGGCGACGAGCCTCGCCCCGAGCTCGGGATTGACGTAGCGGCCGCCGTTCGCGACCTCGCGGATCGCCGCCACGACCTCCGTGTCCGCTGCCTCCTTGAGCACGTAGCCGCTCGCGCCGGAGGCGAACGCCTGCCGCACGTACTGCGGGTCGTCCTGCATCGAGAGCACGAGGATCTTCGTCTCGGGGCGCTCGTGCAGCAGAGTGGGAACCGCGTCGAGGCCGCTGCCGTCGGGCATCACGACGTCCATCAGGACGACGTCGGGCTTCAGCGACCTGGCCTGCAGCACGGCCTCGCTCGCGCTCCCCGCCTCGCCGGCGGTCTCGAGGTCCTCCTCGCCGTCGATCAAGAGGCGGAGCCCCGCGCGCACGACGGCGTGGTCGTCGACGATCAGCACGCGGACGCTCATCGGAGCGGCACCTCGATGACCAGGGTCGTGCCCGCGCCCGGGCGCGCCTCGATCTGCAGCCGCCCGTCGAGGAGGCCGACGCGCTCGCGCATGCCCTCGAGCCCGAAGCCGCCCTCGCGGACGGAGTCCGGATCGAAGCCCTGCCCGTCGTCCTCGACCACAGCCACCACGGCGCCATTCTTGCGCGTGAGGAGGACGCTGACCCGGCCCGCCCGCGCGTGCTTGACAACGTTCGTCAACGACTCCTGCACGATCCGGTAGAGAGCGGTCTCGACCTCGGGCGGCAGCCGGTCGCCGGCGAGCGCCGCCTTGAACTGGACGTCGATCCCCGTCCGCTCCGCGAACGTCTCCGTCAGCCGCTCGAGCGCCGGTACGAGGCCGAAGTCGTCGAGCACCTTCGGGCGCAGCTCGACCGCCAGCCGGCGGACGTCCTGGAGCGTCGCGACGACGAGCTCGCGGAGCCGGCCGACGGCGTCCGCGCGGGACTGCCCTCGGCGACGAGGTCCTCGAGGCCCTTCAGACCGAGCAGGATCGACGTCAGCGCCTGGCCGGTCTCGTCGTGCAGCTCGCGGGCGAGGCGGCGGCGCTCGAGCTCCTGCGCGGCGACCACGCGGCGCAGGGCGTCGCGCGCGATCCGCTCCGAGAGGTCGACCGCGACCGCGGCGCGCGAGGCGAAGGTCTCGGCGAGGCGGAGGTCGTGGTCGGAGAAGCGCGCGTCGGGCCCGAGCTTGTCGTGGCGCCTGGATCACGCCGATCGCGCGTCCGCGCGCGACGAGCGGCACCCAGAGTCCCGGTCCGCGCGGCGAGCCGCCGCGAGACGTCGCGGTTGACCTCGGGATCGTCGAGCACCGAGTCGACACGCTCGCTGTGTCCGCGCTCGAGCACCCGGCCGCTCTTCGACAGCGCGAGCGGGTGACGGTCTCGCCGAGCAGGCCCTCGGCTCCCTCGCCCGCGACGGCGGCGAATCGCAGCTCGTCGACCCCGGTGGGCAGGAGCACCGTGACGACGCGCGCGCCGAGCAGCTCGCGCAGCCGGCGTGCGACGAGGTCGAGCAGCCGGTCGAGGTCCGTCTCGGTCGCCAGCGCGTTCCCGACCTCGTTCAGCGACTCGAGCTGCTTCGACCAGTCCATGGCCGCCTCGTAGAGGCGCGCGTTCTCGATCGCGACGGCTGCCTGCGCCGCCAGCAGCGTCACGAGCTCCTCGTCCTCCTCGGTGAAGTCCTCGCCGTTCGCCTTCTCGGTCAGGTAGAAGTTGCCGTACGCGACGCCGCGGAGCAGGATCGGGACGCCGAGGAACGAGTGCATCGGCGGGTGGCCGGGCGGGAAGCCGACCGAGCGGGGATCCTCCCGCAGGTCGTGGAGGCGCAGCGGCCGGGCCTCGCGGATCAGCACGCCGAGGATGCCGCGGCCGCGCGGCAGGTCGCCGATCGTGGCATGCGCCTCCGGATCGATGCCCGTCGTCATGAACCGCTCCAGCTGGGAGCCGCTGCGGTCGATCACGCCCAGCGCGGCGTAGCGAGCCCCGATCAGGTCGGCCGCCGTCTCGACGACCCGTTGCAGGAGCGCGTCGAGCGAGAGCTCCGACGTGATCGCGACACCTGCTTCGAGCAGGGCGCGAAGGCGATCTTGGCCCGGCGTGACGGCGTCCATGGCGGGAGGTTACGCGTCGCGCCGGTTAGGGTGAAAGCCGCGCCGCCCTCAGGCGGCGCGGCTGCTGCGGTCGTTGCTCGGCTTGGCCACGAGCACGGGCCGGTCGGCCCGGTGCACGACGGCGTTCGAGACGCTTCCGAGCATCGCGCCGGCAACGGCGCCGAGCCCGCGTGACCCGACCACGATCAGGTCGGCGTCGCGCATGCGGGCGAGCTGGACGATCTCCTTGGCCGGATCGCCCTCCAGGATCTCCGTGTCGTGCGGGACGCCTGCCTCGGCTGCGGCCGCCTCGGCCTCGTCGAGCACGGCCCGTGCCTTCTCGAGTCCCTCGTGCAGAGCCCGCTGGTAGAGCGGATCTCCGATGATGGGGGGCGGGGCAGCGCGAACGAAGAGCAGCGTCACGGCTGCGCCGGTGCTGCGCGCGAGCCCGAGACCGGTCTCGACCGCCGCGCGGCCGCCCTCGGAGCCGTCGGTTGCAATCACGATCTGCTTCATCGAACTCACCTCCTTTTCCGAGACGTTCGCGGGCGGGCGGCGCCGGCGCATCCGCGGGGCGTCGGATCGCCTTCGCGGAAAAACCACAGTCCAACTCCGGGCGCGTGCCGATGCCGGGCCGCACGGGCGAGACGAGAGTGAGACGATTCGAAAAGGAGGCGCGAATGAAGGCAGTCGTGTATCACGTGATGGAGCGCGAGGAGGCGACGGTTGTCGCCTGACCTCGCGGCGGCCACGGCCGACGCCGTCGACGTCATCCTCCGGGACGGCGGGACGCTGCGGCTGCGGCCTCCGCTCGCCGCCGACGTGGACGCGCTCGTCGCCTTCTTCGACGCGCCTGTCCGACCGCAGCCGCTACCTGCGCTTCCACGGCGTGCGCGCGGTCGACCGCAGCGCTCGTCGAGCCCTGCCTCGACCCGGACTGGGTCGAGCGGGGCGCGCTCGTCGGCACGCTGGCCGACGAGCACGGCACGGAGCGGATCGTCGCGCTCGCGAGCTACGTGCGCCTGCGCGACCCCGAGGCCGCCGAGATCGCCTTCGCCGTCGCCGACGAGGAGCACGGCCGCGGCATCGGCACGCGGCTGCTCGAGCAGCTCGCCGCCCGCGCGGGCGAGACCGGGATCCGGCGCTTCGTCGCCGAGGTGCTCGCCGAGAACCAGCCGGCAGCTCGCCGTCTTCGCCGACGCCGGCTTCGAGCTCGCGCGCGAGCTCGAGTACGGCGAGGTCGAGCTCCGTCTTCCCGATCGCGGCGACCGAGGTCTTCCGCGCGCGCGTCGAGGAGCGCGACCACGTCGCGGTCGCCGCGTCGCTGCGGCCCGTTCTTCGCAGCCGGCAAGCGTCGCCGTGATCGGCGCCTCGCGCCGGCGCGGCTCGATCGGCGGCGAGCTCTTCCGCAACATCCTCGCAGTCGGACTTCGCCGGCGCCGCCTATCCCGTCAACCGGACGGGCGAGCCCGTCGCCGGCGTGCGCTGCGTACCGCTCGATCGAGGAGATCCCGGAGCCGGTCGACCTGGCGGTGATCTGCGTGCCCGGTGCCCAGGTCGCTCGAGGCGGCGGACGCCGTGCTGAGGCACGGGGTGCGCGCCCTCTGCGTGATCTCGGCCGGCTTCGCCGAGTCCGGCGCGGAGGGCCGCAGGGCGCAGGAGCAGCTGCTCGCGCTCGTGCGCGCGCACGGCGCCCGCCTCGTCGGGCCGAACTGCCTCGGGATCGCCTCGTCCTCGTCGCGCCTGAACGCGACCTTCGCGCCGCGCCCGCTTCCGCCGGGGAGGATCGGCTTCTCCTCGCAGAGCGGCGCGCTCGGGCCTGGCGCTGCTCGAGAAGGCGTCCGAGCGCGGGCTCGGCTTCTCCGGCTTCGTCTCGATCGGGAACAAGGCCGACGTCTCGTCGAACGACCTGCTCGAGTGGTGGGAGGACGACCCGGACACGGATCTCGTGCTCCTCTACCTGGAGTCGTTCGGCAACCCGCGCAAGTTCGCGCGCCTCGCGCGCCGCGTCGCCCGCCGGAAGCCGATCCTCGCGCTCAAGGCCGGCACGACCGGCGCCGGGGCGCGTGCCGCGAGCTCGCACACCGCGGCGCTCGCCGGCTCCGAGGCTGCGGTCGACGCGCTCTTCCGGCAGGCCGGCGTCATCCGCGCGCGGACGCTCGAGGAGCTCATCGACGCCGCGGCGCTGCTGTCGGAGCCAGCCGCTGCCGCGCGGCCGCCGCGTCGCCCTGGTCACGAACGCGGGCGGCCTCGGCATCCTCTGCGCCGACGCGTGCGAGGCGGCCGGGCTCGAGCTGCCCGAGCTCTCGGAGGAGACGCAGGCGTCGCTTGCCGCGTCCCTGCCGCGCGAGGCGAGCCTCGCCAACCCGGTCGACCTGCTCGGCTCGGCGACCGCGGAGACCTACGAGGCCGTCGCTGCCGCCCCTGCTCGCCGATCCACGCGTCGACGCGTTGATCGTCCTCTTCGTTCCGCCTGTGGTCGCGGGCGCCGAGGAGATCGCGGCGGCGATCGAGGAGTCGGTCAAGGAAGCCGCCACGGACAAGCCTGTGCTCGCCGTCGTGATCAGCGCCGACGGCACCCCCGCCGCGCTGCGGGAGGAGGGAGCCGCGGTCGCCTCGTTCCTCTACCCGGAGTCGGCCGCCCGCGCGCTCGGCCTCGCCGCGGATCGCGCGGAGTGGCTGCGCCGCCCGGCAGGCGCCCTGCCCGCACTCGAGGGCGTCGACGCCGACGCGGCCCGCCGGCTCGTGCAGACGGCGCTCGAGGGCTCGAGCGACGTCTGGCTCGACCCGGCGAGGACGCGGAGACTGCTCGAGGCGTACGGCGTTCCGCTCGTCCCGGAGCGGCTGGCCGAGACCGCCGAGCAGGCGGTCGAGGCCGCGCGTGACCTCGGCTTCCCGTCGTCGTCAAGACGGCCGCGGCGGGCGTGCACAAGACGGAGAGCGGCGGGGTCGCGCTCGACCTCCGCGACGAGGAGCAGGTGCGCGCGGCCGCCGAGCGGATCGGCGGGCCGGTGATCGTGCAGCCGTTCCTCCACGGAGGCGCCGAGCTGCTGGCGGGCGTCGTCCAGGATCCGGTCTTCGGGCCGCTGGTCGCGTTCGGCCCCGGCGGCGTGATGGCCGAGCTGATCGGCGACGCGGGCTTCCGGATCGCGCCGCTCACCGACGTGGACGCGAGGGAGCTCGTGCAGAGCGGCAAGGCGGGCAGGCTCGTCCGCGGCTTCCGCGGCGTCCCGCCGGCGGACGCGGACGCGCTCGTCGATCTCGTGCAGCGGCTGGCCCGCCTCGCCGAGGAGCTGCCGGAGGTCGCCGAGCTCGACCTCAATCCCGTGATCGCGCTCCCGCACGGCTGCCTCGCCGTGGACGCGCGCGTCCGCCTGCGCGTGCGCCCGCCCGAGCACGCGCTCAAGTCCTGGTAGTGACCGTCGTCTGCGGCATTGCCGTAGCCGCGCTGCGGCCGCCCGCCCTTGCGCCGGGCGGCCGCGCAGTCGATCCTGGGACGACCGACCCGAGGAGCCTCGAGATGACCACGCCGCACGAGACCCTGACGCCCGCCGCCGTCGGGGCCGCTGACCGACGAGGAGCTGAACCTGCTGGACGCCTGGTGGCGCGCCGCGAACTACCTCTCGGTGGGCCAGATCTACCTGCTGGACAACCCGCTGCTCCGTGAGCCGCTCGTGCCGGAGCACGTGAAGCCCCGCCTGCTCGGCCACTTCGGCACCACGCCCGGGCTCAACCTGCTCTACGTGCACCTGAACCGTGCGATCCGGGCCCGCGACCTGGACGCGATCTACGTCGACGGGCCCCGGCCACGGCGGGCCCGGGCTGGTCGCGAGCGCCTATCTCGAGGGCACCTACAGCGAGGTGTACCCGAACGTGAGCGGAGACGAAGAGGGGATGAAGGAGCTCTTCCGGCAGTTCTCCTTTCCGGGTGGGATCCCGAGCCACGTGGCGCCCGAGACGCCCGGCTCGATCCACGAGGGAGGCGAGCTCGGATACGCGCTGGCGCACGCGTTCGGCGCCGCGTTCGACAACCCGGACCTGGTCGTCGCGTGCGTGGTCGGCGACGGGGAGGCCGAGACCGGCCCGCTGGCGGCGAGCTGGCACGGGAACAAGTTCCTGAGCGCCCGCTCGGACGGCGCCGTGCTGCCGATCCTGCACCTGAACGGCTACAAGATCGCCAACCCCACGGTTCTGGCGCGCATCCCGGAGGACGAGCTCCGTGCGCTCCTCGAGGGCTACGGCTGGCGGCCGCTCATCGTCTCCGGCGACGACCCGGCCGCCGTCCACCAGCAGCTTGCGGCCGCGCTCGACGACGCGCTCGACGAGATCGGGGAGATTCAGCGCGCCGCGCGGGAGGACGGCGTCGCCACGCGCCCGCGCTGGCCGATGCTCGTGCTGCGGACGCCGAAGGGCTGGACGGGCCCGGCCGAGGTCGACGGACTGCCGGTCGAGGGGACGTGGCGCTCGCACCAGGTGCCGATCGCGGACGTCCGCGGCAACGCCGCGCACCTGCGGCTGCTGGAGGAGTGGCTGCGCAGCTACCGCCCGGAGGAGCTCTTCGACGAGCGCGGCGCGCTCGTGCCGGAGCTGCAGGCGCTCGCGCCGCAGGGCGACCGCCGTATGAGCGCCAACCCGCACGCGAACGGCGGCCTGCTGCTGCGCGACCTGCTGCTGCCGGACTTCCGCGACTACGCCGTCCAGGTCGAGCGGCCGGGGACGACCTCGACCGAGGCGACGCGCGTGCTCGGCCGCTTCCTGCGCGACGTGATCGTGCGGAACCCCGAGAACTTCCGCGTCTTCGGCCCGGACGAGACCGCCTCGAACCGCCTCGGCGACGTCTTCACCGTCACCGCGCGCGCCTGGCAGGGCGAGCGTGAGCCCACCGACGAGGGGCTGGCGCCCGAGGGTCGCGTCGTCGAGGTGCTCTCCGAGCACCTCTGCCAGGGCTGGCTGGAGGGGTACCTCCTCACCGGCAGGCACGGGCTCTTCAACTGCTACGAGGCGTTCATCCACATCATCGACTCGATGTTCAACCAGCACGCGAAGTGGCTGAAGGTGACGCGGGACATCCCCTGGCGGCGCCCGGTCGCGTCGCTCAACTACGTGCTCAGCTCCCACGTCTGGCGGCAGGATCACAACGGCTTCTCGCACCAGGATCCCGGCTTCATCGACCACGTCGTGAACAAGAAGGCCGAGGTCGTCCGCGTCTACCTGCCGCCGGACGCCAACACGCTCCTCTCCGTCGCGGACCACTGCCTGCGCAGCCGCGACTACGTGAACGTGATCGTGGCCGGCAAGCAGCCCGCGCTCGACTACCTCTCGATGGAGGACGCGATCGTCCACTGCACGCGCGGGATCGGCATCTGGGACTGGGCCTCGAACGACGACGGCGGGGAGCCGGACGTCGTGCTCGGCTGCTGCGGCGACGTGCCGACGCTGGAGACGCTCGCCGCCACGGCGATCCTGCGCGAGCGCCTGCCCGGGCTGAAGGTCCGGGTCGTGAACGTCGTCGACCTCATGCGCCTCCAGCCGCACAGCGAGCATCCGCACGGGCTGACGGGAGCCGAGTTCGACGCGCTCTTCACCACCGACCGGCCCGTCGTCTTCGCCTACCACGGCTACCCGTGGCTGATCCACCGGCTCACGTACCGGCACACGAACCATGCGAACCTGCACGTGCGCGGCTACAAGGAGGAGGGGACGACGACGACCCCGTTCGACATGGTGATGCTCAACGACCTCGACCGGTACCACCTCGTCCTGGACGTGATCGACCGCGTTCCCGGCCTGGCCGACTCGGCGGGGCACGTGCGCCAGGAGATGGTCGACGCCCGCATCCGCGCGCGGATGTGGACGCGCGAGCACGGCGAGGACGACCCGGAGATCCGCGACTGGACCTGGCCGTACTGAGGCACGGGTGAGCTCGGTCCTCGTCGTCAACGCCGGCTCGACGAGCCTGAAGCTCTCGGTCGTCGACGGCCTACGCTCGCAGCCCGTCGAGGCGCTCGAGGCCGCCCCGGCGGACGTCGTCGCGGTGGCGCACCGCGTCGTGCACGGCGGCACGCGCTTTCGGGCGCCGGTCGTGCTCGACGACGGGATCGAGCGCGAGCTGGCGACTCTCGCGGAGCTGGCGCCGCTCCACAACGGGCCGGCGGTGATCGGGATCCGGTCGGCGCGGCGCGCGCTGCCGCACGTCCCGCACGTCGCCGTCTTCGACACCGCCTTCCACGCCTCGCTGCCGCCGGAGGCGGCGACCTACGCGGTTCCCCGGCGCTGGCGCGACGAGTGGGAGATCCGCCGCTACGGCTTCCACGGCCTGTCGGTGCAGTGGGCCGCCGAGCGAGTGCCGGTGCGCCGCCTCGTCGTCTGCCACCTCGGCGGCGGCTGCTCGGTGACGGCAGTCCTGGACGGCCGCTCCGTCGAGACGACGATGGGATTCTCGCCGCTCGAGGGCGTGCCGATGGCCACGCGGTCGGGCTCCGTCGACGCGGCGGCCGTGCTGCACCTCCTCCGGCAGGACAGGCTCACCCTCGAGGATCTCGAGGCGTCCCTCGAGCGCGAGTCCGGGCTGCTCGGGCTCTCGGGCCTCAGCAGCCGGGTGGAGGAGCTGGAGCGCTCGGACGATCCTGCGGCCGCGCTCGCGCTCGCGGTGTTCGCGTACCGGGTGGCCGGCGCGATCGGGGCGATGGCGGTCGCGCTGGACGGCCTCGACGCGCTCGTCTTCACCGCCGGCGTGGGGGAGGGCTCGGCGCGGGTCCGCGAGGACGTCTGCGCGCGTCTGGGCTTCCTCGGCGTCGAGCTGGATCCCGCGCGGAACCGGAGCGCGGTGCCCGACGCCGCGATCGAGGCGTCCGGGTCGGTCCAGGTGGCCGTGGTGGGGGCACGGGAGGACGTCGTCGCCGCGCGGGCCGCGACGCGACCTGCTCGGCCTCGACGATCAGCCGTCGGAGTCGCGCAGCCCGGGCGGCAGCAGCGACGTGTCGATCCCGGCGCTCGGTCGCGCCCAGGAATAGACCGCCTCGGCGAGGCGCGGCGGCGCGGCGATGTGATCCGTCCAGGCGCCGGCCTCCTGCCAGAACGCAGGGTCGGCCAGCAGCGAGTCGAGCGGCACGGCTCCGCCCCGCGACTCGAAGATGAACACCACCTCCGTCGGCGTCAGGAAGACCTCGTGGCGCTCGAGTCCCGCCCGCTGGGGGTCGAACGGCGGGCCGGCAGCGAGGAGCTCCCGGACTGCATCGTGCGCCCCCGCCACGAGCGGGAGAACGACGGCCGTGCGCGTGCCCGGCTGCAGGGCGGCAAGGCGTTCGGCGAGCTCCCCGACCACACCCGGCTCGGAGACGCTCGCGATCAGGAGCGGCGCGGCGCCCCGGGGCTCGATGACGAGGCTCGGGCGCCCGTCGATGCGTTCTGTGGGTTCCCGCCCCACGTGCACGGAGGCGAGATCGTCATAGGCCACCTCGTACTCGACCGGCAGCGAGCCCGAGCGGCCCTCGAGCTTCAGGGCCCGGGGGAGCAGCTCGAGCTTGCCCGTTGCGAGCGGAAGGAGCCGCCCTTTTCGCCAGACCACGCCGTAGCTGAGATTCATACGGCGCAGCATGGTCCGACTCCGCCCGCTGCGCCATCGGCATGGCCCCGGATCGTTTCTGCGGGATTGCCGCAAGCCCGCCCCCGGAGAAACCCGCCCCGGAGAAACCCACCGGAGAAGCCCGGCGCCGAGACGGCGCCGGGCTGCGGCCGGTCAGTGGACGAGGGCCTCCACCTTCGCCGACTTCGGAATTGCGACCACGGGGCACGGCGCGTGATGCAGGAGCCGCTGGACGACGCTGCCCAGGACAGCGCCGGAGAGGGAGCCGAGCCCCCGCGTCCCGCAGACGATTGCCTCCGCGCCGATCTCCTCGGCGACCTTGGCGATCGCGGTCGCCACCGAGCCGCTGGTCGGGCGGACGACGAGCTGGCTGTCGATGCCCTCCAGGCGAAGGCTCGCGACCTGCTCTGCCATCTTCGCGCGCCGCTCGTCCTCGTCCTCGTAGAAGGAGAGGCCGTGCGCGCGGCCGCCGACGAGCTTCTGGTCCACGTGGACGGCGACGATCTTCCCGTCGGGATCCACGAGCTTGCGTGCCTCCACGAGGGCAGCGTCTGCGCCCTCGGAACCGTCGGTCGCCCAGATCACCTGGCTGTACATCTGGTCCTCCTTTCGGTAGCCGCATCGTCTCTCCGCCCGGCCTGGACGACGTCGGGGCAGAGCCGCAAGCGCGGCGGAGGAACTACGGAACCGGGATGCGGGCCGTCGCCGATGGAATCGACCTCGCCGGAGGGGATCATCGCCTCATGGAGCGCGTCGTCGTCACCCTCCGGCTCCGGCCCGAAGCAGAGACGGAGGCCAGGCGGCTGCTGGCGCAGGGGCCGCCTTTCGACCCGGCCAGGCTGGGCGTCGTCCAGCACTTCGTCGCCGTCGGCGACGAGCTCGCCGTGTTCGTCTTCGAGGGTGACGGAGTCGAGCAAGGGCTCCGCGGCCTGTTGAACGATCCCGTCCGGTCGAGCTTCGCGAGGGAGTGGCTGCCCCTCGTCGCCGAGCCGCCGCGCCTGGCGCGAGAGGCTTTTGCCTGGGACATGGAGGAGGCAACCATGAAGAGGATCCTGATCGCGACCGACGGCTCGCCCATGAGTCGGGAGGCGATTCGGGTGGGGCTCGAGCTGGCCGTCGACCAGCAGGCAGAGGTGACGTTCGCCCACGTCGTGCCGGCGATCGAGCCCGGCCCGCTGGGAGTCGCCGTTCCCGCGGTCCAGCAGCGCCGGATCACCCACGAGGACGAGGCGCCGCTGAGGGAGGCCGAGCGCCTCGCGTCGGAGCAGGACGTCCCCGCGACGTCCGAGCTTCTGCAGGGCGATGTCGTCAACGAGCTCGTCGCCCTCGCCGACTCGCTCGACGTCGATCTGATCGTCGTCGGCTCGCGCGGCCACGGTGCGATTACGAGCGCGCTGCTCGGCAGCGTGTCACGCGGAGTGATGCGCGAGGCGCGCCGTCCCGTGCTGGTCGTGCGGGGCGCGCCGCGGCCTGCACCCGCCCTGGCCGCCGCGCACTGACCGATTTTGCGAGCCGATCGGGGAGCGTGCCGCGCGAAGCCCCCCGCGCGACACGCTCCCCGATCAGTCGCTGATCCGCAGCGCCACGGCGGGCCTGATGCGGCTCGCCGAGATCGCGGGCGACACCGTCGCCAGGAGCGAGGCCGCCACCGTCCCGACCAGCAGGATCGCGAGCTGCAGGTACGGCACGGTGAAGGGCGACTGCCCGAACGAGTCGCTCATCGCCACGATGTCGTAGAGCGTGATCAGCGCGAGCACCGCCCCGATCACCGTCCCCTCGATCGCAACGAATCCCGACTCGATCGCGAAGCTGCGGCCGACCGGACGGGCGCCGAAGCCGAGCGCCCGCAGCGTCCCGATCTGACGGCGGCGTTCACGCACGGCGCGCACCATCACCACCGCGATGCCGGCGATACCGACGATCAGGCCCATCCCCAGATACCCCTGGAAGAGCTGGAAGATCTGATGGGTCATGGTGAACCCCTCGTCCATGATCGCCGCGATCGAGAGCGCCTCCGCGCCGTTGCGGAGGAAGGTCGTCTGCACGTCTGCCGCGAAGGTCGATGCGTCCACGCCGGGCCGTAGCCCGATGTACATCCGGTCGAGCGCGAGGTAGTAGCCGAACAGGGACCGTGCACCGGACAGGCCGTAGAAGACGCCGTTGTTGATGAAGTAGTCGCTCGGGGAGATCGCGGCGACGGTGAGCTCCCGAGTCCGGCCGGTGTACGGGTCGCGCACCGTGATCTTCGAACCGGGCTCGGCCCTGAAGTTCGCCGGGCCGCCGCCCTGTTGCAGGAAGGCGGGATCGACGATTGCGAGCCCCGGGTCATGCAGGACCGCCTCCCACGCCGCGCGGTCGGTGGGGTAGGGCCCACGGTCCTCGAGCGCGGGCGCGCCGCCGCGGACGAACCGCTCGTCGAACGCGGTCACGTTCCACGGCGTGTCCGTGCTCATCCCCGCGACGCGGAACTGGCCAACCGCCCTCGCGAGCGGCGCGACCTTCGTGACGCCGTCGAGCGACGCGAGCTGCGAGGCGCGGATCGGGTTGCCGGAGCTCGAGGAGACGACCACGGCGTAGCCGCCGCGGACGTCGTTCGTCGCCTTCGTGACCTGCGTGTCGATCATGTGCGCGAGCGTCGTGATGAAGGTGAGGATGAACACGACGAGCGCGTACGTCGCGATCGTCAGCGCCGTGCGCGAGCGGCGGGCGAGCGGATACGCCAATCCGAGCCGAAGCGCGAGCGAGCGGCCTCCCGTCACGGCGCGCAGCGCCCGGCTCACCCGCTCCTGCTGGAAGGAGACGAACGTCACCGCGGCCGCGGTCAGGACGACGCCCTGGACGACGTACAGCATCACGCTCGCGCCCTTCGTCGAGTCGGGGACGAGACCGAAGATCGAGGCGCCCCAGACGACGGCGAGGAACGCGAGGGCCGACTGCACGGTGCGCGGCGGGAAGAAGCGTCCCAGGATGGGGGCGAGACCGACGAGCACGAAGACCGGGCCGAGCAGGAGGCCGAAGCCGTCCTCGGACGGCGCCGCCTGCAGGGTCGTCAACGCGCCGAGGCCGACAGCGAGGCACCCGGCGACGAGCCAAACGCGGCGCTGCCTGACCGCGGGCGGCTCCGGGATGTCGCGGATCGCCCGGATGATGTTCAGGCGGCTGACGCGCACGCTCGTGCCGACGATCGTCGCGAGCGCGACCGCGAACGCCACCGCGAACGAGCTCGCGAGGCTGCCCGGCTTGAGCGTGAAGAAGAGCTGGAAGCTGTTGTGCTCCGTCGCGAAGATCCGCGCCGACACGGCGACGAGCACCCGGCCGAGGCCGATGCCGGCGACGACGCCGAGCGTCGTGGCCGCCACGGTGTAGAGCCACCCCTCCAGGGCGAAGGCCCGCACGAGGTCGGACCGGCGCATGCCGACGGCGCGTGCCATACCGAGCTCGGTCTTGCGCTCGGCCGCGAGCATCACGAACAGGTTGACGAGCAGCAAGAGCCCGGCGATGACGCCGAAGCTGCCCATCGCGGTGAACATCGTGCTGAACGCCTGGCCGGCCGCGTCAGCCGCGTCGAGCACGGTGCGCTTGACTTCGTAGATCTGAGGCTCGAACGGCGCCCTCGGGGCCGCGGCGCGGATCTGCGCGATCGCAGCGTCGGTGCGGCCGACCCCGCTCTCGACGCCGCCGCGGTTCGAGACGGCGATCACCCAGGACGGCGGCTGCCCCGCACCCGGCGCCGTCGCGATCCGGTCGAAGGTGCTGGGTGCTACGAGCACGTTGCGCGCCTCCTGCTCTGCTCCGAGCCAGAAGCCCGCGACGCCACGCCGCGGCAGGATGCGGTCGACCACGAGGACGGTGCGGTGGCCGTAGGCGTAGACCGCGACGCGGCCGCCCGTGCCGACCCCGAGCGTCCGCCCGAGGTCGCTCGTGATCGCGCTGTGCCCGGGTGGAGGCGTCGGGCCGGAGACCCCGGTCGACGACGGGTCGTTCCCGAAGCGGCGCGCGGCCTCGAAGTCGAGACCGACGAGCTGCGACCTGGGCGCCGCGAGGACGTGCGGGCCGGTCGAGGTAGTCGCGACGTCCAGCGTCGCGAAGGCGAGGAGCCCGTCGATGTTCCCCCGCACGACCGGCTTCAGCGTGGCCAGGAGTTGCCGCTGGTCGGTGGGCCCACGTGTGGCGATCAACTCGTCGATCGGGCCGAGATTGGAGCGGCCGACCTGGCGAATCGAGGCGTTCATGGTGTCCCCGACGATCGCCGAGCCGGTGATGATCGCGGCGCCGAGCAGCGAGCCGAGCACGACGAGCGCGGCCTCCCGGGGGCGCCGGACGGCGTTGCGCACCGCGAGCCGGCGCAGCACGGGCCGTCGGGCCAGGATCAGGATGAACGGCAGGGAGAGGACGAGCACGGTGAGGACGGGGAGCGTCGTCACCGCACGGACACCGCCTCGTGCGCGTACGCGGGCCCGCCGAGCAGCTCGTCGGCCACGAGCTCGCCGTCGCGGACCGTGATCAGGCGGTCGGCGCGTGCCGCCACGTTGGGGTCGTGAGTGACGAGGATCAGCGTCAACCCCTCGTCGTGCAGCTGTGACAGCAGGTCCATCACCGACGAGGCCATCTCCGAGTCGAGGTTGCCTGTCGGCTCGTCGGCCCAGACGAGGTGCGGTCGGCCGGCCACTGCGCGCGCGATCGCGACGCGCTGCTGCTCGCCGCCCGAGAGCTCCATCGGCCGCTGATCGAGCCGGTGTCCCAGCCCGACCCGCCGGAGCGTCTCGCGCGCCCGCTCCCGCGCCTCCGACTCGGACACGCGGGCGAGCAGGAGCGGCAGCTCCACGTTCTCCGCGGCGGTGAAGACCGGGATCAGGTTGAACGACTGAAAGATGAAGCCCATCGACTCCGCGCGGTGCCGCGTCCGTCGCGCGTCCGAGACCTCGTGAATCGACAGCCCGTCGACGACCACGCGTCCCTCGTCGATCTCGTCGAGGCCGGAGAGGCAGTTCAGCAGCGTCGTCTTGCCGGACCCCGACGGCCCCATCACCGCCAGGAACTCTCCCTGTGCGACCGTGAGGTCGAGCGCCTTGAGCGCCTCGACGTCAGCGCCGCCCGACCGGTAGACCTTGCGGACGCGCTCCGCGAACAGGATCGGCTCCGGCAACGTCCTCACCTCCTTGCACGGGTTTCCCACAGCGTCCCCCCGGACGGCTCCCGGCTCATCGGTGGAATCCCGGACCTGCGCTGCGGGACTTCTGCTAACCGCTGCTGCGACTGAAGCCCGCGCGGATCCGACAGAGGGCCGAGTGCACGTCCTCCATCGGCAGCGCCGGGTTCAGCAGCGGGCTGACGCCGGCGTCGGAGAGCAGGTGCTCACACTCGACGGCGCAGGTGGGATCGAGCACGAGAGCGGGATCCTCGAGGTCTTCGGCAAGCCCTGAGAGCTCTCCCGCGCAGGGAGCGAGGCGGTCTGCGGCGGCGGGGCCCTGACGCTCCAGCATCAGCCGGACGGTGCTCGCCATGAGCCGGCGGTTCTCCGGCGTCGCCGCCTTCTCGGCCGCGCGCCGCACCTCCTCGATCGCGTACGCGTCGCGCTCGCGGCGCAGGTTCTCGAGCAGCTCCCAGCGGAGCACGCTGGCCCGGACGCCGCGAAACGCCGTCACCAGCCCGCCGACGAAGAGCGCCACGGCGAGCGTAGGGTGGTGGTTGCTGACGGCGATCGACGAGCCAAGCGCGAAGAACGCCAGGAGGCCGTCCTCCCATTCCGCCATCCGGAGCTCGTGAAGCTTCTTCGCTGCATCGTCTACGGCTCGTGCGTACACGCCGCAAGCATGTCGGAGAGCGATGGAGTGCGCATCCGCGCCGATTGCCGATGTGTCGCGGGTTTCCCGTCGTCAGGGCTGCGGCGAAATGCTGAGTCGGGCGAGCCTCTTGACGCCCGCCCGCGTCCCGCGCAGGTGACCGCGGCTGCATGATGCACGTGTGATCCGGGCGCTCGTCCTCGACTCGCCCGGAACGGCGCTCCGGGACCGGCAGATCCCGCGGCCGGAACGCCGTCCCGGACAGGTGCGCATCCGCGTCCACGCGTGCGGCGTCTGCCGGACGGATCTCCACATCCGGGACGGCGAGCTGCTGGACGCAAAGCTCCCGCTCGTCCTCGGCCACCAGATCGTCGGCACCGTACTCGAGGGGAACGACCGCTTCGAGGTCGGCGCGCGCGTGGGCGTGCCGTGGCTCGGCTGGACGTGCAGCGAGTGCAGGTATTGCCGCTCGGGACGGGAGAACCTCTGCGAGCGTGCGCTCTTCACGGGCTTCACGCTCGACGGCGGCTACGCCGAGGAGGCGGTCGCGGACGGGCGGTACTGCTTCGCCCTGCCCGAGGGGCAGAGTGACGCCGCGCTCGCGCCGCTGCTCTGCGCCGGGCTGATCGGCTCTCGCTCGCTTCGCTTCACCGGCGACGCGGAGCGGCTGGGGCTCTACGGCTTCGGCGCCGCCGCGCACCTCGTCGCACAGCTCGCGCTCCGCGAGGGCCGGCGCGTCTTCGCCTTCACCCGCGCCGGCGACGAGGCGGCCCAGTCGCTGGCACGCGAGCTCGGAGCCACGTGGGCGGGCGCCGTCGGAGAACGCCCCGAGGAGCTGGACGCGGCGATCGTCTTCGCGCCGGCGGGCGAGCTCGTGCCGGAGGCGCTCGCGTCCCTCGCCCGCGGCGGCACGGTCGTCTGCGCCGGCATCCACATGAGTGCGATCCCGTCGTTTCCGTACGAGCTCCTATGGCAGGAGCGCACGATCCGGTCGGTGGCCAACCTGACGCGCGAGGACGGCGACGAGTTGTTCCGCGTCGTGCGCGACGAGCCGCTGCGAACCTCCGTCGAGGTCTTTCCGCTCGGGGAAGCCGAGCTCGCGCTCACCCGCCTCCGCGAGGGGTCGGTGCGCGGCGCCGCGGTACTCGTCGTCCCGGACGGTGGGGGTGGAGCGGCGGACTGAGATCGTGTCGCCTCACCACGAAGCGGCTGTGCGGCTCCCGGAGAGGCGAGGATCGAGCAGCGCGCCCAGGGAGGGGACGACGCGCTCCGCGCCGAAGCCCTGCAGGACCTCCCCCTGTGGATCGGCGCCGACCCCGATCACGGAGACTCCGGCCGCAAAGCCCGCGGCGACGCCGGCCGCGCTGTGCGTGAAGGTGACGGCCTCGTCGGGATTGACGCCCAGCCGGCGGCACGCGACCAGCAGCAGGTCGGGGGCGGGACGCGAGCGCAGCCCCTCGGCGCGGATCACCTCGGCGTCGACGCGCTCCTCGACGAGCGTCGCCAGGCCGGCGAGCTCGAGCATCGGCAGCGTGCTGGCGCTCGCCGAGACGACGGCACGCCCGAGGCCGGCATGACCGGCGGCCTCGAGGTACCGACGCGCTCCGTCGAGGGCGGTGACGCCGCGCTGGCGCAGACCGCGTGCGAGCACCTCGCCCTTCCGCTTCGCCAGGCCGTGGGCGGTGTCGGCCTGCGCGGGATCGTCGAGCCGTCCTTCGGGCAGACGGATCCCGCGGCTGCCGAGGAACGCGTGAACGCCTTCGAGCCGCGGGCGCCCGTCGATGTAGGCGCGGTAATCGGCGTCGCGGTCGAAGGGGATGAAGTGCCAGCCCGTCTTCTCGTTCAGCCGCAGCAGGAACTCGTCGAAGACCTCGCTCCAGGCCCAGGCGTGCAGGACGGCGCTGTCCGTGAGAACGCCGTCGAGGTCAAAGAGACAGGCGCTGACGGTGACCGGCAGCCCGAGCATCTTCGAGCTCACCGGCACAGCCGACAGCCACGGCATCGGCGCGACGCCGGTGATCTGGGCGAGACGTGCGAGGAGCATCTCGGTCTCGTGTCGCTCCCCCACGAGCTCGCGCCGCCGCTGCGCGATGTCCGGGGCGGGCAGGGTGCCGTCGGCGGCGCCCAGGGCACGCTGCGCTGCGTCGAGCGCCAACTGCCACTGCGCGCTGATCGTGTCCAGCTCGAGCGGCGGCCCCGCTTCGAGCTCGACCGCGTCCGTCGTCTGAGCAGCGGGTCGCAGCCCACGCCGACCGGCGCGGCCGCTCCGCGTCTCGGCCACAAGAGGGGTCACACGGGGGGTCACGGCTGAAGGGATCATCGTAGTGACAGGATCCAGCCGGGAACCGGCGCCCGAATCCGCAGTTGCCGGCGGACACGCTGCGGCCAGCTACCGACCCGCTTGATACCGTGTCCCGCGTCGCGGGGCGTGGCGCAGCCTGGTTAGCGCGCTAGTCTG
>CAVVCG010000049.1:0-209940 GCA_963746655.1 uncultured Actinomycetes bacterium | reverse complement strand
ATCACCGCCGGTACTCCTGGATGAGTTTTCTCACAGCAACGACCACGTCGCGGACGTTTCCTTCTGTCATCTTCGGATAAATGGGTAACGAGACGGTGCGCTCAAAAGCCGTGCTAGCATTCGGGAAGTCCTCCGGTTTATAGCCAAACTTGTCACGGTAGTAAGGATGAAGGTGCAGCGGGATGAAATGGACCGAAGTCCCGATTTCTTTTTCCCGCAATGCCTCAAGGAATTGGTTACGATTGATTTTCAGACGTTCTAAATTCAACTGAATTACAAAAAGATGCCATGCATGTTGGACATCGTTCCGGCACGTGGGGAGCTGGATTTCTTTGAGATCTGCGAAAGCTTTCGCGTAATTCATTGCGATGCGTTGTCTGGCTTCCCAGAACTCGTCGCATTTTTTCAGTTGCTCGATGCCGATGGCAGCCGCAATGTCGGTTAAGTTGTACTTGAATCCAGGATAGAGAATTTCATAGTACCAAGAGCCTTCTCTCGTATAGCGTTTCCAGGCATCATGGCTGATTCCATGCAAGCTCATCATCAGCATTCGCTCGGCCCATTCTGAGTTCTCTGTTGTAGCCATCCCGCCTTCACCGGTGGTGATCGTTTTGGTTGCGTAGAAGGAAAAACAGGTGATATCGCCAACGGTGCCTATTCTACTACCGAGATGACTGGCCGGCAGCGCGTGAGCTGCATCCTCGATAACTTTCAAATTGTAACGTCCGGCAAGCTCCAGGATCGGGGTCATATCACATGGCTGACCGCCGAAGTGGACCGGAATAATTGCCTTCGTTCTTGGAGTAATGACGCTTTCGATTTGTTTGGCATCAAGATTCAGAGTATCGGGCTCACAGTCCACGAGTATCGGATTGGCTTTGAAGTAAAGCACGACTTCCGCTGTCGCAGCGAAAGTCATAGTAGGCACGATCACATCGTCGCCCTCTTTGATTTCTATTGCATCCAAAGCCAGATGGAGGGCAGCTGTCCCAGAATTGACGGCAACCGCATGCCTGCAACCCAAATATCTCGAAAAGTCTTCCTCAAAACGTTTGACCTTGGGTCCCGTGGTGAGCCAGCCGGATTGGAGTGTCTCGACAACCGAGTGTATTTCATCTTCACCGATGGCGGGTTTATGAAAGGGAATGAATTCGCTGTGTGTGGGCATGGGAGGGGGTCCTCAGTAAGCAGTGAGCAATTCTCTGTTAGATATCCAAGGCAGATATCCAAGCCGTAGTGCCGGCTCTATTGAACGGAACTGAAACGAGATCGCGCTAAGACGCTAAGCACGCAAAGAAGAGATCGATTTACCTTGGCGACTTTGCGCCTTTGCGCGAGGGATGCTTCCTGTTTTCTGCTTACTGCTTGCAGCTGACTGCTCACTAAAATAGCGTATAGATGAAGGGTGCGACGGCAGAGCCTGAAGTAAAGACCACTAGGCTCCCCAACAGAACCAGGCAAATAATAATGGGTAACAGCCAGAACTTTTTTCGCTCTCTCATAAAAGACCAAAGTTCCAATAAAAACTCACCCATGGGACCTCCTGCCCGTGCGCGGTGAACAGTGAGCGGTAAGCAGCTGTTGGCTGCTTCACTGCTCACTGCTACCTGCTCACACCCTAATACTGTTTCGTCAAATGCGACGCGGGCCGGGGCTTGCGGACAACGCGGTAACTGTCGAGGTCGGGTCGCAACTGCCTGCCATCGGATCTTTCCCCAGCCATCGCCTGATGATTCCTATCGGAGTAACGATAACATAAAAGACGACACCGAGAATAATTCTCGTGTTGATCCAACCCAAGACATGCCCGACCGCCATCCACCCCTTGTGAAACCAAAACAAGCTTCTCGGGAAAACCGCGCCAGGAACCAAAGACACGCGGCGATCACCACCGCCCACCATCGAGGACCCTCCCCGCGGATAACCAGCGGCCAAAAAGCTATGAGAGCGAAGACGCCGCCACGGTGAAACCGAAGAGCGCAATTGCTTATTTGTGATCCCGTTTGGCATAGCCTTCACCTCAGTGAGCCGTGAGCTGTGAGCAGTAAGCAGTTCAACTCTACAGTGAGCTGTTAGCTGTGAGCAGCGAGCGGTGGGGCCGCTGCTTACTGTTTTCTGCTTGCCGCTTACTTTTTACCGCTTTTCGCAGTCCATACGTAAGGGCAAGGCACTCGTCGAGTGGTTGGTAAACACGATCGTAATCAGTCCCTGTCACATACCCGAGACGTAGCGCCAGCTCTAGTTGAGTATCTATCTCGTTGAGCGAGCCGATCGCGCTGGACAAATAGTTCGAGAATTGTTGTCTAGTGCGACCGGCAGCCCCTTCAGCGATATTGGAGGGAGCCGAAACGGCTGCGCGCCTCAATTGCGATGTTAACGCGTACAATTCTTCTTGGGGGAAGTTCCTGGTCAGCTCATAGATATTGACTGCGAAATCCATCGTCTTCTGCCAGGCCACGAGGTTTCGGTGGGGCTTTTTACTTTTCATTGCTCACTCCGTTGTGGTCTCATTGCTCTCTGTTTACTGCCCACGGCTCACTGTTTGACCTTTTCGGGTTTCCTGCTGCTCACTGCTTACTGTTTACCGCTTACTCTTTAATCCAGTTCGAATTCCTGTTGCCAATTGGTATCCTCCTCCAACGGCTTCTGGTCAGCCTTATGCAGAAGACAATTCTCCAGCACCAAAATATCGATGGCGGTGCGCATGAAGCAGCGATAGGCGTCCTCCGGGCGTACACACGATCGGCTCGCTCCGAACATTGAAGGATGTATTCACCAGCAGACCGCACCCGGTCTTCGCCTCAAAAGCTTTCAGCAGCTTGTAGTAACGGGGATTCGTGTCCTCATGCACGGTCTGAATACGGGCCGAATAGTCCACGTGGGTGGCGGCCGGAATGTCGGACTTCGGAACATTCAAAAGATCGATTCCCCAGAGCGATTCCTGTTCCTTTGTTGGAGTGATGCGTCGGCTCTCCAGCACGGGCGCCACAAGCAACATATAGGGACTATCGGTATCGAGGGCAAAACCGCGGGGGCACAGCGAGTCTCGCGAGACCGCCACGCCGTCGCGCTCCCGCTGACCATGCAAGGGCCGATCGAGCCGCTGATCCACGTCGTCGACTCGGCGAACGGACGGGACGGCTTCACCGTCTCCGCGACCGGCGACGAGATCGTCAACGAGGACTTCGACACGCTGTCTCGAGCAGGACCTGAAGAAGGGCGAGCTCTTCTTCGGTCTTCCGGTCGCGCTCCTGATCCTCCTGCTCGTCTTCGGGACGGGCGTCGCCGCCGCGCTGCCGCTGGCGACGGCGATCGTCTCGATCCTCGTCGCGGTGGGGCTGACCGCGGTCGCCTCGCAGTTCACGAGCCTCTCGATCTTCGTCGTCAACATGATCTCGGGGATGGGCCTCGCGCTCGGGATCGACTATTCGCTCTTCGTCGTCTCGAGATACCGCGAGGAGCGCACCCGTGGCCGCGAGCATCTCGACGCGATCGAGGCCGCCGGCGCGACCGCGAGCCGCGCGGTGCTCGTCTCCGGGCTCGCGTTCGTGGTCGCGATGACGGGGATGCTGCTCGTGCCCCACACGGTGATGCGCAGCCTCGCCGCGGGTGCCATCTTCGTCGGGATCGTCTCCGTGTGCGCTGCGCTGACGATGCTGCCCGCGCTCCTCGGCCTGCTCGGCGACCGGATCGAGAAGCTGAAGCTGCCGTGGATCGGGCACGCGCTCGCCGAGAGCGCCGGCAGCGAGGGGCGTTTCTGGTCGTCGATCGTGCGGCGCGTCATGCAGGCGCCGGCGATCACCTTGACGGTGGCCGTCGTCGTGCTCCTCGTGATCGCCTCGCCGCTCATCGGCCTCCGGACCGGATCGGCCGGGGTCAGCACGCTGCCCGACCGGCTGCTGTCGAAGCGGGGCTTTCTCGCGCTGCAGCGCGACTTCAACTCGTCCGGCACGAGCCCTGTCTGGGTCGTCGTCGAGGGCGACGGGGCCGGGATCGGCCCCTCGATCCTGCGGCTGCGCAGACGGGTCGCAGCGAGCCCCGACTTCGGCCCGCCGACGGTGCGCGAGAACGGCGATCCGGACCTGCGCCTCGTCTCGTTCTCCGTCGCAGGCGACTCGACTGGCACGCGTGCGACGCACGCGGTGCGCGACCTCCGCCGGCACGTCGTGCCCGAGGCGTTCCGTGGGAGCGGGGCGCGCGTCCTCGTCGGCGGCGACACGGCGGAGGAGCTCGACTACCAGCACGTGATGAACAGCTGGATCCCGATCGTCTTCGCGTTCGTGCTCGGGCTGACGTTCGCCCTCCTGACGATCGTCTTCCGCTCGATCGTCGTCGCCGCCACGGCAATCGCCCTGAACCTGCTCTCGGTCGGCGCGGCCTACGGTGTGCTCGCGCTCGTCTTCCAGCACGGCGTGCTCGCCGGACCGCTCGGGCTGACGCAGGTGGACAGCATCGAGCCCTGGGTGCCGCTCTTCCTCTTCTCGGTGCTCTTCGGGCTCTCGATGGACTACGAGGTGTTCCTGCTCAGCCGGATCCGCGAGCGATACGTGCAGACGGGGGACACCGACGGCGCGGTCGCGTTCGGCGTCGGCTCGACCGCGCGGCTGATCACCGGCGCTGCGGCGATCATCATCGCCGTCTTCATCGGCTTCGCGAGCGGCGACCTCGTCCCCTTCCAGCAGATGGGCGTCGGCGTCGCCGTCGCACTCGCGATCGACGCGACGGTGATCCGCTCGGTTGTCCTGCCGGCGGCGATGAAGCTGCTCGGGCGCTGGAACTGGTATCTGCCGCGCTGGCTCGAGTGGCTGCCGCGGCTGACCGTCGAGTGACGCCGCTGGACGAGATCCGGCGGCTCAATCCTGCCCGCGATCACCTGCGGATCGTCTACCTCGACGCCTGCTTCGAGTTCCCGTGGGACACGACGCGGTCGCTCGAGCTGGCGCTCTTCCGGACGTTCGCGGTGCCGTCGATCGGCGAGCTGCTGGCGTCGACGGGCGAGTTCACGGAGCGGACGCGCAAGCGGTACGACGACACGGACCTGCTCATCTCGTCGTTCGCCGAGGCGGGCTACGACTCCGAGGCGGGGCGGCGCGCGATCCGGAGGATGAACCGGATCCACGGCCGCTTCGGGATCTCCAACGACGACTTCCTCTACGTGCTCTCGACGTTCGTCTTCGAGCCGATCCGCTGGAACGCGCGCTTCGGGTGGCGGCCGCTGGTCGAGACGGAGAAGCTGGCGAGCTTCCACTTCTGGCGCGAGGTCGGCCGCCGGATGGCGATCCGGGACGTGCCCGAGAGCTACGAGGGGTTCGAGCGCTTCAACGTCGACTTCGAGCGCGAGCGCTTCGCCTTCTCGGAGGGCGGGCGTCGCGTGGCCGACGCGACGTTGCGGATGTTCTCGCGCGGCGTTCCCGGTGTGCGGCGCGCCATCTGCGCGGTGCTCGACGAGCCGCTGCTCGAGGCGCTGGGCCTGCCGCGGCCGAGCGCCCCGGAGCGCCGCGCGGCGGAGGGAGCGCTGCGTGCGCGCTCAGCGGTCGTGCGGCGGCTGCCGCCGAGAAGGCGGCCGCGGCTGCGGACGTCGCTCCGGAGGCGAAGCTACCCTTCCGGCTGGACGATCGAGGAACTCGGTCCGGCCCCGTAGCTCAGCGGACAGAGCGGCAGCCTTCGAAGCTGCGTGCGGTGGTTCGACTCCACCCGGGGCCATTCGCGTCGTCGAGGTGACGACGTGTTGGGGTGTCTGGCGGTCGGGCGACAGCACTCTCGCGCAGGCGGCGTTTGTGACCCTCAGGTCGTAGAATTCGCGATCGTGAAGCACGGCGTTTCACTCGTCGTGGCTGGCTTGGTTCTGGCGTCGACCGCTGCCGCTGCGGGGCCAGGCTTCGACTGGAGCCGATTGCACCGGCCGCTCCACGTTCCAGTCGTCGCGCCTGCGGGTGAGTGTCCGGTCGCTGATGCGTCGCTTGCTACCTCGATCGGGCGACCGCTCAACGGAGCGAAACCGGTATTCCTGATGAGCGTCGGCGATTCTCCCGCCGGAGTGATCTCGATTGAGCACTCCGCGGCGGACGCACTCGGCTGGCGCGGACAGAAGACGCCCTGGTTCGTGTCGCGGGCCTATACGGGACCCATGCTCGTGCGCGCGGCGCAGATAGACGGAAGCACGCCCGTGCAGTTCGCCAAGGTCTACGGACAGCACCTGCGCGAATTGCGCTTCAAGGCAGGAGAGAAGAACGGAGTCCAAGGGTCGTGGCGCTTCCTCGCCTCCGTCACGCTGTTTCGCGAGACTGGCTGCTACTCGTTCCAGATCGACGGCACGACGTTCACCCGCCTCGTGACGATGCGGGTCGTAGAGCGCACATCACCCTGAAGGCTCGACGGCTCGTCGGGGGACATTCCCGAATACTGGCCCAGGCGACCTACTGCTACCGCGTCGAGATCATCGGCCGCGGCTAGTCGCCCGGAAGCAAGCCGCCAAGGTAGCGCGTCTCCTGCGCCGGCGGAAACCGTGCGTACGCGACGCTACCGTCCTGTGTCTCCTCTGGAGACGACGCGTTGTAGCGACCGGCCGTCCCGTCGACCGAATGGAAGCCCCACGGCCCGTCCTTCTGGAACTGGCGCGACGACGCGGCGAGGATCACGCACGGGCCGTCGCCAGTGCCGACGAAGACGTGCCGCGTCTTCGGCGGGCAGTGGACGAAGTCCCACTCCTTCAATGGCCGCTCCTGCCCCTCGACGATCAGCAGCGCCTCCCCCGAGAGCACGAGAAGTCCTCCTGCTCGGTCTCCCAGTGATACGTGCAGTTCGGTTCCCCAGCGAGAGCGCCTGGATCGACATCCCGAGCATCGGAAAGAACGTCTCGACCTCGTACTCGTTGCAGCCGGTGAGCGGGATGCTGTCGCCGCGGCCGGGCTTGTGGAACCAGCGTCCGTGCCGTGCGTTCAGGATGAACCACCCGGCACTTGCGGGCACGAGGCCCGCATCGGACGGCCCCCCAACGCTTCGGGGGGCATTCCCGAGCACTGGCGCGGCAGACGCGCTGTTGCGTGCTCCGCTGAGAAATAGCCTGGACTGATGACCGGGCCAAGCCCGTCCCACGCCCGCAATGGTCGCCCCTACGCGCGCGCGGTAGAGCCTGGCGTGGCTCGGACGCTCCCGACGCTCCCGGCTGAGCGGCGAGCGGCGTAGGCTTCACGCTGTGGCCACGTCGCTGGGCGCTCGGTTGATCGACGCTGTTTCAGCGCAGGACGCGACTGCAATAGCCGCGTGCTTTGCAGACGATGTCGAGTTCCGCGCCCTCGTCCCGCCGGGACTCAGGGAGCGGTCGGGCGCGGTCGAAACGGCGTCGCTGATCGCGGCGTGGTTCGCAGACTCGACAGAACTGAACGTGATCGATGCGAAGACCGACGAAGTAGAGGACAGGCTCCACATCTCGTACCGTATTCACGGAGTCGAGGAAGGCGAGCCGTATCTCGTCGAGCACCACCTGTACTGTTCGGTCGAGGCCGACCGAATCAAGCGCGCGGATCTCCTCTGCTCGGGCTTCCGCCCTCGCGCGCTCGGTAGACCAGCCAGACCGTCCAGCGGACATTCCTGAACGCCGGCCTAGGCGATGGTCGTCGCGGCTATCGACCCGAGGGCAGACTTTGGCCGAGTTGGAAGTGCCAGATGATGGAGGAGGGCTTGCCGTGATACGCAGCGTTGGCCGCGGCGACGCACCAATGGTGCAGCGCCCAGATGTTCGGCGGGGCACCGGGGACATGATCTGGCTCTGGAACCCCGTCGGGCCAGCCGTTGTCATCGACGAGCGGGAACGGCACTCGGGGCTCTTCGCACCTGCGCACCTGGAGGCCGAGCGGGAGTGCAGCCGCAAGATATTCGCTGGTGAGCCGACTCTTGGTCGGCATGTAGCCAAGGCTCCCGTCGGGTCTGGCTTTGACCACGGGTAGGGCGACTTCCTTGACCAGGGAGCGCCAATCCGAGATCACCAGGCTGCCGCCCGGACGCAAGACCCGGACGAATTCAGCCAGAACAGGCTCGAGGTCCGGGACGTGCATCAAGGCGAGCGCACAGACCACCAGGTCGACGTGGTCGTCGGGCAACGGCAGGTCGTGCAGGTCGGCCTCGTGGAACTCACCGTTGGGGACCTTCAGGCGAGCGCGCGCCAGCATCGCGTCTGAACTGTCCACGCCGATCACGACGTGGCCGAGCGACGCGAGATAGGCGCTGTGGCGGCCGGTGCCGCAGGCCGCGTCGAGTGCGACCCCTCGCGGCAGCCCGTCGAGGATCTCCCGCACGATCGGCTGCTCGAGGTCGATCAGCTGGTTTCCCGGCTCGTCGTAGAACTCGGCCCAGCTGCCGTACCCCTCTGTCGACAAGATCGGCTCCACCGTCACCCCGTCGCCCAGCTCCTCGACGGCATCCAGCAGCGCACGGATCTCGTTGAAGCGGGCCATGGTGAAGTCGCGGTCATACTCCCCCGCGAACGCGTGCAGCAGGGCGATCCCCTCCAGGCCGAGCAGATACGCCAAGGGGTGCTGATAGATGATCGGCGGCTCGAGGGCAGCCTCCAAAGAGTCAGAGTCCCGCATCGCTCCTGAACGCTATCCGCGACGGACGCCCACAAAGCACGGTCGTGCAAGCTTCATGGGAACTGAACGCCGGCCCATGGCGAGGCTCCTCGCGTGTCCGCCTCGTTCTCGGTCGGAGGAGAGCCGGGCGGCCTCAGGCCGTCTCCGTCTCCCCGAGCAGGACGACGCTTTCCTGCTCGTTGGGATCGGTGCGGGCGATGACGGCGCGGGCCGGGCTGTCGGTCGGGTTGTACGGCTGATGGGGAACGCCGGCGGGGATGTAGACGAAGTCGCCCGCCTCGATCCGCATCACATGCTCGAGCTTCGGCCCGTGCCGCATCTCGGTCGTGCCTTCGAGCGCGAAGATCGCGGTCTCGTGAGCCTCGTGATAGTGCGGCTTCGCGCTGGCACCGGGCGGGATGTCCAGCAGATGCATACAGATCGCCTTCGCGCCCGTGCTCTCGGCCGAGACGCCGGAGAAATAGTCGAGGCCCTGCTTGCCGTGGAAGCTCGCCCCGCCCCGGATGAGCCGGCACTCCGCCACGGGTCGATCATAAACCGCTCTTGCGGGAGGCATCGGTGATCCCGACCAGGACGCTACGCGAGGCCGCGAGCCGTCCAGGCCAGCGCTGTGAGCACGAACGGTGCGTCGGGGAGCGCTGCGCGACAGTGTTCGCGGAGCTGCGCCTGGCGCTCCGGTTCGAGCCCGGCCACGTACGAGCCTGCCGGGCCGACGCCGAGCGTGAACGGCTCCCACCACTCCTCGAAGCTCGGGTGCTCGACGCTCACAGACAGCGCCGTCTCCTCGACCTCGTGCAGCCCCGCCGACTCGAACAACTGCGCCAGGTCGCCTTCACGGGCGCCGACGAGCCGAGATTCGTCCTCAACCTCCGGGTCGAGGTCACGCGCTGCTTCCCACAACAGGCTGAGCGGGCCCTGACCGCCGGCGTGGTCCCAGACGCAGGCCGCGACGACGCCGTCCTGCCGCGTCACCCGGCTCATCTCCCCCACTCCTGCAACCGGGTCCGACATGAAGTGGACGACGAGTTGCGCCAGGGCAGCGTCGAACGCCTCGTCCGGGAACGGCAGCTGCTCCGCGGACGCCTGCTGCACGTCGACAGTCGGATTGCGCGCGCGAGCGGCCGCGACGAACGGCTCGGAGGGATCGACGGCCGACACGGCAGGCAGGCCCGACCCGCGCGACCAGCTCGGCTGTGAGCGCGCCGGGGCCGCAGCCGACGTCGAGGACCCTCTGGCCGGCCTGAGATCCCGGCGAGGTCGGCGAGCTGCGGCGAAAGCAACACCGAGTACCTGCCCATGAAGCGGTCGTACGCATCCGCAGGCACCGCGAAGCTCACCGGCGCAAATCTACTCCCTCGACGGCTCAACCGGTGACCGAGAACCTCGAGTCGACGACGGTCGGTCCGAACCGGTTGGCGGCGCGTGGGCCGATGCCCGGTCGCACGACCCAGCGGTAGTTGCCCGGCGGGAACGTGACCGAAGGCGGCAGCGTCAGCTTCGCCCCGTTCGTCTGCGTGCGGTAGATGAGCTTGCCCTCGCGGAGGAACTGGATGTCGTAGTAGGCCGCAGACGGGGCCGGCGCCCACACCCAGTCGCGGGCCGGCTGGATGGTGGCCGGCACGCGGGACGGCGTCGTTCTCGGCGTGGTCGGGGTCGTCGGCGTCGTGTGAGTCGTTTGCCGGCGTCGTTCGCCGTACTGCGTCGGTCGTTCGCGGCGTCGTCCGCGCGCCCTGGGTCGTCGCGTTCTGCGTCGTCGGGCTCTGCGTCGTCGTCTTCTTGGTCGTCGCGCTCTGCGTCGTCGCACTCTGGGTCGTCGCGCTCTGGGTCGTCGTCCCGCCGGTGGCCCCGGTGCCGGTGAGCGGCGGCGCGACCGCCGCTCCGGTCTGCGTGCTCGAAGCGGTCGTTGCTCCCGGCGGGTGCACGAGGGGGAGGTCGGCGGTGCTGGCGACTGCCGAGCTCGGGCTCGCCCGGTCCGGTAGGAGATCCGAGAGGTCGGCGAGGGAGGGCAGGAAGCCGAGCAGGGCGAGCAGGCCGACGACGGCGGCGACGAAGAGCGTGGCGACCGCGACGTAGCCGGGCCAGTGCATCCGGGGCGCGGGCTCAGGGAACTCCTCCTCGTCGTACTCCACGTACTCCGGCTCCCTGTCCCTCCCTGTCCTCGGGCTCCCGCTCTTCGGGTTCCTCGTGCTCCGGCTCGGCGCGCTCGGCCTCGGCGCGCTCGGGCTTCGCGGCGACGGCGCCGAGCAGCACCGCGGGCGGAGGCGGCTCGTCCTCCGACGAGGGCGCTGCTTCAGGGGCGCCCTCGCGCTCGACCAGCTGCTCCAGGCGCGCGAGCCGCTGGTCGATTCCTTCCCAGCCCGTCGTGATCAGCTCGACGAGCATCGCGAGATCGTCCACGCGCTCCTGCTGCTCCCGGTGGCTCTCGCTCTTCAGCTCCCTGATCGTGACGACCAGCTCCTCCAGCAGGAAGACGAGGCGCAGCGCCAGCACGTCCTGCTCCTGCGCGTCACCAGCCTCGACGATCTCGTGCGCGTGGATCGCCGCCGGAGCCGCCGTGCCTTCCACGCGGACCACCTCGGCGCGCTCGACCTCCGGCGGCACCGCGTCGAGCACCGCGGCCAGCGCGAACCGCTCGAGCGCACGCGTCTGCGCCGGGCTGAGCTCGTCGAAGACGTCGAGGACCCGCTGCCTGATGTCCTCGCCGACCGGCTCGCGTGTCAGGACGCGGACGACTCCCTCGACAGGGACGTCGGCTCGCGCTGCGATCTCGAGCAGGATCGACACGCTCTGAGCTTACGGACTGGTGCCGCTGTCGCGCGAGACGCAAGAGGGTTAATGGCGGGTCGCGGAACGGCGGCCACGGCACCATTCGGCGGCGGCATGCGACACGATCTCCCTGCAAATAGGCCATTACCGCTTTCGTTGCGTGAGCGTTAAGGAGGCGCCCAGGCGCGAACCTTCCCGGCGCACGCCCGTCTGAAGGAGCGATGAGCCCACGCCTCGGCATCGCGCTCGCTGCGCTCTTCGGCGGGCTCGCGCTCGCGGCTGCGGCGGTCGTGTACGGGCGGGGCGACGGCGCGCCGGCCGCCGACGTGACAGAGACGTCCTACGGGCGCGGCGCCGACCGTGTCTGGGTCTTCCGCCCCGCCCACGGCGACCTGAAGCACGTCGTCCTCTTCGTCCATGGCCTGGGCGACCAGCGGGAGACGACGCCCTTCCACCACCGGGCCTGGCTCGAGCACCTCGCCGCCGAAGGGAACGCCGTCCTCTATCCGCGCTTCGAGCTCTACCCCGCCGCGCCGCGCCCGCTCGACCACCTGATCCGAGGTGCGCGCCTCGGCTGGCAGCGGCTCGGAACCGACGCGCCGGTTCTCGCGATCGGCTACTCGCGCGGCGGCCGCCTCGTCATGGACTACGCCGCGCTCGCGCACGGGGTCGGGCCCGTGCCGAGGACGATCCTCTCCGTCTTCCCGGCCGGCAGCATGGACCCGCTCCACGACCTGGGGACGATCCGAAAGGGGACGAAGGTCGTCATGCTCTCGGGCGACCGCGACGAGGTCGTCGGCACCCATGGGGTCAACCAACTCGTCACCCAGCTCGCGGCGAGCGGCTTCCCGTACCCCGACCTCAGCTACCAGGTCGTCCGCTCGCAGGGTGCGTTCGTCGCGACGCACCTCTCCGTGCTCGACGACACCCCGGGCGCCCGCGCCGCCTACTGGGAGCGAGCGGACCGGCTGCTCGCCCGGCTCAACTGATCGCCCAGGCTATTCGGGGCGATTGGTGATGTGGAGGTAGATCCGGCCGTCCTCGCCGCATTCCTCGCGCAGGGCGACCTGGCCGGTGCGGCCGCTGCCCTTCCACGAGACCTCGGAGTCGTGCTCCTCGATCTCGTCGAAGAGGATCTCGAACCCGTTCGCCGGGAGCTCCTTCATGTACTCGTCGTGGGCATCCTGCAGCGAGCCGTCGTAGTGGCCGTCGACGATCTGGGTCGGGCCTGTCGGCTCGGACGAGACGTACGTCGCCTGCTCGAGCTTCGGGAAGTTCGCGGGCAGCTTCGGGTCGCCTGACATCGCGGAGCCCTCGCAGGCCGCCTTCGCCTCGGGACTCGAAGACTCCGACTCGCCCGCCTTGTCGGAGCCGCACGACACCAGCGCGAGGGCCGCGAGGGCGGCGAGCAGCGCCAATCCGGGCTTGCGGCTGACCATGCTCCTCACGGGGCGCGATCCTAACCCAGTCGCACCCGCGGGAGGCTTGCCGCGCCGTTCGATTCTTATCGGATTCTTATCGGCCTCTCAGGTTGCCCTCAGGGTGGCGCGAGAGACTGTCCTCACTTCCCATGGACGTACCTCGGCGGCCGTGCTCCCCTGCGCGGCCGTCGTCTTTTCCGGCGAGACTACGTCGAATGCGGGTGCTGGTCGCCGACGACGAGGCGGCCGTCCGGGACGCCCTCGGACGGGTACTCGCCCACGAGGGCTACGACGTCGAGTCGGCCGCCCGCGGCGACGAGGCGCTCGAGCGCGGCCTCTCCGGCGGGTACGACCTGATCGTCCTCGACGTGCTGATGCCCGAGCCCGACGGGCTCGAGGTCTGCCGGACGCTTCGCTCGCGCGGCGTCGAGACGCCGATCCTCGGTGCTCACGGCGCGGAGCGAGGTCGCCGACCGAGTCGCCGGGCTCGACGCCGGCGCGGACGACTACCTGACGAAGCCGTTCGAGCTCGACGAGCTGCTCGCGCGCATCCGCGCCCTGCTGCGCCGGTCCCATCCGGGGGCTCGGATCCTTCGCTTCGCCGACCTCTCGCTCGACCCTGACACGCGCAGCGTGCGCCGCGGCGGGCGCGAGCTGCGGCTGACGCGCACCGAGCACGCTCTGCTCGAGCTCTTCCTCGCCAATCCCCGCAAGGCGCTGTCGCGCTCGGAGATCTTCGAGGCCGTCTGGGGCTACGACTTCGGGCCGCTCTCGAACTCGCTCGAGGTCTACGTGGGCTACCTGCGGCGGAAGACCGAGGCGGGTGGGGAGCCGCGCCTGCTGCAGACGGTGCGGGGCTACGGCTACGCGCTACGCGAGGAACCGTGAGCCTCGGCCGGCGCGTCGTCCTCGTCGCGACCGCCGGCACGGCGGTCGTCAGCGTCTTGATCGCCGCGTCCGCCTACGCGATCGTCCGGCGCGAGCTCTACGAGCGGGCCGACGGCGCGCTCCGGGAACGAGCGGCGGTGCTGGTGCCCGCGGTCGCCGCAGGGTCGGCGGGCGAGACGCTCCCGCTCGTCGCGGCGCCCGGCGAGTACGTGCAATCGGTGGACCGGCAGGGGAAGACGCGGCGGCCGCCGTATCAGGCCCTCGTCCTCCCGGCGGGCGCCGACGCGCGCGAGGTTGCGGCGGGCACGCGGCACGCGTTTGTCCGGGCCGCGTCGGTCTCGAACCAGCACCTCCGCGTCTACACGAGCCGCGCCGGGGAGGGACTCGCCGTCCAGGTCGCGCGGTCGGATGCGTCGGAGCGGGCGACGCTGCGGCGCGTGCGGCTGCTCTTCCTCCTGCTCGCCGGCTGCGGAGTCGTGCTCGCGCTGCTCGTCGCCTCGTGGGTCTCGGACGCCGCGCTTGCGCCGGTGCGCCGGCTGAGCGAAGCGGCCGGCCGGATCGGTCGGACGCGCGACCTCGGGGTCAGGCTGGACGAGAGCGGCACGGACGAAGTTGCACGGCTCGGAGCGTCGTTCAACGAGATGCTCGCCGCGCTCGACCGCTCGGTCGCCGCGCAGCGGCGCCTCGTCGCGGACGCGTCGCACGAGTTCCGAACCCCGCTCACCAGCCTTCGCGCCAACCTCGAGTTCGTGCTCCGGACGGACGGCATCCCCGCTGCGGAGCGCGAGGCGATCGCCCGCGACGTGCTCGGGCAGGTCGACGAGCTCTCCGGGCTCGTCGACGATCTGATCGAGCTCGCCCGCGACGGCGGGCCGCCGGACGAGGTCGAGGACGTGCGCCTCGACGAGATCGTCGCCGACGCGATCGAGCGGATGGCGCGGCGGGCCCCCGGAATCGCCGTCGAGGCGAGCCTCGAGCCGAGCGTCGTCCGCGGTACGCCGGAGCGGCTCGGCCGCGCCGTCCTCAACCTGCTCGACAACGCCGTCAAGTGGAGCCCGGCGGGGGCGCCCGTCGAGGTGCACGTCGCCGGCGGCGTGGTCGAGGTGCGCGACCACGGGCCTGGCATCGACGAGTCCGACCTGCCGCTCGTGTTCGACCGCTTCTACCGCTCGGCCTCGGCGAGGGGGACACCCGGCTCTGGGCTCGGGCTCGCGATCGTGCGACACGTCGCCGAGGCGCACGGCGGCAACGTCGAGGCCGAGAACGCATCCGGCGGCGGCGCGATCTTCCGGCTCCGGCTCCCCGAGTCGGGCGACGGCGTCGGTTAGCGTCCGCGCGTGGACCTCGCCCTCCAGGTGCTCGTCACGGGGCTTGCGGCCGGGGGCGTGTACGGCCTCGTCGCCGTCGGGTACTCGGTCGTCTACCGGCTGACGGGGGTCGTCCACTTCGCGCTCGGCGATCTCGTCGGCCTGGGGGTCTTCGTGACGCTGGCCGTCGTCGCCGGGACCGGGCCGGTGACGCAGGCGAGCGTCGGCGGCGGCCGCTTCGCGCTCGGGCTGGCCGTCGGGTTTGCCGCGTGCGTCGGCGCTGGCTGGCTGACCTACCTGCTCGCCGTGCAGCCGTACCTCGCCCGCGGCTCGACCGTCGGGTGGGTCGCGGCCACGGTTGCGGTCGCGTTCGCCCTCCGCAGCGGCCTGACCGCGGTCTTCGACCGGCCCGGGTACGTCTTCCCCGATCCGATCCCCTTCCGCGACGTGGCGCACGGTGGGTACATCCGGTTCGGCGGGGCCTCGATCCCCGTGCGCGCGTTCTTCGTGATCGCCGTCGCGCTGCTGCTCGCCGTCCTGGCGGAGCGTGCGCTCGATCGGACGAAGGCCGGGCGAGCGCTGGCGGCGATCGTGGACGACCGCGAGGGCGCACTGGTCGTCGGCATCCCCGTCGAGCGGCTCGTCGCGCTCGCGTTCGGGCTCGCCGGGGGCGTCGCCGCGGTGGCGGCCGTGGTCGCGGCGCCGAGCGGGACGTTCTCCGTCGACACGGCGACGCTGCTCGGCGTCAAGGGCCTCGTGGCCGCGCTCGTGGTCGGCTTCGGCTCGCTGCGGCTCGCGTTCGGGGCAGGGCTCGTCCTGGGCGTGGTCGAGGCGGCGATCGCCGGCCTCCCCGTGTTCGGCCACGAGCTCGGGCCGTCGTGGCGCGAGGTGCTCCCGCTCGGGCTCGCACTGATCTGGATCGCGACGAGGCGGCTCGGCGCCGCCGTGGAGACGGTGGAATGACCGTCGCCGCGCTGCGTGTGGGGATGGGCGACGCGCGCCGCGCGTGGCGGCCGGCCGCGACGGCCGCGGCGGCGGCGTTCCTCGTGCTGGCGCTGGCGCCGCTCGCCGGCGTCGACGCCGCGCCGGCCGCCGAGAAGATCCAGCTCGCGCTCGCGGCGACCGCGCTCGGCTTCGTCGTCGGGATCGGCGGCATGCCGTCGCTCGGGCAGGGCGCCTTCATGGCGATCGGCGGCTTCGCGTCCGCGCTGCTGCGCGTGCGGACCGGAGTGCCCGCGGTCGCCGCGGTGCCGCTCGGCGCGGCGGCCGCGGCGCTGGCCGGCTTCGTCGCGGCCGCGGGACTCGTGCGCCTCCGGCCCGTGTTCGTCGCGGTCAGCACCTGGTTGCTGACGTGGCTCGTGGCGATCGCGCTGGCCGCGTTCCCACGCATCTCCGGGGGCTCACAGGGACTCGTGCTCGAGAACGGTCTCGGCGCCGTCTGGCACTACGAGCTCGCCCTGGCGCTGCTGGCGCTCGCGGCACTGGCATTCGTGGCGCTGGCGAGAGCGCCGTACGGGATCCGGCTCTCGGCGGCGGCCCAGCGCCCCGCCGCGGCCGCGGCGCTCGGAGCCCCGATCCGCCGGCTGAGGCTCGCGGCGTTCGTCGGCTCGGCCGCGGTGGGCGGCCTGGCCGGGGCCCTCGCGGTCGACCTCGCCGGCGTCGCCGACCTGAACGCGTTCGGGCCGTTCCTCTCGTTCGAGCTCCTCGTCGCCGTCCTGCTCGGCGGCTCGCGGACGGCGCTCGGCCCGGCCGTCGGCCTCGGCGTCTATCTCCTCGTGGCCAAGGTGGGACACCTGGTGGGCGCCGCCGAGGGCACCGAAACCGCACGCTTCGACCCGATGGTCGCGGCGGTGCTCGTCCTCGTCGTCCTCGGCCTCGGCGGCCAGGGCCTGCTGCCGGAGCTGCGGCGGCGGCTGTTCCCGCGTACCCGCGCCCGGCCGCGCGGACCAGGCGCCGTGCCTCCGCCGCTCCCGGCGGCGGAATCGACGCCGGTCCTGGAGGCGACTGGCCTCGCCAAGCGCTTCGACGGCTTCACGGCGCTCGAGGGCATGTCGCTCGAGCTCCCGACCGGACGGGTCGTCGCGGTCGTCGGCCCGAACGGCTCCGGTAAGACGACTGCGCTGCGGCTCCTCGCCGGATCCCTGCCGCCGGACGCGGGTCGCGTCGTCTTCGACGGCGAGGACGTCACGGCGCTCGACGCGGAGCGGCGTGCGCAGCGCGGGATCGTGCGCACGCTCCAGGCGACCGCCGTCTTCCCGGCCTCGACCGCGCTCGAGAACGCCTGCGTCGGCGCCGCGGTCGGCGAGCGGGACATCGGACCGGCACGCGCGCTCTTCGCCACGCCGCGCGCGCGGGCGGCGGCGGACCGGGTGCGAGGCCGGGCGCGCGACGCGCTCGACCGCGTCGGGCTCGCGTGGGCAGCCGACGTCCCGGCCGGGGAGCTTCGCGCCGCCGACCAGCGGGCGCTGATGATCGCGTCGGCGCTCGCGGCGCGCCCGCGCGTCCTGCTCGTGGACGAGCCGTCGGCGGGGATCGGCGCCGAGGAGGTGGACCGCCTCGTCGGCCTGCTGGAGGGCCTCCGCGCCGACGGCCTCGCCGTCCTCCTCGTCGAGCACAACCTGCGCGTCGTCGCGAACGCCGACCACGTGCTGGTGCTCGCGGCCGGCCGGGTCGTGGCGGCCGGCGCTCCCGCGCAGGTGTCCGCCGATCCGGAGGTGCGACGTGCGTACCTCGGCGACGGACGTCTCTAAGGTCTTGCCCGTGCGCCGCGCCTTCCCGCTTCTCGTCGCCTCCGTCGCAGCTGCTGTGCTCGCCGGCTGCGGCAGCTCGGAGAAGCAGGACGGCGGCTCGCTGCTCGTGGTCGTGAACGCCCCGTTCTCGCGGACGCCGCAGCTCGGCGAGGCGATCGCCCGCGGCACGCAGCTCGCCGCCGACGAGGCGAACCGGCGGGGGATCGTGGCCGGCGACAAGCGGTACACGATCCGCGTCGAGAAGATGGACAACGCCCTCTCGCCGGCCCGCGCCGCCCGCAACGTGCGCGGAGCGGTCCAGGACGGCGCGCTGGCGATCGTCGACGAGGGGACGGGCGTGGACGCGTCGTGGCGGACAGCCCGGGACGGGAACGTCCCGATCGGGATCGCGTATCAGGGCGGGATCGAGCTGGTCGACCCGGACACGCGGCGAAACGTCTTCCGGATCGCGCCGACGGACCGGGGGATCGCCTTCCGGCTGGCGGAGTACACCATCCCGAAGGGGTTGAAGCTCGCCCTGCTCGTCGACGACTCGGGGTACGGCCAGGAGGGGAGCAAGGCGCTCGCGAAGGCGTTCGGCTCGAACCCGGAGGCGGTCGCGGCGCGTATCACGCTCCCGTCGACGGCGCTCGACGTGTCGCCGCAGATCCTGCGCGCCAGGCGGGCCGGCGCGACCGGGCTGCTCGTGTGGGCGCAGCCGGCGACGATCGCCGCCGCGCTGACCGCCGCGCGCAGCGCAGGCTGGGACGTCCCGTTCTTCGTTCCGCCCTCGGGCGAGAGTCCGCTCATCCGACAGCAGCTGGCCGACCATCCCGACTGGATCGACGGGATGACGGTCGCGGCCGGGCGGATGACCGCCGAGCTCGGCCCGGGATTCTTCTACGCATTCCAGCGCGCGTACGTGCGCGAGTTCGGGGTCGACCGCGTGGGCGTCACGACGCGGGCCGGGAGACCGGTCGTTCAGCCGCCCGACATGGCGATGTACGCGTTCGACTTCGTCCGCGTGCTCGCGGCGGCTGTCGACTACGCCGGCTCGACCGACCGGAGGAAGGTGCTCGCCGCGCTCGAGGAGGTGACCGTGCGAGGAGCGAACGGCGACGAGCGCGGCTTCAACCGGCGCAATCACGACGGCGTCGTCGACGACGACGTCTACTTCGCGCGCTTCCACGACATGACGTTCCGGCCCGTGCGCGACGATCCGCTCAGCCGGACGCTGCCCGTTGTCCCGCAGGTTCGCTGAGCTCGCCTGCGCGGCGCTCGGGGCCGGCGCGGTCGCCGCAGTCGCGCCGTCCGCGTACGCGGTCGACCACCTGGTGCTGCTCCCCTCACCTGTGCGGGCGCCGACGTCCATCCCGCCCCTGACCTCGCGTGCGACCGTGGACGAGGTTCGCTGGCCCGGTCGGATCAGCAGCAGCCAGCGGGTCGAGGCCCGGCTCGGCGCAGGCGGCCGTCCCGTCTCGGTGACCGTGGTGCAGCGGCTGCTCGTGCGCGGGCTCGGGGACTACGTGCTGGCGATCCGGGCTCCGGTCACGGCAGTCCGGTCCGCCGCGGGGACGGCCTCCGAGCCGGGCCTGCGCGCCGGCGCCCTCCTCTGGCAGGGCTTCTCGCCCGGGCGCGAGCTGCTGGCGGTGCGAGCCGATCTCCGCGTGACGCAGGCCGCCCCGTACCTGCCGCTGGATGTGAGCCTGAGGAGGATCGGCGGCGCCTCCCGCGTACGGCTCGTGAATACCACCGGTGTCGCAATGAAGGTGCCGGCCGGGGTCGGCCGGCCGCGCGAGCTCGCGGCGATCCTGGCAGCGGTCGCCCGCGGACAGCGCGACGTCTTCGCCCACATCGCCGCTCCGATCGGATCCCGCACGGTCCGCGTCGAGGCGCCGCTGCGCGTCGAGGGTGAGATCGTGTCGGACAGCCGTCGCGTTCCGGTGGACGTCGTGCTCGGCGGCGGCCGGCCGCTCGAGGCGACGTACGACGTGCCCGGCAGCGCGCCCCGCGTGCGGCTGACTGCGACGCCCTTCGTCCCGGCCGAACTGCTGCGCCTGCCCGCGGGCGTGGGCGGCCGCGGTGCGCTCGAGCGCACGGTGGAGACGCTCGCGCGCACCGCGCGGGTGGCGCAGTACAGCGCCTTTCTCGGGAACCCCGACCCGCTGGGCCGGAGCGAGGCGATCTACGTCTTTCGGACGACGTCTGAGCGGGCGGCCCCGCCGACCCGCGGAGATGGGGAAGACGGCCTCGGCGCCCTCGGCATCGCGCTGATCGTCGTCGGCGCCGCCGCCGCCCTCGTAGGCGGCGCGGTGGTCTGGGCGCGCTCCTAGCCGCTCGCCGAGCGCCTGCTCGGCATTTGAGCGCTTCTTGAGGCCGAGCTCTGCGATCTTGACACGCCCTTGAGGCCGCTCCTTCTACCGTGACGGTATGAGGAATCTCTCAGCCCTACTGTTTCAAGGGCGCACGGCAGGAGACGCCGAGCTCCCGGCGCGTCCGCTGCCGGCCGCGGTGCCGCAGCTCGCCCTCGCGCTGCTCGTCCTCGCCATCGGCCTCGGGGCCGCGATCGAGTGGCCGTGGGTCCTCGCCGTCGCGTTCCTCCTCGTGCTCGTGGGGCTGCTGCAGGCCGCGCGGGCGGCGTTGGAGCTCGGGCGCCGGCGTCGAACGGCCGACGAGTGGCTGCTCTCGGGCGCCGCCCCGCGTCCGTCGTCGGCGCTGCTCAGCTGGCGTGCGGGCGAGCTCGCGTCTCCCGCGGCTGCGGGTCGTGCTGGCGCAGAGCCTCCGCCGAATCGAGCGTGAGGTGCAAGGCGGAACTCTTCCCGGGGCGGTGCCTCTGAACGCGCGCGCGATTCGCTGCCACCTCGGCCTCGTCCATCGGTTGCACGATCGGTTGGAGGATGAAGCGCAGCCCGTCTCCGTCCGCGGGATGCTTCTCGTCGACCGGCTGCTGACCGAGCCGGGAAGCCCGCTCTACTCCCGGGTGCCGGAGGACATGCTCGCCGAGGCGATCGGCGATGCCCTGGCTGCGCTCGATCCCGCTCCCGCGGCACTGGCCGCGTGACGCTCGCTCGCCGATGCCCGAGCCTGCGGCTCAGGAAGCGCCTGCCGATCTATCCTGAACTGAGTCCGCGGGCGTGGCGGAACTGGCAGACGCGCCGGGTTTAGGTCCCGGTGGGGCGCGAGCCCCTTGGAGCCTCCGATCGAAGTCTCGCCTTCGGCTGCGACTTCGATCGGATTCGCGGCTACGAGCCAACGGCACGCGGTCACGGGCGAAGCCCGCAACCGCGGCGGACAGCTCTATCCTGAGTCGTGTCCGCGGGCGTGGCGGAACTGGCAGACGCGCCGGGTTTAGGTCCCGGTGGGGCGCGAGCCCCTTGGAGGTTCGACTCCTCTCGCCCGCATCCCCCGCTGTTCCAAGGGCTCGTCCCTGCCGTCAATACCACGACGGTCCGTACTGCTGGTAGGGCCGTTCGAGCTCCTGCACCTCCTCGTCCGTCAGCTCCAGGCCGAGTGCGTCGACCGCCTCCGGTAGGTGGTGGGGTTTGGTTGCGCCGACGATCGGCGCCGAGACCAGCGGGTTGCGCAAGACCCACGCCAGGGCGATCTGGGCCATGGTGACGCCGCGTGACTCGGCGAGCTTCTGCACGGCGTCGATGACGGGTTCGTCATACGGGGAGTCGAACGCCTGGACGACCTTGTCGGTGCTGGAGCGGTGGCTCTGCTCGCCGGCCGGGCGGGCGAGGCGGCCTTTCCCCTGCGGGGAGTACGGCACGAGGCCTACCCCCATGTCGCCGCACATGGCCATCAGCTCCGGTTCGTCGTGCCGGCGCAGCAGGTTGTACTGGTTCTGCATGGACACGAACCGGGTCCCCCCGCCGAGATCGGCGGCGTGCTGGAGCTTCGCGAACTGCCACGCGTACATCGAGGAGGCGCCGATGTAGCGCGCCTTGCCCGCCTTGACGATGTCGTGGAGCGCCTCCATCGTCTCCTCGACCGGCGCGTCCGGGTCGAAGCGGTGGATCTGGTACAGGTCGACGTAGTCCGTCCCGAGCCGCGTCAGCGACGCGTCGACCTGTTCGAGGATCGCCTTGCGCGACAGGCCCTCTCCACCGGGGCCGTCGTGCATCTTCCCCCGCACCTTCGTCGCGAGCACGATGTCCTCACTGCGGGCGTAGCGGGTGATCGCGCGGCCGACGATCTCTTCGGAGGTGCCGAGCTGGTACACGTTCGCGGTGTCCCAGAACGTGACGCCGAGCTCGACGGCCTGCTGGAAGAAGGGCTGTGCCTTGTCTTCGGTGAGCGCCCACGGGTGGGCGTTCGGGGTGGTCGGGTCGCCGTAGCTCATGCAGCCGAGCCCAAGTCGGCTCACCTTCAACCCCGTGTTCCCCAGGCACGTGTATTCCATCGTGGTCGTCCTCGAGTCGATGTCGGGCCTGGACCCTGCTCTAGTACGGGAAGAGGCGCCGATCGTCCACCGTCTAGTAAATCGGGCACGACGTCGAAAGGGGAGGCACGTGACGATGAGCTGGTTCGGTCGACTGTTGCTGGTGGGGATCGTCCTCGGCTGCGTCGCGGTGGCTGTCGTCGGGGGCCGGGCGCAGGCGGCGCCGCTTCCGCCGAACGATCCGTGCTTGCTGATCGCGCCCGACAAGACGATCAGCGTCTCGATCGACGGGGTCAAGCGGTACGCGAACAGCGTCACCGCCGACTACGCCAATCGCGCTGCGTGCCCCTACTTCGTCGTCGATATCTACATGCCCGCGGGCAACGGCACGTGGAACATCTGGGTGACCAGCCCGTCCTGGTGTATGACCGAGGCCACGGCGATGCTGTACGTGAAGGGCCCGTTCAGCAGCGCGTTCAGCCACGCCACGGGCGCGGGCAGCGGGATCTCGCTGAACTGCGCTCAGCCGGTAGACGGGACGTCGAGCTCGCTCGTCCCCGGCATGTGGGGGTTCCGCACCTGGCGCGTTCTCGCCCGGGCGACCTACTACTTCCTGAACCAGATCACGCTCCCGCGGCCGGTGACCGTGGGCGTGTACGCGTCGTGACGCGGCCGCGGCCCTCCCAGTTCTGAACCAGCCACGTGGGGCGCGCCTACCGCCCCAGCCGCGTCCGGCGGCGGATGCCGAGCCGCGCCTGGAGCGCCTTGTCCTCCTCGCCGTCCTTGAACGCGGCCCACACGAAGACGCCGAGCACGACCGCCGTCGTCACGAGCGACACGGCGACAACGACGATCCCGGCGGCGAGCTCCATGCAGCCATTGTTGCGAAAACCTGCCTGCCGCCGGATCGTCCGCCGGGAGGATGACGCGCGCCGGCCGAGGCGGTACCCTCAGCGGACGATGAACGATCGTGAGCTTTCCTGGCTTTCAGCCAGTTCGAACACCAACGGCTGATCCGCCGCTCTCGACCACAGGCGTCCGAGAGAGCGGCGGGAAAGGGACGCGCTTCGAGGCCTCGACCGAGGCCGTCCGCGAGCGCGCGCCTTCCCGCACGAACTGAACGAAAGGGAAGGTGATCGCGATGCCCATGCCGCATCGCACGCAGATGCAGGTGATCAAGCGCCGCCTCGTCGGCAAGGACGGCGGAGAGCGGATCAAGGAGCTCCGGACGATCCTCACGGAGCTACCCGACTACCGGAACGGCCCCTACGCCGACATCCGGAAGTGGGTGAACGCGCAGATCGAGGAGTCGCGCGTACGCAAGAAGGTCGTGCACCGCGACTCGCTCGCAGGTGCGCCGCGAGGGCGCGGCGCAGATCGCGGTCGTCGGCCCGCCGAACGCGGGCAAGTCGTCGCTCCTGCAGGCGCTCTCGTCGATCCAGATCAAGACCGGCGACTACGCGTTCACGACGCTCCGCCCCGTGCCGGCGCTGACGCGCCTGCGCGGCGTGCTCGTCCAGCTCGTCGAGATCCCCGGGCTGATCGAGGGCGCCCACGAGGATCGCGGCGGCGGCCGGGCGCTGCTCGGCGTGCTCCGCGGCGCGGACGCGATGGTGCTCTGCCAGGACGTCTCGGCGCCGCTCGACGGGTTGAAGACGGTCCGGCGCGAGCTCGAGGCGGCCGGCATCGCGCGGCGCGCGATCGTCGCGGTGACGAAGCTGGACGAGGCGGAGCCGGATGCGGTCGAGCGGATCGGCGGCGAGCTCGGCCTGCCCGCCGTCGGCGTCTCCGTCCTGGACGACGAGAGCCTCGACGCGCTCCGCGACGAGCTGTGGCGGCTGACCGGCCTGATCCGCGTCTTCCTCCGCCGCCCCGGCGAGACGGACGCGGAGCCGACCGCGCTCGACCCGGGTGCGACCGTGGTCGACGCCGCAGCGACGGTCCATCACGAGCTGGCGGCCGCCTGCACCGGCGCCCGCGTCTGGGGCTCGTCGGCGAAGTTCGACGGGCAGCGCGTCGGCGCCGCCCACGTCCTGGCCGACGACGACCTCGTCGAGATCCTCTCCTAGCCCGTCAGGGGGCCTGTCAGGGGGCGACTCAGGGGAGGATCTCGACCGGGGGCGGCTCGCGCTCCTTCTCCGGAGGCACGCTCACGGGCGGGCCGAGATGGATCAGCGCGACGACGTGCTCGTCCTCGGGGAGCCCGAGTGCCGCGCGGCCCTGGGGCGTGCGCAGGACAGCCGGGGTGCGCCAGTACGACGCCAGCCCGCGCCCGTGCGCGGCGAGCAGGACCGCGTAGACGGCGCAGCCGGTCGCGAGCAGGTCCTCCTCGTCCTGGAGCGGGTCGCCGGCGAGCTTCGCCGTGGCGAGGACGAGCGTCGGCGCGCGCCCGAGCTTCGCCGCCTCCTTCTCGCCGCCCACCTCCTGGAGGCGGCGCGAGCGACTCCGGTCCGAGCACGCGGAAGCGCCACGGCTGCGTCAGCTTGTGGTTCGGCGCGAACCGCGCCAGGTCGAGCAGCTCCGCGAGCGTGGCTCGATCGACCGGCTCCCGCCCGTACTGTTTGTGCGTGCGCCGGGTGCGGATCGCGGTCGCGACGTCCATCGTCGTCACCCTAGCGGCGGGCTGCGGAGGCGAGCCGCGCCCGCGCAGCGGCACTCTCGTCACCGCGGATCGCGTCTTCGACGGCACCCGAGTGCTGCACGACGCCGGCGTGCTGGTTCGCGGCGGGCAGATCGTCGAGGTCGGCGCCGTCAGGGGCCGACCGCTGCGGACGATCGCGCTGGGCGACGCCACGATCCTGCCCGGGCTGATCGATCTCCACGTGCACGTACCGGGCGACGCCCTGACGTCGCGGAACGGCCTCATGACGGTCCGCGACGTCGGCATCTCCGAGGACGCGCTCCGCCCGCCGTTCGAGCCGCCCGGCCGCCCGCGGACGATCGAGGCGGGCCCACTTCTCACGGTGCAGCGAGGCTACGTCGCCGGCTCGAGCATCGGCCTCGTCGTGACGAGCCCTGCGACGGCGCGCGCCGCGGTGACGCGGCTCGTGGCGAAGGGCGCCGCACTGATCAAGATCGCGCTCGAGGACGGCGGAGTGGCCGGCGTCCACATCTCGATGCTCACCCTCGCCGAGGTTCGGGCGATCGTCGAGGAGGCCCACCGGCACGGCCGCATCGTGACGGCGCACGCGCTCGAGCAGGCCGGAGTCGACGTCGCTCTTGCCGGCGGCGTGGACGAGCTCGCGCACACGCCGTGCTACCGGATCCGGCCTGAGTCGATGCGTGAGCTCGCGCGCCGCGGGATCCCGGTCGTCGGCACGCTGCACGTGCCCGCCGCCGTCCACGCGGCCACGCCTTCGTTCGCGTGCCCCGACGCCGTCGGCGAACGCACGGATATTCGTGGCGCGGGCGGCACACTGCTGTACGGGAGCGACATGGGCAACCCCGGCATCCCGCAGGACGTGGACGTGGAGGAGCTGCAGCTCATGGGCCGCGCCGGTCTCGAGCCGGTGGAGGTCCTGCGCGCGGCGACGGCGAAGGCCGGGGAGGAGCTCCGCCTGCCGAGGCTCGGTCGGCTCGCTCCCGGATCGCCGGCCGACCTCTGGGCCGTGCGCGGTGACGCCACGACCGAGCTGTCCCGGCTCGCTCATCCCGTGCTCGCGATCACGCGCGGCCGGATCGTCAGGCAGCCGTAGCCGAGCCGGGCTTTGCTTGAATGGCCCAATGACACCGCAGGCGACTTCGCAGGTCGAGGAGCTCGGGGACAACAAAGTCCGCCTCAGGGTCGACGTCCCCTCGCACGACGTGCACCACGCGGTCGAGCACGCGACGGAGGATCTCGCCAAGAGCGTCAGGATTCCCGGCTTCCGGCAGGGCAAGGTGCCGAAGCAGGTGCTGCTCTCCCGGCTGGGCAGGGAGCGCGTCTACCAGGAGGCCGTCGACAGCCACATCGGCAACTGGTTCTGGAGCGCGGCCGCCGGCACCCGCCTGCGGCCGATCGAGGTGCCCCAGTACGAGTACCAGCTACCGACCTCCGACTCGGAGCCCTGGAGCTTCAGCGCCACCTTCGGCGTGCAGCCGAAGCCGACGCTCCCCGACTGGCGCTCGCTCGAGGTCCCGAGGGCCGACGCCGAGGTTCCCGCCGAGCTCGTCGACTCGGAGCTGGAGCTGCTGCAGACGATCGCCGCCGAGCTCGCTCCCGCCGACGGGCGCGCCGCCCGGCCCGGCGACGCGGTGGTGATCGACCTCGTTGACGAGGAGGGCCGGGGCCAGAGGTCCACCGTCGTCGACCTCGGAGGTGGAAGGTTAGTGGAGGAGATCGAGCGCGGGCTCGTCGGTATGGGAGCCGGGGAGACGAAACCGATCTCCTACGAGCTCGCCGACGGCCAGACGAGAACGGTGACCGCGACGATGATCCAGATCAAGGAGAAGGTGCTGCCGCCGCTGGACGACGAGCTGGCGAAGTCCGTGTCGGAGTTCGACACGCTGGCCGAGCTGCGCGCGAGCATCGAGTCGCGCCTCCGCGAGCAGCTCGAGGACGAGATCGACGCCCGCTTCCGCGCCGACGCCGCCGACACGCTGGTCGGGGCGACGGACGTCAACGCGGCCGGCCCGCTCGTCGAGTCGCGCACGCGCGAGCTGCTGCGCGGCCTCGCGGGGTCGCTGGAAGCCCGCGGCATCGACGCCGCGACGTACCTGGCCGTGACCGGGCAGACGCCCGAGGTGCTCGAGCAGCGCCTGCGCGCGGAGGCGACGCTGTCCGTCGCACGCGAGCTGGTGCTCGAGGCGCTCGCCGACGAGCTCGGCATCCAGATCTCCGACGACGACATCAAGGCCGTGATCCGCGAGCAGGCCGAGGAGGCCGGCGAGGAGCCGGAGCCCGTGATCGAGCGGATTTTCGAGTCCGGCCGCGCCGAGGAGCTGCGCGAGGACCTGCGCCTGCGCGACGCGCTCGACCGCCTGGTCGCCGAGGTGAAGCCGATCCCCGTCGAGCTCGCCGAGGCGCGCGACGCGATCTGGACGCCCGACAAGGACAAGGAAAGTCAGCCCACCGAACCGAAACTCTGGACCCCCGGTAGCTAAGGAGACTTCATGAGCCCGTTAATCCCGATGGTCGTCGAGCAGACCTCGCGTGGCGAGCGCGCCTTCGACATCTACTCCCGCCTGCTCGCCGAGCGGATCGTCTTCCTCGGCACGCCGGTGGACGATCAGATCGCGAACCTGATCATCGCCCAGCTTCTCCACCTCGAGTCGGAGGACCCCGACAAGGACGTCTACCTCTACATCAACTCGCCGGGCGGCTCCGTGTACGCCGGCCTGGCGATCTACGACACGATGCAGTTCATCAAGCCGGACGTCCAGACGATCTGCGTCGGGATCGCCATGAGCATGGGCTCGCTCCTTCTCTCGGGCGGCGCGAAAGGGAAGCGGATGGCGCTGCCGAATGCACGAATCCTGATCCACCAGGTTTCGGGGGGGTTCCAGGGTCAGGGAACGGACATCGAGATCCAGGCCCGCGAGGTGATCGGCCTCAAGCGGCGGCTGGAGGAAATCTATGCGCATCACACGGGCCAGGAAATCGAGAAGATCTCCCGCGACATGGAGCGGGACTTCTTCATGAGCCCCCAAGAAGCGGTCGAGTACGGCATCATCGACACTGTCATCACACACCGCGATGCACCGCGTGAAGCTGTCGGGGCCCTAGCCGGACCGACGAATCCGGGGTAAAAGGAGACTGATGGCGCGCGCGAGCGACGGCAATGAGCAGCTTCTCTGCTCGTTTTGTGGGAAATCCCAGCGGCAGGTGAAGAAGCTGATCGCCGGTCCAGGGGTCTACATCTGCGACGAGTGCATCGATCTCTGCAACGAGATCATCGACGAGGAGCTGACGACTCCCAGCTCGCTCGACCTCGACAATCTCCCCCGCCCGAAAGACATCTACGCGGCGCTCAACGAGTACGTCGTCTCGCAGGAAGAGGCCAAGCGGACCCTCTCGGTGGCGGTCTACAACCACTACAAGCGCGTCCAGATGGGCAGCGAGGACGGCGACGTCGAGTTGCAGAAGTCGAACATCCTGCTCCTTGGCCCCACCGGCTGCGGCAAGACGCATCTCGCGCAGACCCTCGCGCGGATCCTCAACGTCCCGTTCGCGATCGCGGACGCGACGGCGCTGACCGAGGCCGGCTACGTCGGCGAGGACGTCGAGAACATCCTCCTGAAGCTGATCCAGGCCGCGGACTTCGACATCAAGAAGGCCGAGACCGGGATCATCTACATCGACGAGGTCGACAAGATCGCGCGCAAGGCGGACAACCCGTCGATCACGCGCGACGTCTCGGGCGAGGGCGTGCAGCAGGCGCTCCTGAAGATCCTCGAAGGGACGGTCGCGTCGGTGCCGCCGCAGGGCGGCCGCAAGCACCCGCACCAGGAGTTCCTCTCGATCGACACGACGAACATCCTCTTCATCTGCGGCGGCGCGTTCGCCGGGCTCGACAAGATCATCGCCAAGCGGATCGGCAAGAACGCGGTCGGCTTCTCAGCGGACGTGCGGTCGAAGCACGACGCCGAGTCGTCCGAGCTCCTGTCGGAGGTCATGCCCGAGGATCTGCTCTCGTTCGGGCTGATCCCCGAGTTCATCGGCCGGCTGCCGGTCGTCTCGGCCGTGCACCAGCTGAAGCGCGACGACCTCGTGCAGATCCTGACCGAGCCGAAGAACGCGCTCGTCAAGCAGTACAACCGGTTCTTCGCGTACGACTCGATCGAGCTCCACTTCACCGACGACGCGCTCTGGTCGATCGCGGACAAGGCGCTGGAGCGCGAGACCGGGGCGCGCGGCCTGCGGTCGATCATCGAGAACGCGCTCCTCGACGTGATGTTCGAGCTTCCGTCCCGGAAGGACGTCTCCAAGTGCGTGATCACGAAGGAGACGATCGAGAAGGGCCTGAAGCCGACGCTCGTCACCTCGGGTGGCGGCGAGTTCGCCGAGGCGGACGAGCTGGCCGAAGAGTCGGCCTAGCACCTGCTCGAAGTCCGGCTCCGGCTGCGCCGAAGCCATGACGACTTCGAGCAGAAGGCCCGTTCCCAGGAGCGTGGTCGTGCCGCGGCGGAATGAATCCGTCGCTGCGGCGAGCTAATCGAGGTCGTGGTCGCGCTCGCAGAACTCCGGGCAGGTGCACTCGCTCAGCTCGGCCGTCGTCAGCGTCTCGCGCCTGCTCTCGGGCCTCGGCAGCGACTCTGTGCTGGGAGGAGCCTCGACCGGTGTCATCGTGCGTCCGTCCTTTCCGATTTCGGATCCGAAATATGCCACAGATGGCCGCCGCTGGCAAGGACGGCACCTCACTGGATCCGAAAGGCTGCGGGCGGTTTCCACTGGGGCTTGGCGAACGGCCGCTTGTATGGTTGACCTTACAACGGCTGTCAGGTACGACTTACCGCTCGCATGCTCCCAACCTTCGTCATCGGCCTTCGCGAGGGCGTCGAGGCCTCACTGATCGTCGGCATCGTCGCCGCGTTCCTGCACGAGCGCGGACGCGTCGACGCGCTCCGCTGGATGTGGCTCGGCGTCGGGCTCGCGGTCCTGATCTGCGCGGCGGCGGGCGTCGCCCTCGAGTTCGTCAGCCGGAGCCTGCCTCAGCGTGAGCAGGAGGGCCTCGAGACGGTGATCGCGCTCGTGGCGGTTGCGGTCGTGACGACGATGATCGTCTGGATGCGGCGTCATGCCCGCGGGCTTCGCGGCGCGCTCGAGCACGACGCGGCGAGTGCCCTCGCACGCGGCTCGGCGCTCGCGCTCGTCGCGACGGCGTTCCTCGCGGTGATCCGCGAGGGCTTCGAGACGGCGGTCTTCCTCCTCGCCGCCTTCGACGCCTCGACGAGCCCCGTTGTCGCCGGCGCCGGGGCCGTGCTGGGGGTGCTCGCGGCCGTGGCTATCGGCTACGGCATCTACCGCGGCGGCATCCGGCTGGATCTGACGCGCTTCTTCCGGCTCACCGGAGTCGTGCTCGTGCTCGTGGCGGCCGGGCTGGCCGCGAGCGCCGTGCACACGGCGCACGAGGCCGGCTGGTGGAACGGGCTGCAGGGCGAGGCGCTCGACCTGCGCTGGCTCGTCGCGCCGGGGAGCGCGCGCTCGGCCCTCCTGACCGGCATGCTCGGGCTTCAGCCGCGGCCCAACGTGGGCGAGGTCGCCGTCTACCTGCTCTACGCGGTGCCGATGCTGGTCTACGTCGTCTGGCCCGGGCGCCTTCGCAGGCTGCGCCGCGAGCGGATTGCGCTGCCGACGGAGCAGCGCGCATGACGCGCCGCGGCCGCGCGCTGGGTGCCGCCTTCGCGGCTTCGGCCGTGGGATTGCTCGCTGCCGCGTGCGGCGGCGAGTCGACGAGCGCCGCCTCGCAAGGCTCTGCGGGTGGCTCGGATTCGATCGCGGTCAAGCTCACGGACAGAGGCTGTGAGCCGGCCTCGCTGAAGCTCTCGGCCGGGCCGAAGACGTTCGAGGTCTCGAACGAGGGGGCCGATGCGGTGAGCGAGTTCGAGATCCTCGACGGCGACCGCATTCTCGGCGAGGTGGAGAACCTTGCGCCGGGCCTCTCCGGCCGCTTCTCGCTGACGCTTCGGCCGGGCCGATACGTCACGTTCTGCCCGGGCGGAACGACGGAGCGCGGCGTGCTGCTCGTCTCCGGCAGGGCGTCGGCGGCGGCGAGCGCGCTCGCGACCTCTGCAGTGGCGACGTACCGCCGCTACGTGCGTGGACAGACGGCGCTGCTCGTCCGCGAGACGCAGACGTTCGTCGACGCGGTGGCCGTCGGCGACGTCGTCCGAGCCAAGCAGCTCTACGCCGGCGCCCGCGTCCCTTACGAGAGGATCGAGCCGGTCGCCGAGAGTTTTGGCGGCCTCGACCCGGCCATCGACGCCCGCGCGGGCGACGTGCCCCCGAAGCAGTGGTCGGGGTTCCACGTCATCGAGCAGGGCCTCTGGGTGCACGGCTCCGCGGCCGGCCTCCCGCCCGTCGGCGCGAAGCTGCTCGCCGACGTCAAGTCGTTGCACCGTCGTGTGCCGACAGCGAAGCTCGAGCCGGCGCAGATCGCTAACGGCTCGGTCGAGCTGCTGGGCGAGGTCTCGAAGTCCAAGATCACGGGCGAGGAGGAGCGCTACTCGCACACCGACCTCGTCGACTTCGAGGCGAACGTCGCGGGCGCCCGCGCCGCCTTTGACTCGGTGCGCCCGATCGTCGACGCGCGCGAGCCGGCGCTCGCGCGGCAGATCGAGCGGCGCTTCGCCGCCGTCCACGAGGCGCTGGCGCCGTACCGGCGTGGTGACGGCTTCGTCCTCTACACAGCGCTGACCCCCGCGGACACGCGGGCGCTCAGCAGGGCGATCGACGCGCTCGCCGAGCCTCTCTCGCGCGTGGGCGCCGTCGTCGTCGCGGGATGAGTCGAACGCCGTCGCGCCTGAGCCGGCGAGCGCTTCTGGGAGCTGCCGGCGTCGCCGGGGCCGGCATCGCCCTCGGCGGGATCGAGGCGAGGGGAGTGCTCGACGGCGCGTCCGGGTCGCCCGCTGCCGTCCCTTTCCACGGCGCCCACCAGGCGGGGGTCGTCACACCGGCGCAGGACCGGCTGCACTTCGCCGCGTTCGACGTCGTCACGGAGGACCGCGGCGAGCTCCGTGAGCTGCTGCGCGCCTGGACGGCCGCCGCCGCGCAGATGTGCGCCGGCCGCCCCGTCGGCGAGGCGGCGACCCCGGCGGCGCCACCCGAAGACACCGGCGAGGCACTCGGTCTTCCCGCCTCGCGCCTGACGGTCACCTTCGGCTTCGGGCCGACGCTCTTCGAGCGGGACGGCGAGGGCCGCTTCGGGCTCGCGGCCGCGCGACCCCCGCGCTCGTCGAGCTGCCGCCGTTCGCGGGCGACTCGATCGACCCTTCCCGCTCGGGCGGGGACCTTTGCGTCCAGGCGTGCGCCGACGACCCGCAGGTCGCCTTCCACGCCGTGCGCAACCTCGCCCGGATCGGGCGCGGCGCGGTGGTCATGCGCTGGTCGCAGCTCGGCTTCGGCCGCACGTCCACGACGAGCCGGAGCCAGTCCACGCCGCGCAACCTGATGGGGTTCAAGGACGGGACGAACAACATCAAGCTCGAGGACGAGCAGGCGCTCGGCGAGCACGTCTGGGTCGGGCCGGGCGACGATCCCGCCTGGCTCCGGGGCGGCACGTTCCTCGTCGCCCGCCGGATCCGGATGCTGATCGAGGTCTGGGATCGCGCGTCGCTGGCCGATCAGGAGGCGACGATCGGACGGGTGAAGGGAAGCGGCGCCCCGCTCGGCGGCGAGCGCGAGTTCGACCGGGTCGACCTCGCCCGCCGCGGCTCCGACGGAGCGCCGACGGTCCCGGTGGACGCGCACATCCGTCTCGCCGCCCCGGCGGAGAACGGCGGCGCCCGGATCCTCCGCCGCGGCTACTCCTTCACGGACGGGATCGACGAGCGGCTCGGGCAGCTCGACGCCGGGCTGTTCTTCATCAGCTTCCAGCGAGACCCGAGCGCGTTCGTCGAGCTGCAGACGAGGCTCGCGCGCGCGGACGCGCTCAACGAGTACATCGCGCACACGGGCAGCGGCGTCTTCGCCTGCCCGCCGGGGATCTCTCGCAGCGGCTACGTCGGCGAGACGCTCCTCGGCTGAGCTCCGTCTGCACGGAATCTGCACAAAATCCGGATGCGTCCTCGACGGGCCTCGCCTACGCTCCCGGCATGAGCACCGGGCCCGCCCGACGTCGCATCGCGGTGATCGAGGACGAGCCGACGATCGCGGCGGCCGTCGCCGATCGGTTGCGGACGGAGGGCTTCGAGGTCGAGATCTCGCACGACGGCCTGGCCGGCGTCGACCTGTGCCGCGCGTTTCGGCCGGACCTCGTCGTCCTCGACCTGATGCTGCCCGGGCTGGACGGGCTGGAGGTCTGCCGCCGGGTCCAGCGCGACCGGCCGGTGCCGGTGCTGATGCTGACGGCGCGCGACTCGGAGACGGATCTCGAGGTCGGGCTCGCCGTCGGCGCGGACGACTACCTGACGAAGCCCTTCAGCCCACGCGAGCTCGTGGCGCGCGTGCGCGCGCTGCTCCGCCGCGCGGACCGGGCCCACGAGCACGAGCCCACGGTGCGGCTCGGCGGGCTCGAGATCGACCCGGCGACACGGATCGTGCGCCGCGACGGCGACGTCGTGCACCTGACCCCGGTCGAGTTCGCCCTGCTCCTCCGCCTCGCCCAGACGCCGCACGTCGTCTTCGGACGCGCCCGCCTCCTGAACGAGGTGTGGGGCTACCGCAACGGTGCCGGCGGCGAGCGGACGGTGGACTCCCACATCCGCGCCCTCAGGCGCAAGCTCGGGCCCGATGTCATCCGTACCGTGCACGGCATCGGCTACGCGCTCAACACGAGCGACCTGTGAGGCCGCTCGACTCTCTCGGCTCGATCAAGCTCAAGCTGGGCGTCGTGATCGTGGCCGCCGTCGCGGTCACCGTCGTCGTCGTGACGCTCGGCCAGCGGGCCGACCTCTCGCCGGTGCTGACCGGGCTCGCCGCCGCGGTGCTCGCGCTCGGCGTCGTCCAGGCGCTGGCACACGGGATGACCTCCCCGCTGCGCGAGATGGTCGGCGCCGCCCGCGCCATGGCCCGCGGCGATTACGGCCGGCGCGTCACGGCCACGTCGCGCGACGAGGTCGGCGAGCTCGCGCGCGCGTTCAACACGATGGCCGCGGAGCTCGCCGAGGTCGACCGGATGCGGCGCGACCTCGTCGCCAACGTCTCGCACGAGCTTCGGACGCCGATCGGCGCGCTACGCGCCGTGATCGAGAACCTCGTCGACGGCGTCGCGCGGCCCGACCGCGAGACGCTCGGGTCGATGCTCGTGCAGGTCGAGCGGCTCGGCACCCTCGTCGAGCAGCTGCTCGAGCTCTCGAAGCTCGAGTCGGGCGCGGCGCCGCTCGAACTGGCGCCCGTAGACGCCCACACGCTGCTCGACCGCGCCGTCGGCGACTGGCGCGCCCGGGCCGGCGGCCGCGGGGTGCAATTCGGCGTCAGCGTCGAGCCGCCCTCGCTGCGCGTCGACGGCGACGGCGAGCGCCTCCACCAGGTCCTGACGAACCTCGTCGGCAACGCCGTGCGCCATTCGCCGGACAGCGGCTGCGTCCGGCTGCTCGCCCGCCGCTCGAACGGCGTCGTCCGCATCGAGGTCGTCGACGAAGGCCCGGGGATCGACCCGGGCGAGGCGGAACGCGTCTTCGAGCGCTTCTACCGCGCCGACCACGCGCGGGCCGCGACCGACGGCGGCGCCGGCCTCGGCCTGGCGATCGCGCGCTGGATCGTCGAGCTGCACGGCGGGCGAATCCACGCCGAGGCTGCCGAGCCGAAGGGCTGCCGCATGGTCGTGGAGCTGCCGACGTCGACCTGAACTTTCGACAGCTAGCCTTGACAAACTGCGGCGGCGCATGGGATAACCCGATACCTGAATCGGGTCTCAGGTTTGGTCTCACGTCTCCCAGGAGGATGCGCACATGCGTCGCCGTTTCACGAAAGCGCTGCTGCTGACGCTGGGCGTCGCGCTGCTCGCCGGCACGGCCGGCAGCGTCGCGAGCTCGCGCCATGCACAGGCCGACTCGTACAACGTCGGCATCGTCTACTCGCGCACCGGGCTGCTCGCCGCCTACGGCGCCGAGTACGTCCAGGGCCTGCGGCTACGGCCTCCAGTACGCCACGAAGGGCACGGGCAAGGTCAACGGCAAGACGATCAACCTCTCGTTCGCCGACGACGCGACCGACCCGGCCACGGCGCGTCTCGGCGGTGAAGGACTTCATCGGCCAGGGCTACAAGATCGTCGGCGGCGCGACGTCGTCCGGCGTCGCGCTGCAGAGGCGCCGATCGCCGCCCAGAACCACGTCCTCTTCATCTCCGGGCCCGCCGCGTCCGACGCGATCACGGCGGCTGAACAAGTACACGTTCCGCTCGGGCCGTCAGACCCTGCCAGGACGTCGACGCGACGCCTCGTCGTACCTGCACGGCAGCCGGCAAGAAGGTCGTCGTCTTCGCGCAGGACTCGGCCTTCGGCCAGGGCAACTTCGCCGCCGTCAAGGCGATCATCGGCAGCAAGGGCCACACGGTCTCGACGATCCTACGTCCCGCTCTCGGCGACCGACTTCACGCCGTTCGCGCAGCAGGTCAAGCAGGCGAACCCCGACCTCCTCTACGTCGCCTGGGCCGGGACGACCGCCGGCGCGATGTGGACGGCGCTCGACCAGCAGGGCGTCTTCTCGAGCGTCTGAAGCAAGATCGTCACCGGTCTCGCCGAGCGGGCGACGTACTCCGGGCTTCGGTGCCCCGCGATCGAAGATCCAGTTCATCTCGCACTACGTCTACCGGCGCCGACGAACAAGGTGAACGACTGGCTCGTGAAGGCAGATGCGCAAGAAGAGCCAGGTGCCTGACCTCTTCACGCCGGACGGCTTCGTCGCCGCGCAGATGATCGTGCAGGCGCTGAAGAACGGCGACGACGACGTCGACAAGATGATCACCGCGCTCGAGGGCTGGAAGTTCCTCGGCCCGAAGGGCTGGCAGCGCGATCCGCCCGCAGGATCACGCGATGCTGCAGCCGATGTTCCGGTCACGCTCGGCCAGGTCGGGCAAGCGGCTCGACGGCGCAGGTGCTCGGCACGGCGACCGCCGTACGAGACGGCGCCGCCGATCACGATCGTCCTGCCACGGTAACGGCGCCGCTCGGACGATCTCGGGATCGTGAGCGCATCTCCGATCCTCGCGCACCCACGGCCTCGGGCTCGACATCGGCGGCGCGACCATCGTCGCCGATGTCTCGCTCGAGGTCGCGCGCGGGCGAGTTCGTCGGCGTGATCGGCCCGAACGGCGCCGGGAAGACGTCGCTCTTCAACCTGCTCTCGGGCCTGCGCCGGCCGACCGCCGGCGCCGATCCACGCTCGACGGCGAGGACGTCACCGGCGGCCGCCGTACCGGCGGACGCGGCTCGGGCTCGGGCGCACCTTCCAGGTCTCGAACGTGTTCCCGCTGCTGACCGTGCGGGAGAACGTGCGGCTCGCCGCGCGAGGCGCGGCTCGGCGGGACGCTGCGCCTCTGGCGGCGCGCGCTCGGCGTGCAGCGAGGCGGTCGAGCGGGCCGACTGGGCGCTCGAGCGCGTCGGGCTCGCCGCGGCGTCCGGGCCAGGCGGCGGGCTCGCTCGCGCACGGCGACAAGCGCCGGCTCGAGCTCGCGATGGTGCTCGCGGGCGATCCGCGGGTGATCCTGCTCGACGAGCCGATGGCGGGCGTCTCGGTCGAGAACGTCCCCGAGCTCGTCGAGCTGATCCGCTCCGTCCACGACGAGGAGCGGCAAGACGGTGCTGATGGTCGAGCACCACATCGAGGTCGTCACCGGCCTCGCCGACCGGATCGCCGTCATGCACCACGGCGGCTGCTCGCTGCGACACGCCGCAGGCGATCATGGCGAACGCCAGCGTGCAGGAGGCGTACGTGGGGGAGCCGCTGTGACCGCGTTGCTCGAGGTCCGCGACCTGCACGTCCGCCTCGGCGGTCGCACGTCCTCCAGGGCGTCAGCTTCGACGTCGCCGAGGGCGCGCGTGACGGCGCTGCTCGGGCGGAACGGCGTCGGCAAGACGACGACGCTGCGCGCGCTGCTCGGGCTCGTCGCCGGCGCGGCCGGATCGAGGTCGCCTGGCGGCGCCGAGATCGCACGCGAGCCGACGCACCGGATCGTCCGGCGCGGGCGTCGGCTACGTGCCCGAGGACCGCGACGTCTTCGCCGGGCTGACCGTGGCGGAGAACCTCGAGCTCGCGGTGCGGAACGGCTCCGCACCGCTACGACTACGTCTACGAGCTCTTCCCCGAGCTGCGCGAGCGCGGCAGCAGCGCGGCCGGCACGCTCTCCGGCGGCCAGCAGCAGATGGTCGCGATCGCGCGCGCGCTCCTGAACGAGAACCGGCATCCTGCTCGTCGACGAGCCGACGAAGGGGCTCGCGCCGATGCTCGTCGACCGAGGTCGCGGTCGCGCTCGAGCGGCTGCGCCGAGAGCACACCACGGTCCTGCTCGTGGAGCAGAACCTCGGCGTCGTCCGCCGGGTCGCCGAGCACGTCGTCGTCCTCGACACGGGCCGCGTCGTCCACGCGGGGCCGGCGCGCGGAGCTGCTCGAGGACCGCGACCGGTTCACGCGACTGCCTGGGCGTCGGCTAGGTGCAGCTGATCGGACACCTTCGTCCTGCTCACGATCACCGGGCTCGGGCTCGGCGCGATGTACTTCCTGGTCGCCTCCGGGCTGTCGCTGATCTACGGGCTGATGGGCGTGCTCAACTTCGCGCACGGCGCGTTCCTCACGGTCGGCGCGTACGCGCATGTGGTACTCGGAGACGAAGCTCGACGGGGATCGACCGCGTCGTGCCGCCGCTTCCTGCTCGCCGCGCTGTCGGGCTCGTCGTCGGGACGGTCGTCGCCGGGCTCGTCGAGCTGGTGCTGATCCGCCCGCTCTACGGGCGCCACATCGAGCAGGTGCTCGTCACGGTCGGGCTCGGCGCTCGTGCATTACCGCGCTCGTCCAGGCGATCTGGGGCAACGACCCGCAAGTTCGTCGCGCTGCCGCGCCTGGATCGGCGAGACGACGCAGCGTGCTCGGCGCGTCGATCCCGAACGACCGCTGGATCGAGATCGTCGCCGCGGTCGCTCGTGCTGGTCGCGCTCGACCGCCTTCCTGCGCCGCACGCGCTACGGGCTGATCGTCCGCGCCGGCGTCGAGAACCGGGCGATGGTGACCGCGCTCGGGATCGACGTCCGCAAGGCGTTCACGCTCGTCTTCGCGATCGGCGGGTCGCGGCCGCGCTCGCCGGCGTGCTCTCGGGCGCTCTACTTCGGCACCGTCGACCCGCAGCGCGGCACGAGCCTGCTGATCTTCGCCTTCATCGTCGTCGTGATCGGCGGGCTCGGCTCGATCTGCGGCTCGGCGCTCGCGGCGGTGATCGTCGCGCTCGTCCAGCAGTTCGCGAACTACTACGCCTCGCCGGGATCGGCGACCTCTCGGTCGTGCTGCTGCTCGCGGTCGTGCTGCTCGCCCGGCCCGGGCGGCGCTCGCGGGGCAGGCGACCGCGTGAGCCAGCTCCGGCGCAGATCCGGAACGTGCGCGATGCCCGGCTCGTGCTCCTCGTCGTGCTCGCGCTCGTGCCGAAGCATCGGCGATCGACATCCCGTACTCTTCCGGCGACCCTGAACAGCCCCGGCACGCTGCAGCTGCTGGCGCTGATGCTGACCTTCGCCGGCGCTCGCGTTCACCTACGACCTGCTCTTCGGCTTCACCGGCCTGCTCTCGTTCGGGCACGCGCTCTACTTCGCCGTCGGCGTCTACGTCGCCGGCGATCGCGATGACCAAGTGGCACTGGAGCTTCTGGCCGAGGCGATCCTCTTCACCGGCGGCGTCGGCCTCGTGCTGCCGCTCGTCGCTCGGCTCCGTCAGCCTCCGCGTCGGCGGGATCGCGTTCGCGATGGTGACGCTCGCGTTCGCGCAGGCGGGCTCGGTGCTCGCCTTCAAGAACCCGTGGCGGCCTCACCGGCGGCGAGGACGGGTTCGGGCGTCGACTACACGAAGCTGCCGGCGGGCTTCGTCGGCGATCCTCAACACGAAGAACCTCTACTGGCTCGCGCTCGGCTACGCGGCCGTCGTCTTCCTGATCGGCCGCTGGGCGGTCGACTCGTCGCCGGGGCGCGTCTGGCAGGCGATCCGCGAGAACGAGCTGCGCGTCGAGGTGCTCGGCCTGCGGCCGTTCGGCTTCAAGCTGATGTCGTTCGTGCTCGCGTCGTTCCTGGCCACCGCGGGCGGGATCGTCTACCTGATGCTGATCAGCGGCGCGAGCCCGACGGTGACGACGCCGAACTTCACGCTGGCGCTGCTCGTGATGGTCGTGATCGGCGGCGCGGGTCCGCGTGGGGCGCGATGATCGGCGGCGCGCTCTACACGTACCTCGACCACCGGCTCGGCGTCGCTGGCGGGCTCGCGACGACGATCGCGACGCTGCCGACGGTGCTGCAGACGCCGCTCTCGCGAGCCGCTCTTCGTCCTCGGGACGCTCTTCATCCTGGTGGTCTACTTCGTGCCGGGCGGGCTTGCCGGCTTCCGCGGCGGCCGCCGGCCGCGGTCCATGGAGCGCCTCGACGACGTCGTCAAGCCCTCGCCCGAGGTGGCGTCGTGAAGATCGCCTGGGAGTCGCAAGGCGAGGGCGCGCCGCTGCTCCTGCTCGCATGGGCCTCGGCTACACGCGCTAGGGCTGGGGGCCGCTCGTCGAGCCGCTTGCGCGGCGGTACCGGGTGATCTCGTTCGACAACCGGGGCATCGGCGAGACGCGAGATGCCGCCGGGCCGTACACGGTCGAGGAGCTCGCCGACGACGCGTTGCAGGTGCTCGACGAGGCCGGCGGGGAGTCCGCGCACGTCTTCGGCGCAGCCTCGGCGGCTTCGCGCCAGGAGCTCGTGCTCGCCGCGCCCGAGCGCGTCGACCGGCTCGTGCTCGGCTGCACCGCGTCCGGGCGACGTGGACGGCTACCCGCTGCCCGAGGTGACGGCGAAGCTCATCGCGGAGGCGCCCTCGCTGCCGCCCGAGGTCGCGCTCCGCCGCTTCGTCGAGAACTCGATGATCGCCCGGGGCGAGATCGCCGAGCAGGTCTACCAGGGACGGCTGGCCCACCCGCCCGACCCGGCCGGTTGGGCGGCGCAGGCCGCCGCCGGGGCGGCCTGGGACGCCGGTGGTCGACTCAGACGACGATCGACAGCGCCGACGCTCGTGATCACCGGCACCGACGACAAGGTCGTCGACCCGCGCAACTCCGACGCTGCTCGCGGAGCGGATCCCGGGCGCCCGGCTCGAGCTGATCGAGGGCGCCGGGCACCTCTCTTCTGGGAGCGACGCCGAGGAGTGTCGCGGTCGTCGTGGAAGGTTCCTGGGATGACGCCGCACCGCCGACAATCGACCGGATCCTGCGCGACCGCGCGCGCATCACGCCGGGCCGCGTCGCGATCGATTCGACGGCCGCGAGCTGGACCTACGGCGAGCTCGACGCCGCTCCGACGAGCTCGCCGGCGGGCTCGAGCCCGGCGAGCCGCGTCTCGACGCTGACGGGCAACTCGCCCGAGCACGTCGTGACCTTCTTCGCCTGCGCGAAGGCCGGGGCGATCCTGCACCCGATCTCGTGGCGGCTCGCGCCGCCGAGATCGCCTACCAGCTCGACGACGCCGAGCCGGCCGTCCTCCTCGTCGAGGGCGAGTACGGGCGCTCGCCGACTCGGCGCTCGAGCTCGCGCGCGTGACGCCCGCCGCGCGATCGAAAGCAACGACTGTTGCAAGGTCGCCCGAGGCGGACGATCCGCTGCTGCTCATCTACACGACGCGGCACGACCGGCAAGCCGAAGGGCGCGCTCCTCACCCACGCGAACTGCTTCTGGACGAACCTCTCCTTCGACCTCGCGACCGGCGTCTCGGGCCACGACGTCGTGCTCCAGGTGCTGCCGCAGTTCCACTCGGCGGCTGGAACGTCCAGCCGCTGCTCGCCTGGTGGAAGGGCGCGCGCCTCGTCCTCGAGCGCGGCTTCGACGCCGACCGCGCGCTCGAGCTGATCGAGAGAGCGGATCACGACGATGATGGGCGTGCCCGCGCAACTACCTGCTTCATGGCGGAGTATCCGCGCTTCGCGGGCGCCGACCTCTCGTCGCTCCGGCTCGCGGTCGTCGGCGGCGCGCCGATGCCGGTCGCCGCTGCTCGACACCTGGGCCGGCGCGGGGTTCGAGATCGTGCAGGGCTACGGGCTCACCGAGGCGGCGCCGAACGTGCTCTGCCTGCCGCCGGAGGACGCGCGGCGCAAGGCCGGCTCGGCCGGGAAGCCGTACCCGTACGTCGAGTGCCGCCTCGGCGACGACCGGCGAGCTGCTCGTGCGCGGGCCGAACGTCTTCGCCGGCTACTGGCGCAACCCCGAGGCGACCGCGGCGGCGCTCGAGGACGGCTGGCTGCTCACCGGCGACGTCGCCGAGCGCGACGACGAGGGCGACTACTGCATCCGCGGCCGGATCAAGGAGCTCGTCGTCTCCGGCGGCGAGAACGTCTACCCGGCCGAGATCGAGGACGGTGCTCGCACGAGCACCCGGCGGTCGTCGAGGCGGCGGTGGTCGGCGTGCCGGACGAGCGCTGGGGCGAGGTCTGCGCCGCCTTCGTCGTGCTCGCCGACGCCGCGACGACGAGGACGAGCTCGCGCGCCTTCTGCCCCGAGCGCCTCGCGCGCTTCAAGGTGCCGAAGTCGTTCCACGTCGTCGACGCGCTGCCGCGCAACTCGGTCGGCAAGGTCGCAGAAGGACGAGCTCCCCGTGCCGCGGCGGTGGCGCCGCATGACCGACGTGATCCTCACCAACGCCGCCGGGCGCCCGCTCTCGCGCGGCGGCCTCGACACGCGCCGGCGCTGCTCGACGCGGCCGAGCGCGTCTTCGGCGAGGTCGGCTACCCGGACGCCTCGATCGTGAAGATCACCGAGGCGGCCGGCGTCGCCCAGGGCACCTTCTACCTCTACTTCGACTCGAAGAAGGCGATCTTCGACGAGCTCGTGCGCGACCTCAACCAGCGCGTCCGCCACGCGATGAAGGAGGGCTCGAGCCACGGCGCGACGCGGCTCGAGCAGGAGCTGCTCGGCTTCCAGGCGTACTTCCGCTTCACCGCCGAGCACCCGGCCCTCTACCGGATCATCCGGCAGGCCGAGTTCGTCTCGCCCGAGATGCTCCACTACCACTACGACCGCCTCGCCTGGGCTACACGCGCGGCGCTGCAGGAGGCGGCCGACCGCGGGCGAGATCGGCGCCGTCGACCCCGAGGTGACGGCGTGGGCGCTGATGGGCCTCGGCGAGCTGATCGGCATGCGCTGGATCCTCTGGAACGGCAGACCGAGCTGCCCGATCACGGTCTTCGCCGAGCTCGAGCGGATCATCCGCCGCATCCTCGAGGCGCCGGGACCGTGAGGTCGCCGTCGGGCTGGAGGCGAGCGGTCGACCGCTGATCGGCGTACCTTCCGGAGCGCTGGCTGCCGCCGCCGAGATCGGCGCGCGCTCCGGTATCCCGGAGGAGGTCCTCGTCGAGAAGTTCGGCCTGCGCGGCAAGCACATCGCCGCGCCGGACGAGCACGTCAGCGGGCTCGCCGTCACCGTGCGGCGAGCGCCTGCTCGAGGAGACCGGCCTCGACCCGGCCGAGTCGACGCCGTCATGTACTTCGGCTCGACCTGGAAGGACTGGGCCGTCTGGCAGGCCGCGCCGTGGATCGCGCACCGCCTCGGCTGCCGAACGCGTTCGCGGTCGAGTTCGACAACGTCTCGCACGGGTCGCCGATCGCGCTCCGGCTGGCGCGCGACCTGCTGCGCGCCGAGCCCGAGCTCCGGACGCGTGCTGATGGTCGCCGCGTGCCGCGAGTCGTACCTGCTCGACTACGCGAACCCGCGCGCCCGCTTCACCTTCAACTTCGGCGACGGCGCCGTCGCCGGCCCTGCTCACCGGCGACGCCCGCGCGCAACGAGGTCCTGGGCGCGCACACGATCACCGACGGCTCCTTCTCGCTCCACGTGAAGATCGCGCGCGGCGGCTCGGTCGACCCGGACGGCTACGCGCTTCCTCGACGTCGACGACCCGGAGGGGATGAAGCGCGGCCTGGACGCGGTCTCGCTCGACAACTTCGTCGCCGTCGCGCGCGGGGCGCTCGAGCGCTCCGGCGCGTCGCTCGGCGACGTCTCGTTCCTCTGCCCGCTGCACATGAAGCGCTCGATGTTCGAGGCGCTGCTCGACGCGAGCTCGGCGCTCGACCCGGAGCAGGCGGGCTACCTGGACGACACCGGTCACATGAGCGGCGTCGACTCGCTCCTCTGCCTCGACCGCGCGGCGCGCGCGGGCAAGCTCGCCGACGGCGACCTCGTGCTGCTGCTCTCCGCCGGCACCGGCTACACCTGGGCGGCGGCGGTCGTCCGCTGGGGGTCGGCCGTCTAGGCCGGGTTCCAGACAGGTTCGAGACAAGGGAGGGGAGATGCGGAAGCTTCTGTTGGCGGGCCTCGCGGCCCTGATGCTGACCGGCGCCGCGAACGCGGCGACCGGGACGTCGTTCCCGTCGGGCTTCAAGGTGCCGGTGGACGCGTCCCTGGGCGCGCCGGTGATCGGCTTCGGCGGCGCCGGACCGGTGCACCGCACGCCGGTGATCCTGCTGCACGGCAACAACGACACGCCGTTCCCGACGGCGTGTAACTCGCTCTTCGGGAAGATCTCCGCGCTCGGGTCGTACCTCCTGGACGTCGGCTATGCGCCGAGCGAGGTCTGGGCGCTGGGCTACCAGGGCGACCAGTGCGACCTCCTGGCCGACAACACGCTCCGCTCCGGCGAGGCGCACACGACCGCCGCCAACATCGCCGACCTGGACGCGTTCGTCCATTCAGTCTTGCGCTACACCCACGCGAAGCGGGTCGACATCGTCGGCCACAGCCTCGGCGGCACGCTTGCGCGCGCGTGGATGAAGCAGCGGCACGACGGCCACCTCGTGCGCCGCCTCGTCACGATTGCGAGCCCGCATCACGGGATCGTCAACTGCTCCCCGGACCCGCTGAACTACTTCCAGCTTCCGAGCGGCGGCGGCTTCACCCCGGACAGCGCGGTCTGCCGTGAGCTCGGCGCCGCCGACACGCCGTTCCTCCGCTGGCTGAACCGCGGCAGCGAGACACCGGGGCCGACGCGGTATCTTGCGATCAGGAACGCGGACGCCGACTTCGTCTACATCTCGGCGCAAGACGGGGTCTTCCCGGCGGTGCCGGCGCAGGACCGCACGGGCGCGGCACACGACTCTCGCGGAGCCCGGCACTCGCGGGCCCGCACGCGACGAACGTCGCGCTCACCGAGCAGGGCGCCTACGACGTGTTCGGCACGGGCCGCCTCGGCATCCTCAATTCGCTCGACACCTGGCGTCTGACGGCCGCGTTCCTGCGCGGCGGCCACGACGACGAGGACGGCCACGACGACGAGGAGGGTCACGACGACGAGGAGGGTCACGACGGTTAGGGCGGCACTCGTCACCGGCGCCGCGGGCGGCATCGGCTCGGCGATCGTCGAGCGGCTCGAGGCGGACGGCTGGAGCGTGCACGGCGTCGACGTCGGCGACGCCGACCTGACCACGCGCGAGGGCAACCGCGCCGTCATCGACGCGGCGGTCGAGCGCTTCGGGCGGCTCGACGCGGTCGTCGCGAACGCAGGATTCCAGCACGTGGCGCCGGTGGCGGAGTTCCCCGAGGAGCAATGGGACCGGTTGCTTGCCCTCCTGCTCACGAGCCCGTTCCTGCTTGCGAAGTACGCGTGGACGGCGCTGTCCGCGTCCGGCGACGGGCGCTTCCTCGTGATCGCGTCCGTCCACTCGCTCCGTGCGTCGCCGTACAAGGCGGGCTACGTCTCGGCGAAGCACGGCGTGCTCGGCCTGGTCAAGACGCTCGCGCTCGAGGGCGCCGAGGCCGGCATCTCGGCGTCTGCGATCTGCCCGGCCTACGTGCGCACGCCGCTCGTCGAGGCACAGATCGCCGACCAGGCGCGCGCGCACCGGCCTCCCGGAGGACGAGGTGCTGGGCAAGGTGATCCTGGAGCCGCAGGCCGTGAAGCGGCTCCTGGAACCGTCCGAGGTCGCGGACACGGCGGCGTTCCTGCTCGGTCCCTCCGGGCGAGGCTTCACCGGCGCGCCCGTCGTGATCGACCTGGGATGGACTGCCCGCTAGGGGACTGCTCGTTCGGAGCGTCGTCAGAGCGAGCGCTCCTCGAAGCGCCGCGTGACGAGCTCACCGGCGCGGCGCACGTGCTCGACCATGCAACGCCTCGCTGCAACGGGGTCGTGCCGCTCGATCGCGTCGAGGATCGCCTCGTGCTGGGCGACATTCTCATCGAGCAGACGCGTGTTCTCCTCCAGCGAGATCCAGGTCAGGTCACGGGGGAAACTGCGGTGCAGGTCGGTCAGCGTCGAGCCGAGGCGCGCGTTCCCGGCGGCCTCCTGGATCGCCAGGTGGAAGAGATCATTGCCCTCGATCCACTCGTCGTGCGCGTCCGCCGGGGGCCGGTCGCCTGGCTCCCGGCTCCCCCGCCACTCGAGCAGCGTCGCCACGGAATGGCGAAACAGCGCCTGCGCGCGGCGCAGTCGCACCAGCTCCTCGTCGCGGATGCGGGTCGCGGCGAGCTCGGCGGCGAGGCCCTCGAGCTCCGCGCGGACCTCGTAGGCCTCGCGGATCTCACGCACGGTCGGTCCGCGCACGAGCGCGCCCCGGCGCGGCTGAACCTCGACGAGCCCGCTTGCCTGCAGCTTGCGGAGCGCCTCGCGGACCGGCGTGCGCGAGACGCCGAACTCCGCGGCCAGCGATTCCTGGCGGAGCCGCGTGCCGGTAGGGATGTCGCCGCTGAGAACCCGCGCCTGAATCGAGGCGGCGAGCTCGTCGACGAGTGCCTGGGCATCTCCGGTCACGCCCGCACACCATCGCGCACCAACCGGACGCCGATCAGCGCGAGAAAGATCGCGAAGACGAGCTTCAGGGTCGAGCCGGGCAGCATCAGCGCGAGCAGCGCACCGAGCATGCCGCCGATGGCTCCCACGAGGCCGAAGCGCAGCGCGGTGCCGAGGTCGCCGACGCCGTGCCGCCGCAGCACGATGCTCGCGACGACGGCCGTCGGCAGGACGACCACGAGCGAGGTCGCCTCGGCGGCGTGCTGCGAGAGCCCGAGCGCCAGGGTCAGGAACGGCACCATCAAGATGCCGCCGCCCACGCCGAGGAGGCCTGCCGCGACCCCGGTGCAGAGGCCGAACGCCGCGAGACCGAGCAACAGCGCCGTGCCGCTCAGGCCCGCACTCCCATCGCGACGGCGACGGCGACGAGGAAGCACCCGAAGAGGACCTTCAGGATGCGCTCGTCGATCCGGGTGAGCACCCCCGCCCCGACGAGCGCGCCCGCGACGGCCCCGGCGGCGAGGGCCGCGGCGTCCAGCCAGTGCACGCGCCCCGCGAGCCCGTACGTCAGGATCCCGGCGATGCTGATCGGGATGATCGCGCCGAGCGACGCCGCGTGCGCGTCGCGCTGCGCGTATCCCGCCCAGAGCACGAGCAGCGGCACCATCACGACGCCCCCGCCGACGCCGAGCAAGCCGGAGAGCACGCCCCCCACGATCCCGATCGTCGCCAGCTGTGGATCGAGGAGCCGCGGCGCGGCGCGCGCTCGGCGCTGCGCCGCACGCGCCCGGAGCCATCGCCGCGCCGACCATAGCACCGATTGGATCCATTTGACGATTTGATGGATCCAATCTATGGTTCTCGGCCTCTCCGTAACCGAGGGGAAGTCGCACCGACCTGGCATCCCGCAACCGCAAGGGGGCAAGGAATGAGAAGTAGTCGCGCAGCTCCGCGCGCTCGGGCTCGGAGCCGTCGCAGCGGTCGTGCTCGGCGCTCGTGCTGTGGCCGCCGTCTCCGCCGGCTGCGGGCGCGCAAGGCCGAGCCCGCAGGTGAAGAACGGCGGCACGCTCGTGATCGGCCTGGCGGAGGACCCGGACGCGCTCGACCCGACGCTCGCCCGCACCTTCGTCGGCCGGATCGTCTTCCTCCACATGTGCGAGAAGCTCTACGACCTCGACTCGAAGCTGCACATCGTGCCGCAGCTCGCGGCCGCGCTGCCGCAGGTCTCCAAGGACAAGCTCACCTACACGATCAAGATCCGCACGGGGATCAAGTTCAACGACGGCACGCCGTTCGACGCGGCCGCCGTCAAGACAGTCGCTCGAGCGGCACCTGACCCTCAAGGGCTCGACGCGGGCGAGCGAGATCTCGCCGATCCAGTCGATGGACGTCCAGGGCAGCTCGACGGTCGTCCTGCACCTGAAGACGCCGTTCTCGCCGCTGACGGCGCAGCTCGCCGACCGCGCCGGGATGATCATGTCGCCGAAGCAGCTCGACGCACTCGGCGACAAGTTCGCCACCAACCCGGTCTGCGTCGGGCCGTTCCAGTTCAAGGACCGCGTCGCGGGCGACCACATCACGCTCGTCAAGTCGAACGTACTACTACGGGAAGGAGAAGGTCCACCTCGCCGGGATCACGTTCAAGATCCTCACCGACCCGAACGCGCGCACGCAGAACCTCCGCTCGGGCGACATCCAGGTGCTCGACCGCGTCCAGTCGACCGACGTGCCGACGCTGCAGAAGGACAAGAGCCTCGACCGTGATCAAGACGCCGACGATCGGCTACCAGGGCCTGACGCTGAACATCGGGAACAAGAACGGCCTCCTGAAGCCGTACTCGAACGTCGGCACGCCGATCGCGAAGTCGCAGTTCCTGCGCACGGCGTTCGACCTCGCGCTCGACCGGACGACGATCAACAAGGTCGTCTTCGACGGGCTCAACCTGCCCGACTGCTACCCGATCTCGCCGGTCGAGCCCCTGGTACGTGACCACGAAGGGGCTCGAGTGCAACCTGCACGCCAACGTCGCGACGGCGAAGAAGCTCGTCACGGCCTCCGGGCATCGCAACCCGATCGGTGCAGATCACGATCGGGACCGATCCGGTCGCGGCGCGCCTCGGCCAGGTGATCCAGTCGATGGAGAAGGCGGTCGGCATCGACGTCGAGCTCGACGCCGACCGAGTTCGTCACCTCGCTGAACGCGGGCCGACGCCGGCAAGTTCGACTGCTTCGCGATCGGCTGGTCGGGCCGCGTCGACCCGGACGGGAACATCTACGGCTTCGTCGCCACGCACGGGCACGCTGAACGACTCCGGCTACTCGAACCCGAAGCTCGACTACATCCTGAACAGCGCCCGCAAGTCGGTGACCGAGAAGTCGCGGATCACGCTCTACACGGCCGCGATGAAGATCATCCACCGGCAGCGGCCGCTGATCTACCTCTACCACCCGGTCAACTACTACGGCGTCACGAAGAAGGTCACCGGCGTCCAGGTGTTCGGCGACGGGCTGATCCGCGCCTACAACGCCGGGTACGTGAAGTAGGAGCACGCGGAGCGAGCGACGATCATGGGCGGCTTCCTCCTGCGTAGGGTCGGAGCCGCCCTGATCGTCCTCTTGCTGGCGAGCATGCTCGTCTTCCTCGGCGTGCGCGCGCTCCCGGGCGATCCCGCGATCGCGCTCGGCGGCGAGGAACGCGATCCCGCGGTGCTGGCGCAGATCCGTCACGACTACGGCCTCGACGAGCCGCTGCCCGTCCAGTACGCGCGCTGGCTCAGCCATGTCGTTCGCGGCGACCTCGGCACCGATCAGCGGAAGCTGTCCGGTCGCGCACACGATCGTGACGCGGCTGCCGATCACCCTCGAGCTCGCAGCCCTCGCGATCGTCTTCGGCTCGGTGCTCGGGATCGTCGCCGGGGTGATCGCGGCCGTCCGCCGCGGCAGGACCGAGGACTACGCCGCGACCTCGGTGGCGCTCGTCGGGTCTCTCCGTGCCGCACTTCTGGCTCGGGCTGCTGATGATCATCCTCTTCGCCGTCAACCTGCAGTGGCTCCCCGCCGGCGGGTACGTCTCGTTCGCCCAGGATCCGGTCGAGAACCTCCGGCACATGCTGATGCCGGCGATCGTGCTCGGCACCGGTCTCTCCGCGGTCGCTGATGCGGCAGATGCGCTCGTCGATGCTCGACTCGCTCGGCGCCGACTACGTGCGGACGGCGCGGGCGAAAGGCCTTTCGGAGTTCAGCGTCGTCGGCGTGCACGCGCTGCGCAACAGCCTGATCACGGTGACGACGATCATCGGCCTCCAGCTCGGCGTGCTCATCTCGGGCGCGGTGATCACGGAGCAGATCTTCGGCATCGCCGGCTTCGGCCGGCTGACGATCGACGCGGTCAACCAGCGCGACTACGCGCTGATCCAGGGAGTCGTGCTCGTCGCGGCCGCCGGGTACGTGATCGTGAACCTGCTCGTCGACGTCGTCTACTCGCTGCTCAACCCGCGTATCCGGATCGTGGCGGCGCCGGCATGACGTACGTCGACACGGCAGGCGCGGACGTCCTCTCGCCGCGGGCGCGGCGGCGGCGCCTGCTGCGGCGCCGGCTCGCGCGGCGGCCGTTCGCGCTGCTGGGCTTCGTCGGTCGCGGCGACGTTCGTCGTCGGTGGCGATCCTCGCGCCCTGGGTCGCGCCGTACTCGCCCTCGCGAGCCCGACTTCACAGCGGTGCTCGCGCACCCCGTCGTCGGAGCATCTGCTCGGCACCGACGAGCTCGGCCGCGACATCCTCTCGCGGGTGATCTGGGGCGCGCGGGCCTCGATTCAGGCCGGCGTGCTCGCGACGTTCCTGGCGATGGCGATCGCGCGTCCCGATCGGGCTCGTCGCCGGCTACTACCGCGGCTGGATCGACCCCGTGATCTCGCGGATGACGGACGTGCTGCTCGCGTTTCCGTTCCTGATCCTCGCGGTCGGGCTCGCGGCGATCCTCGGGCCGTCGCTCCTCAACGCGACGATCGCGCTCGGCGTCGGCGCCGCGCCCGGCTTCATCCGCGTCGCGCGCGGCGAGATGCTGGCGCTCCGGGAGGAGGACTACGTGCGCGCCGCGATCGCGAACGGCGCCAGCGACGTGACGATCATCTTCGCGCCACATCGTCCCGAACATGACGTCGACGCTGCTCGTCCAGGCGACCGTGACGATCCCGGCCGCGATCATCGGCGAGGCGGTGCTGTCGTTCCTCGGCCTCGGCGTACAGCCGCCGACGCCGTCGTGGGGCGTGATGCTCGCGGACGCGCAGACGTTACCTCTCGCAGGCGCCGCGGCTCGCCGTCTATCCGGGGCTCGCGATCTTCATCTGCTCGCTCTCGTTCAACCTGCTCGGCGACGGCCTGCGCGACGTGCTCGATCCGCGGACGACGCGGTGACCGAGCTCCTCCTGGACGTGCAGGACCTCTCGGTCCGCTTCGACACGGACGACGGCACGACGCACGCCGTCGACCGGCTTCTCGTTCACGCTCGAGCCGCGCGAGGTGCTCGGCATCGTCGGCGAGTCGGGCTGCGGCAAGTCGGTGACGATGATGTCCCTCCTGCGGCTGCTGCCCGAGACCGCGGTCGTGACGGGCGAGTGCCCTCTTCGGCGGCGAGGACCTGCTCTCGGCGTCGTCGTCGCGCCTGCGGACGATCCGCGGCCGCGAGATCTCGTTCGTCTTCCAGGAGCCGATGACGTCGCTCAACCCCGCGTTCACCGTCGGGCAGGCAGATCGGCGAGGTGCTGCGCCGGCACCTCGAGCTCTCGCGCGGCGAGCGCGACAGCGCGAGCGATCGAGCTGCTCGACCTCGTGCGGATCCCGGCGCCCGAACGTCGCGCTCGACGAGTACCCGCACCAGCTCTCGGGCGGGCATGCGCCAGCGCGTGATGATCGCGATGGCGCTCGCGTGCGACCCGAAGCTCCTGATCGCCGACGAGCCGACGACCGCGCTCGACGTGACGATCCAGGCGGGCATCCTCGACCTGATGCGCGACATCCGCGACCGGCTCGGGACGGCGATCATCCTGATCACCCACAACCTCGGCGTCGTCGCCGACATCGCCGACCGCGTCGTCGTCATGTACGCCGGGCCGCAAGGCCGAGGAGGCGCCGGTGCACGAGCTCTTCGCGCACCCGCAGCACCCGTACACGATCGGCCTGCTCGGCGCGATTCCGCGACCGGCGCGGCGGCCGGCCGGCTGCAGGAGATCCCCGGGCTGCGTGCCCTCGCTCTCGGAGCCGCTGCCGTACTGCGCCTTCGCGCCGCGCTGCCCGCGCGCGGACGAGACGTCGCGCAGCTCCGTGCCCGAGCTGCGCGAGGTTCGACCGGTGCACCTCGTGGCGTGCTTCCATCCAGGGCAGCGAATGAGCGCAAGCGCGGAACCGGTCCTCGAGGTCGAAGACCTCGTCAAGCACTTCCACGTTGGCTCGCAGCTTCTCGGCGGCGGCGGCACCGTGCACGCGGTCGACGGCGTCTCGTTCGACGATCGGCCCGGGCGAGATGCTCGGGCTCGTCGGCGAGTCCGGGTCAGCGGCAAGTCGACCGTCGGCAACTGCATCGCGCGGCTCGTCGAGCCGACCGCGGGCACGATCCGGATTCGCGGCGTCGACGTCACGCACCTCTCGCGTCGCGAGATGCGGCCGCTGCGGCGCGAGGTGCACATGGTCTTCCAGGACCCGTACTCGTCGCTCAACCCGCGCATGACCTGCGGCCAGATCGTCGGCGAGCCGCTCCGGCTGCACCGAATCGCTTCGCGGCCGCGAGCTCGACACGCGTGTCGTGTCAGCTCTTCGACCAGGTCGGCCTGCGCGCCGAGCTGCGTCACCGCTACCCGCACGAGCTCTCCGGCGGCCAGCGCCAGCGCGTCGGGCTCGCGCGGGCGCTCTCTGTCTCGCCGCTCGCTCCTGATCGCGGACGAGCCGGTCTCGGCGCTCGACGTCTCGGTGCAGGCGTCGATCCTGAACCTGCTGCGCGACCTGCAGCGCGACCTCGGCTTCTCGTGCCTCTTCATCACGCACGACCTGGCGACGGTCGAGTTCCTCTGCGACCGCGTCGCGGTGATGTACCTCGGCAAGATCGTCGAGGAGGCCTCGACGGACGAGCTCTTCGCGGCGCCGAAGCACCCGTACACGCAGGCGCTGCTCTCGGCGGCGGTCGTGCCCGACCCCGAGGCGCAGCGGTCGCGGACGCGGGTCGTGCTCGAGGGCGACGTGCCGAGCCCGCTCGCGCCCCCGTCGGGCTGCCGGTTCCGCACGCGCTGCCCGCTCGCTGCGCGAGTCGGCGCCCGCTCTCCGAGGAGGAGGAGCCGGAGCTCCGCGATCGTCGCCCCCGGCCACCGCGTCGCGTGCCATCTCGTCGCCGGGGCAGACGCGCCGGAGCTGATCGACCTCGCGGCGGAGCGCGCGTGACCTTCACGACCCGCCCCGAGCTGCAAGGGACGTTCGGCATGGTGGCCTCGACGCACTGGCTCGCGACGGCGGCCGGCATGGCCGTGCTCGAGCGCGGCGGCAACGCGTTCGACGCGGCGGTCGCGGCCGGGTTCACGCTGCAGGTGGTCGAGCCGCACCTGAACGGACCCGGCGGCGATCTGCCCGCCGTGTTCTGGGCGGCCGAGCGCGGCGAGCCGCTCGTGCTCTGCGCGCAGGGAGTCGTCGCCCGCCGCGGCGACGATCGAGCGCTACCGCGGGCTCGGCCACGAGCTCGTGCCCGGCACCGGCCTCCTCGCCGCGTGCGTGCCGGGCGCCTTCGACGGCTGGCTGACGCTGCTGCGAGCGAGTTCGGCACCTGGCGGCTCGGCGACGTGCTCGAGCTCGCGATCGGCTACGCGCGAGGACGGGTATCCGGTCGTCCCCGGGATCACGCTCACGATCGAGCGCGTCGAGGAGCTGCTGCGCGAGTGGCCGGCCTCCGCGGCGCTCTACCTGCCGGCGCCCCGCCCGGGCGAGCTCTTCCGCAACGCGGCGCTGGCGGCCACGTACCGGCGGATCGTCGACGAGTCGCGCGGCGGCTCGCGCGAGCAGGAGATCGAGCGCGCGCGCGAGCCTCTTCTACGAGGGCTTCGTCGCCGAGGCGATCGACCGCTTCTCGGCCGAGAACGGCGGCCTGCTCGCCGGCGACGACCTCGCCTCGTGGCGGGCGACGCTCGAGCCGCCGGCGACGTACGACTTCCGCGGGCTGACGGTCTGCAAGACGCAGGCCTGGGGTCAAGGCCCGGTGTTCCTCCAGCAGCTGGCGCTGCTCGACGGCTTCGACCTCGAGGAGCTCTCGGACGCGGAGTACGTCCACACCGTGGTCGAGTGCGCGAAGCTCGCGTTCGCCGACCGCGAGGCGTTCTACGGCGACGTCGACGTCCCGCTCGAGCGGCTGCTCTCGCGCGAGTACAACGACGAGCGCCGGCTGCTCGTCGGCGAGGAGGCGTCGGCGGAGCTCCGGCCCGGCGGCGGCCGGCTGCCCGCGCCTCGTGCAGGCCGAGACGGCGGTCGGGAGCGGGCGAGCCGACGCAGAGTCTTCGAGGAAGGGGCGACACCGTCCACCTCGACGTCGCAGACCGCTTCGGCAACCTCGTCTCGGCGACGCCGAGCGGCGGCTGGCTGCAGAGCTCGCCGGTGATCCCGGAGCTCGGCTGGCCGCTCGGCACGCGTGCCCAGATGTTCTGGCTCGAGGAAGGGCTGCCGTCCTCGCTCGCGCCGCGGAAGCGCCCGCGCACGACGCTCTCGCCCTCGCTGGCGCTGCGCGACGGCGCGCCGTACCTCGCCTTCGGCACGCCGGGCGGCGACCAGCAGGACCAGTGGACCCTGCACGTCTTCCTGCGCCACGCGGTCTTCGGCGACGACCTGCAGGCGGCGATCGACGCGCCCTCGTTCCACACGGACCACTTCCCATCGTCGTTCTTCCCGCGCCAGGCGAGGCCGCGCTCGCTCTCGCTCGAGAGCCGCTGGGGCGACGGCGTCGCCGCCGACCTGCGCCGCCGCGGACACGACGTGGACGTCACCGACGCGTGGTCGCTCGGTCGCGTCAGCGCCGTCGCCCGCGGGCCGGACGGCGTCCTCCGGGCGGCCGCCAACCCCCGCGGCATGCAGGGCTACGCCGCCGGCCGCTGACCGGCCTCGGATCCAAGAACGTGCAGAAGGGCGGATTGACGGCGGGAAAGGTCGCATCTAGGATCCGAAAACTACTGATTCTCGCGAGGGAGGGCCATGAACCCCACAATTCGGATCCAGAACGAGGCTGCCGCGCTCGAAACGCGCTGGCAGTCCGACGACCGCTGGCAGGGCGTCGAGCGCCCGTACACGGCCGAGGACGTCGTGCGCCTGCGCGGCTCGGTCGTCCCGGAGTGCACACTCGCCCGGCTCGGCGCCGAGCGGCTCTGGGGCCTCCTCCGGGACGAGCACCACGTGGCCGCGCTCGGCGCCCTGACCGGCGGTCAGGCGGTGCAGATGGTCAAGGCAGGGCTGAAGGCGATCTACCTCTCCGGCTGGCAGGTCGCGGCCGACGCGAACCTCGCCGGCGCCACCTACCCCGACCAGAGCCTCTACCCGGCGAACTCGGTGCCGCAGGTCGTGCGCAGGCTGAACAACGCGCTGATGCGCGCCGACCAGATCGACTGGTCCGAAGGACGCAACGGCACACACTGGCTCGCGCCGATCGTGGCGGACGCCGAGGCCGGCTTCGGCGGGGCGCTCAACGCGTTCGAGCTGATGAAGGGGATGATCGAGGCCGGCGCCGGCAGGCGTGCACTACGAGGATCAGCTCGCCGCCGAGAAGAAGTGCGGCCACCTCGGCGGCAAGGTGCTCGTGCCGACGTAGCCAGTTCATCCGGACGCTGACCGCCGCGCGGCTCGCCGCGGACGTGCTCGACGTGCCGACGGTGCTCGTCGCCCGGACGGATGCGCTCTCCGCGACGCTCCTGACGAGCGACGTCGACGAGACGGACAGCGCCTTCTGCACCGGCGAGCGCACGCCCGAGGGCTTCTACCGCGTCACCGACGGGCTCGAGGCGGCGATCGCCCGCTCGCTGGCCTACGCGCCGTACGCGGACGTGATCTGGTTCGAGACGTCGACCCCGGACCTGGGTGAGGCGCGGGAGTTCGCGCAGCGCGATCCACGAGCGGTTCCCGGGCAAGCTGCTCGCGTACAACTGCTCGCCGTCGTTCAACTGGCGCAAGCACCTCGACGACGCGCAGATCGCCGGGTTCCAGCAGGAGCTCGGCGACCTGGGCTACCGCTTCCAGTTCATCACGCTCGCGGGCTTCCACTCGCTGAACGCGGCGATGTTCGAGCTCGCGCTCGGATACCGTGAGCACGGCATGACGGCGTACGTGGAGGTGCAGGAGCGCGAGTTCGAGCTCGAGGACGAGGGCTACACCGCCACCCGCCACCAGCGCGAGGTCGGCGCCGGCTACTTCGACCAGGTGCTGCAGGCGGTCTCCGGCGGCGAGGCGTCGACGCTGGCGCTGAAGGGCTCGACCGAGGAAGACGCAGTTCGAAGAGGCGGTTGCTTGACGGCGGACGACGTCCTGACCCGCGGAGGCGCTCGCGTTCGTCGAGACGCTGCACCGCGAGCTGAACCCGGAGCGCGAGCGACTGCTCGCGCTCCGGCACGAGAGGATCGGGCAGCGGCCCCGCTTCCTCGAGGAGACCCGGGAGATCCGAGAGTCCGACTGGACGCGTCGCGCCGCCGCCGCCCGACCTGCAGGACCGCCGCGTCGAGATCACCGGGCCGGTCGACCGGAAGATGATGATCAACGCGCTCAACTCGGGCGCGCGGGTCTTCATGGCCGACTTCGAGGACGCCAACTCGCCCACGTGGGACAACGTGATCGACGGCCAGCGCAACGTCCGGCGACGCGGTGCGCCGCACGATCGAGCTCGACACGGGCGAGAAGCAGTACCGCCTGAACGACGAGATCGCGACGCTCCTGATCCGGCCGCGCGGCTGGCACCTCGTCGAGCGCCACTTCTCCGTCGACGGCGAGCCGGTCAGCGGAAGCCTCTTCGACTTCGGCCTGACCGTCTTCCACAACGCGCGCGAGCAGCTCGACCGCGGCACGGGCCCGTACTTCTACCTGCCGAAGCTCGAGAGCCACCTCGAGGCGCGGCTCTGGAACGCGCGCCGTTCGCAGATCGCCGAGGAGGAGCTCGGCCTGCCGCACGGCTCGATCCGCGTGCACGGTGCTGATCGAGACGATCCTCGCCGCGTTCGAGATGGACGAGATCCTCTACGAGCTGCGTGACCGCTCGCTGCGGGCTCAACGCCGGCCGCTGGGACTACATCTTCAGCTGCATCAAGAAGCTCGGCGCGGTGCTCCCCGACCGGGCGCAGGTGACGATGACCGTGCCGTTCATGCGCGCCTACACCGAGCTGCTCGTGCAAGACGTGCCACCGGCGCGGCGCGCATGCGATCGGCGGCATGGCGGCGTTCATCCCCTCGCGCCGCGACCCCGAGGTGAACGAGATCGCGCTCGCGAAGGTGCGCGAGGACAAGGAGCGCGAGTCGCGGCGACGGCTTCGACGGCACGTGGGTCGCGCATCCGGATCTCGTCCCGGTCGCGACCGAGGTCTTCGACGCGGTGCTCGACGGGCGGCCGAACCAGGTCGAGCGGCAGCGCGCCGGAGGTCGACGTCTCGGAGGAGCAGCTGATCGACTTCGAGATCCCGGGCGGCGACGATCACCGAGGAGGGCCTGCGCCAGAACGTGAGCGTCGGCGTGCGCTACGTCGACGCGTGGCTGCAGGGCGTGGGCGCGGCGGCGATCGACAACCTGATGGAGGACGCGGCGACGGCGGAGATCTCGCGGGCGCAGGTGTGGTCGTGGGTGCAGGACGGCCGCTTCGAGCCGCAGCGGGTGCGGGAGGAGATCGCCGCCGTGGAGGCGCGATCCGAGGCGAAGGACCTCTTCGAGGAGCTGGCCCTCGCCGACTCCTTCGTGGAGTTCCTGACCATTCCCGCGTACGATCGTCTCACGTGAGTCTCGAGAGCACGAAGGCCGACGACATCGCGCTTGCCATCGAGGAGGCGATCGTCTCGGGCGAGCTCGCCCCGGGCACCGTCCTCCGGCAGGAGCAGCTGTCCGAGCAGTTCAACGTCTCGCGGACGCCGATCCGCGAGGCGCTGCGCCAGCTGGCGGCTCTGGGCTCGTCTCGTTCGTGCCCAACCGCGGCGTGCGGGTGCGGACGCTCTCGCGGGAGGACCTGCACGAGGCGTTCCTCGTCCGGGCCGAGCTCGAGAGCCTCGCGACGGAGCTGGCGGCCGCGAAGATCACCGACGAGCAGCTCGCCGAGCTGGAGGAGGCGGAGAACCGCTTCGCGGGTCTCGCGCAGGAGATGCGCAGCCGCGACCCGGGCGGGCACCGGCGCGAGGTCAGCTCGCAGTGGATGCGCGCGAACCACGCGTTCCACGACGTGATCTACCGCGCGGCCGACGCGCCGCTCGTCGAGCAGATGGCGAAGTCGGCGCGGCGCACGTTCTCGGGTCCGGCGGTGTGGGCGCCGACGGACGAGACACTCGACGGGCTCTACGAGCGGAACGTGCAGGAGCACCGCGCGATCCGGCAGGCGCTCCAGGCGCGCAGTGCCGAGGGCGCGAAGGCGATGGCGCACGAGCACGTCATGCACTCGTTCGAGCTGCTGGACACCATCCTCGAGCACGTGGGCCAGGCGCCCCGTGACTGGCACGCCGTGCGCTCGAGCCGCTAGCGCGAAGCGCCCGGCGCCGAGCGGTGGATCGCATCCTCACGACGGAGCTCCCGGCCCACGCGGGCACGCGTGTCCGCCTCGCCGGCTGGCTCCACCAGCAGCGGCAGCTGAGCCGCGTGACCTTCCTCATCCTCCGCGACCGCGCCGGCCTTGCGCAGGTGGTTCTCGACCAGCCGCTGGATCTCCTGCCGGAGACCGTGCTCGAGCTCGAGGGGGACGCGGTCGCGTCGGAGCAGGCGCCGGGAGGCGTCGAGATCCACAACGCGGACGTCAGCGTCCTCGCGGAGCCGGCCGATGCGCCCCCGCTCGAGCTGCGGCGGCCGGAGCTGAAGGAGTCGCTGCCGACGCTGCTCGACCATGCGCCGCTCGCGTGGCGGCATCCGGCCGAGCGGGAGAAGCTTCGCCTCGCCGCGCGGTCCGTCGCCGGCTTCCGCACCGCACTCGGGCGGCTCGGTTTCACGGAGATCCAGACGCCGAAGCTCGTCGCCTCGGCGACCGAGGGCGGCGCAAACGTCTTCACGGTCGACTACTTCGGACGCGACGCGTACCTCGCGCAGAGCCCGCAGTTCTACAAGCAGACCATGGTCGGCGTGTTCGAGCGCGTCTTCGAGACGGGGCCGGTGTTCCGCGCGGAGCCGCACGAGACGTCGCGCCACCTGGCGGAGTACGTCTCGCTCGATGCCGAGCTCGGGTTCATCGACGACCACTTCGACGTCATGCGCGTCGTCCGTGAGGCGGTGGCAGGCATGGCCGAGGCGGCGGGCACGGACGTCGACGTGCCGGCCGAGATCCCGTGGATCCACTTCGCGGAGACGGGCGTCGACGACGTCGACCTCGCGCCGGCGGACGAGCGCCGGCTCGGCGAGTGGGCGCGCGAGGAGCACGGCTCGGACTTCCTCTTCGTCACGGGTTACCCGATGGCGAAGCGGCCGTTCTACACGCACCCGGAGCCGGGCCGGCCGGAGTTCTCGAACTCGTTCGACCTGCTCTTCCGCGGCCTGGAGCTCGTCACGGGCGGCCAGCGTCTGCACCGGTACGAGGACTACCTCGCCGCCCTCGACGAGCGAGGGCTCGACCCGGCTCCGTTCGAGGGCTACCTGCAGTCGTTCCGTTACGGGATGCCGCCGCACGGCGGCTTCGCGATCGGCCTCGAGCGGTGGGTCGCACGGCTGGTCGGCGCGCAGAACATCCGCGAGACGACGCTCTTCCCGCGCGACCGCACTCGCCTGAGCCCGTGACGTCTGGCAAGATGGGGGCATAGTCGCTGACTAGCCCCCACCGGCCATTCGATTCCCGCCGCGAGGCGGAGGCTAGGATCGCGCCCTGATGATGGAGTCTCGCTACAGCCCGGACGGCGTCGAGGAGCGCTGGCAGCAGACGTGGGAGTCCGAGGGGCACTACAACGCCGACCCGGACCCGGCGCGCGACGCCGTACGTCGACGCGCATCCGCCGCCCAACGTGACCGGCGAGCTGCACATGGGCCATGCGCTCCAGCTCGCGATGGGCGACCTGATCATCCGGATGAAGCGGATGCAGGGCGTCAACACGCTCTTCCAGCCCGGCTACGACCACGCGGGCATCTCGACGCAGAACGCCGTCGAGAAGGCGCTCATCGCCGAGGGGACGTCGCGGCAGGAGCTCGGCCGCGAGGCCTTCGAGGAGCGGGTGTGGGCCTGGCTGCGAGAGTACGGCGGCAAGATCATGTTCCAGTTCCGCCGCATGGGCGCCTCGCTCGACTACCGGCGCGAGCGCTTCACCATGGACCCGGAGTACGTGCGCGCGGTGATGACGTACTTCGTGCACCTGTACGAGAAGGGGTGGATCTACCGCGCCAACCGCATCATCAACTGGTGCCCGTACCACGAGACGTCGCTCTCCGACCTGGAGCTGATCCACGAGGACGTCGACGACACGCTCTCGACGATCCGCTATCCGCTGGCGGACGGGGACGGCTACATCCCGATCGCGACGGTGCGTCCGGCCACGATCCCCGCTGACGTGGCCGTCGCCGTGCACCCGGACGACGATCGCTACCGGCATCTGATCGGCCGCGAGGTGATCGTCCCGTGGACCGAGAACCGCGTGCCGGTGATCGCCGACGAGCGCGTCGAGCGCGAGTTCGGCACCGGTGCGCTGAAGATCACCCCCGGCCACGACCCGACCGACTTCGAGATCGGCCGCGACCACGGTCTGCCCGAGCCGTCGTGCATCGGGCCGGACGGGATCGTGACCGCCGAGGGCCTCGAGGGCCTGACCCAGGAGGAGGCGGGCCAGAAGATCCTCGACTGGGCGAAGGAGCGCGGCCTGCTCGAGACGCGCGAGCACTACCGCCACTCCGTGGCGCTCTGCGAGCGCTGCGAGACGCGCATCGAGCCGCGGATCTCGCTTCAGTGGTGGTGCAGGATGGACGAGCTGAAGCGGCCCGCGCTCGAGGCGCTACGCAGGCGCGAGGTCGTCTTCCACCCCGAGTCGCAGCACCGCTTCGCGATCGACTCGCTCGAGCACGCACCCGACTGGTGCATCTCGCGCCAGCTGTGGTGGGGTCATCAGATCCCGGTCTGGTACTGCCCGGACGGGCACGTGACCTGCGCGCTCGAGGAGCCGGAGTCCTGCACCGAGTGCGGGAAGACCGAGCTGACGCGCGAGACCGACGTGCTCGACACGTGGTTCTCGTCGGCGCTCTGGCCGTTCGCGACGCTCGGGTGGCCGGAGGAGACCGAGGACCTGAAGTACTTCTATCCGGGCGACCTGCAGACGACCGCGCGCGAGATCATCCGCCTCTGGGAGAACCGGATGATCTTCTCCGGGCTGGAGCTGCTCGGCGAGGTTCCGTTCACCGACGTGGTCATCCACTCGACGGTGCTCGCGACTGACGGCCGGCGGATGTCGAAGTCGCTTGGCACGGGCATCGACCCGCTCGACGTGATCGCCCGGTACGGCGCAGATGCGACGCGCTACGGGCTGCTGAAGATCTCCTCGACGCAGGACGTGCGCTTCTCGTACGGCGCCATCGAGGAGGGCGCGAAGCTCGCGAACAAGCTCTGGAACGCGGCGCGGCTCATCGTCCTGGCCGATCCGACGGAGTCTGCCGAGCGGCCCGCCTCCCTCGAGGAGCGGTGGATCCTCGCGCGCCTCTCGCAGGCGCAACGGGCGATCGAGGCGAACCTCGGCGAGTTCGACTTCGCCCACACGGTGCAGGAGCTCTACCGGCTGACGTTCGACGACTTCTGCGACTGGTACCTCGAGGCGATCAAGCCGCGCCTCGGCGAGGCCGGACGCAAAGGCGACGGCGCTCGCCGCTCTCGACCGGCTGCTCAAGCTGCTCCATCCGGTGCTGCCGCACGTGACCGAGGAGATCTGGTCGAACCTGCCGGCGCGCGAGTCGCGGCTGATCGTGGCGCCATGGCCTGAGCCGGGTGAGGATCTTCACGCCGGTGCACTCGACGCAGTCCAGTCGGCGGCGACGATGTTCCGTCGCTCGGGTGTGCTCCCGGCGAAGCTCGAGGGCGAGGAGGCCCGCATCTTCGAGGCGGTCGTCAAGCCGGAGCGCCAGAGGGCGAACGGCAACGTCGAGGCCGAGCGCGACCGGCTGCGCAAGGAGATCGCCCGTGCCGAGGACATGCTCGCGAACGAGCGGTTCACCGCCAACGCGCCGGCCGAGGTGGTGGAGGCCGAGCGGGAGAAGCTCGCGCGCTACCGTCGCGAGCTCGATGCGATCTCGGACTGATCCGGCGCCTTTTGTTCGCACCATGTGCGGGAGTCGGTGCGAAGGACGTGTCTTTTCGCCAAGTGATGTAGGTGTACACCTCCATCGGCGGCGGTGTACACCGGCGCCGTCCCGTGGCCGGCATGGCTGACTCGGCCACCCGCTGGATCGCGGGCCTGAGCCCCTGGCCCGAGGACGGCTTCGGCCTCGAGCGGATGCACGCGCTGCTCGCCCGGCTCGGCGACCCCCAGCTCGCTTATCCGTCCATCCACGTCGTCGGCACGAACGGCAAGACGTCCACGACCCTGATGGCCGCCGCGCTCCTTCACGCCGAAGGGCTGAAGGTGGGGGCCACGATCTCTCCTCACGTCACCGGCTGGGCCGAGCGGATCCAGGTCGACGGCGAGAACGCCGACTTCGAGCGAGCCGTGGCCAGAATTCGACCCGAAGCGGTACGGCTCGACGCGACCCAGTTCGAGTCGCTCACCGCCGCCGCGCTCGCCGAGTTCGAAGCGCGGGGCGTCGATGCTGCCGTCGTCGAGGCGGGCCTCGGCGGGCGGCTCGACGCGACCAACGTGCTCCGCTCGCCCGTGCAGGTGCTGACGAACGTCGCCCGCGATCACACCGAGGTGCTCGGTGAGACGCGCGAGGAGATCGCGCGCGAGAAGCTCGCCGTGATCCAGCCCGGCTCGTCCGTCGTGGTCGGCGAGCCGGAGTGGCAGGAGCTCGCCCGCGAGCTCGGTGCCGAGAAGGTGATCCTCGCTTCGCAGTCGAACCTCGGGCTCGCGGTCCACGCCGCCGCCGAGCTCCTCGGCCGGCCGGTCGACCCGCACGCCGCGCAGGAGCTCCGGGTGCCCGGCCGTCTCGAGCGCCGCGGAGATCACCCGCTCGAGCTCTGGGACGGCGCGCACAACATCGCCGGCATCGGCTACCTGCTCGCCCGCCTGCCGACGCGGACCGACTACGTCATCGTGGCGTCCATTCTCCGCGACAAGAATGTCGACGCCATGCTGCGCGCCCTGACGGCGGTGGGGACGACCCTCGTCGCGACGACCTCGACGAATTCGCGCGCACTGACGGAAATGGAACTGGCCTCGCGTGCCGAACCGTACTTCCACCATGTCGAGCACGACGCCGATCCTCGAATGGCTCTTGACCGCGCCCGCCGGCTCGCCGGGCCCGACGGAGCAGTCCTCGTCACCGGCAGCCTCTACCTCCTCGCCGATCTCGTCGGCGATGAGTAGACCGCGGCGCCGGTCCCGGGTCCGCGAACGCGTCTCGCGTCTTCGCGTTCGCGATCTTCCTCCTCGCCGCCTTCGTCCTGCTCGCGTTCGCGGCGGGGTACATCTTGGGCAAGATTCTGCTGTGACGATCGCAACGCTCCCCCTGGCGGCTACTCCCAGCGGCCTCTCCGAGTTCTTCGACTCCGGGACGTGGCTCGTGATCCGGAACCTGACGATCTTCTTCGTCGTCGTCTTCTGGCTGGCGATCGCCTTCTGGGTCTACAAGGACGCGAAGCGCCGAATCGAGGACCCGTGGCTCGTCTACATGAGCACCGTGCTCGGTCTCGTGCCCCCGTTCGTGGGCGCGTTCATCTACATGCTGTTCCGGCCGCCGGAATACCTCGAGGACGTTCGCGAGCGCGAGCTGGAGATCAAGGCGATCGAGAAGCGTCTCGGCGGTCGTGACCTTCACTGTCCCGTCTGCCGTGCCGAGGTCGACTCGTCGTTCCTCGTCTGCCCGGTCTGCACGACGAAGCTTCGCCAGGCGTGCGTCAACTGCAAGCAGCCGCTCGAGGCGCTCTGGCAGGTGTGCCCGTACTGCGAGACGCCGATCGAGAACCCGGAGCCGGTCGACCTGCCGGCCCGCCGCACGCGGCGTCGAACCGCCGAGTCGTAGCGACGGGTTTCGCTAGGCTCGCGGCCGGACATGGCCGTCGAGCGGACACTGATCCTCGCCAAGCCCGACGCCGTCGAGCGCGGGCTCTCGGGTGAGATCCTCGCGCGCTTCGAGCGCCGCGGGTTCACGCTCCTCGCGGCGCGGCTCGTGACGGCGTCACGCGAGCTCGGCGAGCAGCACTACGCCGAGCACACGGAGAAGCCGTTCTTCGGCGAGCTCGTCGACTTCATCAGCTCCGGGCCGACGCTTGCGTTCGTGCTCGAGGGCGAGGGCGCGATCGCGACCGCACGGAAGACGATCGGCGCGACGAACCCGGCCGACGCCGACCCCGGCTCGCTGCGCGGCACGTTCGCGCTCGCGATGCCGAACAACCTCGTCCACGGCTCCGACTCACCCGAGTCGGCCGCGCGCGAGATCGGGCTGTGGTTCCCCGACGGTGTCTAGCGACACCGACCGGAACCGCGACTTCTGGAACAGCTACTCGGAGGCGTACCAGGAGTCGCATCGAGGCCACATCGACCGCGGGGACACGCGCTGGGGCGTGTGGCAGATTCCCGAGACGGAGCTCGGTGTCCTCGGTGACGTCGACGACAAGGACGTGCTCGAGCTCGGTTGCGGCGCAGGACAGTTCGGGCAAACGCTCGCCGACCGCGGTGCGCGCGTCATCGGCATCGACCTCTCGGCGGAGCAGTTGGCCCGCGCGCAGGTGAGCTTCACGACGATCGAGGCCAGCGCCGAGGAGCTGCCGTTCGAGGACGAGCGCTTCGACCTGGTCGTGTGCGACTGGGGCGCGACGACCTTCGCCGATCCGTACATCGTGATCCCCGAGGCTGCGCGCGTCCTCCGGCCCGGGGGCGAGGTCGTCTTCAGCGGCGGCACTGCGATCGAGTGGTGTGCGTACTCGGACGAAGCGCAACGGCCCGAGCGCGAATTGCTCAAGCCGTACTTCGGCATGCACCGCCACGTGGACGACGAGAACGTGACGTTCATGCTCGGCTACGGCGACTGGATCCGCCTCTTCCGCACGAACGGCCTGGAGGTCGTCGACCTCGTGGAGATCCGCCCGCCCGCCGACGCGACGTCCACATACCGCGACGACTACGACCGGGAGTGGGCCCGCGACTATCCGATGGAGCAGATCTGGAAGGTGCGCAAGCGATGAGCGAACACGTCGACTTGAACCGCGCGTACTGGACGGGGCTCGCCGGCGAGTACGCGACCTCGGGTGAGCGCAACTGGGCCCAGGAGGAGATCACCTGGGGGATCTACGCTGTCCCCGAGTCCGAGCTCCGGGCACTCCCCGACGTCGACGGCAAGGAGATGATCGAGCTCGGCTGCGGCACCGCGTACTTCTCCGCCTGGCTCGCCCGCCGGGGAGCGCGGCCCGTCGGCGTGGACGTCACCCCTGCGCAGCTCGACACCGCGCGGGCGATGCAGGCGAAGCACCGGCTCGAGTTCCCGCTCCTGCTCGAGAGCGCGGAGTCCGTGCCGCTGCCGGACGAGTCCTTCGACCTGGCGCTCTCCGAGTACGGCGCCTCGATCTGGGCCGACCCCTACAGGTGGGTGCCGGAAGCGGCCCGCCTGCTCCGCCCCGGCGGCGAGCTCGTCTTCCTCGTCAACGGGCGCATCCAGGTGCTCTGCTTCCCGGACGACGACGACGCGCCCGTGACGACGAGGTTCGAGAAGCCGTACTTCCGGGAGCACCGGTACGGCTGGGGCGACTCCGTGAACTTCTACCTCGCCTATGGCGAATGGATCCGCCTGCTGCGTGCAAACGGCTTCGACGTCGTCGACCTGATCGAGGTGCAGGCGCCGGAGGGCGCCGAGGACAACCGGCACGGGCTCGCCGATCCGGAGTGGTCGCGCAAGTGGCCGGTCGAGGAGATCTGGCGCGCGCGCAAGCTGTCGTGAACGGGGTCGCGTGAGCGTCTCACCGACACCGCCGCTCGTGCTCGCCTCTACCTCGCCGCAGCGGAGCGCGATTCTCCGCCAGCTCGGCGTCCCGTTCGAGGTCGTTGCGCCCGACTATGAGGAGGCCAGCGACGACCCCGTCGAGCACGCGGTGGGCAAGGCACGCTCGGTCGATCCCGGCGACGAGCGCCTCGTGCTCGGCGTCGACACCATCGTGCGCTGTGACGGCGTCGTGCTCGGCAAGCCGGCCGACTACGCCGACGCGGAGCAGATGCTGGAGACGCTCTCGGGCAAGACGCACCAGGTGACCTCCGGCCTCTGCCTCCGCACCTTCGCCTGGGAGGAGGTGCAGTCGGAGACGACGCTCGTCACGTTCCGCGCGCTCGCGCCGCGCGACCTTGCCTCGTATCTGGCCACCGACGAGTGGCGAGGGCGCGCCGGCGCCTACGCGATCCAGGGTCGCGGCGCGTCGCTCGTCGAGCGGATCGAGGGTGACTACCTGAACGTCGTCGGCCTGCCGGCCGCCCTCCTCGTGCGCCTCCTCGCCACGCGGTTTGAGGGTGCCTACGGGTTCGGGTAGGCGCTCGACGGGGGGAACCTCCCGATTCCCCCGTGCCCCCTCCACCGTTCCGCTTCGCGGAAGGACGCCTTCGGCGTCGGGTAGCTAGAGTCCCTCGCGTCACCGATGGGCATCTTCAGCTACCTCACCGGCTTCGGCGGCCGCGACATGGCCGTCGACCTCGGCACGGCGAACACGCTCGTCTACGTGCGCGGTCGGGGCATCGTGCTCTCCGAGCCGTCCGTCGTCGCGATCGACTCGCGCACGAACGAGGTGCACGCCGTCGGGCTGGAGGCGAAGCGCATGCTCGGCCGGACGCCGGGGACGATCCAGGCGATTCGTCCGCTGAAGGACGGCGTGATCGCCGACTTCGACGTCACCGAGCAGATGCTCCGCCACTTCATCCAGAAGGTGCACCAGCATCGGTTCGCGCATCCGCGTGTGGTCGTCTGCGTGCCCTCGGGGGTGACCGGCGTGGAGAAGCGCGCCGTCGAGGAGGCGACGCTCTCCGCCGGCGCTCGGCAGGCGTACCTGATCGAGGAGCCGATGGCCGCCGCGATCGGGGCGGGGCTCCCGGTCGCCGAGCCGACGGGGAACATGATCGTCGACATCGGCGGCGGCACCACCGAGGTCGCCGTCATCTCGCTCGGCGGGATCGTCGTCTCGCAGTCGCTGCGCGTCGGCGGCGACGAGATGGACGAGGCGATCATCAATCACATCAAACGGGACTACAAGCTGCTGATCGGCAACCAGACCGCGGAGGAGATCAAGCTCGAGGTCGGCTCCGCCTTCGCCATGAAGGAAGAGGTGCAGGCGGAGGTGCGCGGGCGCGACATGCTCAGCGGCCTGCCGAAGACGATCATCCTCTCGAGCGAAGAGGTGCGGCACGCGCTCGAGGAGCCGGTCAGCCAGATCATCGACGCGATCAAGTCGACGCTCGACAAGACGCCGCCCGAGCTGGCCGCGGACATCATGGACCGCGGGATCGTGCTCGCCGGCGGCGGCGCGCTGCTGCAGCATCTCGACGAGCGCCTGCGCGACGAGACGCATATGCCGGTGCACCTCGCCGAGTCGCCTCTGACGTGCGTCGCCGTCGGCTCGGGCCGCAGCCTCGAGGAGTTCGAGGCGATCCACCGCTCCGCGCGCGCCCGCTCGCGCAACGGCCGCCGCTGATCCTCGAGACTGAGCGCCTCGTGCTCCGGCGGTTCCGCCCGGAGGACGCAGCGACGCTCGACCGCTGGACGGCCGATCCAGACTTCCAGCGCTACCTCGGCGAGCCGCGGCCTGCCGTGGAGAACATGGAGCGGTACGAGTCGCACTGGCGGCAGCACGGCTTCGGGATCCTCGCCCTGGAGGACCGCGAGACCGGAGCCCTCGTCGGCCGGAGCGGCGTCGCGTTCCACCGCATCTGGGCCGACGACCCCGAGGTCGGCTGGGCCCTCGACCCGGCCTGGTGGGGGCGTGGCCTCGCGACCGAGGCCGGCGCCGCGTGCGTCGCGTGGGCCTTCGGCCCGCTCGGCTACTCGCGGGTCGTCTCGATCAGCGTCCCCGCGAACGAGGCCTCCCGCCGGGTGATGCAGAAGCTCGGCTTCCGCGTGTCTCGAGGTGCTGCCGAGGTCGCCCTGGGGCGAGCTCTGGATCCACGCGCTCGACGCGGGCGCGACGTCCGCGTAGCGCGACAGACCCCAGGTCGCCAGGCGGCGCACGAGTCCGGCTCAACCAGAACATCCGGCCTTGACGCCCACTAACGTAAGTCTACACTTACGTAAGTCATGGCTTACGCAAACGCCATGGATGCGCTTGGTGATCCGACGCGGCGGGCGATCTTCGAACGCCTGCGCCGCGGGCCCCGGTCTGTCGGCGAGCTCGCCGAGGGGCTGCCGGTCTCGCGGCCTGCCGTGTCGCAGCACCTGCGCGTGTTGAAGGAGGCGAGTCTCGTCACGGAGCGCCGCGAGGGAACGCGGCGGATCTACAGCCTGAACCCGGGAGGGCTGCTCGAGCTCCGCACCTACTTCGACCAGTTCTGGGATCAGATGCTCGCCGACTTCAAGACGGCGGCAGAACGCAAGGAGGAAGGATGATGGTGCAGCAGACGGATCTGACGATCCGCAAGACCTTGCACGTGGACGCGCCGATCGAGCGCGCGTTCGAGGTCTTCACGGACCGCGTGGCCGAGTGGTGGCCGTTCGACACGCATTCGATCGAGGGCAAGACCCGCCCGGAGCTCCAGCTCGAGTGGCGCGAGGGCGGCGTCAACGGCGAGCTCGTCGACGGCGAGCTGCAGGCGTGGTACGACGTGCTGGCCTACGAGCCGCCGTCGAGAGTGCTCCTGCGCTGGCGCGTCAACCCGGAGAAGCCCGCCACGCAGGTCGAGGTCGTGTTCGCCGAGGACGGCGCCGGCACCCGCGTCGAGCTCACCCACAGCGGCTGGGAGACCTACGGCGAGGAGGAGGGCGGCGGCTTCGACGGCTACAACAAGGGCTGGGACGCGGTCCTCGGCCACTACGTCGACTTCTTCTCGAAGAGCTGACGCGGGGCCTCTGGGGGAACCTCCCGGTTCCCCCAGACCCCCCTCCACCGGTTCGCGTGCGCGAACGGGCCGCTGCGCGGCCGGGAGGTTTTCCTCTGCCGCCGCTACACTCCTGAAGCTCGTGCCTCGTAACCGGACTGTCCGCCTTGCGGTCCTGGGCTCGTCCGTCCAGCGTTCCGCTCCCTCCGGATACCCCTCGAATCGCTCCAGCGCCGTCAAGCGCCGGATTGTCGTGGGCGTCCTCGTCGTGCTCGCGCTCGGGCTGATCACCGTCTCGTTCCGCGGCTCGGCGCACGGCGTCCAGGGGTTCGGCGCGGCCGTCCTGCGTCCGTTCGAGGTGGGCGCCGAGCGCATCTCGCGCCCCTTCCGCGACGCGGCCGGCTGGACCGGCGACGTCCTCGGCGCCAAGTCGGAGAACCGCAAGCTGAAGCGGCAGGTCTCCGACCTCGAGCGCCAGGTGGTCGCGAACGAGTCGGCGCTGCAGGAGAACGCCGACCTGAAGCGGCAGCTCGGCTACGTCGACTCTCCGACCTTCCAGCGGCTCAGCCGCGACTACACCGTGGTCGCGACGCGCGTGCTCGCGCAGCCGCCGAGCCGCTTCGAGCAGCGGATCGTGATCGCCGCCGGCTCCGACCACGGGCTGGCCGTCCGCGACCCGGTCGTGACCGCGGACGGGCTCGTCGGCCAGGTGACGAAGGTCTTCGGCGGCGTCGCCCAGGTGACGCTGCTCACCGATCCGAACAGCGCAGCCTCGGCGTCGGTGCTGACCGACCCGAGCACGACCGGGATCGTCCAGCACGGCCAGGGCGGCGCCGACGCCCTGATCCTCGACCGCGTGCCGAAGTCGAAGTTCGTCAGCCGCGGCGACGTGATCGTCACCTCGGGCTCGCCCGGCCGCGGCGAGCTGCCCTCGCTCTACCCGCGCGGGATCCAGATCGGAGTCGTCTCGAGCGTCGGCGACAGCGACACACAGCCGTTCAAGCAGATCCAGATCGAGCCGTCGGTCGACTACACCGCGCTCCAGTCCGTGCTCGTCCTCGTCCCGAAGAAGCCCTTCCCCCGTCTGCCGTGATCGACGCGCTCAAGGCCGGGGTGCTCCTCTTCGTCGCGGTGCTGGCGCAGACCGGGATCTTCTCCGCGCTGACCGTGCTCGGCGGCGCCGTCGACCTGCCGCTCGTGGTGCTGCTCTGCATCGCGCTCCTGCGCGGCTCGGTCTTCGGGGCGATCGCCGGCTTCTGGGCGGGGCTCGTCTACGACACGGCGACGCTGGGCACGCTCGGCTTCACGTCGCTCTTGCTGACGGCGGCCGGCTTCTGGATCGGGCGCTACGGCGAGACCACGGCACGCGACCGCGCGCACGCGCCGTTCCTGTCGGTCGGCGTCGTGACGATCCTCTACGCGGTCGGAAGCCTCGCGCTCCACTTCTTCCTCGGCGAGCCGGCCCCCGCGCGGATCGTGCTCGTCGACTCGCTCCCGGCGGAGCTTGCGCTCAACCTCGTGCTGACGGTGCCCGTCTACGCGCTCTGCCGCAGGCTGTTCCCGCCGCCGGAGCTCTCGGACCGGGTGCGGGAGGTGCGGCTCCTTGGCTAGCACCTCGTCCCGCCGCTTCCTGCCGCCGGACCCCCGGACCTCGGAGCCGTACCGGCTGACGCCCCAGCTCGCGCTTCGCATCGCCGTCCTCGGCGCGCTGGCGCTCGCCGTCTTCGCGATCCTCTTCCTCCGGCTCTGGGCGCTGCAGGTGCTCGCCGGCTCGTCGTACCTGAAGGAGGCGCAGAACAACCAGCTGCGACTGCTCCGGATCGAGGCGCCGCGCGGCGCCGTCCTCGACCGGCGAGGCCGCGTGCTCGTCGGCAACGTCGCGGGGACGGCGGTCCAGCTCTGGCCGTCCGACCTGCCGAAGACCTGGCCGGCGCAGCGCACCGAGCTGCGCCGCCTGGCGCAGGTGCTCGACGTCCGCGTTCCCGACGTCCTCAAGGACATCGAGAAGCGCAAGGGCGATCCGCTGACGCCGATCACGCTCAAGCGCGGCGTCCATCACGACCAGGTGACGTACCTGAGCGAGCGCCAGGACGAGTTCCCGGGGGTGACGATCGTCGACAACTACCTTCGCCACTACCCGTACCAGTCGCTCGCGGCGCAGGTGTTGGGCTACGTGGGCGAGATCTCCGAGGAGCAGCTGAAGCAGCTGAAGCAGGACGGCTACGCGCTCGGCGACACGATCGGCCAGTCAGGGGTCGAGGCGACGTACGACCAGTACCTCCGGGGGCGCGACGGTCTCTCGCAGCTCCGCGTCGACTCGCTGGGCCGGCCCCAGAGCGAGCTGGAGCCCCGGCAGCTGCCGCGTCCGGGCACGGCGATTCGGCTGACGATGGACATCGAGGTCCAGCGCGCGGCCGAGCGGGCGCTCCAGGACGGGATCCGGCTTGCGCACGCAGACGGCAAGTGGGCCGCGAACGGCGGCGCGATCGTCGCCCTCGACCCGCGCGACGGGGCCGTGCTCGCGATGGCCTCGAACCCGACCTACCAGCCGAGCGTCTACGTCTCGCGGGACCGCCAGAAGCTGAAGGAGCTGCTCGACCCGAATGCGGCGAAGGCGGCGAACTACCCGACGCTGAACCGCGCCCTCCAGGGCATCTATCCACCCGGCTCGACCTTCAAGCCGGTGACGGCGATCGCCGCCATGCAGGAGAACCTGCTCAACCCGTACGACACGCTGCTCTGCTCGCCGACCTACACGTCGCCGGACGACAAGGGCGGCCAGGTGTTCAAGAACTGGAACCCGTTCATGAGCCAGTGGATGGACCTGCGCACGGCCCTGGCCGCGTCCTGCGACACGTACTTCTACCAGGTGGGAAACCGCTTCTACTCGCTGCCGTCCGACCGCGGGCACCCGTTCCAGGCCTGGGCGAGCCGCTTCGGCTTCGGCGAGCCGAGCGGCGTCGACGTCGGCCCGGAGACGTCGGGCCTGCTGCCGACGCCCGAGTGGCGCCAGGAGCGGTTCACGAAGAAGACCGACCCGTGCTGCTGGGAGGTCGACCGGCTCTGGAAGCCGGGCGACTCGATCCAGCTCGCGATCGGCCAGAAGGACATCGCGGTGACGCCGATGCAGATGGCGCGCTTCTACGCGCTGGTCGCGAACGGCGGCAAGCTCGTGACGCCGCACATCGTCGAGGACGTCGAGCAGCAGGGGATGGGCAGCCGGCCGAGCCGCGTGCTCCGCCGCTTCGGCGCCGCGCCGCCGCGGCCGGTCGGCGTCGACGCCGGCGCGCTGCAGGCGGTCAAGGACGGGCTCTACGAGGCGACGCACGCCTCGATCGGCACCTCGTCCGGCGTCTTCGCGAACTTCCCCGTCCCGATCTCCGGCAAGACGGGCACCGCGGAGAAGGTCGTGCCGCTGCCGGGCTATCCCGCCGGTGCACCAGGAGGACCAGGCGTGGTGGTGTGGCTACGGGCCTTCGGGCGCCGGCGACACGCCGTCGATCGTCGTCTGCGCCGTGATCGAGAACGGCGGCCACGGCGGCGTCGCGGCGGCGCCGGCGGCGCTGCGCGTCTTCGAGGAGTACTTCGGCAAGCAGAACAACCGGATCACGAGCCACTTGAGCGACTAGGAGCAATGGCACTCGAAGCCGTAGACACCCGTGCGAGAGGGCTCCGCCCGCGGGCCGCCGCGGACGCGGCCGGCCTGGCGTCGTTCCTGCGCCAGCTCGACTGGCTGCTGATCGGCGCCGCCGTCGCGCTCGTGGCCTACGGGCTCTGGGCGCTGCACGGCGTCACACTCCACCAGGAAGGTGGGAGCGCCGCGGGCCGGCAGGGCGCGAACGCGGTCGCCGGCGCGGTGCTCGCGATCGCCGTGATCGCGATCGACCCGGACCGGCTGCGCCGCGCGAAGCGACTGCTCTACGGCGGCACGATCGTCGTCATGCTCCTCGTCCTGCTCGAGGGCGCCGCGACGCGTGGCTCGAAGCGGTGGATCGAGATCGGGCCGTTCCTCCTCCAGCCGTCCGAGTTCGGCAAGCTCTTCCTCGCGGTCGCGCTGGCCGCGTTCCTCGCCGACCGCGGCAAGCGCATCGGCGAGCTGAGCACGGTCGTGGGTGCCGTCGGCCTCGCCGCGCTGCCGCTCTTCCTCGTGTTCGTGCAGCCGGATATCGGCACCGCGCTCGTCTACGCCGCGGTCACGGCCGCCGCGCTCTTCGTCTCGGGCGTTCGCTGGGCGCACCTCGCGCTTCTCGCCGGCCTGGCGGCGACGCTCTCGCTGCTCGTCCTCTGGGCGCTGCCGGCCGCAGGCGTGCCCGTGCTGAAGCCGTACCAGCAGGATCGTCTGACGGGCTTCCTGCACCCGGACTCCGACCCGCGCGGGTCGACGTACAACATCTCGCAGTCGATCACGACCCTCGGCGCCGGCGAGCTACGCGGGCGCGGCGTCTCCGGCGCGACGCAGACCAGCCTGAACTACCTGCCGGAGTCTCGCACCGACTTCGTCTTCGCTTCGTTCGGCGAGCAGCGCGGCTTTCTCGGCCTCTCGATCCTCCTGCTGCTCTACCTGCTCGTGATCTGGCGTGGCCTGAAGGTGATCGCCGCCTCGCGCGACCTCTTCGGCGCCATCCTGGCGGGCGCGATCGTCTTCATGTTCCTGTTCCAGATCTTCGTCAACGCGGGCATGACGATGGGGATCGCGCCGATCACGGGCATCCCGCTGCCCTTCATGTCGTACGGTGGTTCTGCGATGGTCACGAACCTGCTCGCGATCGGGCTCCTGCTCTCCATCTACGCGCGGCGGCGGCCCGTGTCGCGGGCGGCGAGGCGCTGATGGCGAAGAAGCTGCCCGTCAAGCCGGGGATGATCGTCTCGCTCGTCCGCGAGCTGCGGGCGTCGGCGGAGGACGACAAGGCGCTGCTCGTGGCCGGTGCGCCCTCGCTCGTGCCGCTGCTCGCGAAGGAGCTCCGCGCCGGGGGCGAGCAGGGCGCCGTGCGCGAGAACGGGGAGCTCGAGGGGTCGCTCGCGCTGGTCTACGTGCTGCCGGGCGAGCCGACGGACGACGACGTGAAGGCGCTCCACGCAGCCGACCGCGCCCGGGTATCGATCATCTGCGTCACGCGTCCCGGCGTGGACCGCGTCCCGTATGTCCTCGAGACCGATCTGGTCTACGTGGGAGCGGGGTCGTCGTTCCCGGTCGACGAGATCGCGACGGCCGTCGCGCGCCGTGTCGGCGAGGCCGGCACGGGGCTGGCCCGGCGGCTGCCCGTCTTCCGGCCCGCCGTCTGCGAGCACCTGATCCGGCGCTTCGCGAAGCGGGCCGGGTGGATCGGCGCGGTCACGGTCGTGCCCAGCGTCGACATGCCGGTGCTGACGCTGCTCCAGGCCCGGCTCGTCCTTCGGCTCGGGCACGCGTACGCACTCGAGATGGACCGCGAGCGGGCGGTCGAGCTGCTCGGCGTCGTCGGCGCCGGCTTCGGGTTCCGCGCGGTCGCGCGCCAGCTGCTCGACGTCGTCCCGGTGGCGGGCTGGGCGCTCAAGGGCGCCGTGGCGTACACGGGCACGCGTGCGATCGGCGAGGCGGGTGTGCGCTACTTCGACGCGAGGGCCGCGGCGGCCTCGCGCACCGCCTGACGGCTCCGTCCGGGCCAGGACCTACGCTCTCGCCATCCGATCGGAGGTGAGAGTGGCCGTGCTGAACCGCGAAGCCGAAGAGCTGCTGATGATCGAGGAAGCCGATGCCTGGTTCGAGTACCTCGAGTCGACCCGCGGCCAGTCCGCCGTTCGCTACGTCGAGGTCGAGCCGTGGGCCTGGGCCCGGCTCAACCAGCGCCTGCGCGCCATCCGCGCCCGCCGCGCCAGGCTCCGCCCGGCTGCCGCCTGACGCACGCCGGGGGTCTGCAGAGGGCCCGCTCGCCGGGCCCTCTGTGATTCAGGTCGCCGTTTCCGGGGGCCCTGCTACGCTGCGTGCAGATGTTCCATTCCGACAACACGCTGCGCGCTGCCTCGCGCCGGGCCCCCGGGCTGCGTCCGCGCGCGCATCACGACGCTAGGAGTACCGTTTGCCACTCCCTTGGTTCCGACGCAAGAAGGGCGGAGAGCAGGCGCCTGAGCAGGCCGCCGCACCCGCCGTCATCGAAGAGCAGTCCCACCCCGTAATCCATACGCCGCCGGCCGTCGAGGCCGGTGACGACGAATCCCCGAAGAAGCCCCGCCGCCGCGGCTCACGCGGTGGCCGCGGCCGCAAGAAGCCGGCCGGGTCGAACGGCGCCGACGCCGATGCCGTCGGCTCGGGCGTCGAGACGGCCGTCCTCGAAAGCCCGCAAAGCAGCAGCCCGCCGAGAAGTCCCAGCGGCAGGCGAAAAGAGACGCCGAGAAGAAGGACGGCGCGAAGAAGGACTCCAAGCGCCGCGAGCGCTCGCAGCAGCGCCGCCGCGTCCCCCAGAAGCGCGCGCCGCTTCCGCAGGCGAAGCGCGAGCTGCTGGTCGCGATCGACGCGGGCGAGCGCCGCGTCGCCGTCCTCGAGGACGACCGCGTCGCCGAGGTCTACCTCGAGCGGCCCGAGAAGCGCTCGATCGCCGGCAACATCTACAAGGGCGTCGTCGACAACGTGCTCCCCGGCATGGAGGCCGCGTTCGTGGAGATCGGCCTGGAGAAGAACGGGTTCCTGTACGTCGACGAGATCGTCGGCCCCGAGCTCGAGGGCCGCAAGGGCGCGCGCAAGATCCAGGATCTGATCTCACGCGGCCAGGACGTCCTCGTCCAGGCGGTGAAGGACCCGATGAAGACGAAGGGCGCGCGGCTGACGACCGAGATCTCGCTCCCGGGCCGCTTCGTCGTCTACCAGCCGCACGGCGAGGGCCTCGGCGTCTCGCGCCGGCTCGAGGACGACGAGCGCGCGCGCCTCAAGGAGATCGTCAAGACGATCACGCCGCAGCCGAAGGGCGGGATCATCGTCCGTACGGCTGCCGAAGGCGCGTCCGCCGAGGACGTCGAGCGTGACCTCGTCTTCCTGCAGCGGCTCTGGAAGTCGATCGAGGCGCGGGCCAAGGTCGCGAAGGCGCCCACCCTCGTCTACCAGGAGGCCGAGCTGCCGCTCCGCGTCACGCGCGACCTCTTCACGGGCGACTTCGAGCGGGCGCTCGTCGACAACGACCGCGCGTTCAAGCGCATCGTCGGCTATCTCAAGAAGACCTCGCCGCACATGGTCGAGCGGGTGATCCGCTACAAGGAGCCCCAGCCGCTCTTCGACGCCTTCGGCGTCCAGCAGGAGATCGAGTCGACGCTGTCGAGGCGGGTCGACCTGCCCTCGGGCGGCTACCTCGTCTTCGACTATGCAGAGGCGTTCACGGTCATCGACGTCAACACCGGCCGCTTCGTCGGCTCGCGGTCGAAGAGCTCGGGCGGCCGGCTCGAGGACACGATCACCAAGAACAACCTCGAGGCGGTGAAGGAGGTCGTGCGCCAGCTCCGGCTGCGGGACGTCGGCGGGATCATCGTCATCGACTTCATCGACATGGCGAACCCGAAGAACCGCGCCTCCGTCGAGAGCGCGCTCCGCACCGAGCTGGAGCGCGACCGGACGAAGACGTACGTCGTCGAGATCTCGCCGCTCGGGCTCGTCGAGATGACGCGGCAGAACGTCACCGACGGGCCGCGCGAGGTGATGACGAGGAAGTGCCCGACCTGCGGTGGGGACGGGATCGTCCTCTCGGAGCGGACGACGGCGATCGAGATCGAGCGCAAGCTGCGTGCACTCGCGACGCCCGGCTCGCGCTCGAAGGCGTTCCGCGTCGAGCTCAACGCCCGTATCGCGGCGCTGCTCGTCGGCCCGGGCGCATCGCGCCTGGTCGAGATCGAGGAGACGACGAAGAAGCGGTTCTTCCTCGTCGGCAAGGAGGATGTCCATCTCGATCACTTCCTCGTGCTCGAGCAGGGGACGCTCGCGAAGCTGCAGCCGCAGGCGCCGGTCGCGGAGGGCGCAGAGCTCGAGCTGAAGCTGGTCGAGGTCGGGCTCCACGACCCCGAGGCCGGCGTCGCGAAGATCGACGACCTCGACGTCAACGTCGGCGGCGCCGCGAAGCACGTCGGCAAGAAGGTCAAGGTGCGGATCGTGCGCGTGCTCGACGGCCAGGCCTACGCGGCGCTCGCGCAGCCGGTCGCGAAGGAGGACGAGCCGATCACGGCCGAGGCCGAGGCCGAGAAGCCGACCCGCGCGCCGCGGAAGAAGGTCGAGCCCGGAGCGGAGCTGCCCAAGGCCGAGCCGGAGGCGGTCGACGAGCCCGGCGAGGAGCCGGAGCTGGAGCCGGAGCCGGAGCCGGAGGAAGGACGTGGAGGCCGTCGCCGAGGAGGGCGAAGAGGAGCCGGAGCCTGCCGAGGGCGAGGAGGCGGACGGCGCTGCGCCCAAGAAGCGCACGCGGCGGGGCTCGCGCGGCGGACGGCGCCGGAAGAAGAAGCCCGCCGCCGAGGGCGCGAGCGGAGCGACGAGCCGACGGCGCGGAGGCCGAGGCAGGCCGAGCCCGCACCGCGGATCCACCTTCCCGAAGACGCGCTCGGCCGCGAGCAGACGCCCGTACCGGGCGAGGCTCCCGAGGAGGCCGTCGTGGCGGAGGCTCTCGTCGAGGAGCTCGGCACCGGTGAAGACGGCGCAGCGGAGGCCGGCACCGGTGAAGAGGTCACAGAAGAGGACTCTGAGAACGGCGCCGAGCCGAAGCCCCGCAAGAAGACGCGTCGCGGCTCGCGCGGCGGGCGGAACCGCAAGAAGAAGCCGGCGGCCGCCTCCCAGAACGGCGACGAGCCCGTCGCCGAGGCGCCGGGCGGCGCAGAAGAATCCGAGAGCCCAGCAGAATCCGAAAGCCCAGCGCCGGCCGAGATGGAGCAGGCGCCCGACGCGGAGCCGACGGAGACCGACGATCCGGGCTACGTGCCGATGTCGCAGTGGATCGACGACTTCGAGCGGGCGGAACGCAGCCGGAATCGCTAAACTGGCCCCGGTCGCGGGCATGCGCCCGCGTTTTGCACGTCTAATCAGGCGTATCCACTCACGCTCATGAGCTACGCGATCATCACACTCGGCGGCAAGCAGTATGTGGTCAAAGAGGGCCAGCGGCTGACCGTGGACCGGCTCTCGACGGAGCCCGGGCAGACGTTCTCGCCGGAGATCCTCTTCATGGGCGGGGACGGCGCAGCTGAGCTGCAGCCGGCGGGCGTGACGGTGACCGCGCGGGTACTCGAGAACGTCAAGGGCGAGAAGGTGCGGATCGGCAAGTACCGCCGCCGAACCGGCTACAAGCGCCACACAGGCTTCCGCGCCTCCCTCTCGACGATTCAGATCGAGTCGATCGGCAAGGGCTCGACGAAGAAGAGCGCCTCGAAGGCCGAGACCGCGAAGGCCGAGACCGCGAAAGCCGAGAAGCCCGTCCCCGAGAAGGCCGCTCCTGAGAAGGCCGCTGCCAAGCCCGCGGACGCCCCGAAGGGCATGCCCTCCGGCTACGCGGAGATGACGGTGGCAGAGATCCACGACGCGGCGAAGAGCTGGAATCGCCCCATGCTCGAGGCGGCGTTGGAGTACGAGCAGGCGCATGCAAAGCGCAAGGGCGCGATCTCGGCGCTCGAGTCCGCGCTTGCCGCCAAGGAGAGCGACTAGACATGGCACACAAGAAGGGCCTCGGCTCCTCGAAGAACGGCCGCGACTCGAACCCGCAGTTCCTCGGCGTGAAGATGTTCGCGGGCCAGAGCGTGAAGGCCGGCAACATCATCGTCCGCCAGCGCGGCACGCGCTTCCGCCCCGGCCCGGGGGCCGGCATCGGCAAGGACGACACGATCTTCGCGCTCCGCGACGGCGTGCTCTCGTTCCGCACGAGCGGCGACCGCCGTTTCGTCGAGATCGTCGACGCCTAGGCCCACGCCGTGTTCCACGACCGGGCCCGGCTGCATGTCCAAGCCGGGCGGGGAGGCGACGGCGGCCTGAGCTTCCGTCGCGAGAAGTTCGTGCCGAAGGGCGGGCCGGACGGCGGCGACGGCGGCCGCGGCGGCGACGTCGTGCTCGTCGCCGATCCCGACCTGCGGGACCTGTCTCGCTACAGAGCGCCCCGTACCTACAAGGCCGAGCGCGGAGGGCCCGGGCGAGGCTCGCGCAAGCACGGAGCCGACGGCGGTGACGTCGAGCTGCGCGTCCCGGTCGGAACGGAGGTGCTCGGTGAAGACGACCAGCTGGTTGCCGACCTCGCGCGGCCGGGCGTGCGCGTGGTCGTCGCGCGGGGCGGCTCGGGCGGCAAGGGCAACGCGAGATTCGCGACGCCGACGCGGCAGACGCCGCGCTTCGCCGAGGTCGGCGAGCCGGGCGAGGACGCCGAGCTCGAGCTGCACCTGAAGCTCCTCGCCGATGCGGCGCTCGTCGGGCTGCCGAACGCCGGCAAGTCGTCACTGCTGACCCGGATCTCGAACGCGCGGCCGAAGGTCGCGAGCTATCCGTTCACGACGCTCCAGCCGATTCTCGGCACGGTGGACGCTCCCGACGGGAGGCAGCTCGTCGTCGCAGACGTGCCGGGCCTGATCGAGGGCGCGAGCCAGGGCGTGGGGCTAGGCCACGAGTTTCTCGCCCACCTCGAGCGGGCCCGCCTACTGGTGCACGTGATCGACGCTGCCGCCGCCGATCCGGAGGAGCAGTTCCGGACGATCGACGAGGAGCTGCAGCTCTACGGCGCCGGCCTCGACGAGCTGCCCCAGGTTGTCGTCCTGAACAAGATCGACCTGGTGCAGGAGGCGCCGACGTTCGAGGTCGACGACCCGCGCATCGTCCGCGTGCTCGAGCTCTCCGCGGCGACCGGCCGGGGCGTCGAGGACTTCAAGCGCGCCCTCTTCTCGATCTGCCCCGAGCCGGCCGAGCGCCCGGTGGGCGACGACGACGGGCTCGCGGACTTCCTGGTCTACCGGCCGCGGCCGTCGCGGCGGCGATTCCGGATCTACCGCACCGATCGCGGCTTCCGCGTCATGGGCAGCGCGTCGGAGGAGGAGCTCGAGGAGGCGCTGCGCGCGATCGGGATCAAGAAGGGAACGGAGGTCGAGGTCGAGGGTGAGACGCTCGAATGGGAGTGACTCGCCCGGAGTGACCCGGCTGGCGTGATCGGCCTCTTCGGCTCCGCGTTCGACCCGCCGCACAACGGTCACGTCGCGCTGGTCGAGGCGGCGCGGGACGCGCTCGGCCTGGAGCGGGTCGTGATCCTGGTCGCGGGCACGCCGCGTCACAAGGACGTGATCACGCCGCTCGAGGACCGGCTCGCGCTCGCTCGCGCCGCGTTTCCCGACAGCGAGGTCGAGGTCGAGGAGTCGACCACCGACGAGACGGTGCGTCTGGCGGAGGCGCGCCACGGGGAGGTGATCTTCCTGCTGGGTGCCGATCAGTTTCGCGACTTTCCGAGCTGGCACGACCCTCGAGCCGTGCTCGAGCACGCTCGGCTCGGCGTCGCGACGCGTCCGGGCGTGCCGTCTGCGACCCTCGAGCCCGTGCTGGAGCAACTCTCCCGCCCGGAGCGGGTCATCTTCTTCGAGATCCCGGAGCTGGCGATCGCCTCCCGCGAGCTGCGGGCACGGGTCGCGGCGGGCGAGTCGATCGAGGGACTCGTCCCCGACGCCGTGGGGCGGGAAATTGCGGCCCGCGGGCTCTATCGCCCGTGATGGCGGGTAGAGTGAGCAGTGGTTGGAAACGATCGATCAGGCCAAGCGGATCGCGGCACTCGCCCAGGAGAAGCTCGCGAGCGACGTCGTCATTCTCGACATGCGACCGGTGTGCTCCTACACCGACTATTTCGTCGTCGCCACGGGGCGCAACGCGCGCCAGACGAAGGCGATCTGGGACGAGGTGCGCGAGACGCTCAAGCGCGAGGAGCGGCTGATTCCGCGCTCCGTCGACGGCGAGCGCGAGGCGTCGTGGATCATCGCCGACTATCTCGACGTCGTCCTGCACGTCTTCACCCCGGAGCAGCGCGCGTTCTACCGCCTCGACGACCTGTGGGGCGACGTCCCCTCCGTCGAGGTCGAAGCGGCCGCCGGGTAGCTCGAGAGCCGCAGCCGGAGGGACGGCGCGGGTGAAAAACCGAGACGCTACAATCCGGGGCAGCCAGGGGCCATAGCTCAGCTGGGAGAGCGTCGCGCTGGCAGCGCGAAGGTCGCCGGTTCGAGCCCGGCTGGCTCCATGGAAAACGCCCGCTCAGGCGGGCGTTTTTCGTTGCGTCAAGCCTCGGCCGGCCGCCTGCGGAGGCGCGGTGCCCGGCGCCGCTCTGCACGGCGGAGCTGTTCGGCGCGCAGCGCCAGCAGCGAGACCAGCTGCTCCGTCCGCGAGAAGGGATCCGCGAGCGGCGGCACGTCCTCGTCCAACGGCCACGCCGCCGAGACCACGCCGTCGATCTCGCCGATCACGAACGACCCGCGGGGCACGGGACGGCCCTCCAGGAGCGCGAGCCGCTCGACCGCCGGATGGTCGCCGACGCGGCAGAGCCTGATGGAGAGCGCCCGGTCGTCGCGTCGCCGCTCCGTCCCGGCCCGCGCCTCCGCGACGAGAGCCGCGCGCCTCGACGCTCGATCGAGCTCCCTCGCGCGCTCCTGCGGCGACGTACTGCAAGAACTCGGGATTCATCTCGAACTCTCCCCTCGCTCGTTTCGTAACCGTTCACAGTATATTGACGGTTACATAACCGGTCAAGGAGAATCAGCGGTGATATGAGCGACGGTCTGGCGTTGATCAGGGACTTCGTCAACTCCTGGGCGTACGACGACGGCGAGGCGCTGGAGACGCCCGCCGCCGTTCGCGCCTGGCTCTCGAGTCGGGGGCTGCTGTCGGCCGGCGCCCGCGTCTCGCCGGACGACCGCGTGCGGACCGTCGTGCTCCGCGAGGCCATTCGCGCGGAACTGCTGCGGAACAACGAGGTAGAGGTCGAGACGCATCCGGAGGTGCTCGGCGAGGCCGCACGGCGGGCGCGCCTCGAGCTCGACTTCCAGGCGGACGGGACGCCCACGCTCGAGCCCCGCGCCGGCGGGGTGGACGGCGCGCTCGGGCGCATCGTCGCGGCGGTTGCAGCCGCGTACGGCGACGGCAGCTGGAACCGGTTGAAGGCGTGTCGCGCGGACGACTGCCGCTGGGCGTTCGTGGACGGAGCGCGGAACCGGTCACGGGCCTGGTGCTCGATGCGCTCGTGTGGCAATCGTGCGAAGGCGCGCTCCTATCGCGCGCGGCACGCACCGCAGTAGGCTCTCCGCGTGGACGCGGCCCACGGAACGTTCTCGATCGTGGCGACGGACACCGAGGCCGGCGAAGTCGGTGTCGCGGTGCAGTCCAGGTACTTCTCGGTCGGCTCTGTCGTGCCGTGGGCGAAGGCCGGCGTCGGAGCCGTCGCAACGCAGGCCGCGGGGGTCGCCGGCTATGGGCCGCAGATTCTCGCGCTGCTCGAGGGCGGCCGCGAGCCGCGGGAGGCGATCGCCGAGGCGCTCGCGGACGATCCGGCCCGTGAGACGCGGCAGATCGGCGTCGTCGCAGCGGACGGCCGGGCTGCCGCCTGGACCGGCGGGGAATGCCTCGACTGGGCCGGCCACCTGGTCGGGAACGGCTACTCCGTCCAGGGGAACATCCTCGCCGGCGAGGCCGTGGTGGGGGAGATGGCCCGCGTCTTCGAGGAGGCGAGCGGCTCGCTCCTGGAGCGGATGCTGGCCTCGCTCGAGGCGGGACAGGCTGCCGGCGGCGACAGGCGCGGGCAGCAGTCGGCCGCCATCCTCGTCGAGCGAGTCGGTGGGGCCGAGCGCCGCGAGCGCATCGATCGAATCGCGGACCTCCGCGTGGAGGATCACGAGCGGCCGATCGAGGAGCTCCGCCGCCTGGTGGAGATGTGGCGGCGGTACCACCAGATGTTCGAGTCGTACGAGCTCTACGAGGCGAAGGACTACGAGCGCGCGATCGAACTGATGGCGGAGGTCGCCGAGGCGTGGCCCGACGATGCGATGGTGCTGTACAACCTCGCCTGCTACGAGAGCCTCGCCGGCCGCCTGGAAGAAGCGATCGCCCATGTCAGGCGCGCGCTCGAGCTCGATCCGTCGCTCGAGGCAATGGCGGACGCGGACGCGGATTTCGATCCGATCCGGGACGACCTGGCGACCCTGTAGCGATGGGGGCGCTCGGCGTCGACGTCGGAGGCACGTTCACCGACGCGGTCTTTCTCGAGGCGGGCTCGATCCGGACGAAGAAGGTACCGACCTCGCGGCGCCAGGAAGAGTCGGTGCTCGTCGCCGCGGCCGGGTTCGAGGGTGAGGTGGAGCGGTTCGCGCACGGAACGACGATCGCCACGAACGCGCTGCTCGAGCGCCGTGGGGCCCGGACGGCATTCGTCGCGAATGACGGCTTCGAGCACCTACTCCACCTCGGCCGGCAGACCCGCGCTCACCTGTACCGGCCGTGCGAGCCGAATCCGGCGCCGCTCGTTCCGCTCGAGCGCTGCGTGGGCGTCCGCGGGCGCATGGGCCCCGAGGGCGAGCTCGAGGAGCTCGACCTCGCGACGCTGCCCGAGCTCGACGCGGAGGCAGTGGCGGTCTGCTTGCTCTTCTCGTTCCGGGATCCGTCGCACGAGCGCGCGGTAGCGGCAGAGCTCCGCCGCCGCGGGCATCACACGGTCGCCTCGCACGAAGTGGCGTCCGAGTTCCGTGAGTACGAGCGCGCGTCGACGACGGTCGCGGACGCCTTCCTCGGGCCGGTCGCCGGACGCTACCTGGGTGCGCTCTCGAGCCGCTGCCGCGCCGCGGGGCTGCCTGAGCCGCTGGTGATGCGGTCCTCCGGCGGCGTCGCGACGCTGGAGGAGGCAGCGGAGCATCCGGTCACCGCCGTGCTCTCCGGGCCGGCTGCGGGCGCCGCAGGGGCGGCCGCCATCGCCCGGCTCTCGGGCTTTCCCGACGCCCTGGCGTTCGACATGGGTGGGACGTCGACAGACGTCTGCCTGATCCGAGACGGGCGAGTCGAGCGGACGACGGAGCGCGCGGTCGGCGGTCTGCCGCTCAGGCTGCCGAGCGTCGACGTGCACACCGTGGGCGCCGGCGGCGGCTCGATCGTCAGGCTGGACGCGGGCGGTGCGATCCGCGTCGGGCCGGAGAGCGCCGGCGCCGACCCGGGTCCGGCCTGCTACGGGCGCGGCGGGGCGCTGCCCACGATCACCGACGCGAATCTCCTCCTCGGTCGGCTCCCGGCGGAGCTGCCGGGTGGGATTCGCCTCGACCACGGAGCGGCCGGCCGCGCGCTTGCGGGCATCGAGCCGGCGGATGTGCTGGCGGTCGTGAACGCGGAGATGGTGCGCGCCTTGCGCGTCGTCTCGGTCGACCGCGGCGTCGACCCGCGCGGGCTGGCGCTCGTCGCCTTCGGCGGCGCCGGCCCGTTACACGCGTGCGCGCTCGCCGACGAGCTGGGGATGCGGACGGTCCTCGTCCCGGAGGCCGCCGGAGTGCTCTCCGCGCTCGGCCTCGTCGCCTCGGACGAGCGCCGCGACACGGTCCGTTCCGTCGTCCGCCCGCTGGCGGACGTGGTCGACCTGCCGGCGGACGGCGAGGCGGATCTCCGCTACCGCGGCCAGTCGCACGAGCTGACCGTCCCGCTCGGCGGCGACCCCGCCGAGGCGTTCCACGCCGAGCACGAGCGACGCTACGGCTACGCCGACCGCGGCAGGGCGATCGAGCTCGTCGCCGTGCGCACGGCGGACGTGCGGCCCGGGCCGGACCTCCGGCTCGTGCGCGGCGAGCGCCGCCGAGTCCGCGGTCCCGCCGCTGTCGAGCTTCCCGGCGCGACGTGCTGGGTGCCCGACGGCTGGGGCGGCGAAAGCGACGCCGGCGGGACGCTCGTCCTGGAGCGGGCGTGAACGTCGAGCTGCAGGTGATCGGCAGCGCGTTGCGGTCGATCGCCGAGGAGATGGGAGCCGTGCTCGTCCGGGCGGCGTTCTCGGCCAACATCAAGGAGCGCCGCGACTGCTCGGCCGCGCTCTTCGCGGCAGACGGGCGGATGGTCGCGCAGGCGGCGCACATCCCGGTCCACCTCGGAGCGATGCCGGAGGCCGTCGCCGCGGTCGCCGTCCACGATCCCGGGCCTGACGAGACATGGGTGCTCAACGATCCGTACACCGGCGGAACGCATCTGCCGGACGTGACGCTCGTCTCGCGGACGACGCTGGGCTGGGCGGTCACGCGCGCGCACCACGCCGACGTGGGGGGCATCGAGCCGGGCAGCCTGCCGGCCGAGTCGCGCACGCTGGACGACGAGGGAGTCGTGATCCCGCCGACGCGGCTGGACGACGCGACGCTCCGTGCCCTGACCGCGCGGATGCGGAATCCCGAAGAGCGGCTCGGCGACTTCCGCGCCCAGCTCGCGGCGCACCGGCTCGCCTCGGAACGGATCGACGAGCTGTGCGCCAAACGCGGAAGCGAGACCGTCGCCGCGGCGATGGACGAGCTGTACGCCTACTCGGAGCGGCTCGTCCGCTCGGCGATCGGCAGGCTCCCCGACGGGAGCTGGGATGCGGCGGACGCGCTCGACGAAGGACTCGAGATCCGCGTCCGCCTGACCGTTTCGGGCGAGGCGGTCGAGCTCGACTTCGCCGGGACGTCGCCGCAGGACGCCGGCAACCTCAACTGCCCCCTCGCCGTGACGCGATCGGCCTGCTTCTTCGTCGTCCGCTGTCTCACGGAGCCCGACGTCCCCGCGTCCGGCGGAGCGTTCGCTCCCGTGACGGTGCGCGCACCTGAGGGCTGCCTGGTGAACGCGCGGCCGCCGGCCGCCGTCGTCGCGGGTAACACCGAGACCTCGAGCCGGATCGCCGACGTCGTCTTCGCCGCGTTCGCCGGGGCGGTCGACGTGCCCGCGCAGGGGCAGGGGACGATGAACAACGTCGTGCTCGGAAACGAGCGCTTCACGTACTACGAGACGATCGGCGGCGGGCAGGGCGCCTGTCCGGAGAGGGACGGACCGTCCGGCATCCACGTCGCCATGTCGAACACGCTGAACACTCCGGTCGAGGCGCTCGAGCTGTCCTACCCGCTTCGCGTCGAGCGGTACGCGCTCCGGCTCGGCTCCGGCGGGAACGGACGGCGGCGCGGCGGCGACGGTGTCGTCCGCGAGCTCCGTGCGCTCGAGGCGTGCCGGCTGTCCGTCCTCTCGCAGCGCCGGCTGATCGCACCTCGCGGCGCGGCGGGCGGCGAGGACGGAGCGCCGGGGCTGAACCTGCTCAACGACCACCCTCTCCCGCCGCGCGCGACGCGGGCCCTCGAAGCGGGCGATCTGCTCAGGATCGAGACGCCGGGCGGGGGTGGATACGGAGCGCCATGAAGCTCGTTCCCGGCACCGGGTTGTAGCGGTACGGCTCGACCTCCTCGAAGCCGAGCGAGTGATAGAGCGCGCGGGCAGCCGCCATCGAGGGGAGCGTGTCGAGGAGCATGCGCTCGTACCCGAGCTCCCGCGCGGCGTCGATCGCCGCCATGGTGAGCAGTCGTCCGAGCCCGGCGCCGCGGCCGGCCGGGCGCACGTACAGGCGCTTCAGCTCGCAGTCGCGCTCCCCGTAGGGACGCAGCCCGACGCACGCCACCGCCTCGCCGTCTTTCACCCCGACGAGGAGCCGGCCGAGCGGCGGCCCGTAGTCGCCGGGCAGCGCGGCGAGCTCCTCCTCGAAGCCCTGGAAGGCGAGATCGATCCCGAGCGAGTCGGCGTACTCGCGGAAGAGCGTCCGCACGTCGGCGAGGCGGGTCGTCCCGTCCTCGATCGCGAACCTGGCCGAAAAGGACATGCCGAAACAGGACACTAGGCGCGGAACGGCGAGGACGCTATGACGGAGTTGTGACGCTTTCGTTCCAGAGACGTGCGGCGCGCCCGGCTAGCGTGGACAGGAGTCGAAAGGAGGTGCGTCATGCACGGATCTCTGGAGACCGGCTCGCCCGTCCGGGCGAGATCCGGCCGGCTTCGCGCCGGCCTGCTGTTGGCCCTTGTTTCACTCGTCTCACTCGCGCTCGTCGCGGCTGCAGCCCCCCTCGCCGGGGCGGCCGGCGGGCTTGCACCGCCCAGCGTGATCGGCCCGGGCGACGGTGGGGGATCGTCGTCCGGCTGCGGTTCGAGATGGATCGACTGGCACGATGACACGATCAGCGGCACGATCGGCATCCACGGGCCGACCTCGTGGTGCTGGTCCGGCGGGCGGGTGACGTCGGTGTCGTGGAATCAAGCCCCGTTCACGACCGGCTTCTGGAATACGACGTACTTCGGCGGCCCGTGGGGCGTCGAACCGTGGTGCGCCGGCGGCGCCGCAGCCGAGTTCCAGGGCAACTACCAGATGACCTATCCGGGAATCGGCGGCACGAAAAACGGCTACATCAGAATCCGGATCGTCGTCTGCGCAGGCGGCTACGGGTCGCTCGATAGGTTGTAGCGATCAAGGTCTACTGGAGCATCGTGCTGGCGGGGCTCACGCTCTTTGCGATCGGCGTTCTGATCATGATCGTCATGTCGATCTTCAGCCCGGTGTAGTCATCGCGATTCCGCTGGACCGCGATCTGCGTATCCTCGGCGGCCGTGGACCTCCGACCCACGGCCGCCGAGGACCTGCCCGATCTCCACGAGGTATTCGGTGCCGCGATCGGCGAGCTCTACCGCAGGCACAACCTCGAGGCGCCGGGGCCGCCGGTCGAGATCTTCGTGGCCCAGCAGGGACACGTGCTCCGCCACGACGCGGAGCGCTGCTGGGTCGCCGAGGCCGGTGGCAGGATCGTCGGGTTCGTCGCTGCCATCGCCCGGGAGGACGACTGGTTCCTCTCGTCGCTCTTCGTCGCACCCGAGGCGCAGGCGGGCGGGGTCGGCCGGGCGCTGCTCGAGCGGGCGTGGGGGGCGTTCCCGCGACGTCGAACGCTGACGGACGCGATCCAGCCGGTCTCGAACGGGCTCTACGCCGGTCGGGGCCTGATCCCCGTGACGCCGGCGCTGCACCTCGGCGGTACCCCGTCAATCGACGCTCCGGAAGGGCTGGAGCCGGGCGAGCCGGATCGAGCTGCGCTCCGGACGCTCGACCTGGCCGCCTACGGCTTCGACCGCGCGGTCGACCACGCCTTCTGGAGCCGGATCGCCCGCTGCACGGTCTGGCTGCGGGACGGGGAGCCGGTGGCCTACGCCTACGTCTTCCCCGGTGAGCGGGTCGGGCCGGTTGCGGGCCGAACGGGCGCGGACGCCGCGGACGCCGTGCGGGCGGAGCTCGCGCGCAGCTCGGGGCCGGCCGCTCTCGTCGTGCCCGGCTCGGCCCGGGAGATCGTCGCAGCGGCCCTGGAGGCGCGTCTTCGCTTCGTGCGCGTGCCGGGCCTGTTGCTGCTCTCCCGGGGCGTCCCGGCCCCGACGAGCCTCGTCATCTCGGGGTACACGCTTCTCTAGCGCGATACCATCCCGGGGTGATCTGGGAGATCGTCTTCATGCTGGTGATCCTCAAGCTCCCGGTCGTGTACCTCTGCGCCGTGGTCTGGTGGGCGATCCGCGCTACGCCCGAGCCCCTCGAGGGCGCCGCGCTGCCGGCCGAGATCGAGCCGCCGCCGCCGCTCTCGTGGTGGAGGCGCCGGACCCGCCGCGGCCCGCGCCGCGGTGGACCGCACGGCTCGCCGACGCGCGCCGCTGCCCGTGCGAAGATGCCGACGTGACGACGGGCCCGGTCCAGGATCGCCAGACGGCTGCCGACGTCGTGGCCGGACTGCTGGCCGCCGCGGCGCTCTTCCTCAGTCTCGTCGCGCTCGCTTACCGGCCGATGCGGCTGATCCCGGCCGCCGCCGTGCTCGCGCTCGTCGCGGCGGCGATGAGCGAACGCCATGAGCGGGTGACGGCAGTCGCTGCGGCTTCGGCCGGCGTCTGCTTCGTGGTCGGCGTGACGCTCGCCATCGTCACCAACCACCCGCTCTTCTAGCGGGTTCCCGCAGGAACCACGCCGCTGGTACAAAAGAGACAATGAGCGTGCACGACGTCGACGGCCTCAACGCGGGCTTCGCCGGTCTGCTCCTCGACGAGTACCTCGAGGACCCGGAGAGCGTCCCCTCGGAGTGGCGCGCCCTCTTCGAGAGCGGCGTCAGCGACCTCGTCGCGACCCATCCCGGGCTGGCGAGGCTCCTCGAGGTGCTGGAGCGCGACGGGAACGGCCATCGTGCGGCCGCCGAGGCCGTCGCGCCCTGCCGCCGTCGCGCCTGCCGCTGTCGCGGCTCCGGTTCCGCCTGCACTCGTTTCGCCTCCCGCCCCGCCGACGCCTGCACCCGCCCCGCCGGTAGCCGAGCCGGACCAGCAGCTGCTCGGCGCCGTCGCCGCCGCGATGGCCTTCGTCAAGGCCTACCGCACCCACGGTCACCTCGCCGCCCACCTGGACCCGCTGGGCTCGCTCCCGATCGGCGACCCCTCGCTGGAGCCGGAGCGGCTCGAGCCGAAGCTGACGCCCGAGCTCCAGGCGCGAATCCCGGCCCGCCTGCTGCGCGTCGCCGTCCCGGGCGAGACACTGGCTGACATCCTGCCGCGACTCCCCGAGATCTACTGCGGGACGCTGGCCTACGAGATCGAACACATCTCCGACCACGAGGAGCGCGTCTGGCTCCGGCAGGCGATCGAGTCCGGTCGCTATCGCCAGCCGCTGACTCCCGCGGAGAAGAAGAAGCTGCTCGCGCGCCTCTCCGAGGTGGAGGGCCTGGAGCGCTACCTGCGGCGCGCGTTCCTCGGCCAGAAGCAGTTCTCGGTCGAGGGCCTCGACGTGATGATCCCGATGCTCGACGAGACGATCGAGCTCGGCGCCGAGAGCGGTGCCCACGACGTTGTCATGGGGATGGCTCACCGCGGGCGCCTCAACGTCCTCACGCACGTCGTCGGCCGCCCCTACGAGGTGATCCTGCGCGAGTTCGAGGGCGAGCGCACGATCGAGGCGGTCGTCTCCGACCCCGAGGGCGGCACGGGCGACGTGAAGTACCACCTCGGCGCCAAGGGGATGCGGAACACGAGCACCGGCCAGATCCAGGTCACCCTCTGCTCCAATCCGAGCCATCTCGAGGCGGTCGACCCGGTCGTCGAGGGGCAGACCCGCGCCGAGCAGACCGACCGCTCGGCGGGCGCCGGCATCCACGACACGTCGGTCGCCTTGCCCGTGCTGATCCACGGCGACGCGGCGTTTGCGGGCCAGGGCGTCGTCCCGGAGACGCTGAACCTGAACCAGCTCGCCGGCTACTCGACCGGCGGGACGTTCCATCTGATCACGAACAACCAGGTCGGCTTCACCACCGATCCGATGCAGGGGCGTTCGACGCGCTACTCGTCGGATCTCGCGAAGGGCTTCGACCTGCCGATCATCCACGTGAACGCGGACGACGCTGAGGCCGCGATCTCGGCGACGCGGCTGGCGATGGCCTACCGCCGCCGCTTCGGCAGGGACGTGGTCGTCGACCTCGTCGGCTACCGGCGCTTCGGGCACAACGAGCAGGACGAGGCCGCGTACACGCAGCCGTTGATGGTTCAGCAGATCGCCGAGCACCCGACGGTGCGCGAGCTGTACGCGCAACAGCTCGCCGAGGAAGGCGTGATCACGCAGGAGGAGGCCGACGACCTCGCCGGCCGTGCGGAGGCGGCGATGCGCGCGGCGCACGACGCGCTCAAGGAGACCTTCGGTCAGGCGCCGCCGCAGGACAAGAGCGACCAGCGCCTGCCCGCGTCCGGCGGCGGGTACGTCGAGACCGCCGTCGCCGAGGCGCGCCTGCGCGAGCTGAACGAGGAGCTACTCCACGTGCCCGAAGGCTTCACCGTGCACCCCAAGCTGGCGCGGCAGCTCGAGCGGCGGGTCCCCGCGCTCGACGCCGGCGCGATCGACTGGGGCCACGCCGAGGCGCTGGCGTTCGCCAGCCTCGTCACCGAGTCGATCCCGATCCGGCTGACCGGCCAGGACACCGAGCGCGGCACCTTCTCGCACCGACACCTCGTCCTCCACGACGCGCAGACGGGCGAGGTCTACGCGCCGATCCAGCATCTCGACGACGCCGGCGCGTCCTTCGAGGTCCACAACTCGCCGCTCTCGGAGTACGGCGCACTCGGCTTCGAGTACGGCTACTCCGTGGCGGCGCCCGAGGCGCTCGTGCTCTGGGAGGCCCAGTTCGGCGACTTCGTCAACGGTGCGCAGATCATCCTCGACCAGTTCGTCTCGTCCGGTCTCTCGAAGTGGGGGCAGACGTCGCGCCTGACGTTGCTGCTGCCGCACGGCTACGAGGGCAACGGCCCCGAGCACTCGAGCGCACGGCTCGAGCGGTTCCTGCAGCTCGCCGCCCAGGAGAACATCCGGATCGCGAACCTGACGACCGCCGCGCAGTACTTCCACCTGCTCCGCCGGCAGGCGCTCGACGTGAGCGCCCGCCCGCTGGTGGTGATGACGCCGAAGGGCCTGCTGCGGCTCAAGGAGGCGATGTCCTCGCTGCCCGAGCTGACCGAAGGCTCGTTCCAGCCCGTGCTCGACGACGCGCAGGCCGACCACGACGCCGTCGAGCGCCTGGTCCTCTGCACCGGGAAGATCTACTACGACATCGTGGGGCACGACGCGCGCGCTTCGGCGACGAGGACCGCGGTCGCGCGGGTCGAGCAGCTCTATCCGTTCCCGGTCGAGGCGGCCGCGCAGCTCACGTCGGGCTACCCGAGCCTGCGCCAGGTGCTCTGGGTGCAGGAGGAGCCCCAGAATATGGGCGCCTGGCGGACGATCCGACACCGGCTCGAGGAGGCGCTTCCGCCCGGCGCGACCCTGCGCTACGTCGGCCGCCCGTGGCGCGCGAGCCCGAGCGAGGGCTATCCGACCGCGCACCTGCGCGAGCAGGACCGCATCGTCCGCGAGGCGCTGGCCGAGGCCTGACCGCGGGCTACTTGCGGCCCGTGCGGCGGCGGCGCGCGTCCGCGCCGGCCTTCATCGCCTTCTGGGCCAGGCGCGGCCCGTGCTTCCGCGTCAGGTCGACGAGCTGGCGCCGCTGCTCCGGGGGCAGGCGGCGATAGACGTCGTAGACGGCGAGCGCCAGCCCCAGCGGGCGGACGCCTTTCAGCGGAACCTTGGGCACGGCGACATCATGCCCGCTCGGCTACCGGTCGCGCGTGGAGTGCCACCCGCCGCCGTCGCCGTCGCGGTCGCCCCAGTTCCAGCCGCCCCGGTCGTCGCGGTTGTCGTTCCGGGTGTCGTCGTACGAGGAGTGCTCGCCGTTGTCGCCGCTGTTGTCGCCGCAGTTGTTGTCCCCGCCGCCGGTCTGGCCGTCGTCGCCGGCGCCTGCCAGCTTGTCGTACACGAAGGCGAGGATGCGATCGCGCTTGGGCGACGAGGTGTACGTGGGCGGCGGGACCGGCAGGGGGGCCGGGGTGGTCGCGGGCGGGGGCGTCGGTGCCGGTGTCGGCTGGACGGTCGGCTGCACGGTCGGCTGCACGGTGGCTGCGCCGTCGGCTGGGGCGTGGGGGTCGGAGTCGGCTCGGGCGTGGGGGTCGGCGTCGGCGTCGGGGTCGGCTCGGGCGTGGGCGTCGGAGTCGGCCGGGGAGCCGGAGGCGTGGGCGTCGGCTTGGGAGCGGTCTCCTCCGGGGGCAGCGTGCGGTGGCGGGTCTGGACGACCGGAGCCTGGGGAGCCGGGCTCGCCGGGGCCGGGCGAGGGGCGGGCGTCACCTCCGCCGAGATGAGCTGCGCCTGCGGGGTCGCCGCGGGGGCGGGTGCCGCCTGCGGCTTGGGCGCGGGCCGGACGGGACAGGCGCAGGGGCCGGCGCGGCGTTCACGATGCCGGGCGAGAGGGCCTTCGGATGGGGCAGCTGCGGGGTCGATTCTGGCGGCGAGCCCAGGCGTGCAGGCACGATTGCGAGACCGACAAGACCCGCGAGCAAAACCGCTCCCGTTGCGAGCATGCCGATCGTTCCCCTCATGAATCCCCCTTCTCCGTCCGACAACTGCTCTAAGGACATCGGCAACCGGTGCCGTCTCCTTGAATCGAGCCGCTGATGGGTAGCTTCAAGTTTAAGCTCGTCATCTACTTCGTGCTCCTGGCGCTCTTGCCTCTGGCGGCCGCGTTCTGGGGCTTCGACTCGCTCGCGCGGCGCAGCGAGACGACTCGAGTGGACGCGCGGCTCGAGGCGGGGATGCGCGCCGCCCTGAACGCCTACGGCGACCGGCTCACGGATGCCTCCCACCGCGCGGCCCGCATCGCGGCCGAGCCCGGCGTGCAGCGCGCGCTCAGGTCAGGGAGCACGGAGGCGATCGAGCGCGCTCTGGGCGGCGACCCGAATGTGACCATCCGCACGCGAAAGGGCATGACGGTCGGCACGATCACCGGACCGGCGGCGGTCCAGACGGTCGACGTCCTCGACCGGGGACGACCGCTCGGGCAGGTCTCCGTCGCGGTTCCCCTCGACAGCTCGCTGCTCGGGCACCTCCGGGGGCGAACGGGGCTCGACCAGCAGGACGACCTCGTCTTCCTGCAGCAGGGCCGGATCTTCCGCGGGCCCGAGCGGCTGCGCGGCCTGACGACGACGGCGCCGTCGGAGCGGGCGCAGACGACCGAGATCGCGGGCAAGAGGTTCCGGGTGCTGCGCGCCAACGACCTGCGCGAGCCGCAGGGCGCCTCGTTCGCCGTGCTGACGCCGCAGTCGCGGATCGACGCCTCGGTCGCCCGCATCGAGCGCGGGCTGGGCGCGGCGCTCACCGGCCTCCTCGTCCTGATCGGGCTCGCCGCCTACGGGCTCAGCCGCTCGGTCGTCGGCACGCTCGCCCGCCTCTCCGAGGCGGCGCGGAAGATCGCGCGTGGCGAGTTGACCGAGCGCGTCCCCGTGCACGGCCGCGACGAGTTCGCCCAGCTCGGCCAGGCGTTCAACGAGATGGCGGAGCAGCTCGAGCTCCGCCTGGCCGAGCTCGAGTCCGAGCGCATCCGCCTGCGGGACTCGAATGCGCGCATCGGCCAGACACTTGCCTTCACGCACGACAGCGACCGGCTGCTCGTCGTCCTGATCGAGACCGCCGTCGAGGCGACGGGCGCCACCGGCGGCGTCGTGCTCGGCCCGATGGGCGAGATCGCGCGCGCCGGCGACACCGAGGCCGGGCCCGACCGGATCGAGCTGCCCCTGACCGCGGGCCGGCAGAGCTTCGGCCGGCTGATCCTCTACGGCTCGAAGTTCAGCCCGGGCAGCGCACGAGTATGCCGCCGCGCTCGTCAGCCAGGCCGTGATCGCGCTCGAGAACGCGCGCCTGCACCGGATCGTCGAGAAGCAGGCCTCGATCGACGGGCTCACCGGCGTGGCCAACCGTCGCGCCGGCCAGCACGCGCTCCACGGCGAGCTCGCCCGCCTCGGGCGCTTCGCCGGCGACGTCGCGGTCGTGCTCGCGGATCTCGACGACTTCAAGCTCGTCAACGACCGGTACGGTCACCCGACGGGCGACGTCGTCCTCCGCGAGTTCGCCGAGACCCTCGAGGAGACGGTGCGCGATATCGACGTCGTCGGCCGCTGGGGCGGCGAGGAGTTCGTGATCGTCCTCCCCGGCACGGACCTCGCCGGCGGGGCGCGGGTCGCCGAGCGCGCCCGCGCGGCGTTCGCCGACCGGCTGATCCTCGCCGCGGACGGCACGCGGATCGGCGTCACGGCGAGCTTCGGCGTCGCCTCGTTCCCCGAGCATCCGAGCGAGGAGCGCCCTGATCGCGGCGGCCGACTCGGCGCTCTACGAGGCGAAGCGAGCCGGGAAGAATCGGGTCGTGACGGCCGCCGAGCCGGTCTCGCCCGCGCGGTAACGCCTGCAAGGCGGTAAAATCGCTCGGTTGGATCGCTTCAAATCGCGCGGCCGCTACCACGTAGACTCGCGCGGCGGTATCACCAAGGAGAGGTACGACACATGGCCGTTGAGACGTCTTCGCTCTTTGCGCAGGTCATCCAGGATCATCTCGAGCTGAAGCGGAAGAACTCCGCGCTCGAGGGCAAGATGCCGATCTCGGGCTACATGGCGGAGGATCCGTTCGAGAACCACCCGCTGTTCAAGACGGAGGAGCAGGCCCGGGTCGAGGACACGATGAGCGGTCAGGAGTCGATCCTCCAGGAGCCGACGACGCTCGACTGGCCGGCCGCCGAGGACACGTTCATCGTCGAGCCGGAGCCCGTCGAGGCGGAGGCTGCCGAGCCGTCCGACGCGCCGGTCGACGCTGGCCGGTCGACACGGCCGGTCGACGCTGGGTCGGCCGACGGCGAGCTGCTCGACGCCGGGCCGGCCGAACCCGGCTCGGAGCACCCGGCCGAGCCGTCCGAGAACGGGGTCGAGACGCCGCTGCCCGAGGCCGACGCCGAGTCCGAGGAAGGCCTCTGGACGCGCAGTCGGGACTTCGACTGGGGCGACTAGCCCGCTCGGTCCCCTCACACGTCGAGCGCGCGGGAGCCGCGCTCGATCACACTAGGGCGCGGCGAGCCGTGCCCAGAGATTCTCGAGGATCCGGCGCACGGGCCAGAAGGTGGCCGAGCCTCCGAAGTCGAGCGTGCCCGCGGAGAAGACCTTCGCTCCCGCCGCCGTCTCGTAGTAGCTCATCTGGGCCGTCAGGCCGGGCCCGAAAAGATCCGGGATGTCCGCCACCACGAGCGTCCCGGGCGGCGAGTCCGGCGTCGTGGTGTCGATCTCGATCCCGTAGCCGCCCACGTACGCGCCGAAGGTCGAGCCCTCGACGAGCTCCGTGCCGGCCCACAGCCACGGCGCGGCGGCCGCGTTGCGGACGACGAAGAGCCCCTGCTTCGTGCCGTCGTCGTTGGCGCGGTACTGCACGCCGAGCAGCCCGGCCTCGGGCTTGCCGAGCTGGCGGAACTGCGCCGTCTTCCGGATCCTCTGGCCGGTCTTCTGCACCCGCCAGAAGAAGTTGTTCGCCGACAGGAACATCAGGTTCCCGCCCAGGTCCCGGTACCGCGTGACGATGTCGAACATCCGCCCCGTCACGTACTCCTCGTGGCCCTCGAAGACGACGAGGTCGTAGGCCTTCGCCAGGTCGTCGCCGCTCGGGACGACCTGGAAGTCGGCGTCGGAGATGAAGTCCACGTTCTTCCCGCTCCAGAAGAGCCAGTGCAGGAAGGGCAGGTCGTACCGGTAGAAGCGCGGCGGCACGCCGCGGTTGTTGTACGGGCGCCGCAGGTCGACCCAGCGTTTCGGGCCGTGGGCGTACCACGTGTCGCCGTAGCCGTCGCCGTCGACGTCCTGGAAGTTGTACGCCTGCCAGCTGTTCGTCGGCAGCACGACGGCGATCCGGCTGACGGCGCCGAGCTGCGCCGGCCGGACGACGAAGGGCGCGTAGCCGATTCGCCCGTCCGGGCCGCCGAGCTGGACGTAGTAGAGGCCGCTCGGCCACGCGCCGACGCGGAAGACGATGTCGTGGGTGGCGTCGCGGTTCTTCGACCAGTCGAGCGTCTGCGCGGCCTCCGGGATCTCGATCCCCGCGAACTGGTCGTCGGCGTACGTGATCACCTGCTCCGGCCCGGTGCGGAAGACCTTCAACGCGAGGCTGGGCGCGTCGGTCGAGATCTTGAGGAGCGCCGCCTGGCCGGGAGCGTAGCTCGGGCGCGTGAAGCCGGCGTCGATCCCCTGCAGGCGGACGACGGGCGCACGCGGGTAGCGGCCGACGAACGCGGTCTCCGCGCCGTAGAGGCGCCGGTTGCCCGCGTTGTCGAGCGTGGTCAGCTTGAGTAGGTATGTCCGCGGGCGGAGCTTCGGCCCCGGCTTCCAGATGAAGGTGTGGAATCCCGGGCGGTAGCGCTGCTGAGCCGTCGAGACGACGATCGGCCTCGTCGTCGTCCGCGCCGCGTCGAGCTGGACGAGAGCCGGCTCGCGGAGCCGGAAGCGGATGATCGCGAAGTCGCGGAACCCGTCGCCGTTCGGGCTGATGGTCGTGAGGAGGCGCCCGTCGCCTGCGAAGTGCGTGCTCCCGTTGCCGACCCGGAGGCCGATCAACTCGGGCGCGTGGGTGTCGATGCGCAGCGGGGTCTGCGCCACGGCGGTCGAGCCGAAGACCAGCCGGACGACGTAGCGCCCGTCCGGAACTCGGTGCCCGTTCAGGCGCCCGTTCCAGTCGACGTCCACCTCCTGACGCCGCTCCGGCGCCGAGATCCAGCCGACCGGCGTTCCCGCTCCGCGTCGCCAGCTGGACGCCGACCTGCCGCGGCAGGCTGAGCGTGCCGGCGATCGCGAGGCGCCCGACGTCGGGAGAGAACTGCTTCGGGCTCACGTCCAGGGTGGCTGCATGCGCCGCCGGCGAGAACGTGAGCGCCAGGAGGACCGGGACGATGCGGCGCACGCGCGAAGGGTAGCGGGAGCACCAGTCGGCCCCTGCGTCGCTCACGGCACAGGGTCGCTCACGGCACTGGGTGCGCTCAGGGAACGGGGCGGCACACGGCTCCGGGCGGAATCCGTCCGTCGGGGCCGAAGACGGTGCGACGCCCGGGAAGGTGCCCGCGGAGGATCTCCAGGCCGTGGTCCCAGAGATCGTGCCCGTGACGGTTCCTGGTCACCCAGGCCGCGAGCGGGCGGCGGAGGATCGCCGCCGTGAGGGCGAGCATCTCTGCATTCGCGTGGCGGTCGCACGTCGCGCCGCGGAACTCCTTCCGCTCGTCGTCCGACACGCTCCAGACGACGACGAGCTCCGTTCCGTTCCGGACGAGCCGCGCGAGGCCGGCCGGCGCTGCGCTCCGGCTGCGAAGATCCGCGGGGCCGGCCACCTCCGAGTCGATCTCACCGGCCGTCAGGTGGGCGTCCGGGAGCCGCTGGCGGCGTGCCGCGAGGTCGCAGCGTGTGGCGCGTGCGCCGGGCGAGGCCGCGGAGCTGCTCGCAGTCAGCGGTGATCGAACCCGAGACTGACTCCGGCAGGAACTCGACGCGGGTTGACGGAGCGCCCGTTTTCCAGCTCGGTGAAGTGCACGTGCTCGTACCCCTTCTGGACACGCCCGAGCACCGTCACGTTCGCGACCACCTGCTGTCCCGGCCTGACGTTCGGGACGATGTGCCAGTACTGGGCGCCGAAGCCGTTCGCAGACGTGACCTGGAGGTTCCGCGCCCGGAGCTGCGTGACGGTTCCGCAGCGAACCGGTAGACGGCCGTCCCGTCGGGGGACGGCGATGTCGATCCCGAAGTGGAACGTGAACTCGCCGGAGCCCGTCAGCACGGTGGCCTGCGTGGGCGGCCCGGCGAAGGAGATCCGCGGGTCGCCGAAGTTGCCGCGCACGGGGTGCGCCCGGTCGAACGGCTTGACCGGCCACCCGTAGGCGGGAGCTGCGGCGGCGGTTGCGGTGGACGCGCCGGAGGCGACAGGAGCCCCGGCGTGGGCGCCGGCGAACGTGGTGGCCACGAGGGCTGCCGCGAGGGCCGGGCGGACGCGGCGAGCGAGGCCGCGTGCGTTGATATGTGTGGCTGTGGTGGACATGTAGCCACCGTCGATCCGGCCTCAAACGGGTCGATCACGCGCCACAAACGGGCCGGTAACGGCCCGTTCGGGGGCACGGCGAAACGAGCGGGGCCGCCTCTCGGCGGCCCCTGCTCTGCCCTCCCCCATCTTGTTCTCGCCATGGGCGGGCCGTCAGCCCAGGCAGACGACATTCAGCGTTCCCGCCGCGCCCTCCGTGCTGCTGTCGTTGAAGAGCGACAGCTGCCAGCCCGAGCCGTCGCCCGTCGGGGCGCTGTCCTGCGGGATCACGAAGCCGCTGTTGCCGTAGGTGAAGCCCCCGCTCACGGCCTTCTGCCCCGCGCTGCACGAGGTCGTGAACTGCTGGAACTCCTCGGCGGCCAGCGTGAAGGCCTGCGTGTGGACGGAGACCGCCGCCGTGCCCGCCGCCCCCGCGGGGCCTTGCGGTCCCTGGGGTCCCTGTGCGCCGGTGTTGCCCGTGTCGCCCTGTCCTCGGGCCTTTCACCGGCCCGGCATTCGTCCACGCGGAGCCCGTCCAGACGTAGAGGTCGCCTGCGACGAGATAGGCGTCGCCGGTCGTGCCCGTCGCGGGCAGGTCGCCCACGGCCCCGACCGTGCCGACGATCTTGAGCCCTGCACCGACGTCGCCCTTCGGCCCGGTCGGCCCCTGCGGCGCCGGTCGCGCCGGTGTCGCCCTTCGGTCCCTGTGACCCCTGCGCGCCGGCAGGCCCTGCAGGACCCTGCGCGCCGGCAGGCCCCTGCGACCCGGCCGGGCCCCGTGGCCCGGTTGCCGCGGCCGCGATCTGAGCCGGCGTCTTGCCGCCGAGCTTCCTGGCGTTCAACGCCACCTTGGCCGTGTCCGCCGAGTAGGCGCGCTGGGCCAGCGGGACGATTCCGGCGGCGACCGCGCCGCCGCTGAGAGCGACGAAGAGCGCCAGACCCGCGACGATCAGCGCCGGGCCGGGTAGACGTCTCCTCACGGCAGTCTCCTCTCCTCGAGTACAGCCCGGAGACTGCCCCCCGGCTCTAATCGCCCGCTAATCGCAGCTCGGCCGCACGCACGTGCACGACTTGCGCGACCCGTCCGACCCGCCCGTCGAAGGTCGCGAGGGTCAGCGTGACGGTGTAGTCCCCGGCACACGCGTAGCGGTGCACGGGGCTGGGGCCGACGCCGGTCGCGCCGTCCCCGAAGTCCCAGACCCGCCAGGCGATCCCCTCCCCCAGCGGGTCGCGCGACCGGTCTGAGAGCTGGATCGCGCTCGCGGTGGACGGCCTGTCCGGCTGGAGCACGAAGGCCGCGACGGGCGGCTCGGTGTGGCGTTCGGGCATCACGGAATACCTCCTCCGATCGGGGACTCTCCGCAGAGCCTCGACCGGCGCGCCAACAGGCCGCTAACAGCCCCTTCTCGCCGCATGAGCCGGGTGGTACGTTCGCGCCGGAGAACATGGAGTTCAGGATCCTGGGCCCGCTGGAAGTGCGCCTGCGCGGCCGGCCGGTGCCCCTCGGCGGCCCCAAGCAGCGCGCCGTGCTCGGCATGCTCCTCCTGCACGCGAACGAGGTCCTCCCGACCGAGCGCCTGATCGACGAGCTCTGGGGCGAGCGCCCGCCGAGGACGGTCGACGCCTACGTCCAGAACTGCGTCTCCCGGCTCCGGAAGACGCTCGGTCGGGAGCGGGTCGAGACGCGCTCGCCCGGCTACCTGCTGCGCGTCGGCGCGGACGAGCTCGACGCCGCCCGCTTCGAGCGGGCGCTCGAGGCGGCGCAGGGCCTCGAGCCGGCCGAGCGCGCGTCGGCGCTGCGGGAGGCGCTTGCGCTCTGGCGGGGCCCGCCGCTCGCAGACCTCGCCTTCGAGAGCTTCGCGCAGGGCGAGATCGCACGGCTCGACGAGCTCCGGCTGACCGCGCACGAGGATCGGCTCGCCGCGGAGCTCGAGCTGGGCTGGCACGTGAAGGTGCTGCCCGAGATCGAGGCGCTCGTGAGCAGGCAACCCACCCGCGAGCGGCTGCGCGGTCTCCAGATGCTCGCGCTGCACCGATCACAGCGGACGCGGGACGCCCTGCAGGCCTACCAGGAGATCCGGCTCCTGCTCGTCGAGGAGTACGGGATCGAGCCGGGCGAGGAGCTGCACAGGATCTACCGGTCGATCATCGAGGGGAGCGAGGCGCCGGCGGCCGCGGAGCCGGCGGCGGCGCCCCGTCCGACCCGCCGGACCGTCGCCGTCCTCGTCGCGGAGCTGCTCGGGCCCGCCTCCGACGATCCCGAGCTGGAGCGCAGCCGCACGGCCGCCTGGCTGGCCGAGGCCACGGTGGCGGTGGAGCGGCACGGCGGCGAGCTCCGGCAGCTGCTCGGCGAGGAGGTCGTGGCGGTGTTCGGGCTGCCTGCGGCGCACGAGGACGACGTGCTGAGGGCGCTCCGCGCGGCGGCCGACCTGCGCGCGGCGACGCCGGACGTCCAGCAGCGGCTGGCCGTCGAGTCGAGCGAGCTGATCGTCGGCGAGGACGCGCACGAGCTGGCGGGCGCCGTGACGACCCCACGCGCCCTGAAGGAGGACGGCGCCCCCGGCGACACGCTGCTCGGGCCGGCCGCGCTCCGCGTCGTCTCCGCGGCCGTCGACGTCGTCCCGCACGAGAGCGGGCGCGGCTTCCGCGTCCTGCGCTTCGACCCCGCAGCGGCGCCGTTCGTGCGCCGGCTCGACGCGCCTCTCGTCGGCAGGGTCGAGGAGCTCGGCCTCCTCGAGTCGGCGCTCGACGGGGTCGCCGAGTCGCGGCTCCCTCGCCTCGTCCTCGTCACCGGCGACCCCGGGATCGGCAAGACGCGCCTCGCCTCCGAGCTGGTCGCCCGCGTGCGCCGGCGTGCGCGCGTGCTGACCGGACGCTGCGTCGCCTACGGCGAGGGGGCGACCTTCCTCCCGCTCGCGGAGGTCCTGGACCAGGTCGGGCCGCTGGAGAACGCGCTCGCGGCCGAGCCGGATGCGGACCGCGTCGCCGCCCTGCTGCGCGAGCGGTCGCTGGCCGAGCAGAGCGAGGCGTTCTGGGCCGTCCGGCGGCTCTTCGAGGCGCTCGCGCGGGAGCGGCCGGTCGTCCTGCTGCTCGAGGACGTCCACTGGGCGGAGCCGACCTTCCTCGACCTCGTCGAGTACGTCGCGGGCTGGTCGCAGGCGCCGCTGCTTCTTCTCTGCCTGGCGCGCCCGGAGCTGCTCGACGCGAGGCCGGACTGGCGGGAGGGCGCGGTCGCGCTGACGCCGCTCTCCGCGGCGGAGACGCGGGAGCTCGCGGCAGCCCTGCCCGAGGCGCAGCGGCTCGACCAGGCCGGCGTCGAGGCGGCGGTCGAGGCGGCCGAGGGAAACCCGCTCTTCCTCGAGCAGCTGCTCGCCTTCGGCGCCGAGAGGGAGGCCGGCGCGGTGCCCCCGACGGTGGAGACGCTGATCGCGAGCCGGCTGGACCGGTTGCCCCCGGGCGAGCGAACGGTGCTCGACCGTGCCGCCGTCGCCGGCCGCGAGTTCTGGCGCTCAGCCGTCGACGCGCTCACGCCCGCCGAGGAGCGCGAGGAGGCGGGTCGGGGTCTGATGGCGCTCGTGCGCCGCCGGCTCGTCCGCGCCGAGCAGGCCGCGCTGCCGGAGGAGGACGGCTTCCGGTTCCACCACGTCCTGATCCGCGACGTCGCCTACGGCTCTGTCCCGGAGACCGTGCGCGCCGGGCTGCACGAGCGGCTCGCGCGCTGGCTGGACTCCCGTGGCCCGGACCTGGACGAGCTCGTCGGCTACCACCTCGAGCAGGCGGCGCTCCTGCGGACGGAGATCGGCGACGCGCGCCCGGCGCTCGCGGAGGAGGCAGGCCGCCGCCTCGGCGAGGCGGGCATGCGGGCGCTGAAGCGCGTCGACGGGCGGGCCGCCGTCAACCTCCTGACGCGCGCCACGGCGCTCCTGCCGGACGAGGCACTGCGGCTCGAGCTCGAGTGGGCGCTCGGAACGGCCGTCAAGTTCACCGGCGACACGGCCCGCGCGGACGCGCTTCTCGAGGAGGTCGCGGAGCGTGCGCGGGAGCGCGGCGACCGCGGGGTCGAGCTGAAGGCGCGCCTCGAGCAGGCGTGGCCGCAGCTCGCGCGCGGAGCGGTTTCCGTCGAGGCGACACTCGCTCTCGCCCGGGAGGCCTACACGCTCTTCGGCTCGACGGGGGACGACGGCGGCGCGGGACGCGTGTCCCAGGTCGAGGCCAATGTGAACGGCAACTACCTCCTGAGGTACGCGGAGTCCGAGGCGTTAATACGGCTAACGTTCGACCACTACCGGAGGAGCGGTTGGCCAAGCAGCGCCGCGTACGCGGGGCTGGCCGTTTGTGCCTGCCGCGGTCGGACTCCGGCTCGCGAGGCGATCCGGCAGTGCGAGGAGCTGCTTACGGCGGCCGAGACTCCCCTGTGGCAGAGCTTCGTCCTGCCCTCGCTCGCCCTGCTGGAGGCGATGGACAGGCGAGTTCGAGCGGGCGCGCACGTACCTCGAGGAGGCGCGCGAGGGCCGGCGGGAGTACGCGGACACCTCGTCGCTCCATCACCAGCTGGTCCGAGATGTCGGCCGAGGTGGAGCTCCTGGCGGGCGATCCGGGCCGGGCCGAGTCGATCCTCGCCCCGTCGTGCGAGGCGCTCCGCGCCGCCGGCGACGCGGAATGGTTCGCAACGAACGCGGCGTTGCTCGCGGAGGCCCTCTACCAGCAGGATCGCGCTCACGAAGCGCTGGCGCTCGTGCAGGAGGCTCTGGCCGTCGCGCCGCCGCACCACCTGACCTCCCGGGCGATCGGAGATCGCGTGCTCGCGAAGGCGCTGGCGCGGATGGGGCGCGTCGAGGAGGCGGAGACCGCCGCGCTCGAGCTCGTGCGGGCACTGGAGTCAACCGACGCGCTCGACGAGCAGGCTGCCGCCCAGGCCGCTCTGGGCGAGGTGCTCACAGCGAAGGGCGAAACCCGGCAGGCAGACCAGGCCTTCCAGGAAGCGCTGGGCTTGCTGGCGGAGAAAGGGAACCTCGCCGGCGCCGCGCGGCTCCGCGAGCGGATCCCGGCTCTGACATAGATCGTGGGGGGGAGCCCTGTGGTGGGCTCCCCCCACGGCGCCGGTCGCGACGACCGGCGCCGTCGCGACCGCCACGACCAGCCCTGGTCCGGGTACCGGTAGCCGCGCCGGATACCCTGTTTCGAGATGCGCGAGCTCAAGACATCGGCGGACTATCGCCCCACCGGCGACCAGCCGGAGGCGATCCGGCGGCTCTCCGCGAGCGTCAAGGCGGGCAACGAGTTCCAGACGCTGCTCGGCGCGACCGGCACCGGCAAGACCGCCACGATGGCCTGGATCATCGAGGAGGTCCAGAAGCCGACGCTCGTGATCGCCCACAACAAGACGCTGGCCGCGCAGCTCTGCAACGAGTTCCGCGAGTTCTTCCCCGACAACGCGGTCGAGTACTTCGTCTCGTACTACGACTACTACCAGCCCGAGGCGTACGTGCCGCAGGCCGACCTGTACATCGAGAAGGACTCCTCGCGGAACGACGACATCGACCGCCTGCGCCATTCCGCGACGTCGAACCTGCTCACGCGGCGCGACACGATCATCGTCGCCTCCGTCTCCTGCATCTACGGCCTCGGCTCGCCCGAGGAGTACAAGGAGAGGGTCGTCATGCTCACCGTCGGCGAGTCGCACGACCGCGACCTGATGCTGCGCAAGCTGATCGACATCCAGTACGCGCGCAACGACACCGTGCTCGGCCGCGGCCGCTTCCGAGTCAAGGGAGACGTGGTCGAGGTGCAGCCGGCGTACTCGGAGACGGCGTACCGCATCTCCTTCTTCGGCGACGAGGTGGAGCAGATCACGCACTTCGACCCGGTCTCCGGCGAGGTGTACGCGCGGCTCGACAACATCACGATCTTCCCGGCGACCCAGTACGTGACGTCGAAGCCGACGATCGAGCGGGCCGCCGACGAGATCAAGCACGAGCTCGAGGAGCAGGTGAAGCAGTTCGAGGCGGAGGGCAAGCTGCTCGAGGCGCACCGGATCCGGCAGCGCACCGAGTACGACCTCGAGATGATGCAGGAGCTCGGCTTCTGCAACGGGATCGAGAACTACTCGCGGATCCTCGACGGCCGGCCGCCGGGCTCGGCGCCGCACACGCTGCTCGACTACTTCCCGGCCAATGAGTTCCTCGTCTTCGTGGACGAGTCGCACCAGACGATCCCGCAGGTCGGGGGCATGTACGAGGGCGACCGCTCGCGCAAGCAGACACTTGTCGACTTCGGCTTCCGCCTGCCGTCAGCGCTGGACAACCGACCGCTGCGCTTCGACGAGTTCCTCGCGAAGGTGCCGCAGCTCGTCTTCGTCTCGGCGACGCCGGGGCCGTTCGAGCTCCGTCACTCGCAGGACGTCGCCGAGCAGCTGATCCGGCCGACGTTCATCGTCGACCCGGAGACGGAGCTGCGTCCGACGCGGAACCAGATCGACGACCTTCTCAACGAGATCAGGCGCCGCGAGGAGGTCGGCGAGCGGGTGCTCGTGACGACCCTGACCAAGAAGATGGCCGAGGACCTGACGGACTACCTGCTCGAGTCCGGCGTGAAGGCGCGCTACCTCCACTCGGAGATCGACACGCTCGAGCGGATCCAGATCATCCGCGAGCTGCGTCTGGGCGAGTTCGACGTGCTCGTCGGGATCAACCTGCTCCGAGAGGGTCTCGACCTGCCGGAGGTCTCGCTCGTCGCCATCCTCGATGCGGACAAGGAGGGCTTCCTGCGCGGGCGCACGTCGCTGATCCAGACGATCGGCCGCGCGGCGCGGAACGTGAACGGCAAGGTGATCCTCTACGCGGACAAGCTGACCGAGGCGATCAAGGAGGCGCTCGACGAGACGGAGCGCCGGCGTGCGAAGCAGGTCGCGTACAACGAGGAGCACGGGATCACGCCGGAGAACATCTCGAAGGGCGTGTCGGACATCGCCGAGTTCCTGTCGCTCGAGGCGCCGCACGTTCCGAGGCGCTCGCGGCGCGGCGAAGGACGTCGAGGGGATGGACGCCGGCGAGCTCGAGAAGCTGATCGTGACGCTGGAGGAGGAGATGTTCGCCGCGGCCGAGGAGCTTCGCTTCGAGTACGCGGCGAAGCTGCGCGACGAGATCAAGGAGCTCCGCCGCGAGCTGAACGCCGTCGCCGCGTCCGCATGAGCGTGTCGCTCGTGATTGCGATTCTCTTCTCGGGCCTCGTCACCGGCGGGCTGGCACGGCTGGCGGTCCCGGGGCCGGATCCGATGCCGCTCTGGCTGACGATCGCGATCGGGCTCACCGGCTCGATCGTCGGCGCGGTACTCGCCCGAGCGCTCTTCCACGACAACGGCTACGTGGTCTCGCTCGCGTCGATCGCGTTCGCGATCGGGCTCGTGCTCGGCTACCGGCGGTTCATCCAGCACCGACCACTCTGGGGGGCGGGCGCGCTTCGCTTCCCGGAGCGCGGAGTCGGCGTCGATCGCTACCGCGAGCGGCTGCAGCTGCTGGGGATCGATCCCGATGCACCCCGCCCGGGCCTGGGTCCGAGTCCAGGCCCGAGCCCGGGCGACTCGCGCAAGGCAAGACTGCTGGCCATGGTGGAGGAGCTCCATCGGGCCGGCGTATTGGACGACGACGAGCTCGCCGCGAAGCGCGCGGCGATCGAGCGCGACATCTAGCTGAGGAGGAAACATGTGCCGCAACATCCGCCCGCTCTTCAACTACGACCCGCCGGCGACCGCCGAGGACGCACGTGACGCAGCGCTCCAGTACGTGCGCAAGATCAGCGGCTACACGAAGCCCTCGCAGGCGAACGCGGAGGCGTTTCAGCGCGCCGTCGACTCGGTCACCGAGGCGTCCGTGCGCCTGCTCGACGAGCTCGTCACCACGGCCCCGCCGCGGGACCGCGGCGTGAGCTCGAGCGAATCCGCCTGCGCGTCGCCGCCCGGAGCTAGCGGCGGCCGAAGAACCAGCGCCGCTTCGGCTCGGGCTCAGGTGCCCGCTCGGCGGCGGGCTGCGAGTCCACGACGGCCTCTGCGGCCGGCTCCGCGGCGAGGAGGACGTTCTCCTGCGAGGCCTCGCGCCGTTCCTCGGCGCGCTCGCGCGCGTCCTTCATCGCCTCCCGCATCTCGTCGATGAGGCTCTGCTCCTTCACGGCAGGTCCCCTTCGCCTCCGAGCCGCCGGCTCCTCCGCTTGTTTTGAAGCCAAGCCTGTTGGAGACTTCCTGATCATGACATGGGTATGGCTCATCATCGTCGGCGCGCTTGTCGGTGCACTCGGACGACTCTTCCACCCTGGTGTCGATCCCATGGGGTGGATCGTCACGATCCTCATCGGCATCGCGTCTCTGCTCATCGCCGGGTTGATCTTCAACGGCTTCTGGGCGTTCGTACTCGGCGTGATCGTCGCGGTGGCGCTCTGTGCGCTTTGGGGCCGGATGGCAGGGGGCCGCGGAACCGCTCGGGCGGTCTAGTTCGCTTCGGCGTCGAGGGGCTTACGGCCGCGCGGAAAACGCCGCACGGCCGTGAGCCCCCAGCCGTCGTCGCGCCAGATGAACGTCTCGACGCGAATCGAGCGCTCGTCTGCGATGTAGACGTGAACGCCGCGCGCCTCGCCGCGCCGCTTCGGGCGCGGCTGCCCGAGTCCCGGGGCGATCGAGACGACGACGCCGCGCACGTCGCCGGTGATCACCTCGAACTCGTGCCGTTCCGAGACTGCGCCCTGGTGGATGTGGCCGCCGAGGATCAGCTCGGCACCGCCGTCGACGAGACGCGCGAGGACGTGCGTGCGCCGCGCGACGGGCTTCTTCCGGGTCCGCCACGGGGCCCCGATCATCTGGTGGTGGAGTGCGACGACGCGGAGTGCCCCGGCAGGAGCGTTGCTCAACCGGTCGGTCGCGCGATCGAGCTGGGCGTCGCTGATCCCACCGGACTGGTGGCGCCACGGGCGCACGGAGTTGAGCCCGACGACGTGAAGGCGTTCGGAGCTGTGGACCGGCTCGCGGGTCTCCCACTGGCGCTCGAACTCCGCCCACGGAGAGGTGAACCTCGCGGGGAACGAGTACGGGATGTCGTGGTTGCCGGGGACTGCCACAACCGGCGTTCCCAGGGTGCGGAGGAAGGCCGCCGCGTGCGCGTGCTGGTCTCGTCTGCCCCGATGTGTGAGGTCGCCACTTGCGATCACGAGCTCCGGTGAAACGCGCTCCACGAGGCTGCCGATCGCGCGCTCAACTATGGGGTCGTTGTGCTTGCCGAAATGCAGATCCGACAGGTGGAGCACGCGTGTAGGCACGGCCGGGGCAGGCTATACACTCGTTTCGATGGCCGAGGAATCTGCCGAGATCTTCGACGACCTCTATCTCGGGCTCCGGGCCGGGGGCGCGTTGCGCAAGCAGCGGCGTGGTGAGCCGCTGACGGAAGAGGAGCGCGAGGCAATCGGCCGCTGGCAGCGGCTTTCAGCCTGGCGCAAGGGGATCGCGATCGGCGCCTTCTCCTTCGGCACGTTCGGGCTCGGGTTCACCCTCGGCGGCCTCGTGTTCGGCCGCTGGCGCAAGGCGTAGCTCAGAAGCGGACGCCGGCCCGGCGCCCGGCGTCACGATGCCGCGCGACCCGCAGGGTCACGGGCAGCAGCGGATGCCTGCCGGTCGGGTACTTGTCGTCGACTGCCCGGCGGACGTATTCCGCGATCGACACGCTGGACTGCCGGGATTCCTCGGTCAGCCAGTCGTACTGCTCGTCCGTGAAGGTGATGTGGATGCGGCGGCTCATGGGTACAGATGGGCTTGCCTATGGATACCCATGGGCCGGCAACTCGTCTGAGCCAATTCAGCAACAAATCCGTCCGGACGCTCGCGGTGCCGCCTGATCGATCTCCTTGCCGTGGCCAAGGGCTCGACCGGGTACTAGCGGTTCCGCAGCCGCAGCCGCAGCCGCTGCCCTGGCGCGAGGGCGGCAAACCGCTCACCTGTCGCCCGCGAAGTACGAAACGAGTGCCGCGACCTCTCCATCGCTGCGGCGCTGACGGCAGCGGCCGCTCCGGTCGGGCCCACCCTCCCGGAGCGGCCGCGAAAACGACCACAGAACGACCGCAGAGAGCGGAAAACGACAGTCCTGCGAACACTTGTTCGCCTGACGGAGCCCGGGTACACTGGGCAGGTTATGGCGCAGGAAGAGCTGGTCGTCCACGGCGCCCGCGAGCACAACCTGAAGGACATCACCGTCCGGCTGCCGCGGAACGCGCTCATCTGCATCACGGGCCTCTCAGGGTCCGGGAAGTCGTCCCTCGCCTTCGACACCATCTACGCCGAGGGTCAGCGCCGCTACGTGGAGTCGCTCTCTGCCTACGCGCGCCAGTTCCTCCAGATGATGGAAAAGCCGGACGTGGACTCGATCGACGGGCTCTCGCCGGCGATCTCGATCGACCAGAAGACGACGTCGCGGAACCCTCGCTCGACCGTCGGCACCGTGACCGAGATCTACGACTACCTGCGCCTGCTCTATGCAAGGGTCGGGCGCCCACATTGCCCTGTCTGCGGGCGACCGATCGCCGGGCAGTCGATCGAGTCGATCGTCGACCAGATCCTCCAGCTGCCGGAGGGGACGAGGTTCACCGTCAACGCCCCGGTCGTTCGCGACCGCAAAGGCGAGTACAAGGACATCTTCGAGGAGCTCCGCAACGAGGGCTTCTCCCGGGTGAAGGTCGACGGCGAGCAGAAGCTGCTCGAGGAGCCGATCGAGCTCGACAAGAAGTTCAAGCACACGATCGAGGTGGTCGTCGACCGGCTCGTGATGAAGGAGGACCTCCGGACGCGGCTCTGGCAGTCCGTGGAGACAGCCGCGCAGCTCGCAGAGGGGCTCGTGACGATCGACCTGATCGACGAGGCGAAGGCGATCACGTACTCGGAGCGGTTCGCGTGCCCCGAGCACGGTGTCTCGCTTCCGGAGCTGCAGCCGCGGATCTTCTCCTTCAACTCGCCGCACGGCGCCTGCCCGCGGTGCACCGGGCTCGGTGCCCAGCAGGAGATCGACCCCGACCTCCTGGTCCCCGATCCGGAGCTCTCGATCGGCGAAGGGGCGCTCGTGCCGTGGTCGCTCGGGCAGTCCAACTTCTACGAGTCGGTGATCCAGGCGATCGCCGAGCGCTACGAGATCGACCTCGACCGGCCGTGGCAGGACCTGGCGGAGGACCAGCAGAACCGCTTCCTCTACGGCACCGACGGCGAGCGGATCTACATCACCTACCGCAACCGGATGGGCCGGCGGCGTGCGTACACGATGGCCTTCGAGGGGATCGTGCCGAGCCTCGAGCGGCGCTACCGCGAGACCGACTCGCAAGGCCAGCGCGAGCGGATCGAGGAATACATGTCGTTCCGCCCGTGCCCGGTCTGCAAGGGCGCGCGCCTGAAGCCGGAGGTGCTCGCGGTCACCGTCGGCGAGAAGAACATCCACGAGTTCACGCAGCAGTCGATCACGCGCTCGCTCGAGTTCCTCGACGGGCTCGACCTGACCGAGACGGAGCAGCTGATCGGTCAACGGATCGTGAAGGAGATCCGCGAGCGGCTCACCTTCCTCGACGACGTGGGCGTCGGGTACCTGAACCTCGACCGCGCCTCGGCGACCCTCTCGGGGGGCGAGGCGCAGCGCCTCCGGCTCGCGACGCAGATCGGCTCGCAGCTGGTGGGTGTGCTCTACATCCTCGACGAGCCGTCGATCGGCCTGCACCAGCGGGACAACGACAGGCTGATCGCGACGCTCGACCGGCTGAAGGCGCTGGGCAACACGGTCGTCGTCGTCGAGCACGACGAGCAGATGATGCGCACGGCCGACTGGCTCGTCGACATGGGCCCGGGCGCCGGCGAGCACGGGGGGCACGTCGTCGCGGAAGGCCCGGCGAGCAAGGTGCAGCGCAACAAGAAATCGATCACCGGCCAGTTCCTCTCCCGGGCGCGCGAGATCGCGGTGCCCGAGCGGCGGACCGGAGACAACGGCTCCTTCCGCGTGCTCGGCGCCGCGCAGCACAACCTGAAGTCGATCGACGTCGAGTTCCCGGTCGGGAAGTTCGTCGCGGTCACCGGCGTCTCCGGTTCCGGGAAGTCCACGCTGGTGAACGAGATCGTCTACAAGGCGCTCGCGAACAAGCTGAACCGCTTCCGCGTCAAGCCCGGCGAGCACGAGTCCGTCGAGGGGATCGAGGTCTTCGACAAGGTGATCGACATCGACCAGTCGCCGATCGGCCGCACGCCGCGCTCGAACCCGGCGACCTACACGAAGCTCTTCGACCACATACGCGAGCTCTACTCGCTGACGCCCGAGGCCAAGGTGCGCGGCTACAAGCAGGGGCGCTTCAGCTTCAACGTCAAGGGCGGCCGTTGCGAGACGTGCAAGGGCGACGGCCAGATCAAGATCGAGATGCACTTCCTGCCCGACGTCTACGTGCCGTGCGAGACGTGCAAGGGCAAGCGCTACAACCGCGAGACGCTCGAGGTGCGCTTCAAGGGCAAATCGATCGCCGACGTGCTCGACATGTCGGTCGAGGAGGCGCTGAGGTTCTTCGCCAAGATCCCGAAGATCCGCCGGCGGCTGCAGACGCTGCACGACGTCGGCCTCGACTACATCAAGCTCGGCCAGCCGGCGACCACGCTCTCCGGGGGCGAGGCGCAGCGGGTCAAGCTCGCGTCCGAGCTGTCCAAGGTCGCGACCGGGCGGACGCTCTACATCCTCGACGAGCCGACGACCGGCCTCCACTTCGCCGACATCGAGAAGCTGCTCGAGGTGCTCCAGCGCCTCGTCGACGCCGGGAACACGGTGCTCGTGATCGAGCACAACCTCGACGTGATCAAGCAGGCGGACTGGATCGTCGACCTCGGCCCCGAGGGCGGCGAAGCGGGCGGCGAGATCGTCGCGGCTGGCACTCCGGAAGAAGTCGCTTCGGTCGAGCGTTCTTACACAGGGACGTTTCTGCGGCAGGTGCTTCCCGCCGCGGTCACCGCTGCGGCCTGATCCTTACGAAATCCGAACCAAACCGCGGTCCCCGGACCGCGTCTGAACCTACGCACAAGGAGATGCATTTGCCCATCACCGAACCGAAGAAGCGCGAGCTCGACCGTCGCCGCGACGGCGGCATCGAGGTGGCGCTCCTGTGGCACGAAGAGGATGACCGGGTCACCGTCGCCGTCGAGGACGAGCAGACGGGCGACTCGTTCGAGGTCGAGGTGCCGCGCGAGCAGGCGCTCGAGGCCTTCCGGCACCCATACGTCTTCCGGCGCGCCGCGTAAGCGCCGCCGCCGGCCCGGGGGTGGTGCGGCTGCCGCCCCCGGACTAGACTCGACCTCTGGCGCCCGGTCCCACCCATGGAGGTCGATGTGGCACGCCCAAGGCAGACGCCCAAGCGCACGCCGGCGAAGAAGCAGCCGAAGCGCATCCTCAACTGCAAGCCCTCGCCGAAGTCGGAAGAGGACTGGACGTTCGAGCACGCGGCGGCGGCGAACGTCGTCGCGGCGGCTCCGCCGGTCCCGTCGTCCAAGGACCTGCGCGCGGCGTGGTGGAAGATCAACGACCAGGGCGCCACCGGCTCCTGCGTCGGCTGGTCGACGGCGGACGGCGTCCTGCGCTGGCACTTCGTCAAGCAGGGCCGGCTCGCGAACAACGACCTGGTCGCGCCTCGCTTCATCTGGATGGCCTCGAAGGAGACCGACGAGTTCATCACCCGGCCGACGACCTTCATCGAGACCGAAGGGACGAGCCTCAAGTCGGCGCTGGACATCGCGCGGAAGTACGGCGCCGTCCGCAACACGGTGCTGCCGTTCGCCACGGGGGCGCTCTACCCCGGCGACACGCAGACCTTCTACGCGATCGCCGCGCAGCTGAAGATCGCCGCCTACTTCAACCTCGGCCTCAACCTGTCGAACTGGCGCTCGTGGCTGGCGACGAAAGGCCCGATCCTGACCCGGCTCGACGTCGACCGGACCTGGGACCAGGCGACCGCCACCAAGGGGAATCTCGACGAGTACAAACCGAACACCAAGCGCGGCGGCCACGCCGTCGCGATCGTCGGCTACGTGCCTGGACGGTTCATCGTCCGGAACAGCTGGGGCACCAGCTGGGGTGACAAGGGGTTCGGCTACGCCTCGCTCGCGTACGCGCAGGCCGCGTTCACGGAGGCGTACGGCGTCGAGCCGTAGCGCTCAGTTGAGGTACCAGTTCAGGTCGAGCTTGACCTGGTCGAAGACGAGCTTCCGGCTGCCGGCGTTTCGCATGTAGACCTTCCAGGTGAGGTCGTTCGCCTGCGCCGCGGTGGTGATCTCGGGAAAGGACGCCGTGGTGGTCGTCGGCGTCGTGTTCGGCACGCAGTTCGGCGAGCCGGAGGTCGGATGCGTGCCGAGCAAGGTCGCGCCGCCGCTCGTGTACGCCTCGGTGTAGTAACAGCTCTGGACGTTCGTCGAGGAGTGGAGCACGATCGTCAGCGTCGCCGACGTCACTACGGCCCCCGACGGCAGATCGCCGGCCGACTTGAACTTGATGTAGCGCGTGGCGCCGAAGGCGGTCGTCACGTTGCTGGCGATCTGGTACGAGGTCGCGTCGGCGCCGTCGTAGAGCGACCAGACGGTCGTGACGCCTCCGCCGGAATTGTCGCGGAAGGTCGTCTCGTACTGGGTGGCCCCGGTCGAGAGATAGGTTGAGGTGACCTTGGCGAGGTCGATCGTCGTCTTGCGCGCCGCCGTCACGTCGCGCACGTAGATGCGAACCGTGAGGTCGTTCAACTGGTCCGTGGACGTCAGCTCCGGGAGGGCGACCGTCTGGTTCGCGTAGGCGCCGCTGACGCATTGGGCGGAGCCCGAGCCGTGGTCGGTGATCAGCGTGTTCGTCGAGTTGACGTACGTTGCCGCGTACCAGCAGATGTTGTCGCCGGTCGTGACGCCGAGGATGCGGAAGTTGAAGTTGACCCCGCTGACCGCGATGCCGGCCGGCAGGTGCGAGTCGAGGTCGAACTCGAGGTACTTCGCGGCGCTGAAGGTCGTCGCCCAGTTCGTGCCGTTCGTCAGCGTCAGACCGTCGCCGCCGACCGAGAGCGGATCGTCGGCGTTCGTCTCGGCGCCTCCGCCCGAGGCGTCGCGGATCGTCCAGGAGTACGTCGTCCGCTGCGCGGGGAAGACGCGCTTTGCGGAGAACGAGCTCGTCGGGTTGGACGTGGTGCCGCTGAAGGCCGACCAGGTGAGCCCCACCGCCCCGGCGGCGAGGGCGAGCAGCACGACGCCGATCAGGATCAGGCTGCGCCTGCTCACGTGCCCGGCTTCGTCCAGATCCGCCGCAGCTGGATGAGGCCGAGCAGGCAGGCGGGGAGCACGATGAGGAGCATCCGGCCCGCGGGAGTTCGCGTCCAGACGAGCAGGTAGCCGAGCCTCGGGACCCGCGTCACGGCGCGACCGACGGTGCCGTCGGCCGGGATCGTCCACCGCTCGACCGTCAGGTTCGCGTCGCCCTTCGTCGTCACGCGGACGGTGCCCGGGGCGAGCGAGACGCGCCGCACGCGGTGCGTGATCAGCTTGCTCGAGTCCTCCGGGGAGCGGAACGTGACGACGTCGCCGACCTGGATCTTGGTCGCCGGGATCCTCCGGTCGACGACGAGGTCGCCGACGTGGAGCGTCGGCTCCATCGAGCCGGAGAGGACGGCCAGCGTCCGGCCCCCGACGACGAGCGGGCCGAGCATCGCGAGCACGAGACCGACGGTGACGCCGAGCAGGGCACCGCCGCCGAGCCGCCGGAGGCCGGCGAGCCGCGCATGTCCAGACCGCTCCGCGGGCGCCTCTTCGTCGGGCCGGCGCAGGCGGAGAGCCTGCCGGAGCCTGAGCGACATGGCAGGAACTGTCACAGGTTCTGCGCCTCCCAGGTGAACGAGGCCGAGCCGGAGAGCCCCTGCGCCGCGTTGGCGTTCTGCAGCGTGACCACGAACTTGTAGACGTGGGCCTCGCTCGTCGTCCAGGTCTCGGTGCCGCCGCCGTTGGCCGGGTCGACGATGCCCGTGGCCCAGTTGGTGCCGGTGAACGTGGAGAGGTTGCCGTTGAAGATCACACCAGCGCCCTGCCCGATGTAGTTGTTGGTGTCGGCGACGAAGTTCGTGCACGCGCTCCCGAACGCGGCCGGCGACTGCGTGCCGCGCGTGATCGTCAGCGTCAGGTACGGCGCGAGCGAGCCGGAGACCGAGCCGTAGAGGCGGACCGCCGAGTTGAGCGTGCCCGTGTAGGTGATCTGGATGCAGCTCTGGCTCGAATCGGTCGGCTTCGCGTTCGTCAGGGCGAGCATCGCCGCGCCTGCGTCGTTGTCCGAGATCGCGACGGTGCCGGCGGCGAACGAGTTGCCGGAGCTCGCCGTCTGCGACGAGAAGGCCGAGAACGTGCCGAGGCCGGCGACGAAGCCGACCGCGCCGACGACGAGCAGCGTCAGAATCAGCTTGCGGGCGAGCGACACGTCAACTCTCCCTCGTCGACCGCAGCTCCAGCGGGATCGACACGATCCGGGCGCGGTAGCCGGACTCGACGGACGCAGGGATGGAGACGCGGAGCCGAAGGCGCGCGCGCTCGCCGGAGCGGAGCCGCATGGGCCCCGTCCAGTCGCGCAGCCCGTTCAGCGTGCCGCGAAAGATCAGGGTGGTGCCGTTCGCCAGCTCGACCGAGAGCAGGTCGTCGAGGTCGCGCGCCGCGGGCAGCGCGCGGAGGCTGACGGCAAGGGTCTTGCCCGTCTGGTTCCGGATCGCGAGCCTGCCGGACGAGGGCGGGCCGCCGGGGACGAGGTCCTTGGCGTCGAGGAAGACGCCGGCCGGGCGGACCTCGAGCTCACCGGTGGGCGTGGCGGAGAAGGCCGCCTCGGCGCCGAGGTCGGGGCGAACGGTCGGGAGCCGCCAGGCGAGCAGCGTAAGCACGACGGCGCCGAGGCCGAGTGCAAAGCCCACCCCCCGCATCGTCCGGTCGTATCCCTTGGTCTGCTGCATGTCGGTTTCTCCCTCGAAGCAGTCGGGGGGCCGATCGCTCGGCCCCCCTTGCACTCTCAAGCGGAAGAGAAGCCTCGTCTACTGGTTCTGGGCCTCGAAGGTCCAGTCGTGCGAGCCGGTCGACAGCGCGCTGCCGCCGCCGTTCGCCGAGTTGTTGTCGGCGAGCGTCAGGGTGAAGCGGTAGACGAGGGAGTCGCTCGTGACCCACTTCGTCGCGCTGCCGGGGTTGGCCGCGACGCCGTTCGAGAACGAGTTGTGCGCCGAGGCGAAGGCCGAGAGCGTGCCCGAGTAGATCGTCGCCTGCGACGTGTAGGTGCCGCAGCCGGGGAACGTCGCGCCGGTCGCGGTGCCCTTGTCGATCGTCAGGTTGACGTAGGGGCCGAGCGCGCCGATCGTCGAGGCCGTGTAGAGCTTGACGTCGGCGTCGAGGGAGCCGCTGTAGGTCACGGTGATGCACTGCGTGACCGTGTCGCCCGGCTTCTTGTTGGAGACGTTGTACATGGCCGCGCCGGCGTCGTTGTCGGAGAGGTTGACGGTGCCGGCGGCGAAGGTGTTGCCGCTGTTCGTGGTCTGGCTCGAGAACGCCGAGAAGGCGCCGAGCCCGGCGACGGCGCCGACGGCGCCGACGACGAGAAGTGTGAGGAGAAGCTTCGCCTTGAGAGTTTTCACTGCTGTTCCTTTCATCTGCCGCTGACGACGTCACCCGTCCGAGGGAGTGGGCTACGTCGCTTCGGGGATCTGAGTCGGCGTTCGGTCTCTTCCGGATGACCCCCTTCAGGGGGACGCCTCGAATCAAAGAAGGGTCTGGTGGGAGGCCCGTAGGCCGGAGGTAGGCTCCGGGTATGAATGAAAAAGCCCTGCCGAGGCCCATTTCGGCCGAGCGGGCCTGGTGGCTGCGGGCCCTGCTCGTGCTCCAGGCGCCGGTGACCGTCTTCGCGGCGCTGCGCGACCAGACGCCGGAGGACGAGGACGCGCGGGCCGAGCCGCTCGTGCTGATCGTGGTCCTCGCGGGGATCGGCGCCGTGCTCGGAACGGCCGTCGCCGGCCGGCTGCTCGACGACCCCGGCGGCGGCCTGCTGGTCGTCGCCGCCTGGGCGATCTTCGCCGGCGTGATCTACGGCGCGGTCACGGTGCTGGTCGGCGGGCTCCTGCTCCACTGGGCGGTGCGCCTGCTCGGCGGCGACACCACGTGGCGGCGCGCCCGGCACGTGTTCGGCTTCGCCCTCGTGCCGCTCGCGCTCGGGCTGGTCGTCCTCTGGCCGCTGCGGATCGCGCTCTACGGCGACGACGTCTTCCGTGCCGGCGGGGCCGACTCCGGCGCACGGGGCGCGCAGCTGCTCGACGCGCTCTGGGTCGTCTGCGGGCTCTGGTTCGCGGCGCTGCTCGTCGTCGGCATCCGCACCGTCCAGCGGTGGTCGTGGCCGCGCTCACTCGCGGCGTTCGCGCTCGCGGGCGCGGTGCCGCTGCTGATCGTCGCCGCGCAGGCCGGCTGATCAGCCGCGCCCCCGCCGCGGAGGAGACGTACGCGGCGACCTCCCTGGCCTGCTCCGGCGTCAGGCGGCCGGCGAAGGACGGCATCGATCCCTTGCCGTGCAGCACCCGGTCGAGCACGAGCGCACGGGACGGCTTCGCCTCGTCGAGGTTCGGGCCGACCGAGCCGGATGCGTTCGCGTCGGCCAGCGTGTGACAGGAGCCGCAGCCTGCGCTCGCGAAGACCTCCTTCCCGGCCGCCGCCTGGTCGACGACCGTGGTGGTGGTCGCTCCAGCCTCGTTCGAGCTCGGCCACGCGAGCCAGAGGCCCACGGTGCAGACCGCGAGGAGCGCGACGACGCCTCCGAGCATCAGCAGGGCCTCGTACGTCGCGTCCGACATACGGGTCTGCGTCTGTGCCGCGCCCCGCAGCGTCTGGACGATGTTGACCACGAAGAGCACCTGCGCGGCGGCGATCCCGAAGGCGAACACCGCGCCGACGTGAGTCAGGGTGACGTACGTGTCGGGAAGCACCGAGAAGCGCCGCGGCGCACCCTCCAGCCCCTGCACCATCCAGAGCGCCGAGTTCGCCGTCCCGAAGAGGAAGGTCAGCCAGATGTGCCATTTCGCGAGCGGGTCGCTCCAGATCGGCTTCCCCGCCAGGTCGGGCAGGAACGCGTAGATCGCCCCGAAGATCAGCAGCCCGATGTTCAGCAGCGCCATGTGATGGAAGTGGCCGACGATCCAGAGCGTGTTGTGCACGACGACGTCGAACGCGATCGTCGCGTTGACGACGCCCGACAGCCCGGCCAGGAGCCACGAGACGAGGCCGAGGAAGAGCGCAGTCGAGGCGCCGGTCCAGCGCCAGGCGGGCGCGCGGTAGATCGTGAACGCGAGGCTGTAGAGCGAGAGCGCCGACGGGATCGTCAGCGAGAACGTGATCGGCTGCATGAGCGTGTTGATCGCGCCCTGGTGGGTTCCGCTCGGGTAGTCGAGGTAGATGTGGTGCGCCCAGACGATGACGTTCGCGACGACGGCGATCATCCACGCGACGGCGACGACGTTGCCGGCCACGAGCTCCCGGCCCGCGAGCCGGGGGACCAGCAGGTAGTAGACGGCGACCGCCGGGAAGAGCAGCAGGTAGACCACCGGGTGGCCGAACCACCAGAGGACGTTCTTCGCGAGCAGCGGGTCGACCGAGACGTCCGCGAACGACTGGACGATCATCTCGACGAGCAGCACCGCGAGCGGGAGCGTCGCGATCACCATGTCGATCGCGATCACGGTCAGCGGGATCACCGGGTAGGGCACCGAGCGCGGGTTCGTGGCGAAGCGCTTCGGCCAGAGGTAGCCGAAGCCGAGCGCGATGCCCGACGCGGTTCCAGATGCTCGCCCCGGCGACGGCGTGCAGAGACGGCGAGACGATCGTCTGCAGGATCCCGAGGCACCAGGTCACGATCGAGAGCCCGGCCAGGAGCACCGAGGCGGAGAAGATCGCCGTCGCCCAGTCGCCCCACTCGCCGGCGCTGTGGAACGGAAGCGGATAGAGGAAGACCCAGGAGCCGGCGAAGTGCATCGGCGAGCGTCGTCACGAGCACGCCCGCCACGCCGAGCACCATCAGCCACCACGAGAGCGAGGCCATCGCCCGGCCGAAACGCCGGAGCGGGAAGCCGACCTCGGCCAGCACCCACCAGGAGAGGCCCATGACGGCGAAGCCGGCCCAGCCGACGAAGGCGCCGAGCCCGTGCGCCGTCATGATCGCGTACCACTCGTTGTCCCCGACGCGGCCCCAGCCGGCCTGGCTCGAGCGCAGCACCTCGCCCAGGAGCCCGGACGCGAGCAGGATCACCGTCGAGGCGACGAGGTACCGGAGCGTGAGCCGGCGTGCGGCCTCGCGAGCGTCGGTCATCGAACCACCTCGAAGGTGGTCTCCATCACGTGGTGCCCGACGCCGCAGAACTCGAGGCAGAGGACGCGGTACGTGCCCGGCCGCGTGAAGGTGTGGACGAGCGTCTGCGTCTTCCCCGGCGGGACCTGCACCTGGGCCACGAGCCGCTCGCGGTCGTCGTAGACGCCGAAGCCGTGGTTGACGTCGGTCGAGGTGAGCCTGAACTCGACCTCCTGGTCGGCGCGCACCTTCGCGGGGCTGATCGTCCACGCGAACTGCCGCGCCTCGACGTTCACGACCTGGCCGCTCGCGCCGGCGCTCGACTCGCGGTACGGCGTGAACCAGATCGTGGCGGCGAGCAGCCCGGTCAGGAGCAGGACGACGATCACGAGCCAGGTGCGCTCGCGATGGGCGAGCTGCTCGGGATCAGCCCGGCCGCGGACGCGCGTCGAGCGCCAGACGACGACCGCGATCGCGATCCCGAGCACGACGACGATCGAGTACGAGACCGCGATCACGAGCGTCGTGGTGCTCACGACGCAGGAGACTACGAGGACGAAAAAGCGGCCGGTACTCGTAGAAACTACGGATCCGGCACGCGAATCACGCCTACGCGCGCTCGAGCGCGGCGGTCTCCGCCTCGAACTCGGCCAGCTCCTCCTCCGGCATCGCGTACGTGTGCTGCTCTGCCGGGAACGCGCCGGAGCGGACCTCGGCGACGTAGCGCTCGAGCGCCGACGCGGATCGCGCCGGCGAGGTCGGCGTACTGCTTGACGAAGCGGGGCGCGTGACCCTCGTAGAGGCCGAGCAGGTCGTGCCAGACGAGCACCTGGCCGTCGGTGCCGGCCGCCGGCGCCGATGCCGATCGTCGGGATCTCGAGCGCCTCGGTGATCCGCGCCGCGACCGGCTCGGGCACGGCCTCGAGCACGAGCGCGAAGCAGCCTGCCCGTTCGAGCGCGAGCGCGTCGTCGAGGAGGCTCCGCGCCTGCCCGGCCGTCCGGCCCTGCGCCTTGAAGCCGCCGAGCATCGTCGCCGACTGCGGCGTCAGGCCGATGTGCCCCATCACGGGCACGCCGGCCTCGACGATGGCGCGGCACGCGCGAGAGCATCCCGCCGGCTCCCTCGAGCTTGACGGCGTCGGCGGCCGCCTCCTTGACGAAGCGCACCGCGTTCCGGACCGCGTCCTCGTCGGAGACCTGGAACGAGCCGAACGGCATGTCGGCGATCACGAGCGGCCGCCGCGCGCCGCGGGTCGTCGCCCGCGTCAGGACGAGCATCTCCTCCATCGTCGCCGGCACGGTCGAGTCGTGCCCGAGCACCGTCATCGCGGCCGAGTCGCCGACGAGGATCAGCTCGACGCCCGCGTCGTCGGCGAGCCGGCCGGACGGCGCGTCGTACGCCGTGACCATCGTGATCCGGTCGCCGCGGCGCTTCATCTCGACGCAGCTCCGGGCAGCGGCAGCTTTCCGGGAGCGGGCGTGCCGGGCGCGGGCTTGCGTGGACGCGTGGTCATGCGGGGTCTCCTTCCAGGAGGACGTTGTCGATCAGGCGCACGCGCGCCGACGCGGACGGCGATCGCGAGGGTGGGGCCGTCGAGGTCGGCGACCTCGACGTAGTCGGGATCGACGCCGGCCTCGGCAAGGACGGCGCGCGGCGCGTCGAGGGTCACGGGTGGCGAGCGCACGGGGAAGCGCGAGCGCGGCCGCCGCTCCTCGGGCGAGAGGTGCGCGTTCCGCGACGAGAGCGCGAGCCCGTCCGGGTCGCGCACGGTCGTCGACGACGCGCAGCTCGAGCTCGAGATCGAGGTCGCGGACCAGCTGCCTGAGCACGGCGACCTGCTGGGCGTCCTTGCGGCCGAAGTAGACCCGGTCGGGGCGGACGACGTTGAAGAGCTTCAGGCAGACGGTCGCGACGCCGCGGAAGTGGCCGGGGCGGAAGTCGCCCTCCAGCCGCTCCGCGACGCTCCGTCGGCTCGACCCACGTCGCAAAGCCCGGCGGATACAGCTCCTCGGCCGCGGGCGCGAAGAGGACGTCGACGCCGTGCTCCTCGGCGTAGCGCGCGTCGGCCTCCTCGTCCCGCGGGTACGCGGCGAGGTCGGCCTCGCTCGGTGAACTGGGCCGGGTTGACGAACAGGGAGGCGACGACGACGTCGTTCTCGGCGCGCGCGGCGGCGAAGAGCGCCGCGTGCCCGTCGTGCAGGGCGCCCATGGTGGGCACGAGGCCGACGGACGACGCTCGCCGGTCAGCGCCTCGCGGGTCTCGGCGATCGTGCGGACGATCCTCACGCCTTCGTCACCTCCGCGAGCGCCTCGTACATGCTCGACGAGCTCGGGTCGGCGCTCGCGCGAGCGCATCGCAGATGGCCTCGCACCGTCTCCCAGTCGCCGCGCTGGATCGGCCCGGTCAGCTCGAAGCCGTTCTCGATCGTGCGCGTCATCAGCGGCACGAGCGCCTCCGGCGGCGCGCCCGCGTCCTCGAAGAGCGCCGCCGCGGCCCGATACAGCGTCACGAGGTAGTTCGACGCGATCGCCGCGCCCGCGTGGTAGAGGCGCCTGCTCTCGTCGTCGAGCGCGAACGGGCCGCAGGCCGAGCGTCTCGGCGAGCGAGAAGCCCGCGCGACGCGCGTCGTCCGTCTCGCCGGTGACCGCGGCCCAGGCGCCGTCCAGCTGCTCCGCGCCGCGCGAGAGCGTGAACGTCTGCAGCGGGTGCAGCGAGAAGCGTCGCACGTGCGGGTCGAGCGCCGCGAGCGGCGTCGCGCCGGAGACGTGCGCGACCCAGGGCCCGGGCTCGATCGCCGCCGCGACTTCCGCGATCGCGGCAGTCCGGCACGCAGAGGAGGACGAGCTCGGCGTCCTCGCGCAGCGAGACGCCTCGCTCCGCGAGGCGCGCTCCCACGGCCGAGCCCACGCGGCCGCTGCCGACGACGTTGACGTTCTCGAACATGTCAGAAGCTCCAGTTCCGATTCCGGATACCGGGCAGGGTTACTGTAGCCCGAATGCGGATCCACGTGGGCGACGTCAGGCTCTTCTTCGACGCGGACGGGGTGAAGCACGCCCCGGACGGCGCCTCCCTGCGCGAGCGCCCGACGGTCCTCGTTCTGCATACTGGGCCCGGCGCCGACCACACGCCGTACCGCGACCATCTGGGCCCGACGTTGCGCGGCGACGCGCAGGTGCTGTACGTCGACCTCCGCGGCCACGGGCTGAGCGACCGCTCGTATCCGGCGCAGTGGAACCTCGCGACGTGGACGTCAGACCTGGTCGGGCTCCTCGACGCGCTCGACCTGGAGAGGGTGGTCGTGTTCGCCGCCGGGTGGGGCTGCTACCCGGGCGTGCGGCTCGCCGCGCGGCATCCCGAGCGGGTCTCGAAGCTGGTGCTCGTGAACCCGGCGTCGCGCCTCGTCGCCGCGCGCGATCGTCGCCCAGTACGACATCCTCGGCGGGGCGCGCGCGGGCGAGGTCGCGCACACGTTCTTCGCGGACCCGAACGAGCGGACGATGGCCGAGTACCTGCGGGTCTGCTTTCCGTACCTGATCCCCGGGTTCGCGGGCACGGACATCCTCCTCGCGATGCGCTGGAACCTCGAGCTCGCCGGCCACTGGTACGCGGGCGAGGGCCGCACGGTCGACCTGAGGCCCGACCTGGCCGCGATCCGCGCGCCGACGCTGGTGCTGGTCGGCGAGCGCGACCCGCAGCACCCGCTCGCGTCCATGCTCGAGGCCGTCGAGGCGCTGCCGCCCGAGTCGACCGAGATCCGCCGCTATCCCGAGGCGCACCACTCGCCCATGCGCGACGCCCCCGAGTCGCTGGACGCGATCAGGGAGTTCGTGCGCTCGATGAGGGTCCGCGTCGGCGACGTGTGGCTCTACTTCGACGTGGACGGCCCGAAGTACGAGCCGCGATACGCGCGGCGGAGGCGAGCGGCCCACGATCGTGCTCCTGCATCCCGGGCCGGGGCCGGATCACTCGCTCTTCAAGGACGCCGCTCGGGCCGCAGCTCGCCGAGTACGCGCAGGTCGTCTACGTCGACCTGCGTGGCCACGGCCGCAGCGACCGCTCCGTTCCCGCGCGGTGGAACACGGATGTCTGGTCCGAGGACCTGCACGCCTTCCTCGGCGCGCTCGAGATCGACCGCCCCGTGCTCTTCGGCACCTCGCTCGGCGCGATGATCGCGCTCCGCGTCGCGGCGCGACATCCGGAATCCGTCGGCCGGGTCGTCGCAGCGAGCGCAGGCGCCCTCTACGTGCCTGCGCGTGCGGTCGCGACGCTTCGACCGGCTCAGCCCGGAAGCCGGCCGACGTCGCGACGGCCTACTTCTCCGATCCGAACGACGAGACCTTCGCCGAGTACCTGCGCGTCTGCGTCCCGCTCTACACGAGGACGCCGCTGCCGGCGGAGCTGCTGGCACGGATGGAGTTCAACATCGAGATCTCGCCGCTCTGGGAGCGCGGGGAGTCCCGGCAGATCGACCTGCGGGCAGGAGGTCGCCCGGATCCAGTGTCCCGTGCTCGTCGTGAACGGCGAGGACGACCCGTCGTTCGCGGTCACCGGGGAGGAGGAGCTCGTCGAGGCGCTGCCCAGCGAGCTCGTGCGCTTTCACCGGTTCCCCAATGCGGGCCACGGCGTCTTCCGCGACGCACCCGCCGCGCTCGACCTCGTGAAGGAGTTCGTCCTCGCCGGCGATCGAGCCGATTGAGCCGGGCCGCGTGCGCGTGACCTTCGAGCACGAGGACCGGGCGGCGAGCTCGCTGCGCGTCGCGGGCGCCGTCGAGGCGCTCGGCGACACGACGATGCACCGCGAGAACGGCGTCTGGCGGGTGAGCCTCGACGCGCCGTCGAACCTGCGCACCGTCTACTGGTTCGCGCGCGACGGCGACGAGGACTGGACGAGGTGGGTCGCCGACCCGTCGGCGCCGCGCTACGTCTATCCGGCCGGCCTGGAGTTCACCGAGGAGAACGAGATCGTCGCGTCGATGCTCGAGCTGCCGGACGCGCCGCCGGACGATTGGAGCGTCGAGCGGGACGTGCCCCACGGGCGAGTGCGCGTCGAGGAGCTGGACGGCCGCCGCGTGTGGCTGTACGAGCCGCCGGCGGAGCCGGAGGCGCTGATGCTCCTCTTCGACGGCCACGCGTACACGACGCTCGCGCCCGCGCCGGTCGTGCTCGACAACCTGATCGCCGAGGGGCGGATCCCGCCGCTCGCGGCCGTGCTGCCGGACTCGCTCGACACCGAGCGCCGCTGGCGCGATCTCGGCGGCGGCCGTGACTTCCTCGCCTGGGCGTGCGACACGCTGCTTCCCTGGTCGGGCTTCGAGGCGCCGCGGGAGCGCACGGTCGTCGCGGGCTCGAGCATGGGCGGCCTCGCGGCGTCGTCGTTCGGCCTGGCGCGGTCAGACCTGTTCGGGAGCGTGCTCGCCCAGTCGCCCGCGATCCCCCTCGGCGCGCTCGAGATCCCCGCGGGCCTGCCGCTCCGCTGGTACGTCGACGTGGGCGTCCTCGAGCATCGCCTGCGCGAGCCGGTGCATGCGTTCCGCGACGAGCTGCGTGCGAAGGGCTACGACGTCGCCTACCGCGACTTCCCCGGCGGGCACGACTTCTTCTGGTGGAAGGAGACCCTGGCGTGGGGACTGCAGGCTCTGCTCGCGGTAAAGTGAGCAGATGCCGATCTACGAGTACGTCTGCATGGGCTGCGAGGAGCACTTCGAGGAGCTCGTACGGGTCGACGACGCCGCGCCTCCCTGCCCGAGCTGCGGGCAGCTGAAGGCCGAGCGGCAGTTCTCCGTCTTCGCCGCCCACGGCGCCTCGTCGCACCCGAGCTACGGCAGTGGTGGGGGCGGCGGCGGATGCTGCGGCGGCGCCTGCGGCAGCTGCGGCTAGTCTCGCAGTCAGGCGCGGACGCCCATCCGGGCCGCCGCGTACACTCGGTGTCCATGAGCTCCGAGCTCGCCGTGCTTCAGGAGACCGTGTCCGGGTGCACGAAATGCGCACTCGCCCAGGGCCGGACGCAGGTCGTCTTCGGCTCGGGCAGCGCGACGGCCGACCTGATGTTCGTCGGCGAGGCGCCCGGCTTCCACGAGGACCAGCAGGGCGTCCCGTTCGTGGGCGCCGCCGGCAAGCTGCTCGACACGCTGCTCGGCGGGATCGGGCTCACCCGCCCCGACGTCTTCGTCGCCAACGTGCTCAAGTGCCGTCCGCCCGGCAACCGCGACCCGCAGCCCGAGGAGATCGAGGCCTGCGAGGGGCACCTGTTCAAGCAGATCGAGCTGATCCAGCCGCGGCTCGTCTGCACGCTGGGGAACTTCGCCACGAAGCTCCTCTCGGGCAAGCCCGCGGGGATCACGCGCGTCCACGGCCAGGAGCAGGACGTCGTCCTCGGCGGCCGGCCCGTGACGCTCTACCCGATCTACCATCCGGCCGCGGCGCTCTACACCCGGTCGATGCTCGCCGTGCTCGAGCAGGACTTCGCGCGGATCCCGTCGATCCTCGACCGCATGAACGCGGCCGAGATCCGGCCGCCCGCACCTGCCGAGCCAGCCCGTCTGCTCCCCGCGGCCGAGAACCCGGTCCAGCTCGGCCTCTTCTGAGCGCCCTCCTGAACGGCGAGCTCTGAGCCGGGAGCGCTTCTGGATCGGCGGCGGCACCGGCGCGGGCAAGACGACGGTTGCGCGACAGCTGACGCGGCGCCGCGACCTTCGCGCCTACCACGTCGACCTGTTCATGTGGGTGCACACGCGGCGCCCGAGCCCCGCGCTCGAGGCGTTCATGGCGTTGTCGCTCGACGAGCGGTGGGTCGAGGCGTCGCCGGATCAGATGGTCGAATGGTTCGTCGCGATCTCGCGCGACCGGATGGCGATGATCCTCGACGATCTGGCCGGCCTGCCCGACGAGCCGCCGACGGTGATCGAAGGGCCGCAGGTTCTGCCCGAGCTGCTGCCGCCGGGTTCGAGTGCGGTCTTCCTGATCCCGACGCCCGAGTTCCGCCGCGAGGCGCTGGCGCAGCGTCCGCTAACGATTCCCGTCTCCGATCCGATCCGCGCGCACGAGAACCGCCTCGAGCGGGATCGGATCCTGACCCGGCGGCTGCACGAGTCCGCGCAGGAGGCGGGCTTCCCGGTCGTGATCGTCGACGGCTACGAGTGACGCGGACGCGGTCTCCGGCCTGGTCGCGGAGCACCTCCCGCCGAGCGGGCCGGGCGACGCGGCGTCACGAAGTCGGGTGCGCCGCTGGGAGAACGACGTCGCGGCGACGCAGCTCCGGCTCTGGGCGGCCTCCGGTGAAGGTCCGGCCGAGGCGCCGGCGTTCGAGTTCGCCTGCGAATGCGGGCGCAGCGGCTGCTCCGACCGGATCGAGCTCACCCCGTCCGCGTACGCGGCGCGCGCAGCGGAGGGATTCCTCGTCGCCGGCGGCTGAAGGCTCCCGGGCCCGCGCGGTGAAGTTCGACCACTGCGGTACGATTGTCTCTCCAGAGACCCGGGAAAGGAGAGCCCCACTCTTGTTCGAGCGTTTCACAGAACGAGCACGTCAAGTCGTCGTCCTGGCCCAGGACGAAGCGCGCGCCCTGAAGCACAACTACATCGGCACCGAGCACATCCTGCTCGGGCTGCTCCGCGAGGAGGAGGGTCTCGCCGCGCGCGTGCTCGAGTCGCTCGACATCACCGTGGAAGAGGTGCGCGCCCAGGTCGCGCGCATCGTCGGCCAGGGTGACGAGGTCACAACCGGTCAGATCCCCTTCACGCCCCGCGCGAAGAAGGTCCTGGAGCTCGCGCTCCGCGAGGCGCTCTCGCTCGGTCACAACTACATCGGCACCGAGCACATCCTGCTCGGGCTCGTGCGCGAGAACGAGGGCGTCGCGGCGCGGATCCTGCTCGACTTCGACGCCGACGCGGAGAAGATCCGCAACGAGATCATCCGCATGCTCTCCGGCCCGGGCCGGCGGCAGCAGGGCGGTGGCGGCGGCAGCGGCGAGAAGTCGAAGAGCTCGAAGCTGCTCGACCAGTTCGGCCGCAACCTGACGAAGCAGGCCTCCGAGGGCAAGCTCGACCCGGTCGTCGGCCGCCAGACGGAGATCGAGCGGGTCATGCAGATCCTCTCGCGGCGCACGAAGAACAACCCCGTGCTGATCGGCGAGCCCGGCGTCGGCAAGACCGCCGTCGTCGAGGGCCTGGCGCAGCGGATCTCGGCCGGGCAGGTGCCGGAGCTCCTCAAGGGCAAGCAGATCTACACGCTCGACCTGGCGGCGCTGGTCGCCGGCTCGAAGTACCGCGGCGAGTTCGAGGAGCGCCTGAAGAAGGTGATGAAGGAGATCACCCAGCGCGGCGACATCATCCTGTTCATCGACGAGCTCCACAACCTCGTCGGCGCGGGCGCGGCCGAGGGCGCGATCGACGCCGCCTCGATCCTCAAGCCGGCGCTCGCCCGCGGCGAGCTGCAGACGATCGGGGCGACGACGCTCGACGAGTACCGCAAGTACCTCGAGCGCGACGCCGCGCTGGAGCGCCGCTTCCAGCAGATCCGCGTCGAGGAGCCGTCGATCGACGACACCGTGCAGATCCTGCGCGGCCTCCGCGACCGCTACGAGGCGCATCACCGCTGCAAGATCTCCGACGAGGCCCTCGAGGCGTCGGCGACGCTCGCCGACCGCTACATCCAGGACCGCCACCTCCCGGACAAGGCGATCGACCTGATCGACGAGGCCGCGTCCCGGATGCGGATCAAGACGATGACCGCCCCGCCGCGCTACCGCGAGCTGGAGGAGGAGATCGAGAAGGTCCGCAAGGACAAGGAGGCCTCGATCGAGGCGCAGGAGTTCGAGAAGGCAGCGTCGCTGCGCGACAAGGAGCGCAAGCTGACGCAGAAGAAGCGCGAGCTCGAGGAGAACTGGCGCGAGAACGAGAACGGCGAGCAGCCGGAGATCGGCGAGGAGGAGATCGCGGACATCGTCTCGATGTGGACGGGCATCCCGGTCTTCAAGCTCACCGAGGCCGAGTCGGCGCGGCTCGTGCGCATGGAGGAGGAGCTCCACAAGCGCGTGATCGGCCAGCACCAGGCCATCGTCGCCGTCTCGAAGTCGATCCGGCGCGCGCGGGCCGGGATCAAGGATCCCAAGCGCCCGACCGGCTCGTTCATCTTCCTCGGCCCCTCGGGCGTCGGGAAGACCGAGCTGGCGCGCACGCTCGCCGAGTTCCTCTTCGGCGACGAGGACGCGATGATCCAGATCGACATGTCGGAGTACATGGAGAAGCACGCCGTGTCCCGGCTCGTCGGCTCGCCGCCCGGCTACATCGGCTACGACGAGGGCGGCCAGCTCACCGAGGCGGTTCGCCGCCGTCCCTACTCGGTCGTGCTCTTCGACGAGATCGAGAAGGCCCACCCGGACGTCTTCAACATCCTGCTCCAGATCCTGGAGGAGGGGAAGCTGACCGACTCGCAGGGGCGCAAGGTCGACTTCCGCAACGTGATCGTGATCATGACGTCGAACATCGGCTCGACCTCGATCTCGAAGAACGTCTCGCTCGGCTTCAACATCGGTGACGAGTCGGGCCTCTCCTACGAGGACATGAAGAGCCGCGTGATGGGCGACCTGAAGAAGGTCTTCCGCCCCGAGCTGCTGAACCGGATCGACGAGATCATCGTCTTCCCGAAGCTGGCGAAGGAGGAGATCCTCGAGATCGTCGACCTGATGCTCAACCGCCTGCGCCAGCAGATGGCCGAGCACGAGGTGACGATCGAGCTGACGCCCGAGGCGAAGGACCTGCTCGTCGAGAAGGGCTACGACCCTGCGATGGGCGCACGGCCGCTCCGCCGCGCGATCCAGCGCTTCATCGAGGACCCGCTCGCGGACTTCGTGCTCGGTCGCGTGCTGGAGCCGGGCTCGAGGATCCTCGTCGGGCACAAGGCGTCCGACGGCGAGGGCGAGACGACCGAGGGCGAGTCCGAGGTGGACATCGTCGTCCTGCCGCCCGACATCGACGCCTCGGCGGTCACCGTCCCGCCGGAGGAGCCCGAGCTCCCCGCGTCGGACGAAGAGCCGCCTGCGGAGAGCGACGAGAGCTGAAGCCTTCGAGCGAGGGCGCCGCGAGGCGCCCTCGCTCTTTTCATGCGCTGTGCAGGGAGAACGCGCCGCGTGGCGCCGGTCCTCGCCCCTGCCGGGGACAGTCCCCCGTCATGGCGAAAACGGACAGCCGAGCCTTCACGGGGGACAGTCCCCCGGCATGTCCGGAAAGGACGGCTCGAGGCACCCCTGCGGCCAGGCCCACTCGGCCGCCCGGGTAGCGTCTCCCGCGTGAAGAGGACGCTCGCGATCGCCGCCGTCGCGGTCCTCGCCGCCGGCGCCGCGGCCGCCGCGCACGCGGCGACGATCCGGCTCGGCGTGGGGACCGAGCGCTGGCGGCTTGCCGCCGCGGGCTACGAGCGCGGGACGGGGCTCGTCCGCTCGCAGCGGTTCAGGATCAACGACCAGCAGGGCTGCCCGCAGGGGCCGGGCACCGCGTCGATCGTCGACACCTACCGCGACGGCCAGCGTGTCGCCTGGCGAGCCGTCGGACGTGACAAGCGGCTGCAGCTCATCGACGTCGCGACGACCCGGAAGGGCGACCGGACGGGCGAGGGCTTCACCATCGGCACGAGCACGATCGCCGACGTACGGCGGCGCCATCCGACCGCCGACGTGCTGCACCCGACCGGCGTCCTGACGCTCGGCAAGACGCTCGTCTCGATCACGCGCGTCACCGGCTACGAGAGCTGGATCGACCTCGGCCTCTGGTTCGACGGCCGCGGCCGCCTCGTCGCGCTCGAGGTCGACGCGGGCGGCTGCCCGCTCATCCTCCCGAAGGGCGCCTGAGCCGCCCTAGGCCGGCAGGACCCAGACGTCGTCGCGGAGGATCGGCACCTCCACCCCCTGCTTCGTCACGCCATCGACGTCGACCTCGGGGCCGCCGATCATGAAATCGGTGTGGACGACCGAGCGGTTCATGCCCAGCTCGAGGAGCTCCTCCTCGCCGAGCGACCCCGCCTCGGGGATCACCTCCGCGATCCCGGCTCCGTAGGCGATGTGACAGGTCGCGTTCTCGTCGTAGAGCGTGTCGAAGAACGTGATCCCCGTCTGGCCCACCCGCGACGTCCCGTCCACGAGCGCGATCTCGCCGAGGAAGGGCGCGCCCTCGTCCGTCTCCAGCTGCCCTCTGACTACGTCTGCCCCGGTCTCGGCCCGCACCTCCGTCACCCGGCCCGACTCGAACTCGACCTCCAGGCCCCGGACGATGTTCCCGTGCAGCGAGAGCGGCCGGGTCGCGCGCACGACGCCCTCGGTGCGCCGGCGATCCGGTGTTGTGTAGACCTCCTCCGTCGGCATGTTCGGGACGTAGCGGCGACCCCAGGACGTCTCGAACCGCGCTGCGCCCCAGTGTGCGGCCGGGATCAGCCCCACGGTCAGGTCCGTTCCGGGGCCGCGGAAGCGGACGGCGTCGAAGTCGTGGCGGTTCAGGCCGGCCGCCCGCGCCTCGAGCATCGTCATGTGCTCGTCCCACGCCGCCACCGGGTCGGGTGCGTCGAGCCGCGTGCAGAAGGCGACCGCCTCCCAGAGCCGCTCCACGTCTGGCTCGCCGAAGATCGTTCGTGCCCAGCCCTCGTTGGGGCAGGCGACGCCGCTCCAGTTGACGAGACGGCTGTCCATGTGCCCCCACAGCGCCTTGATCACGTCCCACGGCCGGTCGCGGGCGACGAGCTGCCCGTCGAGGTCGGCGAGCAGCTCGGGCTCCGACTCGCCGGTGATTCCGATGAACGCGTGCCGGTTCTGCGCGACGTCCTCGACCCAGGCGAGCGTCCAGGGCGGCGACCAGCCGAGCGCGTCCTCGGGTCCGAGCTCGATCCGCGCGCGCTTCAAATGCGCGTCGGTCCACTCGACGTTCACCCAGCGCGCGCCCGCGCCGTACGCCGCGCGGGCGAGCGCACGCACGAGCGGAGCGTGCTCGAGCGCGGCGTGGAGATCGAGCACCTGTCCGGGCTCGACGTTGGCGCCGACCCGAACGGCCAGCTCGGCGTAGCGCTCGAGCCGGTCGTCTGTCACTGGAGAACCCAGACGTCGTTCCGCAGGATCGGCACCTCGTCGCCGTCGCTTCGTCAAGCCGTCGACGTCCACCTCGGGCCCGCCGATCATGAAGTCCACGTGCACGCTCGCGACGTTGATGCCGGCGGCGCGGCGCCCGTCCGGGTCGAGGCCCTCCGCGCCTTCGACGCAGAAGTCGATCCCGTTGCCGTAGGCGATGTGGCACGTCGCGTTCTCGTCGAAGAGCGTGTCGAAGAAGGTGATCCCGGTCTCGCCGACGCGCGAGGTCCCGTCGACGAGGGCGAGCTCGCCGAGGAACGGTGCGCCCTCGTCGGACTCGAGCTGCGTGCGCACGACGTCCTCGCCGGTCGACGCCTTGACGTCGACGGCGCTGCCGCCCTCGAAGCGCAGCTCGAGGTCCTGGACGACGACGCCCTGATTCGGCAGCGCCAGCGGCCGGGTCGAGCGCACAGTGCCCTCGGTGCGGCGGAAGTCCGGCGTCGTGAACACCTCCTCGGTCGGCACGTTTGGTACGTGGCGGCGGCCCCACGCGGTCTCGAAGAGCGCCGTCATCCAGACCGAGCCCGGCAGCAGTCCGACCGTGAGATCCGTGCCCGGGCCGCGGAACCGAACGGCGTCCAGCCGGCGCGCGTTCAGCTGCCGGGCCTTCGCGTCGAGCCGCTCTGTGTGGTCGTTCCACGCCTCGACCGGGTCGGGCTCGTCGAGCCGGACCGCGTGCGCGACCGCGTCCCACAGCCGCTCGACGTCAGGCTCGCCGAACACCGTCGCTGCGCCCAGCCCTCGTTGGGGTACGCGACGAGTGTCCAGTTGATCAGCCGCTCGTTGGTGATCCGCAGGGACTCCTGCGCGATCTCGACCGGCGTTGCCTTGCCGAGCCGCGCCGGATCGACTCCCTCCATCACCTCGGGCTCGGGGTCTCCGAGGATCCCGATCGAGGCGCCCTGCTCGTCCGCGAGCTCCTTCAGCCGCGTCACGAGCCAGGGCGGCGACCAGCGCAGCGTCTCCTCCGGCGCCAGCTCCATCATCGCGCGGCGCACGTGCTGGTCGATGTAGCGCACGTCGACGTAGCGCGCGCCCGCGCGGTACGCGGCGCGCGTGACCGCCTGCACGAGCGGTGCATGCGCGAGGTAGCCGCTGACGTCGACCAGCTGGCCCGGGGCGACGTTCGCGCCCACGCGCACGGTCAAATCGGCGTATCTGTCGAGCCGGTCGCTCACGGGCGCGCAACCATATCTGTAAGCATTCTGTTTGGACTAACTAAACGCTCGTATCTCCGTCACATACCCCGGATGCGTTTAGTCCCGCCGCCGGCGGCGGAGGATCACGTCGGCATTTCCAGTTGATGAAAGCATGAAAGGAGACGATTTCGTGTCGAGAAAGCTGTGGCTTTCGTTCGTCACGGTCGTGTTTGGCGCTTTGCTCGCCGTGGCCGCCGGCTTTGCCGGCACGGCGAACAGCGCGACCGGAAGTGTCGCCAAGACCGGCGGCACGCTGAACGTCGATCTCTTCACGGATGTCGATTACACGGACCCCGCCCTCGACTACCTGTCGACCGGCTGGGAGATCGAATACTCGACCTGCCTGAAGCTCATGAACTACCCGGACTCCAACGGTGCCCGCGGCTCGCAGCTCGTTCCGGAGGCCGCGGCCGGCTTCCCGCGCGTCTCGAACAGCGGCAAGACCTACGACTTCAACGTCAAGGCCGGGTTCACGAAGTTCTCGAACGGCCAGAAGGTGACCGCCGGGACGTTCAAGTACGCCATCGAGCGGCTTGCCAACCCGAAGATGCAGTCGCCTGCTGCCCCGTTTATCGAGGACATCGCCGGCGCGCAGGCCAAGCTCGACGGCAAGGCCCAGAGCGTGGCCGGAGTCCGCGTCAAGGGCTCGCACCTGCTCGTCACCCTGACCAAGCCCGCCCCTGACTTCCTCGCTCGTGTCGCCATGCCGTTCTTCTGCGCGGTGCCGAGCGGCCTCGCGATCGACCCGAACGGCGTCGAGACGCCGGCGGCGGCCGGCCCGTACTACATCGCGGCCCGCACGCCCAACAAGTCGATCGTGCTCAAGCGCAACCCGAACTACCACGGCAAGCGCCCGCACAACGTGAACCAGATCGTCTACACGATCGGGAACTCGCTCGAGGCCATCCGGCTTCGTGTCGAGTCGGGTGCTTCGGACTACGCCGCCGGCGGTATTCCGTCCTCCGCGTACGCAGAGGTCGCCCAGAAGTACGGGATCAACAAGGGCCAGTTCTGGGTCAAGCCGCAGCTCGGCGTGTCCTATCTGGCGTTCAACCACGATCGCCCGATCTTCAAGAACAACGTCCGGCTGAAGCGCGCGATCAACTTCGCAATCGACCGCAAGGCGATGCTGAACCAGGGCGGCTACCTCGCCGGCAAGCGGACCGACCAGATCCTGCCTCCGGGCATGGCCGGCTTCCGCGACGCCGACCTGTACCCGCTCAAGGCCCCGAACTTCAGCTTCGCCAAGAAGCTCGCGACGGGTCACACGCGGGACGGCAAGATCGTCTACTACACCTCGAACACGGCGACCTCGGCCGCCGTCGCCCAGATCCTGCAGTTCGACCTGAAGCAGATCGGTCTGGACGTCGAGGTGAAGCAGTTCGCCCGCGCGGTGCAGATCCAGAAGGAAGGCACCCGCGGCGAGCCGTTCGACATCACGTCTGAAGGCTGGATCGCCGACTACGCCGATCCGTTCGACTTCATCGACGTGCTGCTCAACGGCACGAACCTGCACGAGTCGAACAACAACAACGTCGCCTACTTCAACGACGCGAAGTTCAACGCGAAGATGAATGCGGCGTCGCGGCTGTCTGGTTCTGCGCGCTACGACGCGTACGGCAACCTCGACGTCGAGATGATGAAGAACGCGGCTCCGTGGGCTCCCCGGAGCAACTTCAACAGCCGCATCTTCCTCTCGAAGAAGGTCGGGTGCTTCACCTACAACGCCATCTACGGCACCGACCTGGCGGCCGCCTGCCTCAAGTAGGCGCTCCGTGCAACGCATCCCGCCAGCGGACGGGGCGCCTTCGGGCGCCCCGTCCTGCTCTCGCCGGTGCCTGTTCGGGATCCTGCTCGAGACTTATGATGCGTGCCGCCCATGGTTGCGACCCAGATCCCCATGCTGCCGCGAAGCGGTGACGTGAAGGTCGGTTCCGAGCTCCGGCGCGCCCGGCAGGAGCGGGGGCTGACGCTGACGCACGTGGCCTCGGCGAGCGGCCTCACCAAGGGGTACGTCAGCCAGCTCGAGCGCGACCGCGTCGCGCCGTCGCTCGGGTCGCTGGCCCGCATCTGCGACGTGCTCGGAGTTCGCATCGGCGACGTGATCGAGGCGTCGGTGCACGGGCCCGTGCACCGCGGCGAGCGCCAGCAGCTCGGCTCGGTGGACCCCTCCTCGCACTTCCTGCTCAGCCCGCGCGGCGAGCGCCGTTTCCAGGCGATCGAGTCGCAGATCCCGCCCGGCGCCACGGCCGACGCGGCGCCCGCGGAGGTCGGCGGGTCGCTCGATTTCGTCTACGTCGTCAGCGGGGCTCTGGAGCTCGACGTCGACGGCGAGCTGCACCTCCTCAGGGCCGGCGAGTCGCTCACGTTCCCGCCCAGCCGGGCGCGGACCTGGCGGAACCCGTCCAGGCGCACCTTCGCGAAGGTGCTCTGGATGGCCGTCGGCGGCGCCTAACTCCCAGTCCCGGCGGCGCCGGCTCAGGTGTCCGTGGGCGTCGCGTCCCAGTCGTCGGAGAGGCCGTTCAGCCACGAGAGGGCGAAGTGCCGTTCCGAGGCGATCGAGAGCGCGACCGCGTGCTGGTCATCGTCCAGATGGCGGTACGCCGTGCCGAACGCGGGGAAGTCGCCCCGCCGTGGCTCCGGCAGGAGGCCGTCCTCGTAGCCCTTCATCGCAGTCGCGGCGATCAGCTGGTCGAACGAGCTCCACGGCTCCGGGAGCTCAACGTCCGTGTCGTCCTCGAGGAGCGTCGTCCGCGCGCGCCAGTGCCAGAGCCGCGCCGACTCGAGCGCGGCCTCGAGCTCCTCGTCCTCGCGCAACTCCGCCCGCCCGAGGTCGACGTGACGCGCCAGCCCGATGTGATCGACCGGCTCGTCCCAGGGCGGCAGCTCCTCGAGCTCGCCCAGCGCCCACAGCAGCATCGCCAGCCCTTCTGCACGCCACGTCGCGTTGAGGACGTCCTGCGCGTCGAGCCGGGAAAGCATCAGCCGCTCCTCGGGCGACCAGTCCTCGTCCGGCGCGGATTCGCCGTTCACGCGCAGGACGAGCGCCGCGAGAGCGCGTGCGCGGGCGGCGACCTCGGCCGCGGAACGGCTGCGACGACCTCGTTTCACTTCCGGCTCAGACTAGTCGCAATGCCCGCCGGGCCCACCCGTAAGCTGGTCCGGTGGCGAAGGCTGCTGTCGTCTTTGCGTGCTCGGAGTGCGGCTCGTCGACCGGGCGCTGGTTCGGACGCTGCCCGGGCTGCGGTGCCTACAACACGCTCGTCGAGGAACGGGTCGCAACGCCTGTGGGGAAAGGCGGCGTTGCGGGGTCGGCGAGGCCGCTCCTACGCCTCGTCGAGGTCGACGCGGACGAGGCCGAGCGGATCTCGACGGGCGTCCCCGAGCTCGATCGCGTTCTCGGCGGCGGGCTCGTGCCCGCGTCGCTCGTCCTCGTGGGCGGCGAGCCGGGGGTCGGCAAGTCGACGCTCCTCCTGACCGCGCTCGCGGCGATGTCGAAGGAGCGCAGGGCGCTGCTCGTCACCGGCGAGGAGTCGGTCGCGCAGGTGAAGTTGCGAGCGGCACGGCTCGGCGGCGCGGAGAGCGTCGAGATCCTCGCGGAGACTGAGCTCGAGACCGTCTGCGCCACGCTCGAGCAGGAGCGGCCGTCGGTCTGCGTGATCGACTCCGTGCAGACGCTGTACTCGTCCGAGATCGGCTCGGCGCCCGGCTCCGTCGCGCAGGTGCGCGAAGCGGCGGCGCGCCTCCTGCGCGTGGCGAAGGAGGCGGGTGTCGCGACGTTCCTCGTCGGCCACGTGACCAAGGACGGCACGGTGGCCGGGCCACGCGTCCTCGAGCACCTCGTCGACTGTGTGCTCCAGTTCGAGGGCGACCGCTACCGCGAGCACCGCGTGCTGCGCGCGGTCAAGAACCGCTTCGGCTCCACGAACGAGCTGGGCGTCTTCGAAATGACGGGTGCGGGGCTCGTCGGCGTGCCCGATCCGTCGGAGCTCTTCGGCCGCACCGAGTCGGGCGAGGTGGGCGCGGCCGTCGCGTGCGCGCTCGAGGGAACGCGGCCGATCCTGCTCGAGATCCAGGCGCTCGTGGCGCCGACGGATCTCGCCATGCCGCGGCGCGTGGCGACGGGCGTCGACCCCAAGCGGCTGGCGATGATCGTGGCCGTGCTTTCACGCCACGCGGGCCTGGCGCTCGGCCAGGCCGACGTCTTCGTGAACGTCGCCGGCGGCGTGCGGATCGACGAGCCGGGCGCGGACCTGGCCGTTGCGCTCGCCATCGCCTCCGCGGGCCGCGCGGTGCCCGTGCGCGACGGGCTCGCCGCCTTCGGGGAGATCGGGCTGACCGGCCGCCTCCGCCCCGCGACGCAGGGCGAGCGCCGCCTGCAGGAGTGCAGGAAGCTCGGTCTCGGGACCGTCCTCGCCCCGCAGGGGACAAAAGGCAAGGGCGTGCTCGGGGCCGAGACGCTGCGCCAGGCGGTCGCCGCCGGGCTGCTTCCCCGCGAATAGCAGGGATTTTCGAAAAAACCCCTGCAAAACCTGGCGATTTGGTGACGTATTTGTTAACCTATTCGGGCTGCCGGCGGGAGCTTCTGCACCGCCGGCGTCTTGACGAAAAGCACCTTCGACCAGGGGAGTTCGAGCTTGTACAAGGTCGGCGACAAGGTGGTGTACCCACACCACGGAGCAGGCACCGTCGTGAAGAGGGAGAAGCGCGAGGTCCTGGGACAGACGCGCGAGTACCTCACGATCAAGATCCTGCACAACGACATGACGGTGAACGTGCCAGCGGAGAACGCAGAGCGCGTGGGCCTGCGGAAGGTGATCGACGAGGAAGCGGTCGCCAAGGTCGTGAAGTATCTGACGTCCGGTGGGACGCAGATGCCGAAGAACTGGAACCGGCGCTTCAAGCACAACCGGGACAAGATGAAGACCGGAGACATCTACGAGCTCGCCGAGGTCGTTCGGAACCTGGCGTTGCGCGACGGTGAGAAGGGTCTGTCCACCGGCGAAAAGCAGATGTACGTGAAGGCGAAGAAGATCCTCGCCTCGGAGCTGATGTACGCCAAGAATATGGACGAGGAGCAGGCTGCCGAGTGGCTCGACGGGGTGCTCGCAGGCGGCAACGGCACGAAGAAGAAGGCTGCGTCCTCGAAGAAGGCCATCGCTACCGCCTAGCGGGCATGGCCTAGTGTGAGCGTGTGGGCGATCCTCGTCGCCGCGGGCAGCGGGGACCGCCTCGGCGCAGACAGGCCGAAGGCATTCGTGCGGCTCGGCGAGCGGGTGCTGCTCGCCGAGCCGCTCGAGCGTCTGGAGAACTCCGATTGGGTCGAGGCGATCGTCGTCGCGGCTCCGCCGGAGTGGGAGGAGCCGACGATCCTGCTCGCCGAGGAGCTCGGCGCCGGGAAGGTGAGCGCCGTCGTCACCGGCGGCGCGACGCGCGCCGAGTCGGTGCGGATCGCGCTGGCGGAGGTCCCGGACGAGGCGGCGGTCGTCCTCGTGCACGATGCGGCTCGCCCGGTGTTGCCGGACGACGTGATCGAGCGCGTGCTCGGCAAGCTCAATGAGGGGTTCGACGGGGCCGTGCCCGGACTGCCGGTCGCCGACACGGTGAAGCGCGTCGAGCGGGGAGTCGTCCGCGAGACCGTTCCGCGCGAGGGGCTGTACACGGTGCAGACGCCGCAGGCATTCGTGGCGTCGGTGCTGAAGTCGGTCGCCGCCGGGGAGGGCACGGACTGCGCGTCTCTCGTCGAGGCGAACGGCGGCCGCGTGGCGGTAGTCGACGGCGACCCGCGGCTCGTGAAGGTGACGACGAGGGAGGATCTGGAGCTGGCCGCCTCGTGGCTTTGAAGGCCGTCGTCTTCGACGTGGGCGAGACGCTGATCGACGAGACCGGCATGTGGCAGCGCGCCGCGGATGCGGCCGGGGTGCCGCGCTTCACGCTGATGGGCGTGCTCGGCGGGTTGGCCGCGCGGGGCGAGCATCACAGCCGCGTGTGGGAGATCCTCGGCGTCGAGCATCCGGCGTCGACCTGGGGGCCGGCCGAGTTCTACCCGGACGCGCTGCCGTGCCTGGAGTCCCTGCGCTCCCGGGGCCTGCGCGTCGGCGCGGTCGGCAACACCCCGGCCGAGACGGAGGAGCTGCTCCGCGACTACGTCGAGGTGCTGGGCTCGTCCGGGCGCTGGGGCGTCTCGAAGCCGGCGCGGGAGTTCTTCGAGCGGATCGCCGCCGAGACGGCGCTCGCCCCGGAGCAGATCGCCTACGTCGGCGACCGGGTGGACAACGACGTCGAGCCTGCGCTCGCCGCCGGGATGGTCGCGGTCCACATCCGGCGGGGTCCCTGGGGTCACCTGCACGAGCCGCCCGCGGACGCGCTGCGCGTCGGCTCGCTCGGCGAGCTCGCCGAGGTGCTTCGTGTCTGAGCTGCGTGCGACCGACCTGCGTGTGGGCCTCGGCGTCGACGCCCACGGTCTCGAGGAAGGCGTCCCGCTCGTCCTCGGCGGCGTCGAGCTCGAGCACCGGAGCGGGCTCGCCGGGCACTCGGACGGCGACGTGATCGCGCACGCGCTGATCGACGCGCTGCTCGGCGCCGCCGGGCTCGGGGACATCGGCTCGCTCTTCCCGTCGGACGAGGATCGCTTCCGCGGCGCCTCGTCGCTCGCGCTGCTCGCCGAGGCCTACGCGCAGGTCGCCGAGGCCGGCTGGCGGCTCGTCAACGCCGACTGCGTGCTCGTCGGCGAGGAGCCGCGAATCGCGGAGCACCGCGAGGAAATGCGCCGAAAGCTCCGGGACGCGATCGGCGAAGGAGAGGTCAACGTCCGCGCGACGACCACCGACCGGCTCGGCTTCACGGGCCGGGGCGAGGGGCTGGCCGCAGAGGCAGTCGCACTGCTCGCGCGCCGCTGATGGAGCTCGTCCGCTACGCCGACAGGCCCGACCTGCGCGCCGTCCGCTTCGACGACGCTCTCGGCGCGCACGTTCCCGGAGTTCATGCACCACAACCAGTCGGGGACACGCTTCTGGCGGCGGCTGTACGACGAGCACCCGGACTTCCAGCTCGCGCTCCTCGACGGAGACGAGCTCGTCGCGGAGCTCCACTCCGTGCCGACGCCCTGGGACGGGAGCTTCGAGGACCTGCCTTCCGGCTGGGACGAGGCTTTCGTGCGCGCCTTCGAGAGCGACCGTCGGCCGGACGTCCTCTGCGCTCTCGCGATCTCGGTCCTGCCGGAGCGTCAGGGCTCGCGGCTTTCGAGCGTGATGCTGAACGCGATGCGGGACGCCGCGCGAACCGCCGCGCTGCGCGAGCTGATCGCACCGGTGCGCCCGACGCTGAAGGCGCGCTACCCGCTGACGCCGATCGAGCGCTACATGGAGTGGCGCCGCGACGACGGGAGCCACTTCGATCCGTGGATCCGCCTCCACGAGCGTGTCGGCGGCCGAATCGTCGCACCGGCGCCGAGGTCGATGCGCATCGAGGCACCCGTGTCCGAGTGGGAGGAATGGACCGGGATGCGCTTCCCCGAGGACGGCACCTACGTGTTCCCCGGTGCGCTCGCACCGCTCGAGGTCCGCGACGGCGTCGGGGCGCACCTCGAGCCGAACGTCTGGATGACGCACTCCCTCCAGGCGCGTACCTCTAGGTAGGAAGCCGCGCGAGCCCGTCCTCGACCTCGACGAGACCGTCCTTCGCGAGCGCCGCGACCGCCTCGTCGTCCCCCGGCGGCTGGCCGGAGAGCAGCGCTTTCAGCGCGGCCGCGCGCCGTTGCCGGAAGGAGCCCTCGAACCGGGATTGCTTCCGCAGCGGCTCGTAGCGGCGGCCGCGGGAAGGGCAGGCCTCGGCGAGCGGGCAGGCGTCGCAGCGCGGGATGCGCGCGAGGCAAACGGTCGAGCCGAGGTCCATGAGCGCCTGACCGCAGTCGTGGTCGAACGAGAAGCCGGTGCGCTCCTGCACGCGGAGGACGTTCGTGTCGACCGGCAGGACCGGACGGCCGAGCGCGAAGCTCTCGACGGCGTCGGCCGTGTAGCGGCCGACGCCCGGGAGCTCCGTCAGGTCGTCCGGCCAGCCATGCTCCGCGATCACCCTTGCCGCGCGGTGCAGGTTGAGCGCGCGCCGGTTGTACCCGAGCCCCTGCCACTCGCGGAGCACGTCCTCGACCCGCGCGGCCGCGAGCGCCTCGACCCTCGGCCAGCGCTCGAGCCAGGCGAGCCAACGCGGGATCACGCGCTCGACCTGGGTCTGCTGCAGCATGACTTCGGAGACGAGGATCGCGTACGGGTCGCGCGTCTTCCGCCACGGCAGGTCGCGCCCGGTTGAGGCGTACCAGTCGAGGAGCAGCTCCTTCATGCGGCGAGCGTATCGCCGGGCGCGGCTACCGCACGTGCCCCTTGAACTCGGCTCCGAGCGGCTGCGCAGGCTCGCCGCGGGTGAGCGCCTCGGCGATCTCAGCGACGACCCGATCGCGATGGTCGAGCCCGGCCGTCCAGACCCACCGTTCGTCGCGCGGTCCGAAGCAGATCGCCTCGATCGTCACCGTCCGTGAACGCCGACCGCGCAGCGCAGTCGCCGGGAGGTCGACGAGGAAGCGGAACAGGGGGAGGAGCAGCTGGTTGAAGACGAAGAGGGGGATCTCGAGCAGGAAGACCACGAGGTCGAAGGGCGTTCCCGCGCCGCCGAGCGCGCTGCCCTGGTACGGCGAGGGCCGCCATGCCGGCACCGGTAGGTGCGAAACGTAGATCTCCCATTCGCGCCCGTCCGGGGCGGTCACCTTGCGCACAGGGCTGAACCACCCCACGCTTGCATGGTTGCATCCGATCGCGCGTTCCATCCGATCACCGTGGGCGAACCGCAAAGCAGGATCCTTCATAGCTCAGGGCGAGTCACCGCGGCTACGGTGGACGAAGACGGGCGCACCCGAGTTACTCCTTTCCAGGCGCGCCCGCATCCTCGCTCGAGGGTCCGCCGCAACGGTTGGCCTTCGAGCGGCGAAATGTGCGCGCCAGATCGGGGGCGCCGGCGAAGCTAGCATCGTGGGATGAAGAGCGTTCGCTTCGCTCCCAGCCCGACGGGCTCGCTCCACGTGGGCAACGCCCTCAGCGCCGTCGCCAACCGGCGGCTCGGCGACCAGGATGCTGCTCCGCATCGACGACACCGATGCGGCGCGGAACGTCGAGGGTGGAGAAGAGGCGATCCTGCGCGACCTCGAGTGGCTCGGCGTCCGCTGGGACGTGGGGCCGGTGCGCCAGAGCGAGCGGCGGGACGCCTACCGCGCCGCGGCGGAGCGCCTCGGCACGGACCGATTCGAGGGCGTCACCCTCCTGCGCGAGGACGGGAGCGCGACCTACCAGCTCGCCACGGTGGTCGACGACATCGACTTCGGCATCACGCATGTCGTGCGCGGCAACGACCACCGGCCGAACGAGGCGCTGCACGCGAAGCTGCACCGAGCGCTCGGCACCGAGCCGCCTGAGTACTTGCACCACGGTCTGCTGCTCGGCGAGGACGGCAAGAAGCTCTCCAAGCGGGCGGAGGGCGCGACCGTGGCGGCGTTGCGAGAGGAAGGGATTCCACCGCAGGCGCTGCGCGCATATCTCGACGAGCTCGGCCTGCCGAAGCACGATGTGCACTACGACCTCGGCCGCGTGCGGCGGTTGGCGATCGACGCGATCGCGGCGATGCCGGACGAGGAGCTGGCCGACGTCGCGGGTGCACCGCTCTCCGCCGTGCCCGCCCTGCGGGGCGCGCGCACGCTCGTGGAGGCCAAGGAGATCGCCGGGCAGATCGTCTCGCCCGCGCACGTCGAGCTCCCGGCAGAGGCCCGTCCGACGCTGGACCGCTTCCGCGAGCTGCGCGAGCGCGCCAACGGCGGCCTCGACACCACCGCAGCGACGGAGCTCGTGCGCGAGCTCAAGGCCGTCGGCGGCGACCTGAAGGCGTTGCGGCTCGCACTGACCGGCGCCGAGCGCGGCCCGGAGCTGGCAGCGGTTGTCGCCGCTCTCGACCGTGACGAGACCCTGCGGAGGATCGATGCGGCTCTCTGACACCTACACGCGCGGCAAGCTCGAGCTCCCGGAGCCGCCCGGACCGATCCGGATGTACGTCTGCGGACCCACCGTGTACGCGCGGGCGCACGTAGGGAACGCCGTGCCGTTCGTGCTCGGCATGTGGCTTCGCCGCTGGCTCCCCCAGCTCGGCTACGAGACGACGCTCGTCCATAACATCACGGACATCAACGACAAGATCTACGAGGCCGCTCCCGGTGCCAGCGCGGAGCTCGCCGCACGGGCGACCGAGTGGTATCTGCAGGACACGGGCGACCTCGGCCTCGGCATGCCCGACCAGCTTCCAAAGGCGACCGACCACGTTTCGCACATCGTCAACGCCATCGAGGAGCTGATCGCGGGCGGCCACGCCTACGCCGTCGGTGGAGACGTCTACTACCGGGTCTCGAGCTTCCCCGAATACGGCCGCCTCTCGGGCCAGCGACCAGACCAGGTCGAGGAGCAGGAGCCGAACGAGCTCAAGGAGGATCCGCGCGACTTCGCGCTCTGGAAGTCGAACAAGCCGGACGAGGACACGTGGTGGGATTCGCCGTGGGGTCGCGGACGGCCGGGGTGGCACATCGAGTGCTCGGTGATGGCCGAGGAGCTGCTCGGCCCTGTCTTCGAGATCCACGGCGGCGGGCTCGACCTGGTCTTTCCGCATCACGAGAACGAGATCGCGCAGTCGCGGGCGCTCGGGCACCCGTTCGCGCAGCTCTGGATGCACAACGGGCTGCTGCAATTCACCAGCGACAAGATGTCCAAGTCGGTCGGGAATGTGGTCACGATTCGCGACGCGCTGGACACGTGGGGCCGCGAGACGCTCCTGCTCTTCTTCATGACCGGGCACTGGCGGAAGCCACTCGACTTCTCGGAGACGAGCATGGCCCAGGCCGCCGCGCAGGTGCAGACGGTTCGCGACGGCTTCGCCGAACAGGCGAATGAGGCGCCGCAGGGCGAATGGGAGCGGCTCGTGGCTGTGCTCGACGACGACTTCAACACTCCGGCGGCGCTCAGGCTCTTCCACGAATGGCGCCGCAACGGCTATCACGAATTGCTCCGGCGAGGGCTCGACGTCTTCGGTCTCGGCTCGCTCGCCGCGCAGGAGCGGGCCCCCGCCGACGTCGTCGAGCTCGCCGAGCGGCGTCGCGAGGCGCGCTCGGCGGCTGAGTGGGCCGCCTCAGACGAGCTGCGGGACCAGATCGCCGCGCTCGGCTGGGAGGTGCGCGACGAGGGCGCCGGCTACCGGCTCGTTCGCCGCGCGTGAGCCGCGACCTCATCTACGGGCGGAATCCCGTCCGCGAAGCGCTGCGCGCCGGGCGCCGTCAGGTACTGGAGATCTGGGCGACCGAGCGGGCGCTTGCCGCCGAGATGTGGCTTCGCGAGCAGCGGGTCAAGACGAAGCTCGAGCGTGAGCTGACAGAGGCGGCCGGGACGCGGGATCATCAGGGTGTCGCGGCGTGGGCAGAGCCGTACAGATACGCGGATGCGGTTTCGCTCGTTGCCGGCCCCGCGCCGCTCGTCGTCGCCCTCGATCAGGTATCCGACCCGCACAACCTGGGCGCCGTCATCCGCAGCGCCGAGGGTGCGGGGGCGAGCGGCGTCGTCGTGCCCGCCCACGGCTCGGCCACCGTCACGGCAGCCGTCTGCAAGGCCTCGGCCGGAGCGGTGGAGCACGTCCCGGTCGCGGTCGTGACGAACCTCGCTCGCTACTTGAACGAGGTCAAGGGCCCGGAGCTCTGGGTATGGGGCGCCGCGGGCGACGGCGATCAGACGCTCTGGCAGGCGGACCTCCGCTCCGGCGCCGCGATCGTCCTCGGCGCCGAAGGTCGAGGGCTCCGCCCGCTGGTGCGCCGGGCCTGCGACGCGATCGTTTCGATCCCGCTCTCCGGGCAGGTCGACTCGCTGAACGTCTCGGTCGCCGCCGCGGTCTTCCTCTTCGAGGCGAAGCGGCAGCGCGACGCGTAGAGACCCAGGTGATGTAGGTGTACACCTCCATCACATGGCCGATCCGACGCTCTACCTCTTCGACGGCTTCAACCTCCTGCACGCCGGCGGCTTCGCGGATACGCGAGAGCTCGTCGACACGCTCGCGAGCTTCGTCGCGCTGAAGGGCGCGCGAGGCGTGCGTCGTGTTCGACGGCACGGGCGCCGACGCCGAGCGGGGACCGCTCTCAGTCCGCTTCCACCCCAACGCAGACACGCTCCTCGAACGGCTCGCGGCCGAGAACCGCGGCCGTGAGCGCGTCTGCGTCGTCTCGTCGGACAGCGCCGTCCGGGGTACCGCAGGCCGCCAAGTGCAGACGCTCCTCTCGCAGACCTTCCTCGGCGACATGCAGGTCGGCGGAAGCCGTGAGGAGCGCCGCAGCGAGCTCGGCGACCGGCTGGACGACGAGACGCGCGCCCGGCTCGAGCGGCTTCGCCGCGGCGAGAACGCATAAATCTCCCTAGGGACCGGGACCTTTGCAAGGATCTTGTAATTTTTCGCAGTTCGTGCTACTTTCACCTCGACCTCAGGGTGAGAGTTCACTCTGCCGACGTCCGCAAATACCGGGAGAACAGCCGTGGCAGCCAGACCAGCAACCGCGCTGAAGACTGCACAGAAGGCTCAACGGGAGCTTGAGGATCTGCAACTTGTCCTGAAGGCGCGGAACGGCAACGGCTCCGCGCTCGACTCCTTGATCAAGCGCTACACGGGCTTCGTCCGGCTCAAGGCCAGCTCCTATTTCCTTGCCGGAGGCGACTCCGAGGACCTGATTCAGGAGGGTCTGATCGGCCTCTACAAGGCCGTGCGCGACTTCCGGCCGGAGAAGGAGACGTCGTTCCGCAGCTTCGCCGAGCTCTGCGTGACGCGGCAGATCATCACGGCGATCAAGACGGCGACCCGCTTCAAGCACGCGCCGCTGAACACGTACGTCTCGTTCAGCCACACCCCGGCCGGCCAGGACGTCGAAGGCGAGTGCACGCTCGGCGAGGCGCTGCCCGGCCCGCACACGCAGGAGCCGTCCGTCTGCGTGATCTCCACCGAGGAGCTCCAGAGCCTCGTCTTCACGCTCGGCACCGGCCTCTCGAACCTCGAGGCCGAGGCCCTACGCCTCTACCTCGAGGGCGAGTCGTACGAGTCGATGGCGGAGATCCTCGGCTGCGACACGAAGACGATCGACAACGCGTTGCAGCGGGTGAAGCGGAAGATCCTGACGCACCAGAAGTCGCGCCAGGTCCTGCTCTAGCGCGCGGGCGCAGGCGTTGGCCGGCGTCTCGCAGTTTCTTCCGAGCCGTGCAGCGCGTCGTCCGTGCGGCGATCGCCGGCTACACGGCTCACCGCGCGACGCAGAACGCGGCGGCGATCTCGTTTCGCGTGCTCTTCTCGCTCGTCCCGCTCGTGGCCTTCCTTGTCGCGCTGATCGACCTCTTGATCCCTGCGGAGTGGCGCGACGCCGTGACCAACTGGGTCGTCGACTCGCTCGCGGGGTCGACAGGCCTCGAGGAGAGCGTTCGGCGGTCGCTCGCCGGAGAGGGGCGCGACGGCGTCCGTCGCCGGAGCGATCGCCCTGGTCGGCCTGCTCTGGACGGCGAGCGCGATGATCGGCTCGATCCGCCTCGCCTTCGCCGAGATCTGGGGTCACCGCACGCGCCGCACCTACATCCGCGGCAAGGTGCTCGACGTCGCGCTCGTTTTCGGAGCAGGCGTGTTCGTCCTCGCGACCTTCACGGTCGCGATCCTGGCGCAGGGGGTCGCGAAGCTGGCGCCCGGCACCGACGTTCCGGCCGCGAGCTGGGCGGTCCGGGCGCTCGGCCAGATGATCGGCATCGGAGGGACACTCGTGCTCACGGCCTGCGCGCTGCTTGCGCTCTATCGCATCTTGCCGCCTGCCCGGTCGTCGTGGCGCGCGCTCTGGCCCGGTGCTCTGGTCGGCGCGACCGGCTACCAGATCGCGACTGTCGCGTACGGGGCGTATCTCGCACGATTCGACAGGCTGAGCCTCGTGTACGGCTCGCTCGGCGCCTTGCTGGGGTTCCTGCTCGTGGTCTACGCGGGTGCAGCCGCCATGCTCTTCGGCGCCGAGATCGTCGCGGTGCTGTCGGATGACGAGGAGCCGTCGGAGCGCGGCGGCGTAGCGCTCGGCGCCGGCCGGCTTGCCACGAGACGTGAGGGCCGCCGCGGCGCGAGAGAGCCGGAGGAGGGACTCGAACCCACGACCTACCGCTTACAAGGCGGTTGCTCTACCAGCTGAGCTACTCCGGCGCGCCGAACATGGTACGCGGAGGTCACGCGAGCTCGCGAAGCTCCTGCAGGTCGGCGTGCGCGCTCAGATGCTGCAGCGCGGACGCCTCGATCTGGCGGCGCTCGTCGCCCGCGCGGGCCTCCGCTTTCGCGTCGCCAGGAGGGTTTCGGCGAAACGGGCACAATGCCGCCGGGCCGCGCTGCTCGCCCCGCTGCTGCGTCCTCAGTCGCGTCGATAGCGCTGCTATCGACGCTCCCTGCGTCTTTGCCGCGAAAAGAGCATCGCACCCCGACACCGAGGCACGTTCCGCCAAGCCCTTCTAGGCGAGCGCCAGGGCCGCCGCGAGGTCGTCCCAGACGGCGTCGACGGGCTCGAGCCCCACGGAGAGGCGGAGCAGGCCGGTCGGTACGCGGTCGCCTTCCCAGCGGTGGCGCGTCTCCATGGAGGAGTCGACGCCGCCGAGGCTCGTGGCGTTGCGGATCAGCGTCGTCGCGGTCTCGACGCGGCGCGCGGCGTCCCCGTCTGCGACGTCGAAGGAGAGGAGCCCGCCGAAGCCGGGGTAGCGGACGATCTCCACCGCAGGATGCGCGCGGAGGCGGTCGGCGATCACGGTCGCGCTCGCGGTGTGCCGCTCGCATGCGGATCTCGAAGCGTCTTCAGGCCGCGCAGCAGGAGCCAGGCGGGATCGGGGGCGGCGACGATGCCGAGCGTCTTCCGGTGCGTCCAGAGGCGCTGCATCGCGTCGGTGTCGCGGGACGCGACCACGCCGAGGAGGGCGTCGTGATGGCCGGCCAGGAACTTTGTCGCGCTGTGGACGACGAAGTCTGCGCCGCGGTCGAGCGCGCGCAGGTAGACGGGCGTGGAGGCGGTCGCGTCGACGACGACGGGTGCCGGGTGCGCGACGGCCGCGTCGAGGTCGGGCATCGTCAGCAGCGGATTCGACGGCGCCTCGAGCCAGACGAGCTGCACGTCGTCGGGCGGCGGTCCGGTCTGGTCGAACTCGACGTGGGAGATGCCCCAGCGCTCGAGCGTCTTGAGTAGGACGCCCGTCCCGTAGTAGGCGCCGGCGGCGAGCGCGATCGTGTCGCCCGGCGAGCAGATGGTCAGGAGGAGCGCGGTCGCGGCGCCGGTCCCGGAGGGGAAAAGCAGGGCCTCGCCGCCCTCGAGCTCGCCGAGCACCCGCTCGGCCTCGGCGCCGGTCGGGTGCGCGTCGCGCTGGTAGACGAACCGACCCGGCTCGCCCGCCTCGTCGTAGGGCCACACCGTCGAGCGATCGAGCGCGTTCATACGGCGAGCCTACCGCCGGGGACAGTCCCCCGACGTGTCTCTTAAGGACAGTGAGGGCCGCGCGCCGGAGTGGCTCTTTCGGCCATGTCGGGGGACTGTCCCCGGTTGGGGCGCGGTAGGCTCCGCGCGATGGCCAAGGCGCCGGACAGGGGGCACGACGAGCGCGTCCACGAGACGACGCGGGAGAAGCTCGAGTGGCTGCGCGAGCTCCGCGACGAGGCCCGCCACGCCGGCTCCGAGAAGTCCGTTGCGAAGCAACGCGAGGCCGGCAAGCTGCTCGCCCGCGAGCGCGCGGAGCGGCTGCTCGACCCCGGCTCCTTCGTCGAGCTCGATCGCTTCGTCCGCCACCGCGAGCCCAACTTCGGGATGCTCGAGCGAAGGCCGTACGGCGACGCCGTCGTCACCGGGTACGGGACGATCTTCGGCCGCAAGGTCTTCGTCTTCTCGCAGGACTTCACCGTCTTCGGCGGCTCGCTCTCCGAGGTCTTCGCCGAGAAGATCTGCAAGGTGATGGACATGGCCGTCAAGTACGGCTGCCCCGTGATCGGGATCAACGACTCGGGCGGGGCACGCATCCAGGAAGGGGTCGTCTCCCTCGCCGGCTACGCGGAGATCTTCTGGCGCAACGTCCAGGCATCGGGCGTGATCCCGCAGCTCAGCCTGATCATGGGCCCCTGCGCCGGCGGGGCGGTCTACTCCCCCGCGATGACCGACTTCACCCTCATGGTCGAGGGCAGCTCGTACATGTTCATCACCGGGCCCGACGTGGTGAAGACGGTGACAGGCGAGGAGGTGGACTTCGAGGAGCTCGGCGGCGCGCGGACCCACGCCTCGAAGTCGGGTGTCGCGCACCTGACCGCCCCCGACGAGGAGGCCGCCCTGGACGATGCCCGCTACCTGCTCTCGTTCCTCCCGCAGAACAACGTCGAGCCGCCGCCGTACGCCGAGCCGTCGGACCCGGTCGACCGCGAGGCGCCCGAGCTGGACGGGATCGTCCCCGACGAGGCGACGAGGCCGTACGACATCAAGCAGGTGATCGGCCACGTCGTCGACGACGGGGACTTCCTCGAGATCCAGCCGCTCTTCGCCGAGAACATCGTCTGCGGGTTCGCCCGGCTCGGGGGCTGGCCCGTCGGGATCGTCGGCAACCAGCCGACGGCGCTCGCAGGCGTGCTCGACATCGACTCGTCCGTCAAGGCCGCCCGCTTCGTCCGCACGTGCGACGCCTTCAACGTCCCGCTTGTCACATTCGTCGACGTGCCGGGCTTCCTGCCGGGGACGGCGCAGGAGTGGGGCGGGATCATCCGCCACGGCGCGAAGCTCCTCTACGCCTACTCCGAGGCGACCGTGCCGAAGCTCGCCGTGATCACGCGCAAGGCCTACGGCGGCGCCTACGACGTCATGAGCTCGAAGCACATCCGCGCGGACTTCAACTTCGCGTGGCCGACCGCCGAGGTCGCGGTGATGGGGCCGGAGGGCGCCGTCAACATCGTCTTCCGCCACGAGCTCGCCGAGTCGGACGACCCTGAGGCGAAGCGGGCGGAGCTGATCGCCGACTACAAGGAGCGCTTCGCCAACCCGTACGCCGCGGCGGAGCGCGGCTACATCGACGAGGTGATCGAGCCGCGGCGGACGCGCTCGGTCTTGATCGACGCGCTGAAGACGTCGATCACGAAGAGGGAGCGGCGCCCGGCGCGGAAGCACGGCAACATCCCGCTGTAGCTCTGGTCTCGGTCCGGACGCTCGCGGCGCCGGCCGGGGCCGGCTCATTCCGCCGCGCCGGGCCCGGCCCGGCACGGCGGGCATCAACGGGGGGTCGTGGAAGATTCCCACCGCGACCTCACAAGCGGTAGATCGCGGTCAGCACGCCGCCTTCGCAGGCGATCTTGACCCTGTCGCCGAGGTGGTACTCCGCGAGGCTCGGCGAGCCGTCCGTCGTCCTGCAGGGGAGGTCGCCCGTCTCGCCGTGAACCGTCAGGCCGTCGCCGCGGATGCTCGTCAGGACGCCGGCGGCCATGCCGGGCTGGGTGGACGGCGGGGTGGGAGGCTTGGGCTCGGACGGCTTCGGCTCCTCGAGCCGGCCGATCGCGGTGAGGACGCCGCCGGTGCAGGCGATCTTCACCTTGTCGCCGACCTTGAAGTTCGTGCTCAGCTTCTCCGTGTAGGCCGCCGGCACGGAGCACGTCAGGTCGCGCTCGCCGTGCACGGAGATGGCGCCCGCCGAGAGGGCGCTGACGGCGCCGGCGAGCGTGACCGGCTCCGGCCCCGGCTCCGGCTTTGGCTTCGAGCCCTCGCCCGGCAGGCGCTCGACGCCGACGAGCGTGCCGCGCACGCAGGCGATCGTCACCCGGTCGCCCACGTGGAGCCGGCCGATCTTCTCCGCCAGCCGGTCGGGGATCGCACAGGTCAGTCTCGCGACGCTGATGGACGCATCGGAGAGGGTCGAGACGACGCCCGCCGCCTTGACCGGCTCGGGCGGCTGCGGCAGCTCTCTGATCTTCAGCAGCACCCACGCGTGGGCGCGCCGGCGGCAGAGCATCTGGACGCGGTCGCCCACTGCGATCCCCTGGAGCGACGGCGCGCGCCTGCCGATCGCGCAGGTCGCGGTGCGCTTCCCGTCCCTGACGCCGATCGACGCATCGGAGAGCGCGGAGACGACGCCTCCGGCCTCGCGCACCGCACCGGCTCTCGGGCCCGTCCTCGGCCCAGGCGGGCGCAGCAAGGCAGAGCGAGAGGACGAGCAGAAGGGCCGCATGCCGCATCCGCTCACCTTCGTGTGCGTCCGGCCTCGCTGCGTCCCCCGTCGTGGGGTATCGAACGAGGGATTGCGGCGGCTACGACGGGCCGCCGTGCAGCCGGGCGGCAGTGCGCGCGATCGCGTCCCCGGCGCGCGCGGCGTCGTCCTCGGCGAACGTCCGCGGCTCGTCGCGGTACACCTCGACGAGGCCCCACGGCTCGCCGCCCACGCGGAGCGCGAGCATCAGCACGGCACCGACGCCGAGCTCGCGGAGCACGGCGACCTCCGCCGGGTCGGGCTCGTCGTCGGTCGCCGAGACGGCGACCGGCACACCCGTCTCGAGCACCTTCGCCGTCTCCGGGAACTCCGAGACGAGGTAGCCGCGGCCCTGCTCGTACGAGCGCCCGTCGGGGGCCGCCTCGGCGATCTGTACGAGCACGTCGCCGATCACGCGGGAGATGATGCAGCCGACGGCGTCGAGGTCGCGGACGAGCTCCTCGCAGAGTTCGGTCAGCACTTCGATCAGATCGGGGCGTCCGGCGGCCAGAACGCTCAGTATCGGCGGCCGGCGGATCGTGCGCGAGTTCGAATCGTCTACCTGCGCCGTCGTCAGGAGGCCACGGCGGTCAGCCCGAGCTCGTGCGCGAACGCGTGCACGACGTTCGGGTCGAACTGAGAACCGGCACAGCGCTCGAGCTCCGAGAGCGCCTCCTCGTCGGAGAGCCGGCTCCGGTAGACGCGGTCCGACGTCATCGCGTCGTACGCGTCGGCGACGAAGATGATCCGCGCCCCGAGCGGGATGCTGTCGCCCGGTAGGCCGTCCGGGTAGCCGGACCCGTCCCAGCGCTCGTGGTGGTGGAGCACCCAGTCGGCGACGGGGTCGACGCCGAGGCTCTCCAGCATGCGGTAGCCGATCTGCGGGTGCCGCTCGAGCACGAGGCGCTCGGCATCCGTGAGCGGGCCCGGCTTGCGAAGGATCTCTTCCGGGATCGCGAGCTTGCCCAGGTCGTGCAGCGAGCCCGCGAGGCGCGCCAGCTCGATCTCCTCGCCCGGGAGGCCCATCCGCTGTGCGATCTTCGCGGCGAGGTCGGCGACGCGGGACGAGTGGCTGCCGGTGTAGACGTCACGCGCGTCGACGGCGCGGGCGAGGCTCGAGGCGGCGCGGAACCGTGCGGCGCGATCCGAGCCGCCGGCCAGCCGCTTCAGCTCGGCCAGCTCGATCACGTCTGCCCGCGAGACGTGAACGCGGTTCTTGCCGTGCTCCTTCGCCCAGTAGAGGGCGCTGTCGGTGAGCCGGATCAGCTCGTCGAGCTCCGCGGCGTGATACGGGAAGGTGGCGATCCCGGCGCTGATCGTGATCGAGCCGATGTTCTCGATCTCCATCGCCGCCATCCGCGAGACGATCGCGCCGGCAGCCTCGACGGCCTCGCGCTCGTCGCGCCCCGCGAAGATGATGGCGAACTCGTCGCCACCCAGCCGGAACGCCTCGCCGTCCTGGCGCAGCCGAGTCGCGACCTGGGAGAGGACGCGGTCGCCGGCGGGGTGGCCGTGTCCGTCGTTGATCCGCTTGAAGTCGTCGATGTCGACGAAGCAGAGCGTCAGCGGCTCGTCGATGTCCGCCGCGTCCTGCAGCGCCTGGGCCAGGCGGTCGTGGAAGTGCCTGTGGTTGCCCAGCCCGGTCAGCGGGTCCGTGAGCGCGAGACGCATCGCCCGCAGCACCTTGTGGGTCGAGCGCTGGTAGAGCGCGATCGCGATCAACGGCCCGATCAGCGCCGCCGAGAGGAACGGCGTCCGCTGCCAGAGCACGGCCAGGATCAACGAGGCCGACGCCATCAGCGTGAACGGCGTGATCGTCCAGCCGACGTTCGAGCGCACGAGCGGGAAGTACGGCCGCCCGGAGTTGGCGGCGATCACGCCGGAGACCAGCACCATGTTCACCCAGTACTGGACGAACGCCGCCACGAGCACGCGCATCAGGATGCCGCCGGCGGTGTCCGCCGGGATCGGCGCCACGAGCGCGCCTCCGACCGCGGCGGCGATCGCGAAGACGCTGGCGTTGAAGGCGATCCGGATCCCCGGCCGGTGCTCCCACAGCTGGATGACCGCCTGGGGCGTCGCGAAGACGATGACGCCGACGTCCCAGCCGAAGAGGGCGATTGCGGCGACGCCGAAGACGAACCCGAGCGAGACGCCGCTTGCGTCGACGCCCTCGACCGGGACGGGATAGCGCTCGGCGAGCGTCGTGGCGGCGAGCAGCAGCACCATCCCGACCACTGCCTCGACCGACGGGGCGGAGGTGACGAATGAGATGACCGCTGCGAGGTAGACCGCGGCCCCGACGAGGAACGCCGGGACGACGACTGCGAGCATTCGCGGCGGAAGACCTACCCGACGGGTCAAGGGCCGCCTGCCTCCGGTTGCGCTTCTACCAGTTGAAGTTCGCGAGCTCGTTCCAGCTCACACCGCCGAGGACTGCCGCGACGACGAGGGCAAGAAGAGCAAGAACCGCAACGAACTTGGGATGCCACTGCAACATCCGGTCCTCCAGACCGCAGAACGCCTTGTCAGGCGGAATTCTGACCGACCGGCGCAGCCGCCGAAATCACCCGATAGAGGGATCGTGCCCGCCGGTGCCGGAGTACCCCTTTTAGAAGCTCGAACTGAATGACCACGCGCTGGCTGGACGTGCTGGGCGAGTGCGATGCAAGGACGCAGGGCGTGCCGATAGCAGCGCGATCGGCACAACCGAGGACGCCGCAACGCGCCGACCAGCGCGTGCAGACGGCCCGTGCTTTGTTCTGTTAGAGCTTCTTAGTCCAGATTCGCCTCGGCGAGCGGTCTGCGGGCCCATGCGAACTCGTCGCGATACCAGCCGTCGAGCGGCGCGAGCGCGACGCCGTAGGCGGACGAGTGGATCATCCAGCCGCCGCCGAGGTAGATCCCCGCGTGGTCGATCTGCTTCGGCTTCGAGCGAGCGCCGTTCGCGCCGAAGAAGAGCACGTCGGCGGGCTCGAGCTCGTCGAAGCCGATCCGCTGCGCCGGCCTGACCTCGGCGCTCAGCCGGGAGGTCGTCCGTCCGTTCAGCGTCGCGGACAGCGCCCCGCGGCCGGGATAGGCCTGGAGCTTGTACACGCGCCAGACGAAGCCGGAGCAGTCGAAGCCGCGATCGCGCCTCTCGTCGGCGCCGCCCCAGACGTAGGGGTAGCCGATGAGCCGCACCGCGGTGGTGAGGATGCGGCGCTGCCACGGCGTCAGCGCGCCGAGGTCGAACAGGGCCGCCGCGTCTCGCACCGACTGGCGGGTGCTCTCCTGGAGCTCGAGTGCCCGGGCGGCGGAGTAGGCGGCCTCGGCGCGGCTCGCCGGCTCGGCGGGCTGGAGCTCGAGCGCGTCCTGCGCCGCGGGATGGTTGACGCGCAGCCCGATCAGGCGCGCGACGGTCTCGGTGCCGAAGCGCGGCGGCGGGGAAAGGCCGGCGCGGCGGGCCCCGAGGTAGAACCGGTAGGCGGCGTCGCCGAGGCCGACGGCCCGCACGAGCGACGTGTCGAGGGCGGCGAGCGTGACGGTTCCCGGCGAGCCGTCGAGCTCCGGCCCGGCCAGATCCGTTCCGTTGCAAGCTCGGCCACGATCTGCGCGAGGGCGTCCCGGGTCAGCGGGTCGTTCGGGCGGAAGCCGTCCGGTCCGCCGCTCATCAGGCCCGCGCCGAGCGAGGTCTCGATCTCCGGCTGCGCCCACGACCCGGTCGCGGCAGCGGCGGCGAACGGCAGGGCGAGGACCAGCGTCAGGAGAGCGGCGAGGCGGCGCATGCGAGGCGTCCATCGGACGCCTTTCGCGCGGGCTTTAGGCTTCCTGCCGTGGAGATCGAGCTGACGCCGGAGCTGCCGGCCGAGATCGAAGAAGCGGTCGCCGAGGCCGTCGAGCGGACCCTCCTGGGCGGCGTCGACCCTGGCCCGTGGTGGCGCGCCGGCGTCCTCGAGAACGTCGACCCCGATTCCCCGTAGTCCGTAGCCGCGACGGCCGCGCTACGAGGGCTTCGCGACGGCCCTGCCGCGCAGCAGCTGAGGCGCCACGCGCGCGTAGTCCAGTCCGGAGACCCACGTCAGGACGAGCGCCACGACGAGCGCCCACCAGGCGACCGCGTCGTCGAAGGCGCCGGCGGCGGCGAGACCGCCGAGCGCGACCGCCACGGCCTGCGACCACGTCTTCCACTTGCCGAGGTCGCGGGCGGAGATGACGACGCCGCGCTCGATCGCCGCGAGGCGCAGGCCGGAGATCAGGAGCTCCCGCGCGACGATCGCGGCGACCATCCAGCCCGGGAAGACGCCCTCGTCGATCAGGACGATCATCGCCGAGAGCACGAGCAGCTTGTCGGCGATCGGATCGAGAAGCGAGCCGAGCGCCGACGTGCGGCCCTGGCGGCGCGCGAGGCGCCCGTCGAAGTAGTCGGTCGCCATCGCGACGCAGAAGACACCGGTCGCCCAGTAGTTGTGCCCGTCGAAGTCGAGCGCGAAGAGCAGCACGACGATCGGCACTGAGGCGGCGCGTGCGACGGTGAGCTGATCGGCTGCGGTCACGGACCGTGAGAATACGCGGCTGTGTCTCCAAGGAGCGTGCCATTCGAGAAGGTGCTCGTGGCCAACCGCGGCGAGATCGCGATCCGGATCTTCCGGACGCTGCGGGAGCTCGGGCTGGGCTCGGTCGCCGTGTACTCCGACGCGGACCGGGGCGCACGTCACGTACGCGAGGCCGACGAGGCGTTCGCGCTCGGCGGCGAGACGGCGGCCGAGAGCTACCTGGTGGTCGAGAAGCTGCTCGACTGCGGCCGAGCGCTCCGGCGCGGGCGCCGTGCACCCGGGGTACGGGTTCCTGGCGGAGAACGCCGGCTTCGCGCGGGCCGTCGAGGAGGCGGGGCTCGTCTGGATCGGCCCGCCGCCGGCCGCGATCGAGCTGATGGGCTCGAAGACGCGCCGCGCGGACGCGCATGCGGGAGGCGGGCGTCCCGATCATCCCCGGCACCACCGACCCGGTCCGCACGGCGGCGGAGGTCGTCGCGCCTCGGCGAGGAGATCGGCTATCCGCTGATCATCAAGGCGGCCGCGGGCGGCGGCGGCAAGGGCATGAAGATCGTCAGGGCAGCGGACGCGGCGGAGCGCGCGTTCGAGTCGGCGAGCCGCGAGGGGCAGTCGTACTTCGCCGATGCGTCCGTCTACGTCGAGCGCTACCTCGAGGACCCGCGCCACGTCGAGGTGCAGGTGCTCGCAGACGCGCACGGGAACGTGATCCACCTCGGCGAGCGCGACTGCACGATCCAGCGCCGCCACCAGAAGCTGATCGAGGAGACGCCGTCTCCCGCCGTCGACGACGAGCTGCGGGCGCGGATCGGGCAGATCGCCGTCGACGCGGCGCGCGCCGCCGGCTACCGGAGCGCCGGCACGATCGAAGGCCTGCTCGCGCCGGACGGCTCGTACTACTTCATGGAGATGAACACCCGCATCCAGGTCGAGCACACCGTCACCGAGGAGGCGACCGGCATCGACCTCGTGCGGGAGCAGGTCCTGGTCGCGCTCGGAGAGCCGCTCTCGATCGCGCAGGCGGACGTCGAGCTGCGCGGCTGGTCGATCGAGTGCCGCATCAACGCCGAGGATCCGTCCAACGGCTTCCTGCCCGCTCCGGGGCCGATCGTCCGCTACCGCGAGCCGGGCGGGCCGGGGGTGCGGGTGGATTCGGGGGTCGAGGAGGGCTCGGAGATCTCGCCGCTCTACGACCCGATGATCGCGAAGCTGATCGTGCGGGGTGTCGACCGCGAGCATGCGCGCCGCCGCATGCTCCGCGCGCTCGACGAGTTCGTGATCGAGGGGACGACGACGCTGCTCGGATTCCACCGGGCCCTGCTTCGCCACCCCTGCTTCGTCGAGGGCGCCACGTGCCACGGGATCGTCGAGTCCGAGCTGCTGGCGGCGCAGGCAGCCGAGCTGTCGCGCCCCTCGAGCAGAAAGCAACAGTCTGTTACGAGGCCGCACCGGGAGGTGCTGGCCGTGGAGGTCGACGGCCGCCGCCACGACGTAACGCTGCTCCGGCCGGAGGCGCCTTGGGTCGAGCTCGCGCGCCGGCGCCGCGAGCGCACGGCGGCGGGCGGCGGGGGCGCCGGGAGCGAGGCGGTTGTCAGCCCCATGCAGGGCACCGTCCTCTCCGTCGCCGTCGCGGACGGCGACGAGGTGGTGGCAGGCCAGGTGCTCTGCATCGTCGAGGCGATGAAGATGGAGAACGAGGTGCACGCGCACCGCGCGGGCGTCGTCGCGGAGCTCTCGGTCGCCGTGGGGCAGCCGGTCAAGACCGGCCAGGTGATCTGCGTCGTCGCCGCAGGCTGACGACGCGACCGACTGGGACGACTAGGCCACGAGCCCGTGCGGCTTCGGCATCCGGTACGCGTGATCCGTGATCCAGACGAAGCCGTCCGGGTAGCCGTCGATCGCGAGTCCGGAGAAGTGTCCGAAGATGACCCGGACGTACATGCCGACGGGTGGCTTGCCGGGCCCGCCGACGGCGCCGGTCCAGCGCTTGCCCGGGTCGAGCCGCGCCGGCATGGTGGGCTTTGACGAAGTTGCGGGGAGAAAGCGGTCCGGCCGGGCGGTGAGCTTCTTCGTCTTGTAGAGCGCAAGCCCGAAGTCCGGGTTGATCTGAACGCGGCGCTCGCCGAGGTTGCGGAACGTGATCGCCGCTGCCCAGCCGTTCTTGTCGACGACGAGGCCGTGCACGCGGAACGTCATCACGACGCGGCCGCTCGAGTCCTTGATCTGCTCGCGCCAGTCGAGCTTCACGTCCGCGGCCGAGGCGCCCGCGGCCGGCGCGAGCAGCACGAGCGCCAGCATCGGGGAGGAGCGCGAGCCGCCGCATCAAAGCGACCTCTGGTAGACCCTGAACGTCCACGTGGCGAAGGCGGACGTGACCGCGGTCGCGCCGAGCAGGAGTGCGATATCCGCGCCGATGGCTCCCCAGTGCCCGCCGTAGACGATCGCGTAACGCGCACCGTCAGCCGCCCAGTTGACCGGGTTGAACTGCGACAGCGAAGTCCATCCAGTTCGGCATCTGCTGGTTGCTGATGAGGATCGACGAGAGGAACATGAGCGGAAGTCCGATGAAGTTGGCCAGACCGATCATGGTCGCTTCGCGCCGGACGAGCAATGCGATTCCCTGCGAGATGCCGGCGAAGACGGTCGCGACCAGCGCCGCGACCAGCAGGACGACGAACCAGCCGGGCACTCCGCCGTGGACGCGCACGCCCAGCGCAAGCCCCACGATCAGGATCACGAGCGCCTGCACGATCGCCGTCAGCCCGGCCCGCGCGACCTGCGAGAGCACGATCGCCAGGCGGCTCGCCGGGGTGGCGAGGAACCGCTCGACCCACTTCTTGTCGAGGTCGTTGATCATCGCCATGCCGCTCCACGTCGCGCCGAAGAACGCGTTCATGACGACGACACCCGGGGCGAGGAACTCGACGTACGAGCCGGCGCCCGCGCGCAGGGACGGCACGCGCGAGAAGAGCTGCCCGTAGAGGATCAGCCAGATCATCGGCTGCACGAGCGTGATCGCGACCCAGATCGGCTCGCGGATCAGGTTGCGGACCTGGCGCCCGATGAAGAACCACGTGTGCCGCGCCGTCGTCATGCCGCCGCAACCCCCTGAGCCCGGTCCTCCTCCGCGAAGTCGCGGCCCGTGTAGTGCAGGTAGACGTCGTCGAGCGAGGGCCGGCTGACCGAGACCGTGGCGACGACGATCCCCGCCTGGTCGAGCGCGGCAAGCACCCGCGGCAGCGCGCGGCCGCCGTCCTCGGCGCGGGCGACGACGATCTTCCCGTCGAGCACCGTCTCGGGCGTCGCGCCCGCCGCGTCGATCACCGTCTTCGCCTCCTCGACCCGCCCGTCGGCGAGCTCGACGTGGACGGCATCGCCGTGGAGCGCGCGCTTCAGCTCCTCCGGGCGCCCCAGAACGACCACCTGGCCGCGCGAGACGATGGCCACCCGCTGTGCGAGCTCGTCGGCCTCCTCGAGGTAGTGCGTCGTGAGGAGGATCGTCAGGCTCTCCTGCGCCGCGAGCCGGCGCACCTCGTCCCACAGCATGACGCGCGCCTCGGGATCGAGCCCGGTCGTCGGCTCGTCGAGGTAGAGGACCCTCGGCCGGTGCACGAGCCCGAGCGCGATGTCGAGGCGCCGCCGCATGCCGCCCGAGTAGCCGCCCACGACGCGGTCCGCGGCGTCGGCGATCCCGACGAGGCCGAGCAGCTCGTCCACGCGGGAGCGCAGCTCCCCGCCGCCCATGCCCTGGATGCGGCCCTGGAGCATCAGGTTCTCCCGCCCGGTCGCATACGTGTCGGCGCCGGAGTCCTGGGGGACGTAGCCGATCGAGCGCCGCACGGCTTCCGGCTCGCGCCGCACGTCCCGGCCGACGACGAGCGCACGCCCCTCGTCCGGCACGGTGAGGGTCGCGAGCGTACGGATGGTCGTCGACTTCCCGGCCCCGTTGGGGCCGAGCAGGCCGAACACCTCACCCTCGCGCACGGAGAACGAGACGCCGTCGAGCGCCTGCACATCCCCGTAGCGCTTGCGCAGTCCCTCGACCACGATCGCGTCCACGGGGCAACGGTACCTGGAGCCCGTTTCAGGATGATCCTTCGTCGCCGGGGTGCGATGGGCGGGCGCGAGGCAAGGACGCAGGGAGCGGCCATATGCGTGCATATGGCGGCGACCGAGGACGCCGAATCGGGTTTGCACAGCGCACCCCGGCGGCACAACGGTTCATTCTGAGACGGGTTCCAGTGCCGCGGCGCGCGGCCTGCGGGCTAGACTCGCCCGCCGTGGACCTCTACGAGTACCAGGGCAAGGAGCTCTTCCGCCGCTACGGGATCCCGGTCTCGGAGGGTCGGATCGCGACCACGCCCGAGGAGGCCCGCGTCGCGGCCGAGGAGCTGGGCGGCCCCGTCGTCGTCAAGGCCCAGGTGCTGACGGGCGGCCGCGGCAAGGCCGGCGGCGTCAAGCTCGCGGAGAATCCGAAGGACGCCGAGCAGAAGGCACGCGAGATCCTCGGTCTCGACATCCGCGGCCACGTCGTCCACAAGGTCTGGATCGAGCAGGCCTCGGAGATCGCGAAGGAGTACTACCTCTCGGTCACGTTCGACCGGGGCGAGAAGCGCCCGCTCTTCATGCTCACGAGCGAGGGCGGTGTCGAGATCGAGCAGGTTGCCGAGGAGAGCCCGGACGCGCTCGCACGCCTGCACATCGACCCGCTGGAGGGCTTTCAGCCCTACCAGGGCAGGCGCCTGATCTACAGCTCCGGGATCGACGACCCGTCCGAGCAGAAGCAGGTCCTGGACATCATCGGCAAGCTCTACCGCTGCTTCGTCGAGCAGGACGCCATGCTCTGCGAGATCAACCCGCTGATCGTCACGCCGGACGGCACGGTGAAGGCGCTCGACTCGAAGTTCACGGTCGACGACTCGGGGCTCTTCCGGCACCCGGACGTCGCGGCGATGCGCGACACCTCCGCCGCGGATCCGCTCGAGGCGTTCGCCCGCGAGAAGGGCGTCACCTACGTGAAGCTCGACGGCGAGGTCGGGATCCTCGGCAACGGAGCCGGCCTCTCCATGTCGACGGTCGACGTCGTCGTCGTCGCGGGAGGCCGCCCGGCGAACTTCTGCGACCTCGGCGGCGGCGGCTCGGCCGAGGGCGTCGTCGACGCGCTCGAGGTGATCACACGAGACCCGCAGGTGAAGTCGATCTTCTTCAACATCTTCGGCGGGATCACGCGCTGCGACGAGGTCGCGCGGGGGATCCTCGAGGCGCTCCAGCGGATGGAGATCTCCGTTCCGATCGTCGTCCGGCTGGACGGGACGAACGCGACGGAAGGGCGGCAGATCCTCCAGGAGGCGGCGCCGCCGAACCTCCACGTCGCGCCGACGATGCTCGAGGCGGCCCGGAAGGCCGTGGAGCTGGCCGCATGAGCGACCTCTGGTCGGAGCGCGCGGAGAGCTACCGCACCTCGGTCTCGCATGCCAGCGGCGACGATCTCGACACGCTCGTGGCGTGGGCCGAGGGCGAGACTGCGCTGGACGTCGCGACCGGCGGCGGCCACGTCGCGCGGCGCCTGCGCGAGCGCGGCTTCAGGGTCGTGACGGCAGACCCGGCGCCCGGCATGGGTGCGGACACCACCGCGCCGGCCGAGGATCTTCCGTTCGCCGACGCGTCGTTCGACACCGTCGCCACGCGGATCGCGCCGCACCACTTCGACGACGTCGAGCAGGCGGTGCGCGAGATGTCGCGGGTCGCTCGGCAGGTCGTCCTGGTCGAGGACACGCTCTACACGGACGAGCAGGTCGAGGCGGCCGAGAAGCTCCGCGACCCGACCCACCGCCGCAACTACACCGAGCTGGAATGGCGTGCGTTCTTCGAGCGCGCCGACCTCGAGGTCGAAGAGGTCGCGTTCTTCCGCAAGGAGCACGAGCTGGAGCCGTGGCTCGCGCGCACCGGCTGCGTGGGCAAGGAGGCGGCGCGCGTGCGCGGGCTGCTCGCGCACGTGACGGAGGGCGCCTCCTGGTTCGACACCAAGATCCTGCTCAGGGGACGGCCGTAGTGGCCATCATCGTCGACCGGGAGACGAAGCTCGTCGTTCAGGGCCTGACCGGTTCCGAGGGTCGCTTCCACGGGCTCCGCAACCGGGCGTACGGCACGAACGTCGTCGCGGGCGTCACGCCGGGCAAGGGCGGCCAGGACGTGGAGGGGATCCCCGTCTTCAACACGGTCGCCGAGGCGGTCGAGCAGGCCGGCGCGAACACGTCGCTGATCTTCGTGCCCGCACGCTTCGCGGCGGACGCGATCTACGAGGCGGTCGACGCCGGCATCGGCACCGTGATCACGATCACCGAGCACGTGCCGGCGCACGAGCTGCTTCGCGTCTACAACTACATTCGCCCGAAGGGCGTGACGCTGATCGGGCCGAACTGTCCCGGCGTCCTCTCGCCGGGGAAGGCGAACGTCGGGATCATCCCAGCCGAGGTGTTCAGCGAGGGAACGACCGGCCTCGTCTCGCGGTCGGGGACGCTGACCTACCAGATCGGTCACGAGCTGGCCCAGGCGGGGCTCGGCAACTCGACCATCGTGGGGATCGGCGGCGATCCCGTCGTCGGGTCGTCGTTCATCGACGTGCTCGAGCGCTTCCAGGCCGACCCGGAGACCGAGACGGTCGTCCTCGTGGGCGAGATCGGCGGCGACGAGGAGGAGAAGGCCGCGCGCTTCATCCAGCAGCGGCTGTCGAAGCCGGTCTTCGCCTACATCGCGGGCTTCTCCGCCCCGCCCGGAAAGACGATGGGCCATGCGGGCGCGATCATCTCCGGCTCGTCGGGCACCGCCGAGGCGAAGAAGGATGCGCTCGAGGCGGCGGGCGTACGCGTCGGCACGACGCCGACCGAGGTCGCCGGCCTCGTCGCAGAGCACGCGCGCGGCTAGCCGCCAACTCTTAGGAACTTCTTGGATTTCTGCGCCATGCTCTGATCAGGCCAGTGCGTCGTGAGCGCCCTGCCGCGACAGAGGAGTCAGATGACCGACAAGACGAAAGTGATGATCGCCATCGCCGGCACCGCACTCGTCGTCGGAGGGGCGACGGCGGTCGCGTCGGGCGGCAAGGGCGCCGTGACGGGCTCGACCACGACCGGCTCCACCGCGCCCGGCGTCGCACCGTCATACGGCTTCGGCGGCGGCAAGTGGGGCGGCGGCATGCGGGGCGGCGGCCCGGGCCCAGGCTTCCGGGGCGGCCCGCAAGGCGGTCTCCACGGGGACGCCTTCGGCGCCGCGGCCGACTACCTCGGGCTGACGCGACAGCAGCTCGCAGAGCAGCTCGCAGCGGGCAAGAGCCTCGCCCAGGTGGCTGCCGCGCAAAGCGGGAAGACGGTCGACGGGCTGAAAGCGGCAATCAAGGCCGAGGCGAAGAAGGACGTCGAGGCCGACGTCGCCGCGGGCCGCGTCACTCCGGCGGAGCGGGACGCGTTCCTGGCCGAACTCGACGCCAGGGTGACCGCGCTCGTCAATCGCACCGGCCTCCCAGGGCGTCACGGCCCCGGCCCCGGCGACCGCTTGCACCACGGAGGCCCGCTCGCCTTCACGGCCGTCGCGAAGTATCTGGGGCTGACGCCCATGCAGATCGGGGAGCAGCTCCGCGCAGGCAAGTCGCTGGCCGAGATCGCGGCCGCGCAGGGTAAGACCGTCGCCGGCCTCAAGAACGCGATCGTCGCCGACGCGAAGACGCGTCTCGACGGTGCGGTCGTCAAGGGCTGGATGACGAGCGCGCAGGGTACGAAGTTGCTCGACGCGCTGAAGTCGAAGCTCGACGCAATCGTGCAGAACAAGGGCTTCGCCCACCCGGGCGGCAAGTCCGCGCGCCCGAGGGGCAAGACCGCAGCCTTCCGGGGCACGCGCGCCTGACCCACAGCCGCGAGGCGGTCGGCCGCGACCCGCGGCTGTCCGCCCCGCTACGCTGGCCCCGTGGCACCGATCTCCTTCGCCCGCGGCGTTCCCGCGCCCGAGTGCCTCCCCGTCGAGGAGCTGGCCGAGTGCGCGAAGGCCGCGCTCGAGCGGGACGGGCACACGATCCTTTCGTACGGCTCGACGCTCGGCTACGAGCCCCTGCGGGAGTGGATCGGCGAGCGGCACGGCGTCGGTCCCGAGCGCGTTGTCGTCACGAACGGCTCGCTCCAGGGCTTCCACTTCCTGCTCGATCACTTCGCAGGCCGGGGATCCGTGATCGTCGAGCGGCCCACGTACGACCGGCCCCGGAAGATCCTCCCTTCGCCGGCCGAGGTGCCGATCGACCGTGACGGACTCGACGTCGACGCGCTGGAGCGGCTGCTCGACGAGGGAGGCGAGCACGCGTTCCTGTACACGCTTCCGACCTTCCAGAATCCGGCGGGCGTCACGCTCTCGCTCGAACGGCGCCGCCGCCTGGCGGCGCTCATCGGAGACCGGGCGCTGCCGACGCTCGAGGACGATCCGTACGGCCTCGTCCGCTACGACGGCGAGGCGCTGCCGACGCTCTTCGAGCTCGAGGGCGGCTCCTCCGTGATGTACGGCTCCTCGTTCTCGAAGACCGTTGCCCCCGGTGTGCGCGTCGGCTACCTGGTCGTCTCGGCCGAGCTGGCCCAGGCGCTGGTCGAGGAGGTCGCGTCGACCTACATCACGCCCGCGCTGCTGTCGCAGGCGACGGTCTACGAGTTTCTCCGCCGTGAGCTCTTCGAGCCGAACCTCGAGCGCGTCCGCGGTCTGCTCAGGGCCCGCCGCGACGCCATGCTCGAGGCGCTCGACGAGCACCTGGGGGGCGTCGCCACGTGGAGCAGGCCCGAGGGCGGCTACTTCCTCTGGCTCGAGCTGCCCGACGGGGTCGACGCCGGCGAGCTGCTCGGGCGTGCGGAGGAAGCCGGCGTGACGTTCGTGAAGGGCACCGACTTCGGCGGCGAGCCGAACACCGCGCGCCTCGCCTTCAGCTTCGTCTCGCCCGACGAGATCCGGACCGGCGTCGAGCGCCTCGCGTCGCTGTTGCCGGCGGGCGCGCCGGCGCGTTAGCTGCGTCGCCTACGCAGCGGCCGTCGTGGCCGGGAGCCCTGCGAGCGGCCGCGGCACGAGGCGCGGCTGTCGCGGCGGGACGAGCGACCCCTTGCTGTGGAGGCGGAAGGTCGGACAGGGAACCTCCACCTCGAGAGCGCACAGGCCCGCCCGTCGGAAATAGCAGTCGTCGCACGTCACTACCGGCCGCTTGCTCAATGTACCCCTTTGCTCTGCCGATTCGCCCTCGCCCGCGCAGGGGAGTCTAGGGCTGAGGGAGACGGTTGCAAGCCCGGCGACCGCGGAAAAACTTGCACTTTCCGTCAGTTTCCTCGTGCCACAAAGCTATCCGAACCTACCGGTGTCTTGCCTGGGTTGCCAGCGCGCGCAACGCCTGTGGAAAACTGCTCACAGGGACGACCGGCAACCCGCTTGCGTAGCGCTTGGCCTCGCGAAAGTTTTCCCCAGCCGGGACGAGAAACACGTCCACACCGGCCTTCCGCGCTCCTGCTGTTTTCTGCTTCACGCCGCCGATCGAGTCGACGCACCCGTCCGGCTCCATCGTCCCGGTGGCGGCGACCCGCAACCCGTGGTCTGCGTCCCGGCCGAGCTTCTCGGCGATCTCGAGCGTGAAGGCAAGGCCGGCCGAGGGGCCGCCGATGGTTCCGGCGTTGATCTTCACGGGCACGGGCAGCTTGTCGATGCGGACGATCGGCCGGGCGCCGATGCCGACAAAGCGCCGGCCGGTCCCGGGGTCGGTCAGCGGCGTCAGCCGGATCTGCCGGACGCGACCGCCGCGGCGCACCTGGAGTGTGGACACAGCGCTGGGCGGACGCTGAGCCAGGATCCGCTGCAGCGTGCACGCGGTGGACGCAGGCCGGCCGTTCGCGCCCACGATCACGTCGCCGGGACGCAGCTTCCCGGCCGCCGGGGTGCCCTTGACGACCTGCCGGACGCGGATGCCGCCGAGGTGGATCAGCTTCCCGTAGCCGAGCGCCTGCAGCGCGACAGCGGCGGCGACCGACTGCGACTGCCGCATGGCCTGCAGATCCTGCTCGCGCCGCTGCTTGTCGCTCTCGCCGCCCGGGTTGACGGCGCTCGCCGGCACGAGGGACGCGTCGTCGTGGATCCACGGAAAGAGCCGCTCGAGCCAGCTCGCCTTGCGCACGATGATGTCGACGAAGTAGATCCGCCCTCCGTTGCGATCCTCCTGGGCGTTTGGGACCTGCACGAGCGGGGCGGCGGGATGGGCAGGGTCGGGGAGGAAGATGTACTTGTCCGACGGCAGAACCCAGAGCGCGGACACGATCAGCAGCAGGACGAGCCCGGCTCCGAGCAGCCGGCCCGGCTTGTTGAGGCTCACAGAAGGCCGCGGCCGAGGCCGCCGTCCACGGAGATCGTGATGCCCGTCAGGTACGATGCGCGCGCGGAGGCCAAGAAGCAGACGACGTCGCCGAACTCGCGCGGCTCGCCCCATCGGCCGAGCGGGATCTCTGCGAGCTGCTCGGGCGTCGGCCCTCCCGCTCCGTACAGCTCGGTCAGGCGCGGCGTCGCGATCCGGCCCGGCGCGACGCAGTTGACCGTGACGCCATTCGGGCCGAGCTCGCGGGCAAGCGTCTTGGCGTAGCCGACGACGCCCGGCCGGATCACATTCGAGAGGGCGAGGTGCGGCACCGGCTCCTTCACGGCGCTGGAGGTGACGAAGACGATCCGGCCCTGATCGCTCTGCTCGATGTGCGGCAGCGAGAGGCGGACGAGGCGGACGGCGGCGAGCAGGAGCGTCTCGAAGGCGGCCTCCAGCGCCTCGTCCTCGATCGCAGTCGCCGGGCCGGGCGGCGGGCCGCCGCTGTTCCAGACGAGGATGTCCAGTCCGCCGAACGCCTCCAGCGTCGTCTCGACGAGCCGCTCGAGGTCACCGGGCACGGCGACGTCCCCGCGGAGTGCGAGCGCGCCGAGGCGCTCGGCCTCGCGCTGCACCTGGTCGCGGCGGCGGGCGAGCATCGCCACGTTCGCGCCCTCGGCGGCGAGCGCCTCCGCGCTCGCCAGCCCGAGCCCGGACGAGGCGCCGCAGACGATTGCGGTGCGTCCCTTCAGGCCGAGATCCACCTACATCCCCCTCCGGTGATGTAGGTGTACACCTACATCACCTACGTCGTCAGGACCGAGACGACGTCGCGGACAGCGTCGGCCGAGGTGCGCAGCGCCGCCTGCTCGGACTCGTCGAGGTCGAGCTCGTAGATCTCCTCGATGCCCGTGGAGCCGAGCCTGACCGGCACACCCATGTAGAGGCCGTCGATGCCGTACTCACCCTCGAGGTACGCGGTCACGGGGAGGACGCGCTTCTCGTCGAGGACGATCGAGCCGACCATCTGCGCGGCGGCCGCGCCGGGCGCGTACCAGGCCGAGGTACCGAGCAGGTTGACGAGCTCGCCGCCGCCCTTGGCGGTCCGCTCGACCATCGACTGGATCCGGTCCTCGGCGACGAGCTTTCGCAACGGGATTCCGCCGACCGACGTCGCGGAGACGACCGGCACCATCTGGTCGCCGTGGCCGCCGAGAACCATCGCGGTCACGTCCTTCACGGACGTGCCTGTCTCCCAGGCGATGAACGTCGAGAACCGGGCCGTGTCGAGGATTCCGGCCATGCCGAAGACCCGGTTCTTCGGCCAGCCGGAGACGCTCTTGGCGACGTGGCACATCGCGTCCAGGGGATTCGAGACGACGATCAGAATCGCGTCCGGGCTCTGTGCGACCACCTTCTCCGTCACGTCCTTGACGATCTTCTCGTTCGTCTGAACGAGGTCGTCGCGGCTCATCCCGGGCGAGCGCGGCAGGCCCGCCGTGATCACGACGACGTCCGAGCCTGCCGTCCCCTCGTAGCCGTTCGAGCCGCTGACGCGCGGCTCGTAGCCGAGCACTGCGCCCATCTGGTCGATGTCGAGCGCCTTGCCCTGAGGGAGGCCCTCCTTGATGTCGACCAGGACGACGTCGGCGTAGTCGCGCAGGGCCAGCACCTGGGCGCAGGTGGCGCCCACGTTGCCCGCTCCGACGACCGTGACCTTGCGGCGGCCCTTGTCCGCCTTGAAGTCGTGGTATCCGATCGGGAGCGCGTCGCTCACGCGGCCACCCCCGAGCCGAGCTTGGCGATGATGGCGTCGGCGACCTCGCTCGTGCCGACGGCGGTCGGGTCGTCGCGGCTCGGCTTCATGTCGTACGTGACGCTCTTCCCCTCGCGGATCACGTCGGCGATCGCGGACTCGAGCCGATCGGCTGCCGAGCCCTCGCCCAGGTGGCGGAGCATCAGCATCCCCGACAGCAGCTCCGCCATTGGGTTGACCTTGTTCTGGCCGGCGTACTTCGGCGCCGAGCCGTGCGTCGGCTCGAACACCGCGACGCTCTCGCCGTAGTTGGCGCCCGGGGCGAGGCCCAGGCCGCCGATCATCCCTGCACAGAGATCCGAGAGGACGTCGCCGTAGAGGTTCGGCAGCACGAGCATGTCGTACTCCTCGGGCCGCTGGACGAGCTGCATGCACATGTTGTCCACGATCCGGTCGTCGAACTCGATGTCGGAGTTCTCCGCCGCGACGTCGCGTGCCGTGTGCAGCCAGAGACCGTCCGAGAACTTCATGATGTTCGCCTTGTGCACGGCCGTGATCTTGCCGCGGCCGTTCCGGCGCGCGTAGTCAAATGCAAATTCGAAGATCCGGCGCGTGCCGGTGATGCTGATGGGCTTGATCGAGATGCCGGCGTCGCGATGGCGGAGCTTGCCGCCCTTGGACTCGATCCAGGAGATCAACTCCTCGGCGTCCGGCGTCCCCTCCTCGTACTCGATGCCGGCGTAGAGATCCTCGGTGTTCTCGCGGACGATGATCAGGTCGACGTCGTCGAAGCGCGTGCGCACGCCCTCGTAGCTCTTGCAAGGGCGCACCTGCGCGTACATGTCCAGCTCCTTGCGGAGGCCGACGTTGACGGAGCGGAAGCCGCCGCCGACAGGCGTCGTGATCGGCCCCTTGAGAGCGACGCCGGCCTCGCGGATCGCGGCCAACGTCTCGTCCGGCAGCGGGTTGCCCCCGTACCGGCCCATGACCTCCTCGCCGGCGTGGCGCACGTCCCAGTCGAACTCGACGCCTGTCGCCTCGAGAACGCGGCGCGTGGCCTCCGTCAGCTCGGGGCCGGTGCCGTCTCCGGGGATCAACACGACGCGATGGGCCATCGGCGGCGGACTCTACCGAGGACCGGGGTGTGAAGGTCCGGGGACCCGAAATCGGCTGCCGCCGCGCTCGCCTCGTTCCCGGGCTGTGCGGCCTCCTCAAGCGGGAGCGGCGCCCTCGTTGCTAGATTCGCAGCCGATGAGCACCACGGACTTCAAGCCCGGGCTCGAGGGCGTCGTTGCATTCGAGACGGAGATCGCCGAGCCGGACAAGGAGGGCGGGGCGCTCCGCTACCGCGGCGTCGATCTCGAGGAGATCGTCGGGAGGTACCCGTTCGAGAAGGTCTGGGGGCTGCTCGTCGACGAGTCGCTCGAGCCCGGCATGCCGCAGGCAGAGCCGATCGAGCTGCTCGATCCGAGCGGCAACGTGACCGCCGACCTCCAGGCCGGTCTCGCGACGCTGGGGCCGAAGTGGGGGATGAAGCAGCTCGTCGACATCGATTCGAAGCAGGCGCGAGACGACCTCGCGCGGCTGTCTGCGGCGACGCTCTCGATCGTCGCGCAGGCGGCGCGGGGCAATGAGCCGCCTGTGCCGGAGTCGGAGGTCGAGCACGGCGAGAACGCAGCGGCGCAGTTCCTGATCCGCTGGCGCGGCGAGGCGGATCACGCCTCCGTCAGGGCCCTCGACACGTACTGGGTGTCCGCCGCCGAGCACGGGCTGAACGCCTCGACCTTCACGGCGCGAATCGCGGCCTCGACCGGCGCGGACGCGGCGGCGGCGATGTCGTCGGCCGTCGGCACGCTCTCGGGCCGGCTACACGGCGGCGCGCCCGCGCACGTGCTGCCGATGCTCGACGAGGTCGAGCGGATGGGCGACGCCGAGCGCTACGTCGACGAGCTGTTGGCCCGGGGCGAGCGGATCATGGGCTTCGGGCACCGGGTCTACCGCGCCGAGGACCCGCGCGCGCGTGTGCTGCGCCGTACGGCGCAGGAGCTGAAGTCACCTCGCGTCGAGGTGGCGCTCGCGCTGGAGAAGGCCGCGCTCGACGCGCTCGCGAAGCTGAAGCCCGACCGGCCGCTGCCCGTGAACGTGGAGTACTGGGCTGCGGTCGTGCTCGAGATCGCCGACATCCCGCCGGCCCTGGCGCCGGCGATGTTCGCCTCGGCCCGCGTCGCCGGCTGGTCGGCGCACATCCTGGAGCAGAAGGAGACCGGACGCCTGATCCGGCCCTCCGCCCGCTACGTCGGGCCGCCCCCGCGCTCCGTCGACGACCTTTGACCCTCGAGGAGGCGGCAGAGCGGGCCGAGGCCCTGGCCGCCGCGGGGGACGAGACCGCGCTCGCGCGCCATCGCGCGGAGTGGGACGAGGAGATCGAGTTCGCGGCGCGCAACCCGGACTTCCGCGTCCGCGCGCAGGCCTACCGCGCCGTGGGCGCCTTCCGCTTCAAGCAGAAGCTCAACCTCCTGAGCCGCGGCCTCCAGGACGAGAGCCCGGCGTGCCGCGGCTCCGCGCTCGTCTCGCTCGAGCGCCTGTCGCGCGACAACCACCCTGCGCCGATCAACTCCTCGCGCGCCGCGCTGCACGAGCTGGCGGTCAACGACCCGAACCAGGCGGTGCGGCGGCTCGCCGTGCTCTGCCTCAAGAACGGCTCGCCGACGCCGGACACGATCCGGCTGCTGCGCTCGCTCGGCGAGGACGAGGAGCAGGAGCGCGAGCTGAGGGCGGCGGCCGCAAAGGTCGCCGAGCTGCTGCGCAAGCGTGCCGGCGCGGCTCGGTAGCCGCCCGAGGTGGGCTCAGGCGCGGTCGTCGTCGCCTGACGTGGTCGACCGCTCTCCCGATTCGAGACGGCGCCTCCGTGCGTGCGGGTGTGCCTGGAAGTACACCTCCCGGCGCCTTCGGTCGGTGACGTGGGTGTAGAGCTCGGTCGTCGACAGATCCGCATGCCCCAGCATCTCCTGCACGCTGCGCAGGTCTGCGCCGCCCTCGAGCAGGTGCGTGGCGAACGAGTGGCGGAGGAGGTGCGGGTGCACGCGGTCCGGCTCGAGGCCTGCCTTCCCGGCAAGCTCGCCGCAGGATCAGGAATGCACCGGCTCGGGTGAGCGCGCCGCCGCGGGCGTTGAGAAAGAGCTCGGGCCGGTGGCGCGCGTCGAGGAACGGGCGGCCGCGGCTCAGGTACCGGCGCAGCGCGTCGACGGCGGCGCGCCCCACGGGGACGATGCGCTCCTTGCCGCCCTTGCCGATCGTGCGGACGATCCGCGCGTCGAGGTCGACACCCGTGCGGTCGAGTCCGACCGCCTCTGAGACGCGCAGGCCCGCGCCGTAGAGCAGCTCGACGAGCGCCTTGTCGCGCAGGTCGCGCGGGCGCGTGCCGTCGGCGGCGTCGATCAGGCGCTCGGCCTCTCCCGGGCTCAGCGTCCTCGGCAGCTTGCGTGTGCGGCGGGGGAGGTCGAGGGCGGCCGCCGGGTTGTCGTCCCGCATGCCGAGCAGGAGCTGGTGGCGGAAGAAGGAGCGAGCCGCCGCGGTTCGCCGTGCGATCGTCGACGCGGAGAGCCCGTCGGCGCGCTGCGACGCCAGCCAACCCTGGAGCTCGTCCCTGGTCGCCGTGTCAGGCGAGCGCCCGAGGTGGGCCGCGAGCGCGGCCAGGTCGCGCCGGTACGCGTCGACGGTGCGCTCCGCGCGCTGCGTCGCGAGCAGGGCGAGGAAGCCTTCGACGGCGGGATCGCGTATCGGTTCCGGCATTGCCACGGCCAGGGAGAGTTCGGTGCCGCCGCGGCGACGCCTGCCACGCCCCTCTGCTCACGGATAGATCTTCTCGCGGGCAGCGAGCATCGCCACGAACTTCTCGATTCGTCGCGCCCGCGTCTCGCGTCGCTTGGCGTCGGCGATCCGATGCAGGACGGCGTAGCGGTTGCGGCTGTCGAGCGTGTCGAAGAACTCCCGTGCCTCGGGGCTCTTCGCGAAGGCCCGCTCGAGGTCCTCGGGGACGCTCGCGGCGCTCTGCGGCTCGTAGGCGGTCTCCCAGCGCCCGTCCGCCTGCGCGCGCTCCACCTCCGCGAGGCCGGTGGGCTCCATGCGCCCCGACGCGATCAGCTCGAGTGCCTTCTCGCGATTGATCCGCGACCACTTGCTCCTCGGCGCTCGCGGGGTGAAGCGCTGCAGGTACCAGGTCTCGTCGAGGCTGCGCACCTGACCGTCGATCCAGCCGAAGCGCAGCGCCGAGTCGAGCGCCTCGGCGTGCGTGACACTCCTCCTGCCGGAGCCCTTCTTCGCGAACTTGATCCAGAGGCCGGGCGAGCGCGCGTGCTCCCTCGCGAGCCAGGTCTCCCACGAGCGGCCGGACGCGAACGCCTTCACGGGCAGCTCGTCGTTCGCCATCGCGCTAGCTTCGCGGATGCGCCCGGTCGTAGACCCGGCGGAGACGCTTGCCGTCCACGTGGCTGTAGACCTGCGTCGTCGAGAGCGACGCGTGGCCCAGCAGCTCCTGGATCACGCGCAGGTCGGCGCCTCCCTCCATCAGGTGCGTCGCGAACGCATGGCGGAGCCGGTGCGGATGAGGCAGCAGCCGCCGCAGCGTCGACGTGTCGAGCCGCCGGCCTCTCGCCGAGAGGAAGAGCGCATCGTTCGCGCCGCGGGCGAGCCGCGGGCGCGCCTCGTGGACGTACCGCGCGAGCCAGTAGACGGCCTCCTCGCCGATTGGCACGACCCGCTCCTTCGAGCCCTTACCGAGCACCCGGACCGCCGCGCCGTCCCAGTCCACGTCGGCGAGGTCGAGCCCGACCGCCTCGGCCGAGCGAAGGCCTGCCGAGTAGACGAGCTCGACGAGTGCGCGGTTCCGGAGCGCCAGCTCCCCGCTGCCGCCGACTCCGTCGATCAGCTCGTCCACCTCCCGCTGCTTCGGCGCGTCCGGGAGGCGCCGCGGCCGCCGCGGTGCGAGGCGCGCGTCCGGCACGCGCGACGCGCCGAGCGCGAACCGGAGAAGCGCCCGGACCGCCGCGAGCTTGCGCGCGATCGTCGCCGGCGCGAGCTTGCCGCCGGGCCGCGCGCGGCCGAGCTCGGTCGCGTAGTCGACCAGCACGCGTGCGTCGACGTCGTCCAGCGGCCGACCGTCGAGCCAGCGCGCGAACTCGCGCAGATCGCTCCGGTACGCACGGCGCGTGTGCTCTGAGAGCGACGGGCCGGCCAGAAAGCGGTCGATGGTCGCTTCGGTGTCCACCTCGGGGAGTTCGCGCCGCAGCTACCATCGCCTCCCGTGGACCGGGTACAGCGTCTTGCAGAGCTGGCCGTCAACTTCGGCGCCAACGTCCAGCCGGGGCAGATCGTCGCGATCGCCGCCAACGTCGGCGGCCAGGAGGAGCTGACCCGGGCGACCGCCGCGGCCGCCTACCGGCGTGGCGCGAAGTTCGTGGACGTCTCGTGGTTCGACCCGTACGTCAAGCGGGCCCGTATCGAGTACGCGGACGAGGAGACGCTCACCTTCGTCCCCGACTGGTACGGGTACCGCATCGACCAGCTCGGCGAGCAGCGCGCGGCGCGGATCTCCTGGAGCGGGCCGACCTCTCCCGGTTCCCTCGAAGGGCTCGACCTGGCGCGCGCCGGCAAGGACCAGCTCCCGTACCTCAAGGAGATCCCGCGGATCGTCGGCGAGCGGACGACGAACTGGAGCGGCCTTCCCGCGCCGAACCCGCAGTGGGCGCAGCTGGTGTTCCCGGATCTGCCCCCCGACGAGGCGTACGAGCGGCTGTGGCAGCAGCTCGAGCACGTCCTCCGGCTGGACGAGGACGACCCGGTCGCCGCCTGGGAGGAGCGGATCGCGACGCTGAACGCGAACGCGGAGAGGCTCTCGGGCCGCCGGTTCGACTCGCTGCACCTCGAAGGGCCGGGCACCGACCTGACGATCGGACTGCTGCCCAACTCGCGCTGGTGGGCGGCCGACTTCGAGACGGTCGACGGCATCCGCCACATGCCGAATCTGCCCACCGAGGAGGTCTTCACGTCGCCCGACCCGGAGCGGACGGAGGGACACGTGACCGCGACGAAGCCGCTCGTGCTTCGCGACGGCACGATCATCCGCGGCCTCCGGGTCCGGTTCGAGGGTGGCCGTGCCGTCGAGATCGAGGCCGAGGAAGGCGCGGATGCGTTGCGCGGGATCGCCGCGCTCGACGAGGGCGCCGCCCGGCTGGGCGAGGTGGCGCTCGTCGATCGCGAGGGACGGATCGGGCCGCTCGGCACCGTCTTCTACGACACGCTGCTCGACGAGAACGCGGCGACGCACATCGCACTCGGCAACGGCTTCCCGTTCGCGGTCGCCGAGGAGGACCTGCCGAGACTGAACCGCAGCGGCACGCACGTCGACTTCATGATCGGCTCGAACGAGCTCGAGATCACCGGCGTCTCGCCGGACGGCGAGCGGGCGCCCGTGATCCGCGACGGGCGCTGGCAGCTCTGAGAGTCACGAACACGCTCGGGGGTCCGGCGGTCGTGCTGGTGAACGGCGGCCGCGGCCAGGAGCTGCCGGGCACCTGGAGCGCGACGATCGAGTACCTCGTCCGCCGCGCGGCGCCGCTCCTGCCGTCGCTGGCGTTCGTCGAGGTCAAGTACCGCATCCGCTCGTGGCGCAGGCTCGACGACTGCGTCGAGGACGCGCGCGAGGCGCTCGAGCGGATCGGCGACGTCCCGGTGGCGATCGTCGGCTTCTCCATGGGCGGGACGGTGGCAACCAGGGTCGCGGACGATCCGCGGGTCAGGGTCGTGATCGGCGTCAACCCGTGGCTGCCGGAGGCGCTCGACATGTCGCCGCTCGCGGGCAAGGAGCTGCGAGTCGTGCACGGCTCGCTCGACCGCCCGTTTCCGGGTGTCCCCGGGCGTCTCCCCCGACCTGTCGCGCCGCGGCTACCACCGCGCCCGAGCCGCCGGCGCCGACGGCGAATACGTCACGGTCCGCGGCGGCCTGCACGCCGTCGCGCTGCGCAGCTCCTTCGGTCTCGTGCCGCTTCCACGCGCGCCGCGCTACGCATCGCACGTCGTCCGCTCGCTGCGGCGCTTTGCCGGTTCGACCGCCGGTTCCCCCGCAGCCGGTTGACGCAGAATCCGTAGGATGCGCCATCGGGGTGCACGATTTGTCCTGCAGAGACGTGGAGAATCTCCGATGACAGCGACGCCCGTGAGGGGCCGCGTCGGCCTCGAGGAGCACGGCATCAAGCCCGGCCGGGCCGTCCACTGGAACGCGTCCACGCCGGCGCTCTACGAGCACGCGGTCACGCGCGGGGAGGGGCGGATCGCGGAGGGCGGGCCGCTCGCCGTGGACACCGGCAGGCACACGGGGCGCTCGCCCAAGGACAAGTTCGTCGTCCGCGAGCGCGACTCCGAGGAGCGGATCTGGTGGGGTGACGTGAACCAGGAGCTGGACGAGGCCGGCTTCGAGCGGCTGCGCGACAAGGTGGCTACGCACCTCGGCGAGGGCGACGTCTACGTGATCGACGCCTTCGCGGGCGCCGACCCCGCGCATCGGATCGCCGTCCGCGTCGTGACGACGCACCCGTATCACGCGCTCTTCGCGAGGACGATGTTCATCGACCCGTCGCCCGAGGAGCTCGCGTCGTTCGAGCCGCAGGCGCTCGTCCTGCACGCGCCCGACCTCGACGCCGACCCGGACGCGGACGGCACACGCTCGAGCACGTTCGTCGCGCTCCATCCGAGCCGCCAGGAGGTGCTGATCGGCGGCACCTTCTACGCGGGCGAGATCAAGAAGTCGATCTTCACGCTCATGAACGACCGCCTGCCGCTCGAGGGCGTCTTCCCCATGCACTGCTCGGCGAACGTCTCGGACGACGGCGACGTCGCGATCTTCTTCGGGCTCTCGGGCACGGGCAAGACGACGCTCTCCGCCGACCCGGAGCGGAACCTGATCGGCGACGACGAGCACGGCTGGAGCGACGACGGGGTCTTCAACTTCGAGGGCGGCTGCTACGCGAAGGTGATCCGCCTGTCCGCGGACGCCGAGCCGGAGATCTACCGGACGACCCGGACGTTCGGGACGATCCTCGAGAACGTCGCGATCGACGAGCAGGGCGTCGTCGATCTCGACGACGACTCCAAGACCGAGAACACGCGCGCGGCGTACAAGCTCGAGCAGATCGCCCACGCGCTGCCGGCGAAGCGGGCCGGCCATCCGCGAAACGTCGTCATGCTGGCCGCGGACGCCTTCGGGATCCTGCCGCCGATCGCCCGGCTGACACGAGACGCGGCGATGTACTACTTCCTCTCCGGCTTCACGGCCAAGCTCGCCGGCACCGAGGTCGGGGTCACCGAGCCGCAGCCCACGTTCTCCGCCTGCTTCGGGGCTCCGTTCCTTCCGCAGCCGCCCGCGGTGTACGCGCGGATGCTCGGCGAGCGCCTCGACCGGCACGGCGCCCAGGTGTGGCTCGTCAACACCGGCTGGACGGGCGGTCCGTTCGGCGAGGGGCACCGGATGCCGATCCAAGCGACCCGGGCGCTGCTCCACGCAGTCCTCTCCGGCGGGCTCGAGGGCGTCGAGTACCGCACCGACGAGCTCTTCGGCTTCGAGGTTCCGGTCGAGGTGCCCGGGGTCGACTCGAAGCTGCTCGACCCCCGTTCCACGTGGGCCGATCCGGCCGCGTACGACGAGAAGGCGCGCGAGCTGGCGCGGATGTTCGTCGAGAACTTCGCCGGGTTCGACGCCGCCGAGAACCTGGTCGCCGCCGGCCCGAAGCTGTCCTAGCCGCTGCGGAGGTATGTGAGCACGGCGAGCACGCGCCGGTGGTCGTCCGCGCCCGGGTGCAGGCCGAGCTCGAGCGGTCTCGGTGGCCGCCGATCGACCCTGGAGATCCAGCGCCGGGTGAGCTAGGTTCGTTGAGAGCATGAAGCGGGGGCTGCTCATCCTGGTCGCGGCTGCGGCGACCCTTGGCGTCGCGGCGCCGGCCGCCGCAGGCCCGGGCATGTTCGTCGGGGCCAAGGACGACGGGCTGAAGTGGACGACGGGGCAGACCGCGGCCGCCGCCGGCGGCCTCGGGCTGCGCGCACTCGGCATCACGCTCGGCTGGCAGCGCGGCCAGACCGACCTCTCCGCGTTCGACGCCGGAGTGCTCAACCGCGCGGTGCTCGGCGCAGGGGCCGTGCGCGTCGTCGTCGCCGTCTTCAACGGCGCGATACCGCCCCCGACGGAGGCCGCGGATCGCGAGAGCTACTGCACCTACCTCGGTCGCGTGCTCACGCGCTTCCCGCAGATCAACGACATCGTGATCTGGAACGAACCCAACCTGTCCGCATTCTGGCGGCCGCAGTACGACGCCGCGGGCCAGAGCGAGGCCCCCGCCCGCTACGAGGAGCTGCTCGCCCACTGCTACGACGTCCTCCACGGCGTGCGCCCCTCCGTCAACGTGATCGGCCCCGCGACGTCGCTCTGGGGCAACGACAACCCCAATGCCTTCTGGAACGTCTCGCACTCGCCGGTGAAGTTCATCGAGGCGATGGGCGCCGCCTACCGGGCGAGCGGTCGCACGCGGCCGCTCTTCGACACGTTCGGCCACCACCCGTACCCGGCCCGCTCGGACGAGCGACCCTGGGCCTCGCACGCCGACGAGACGATCCTCTCGATGGGCGACTACGACCGGCTGCTCGCCGTCCTGCACCGGGCGTTCGACGGGACGGCCCAGCCGCTGCCGGAGAACGGTCTCCCGATCTGGTACCTGGAGACGGGCTACCAGACGCAGATCGACGACGCGAAGCGGGGGCTGTACTCCGGCGTCGAGACGTGGCCCGGATCGCTCCCCGACGTCGCGGCGCAACCCGGCCCGCCGGCCGCCCCGCCGGACGAGAGCCCGGCGCCCGACCAGGCGACGCAGCTCGTCGACAGCATCCGGATGGCCTACTGCCAGCCCTACATCGGCGCCGTCTTCAACTTCCTCCTCCGCGACGAGCAGAGCCTCGAGGGGTGGCAGTCCGGGCTCTTCTGGGTCGACGGCTCGCGAAAGGACTCGTACGACGCGTTCCGCGGCGTCGTGCAGGAGGTGAACGAGGGGCGAGTCCAGTGCAGCAAGCTGAGCGGCGCCCCCGGCGTCACGGCCGGTCCCGCAGGCGCGGGCGACGGCCAGAGCGCGGCCCGGTCGCCTGCCGCGGTTCGTTCGCTGACGAAGATCACGTACCTCGGGAGCAGGAAGGTGACGTACGGCTTCCTGCACCCGCGCGCGCAGCTCACGCGCGGGCTCGCGAGGAGCAGCGACGTCCTGGCCTCGAAGCAGCTGGTCTTCCTGGTGACCGGCTCGGCGTACCTGACGATGACCGACCGGTCGGGAACGGCCGGCGTGATGCCGATGCCACCGGTGAAGCCCGGGAGGTACTCGCTGGGCATCCGGTTCGGCGGCGATGCGCTCAACCTTGCCTCCGGCGCGCATGTCGGCGTTCGGGTCGTCAACTCGAAGGGCCGGGTCGAGTCGATCGGCCCGCTTCGCCTCGGCCGGGAGCTCACCGGCGAGCTGTCAACGCGCTCGAACGGTCGCAAGGTGCGCGGAACGATGAAGCTGGTCGACCACGGCGTCTCGCGGGACGTGCGGCTGACCGCGCTCGGCCTTCGCGCGGACGGCCGGGCCGCCTGGCTGAACGGCACCGACGGCCGGCTCCGCTACATCGTCCACGCGGAGCGCGTGCCCGGCCAGCCGCTCGTGCGCGTCCGGGTCTGGCGCGACGGCGTGCTGCTCGCCCGCGCAGCGACGGTCGGAGCCGGACGGCTTCGGATCGCGAAGAGCTAGAGGCCTGAACTAGATCAGTCGCTCGATCCACCGCGGCGGAGCCGTGGCGGGCGTCCCGACCGGCCGGCGGGACGCTCCGGCGGTAGCGCCGCGGCGCGCCGCGGCGTTTCGATAGCTTCCGGAGTCGTGGAAGCGAAGCACGACGTCCTCGTCGTCGGCGCCGGCTGCGCCGGCATGCGGGCCGCGATCGCCGCTCACGACGCAGGCGCCGACGTCGCCATGATCTCGAAGCTGCACCCGACGCGGAGCCATTCCGGCGCCGCCGAGGGAGGGATCAACGCGGCGCTCGGAAACGCCGCCCACGACGATCCCGAGATCCACGCGTTCGACACCGTCAAGGGCTCCGACTACCTCGGAGACCAGGACTCGATCGAGATCTTCACGCGCGAGGCGCCCGGCGACATCTACCAGCTCGAGCACTGGGGCGCGCTCTTCTCGCGCCGCGAGGACGGCAAGCTCGCGCAGCGCCCGTTCGGCGCCGCCGGCTCGCCGCGAACCGTGTACGCCGCCGACATCACGGGCCACGTGCTGATCCAGGTGCTCTACGAGCAGGTCGTGAAGCGCGCCATCCCCTGCTACGAGGAGTACTTCGCGTGGCGGCTCGTCGAGAACGACGGCCGCTGCCAGGGCGTCATCTGCTGGGACCTGCTGAACGGCGGCCTGAAGACGCTGGGCGGCAAGACCGTGATCCTCGCGACGGGCGGCGCAGGTCGCCTCTACCGCGCGACGACGAACGCGTACGCCTGCACCGGCGACGGCATGGCGATGGCGCTGCGCCTCGGCCTGCCGCTGAAGGACATGGAGTTCATGCAGTTCCACCCGACCACGATGTACCCCTCCGGGATCCTGATCACCGAGGGCTGCCGCGGCGAGGGCGGCTTCCTGATCAACAAGGACGGGGAGCGCTTCATGGCCAAGTACGCGCCGAACGCGCTCGAGCTCGCGTCGCGCGACGTCGTCTCCCGCTCCGAGCAGACGGAGATCGACGAGGGCCGCGGCATCAACGGCTCGGTGCTCCTCGACCTGCGCCACCTCGGCGCCGAGCGGATCATCGAGCGGCTGCCGGGCTCGCGCGAGCTGGCGATGGTCTACGCCGGCGTCGACCCGATCTACGACCCGATCCCCGTCCGGCCCGGAGCCCACTACCACATGGGCGGCGTCGAGACGGACAGCGACGGGCTGACCGAGCTGACCGGCCTCTACGCGGCGGGCGAGGCCGCCTGCGTCTCGGTGCACGGGGCCAACCGTCTCGGCGGCAACTCGCTGATGGAGACCATCACCTTCGGCCGCCGCTCCGGCACCGCCGCGGCGGAGTGGGCGCTCTCGAACACGACGATCGCCGTGCCGGAGTCGGCGCAGGCCGACGCCGAACGCGAGCTCGGGGAGCTGCTCGGGCGCAGCGAGGGCGAGCGCCCCTGGCAGATCCGCGACGAGCTCGGCTCCTCGATGCTGGAGAACTTCGGCGTCTTCCGCGAGGAGTCGAAGATGGAGCGCCAACTGGAGATCATCGAAGGGCTGCGCGAGCGCTATCCGAGCGTCGTCGTCGAGGACAAGGGCGAGGTGTTCAACAGCGACCTCACCCAGGCGATCGAGCTCGGCTACATGCTCGACCTCGCGTCCTCCATGGTGCAGGCCGGCCTGGCGCGCAGGGAGTCGCGCGGTGCGCACGCGCGCCCGCACGACTATCCGACGCGCGACGACGCCAACTTCCTCAAGCACTCGATCACCCGCTGGGTCGGAGAAGGGCCCGAGCTCTCGTACAAGGAGGTCCGCATGACCCGCTGGGAGCCCGAGGAGCGCAAGTACTAGTGGACGGTTACTAGTGGACGTTGCGCTGAAGATCTGGCGCTCGAACCCGCAGACGGGTTACCGCGAGCTGCGCGACTACGAGGTGGACGCACCCGAGGAGGCGACGCTGCTCGACGTGCTCGACCTGATCAAGGACAAGGTCGACGGCACCCTCGCGTACCGGAAGAGCTGCCGGATGATGATCTGCGGCTCCTGCGGCATGCGCATGGACGGCGCTGCGGTGCTCGCGTGCAAGACGCGCATGTACGACATCGCGCAGGCGGGGCAGATCCCGGTCGTCTCGGCGATGGGGAACCTGCCGATCGTGCGCGACCTCGTCGTCGACATGGAGCCCTTCTGGGAGAAGTTCCGCGCCATGCGCCCATGGCTCGAGACGGGTTACGAGGAGCCGCCGGACGGCAAGGAGTTCGTCGTCACGCAGCAGCGGATGAACGCGATCCACAAGGAGTCGCTGTGCATCAACTGCGGCTGCTGCGTGTCCGAGTGCAACGCCATGGAGTCCGACCCCGAGTTCCTCGGTCCGCAGGCGCTCGCGAAGGGGATGCGCTTCGTCGGCGACCCGCGCGACCGGCAGGTGGTCGAGCGGCTCGAGCGCTACAGCCACGAGCACGGGATCTGGGAGTGCACGCGCTGCTACTTCTGCAACGAGCGCTGCCCCAAGGGCGTCGACCCGCGGGACGCGATCGCCAAGCTGGGCGCGGAGTCGATGGCACGGGGTATCGACCGCGACATGGGCGCGAAGCACGCGAAGTGGTTCGTCGTCTCCGCGAAGACGACCGGGTGGCTGCGGGAGACCGAGCTCGTGCCGAAGACGCAGGGCGTCGTCGCGGCGATCAAGCAGACCGGCTTCGCGATCGGCCTCGCCAGGAAGGGCAAGGTGCCGATTCCGATCCCGCCGCACGTCGCGAAGGACGTGAAGGAGGCGCGTGCGCTCTACAACCTCGTCCAGGAGCAGGGAGTCCACGGCGCCGCCGGCCACGTGCAGGGCGAGCGCGCGCTCGCGGCGCTCGAGCACGGCCGCGCCGTCACGAAGGACCCCGTACGACCGGCCCGACGCTGCGCCGCGTCCGTACCTCCCCGGCGAGGAGCCCGAGCCGGTGCCCGGCGGGGGCGCGGCGTGATGCGGAGGGTCGCGTACTACAAGGGCTGCCTCGCGTCGCTCTCGGCGAAGGAGCTCGACAGCGCCACGCAGGCGCTCGCGCCGAAGGTCGGGCTCGAGCTCGAGGAGCTCGAGGCGGTCACGTGCTGCGGGGCCGGGGACATCCACGAGGCCGAGCCCGACTACTACCTGCATCTGAACGCACGGATCCTCGCCTACGCGCAGGCGACCGGGGCGGACACGCTGATGACGGTCTGCAACGTCTGCACGCTCAACCTGCGCCAGGCGAACTTCATGCTCCAGAACGACCCGGAGCTGCGCGGGCGCGTGAACGAGAACCTGCAGTCGGTCGGCGTGCCGGCGTACGACGCGGACGTCGACGTGCGTCACTTCCTCTGGGAGGTCGCCGAGGGCCCGGGCTACGAGCTGCTGAAGGAGGCGGCGCACCGCGGGCTGAAGGGCCTGAGGATCGCGCCGTTCTACGGCTGCCAGATCCTGCGGCCGTCGAAGATCCTCGGCTTCGAGGATCCGGATCGCCCGTGGTCGCTCGAGCGGATCATCGAGGCGTGCGGCGGCGAGGCCGTCGACTACCCGGCGAAGGTCAAGTGCTGCGGCTTCCCGATCATCCAGGCGCGCGAGGAGACGGCGCTCGGCGAGCTGATCCAGCCGATCGAGCAGGCGAAGGAAGCCGGCGCGGACGCGATCGTGACGCCGTGCCCGCTCTGCCATCTCTCGCTCGACGCGTGGCAGTCGAAGCTGAAGAAGGCGACCGGCAGGGACTTCCAGATGCCGATCCTCCACCTGGCGCAGCTGATCGGCGTGGCGGCCGGGCTGGAGGAGGCGGAGCTGAAGTTCAAGCGCCATGTCGTGCCCGTGACGCCGGTGCTGCAGAAGCTCGAGGCCTAGGCTCGCGGCCGGCCCGGCCGTACCTGGTCGGCGACCAGGTACCGCGGCCCGGCCGGCTGCGATTTGCGTCCGTCGAGGGTCTGGCGTGGCGCCGGTAGCATCCGGCGCGTGCGGACGGTGGCGGTCGGAGCCGGCGCGGCTGCGGCGGTCTCCGCCGGCGTCCTGCTCTGGTCGTGGTTCGAGGCCGGCTGGGTGCGGCTGCGCGAGCTCGAGGTCGAGATCGAGGGCCTGCCTGCCGAGCTCGACGGGCTGCGGCTCGCACACCTCTCGGACTTCCATCTCGGAATTCCGTCGCGGGGCCGGCGGGCGGTCGAGCGGGCCGCGGACTGGGTGGCCGCGCGGCGCCCGGAGCTCGTGCTCGTGACCGGCGACCTGCTCTCGCGGCGCGGCGGCGAGGCGCGCCTCCGGGCCGTCCTGGGCCGGGTGGGCGAGGCGTACGTGGTGCTGGGGAACCACGACTTCGCGCTCAGCCGCGATCCATTCTCCGAGGCGATCGAGCTCCACGCGCTCGAGCCGTCGCGGCTCCTGCTGGACGAGTCGGTCGAGCTCGACGTACGGGGGCGGCGCGTGGAGATCGCCGGCGTCGACCCCCGCTCGTGGATGGCGCATCGGCAGAGCGGCTTCCCGCCGTCCTCGGCCGACCTGCGCATCCTGCTCTGCCACTTTCCGGAGGCGATCGACGGAGTCCCGCCCGGGCGCTGGCACCTCCTCCTGGCAGGACACATGCACGCAGGCCAGATCAACGTGCCGTACGGGCGGCGGCGGCGACTGCACCTGGCGCACCCGGGGGCGCGCTACACCTCCGGCCTCTATCGGCGGCCGGGCGGCGTCCTGCACGTGTCGCCGGGCTTGGGCACGACGTTCGTGCCCTTTCGGCTGTTCGCCCGCCCGGAAGCGACGGAGCTCGTCCTAAGATCCAGGTGATGGAGGGCCACTCCCTGATCTCGCCCGACGTGCTCGCGAGCTACGCCGCCGACGCGGCGCGCGAGACCGACGGCGTCGCCGGCCTCGTCGAGAGCCCGCTGCACCGCCACAAGGGCGTCCGCGTCACCGAGCAGGACGGCACTGTCACGCTCGAGCTGCATCTCGCCGCCGAGTGGGGCGCCTCGCTCCCCGACGTCGGCCGGGCCGTGCAGCGCCGCGTCGTCGAGTACCTCGCGCAGATGGCCGACGTGCGGCCCGCCGCGGTCAACGTCGTCTTCGACGAGCTCCGCTCGTGACGGGCCGCCCATGACCGGGCCTTTCGATGACTGAGCGCGTGACCGGCCTCACCGGTGCGACGCTCGAGCTTGCCCCGACCGTCTGCCGGACCTGCGTCTGGTGGCAGTCGCGCGGCTCGCGCGAGGCGGACAAGGAGCGCTGGATCGAGAAGGCCGAGGAGGAATGGGGCGCCTGGGGCGCCCTGTACCGCGATGACGACCGGCGCCTGCTGGGGTCGATCCAGTACGGCCCGGCCGCGGCGTTTCCGCGCGCGGCCGAGCTGCCGGGCGGCCCGCCCACGCAGGACGCGGCGCTCGTCACCTGTGCGTACCTGATGGACGGCTCCGCGCAGTGGGTGCTTCAGTCGCTCTTCCTCGCGGCGATCGGCGACGTCAAGGACCGCGGTGCCGCCGCGCTCGAGGCGTTCGCGTACCGCTACGACGAGGGCGAGTCGAACGAGGAGCGGTTCCGCGTGCACCGCACGGTGTTCCCCTCGGACTTCCTCGCCGACTTCGGCTTCCTCACCGTCAGGACGTCCGGCCGCGTCGAGCTCGCCCGGCTCGAGCTGGGCGGCCTGCAGCCGATCGCCGAAGGCCGCCGGGCCAAGGTGCTCCAGGTCGTGAAGGAAGCCTTCACGCCCGCACCGGTACCGCAGCGCCCGTAGAGCGCCAATGCCGCACTGGCGCCCGTGGGGCGCCAATGCCGCACTGCCCGTAGGGGCTAAGCGCTTCCTACGGCGAGCAGTTCGAGATCGGGATGAACGTCCAGTAGTCGGGAGGGCCGAGCGTCTTGTTCCAGATGCACGGCAAATCCTGACCGCTGAGCGTCAACTCGTGCAGCGAGCCGACTGTCCGGAGAACCGGCGGCTCGTACGCACCCAATTCATTTTTCGAAGCCGTCAACTCGCCCCCTTGATAGTCGGTGCTACATACACCGTAGCCCTCTTGTGTACGTTCGACAACTGACCACATGGCTAGAGTTGCCGCCGATGACCGCGGCGAGCTCCGATCCGGGCGGCGCGGAGACGCGCGGTGCTTATGGAATCAGGCTGGTCGGCCTCGAGGACGCGTCCGGGCTGCTCGTCGCCGCCGACCCGTCGTGGCCGCATCTGGAGCTGACGACGAGAGTCGGGAGCTCCGAGGCCGAGGCGGAGACCGTCACGGGCGACCACGCGCTCCTGAAGCTCCGAAACGGGGGCGAGATCCGGGTCGACAGGGAGGCGGGGCGCGCCGAGTTCGTGGTTCCGGAGCCGCTCGGTGCGGCGGATCTCGTGCATCCGTACCTGGCGCCGGCCGCGGCCGTCGTCGCACGATGGGTCGGCCGTCAGGCCTTCCACGGCGGCGCCTTCATGGTGGACGGGGGCGTCTGGGCGCTCCTCGGCGACCGCGAGGCCGGCAAGAGCTCGACGCTGGCCTGGCTCGCCGCCCACGGCGTGCCGATCCTCTGCGACGACATGCTGATCTCGGCGGACGGACTGACGTTCGCCGGGCCTCGGGCGCTCGACCTGCGAGAAGAGCCTGCGAGGCGGCTCGGCGTGGGGGAGTACATCGGCGTCGTGGGCGCGCGGGAGCGGTGGCGGATGGTGCTCCCAGCGCTTCCCGAGCGGCTGCCGCTCGCCGGCTTCGTCTATCTCGCGTGGTCCGACGAGCTCGCGCTCGGCGAGGTCTCCCCGGGCGAGCGCCTGGCTCGCCTCTTCGTGCACGCTGGGCTCCGGCTTCCGCCGGTCCACCCCGAGGCGCTGCTCGACCTCGTCGCGCTGCCCGCCTTCGAGCTCGGGCGGCCGCACGGGTGGGACTCATTGAGCCGAGCGGGCGAGCTCCTGCTCGGGTCGCTCGCCCGCGGCTGACGCGGGCTCGAGCGCAAGGAACACCGACTGGAGGAGCGTGAAGGTCCGCGGGTTCGGATCGGGAGACGTCCACTCCACGCGCAGGCGCTCGAGGTCGACCACCCCGCCGTCGACGCCCTCGCCGTGCCAGCGCCCGACGAGCGCGCGGCTGTGGCGGTGCCAGAACGCACCGTCGAAGCGCGCCTTGCTGGACCGGGAGAGGACGCTCGGCGGCAGCAGTCCGCCGGCGAGGAGCTGCATGCCCTCCGTCCGCGTGCGAAAGCGTGCGCCGCGGCCGAGCGACGAGATCGACGCGACGACGCCGTCGTCGATCATCGGATGGTGGACGGTGACGTCGGCGTCGTGCGCCAGGACCGCCAGATGCTCCACGCCGACGTCGAGGTAGCGGCGGCGGACCCGGTGGCGGAGCGACGCGGCCCAGCCGACCGGCTCGGTCGCCTCGTCCGCGACGAGCAGCCGCCAGACCTCCTCCAGCGCGTCCGGCGTCAGCCACGGCAACGGCGGCGGCGGCGTGCGCCGCTTCAGGAAGGCGCAACGGACACGGTCGGGCGCCAGCGCGAGGGCCAGCGAGAGGCCGTCGCGCGGGCGCGGCGCGCTCCGGCCGGCGAGGACGTCCTGGATCCGCCGCCAGCGGGAGCTGCTGAAGAGCTCGTCGCCGCCGATCCCCGTCAGCAGCGCGCCGCCGGAGGCGGCCTCGATCAGCGGAGCGTGGAAGTGCAGGTTGCAGGGCCAGAGGAGCCCGTGCCGGCGCAGCAGCGCCTGTGCCTGGGGGCCGACGCAGTCCAGCTCGTCCGAGAGCTCGAGCCGCAACCACTCGTCGAGGCCGAGGTGCTCGACCACGAGCTCCTGCCACTCGGTCTCGCCGGCGCCGTCCGCGGCTGCGAACCGATGGGTGGCGGGGATCGGCAACGGCAGGCCTTCGCGACGCGCCACCGCGGTCGCCGCGGCAAGGACGGTGGACGAGTCGCGGCCGCCGGAGAAGCTGACGAGACACGGCGCGTGCTCGAGCGCCGGGCGGACGGCGTCCTCGAGGGCCTGCTGCGGAGTGTCGTGGCGCGGCGGGCCGACCGCGCGGGTGGACCGTCCCAGCACCAGGCCGGTCGCCACTTCGAGCGGCGTCAGCTGATACGGAGCGCTCACCGGTCGGGGCCGTGCCGCGGCGGAACCCGCATGATCTCGGAGAACGGCTCCGCGGACGGCCCGCCCTCGCCGTCGAGCCACGCGTGCGCGTCGAAGCCGCGCCTGGGGCCGATCACCCCGATCACCACCTCGCGCGGGTCGCCGTGCGAGGCGTGCCAGGTCTGCAGCACCAGAGCGCGTTCGAGGCACGTGCTCGGCAGGCGGCGAAGCGCCGCGTAGACGCCCCGTTCGGCAGCGGCCGGGAGCCTCGGCGGCGGCGGCACGACGAGGTCGTCGACGCGGCCTTGCCGAAGCTGGCGCCGCACCGAGCTCGCGGCGCGCCGCGCCCAGAGCGCCGCGCGCCACGCGGCGGGATCAAGAAACCGTCTCATCCTCGAGGAGCGCACGCCGGCGCAGCTGGTCCAGGAAGCGGTCGACGTCGGCGCCGGCGGTCTCGACGTCGATCCCCCACGTGTCGACGAGCTCGGCGACGAGCTCGTCGCGCGTCGCGCCCTCGCCGAGGCGGGCCCACAGCCGTGTTCCGGCGTCGTTGGTGGCGAGATACGTGGACGAGCGGACGTCCACGACCACGACCTCGTCCTCGATCGAGCGCCAGGCGAGGTCGGCTTCACGCAGCTTGAGCTTCTTCACGTTCGTTCCTCTTCCTCGGACGGTGTGGTCGTCTGCAGCGAGCGGTCGTGATCGGAGAGCCGGATGAACGCATCCCGAAGTGCGCGCAGCATCTGCCGCAGCTTCTGACGCCACGTCTCGCCCGGCGCCGGCCGCAGCTCGCGGCGGAGCTCGGTCATCGTCACGCCGAGCGCCCGCCCGAGCGAGAGGCCCCAGTAGGGCGACAGCCAGTGCTGGAGGTGGCGCTCGAGCACCGTGCGCTCACGGACGCGCCAGAGATGCCGCGCCCAGATCCGGCCCGAGACGGGGCGCGTCCTGCCGAAGAGCAGGCCGTCGACGGCGCGGCTCGTGGCGCGCCAGACTCGGCCGACGCCCCAGCCGTCCGCCACCTCCTCGAGCTCGCTCCGGTCGACAGTCGCGGACATCACCGCGATGTCGACCAGGTGCACGATCCGGTTCAGCGGGGCGTGCGCCCAGGCGTGGGCGGCCAGCGTGACCGCGTGGCGGGCCGGGTCGAGCGTGAGCAGCCCGTCTACGGCCAGTCGCGACGGCACGGCCGTCTCGACGAGCTCGGCAGTGTCGGGCTGCGCCATACCGTCGATCCACTTCGGCCGCGAGTGGACCTCGACGATCAGCGGCAACTCGGGCAGGACGAGCGGCCGCAGGTGGTGCAAGTTGTCGACGTAGAGCTCCGGGTCCCCGGTCTCCTCGAAGCCGGCGTCACGCAGGGTCTGCCAGACGCCCTGGGCGTCGGAGACGAGGACGTCGAGGTCGCGGTACGGACGCCACGCCGGGTCGGGATACCGCAGCGCGAGCTCCGGGCCCTTCATCAGCACGACCGGCTCGTCGACGGTCTCGAGGATGCGCCCGAGCACGAGCGGCGCCAGAATCGAGCACACGGCGGCCCACCGCTGCGCGGCGAGGACGCGCTCCGGGACCCCGTACCCGAGCCGCCGCACGCGCGCAGGCGCGAGGTGCTGCAGGCCGTGGACCTCCAGGTCGGAGTAGCGCGATGCCCGTTCGACGAGGCGTCCCACGCTCTCCCACAGCTGCACTTCCGGGCTGGGCGCCAGCCGGCGGCCGCCGATGCTCGTCTCCGGAAAGCCCACCGCGCTCAATAGGCCCCCAGGGTGCCGAGGCGGCGCTCGCGGCGGAGCGCGAGCCGGAAGGCGACGGTGCCGAGCGCGATCGAGACGATCGACGCGGGCAGGATGAGGAGCGCTTTCGGCGCGATCTCGCCCCAGCCGGCGCCGCCGAGCAGCGCGTCGCGCATCGCCGTCACGGTGACGGCGATCGGGCTGGCCTGGGCGACCGACTGCAGCCATCCGGGCAAGAGGCCGACGGGGAAGTACACGCCGGAGACGAGCGTCACGCCGAGGACCGCCATCGCCACCACGCCGCCGCCGCGGCGGAACGTCAGCGTCATCGCCGCCGCGAGCACCCCGAGTCCCCACACGAACGGCACGAAGACCAGCAGGAGCACCAGCGTCTGCGGAACGGCGCTGACCTGCAGCTCGACGCCGAAGGCCACCATCAACGCCGCGAGGAAGATCCCCATCCGGAGCGGGATGAACAGGAAGTCGAAGAGCACGGACCCGACCTGCACCGTCGCGTGCGACGTCGGCGTCGAGAGCAGCGACTCGAGCGTGCCCATCAGCTGCTCGGACCTCATGGCCGTTGATACGCGCTCCAGGCCGAGATGGATGACGCCGCTCAGCGCCATCCCGACGGCTGCGAACTCGAGGTAGCTGACCTGCGTGCCGGCGACCTCCGGCAGCTTCGTCGGATCGACCATCAGGCCGACGAAGTAGAAGATGAAGGCGGCGCCGACGAGGCTGAGCAGGCTCGTCAGGAACGAGAGCCGGTAGCTCCAGGCGACGAGGAAGTCGCGGCGGAGGAAGGCCGACAGCTTGCGAAGCTCGCCCAGCAGGTTGGCCGCGCGACCGGCACGCGGGGCGAGCGCCGTCACGTGTCCGTCCGCCGGGTCAGGGTGACGAACGCCTCCTCGATCTCGGACCGGTCGGGGCGGCAGGCCACGACGCTGAACGTCGCGTTGCTCAGAGCCGCCAGTGCGTCGCCCAGCACGAGGCTCTCGTCGAGCTCGAGCACGTACCGGCTGGAGTCGCCGACTACGGGCGCCACCGTGCCGCCGCCTGCGAGCGCCTCGGTCGCGTCCGCGGCGACCCTGCCGGGGTGCGACTCGGCGCTCCGGATCGTCAGCACGTACCGCCGCACGAGCGAGTGCTCGATCAGCGCGTCGACGGAGCCGACGAAGCGCGTCTCGCCTGCGTCGAGCAGCGTCACGCGGCGGGCGAAGCCGGCGATCTCGTCCAGCCGCTGCGTCGCCCAGACGACGGCGATCTCGCGGCCTGCGGCCGCGCCGCCCACGAGCTCGCGCACCTGGCGCGCCGCCGTCGGGTCGAGATCGTGGGTCGCCTCGTCGACGAGCAGCACGCGCGGCGAGTGGAGCAGCGCCCGGGCGATCGCGAGCCGCCGTTGCATGCCCTTCGAGAGCTGGCCGACGCGCAGCGCGTGCTCGTCGCCGAGCCCGACGTCCTCGAGCGCCGTGTGAGCGCGCGCGACCGCGTCACGCCGGCGCAGGCCGTGCAGCCGTGCGAAGAAGACGAGATTCTCGAGCGCCGAGATCCGCAGGTAGAAGTTGCGCTCGCCCGCCGGAACGAGACCGATGCAGCCGCTCATCTCCCTCGGCTCGCCGCCCAGGAGCCGAGCGGTTCCCCCGTCAGGGCTGACGATGCCGCTGAGGATCCGGAGCAGGGTCGTCTTGCCGGCGCCGTTCGGGCCGAGGAGCGCGTGCACCTCGCCTTCGTGAACGGAGAGCGAGACGGACGCGAGCGCCTGCCGCTCCCCGAAGCGCTTCGCCACGTCGACGACCTCGATTGCCGGAGGCGGCCCCGCCGCGCTTGGCCCGGAGCTTGGCCCGAGGCCGGCCCAGAGCTCGGGCCGGCGTCGACCGCTCTCGCGGTCGAGGCCGTCACCGAAGTGTCCTGATCGTCGAAGATCGCATAGTCGTGCCGGTACCGCCCCGGGCACTTGCACATTAGGCAGCTCTCGCTCGACCGGGTAGGCCAGACCGGAAGCCCTCCCCGAGCCGGGACCTAGCCGTTTGGTTAGGCGCGCGCGGGGGATCCGGCGTCCGGCCGGTTTTCCTGTTCTGGCCTACAAATCCCGCCGGTCGCCACGAATACTTCGGGGAGATCGAGGGGTCATCTGCGGGAGGGACGAGGACGAATGAGTGCGAGTCTGGAGAACGCTCTACGGGCGCCGGCGACGGCCAAGGCGCCGCACGGCCTGCGGCGGGGGCGGACGCGGATCCTGGCGGTCGGAGACGTGCTGATGCTCGTCCTCGCCTACCTCGTGACGTACGCGATCGCCGACCGGATCGCGCCGCTGCCGCCCGTCTCGGCGGCGCCTTGGTTCCTCCTGGCGGTCGGCCTGACGGCGCCGCTCGTCTGGCTCGGCGTCTTCACCGCGCACAACCTCTACGACAACGACAGCCTCCGGATCTCGGTCTCGAGCTTCGACGAGGTGCGCGACCTGTTCCACGCCATGCTCGTCGGCTCGCTCGCCTACCTGATGCTGTCCCAGGCCGTCGATCACTTCTTCGGCTGGTGGATCTACACCCCGGTGGAGACGTTCCTGTTCATCGGCGCCTCGCTCATCCTCATCCCGATCACGCGCGGGTCGATCCGGAGCTGGGTCCTGCCGCGGATCATGGAGCCGCGGCGCACCCTGATCGTCGGCAGCGGCGACGAGGCGAACCTCGTCTACCGCAAGCTCCAGGCGCATCCCGAGTACGGCTTCGAGGTCGTCGGCTTCCTCGACGGCGATGCCGAGCAGCCCGTGCCGGGACCGTTGCTCGGCTCGCCGGCGGACGTGGCGCGGGTGGTCGAGGAGTTCGAGATCGACCGCATCCTGCTCGCCTCGTCCGTCGGCAGCCACGAGGAGACGCTCGACCTCGTGCGCACCGTCCGCCGGCCGGACGTGCACGTGTCGATCGTGCCGCGCTACTTCGAGATCTTCACCTCGCACGCGACGCTCGACGACGTCGAGGGGATGCCGGTCGTGACGCTGCCGCCGATGCGCCTCGGCCGGAGCGCACGTGTGCTCAAGCGCTCGATGGACGTCACCGTGTCCGGCATCGCGCTGCTCGTCCTCTCGCCCGTGCTGGCGCTGATCGCGCTCGCGATCCGCCTCGACAGCAAGGGCCCCGCGCTGTACTGGCAGCCGCGGCGCGGCCGGCTCGGCTCGACGTTCAGGATCGTCAAGTTCCGGACCATGCGCATCGGCGCCGAGCAGGCCCGGAGCGACGTCCTGCACATGAACGAGGTCGACGGGCCCCTGTTCAAGATCAAGGGCAAGGATCCCCGCGTGACGCGGATCGGCTCGTTCCTGCGCAAGACGAGCCTCGACGAGCTGCCCCAGCTCTGGAACGTGCTGCGCGGCGAGATGAGCCTCGTCGGGCCGCGGCCGTTCGTGATCTACGAGGCCGACCTGATCACGGGCTGGGCGAGCCGCCGGCTCGACATGACGCCGGGGATCACCGGCCTCTGGCAGGTGCTCGGGCGCAACGACATCCCCTTCGAGGAGATGACGAAGCTCGACTACCTCTACGTCACGAACTGGTCGCTCTGGTGGGACATGAAGATCCTCTGCCAGACGATCCCCGTCGTCCTCGGCCGCCGCGGCGCGTACTAGGGCTGCGCGTACTAGGCCTGGGAGGTCGGGCGGAGGCCCTCGCGCCACCGCTTCTTGACGCGGTCGGCGACACCGAGCGCGGCCAGCGTGCGGCGGGCGCCGTATGCGGCGCCGAGGATCGCGTTCCGGGCGGTGTTGACGGCGATCGGGCGGGCCGACGGCGCGAAGACGACCACGTCCTGCTCCTCCCAGCTGTCGCTGCCGAAGCGGCGCTTGTACTCCGCGTCGCCCCGGCCGTAGTCGATCTCGTCGACGTCGGGATCCGCGCACAAGTCGCCGATCAGGCGCATCTGCACGTAGGTGCCGACGCGCTGGTCCGCGTACGCCGGGTCGTACCCCGGGATGCCGATCACGAAGGTCCGGTTGTATGCGTACCCATGCCAGAACGCCACCGGCTCCCCGCGAACCGAGAGGACGTACGCCCTGAACCAGCCGCGCTCGAGGCCGAGCCGCACGCGCTCCCGCTGCTCCTCGACGTCGGCGAAGGCGACGCCCAGGCCGGCCTGGTACGTCTTGGCGGCGACGTGCGCGAGGTCGTGCGCGATCCGGTCGAGGTCCGACGGGCTGCGGTAGAGCACGACGTCGAGCTCGTCGCCGAAGGTCTTCTCGAGCCGCTTGCCGTAGCGCTTGACGCTCTCGCGCGTGCTCTTCGAGCGCGAGGCGAGGAACTCCTCGTAGGTGTCCGGCAGCGTCAGGCGCCAGTGCTGGCCGCGCGGGCTGAAGGCCTGGCGCCGGAGCGCGCCGCCGAGCCCGAGGGCCGCACGGTGCGCGGCCGAGCCCGTGGCGAGGCCGAGAAGCGAGACCGCGTCGGCCCGCCCCTCGGCGAGCGCGCGGCCGAGTGCGCCCACAGCGGCTTCAGCCGCCTCGTCGTCGGCGCTGAACGTGGCGCCGGGCAGGACGCTCAGCGCACGGACGCTCGGCCGGTAGACGGTCCTGTAGCCGACCTTGGCCGGCATCGTCGTCCGCTCGAGCCGACCCGCGATGGCGGCGAGCGGCTCTCCGTCGCGCTCCACGAAGACGGCGTACGGCGTCGAGTCCGCCGCGGCGCCGGCGAGGAAGAAGTCGAGGTCGAAGTCGGCCCGGGCCCACGGGACCGCCTGCCAGAGCACGCGCAGCGCCTCGGCCTCCTCGACGCCCTGGACGACGTGAAGACGGCTTCCTGCGGGTGTGCGCGTCATCTGGGTGCCCGTGATCTGAGTGTCTGGCATCTGGGTGTCTGGCATCTGGGGGCAGAATCTAGCGGCGGCCGGCGCGCGGCATGAAGATCGTCCTCAACGCCGACGACTTCGGGCTCTCGAGCGACACCGTCCGGGCGACGGTCGAGTGCTTCGAGTCGGGCTGCCTCACCAGCGCCTCGATCATGGCCGGGATGCCGGCCACCGGCGAGGCCGTCTCGTTCGCGCTCGAGCACCCGCAGTACTCGTACGGGGTGCATCTGACCTTCGTCGGCGACGGGGAGGAGCGGCCGGTGGCCGGGGCCGAGGCGGTGCCGGATCTCGTGGACGAGCGCGGCCGGTTCCCGAGGACGAACACCGTGCGCCTGCGGGCACTCATGCGGCGGCTCCCGGCGGCGCAGCTCGACCGCGAGATCGACGCCCAGATCTCCGCGATCCGCGACCTGGGCGTCCCCGTGTCGCACGTGGACTCCCACCGCCATCTGCACAAGTACGCGCCGTTCCGGGCCGCGCTGGCGCGCGTCCTGCCGCGCTTCGGGATCGAGCGCGTGCGCAACGTGCAGGACCTCTATCTCCGTCGCCCGCTCGGAAGCCCGACGTACTGGCTCGGCGGCGTCTGGCGCCGCGGCCTGATGCGCACGTTCACGACGACGAGCCACTTCTACATGGCGACCTCCGCAGGCGACGCCGACTGGAGCCCGCTGCTTGCTCGGCTCGAGCCGGTGGGTGCCGACACGACGCTCGAGGTCGGCGCCCATCCCGGCTACGCGGAGAGCTGGCGGGACGGCGAGCGGCGCGCCCTGGCCGCCTTCGCGGCCGAGGCCGGCGCGAGGGGTCACACCCTCGTGAGCTGGCTCGGCGTGCCCTAGAAGCGTGTCTACGCCGCAGAGCGCTGCGACTGTCGCTCGAGCAGGTCGCGGAAGAGGTCGAGCAGGATCCTGCCCGCCGCGCTCCACGTGATCTCGGGCGCCAGCTGGAGGCCCGCCTCGCGGAGCGATTCGAGCAGCTGCCGGTCCTCGTGCACCCGCGTGATGTGCTCCGTCAGGGCGTCGACGTCGCCGATCGGATGCACGAGCGAGTTCACCTCGTGGCGGCAGAGCTCCGTGCACGCCTCGGAGACGAGCGGGACGCAGCCGCTCGCCATGGCCTCGGTGCAGACGAGGCCGAAGCCCTCCTCGATCGTCGGCAGCACGAAGATGTCGGCCTGGCGCATCAGCTCGGGGACGTCGTCGCGATGGCCGAGCACGTGGACGCTCGGATGGGCGAGGAGATCGGACAGCCGGGCCTCGTACGCGGGCAGGAACCCGCCGGCGATCAGGAACGTCCCCGTCTCGCTCGCAGGCGACCGCAGCCACGCCTCGAGCGCGAAGTGGAGGCCCTTGCGCACGGCCGCGACGCCCACGTACACCATCGTCAGGCCTCCCCGCTCGGGCCGCGGCTCGGCGGGCGGATAGAAGCGCGTCTCGTCGTAGCCGTAGATGTGGCGGACGAGCTTCTCCGGCGGGTAGCCGCGGTCGAGGAACGTCTTGCGCGTGAACTCCGACGGGCAGAGAAGGTAGTCCGCCAGCGCGTACTCCTCCTCTTCCTTGCGCAGGATCGTCTCGTTGTAGGCGTGCTCGTGATCCGGCGGCAGCGCGACGCCCAGCCGCTCGGACTCCTCGCGCACGACCTCGTACGCGAAGCCGGTGTGGGCGTTCGGGCGCTCGAGCACCGTGGTGATCCCCAGCCGCTTGGCCGTCCGCAGCGTCTCGAGCGCGCCGAGTGGCCACGTGTGGACGATGTCGATCTGTCCCTCCAGTTTCGCCAGGCGGCGCGCCACGATCCGGTCGTGCAGCGCGAGCGCGTTGACGCGGCCGAGCGCCCGGTACGGGATCCGCCAGCGGCCGCGCGCGAGCGTGGGGCGGACGACGCGCACCTCGGGTGGCAGCGGCCTGTGCACCACGCCGGGATACACGGTCAGCTCGCCGCCTGCCTCGGCGAGCCCGGCGACCTGCTGCCACGCGGTGTAGCAGATGCGCCCGTCGCCGATCTTGTGCGGGAAGCTGTAGAGGATCCTCACGGAATCACGCTGCTGCGGGACCACGGCGCGCCTCCTCGTCTGCCCTCGCCGTCAGTCCTGCGCACCCGATCGCGAGCAGGATGAAGAGCACGAGCGTTGCCTGGATGAACGAGAACGAGTCGTAGGTCGCCATGCCGACCGCGAAGCCGGTCGCGGTGGCCGCTGCGCCGACGAAGAGCCAGCCTCGTGGGGTCCGGTCCCTCCGCGCCGCACCGGAACATCAGGCGGATGAAGCGCGCGAAGACCCAGAGCCAGACCGCCACTCCGGCGATCCCCGTCTCCATCGCCGTCGAGAGCCACTGGTCGTCGACGATGAACGAGTTCGCGTTCGGGCCGGTCGGGATGCGGCTGCCGTAGCCGCCGCCGAGGAGCGGTCGGAGGCCGACCTCGTGCATGCCCGGGCCGAACGACGCGGTGCGGCTGCTGCCGACGGCGCCGCCGGCCTCCTGCGCGATCAGCCCTTTCTGCGGGAAGATCCCCTTGTACATGCTGCCCAGCACGCCCGGCATGGCGATGTGCACTGCGATCAGCCCCGGGAGCACGAGCGGCCAGAAGCGGAACGTCTGCGCCGGACGGAGGATCAGGTAGACGATCCCGATCGCCAACAGGCTGACGACCGCCGTCCGCGAGACCGTGCCGAACGCGGCGATGCCCAGGACGATCGCGGCGACGAACCAGCGCCTCCGCCCAGTGATCACCGCCACGTAGATCGCCATCGGGATCAGCAGCACGAGCAGCTCGCCGAGGCCGATCGGGTGCTGCGCCGAGGCGTAGACGCGCAGGCGGCCGTACCGGACGAGGTTGCTGGACGGGCCGCCAGCCGGCTGGAGGAACGGGAAGACACGGTCCAGGTTGTTGAAGACGTTGATCCCGGTGTTGAGCTCGAAGAGGGCGAAGGAGCGCCACGACCGTGCCCCCGGCGACGAGAACCTTGAGCAGCGTGTCGATGTCGTCCCAGGTCTGGACGACGCTCACGATCAGGCAGAAGACGAGCATGAAGCTGAGCAGGAACGTGAACTGCTTCGTCGCGTCCTGAGAGACGTTGAGCGACTGGATCCGCTCGACGTTGAAGGCGAACGACGCCGCAGAGACGAGCACGACCGCGAAGAGCGGTGCGTGCAGAGGGCTGCTCCGGAAGCGCACCTTCGGGTCGATGAGGAGCGACGAGATCCAGCCCGAGGCCGACGAACGCGATCAGCACGCGGTACGGCTCCAGCTGGAACGGCAGGCTGCCGGGCAGCTCGTAGCGCCGGATCGGGATGAAGAGGATCACGAGGATCACCGCCGAGAGCAGCGACCTCCAGCTCAGCGCCGTCCGCGACGTGCAGGCGAGGGCGCCGGCCGCGGCGGCGAACGCCCCGGCTGCGAGCAGCATCGGCGAGTGGTCGAAGACGACGCCGGCGGCGACGACGGCCACCACCAATGTCAGCCCGGCCGCGGCGAGCGCCGCCGCCGTGGCGCGCTCGCTCTGGTGGTCGCCGGCCTCGATCACCTCAGGTGTTGCGCATGGTCGCGCGCAACCGAGGTCTCGTGCTCAGGGCGCGGCATCCGGGCCAGAGACGCTGCCTCGGGCTCGGCAAGGGTCGGCTCCTTGGCAGCCTGCGGCCGCGGGCGCACGTTCTCCAGCAGGACTGCGATCGAGAGCGTGCAGAACATGATCGCCATGAAGACGACGATCGGCATCGTCTTGCTGCGCGGCTGGATCAGCTTCGGCGCGAAGGCGACGTTGAGCGGCTGCAGCTCGATCCGCTCCGACGGCGGCACGCCGTTTTCCTCCTGCTGCTGGCGCACATAGGTCCCGAGCGCGGCCGACGCGCGGTTCGCGAGCTTCATCGCGTCCAGGATCGTCGTGTCGATCGCGAGGATGTTGACGACGGGGAGGGTCGTGTTTCCGTTCGGGCCCGCCTGCAGCGGCGAGGCGATCACCGTGCCGCGGATCGGGCCGCCCTTCTGGTACATGATCCGCATCACGGCGTCGCTCGTGACGAAGCTGGAGTAGATCGCCGCCAGCCCGGGCAGGCGCCCCTCGATCTCGCCAGCGTTCGGCCCCGGGTTGTTGTTGCCCCACTTGAAGCCCGGCTGCGTGAGCAGCAGGCGCGAATTGCTCTCCCAGAGCTCGTGGCTCCGGTACGCGAACTTCGGCAAGCCGCCCGAGAAGTCGACCTTCACGAAGGTGAGCACGGACAGGACGACCGCGACGAAGAATCCCGCCGCCACAAGCACTCGAAACCGCGCGATAACGCGGAAGAAAACCTGGAGATCCACGATTCAGTCAGCCACGATCAGTCGGGAAGTGCCGCGGTCGAGGTCGCGTCGCTTCCGGTCCGGAGATACGGGTCGCCGCCCTGGCCCCTCAGGTTCTGGCTCCGCAGGTAGAGCACGGCCGCCTCGGTTCTGTTCGAGACGCCCAGCTTCCGGTAGATCGACGCGAGATGGAACTTGACCGCGTGCAGGCTCAAGTTCAGGTGGCCCCCGACCTGCCTGTTCGTGAGTCCCTGGGCCGCCATGTCGAGGACCTCCAGCTCTCGGCGCGAGAGCCGCTCGGTCGGCGACACGAGCTGGCCGTGATGACCGTTGTCTTCCATATCCTCACCGATCCTAGGCCGACCCGTGCCGCGCTCCCACCCTCATTGGTTCAGAGCACCGGCTAGCCGGTCGGCTAGGTCCTCGCCGCCCCCAGTCTGGCCGTTCGAACGTCGCTTCCACGGGTGTCGCGGGATACCGTGATTGAAGCGATGTGCGGGGTGTGTGGAGTGATCCAGGTCGTGGGCGAGCCGCGGCTGCCGGTCGACGCGGAGACGCTCGACCGGATGACGGACGCCATGGTTCATCGTGGCCCGAACGACCGCGGCACGCATCTCGCCCCGGGAGTGGCGCTCGGCGTCCGCCGGCTCAGCATCGTGGACGTCGACGGCGGCCACCAGCCCTTCGCGAACGAGGACGGGTCGGTCTGGGCGATCCAGAACGGCGAGCTCTACAACCACGAGGAGCTGCATCGCCGGCTCGAGGCGCAGGGACACCGGTTCCGCAGCCGCTGCGACACGGAGATCCTGCCGCACCTGTACGAGGAGCACGGCGCCGGCTACGTCGAGCGTCTGCGGGGCAAGTTCGGGCTCGCCGTGTGGGACGACCGCCGGCGCTGCGCCGTCGTGGCGCGAGACCGGCTCGGCGTCAAGCCGATCTACTACGCGCGGAGCGGCGACCTGCTCCTCTTCGCGTCGGAGCTGAAGAGCCTGCTCGCCAGCGGTCTCGTGCCGGCAGAGCTCGACCTCGACGGGATCGACTCCTACCTGACCCTCGGCTTCTTCCCCGGCCCGCGCACGCCGCTGGCCGCGGTGAACAAGCTGATGCCGGGAGAGCGGCTCGTCGTCGAGGACGGACGCGTCCGCGTCGAGCGCTACTGGAGCTTCCCGGTGCCCGAGCCGGAGGCGCGGGACGAGGACGAGTGGGCCGAGGAGCTGCTGGCCGCGCTCGAGGAGTCCGTGAAGCTGCGGCTGATGTCCGACGTGCCGCTCGGCGCCATGCTCAGCGGCGGCCTCGACTCGAGCCTGATCGTCGCGTTGATGGCGCGGAACATGACCGAGCCGGTGAAGACGTTCTCGGTCGGCTTCACGGAGGCCGGCGACTCGAACGAGCTCGGCGACGCGCGCGAGGTGGCGGCGCTCTTCGGCGCCGACCACCACGAGCTCGAGCTCTCGTTCGTCCGCCAGGACGTCGAGCTCGCGGAGCTGGCGTGGCACCTCGACGAGCCGCTCGCCGACCTCTCCTCGCTCGGCTTCCTCGCACTCTCGAAGCTCGCGGCGGAGACGGTCACGGTCGCGCTGTCGGGACAGGGAGCCGACGAGCTGCTGGGCGGCTACTCCCGGCACCGGAACGCCGCCCTCGCGGGGCGGCTGCTCAGGCTCCCGCGCCCGCTTCGCGCACCAGTGCGTTTCGGCGCCCGCCACGCCCCGGGCCGCTTCGGCCGGGTCGGGCAGGTCGTCTCCGCGCCGGATCCCGTCGCGCGGTACCTCGTTTCGAACGCGAACATGGACGACGCGCTGCGGCGGCGGCTCGTCCGCGGCGCGCTGGCGAAGCGCCAGGGGATGGCCGCGCGCACGGCCGTCACCGAGCGGCTCGGCGGCGTCTCCGGGGACCCGCTCGCCACCATGCTCTTCCTCGACGGGCAGCTGGGCCTCGTCGACGACATGCTGCATTACTTCGACCGGACGTCGATGGCGCGCTCGCTCGAGGTGCGCGTGCCGTTCCTCGACCACGAGGTCGTCGAGCTCGCCGCCCGCATCCCGACCTCGCTGAAGGTGCGTGGGCTGACGACGAAGTACCTGCTGAAGAAGGCGGCGCGCGGCATCGTCCCGGACCGGATCATCGACAAGCCGAAGATCGGCTTCTTCAACGCCGCCGTCGGCGCGTGGTTCCGCGCGCAGTCCGAGGGCGCGATCGCGGACTATCTGCTGGCGCCGAACGCGCGGTACGAGCAGCTGCTCGAGCGCGCCGAGGTCGAGCGGCTCGTGGCCGAGCAGCGCGCCGGCGCGCCCGGGGCGGACCACGCCCTGCTCTCGATCCTGATGCTCGAGGTGTGGCTCACCGACGTCCTGCCGCGCGCCCTGTCGCCGTCCGAGCCGGCCCGCCAGCGAGTCGTCGTCGCGTGAGCCCGCGGCAGCTCTCGTACGCGCTGGTCACCCCGGCGAAGAACGACGCGGAGAACCTCCGGCGGCTCGCCGCCTCGGTCGAGGCGCAGACGCAGCTGCCGACGGCTTGGGTGATCGTCGACGACGGGTCGACCGACGAGACCCCGGAGCTGATCGCGACGCTCGCGGAGCGGCACGCGTGGATCTCCTCGACGCGCGTTCCCGGCTCCGCGATGGCGCCGGGCGCACCCGTGGTGAGGGCGTTCAACGCCGGGCTACGCGCGTGCTCGACGGGCACGCCCGGACGTCGTCGTGAAGCTCGACGCCGACGTCTCCTTCGCGCCGGACTACTTCGAGCGGCTGGTCGGCGAGTTCGAGTCCGATCCGCAGCTCGGCATCGCGAGCGGCATCTGCTACGAGCTGGAGGACGGCGAATGGGTCGCGCGGCACGTGACCGGCGACCACGTTCGCGGGGCCACGCGCGCCTACCGCGCGGACTGCCTGCGCGCCGTCGGCCCGCTGCCGGAGTCCGTCGGCTGGGACGGTGTCGACGAGCTGAAGGCGAGCGTGCTCGGCTGGCGGACGGCGAGCGTCGCCGGGCTCCGCTTCGACCACCACCGCGGCGTCGGCGCCCGCGACGGCGGCGCGACCAGGCGCTGGATCGCCGAGGGCCGGTGCGCGCACTTCATGGGCTACCGCTTCTCGTACCTTCTCGTCCGCACGCTCGGCCGAGCGCTGCGCGACCGCGACCCGGCCGCGCTCGCGATGCTCTGGGGCTACGCGCGCGCCACCGCGCACCGCGAGCCGCGCTACGCCGACGCCGACGTGCGTGCGTACCTGCGCGAGCAGCAGGCGATCCGCTATCTGCCGCTGCGCGTCCGCGAGTCGCTGGGGCGTCGCTAGATGGCGCTCCTGGACGTCGTCACCGTCGCGTACAACAGCGCCGACCACCTGCGCGGCTGTGTCGAGCCGCTGAGCGAGCTGGACTGGGTGCAGGTGATCGTGGTCGACAACGCGTCGTCCGACGCCGGCCTCGCCACCGTCGCCGATCTGCCGGTGCGCGCCGTCGCCTCGCCGGAGAACCTCGGCTTCGCCGGGGGCTGCAACCTCGGCTGGCGGGCCGGCGAGAGCCCGTACGTGCTGTTCCTCAACCCGGACGCGGCGATCGACGAGGAGTCGCTGCGTCGGCTCGTGGACGTGCTCGAGTCGCGTCCGACCGTCGGGCTCGTCGCACCCCGGATCGTCGGCAGCCGGGGCGAGCTCCACCACTCGCTGCGCCGCTTCCCGCGGCTGCGCTCGACCTACGCCCAGGCGCTCTTCCTGCACCGGCTCGCGCCCAGGGCGCCGTGGGCCGACGAGAAGGTGCGGGAAGCCGAGGCCTACGAGACTCCCGGGGCCGCACGACTGGGTCTCCGGAGCGTGCATGCTCGCGCGTCGCGACGTGCTCGCACAGCTCGGCGGCTGGGACGACGGCTTCTTCTTCTACTGCGAGGACATCGATCTCTGCCGCCGGATCCACGACGCGGGCCTCCAGGTCTGGTTCGAGCCGGCGGCCGTGGTCGTGCACGAGGGCGGCGGCTCCGCGCCGCGCAGCGCGATGCTGCCCATGCTCGCGGCCAGCAGGGTGCGCTACGCGCGGCTGCACCGCGGCAGGCTAGGCGCGCTCGCCGAGCGCGTCGGGATCGCGCTCGAGGCGGCGACGCACATGCTCGTGGGGCGCGGCGGGCGCGCCGCGCGGCTCGGGCACGCGAGGTCCCTGCGCGTCTCGCTCGCCCGCGAAGAGGCGGTCCGGTGAAGCACGTCCTCTTCCTCGCGTACCACTTCCCGCCCCTCGGCGGGGCCGGCGTGCAGCGGAACACGAAGGTGGCGCGCTACCTGCCGGAGCTCGGCTACCGGCTGACGGTGATCACCGGTCCCGGGAGCCCTGACCACCGCTGGGCGCCCTTCGACGAGACGATGTCCGCGGAGGTCTCGCGCGACGTGGACGTGCACCGGCTGCCGGGGCCGGAGCCGTCGTGGACGGGCTCGCGCGTCCAGCGCTGGCTGCGGCTGACGCGCGTGTGGCAGCGCTGGTGGGAGGAGCACGCGATCCCGCTCGCCCTCGACGTGGGGAGGGACGCCGACGTCGTCTACGCGTCCGTGTCCCCGTACTCCACGGCAGGGGCGGCCGCGACGATCGCGCAGAAGCTCGGGCGTCCTCTCGTCTTCGACCTCGAGGATCCGTGGGCGCTGGACGAGATGCTCGTCCACGAGACAGGGCTCCACGCGCGGCTCGAGCGCCGCACGATGGGGCGAGCCCTCGACGCGGCGGATGCGGTCGTCATGAACACACCGGAAGCCGCGGCGAAGGTCCGGGCCGCCTTTCCGCGTCTCGCGAGGAAGCACGTCACGTCGATCGTCAACGGCTACGACGCGAGCGACTTCGACGGGCCGGCCCCGGCCCGGGAGCCCGGCGCCTTCCGGATCGTGCACACCGGCTCGCTGCACACGGACCTCGGGCGCGGACGAGGACCTCTCCGGCGCGCGCTCGGCGGCTCGATCCCCGGTGTCAACGTCCTGACGCGCTCGCTCGTCTACCTGAAGCAGGCGCTCCAGGAGCTGCTCCGCGAGCACCCCGAGCTCGAGATCGAGCTGCACATCGCCGGTCGGCTCACGGACGGCGACCGCGCCGCTCTCGCCGACTGCCCGGCCCTGCACGAGCACGGCTTCCTCTCCCACGGCGCCACGATCGAGCTGATCCGCTCGGCGGATCTCCTCTTCCTGCCCATGCACGACATGCCCGAGGGGCGGCGCGTGACGATCGTCCCCTGCAAGACGTACGAGTACCTCGGCTCGCGCCGGCCGATCCTCGCCGCCGTGCCGCCCGGCGATGCGCGCGACTACCTCGAGGAATCACGCCTTGCTCGCATCTGCGAGCCCGACGACGTCGCCGGGATGAAGCGCGAGATCCTGGCCGCGATCGCGGCGCAGGACAGCCCGCCCGAGCCGTCGGAGCAGCTGCTCGCGCGCCTCGAGCGCCGGCAGCTGATGCGCGAGCTGGTGGAGCTCTTACAATCCGTCGACGAGGCGGCCGCCGGCGCGCCCTCGACCCGCCTCCCTGCATACGCCATGACCTGATGCCGCTCATCGTCGACCGCCTCCGACGGGCCCTCCGCCGCCATGGGCTCGCCGGAACGGCACGCCGGGCGGCGCGCGAGCTCTCCGCGATGCGGGAACGGCAACGGTATCGCGCCGTCGAGCGCGCGTTCGACCGGCTGCACGGCGTCGAGACGGAGGGGATCGTGCGCCTCCAGACGCTGACGATCGAGAGCCCGAACCGCGAGCACGGCGTGCGCTACCAGGCGTCGGACCCGGATCACTTCCGCGACCTCCTGCGGCGCCTGCCGATCGACTACCGCGACTTCGTCTTCGTCGACTTCGGCGCCGGAAAGGGCCGGGCGCTTCTGCTCGCGTCGGAGTTTCCCTTCAAGCGCGTCGTCGGCGTCGAGTTCTCGCCGGAGCTGACCGAGATCGCCCGCCGGAACGTCGCCGGGTTCCGCAGCGACAGGCAGCACTGCCACGAGTTCGAGCTCGTCTGTGCGGACGCGCTCGACTACGAGCTGCCGGACGAGCCGGCGATCCTCTACTTCTACAACCCGTTCACGGAGACGGTCCTCCGCCGGGTGCTCGAGCGATCCGCGGCTCGGTCGACGACAGGCCGCGGCCGGTGCTCGTCGGTCGTCACCGGCGACGCGCCGCTGCACGCGATCGTCGACGAGGGGTTCGCCTCGCTCGCGCGCGCCGGCGAGCCCGAGTCCCACGCGCTGCGCGGCCGCCGCGTGTTCGTGCCCGTGACGGCGACCGTGACGGTCGTCGCGACGTTCTTCGCGCGGCTGACCGGCAGATGCGGCGCGGACGAGCTCTCCGGCCTGTGCGGGCTGTGACCCGCTAGCGCTCGTCGGCGCCGGCGTCCGGCGCGCCCTGCGGCGGCTTTCCTGGTCGAGGTCTAGCGGCGGTAAGTTGCCGGGGTTCTGCCTGCGACGTTGCCGGAGATGGTGGCGTTACCCGGCCGCGTGGGGCCGCAGTCGCTGCCGGCCGTAGCCGTCGTCGCCCTCGACCGTCTTGTGCCGAACGACCGTGTCGCACATGAGCGCGATCTCCTGCGGGCCGTCGCAGCCCCCTCGAGCGGCGGAGCCTCGCCCGCGAGGTCGCCGACGTGATCGAGGCCGTCTTGACCGCGATGTCGACCGCCGAGCGGGGCCTCGCGACGGTCGGTTGACGCTCATGCCGCGCGAGGCCGCACAGTCGACGTCCAACGCGTCCTCAGGCACACCGGCCGGCGTAGACCAGCACACCGGTCTGCAAGCGCGGATCTCGTGGCGGTACGGTCCTGCTGAAGACGGTCGTGACTTCCGCGAGATGCGACTCGAGGTCGCTGGCGGTCGGTCGGATTGGATGGCCCTCGTCGAACCACTCATATTTCCCGAAGGCGTCGGGATCCGCGAGATCCTGGCCGAAGACGAAGTAACCCCCGGGCCTCACCAGCGCGATTGCCGTCCGCATCGACAAGTTCCTGCATCCATCACATGGTCGAGCACGTTTATCATCACGACGACGTCGAAAGACGCTGGGGGGAACGGGCATTTTTCGCATCGGGGTGATCGTCGATTTCGACGATCCCCTTTGCGACGGCCTCGCTGAGCCATCGGCCCTCGAACGTGATGTACTCCTTCGCGAGCGGATCACTGCAGACGATACGGTCGGCGGTGCGCCCGCGTAGGATCAGCCGCGTGTTCGTGTAGGGACCGGAGCCAAGCTCGATGAAATCACCGAGGTGCGCGGGCAGGAAAGCGTACCCTTCGAACTGCTCTCGCCACCACAGGTTCCAGTCGTCTCCGGTGACACGCGTCGACCGGAGCACGCTGAGCACCGGACGAGCCAACGGGAAAACGACCTTCTTCCAGCCCGTCCGCTTCTGCTCGCGACGCCAGAACTCGAGCTCCCACGCCTGCGCTCGCTTCCAGCGCTCCTCATCAACCGACATATCATCTGGCATCGGCGGAGAATCGTATTTCGATGCCCAATTACGGTCAAGTGATGTGGGCGCGTCGAGAGGTCACCGCTCGTCGGCGCCGGCGTCGGGTGTGCCGGCGAGCGGGCGGGTCTCGCCGTCGATGTCGAGCGGCGGGTAGTTGCTGGGGTTGCCTGCGCCGAGCGCGCAGGTGTCGTTGGAGGCGAGGTGGTAGTCGGCCTGCCGGTCGACGTCGGTGTAGAGGCTGCCGTTGGTGAGCCGCGGCGTGCAGACCTTTGCGTTCGTGCCGCCAGGGTTCGCCGTGTAAACGTTGCGGTCACAGACCACGATGCTGTTAGCCCGGGTGTCAGTCTCGCAGCCGCCGCCGCCCAGGAACACGTTTCCGTAGGCGTTGGCATTCCCAGGACGGATCGGGTTGCAACTCAAACAGCCGCCGATCCCGACATCTCCCTCGATTGTGTTGTAACGAAGGACGAGATCGCCCATGATCGCGATCTCCTGCGGGCCGTCGCAGCCGCTGCCGCAGGCGTTCGTCTCCTCGATCATGTTGTTCTCAACGAGGAGCTTCCCGGGGTCGCCGGTGAAGATGCACTGCGTGCCGCACCACCAGATGCGGTTCCCGCGTACGACGGACCCGCTGTTGTCGGGGTTGAGGTCCATCGCGTCGATGTGCGCGCCGCCACAACCGTCGCCCCTGTTGTCGTGGACGGTGTTGAACTCGACCGTGAACTGCGCCTCACCCGACTGGACGAGATCCGAGCAGAGGTTCGGCCCGCCGAGCGTCGAGGGACCCACTTCGCCGTAGCGGAAGTTGTTCCCGTGGCTTTCGTCGTCGTAATAGACGTTCCGGGCGTGAATGTCTTCCATCACGTTGCCGGTCACGCGCGGCGAGTTGTTGCCCCAGCCGAAGTCGGCGGCCTGGTCTCCGTTCGGGTCGCCGTTCACCTGGATGCGGTTCGCCTCGTCCACGCCGGCGCTGTCGCCGCCGTCGATCAGGACGTCGTGCGTCTTCACGTCGAGCGAGTCGGTGATCGTCAAGGACTCGCCGGGAGCCGGATGGAACTCCACCGGCGCCGACCCGGTCGCGAGGTTGGTGCGATCGTTGATCGTCTGCGCGCCGTAGCTGCCTCCCTTGATCAGGACGCGGTCACCCGCCTGAGCAGCCAGGTAGGCGGCGTTCAGCGACGCACACGCCTGCGCGTCGACATACGACCCGGCCGACGCCTGCCTGGCACAGGAGCCACCGTTCGTGTCGACCCACAGGTTCGCGTTCCCCTGGTCCGGCCGGAGCGCACGCCGTGGTCGAGCCGGTGATCGACGCCTTCCCCGAACGGTTGGCGGCCGCATCCGCCGCGTCCACGGCCAACGCGTAGCTCGTGGCGCACGACAAACCAGTGAACGTGAACGAGGTGCCCGACGCCGTCCCGACGAACTGATTCGCCCGGTACAGCCCGTACTCGGCCACACCGACGTTGTCGATCGACTGGCTCCAGCTGACGCTGATCGAGTCGGTCGTCGTCCCGACGACGGTGAAGTTGCCGGGCACGGTCGGCGCCAGCGTGTCGGCCGGCGGGGCACAGGCCGCGGTCGACGCGCTCAGCGTCGCCTTGCCGGAGCGGTTGCCCGCTGCGTCGACGGAGTCGACCGCGAGGCTGTACGACGTCCCGCACGAGAGGCCCGTGACGGTGTACGACGTGGCTGTCGGGTTGCCCGCGGTGGCCGTGCCGTTGTAGACGCGGTAGCCGGTCACGCCGACGTTGTCCGTCGACCCGTTCCACGCGATCGAGATCGATGCCGGCGTCGAGCCCGTCGAGCGCAGGTTCGTCGGCGTGGACGGCGCCTGCGTGTCCGTCGGGGCGGGGCACGCCGCGGTCGACGCGCTGATCGTCGCCTTGGCCGACCGGTTCTGCGCCGCGTCGACGGCGTCGACGGCGAGCGTGTACGTCGTCCCGCAGGCGAGGCTCGAGTACGTGTAGCCGGTGCCCGGGGCCGAGCCGGCCAGGGTGTTGTTGCGGTAGAGCCCGTAGCTCGAGACGCCGACGTTGTCGATCGACTGGCTCCAGCTGACGCTGATCGAGTCGGTCGTCGTCCCGACGACGGTGAAGTTGCCGGGCACGGTCGGCGCCAGCGTGTCGGCCGGCGGGGCACAGGCCGCGGTCGACGCGCTCAGCGTCGCCTTGCCGGAGCGGTTGCCCGCTGCGTCGACGGAGTCGACCGCGAGGCTGTACGACGTCCCGCACGAGAGGCCCGTGACGGTGTACGACGTGGCTGTCGGGTTGCCCGCGGTGGCCGTGCCGTTGTAGACGCCGTAGCCGGTCACGCCGACGTTGTCCGTCGATGCCGTCCAGGAGAGGGCGATCGTGCTCGTGCCCGTCGCGCCGACGGTCAGGCCCGTCGGCACCGAAGGCGCGGTCGTGTCCGGGCACGCGCTGGTCGAGGCGATCACGGTCGCCTTTGCCGAGCGGTTGCCCGCCGCGTCGTAGGCGTCGACGCCGAGCGTGTAGCTCGTCCCGCACGCGAGGCCCGTGAACGTGTAGCTCGTCGACGTCGGCGAGCCCTGCAGCGTTGCGCCCTGGTAGGCGCCGTAGCCGGTCACGCCGATGTTGTCCGTCGACGCCGTCCAGGAAAGGGCGATCGACGTCGTGGTCCTCGTGCCCACGGTCAGCCCGGTCGGCACGGAAGGGGCCGTCGTGTCGGGCGGGCACGAGCTCGTCGAAGCGCTCAGCGTCGCCTTCGCGGAGCGATTGCCCGCGGCGTCGAACGCGTCGACCTGCAGCGAGTAGCTCGTCGAGCAGGCGAGCCCGGTCAGCGTCGCCGTCATTCCGGTGACGCTCTGCTGGAGCGTCCCGCCGCGGTACACGCCGTACCCGGTGACAGCGATGTTGTCGGTCGACGCCGTCCACGTGATCGTGATGCTCGTGGTCGTCGACCCGGTCTTCGCCGAGGCCGCCGGGTACCGACGGCGGCGTGGTGTCCGCGGGCGGCCCGCACGCCGTCGTCGAGGCCGTCACTGACGTCGCCGTCGAGCGGTTGCCCGCCGCGTCGTAGGCGTCGACGGCGAGCGTGTAGGACGACCCGCACGTCAACCCCGAGACCGAGGAGGTCAGGAGCGCGGTCGTGCCGACGATCGTGCCGTTGCGGTACACGCCGTAGCCCGTGACGCCGACGTTGTCGGTCGAGGCCAGCCAGGTGAGCGTGATGCTCGTCTGCGAGGCGGCCGAGACGGCAACGCCGAGCGGCGCGCTGGGCGGCAGGACGTCGGGGCTCGGGCCTCCGCCTCCACCACCGCCGCCGCCGCCGCAGGAGGCGGTCGTCACGGAGGCGGTGACCTTGGCCGAGGGCTGTCCTGCGTCATCCACGGCGTCGACCGCGAAGCTGTACGCGGTGCCGCACGCGAGGTCCCGCGACGGTGAGCTGCGGCGTCGTCACCGTGCCGACGAGGAGGCCGCTGCGGTAGACGCCGTAGCCGGCCACCTGGCCGTCGTCCTGCGAGGGCGGCCAGCTGAGCGTGACGCTCGTGGCCGTCACGTTCGAGACGGCGATGGGACCCGGCGCGGTCGGGGGGTCGTCGGGAGCCGACGCGATGGTCTTCGTGGAGCCGCGCGCGTCGTCGACGATCCCGAGGTACGTGCCGAGCGTGGGCTGCGACGTGGAGTCGACGGCGGCGACCAGGTCGAGCACCGGGTCGGCGGCCGCGACCTTCACGGCGTGCACCCAGGCCGGGCGGTTGAGCTTGCGGACGGACGGGCGGGCGACGGCGACGATGTGCGTCTTCGCCTTCACGCCCTGCAGGAAGTTGAGCTGCTTCAGCGAGCCGAGCGGGAGCACCGCGTAGTCGGCCACGTTGCGGCGGGCAAGCTTGACCGCCGCCTTCGGCGTCTTCACGAGCAGCGCGCACGTTCCCGCCGCGGCCTTCCGTGCCGCCGCGCACTGGGCGGCCGTGCGCGTCTTCGCGGGCACGGGGAAGGCGACGACCATCTCGGCTCGCCGGGCGGCGCCCACGAGCTGCTGTGCGCCCCGCGGCGTCGAAGCGGGAGGGATCGGCGACGAGTGCGTTCAGACCGCGCTTGTGCAGGCGCACGAGGTCTGCGGTCGCGAGTTTCTTGCCCGCGGGGAACTGGATGCCCCACACGGACGAAGGCTTGGTGACTGCTGCGGCGTTGAAGGCCAGCCCGCAGAACGCGACGAGTGCGACGGCTGCGGCGATGGCACCTCGAGTTCGCTTGCGAATGGGTGCGGCTCCCATTGCACGCTCCTGGAGGTAGGGGTCTAGACGCGCCTGGTATCGGGCCGCTTCTCGACCGCCTGCATCACTCCTTCGAGGGAGGACCCGTTCCGAGTGCGGCTAGGACTCCGTTGCCCTCGGGCAACCCCTGGTCGGATAGGTCGAACTCGGGCGGTCTACCGCTCGTATGCGCCCGCGTCGGGCGCACGGCCGGCGGGGCGCCGTTTTCCGGTGAGGTCGCGGGGCGGAAAGTCTCTCGGGTCGCCGGCGTCGACGGCGCGGCTGCCGGGCTTCAGGCGCAGGTCGGGCTCGCGGGCGAACGGGGCGATGAAGCCGGCCGCGGCGAGGTTCGGCACCGTCCGGTCGGTCGGGCTGCACCGCGGGCCGCCGATGATCACGTTGTAGCGGTACGTCTCGCCCGTGCCGCAGCCGTCGTTCGGGTAGACGTTGCCGACGATCAGGAAGTTCGAGCGGGGCGTGTCCGTGTTGCCGAACGACACCGGCATCTTCGACGAGTTGTAGGCGAAGCGGAAGTTGTCCAGGCGCGACCAGTCGCCCCCGAATCGGATCGCGTACGAGCAGCAGTTGTACGAGCCGCCCCAGGTCGACGCGTCGAACGAGTTGTTCTCGATCGTGACGTTGCGCAGCGGCGGCAGGCCCTGTTTCCACCACGGCGTGCCGGCGAAGATCGAGAACACGTCGCAGCGCACGAAGCGCGAGTTGCGAATCGTGACGCCGTTGCCGCCGGTGATGAAGATGCACTCCGTGTGCTCGCCTTCCTTCGCCTTGCTGAAGTCGTGGAAGTACACGTGGTCGATCAGCAGGTTGCGCGGTTCGCCGTCGTGGTCGCCGAACGTGATCCACACGGTGTGGAACTCGCCGCCGACGAGCGACGGCCCGACGTCGCCGCCGATCACAGATGTGTTGTGCGAGCCCCAGATGCCGAACCAGCCGACGTCGAGGTTACGCGCGGTGAATCCGGTCGACTCCTCATACGCGTTCCACTCGAGCATCTGCATACTGCGCACCTCGACGTTGTCGGCGTGCACCTTCAGCGCGCCGAGGCGCACCTTCGCGCCCGGACGCGGCCTGAAGGTCACCTTGCCGCTGGCCTTCGTCCCGGCGAGCGTTTGCTCGGGGTAGCCGCCGGCGGCAACCTCGACGACCTGACCCGGCCTCGCGACGTCGTACGCCCGCTGGAAGCTGCGGCACGGGGCGGAGGAGGTGCAGCGTCCCGCGTCGGAGCCGGTCGTCGAGACGGCGAGCGTTGGCTGCGGGACCGGTGCCGCGGCCGGCGCCCCGAGCAGCACGACGACCAGCAAGAGTGTTGTTGCCAACAGGATCCGCATGTGAACGAGAGGGCCGCTCGGCCCCAGTTACCCGGGGCCGAGCGGTGATCCTAGCGCGAGTCTGACGCGGTTCCTATCGCTTCTGCGCGTTCCTATCTCTCGTCGGCGCCGGCGTCGGGTGTGCCGGCGAGCGGGCGGGTCTCGCCGTCGATGTCGAGCGGCGGGTAGTTGCTGGGGTTGCCTGCGCCGAGCGCGCAGGTGTCGTTGGAGGCGAGGTGGTAGTCGGCCTGCCGGTCGACGTCGGTGTAGAGGCTGCCGTTGGTGAGCCGCGGCGTGCAGACCTTTGCGTTCGTGCCGCCAGGGTTCGCCGTGTAAACGTTGCGGTCACAGACCACGATGCTGTTAGCCCGGGTGTCAGTCTCGCAGCCGCCGCCGCCCAGGAACACGTTTCCGTAGGCGTTGGCATTCCCAGGACGGATCGGGTTGCAACTCAAACAGCCGCCGATCCCGACATCTCCCTCGATTGTGTTGTAACGAAGGACGAGATCGCCCATGATCGCGATCTCCTGCGGGCCGTCGCAGCCGCTGCCGCAGGCGTTCGTCTCCTCGATCATGTTGTTCTCAACGAGGAGCTTCCCGGGGTCGCCGGTGAAGATGCACTGCGTGCCGCACCACCAGATGCGGTTCCCGCGTACGACTGGACCCGCTGTTGTCGGGGTTGAGGTCCATCGCGTCGATGTGCGCGCCGCCACAACCGTCGCCCCTGTTGTCGTGGACGGTGTTGAACTCGACCGTGAACTGCGCCTCACCCGACTGGACGAGATCCGAGCAGAGGTTCGGCCCGCCGAGCGTCGAAGGACCCACTTCGCCGTAGCGGAAGTTGTTCCCGTGGCTTTCGTCGTCGTAATAGACGTTCCGGGCGTGAATGTCTTCCATCACGTTGCCGGTCACGCGCGGCGAGTTGTCGCCCCAGCCGAAGTCGGCGGCCTGGTCTCCGTTCGGGTCGCCGTTCACCTGGATGCGGTTCGCCTCGTCCACGCCGGCGCTGTCGCCGCCGTCGATCAGGACGTCGTGCGTCTTCACGTCGAGCGAGTCGGTGATCGTCAAGGACTCGCCGGGAGCCGGATGGAACTCCACCGGCGCCGACCCGGTCGCGAGGTCGGGCGCGATCGTTGATCGTCTGCGCGCCGTAGCTGCCTCCCTTGATCAGGACGCGGTCACCCGCCTGAGCAGCCAGGTAGGCGGCGTTCAGCGACGCACACGCCTGCGCGTCGACATACGACCCGGCCGACGCCTGCCTGGCACAGGAGCCACCGTTCGTGTCGACCCACAGGTTCGCCGTCCCGCTGCTCGGAGGCGGTGCCTGCGGGCACGCGGCCGTCGCCCCGGTGACGGCCGTCTTGGCCGACCGGTTCCCCGCAGCGTCGTACGCGTCGACGCCCAGGGTGTAGCTCGTCCCGCAGGCCAGGCCGGGTGAGGTGTAGCTCGTGCCGAACT
>CAVVCG010000048.1:0-63237 GCA_963746655.1 uncultured Actinomycetes bacterium | reverse complement strand
CCTCCGTCTCCGCCTCGCCGACATCGAGGCCGATCACCTCGCGGTAGCCAGACTCGTGCACGCCGTAGGCGAGCACCAGGCACTTGCGGACGACGCGGCCGCCGTCGCGGACCTTCTCCACCTTGGCGTCGAGCCACAGATACGGATACGACCCTTCGAGCGGCCGATTGCGGAAGGCGTCCACCTGCTCGTCGAGGCCTTGGCAGATCCGCGAGACCTCGCTCTTCGAGATCCGCAGCCCCAGCGACTCGACAACCTGGTCGACCTTACTGGTCGAGACGCCGGCGACGTACGCTTCCTGCACAACCGACACGAGCGCCTGTTCGGAGCGGCGGCGCGGCTCGAGGAAGCTCGGGAAGTAGCTGCCCCGCCGAAGCTTCGGGATCGCCAACTCGAGCTCGCCCGCCCGTCTCGCCCACGACCGCGCCCGATAGCCGTTGCGGTGCGTCAGCCGCTCCTCCGGCGCCCGCTCGCCACGCGCCGCGCCGACAAGCTCGGTGACCTCGGCCTCCATCAACTGCTGCACGACCCAGCTCAGCGACTCGCGCAGGAAATCGAGCCCCTCGCCCTCGAGCAGGTAGCCGACGACCTGCTCGGACGTCATCCTCTTCGTCTCGGCCATCGCGGTGACTCTCCTCTCGTCGATCCTTGGCAGGAACCAACGAGTCTCAGCGCCGCGGTGGCCGGACCCATCAACCGGCTCCGTCCGACGCCCAGTTACACCACGCTACGGGACGTGACCCATGCGGCCGCAGGCGTCCGCTGGCCTCCGTTGGCACCAGCGGCCAGCTCGACAAGCTGGGGGTCACTGGTTCGAGCCCAGTACCGCCCACCTCGGAAACCCCCGCTAGCCGGGGGGTTTCCGTATCTTTGAGCAACGGAGAGGGCCTTGACTGCCCCTCGCTGTCAGCAGAGTGTCAGCAGGCATGGCGGGAACTGCGCCACCTTCGCACTCCCTGACGAGCCTTCGCCGCGCGGCGGCCGGGCTGATGGCTCTCATGCTGGTCTGCGGCTGTGGCTCCTCGCGGTCCGGAATGAGCACAGCGGATGCTGCCGTCAAGCGAGACCTGCTCCGCGGCGTCGAGGAGATTCAGACGACCCATGATCGGAAGAGGCTTGATGCCCAGCTGAGCCGCATCGTCGCGAGGCTTCGCGGCGAGCGCGGGTCGACTACGGCGGTGGAACGGGCGAGAGAGGTCGCCCTCGTGGGGTTCGAGTTGACCCGGAAAGGGGTCGGGAGTCAGATCGACTTCAGCGAGAACGACAGCGGGAACGTCGCGGCGGCGACGCGGGATGCGCGACGTGCCGACCGGTACCTGGGGCAAGGCGCAAATCGGATTCGTCGTGCCGGGGTGGCGCTCGGGATTCACATCGGCAAGCTCGACGGGTATTGAGCCGGCCGCTCAGGAGGCCGCGACGCTCACGCGACCGTCCTCGCGGTGCGCTTCCCATGACCGCCCGAAAGCGCGGACGCCTCCGAGCGCAATCGAGCCGATCCATGCGGGCAGGTCGGGCGGCGCGACCGCCTCCAGCGTGCGTGTCGCGCGATTCGGCTGCAGCCCGAGCCCACTTGCAGCAGCAGAACGGCTTCTCCCGCGCCCTACGCCAGTGGATGCGCTGCGACCGGGTACGCGATCAGGAACGGCGATCCGGTGCGCCTCCGGCGACCGTCCGTACCGCGCCGAGACCGAACGCGATCAGCGAGCCGTCGTGGGGCCAGACCGACCCGTTGTGATAGCTGATCGCGTTGTAGGAGGCGTCGCCGGTCGACATGTCGAAGCGGTCACGAAGCTCGTCGGCCTCGCGGTCGAGGCGGTCCGCGAGCGCGCGCTCGTCACAGGCGCCTCGCGCGATCTCGGCGAGTCGCCGCTTCGCATCGAACACGCAGCCCTGTACCTCGCACGGCGCGATCGGCGTCTGCGCCTTCCCGTCCCGGGAAACGCTGCGAGTCAGTCAGGTCCTTCCACGACTGGTTCGGCAGCCCTCGGTCGGTTCGCCGCTCGTATTCGACGAACCCGTCGCCGTTGCGGTCGCCGTAGCGGTCGATCCACTCGGAGGGCGGCGAGCGCCGGAGCCTTGAATCGCGCGGCAAGCGTCGCGTCGCCGGTCCACTGCCAGAGCGTCATCCTTCGTCGCCTGGAGCTCGATCAGGGCCTCGAGGGCAGCCTGCGCCGCTTCCGGCCCGAGGACCAGCGTCTACAGAGAGGCAATGATCGTGTCGCGCCCGAAGACCCTCATGAACCAGGGCATCCCGGCGGCGGGGAGCCTGCCATGCGCGCCCGCGCCTCGCAGCCGGAGCGCGGCCAGGCGCTCCCCTCGCAACGAGGTTCAGGGTGTTCGACGCTCTCCGCGCGCGAGTGCCTCGCCGGTCGGACTGTTTGTTGACGATGGACTACGCCATGGTGTTAACCTCGTGAAGACCCCCCTCTTGTGCCCCGCGGCCTCCGGGCCGAGTCCGAGGAAAGGAACGTGAGTCACGTGAAACCCCGCGTACTGGTTCCAATGGCAGGGGCTGTCGCTCTGCTGGCGTTGCTCGTCTCGCTGAGCATCGCTTCAGCGGGAACCGCGAAGCCTGCGAAGTCGGCGAAGTCAGCCTCCGCGGCCGCCATCGTTCCGCCGGCGGTCCCGAACGCGCCCGCAATCAAGAAGAAGTACGGCGGGCAGTCGATCACCTTCATCGGCGACAACGCCGTGGGGTCGAGCCACACGCGCGACGTCGCGCTCGCCAAGAAGTTCTCGGCGGCCACCGGCATCAAGGTGAAGGTCGTCCCGCACCCGACAGCCTCCGACGCAGCGTACGCGCAGCTCGCCCGGGCGTTCTCGTCCCATTCGTCGTCGATCGACGTGGCGATGCTGGACGTCGTCTGGCCCGGCGCCTTCGCACCGTTTCTCGTCGACCTGAAGCCTGCCCTCGGTGCGCAGGCAAAGCTGCACGCGCAGGGCATCATCCAGAACGACACCGTCGACGGAAAGCTCGTCGCGATGCCGTGGTTCGGCGACTTCGGGATCCTCTACTACCGAACCGACCTGCTCAAGAAGTACGGGTACTCGGCTCCGCCGAAGACGTGGACCGAGCTCGGGCAGATGGCGAAGAAGATCCAGGACGGCGAGCAGCCGAGCAACTCGAGCTTCTATGGGTTCGTCTGGCAGGGGAACGCCTACGAGGGCCTCACCTGCAACGCGCTCGAATGGATCGCGTCGGCCGGTGGCGGGAACATCGTCCGCAACGGCGTCGTGACGATCAACAACAAGAAGGCTGCCGGGATCCTCGACATGGTCCGCGGCTGGGTCGGTACGATCGCTCCCCGCGGCGTCACCTCCTACCAGGAGGAGGACGCCCGGAACGCGTTCGACAACGGCAATGCGGCCTTCATGCGCAACTGGCCGTACGCCTACGGCGCGAGCAAGGGCACGGCGGTCGACGGGAAGTTCGCCGTCACCGTGCTCCCGCACGAGAACGGCGCCGTCTCCGTCGGGACGGTCGGCGGCTGGCAGGTCGCTGTCTCGAAGTACTCGAAGCACCAGGGGGCCGCGATCGAGTGGGTTCGGTATCTGACGAGCCCGATCGTCGAGCGGTACGACGCGATCTTCAACACGAACGTGCCGACGATCCCGTCGGTCGCGAAGGACCCTGCGGTCGTCAAGGCCAACCCGTACCTGCTGCCGGCGATCGCGACGGTGGCACGTGCGACACGGCCTGCGAGCTTCCTGAAGACGCACTACGCCCAGGGCTCGCAGATCATCTACCAGGGCATCAACCGGATCGAGAACGGGGCACCGGCGTCGTCGGTGCTTCCCGGAATAGCGGCCGGGCTGAAGCCCCTGATCAAGTAGTTCGACTCGTAGACGACCTCCGCGGGAGGACGGGCGAGCCCCGTCCTCCCGCGGCGTCACCTGGCCTCTGATGGACTCGCCCGAGATCTACGACGACATTGCCACCGCCGGCCGCCGCCCCAGGCGCCGGCACCGCCGATCCGGGCGGCTTCAGCGCAAGCAGACGCGCCTCGCCTGGATCATGCTCGCGCCCGCGCTCGTGGTCGTTGCGCTGGTGGCGCTGTACCCGCTCGGGGTGACGATCTTCCAGAGCTTCACGGACAAGCAGTTCCTCGCGCTCGAGCCGACCAAGTGGATCGGGCTGCAGAACTACAGGACACTGATCCACGACACGATCTTCCGCGACTCGATCGTGACGACCGTGAAGTTCACCGTCATCACCGTCAGTTTCGAGTTCGTCCTCGGCATGATCATCGCCCTGGTCGTGAACTCCAACTTCAAAGGCCGCGGCGTGATGCGCGCCGTCATGCTCGTACCGTGGGCGATCCCCACCGTGGTCTCCGCGCAGATGTGGAAGTGGATGTACGACGACATCTTCGGCGTCGTCAACGACGTCGGCGTTCGCCTGAACATTCTCAATCACCCCGTCGCGTGGATCTCGCAGCCGAGCACGGCGCTCGCCAGCGTCGCCGCAGTAGACATTTGGAAGACGACGCCGTTTGTCGCGCTCCTGCTGCTCGCGGGACTGCAGGTGATTCCGCACGATCTGTACGAGGCGGCGGACGTCGACGGAGCGAGCAAACTCCTGCAGTTCTGGCGGATCACGCTGCCGCTTCTGCGGCCGGCGATCCTTGTCGCTCTCATCTTCCGCACACTCGATGCGCTGCGGGTCTTCGACGTCTTCTACGTCTTCTTCGGCAACCGCGTCGACACGCAGACGATGGCGATCTACGACCAGAACACGATCGTCTCGGTCGGGAATGTCGGTTACGGCGCCGCGATCAGCGTCGCGATCTTCCTGATCATCGCCCTCTTCGTCGTCATCTACGTCACCTTCATCAGGGTGGAAGAGCAGTGAGCACCGTCGCGGAAGCCGCATCGAGGACTGAAGCGCGCGCGCGTGTGCGGCGGCGCCGCAGCAGTCGCTTCGTGAAGCGCATCCCCTTCTACCTGCTCCTGCTGATCATCATCGTGTACATCGCGTTCCCGTTCTACTGGGCGATCCGCTCCGCCTTCACACCGGACTCCGAGCTGTTCAAGACGCCCGTGCGGTACTTCCCGGCCAATCCGACCTGGTCGAACTTCAGCGCCGTGCTCTCGAGCAGCGACTTTCAGCGTGCACTGATCAACTCGACGATCGTCGCCGGCTCGATCACGATCATCGCGCTTGGGCTCGGATCGCTCGCCGGATACGCCCTCGGACGCTTCCGCTTCCGGGGTCGCTCGACGTCGCTCTACCTGATGCTGTCGATGACGATCTTTCCGCAGATCGCGATCCTCGGTGCGCTCTACACGATGATCAACCGCGTCCATCTCTACAACACGCTGTATGCGCTGATCTTCAGCGACATGGTTCTCGTGCTGCCCCTGACGGTGTGGATCCTGACGACGTTCATGCAGGCGCTGCCGAAGGACCTCGAGGAGGCCGCCTACATCGACGGCGCGACGCCGTTCCAGGTCTTCTACAAGGTGATGCTGCCGCTGGTCGCTCCGGGTCTCGTCACCGCAGGCCTGCTCGCCTTCATCGCGGCGTGGCAGGAGTTCCTCTACGCGCTCTCGTTCACCGAGACTCCGGACAAGCACACGGTCACCGTCGCGATCACGACCTTCACCGGCAAGACGGGGAGCGCGTTCCAGATTCCGTGGGGCGAGATCATGGCGGCGACCGTCATCGTCACGTTGCCGCTGATCGTGCTCACCCTGGCGTTGCAGCGCCGGATCCTTGCCGGCCTGACGGCCGGAGCGGTCAAGGGCTGACAGATCCCAAGCGGGCAGCGACCGCCGCCGGCTCGGTTCGGCTAGATGCGCGCGCGGGTCTCCGGGTCGAAGAAATACAGGCGGCTCGTGTCGACCGCGAGCTCGATCGGGCGCTGCTCGGCGATGCGCGTCCTCGGGCTGACGCGGGCGACGAGACGGGTCTTCGCCTCCTCCCCTCCATCGCCGCTCCCGAAATGCACCTCAGCGTCGGCGGCCTGCTCCTCGATCGCGCTCGAGACGATTCCCACCGCCGAGGTCGCGAAGTGGACGAGCACCTCGGCGCCGAGCGGCTCCGTCAGGACGGCGACGGTCTTGATCCGTCGGTCCGCCGGCGCATCGGGCTGCAGGCTCGCATCCTCCAGGTCCTCGGGCCGAATGCCCAGGATCAACGTGCGTCCGATGTAGTCCGCGAGGCCCGAGCGGTTTCTCACCGCCTGGTCGTCGACGGCGAGCCGGTGGTTGCCGAAGGTCACGGCGAGACCGCCGTTGTTTCGCTCCAGCTCGGCCTCGACCAGGTTGATCGAGGGCGAGCCGATGAAGCCGGCGACGAACTCGTTGACCGGCTGGTCATAGAGCACCTGCGGCGTGTCGACCTGCTGCAGGCGGCCGCCGCGCATGACTGCGACCCGATCGCCCATCGTCATCGCCTCGACCTGGTCGTGAGTGACGTAGATCGTGGTCACGCCGAGGCGCCGCTGCAGCTGATGGATCTCCGCGCGCATCTGTACCCGCAGCTTGGCGTCGAGGTTCGATAGAGGCTCGTCCATGAGGAACGCGTGCGGCTCGCGGACGATCGCCCGCCCCATCGCCACCCGTTGCCGCTGACCGCCGGAAAGGGCTCGCGGCTTTCGCTCGAGGAACTCCTCGATCTCGAGGGCCGTCGCAGCGTCCTTGACCCGCTGCGTGATCTCCGCTTTCGACAGCTTGCGGAGCTTCAGCCCGAACGCGAGGTTCTGCTCGACCGTCATGTGCGGATACAGCGCGTAGTTCTGAAAGACCATCGCGATGTCTCGCTCTTTCGGCGTGAGATCGTTGACGACCTGGTCGTCGATCCGGAGCTCTCCGTCCGTGATCTCCTCGAGGCCCGCGACCATCCGCAGAGCCGTCGTCTTGCCGCAGCCCGACGGGCCGACCATCACCATCAGCTCGCCATCCGCGATCGTCAGATCGAGGTCGGCGACAGCCTGCGTGCCGTCGTCGAAGACTTTCGAGACCTTGTCGAATTCGATCGTCGCCAAGCGTCAAGCCCCCTGATGTCCAGTCGAGCTTACTCGGTGCGAGGCGCGGTCCGCCACAGGGGGCCTGGTTTCGCAACCCGGCCAACGGGATCCCGTGGGATCTTGAGGTCGGTGACGGATCGACCTGGCCGGGATGGCTTGAATCTCAGGACCGTCTCGCCGCCCAGTTGAATGCTGAGCACATCACCAACACCGGTAGCGGTCACGAGATCGCAATCACACAGCCCCAACTCGTCGTCGACGCCAGCAGGCGCGTTGTCGAGTTGTCCTCGTCCTGAGCACTCCGGCATCGCCGTCACCAATGCATCGCGGAAGAGTCTTCAGGACTGTTCAACTCGAGCCTGGAAGGCAACGCCAGGCGCGCCATCGATTTTACGAAGGCGACAAGATTGACGAGAAGGTTCTCAAGGCTCTCGTTCGCTCCGCCGTTCCCCTGAACATCACGCTGTCCCTGGCCCAACACGACGAGGTCCGCCGGAGCCCGGATCGGGGTATCGCCCGTGGCTAGACGGGAGCGGCGGCGTATACTGCTGCTGCGAAACGAGGCGTGCTCCGGGGATCAGCGGGAGGGCGTCTCGACCTGGAGCGCCGTCCCCCCAACAAGGAGAGAACATGGCAGCCGGACCTGTCGACGTGTACATCATTGGTTTTCCGGGCAACAAGTTCACCGGGCGTATCGCCCCGGCGATCATGGAGCTTGTGGAGAACGGCACGATCCGGGTGCTCGATCTGCTCTTCGTGACCAAGGATGAGGAGGGCGTCGTGACGACCGTCGCGGCGGCGGACATGGACGAGGAGGGCGCGGCCTTTCTCGCCATCGACGTCACGCAACCCGGTGCCTTGGGTCCCGAGGACGCTGAGGAGGTCAGCGACGACCTCCCGGCCAACAGCTCGACCCTCCTGGTCGCGTTCGAGAACCTCTGGGCGGCGAAGCTGGTCGACGCCCTCCAGGCCGCGGACGCCGTGGTGATCGACTCGATCCGGATCCCGGTCGACGTCGTCGAAGCCGCGCTCCAGGCAAGCTAGACCCCGTCCACTTCGAGATCGAGAGGTAACGACATGGGACTTGTCCGTATGGCAGCCCGCACCGCCGTCGTCGCGGGAACCGCCACCGCAGTGTCCGGGCGCGTGCAGCGTCGTCAGGCCGCCAAGTACGACCAACAGGACGCGCAGCAGGACGAGCAGGCGCCGCCGCCGCCGGAGCCGTCGGCGGACGACCCGAACGCACAGCTCCAGAACCTCGCGCAGCTTCACACCCAGGGCGTGCTCACCGACGAGGAGTTCACGGCCGCCAAGGCCAAGATTCTCGGAATCTGACCGGACCGCGCCCGCGTAGCTGTGAGCCACGTCGGCGCGTACTCGCGGCTGGCAGGGGTGTACGACGAGATCGTCGTCGACCCCTGCCATGACCGCCTGGCCTCGTTCCTCCACGAGCTCTGGAGTGCCGACACGGACGGCGTGTACTCCGTGCTGGATCTCTGCTGCGGCACGGGCCTCCTCGCCGACGAGCTGATCGAGCGCGGGTACCGGGTCGTCGGCGTCGACGCATCCGACGCGATGCTGGCCCTCGCTCGCGAGCGCCTCGGCCCAGACGTGGCCCTGAGCAGAATGACCCTGCCCGACCTGGCGGTCGACGGTGTCTTCGACGCGGAGGTCTCCACGCTCGACGGCTTCAACTACCTCACGCCGGACGAGTTGCGACTGACGATGGCCGCGGCGGCTCTTCGGCTTCGGCCGGCCGGGTGGCTCATCTTCGACCTTCACACCGACGCGATGATGAACTTCACCATCTCCAACCCCGTCGTCGCGGGTGAGTCGGCCGGGAACCAATTCGTGATCAGCAGCGTCGTCGATCCCGTCGCCCGCACATGCGACACCAGGATCGAGCTCACGCGGGCCCGTGACGGTGACCCCTTCAGCGAGCAGCACCGGCAATACTTCCACACCGATGCCGATGTCCGTGCCGCCCTCCAGGACGCAGGCTTCGCGGTGACCGCGGTCGGCGAGGAGTACACCCACCAGCCGGTGGACGCCTCGACCCTCCACGCGACCTGGACCGCACGGCGTCTTCCCTGAGAGAGCGGCACTCGACCGTGAGGGCGGCTTCGAGAGCCCGGATGCCGCTGCTGCCGCGCTGGAGCGCGAGCATCGGCTCGCGGCAGGCCGGAATGCGCCAAGCGCGAGCACGATCGGTGCACTGTGAGGCTCAGCCCACTCGGACTCTTGTGCTGTGTGACTTTGTGACCCAACATCTGCTCATGGGGAAGAGCCTGCTCCTCGGCCTCGCGCTCGCGTTGTCGTTCTTGGCGTTCGCCGCCGCACCCGCGTACGCACACCGCGATCCGTGTCACTCGAGGCACGAGTGCCCCTCCGAACACGCGACGTACCGGTGGCAGGGCCTGCTGTGCGTCAAGTCGCCGGCCCCCAAGCGAGCCGCGGGCTTCAAGGTGCGCGTCACGTACGGCGGACTGACCTACTACTGCAAGCGGTAGCCGGTCGAATCCCTGGCGCGGCGCGCGAGTACGCACTGAACAGCAAGCGCCTGCGGAGTACGAGATGATCGACGACGAGAGTGCGCCGAGGGGCGCGGAGCAGCTTCCGACAACGAGGAGGGGTATTCCGTGGACACGCCATCGCTTGGTTTCCGTCTCGGGGCGGAGGTGCTCGGGACGTTTCTCTTCTTCTTCTTGGGCTTCAGCGCGGTCGCCGTCTCGATTGACATCGGGAACGGCGGCGATCAGCTCGCTCGGGATCGCGCTGGCCTTCGGACTGGGGCTCACGCTCGCGATCACGGCCCTCGGCCAGGTCTCCGGCGGGCACTTCAACCCTGCGGTCTCCGCCGGGCTCGTGGCTGCGCGCAAGTTTCCAGTGAGAGAGGTGATCCCGTACTGGGTCGCCCAGCTCGTCGGCGGATTCCTCGCCGTCGTCGCGATCGGGATCGTCTATTCCAGCCGCGCCACCGACGGGCTGAACACGAACCCGGGTGCCGGCATCTCCGACGGGGGCGCGCTTCTGCTCGAGATCATCGCCACCGCGCTCTTTGTGATGGTGATCAGCACGGTCGCGACCGACGACCGAGCCGCGTGGAAGGGCGTGATGGCGCCCCTCCTCATCGGCCTCTTCATCTTCACCGCCGTGAGCGCGGTCGGGCCTGCATCGGGCGGCTCGTACAACCCTGCGCGCTCACTCGACCCCGCGATCTACAACGGCGACTTCGATCACATCTGGATCTACCTCGTCGGACCCCTCGTGGGCGGCGTACTCGGAGGCGCGATCTGGACCGTGTTCACGGACCGCTCCCAGCAGAGAGTGAGACAGACCGAGAGGCTTGATGTGAAACTCGAGTGTGTGCGGGGATGTGCCAGATCAAGCGGTTCAGGCGGATCGGGCGCCGCGCGTAGTGGTTGCTACGGGCAAGCCCGAGCCGGCTGAACCGCGCCGCGTCTGGCCCACCAGCCGTGCGTGCCGGAGTTTCACATCAAGCCTCTAGCTCGGTCAGTCCGGCGGACCGGTCGTCGGCCGGCGGATTCCGACGTCTTCGAGTGCCGCGGCGACGAGCGGGTCGTAACGTCCCGCGGCGAGGTCGCCGAGTGGGTCACGCGTATACCTGACGAGCGTCACATAGGAGAGCCCGAACGCGGCGCGCATCGCGAGCAGCCGGCGTCGTTCGGGGTCCTGCGTGTCGACCAGCGCGGCGTTCGCGGCCCGCAGGAGCCGGATCTGCCGGACGCGAGGAGGGACCATGATCGCGAGCAAGAGCATCGTCGGCAGCGCGAACACGACGAGCCCGAGCAGCAGCGCCAGCTGGTGCACCTCGTCCTTCCCTCTCTGGCCGATGGCCGCCACGTTCCCGCCGCTTCCCTGCCCGGCGTCCTGGAGCGCACCGGACAGGCTGCCGCCCACGAGGGGGATCCCGTCGACAGCGTCAGCCGCGGAGCCGAAGCCGCTCTGAACGGAGAGGCCGGCCTGCTCCACGCCCGAGCCGAGCACGGCGAGGTCGTCGACCGCGTCGTACACCTTGAGACCCGTCCACGCGAAGAACGCGACGAGGACGAGGAGCGTGAGATCACGCAGGATCGTCGACCGGCGCTTCGCGGGAACGTCGGGGTAGAGCTTCAGGTGGCCGGCCAATCCGTCCGACGATACGCCGGAGGGTGGTCGACAGACCGTCACCGGCCGCGCGCCGACGTAAGTCATCCGATCGGGGTGATGATCCGTCGCGACTCCTGGAGTGGGGTGTGTTCGTGGACACACATCGGGTCGTGATCGTCGGCGCCGGCTTCGGAGGGCTCTTCGCGGCCCGGTTCCTGCGACGCGCGCCGGTGGAGGTGACCCTCGTCGATCGCACGAACCACCACCTCTTCCAGCCGTTGCTCTACCAGGTGGCCACCGGGATCCTCTCGGAAGGGGAGATCGCTCCGGCGACACGCGACGTGCTGAAGAGGCACAGGAACGTGTCGGTAGAGATGGCGGAGGTGACCGCCATCGACCTCGAAGCCAGGCGCGTGGTGGCCGTTCGGCCGGACGGCCGAGCGACGACGCTGCCGTACGACAGCCTCATCGTCGGTGCCGGCGTCGGTCAGTCCTACTTCGGGCACGACGAGTTCGCCGAGTGGGCGCCCGGGATGAAGACGCTGGCCGACGCGCTCGAGCAGCGGGCACGGATCTTCGGCGCCTTCGAGATGGCCGAGGTCGAGGACGACCCCGAGGCGCGGCAAGCATGGCTGACGTTCGTCGTGGTCGGCGGCGGGCCGACCGGAGTGGAGATCTCCGGACAGATCGCTGAGCTTTCGCGACGAGCGCTGAAGGACAACTACCGGCGCTTCGACCCGGCCGACGTGAGAGTCCTCCTGTTCGAGGGCGGCAAGGAGATCCTGGCCTCGTTCGGCGACCGGCTGTCCGAGAAAGGGAAACGCGAGCTCGAGCGAACCGGAGTGGAGATCCACGTCGGGTCGATCGTCACCGCTGTCGACTCGGACGGCGTCGAGGTCAAGGGTCCCGACGGCACCGTCCAGCGCTACGCGGCGAAGACCAAGATCTGGGCGGCTGGAGTCGCGGCCTCGCCGCTGGCGAAGATGCTCGCCGATGCCTGCGGCGCGGAACTCGACCGCCCCGGCCGCATCAAGGTGCAGCCGGACTGCTCGCTGCCCGGACACCCGGAGGTCTTCGCGGTCGGCGACATGATGAACCTCGACGACCTTCCGGGTGTCGCCGAGGTCGCCATGCAGTCCGGCATCCACGCAGCCAGGACGATCAAGCGGCGGCTCGAGGGTAAGGAGCAGCGGCCGTTCCGTTACCGCGACATGGGCAGCATGGCGGCCGTCTCGCGGCGCCGTGCCGTCGTCAGCTTCCACGGGATCCGCGTATCCGGATTCCTCGGCTGGCTGATGTGGCTTGTCGTCCACGTCTCGTTCATGACCGGCTTCAAGAACCGGTTTGCGACGCTCATCAGCTGGTCGCTCAACTTCATCGGGAGAGGCCGCACCCAGCGCGCGATCACGGTCGAGAAGATCGACAGGTAACCACGATGGGCGCGGCGTAGAGCCGGCCTACGCGGCGCCGTGTGTGTGGCGCTCGAGCCCGTCCTCCGGGACCGGCTCCCACGGTGCGACGGACTCGAGCCACGTGCGGCGCGAGGGGCGGATGCCGGGGTCGCCGTCGAAGGTGCCGAGCCGGACGCTGATCACCTCCGGGTCCACCGGGCTCCGGCTCCACATCGACGATCCGCAGACGGAGCAGAACACTTTCGGAAACCCACCGTCGCCGGGGTCCCACTCGCGCAGCAGCTCCTCGCCCGAGACGATCCGCAGCGAGCCCGGCACGATGCGGGCCTGCGGAGAGGCCGCCGCGCCCGTCCGGCGCTGGCACCGCTTGCAGTGGCAATAGCCGGCCGACACGAGCGGCGTGCTGATCTCGTAGCGGACGCCGCCGCAGTTGCAGCCGCCCGTGAGCGGTAAGTCCGGCACATCGAAAGGTTATCCGGGAGGCGAACCAGCTTGATCCCCCGGCACATGGGTACCCATGGGCCGGTACATGGATACCTATGGGCCGGCCTATGGCTACCCATGGGCCACTCGGCATCGTGCGCGGGAGCGGCGGCCGCCCCTCCGCGACCGCCGCCCCGCTGTGTGGACCGCCCTACCGCTGGACGAGCCGGACCCAGACGAGGTAGCCGAAGTACCCGTACGAGTTGATGTTCTTCGTCGCCGTCGAGATCCGAAGGGTGTGGATGCCCGAGGTCGCGACGTCGACGCCGTTGATCTCCTTGCGCACGTTGAACGCAGTCGGGAGAGCGTCGTAACCGTCGACGGATCCCACGTCGTTCCCGTCGAGCGAGAAGGTCATGATCCCCGCGTCGTCCGTCGTGATCACAGTCGCCTCGATGTCCCACGTCCCCGCCCCGAGGGGCACCTTCCATTCGATGTAGCTCGAGCTGTCGCCGTCCGGATACGAACGTCGGTAGACGTTGTTCCAGGCCGAGTCGTTGACGAAGACGTCGTTCCAGAGATGCGATGCGCTCGGCCGTGGCACCGGGTTGATGTCCACGATCGCCGGATAGACGAGGCCGCCGGCCGGTCCCTGCGGGCCGACCGGCCCCTGGGGTCCGGCCGGGCCCACGGGACCCTCGGCGCCGGCCGGGCCGACGTCGCCGCGGAGCCCGTCCGTGCCGTTGGCGCCGGCAGGCCCGGTGTCGCCCTTGCCGCCCGTGTCCCCCTTTGCCCCGGGGACGCCGGGGTCGCCAGCGTCGCCCTTAGCCCCGGGAAGACCCGGCTCCCCCGTGTCCCCCTTTGCGCCCGGGTGACCAGTGTCACCCGTCTCCCCCTTGTCCCCCTTGTCCCCCGCGTCGCCCTTTGCCCCCTGAAGACCACTCGCGCCCTGAAGACCCTGTGCCCCGTCCGCACCGGGAGGCCCGGTCGGCCCCGTCGGGCCTGCCAGCCCAGTCGGCCCGGCCGGTCCGGTCGCGCCCGTAAGCCCGGTCAACCCGGTCAAGCCCGGTCAACCCGGTCAGGCCGCGCTCACCCTGCGGACCGGCGGCGCCTGTCGCGCCTGCGGGACCCGCCGGACCCGTCACGCCCGTGGCGCCTGCGGCTCCTGGAATCCCGGCGGGCACGATGCGCGCCGGGAACAATCCCTTCGCGTTGAGCGGGAGGAGCATGCCGGCGCGGGGCGTCTTCGACGCGCCGATGCCGTTGACCGTCTTCGAGTTACCCGCCTGCTTCGCGAACGTCACGACGCTGCCGGCCACTGCAGGCCCGCCCGTCGCAACTGCCGCAACCACGGCGGCGACGACGATCGTCTCCGCACGTCTCCCCACTCGGAACATGCACGTCCCTCCCCGACCCGGTTTCGGCTGAAGCTCTGTTCGCTCCCGCCCGATTCGCGTCGCACCGTAGTGGCGACCTCGAGAGCGGGCCAGTCCGGAATCCGGCGAGGATTCGCCTAGCCGGATGGTCAGTGCCGCCTTGCGGCGGTCCTAGTCCTCGGCCTCCCAGATCACGCTGGCCATGTGCGGCAGGCCGGCGGTGCGGGTCCGAAACGTGACGTATTCGAGCGTCATGGGACGGCCGTCGAAGCGCTCGATCACGATCTGTCCGCGCGAGAGAGGGCTTCGTCTGATGCGCTCGATCGTCTCGTCGCCGTCGGTCGCCCGGCTGCCGACGACCGAGCCCAGCAGCTCCTCGAGCGTGCAGCCGAGCAGCTCGCACGCCCGGGCGCTGGCGGCGACGTAGTGCCGGTCGTCGTCCCAGACGACGAAGCCGACCCGCGCCTCGGAGATCGCCTCGGCCAGCAGGGTGGCCTGGACGTCTGGTTTCGCGAGTACGCCGTGCCGCTCGGTCGTCACCTGCGGAACCTAGTACGGCGAAGACGTTCGTTCAACGGTCTCGTGCACCTGGCGGCCATCCTTGGAATGCCTCCCGCGTCTCGGCCTTGGCGACGGCCGGCCGCCACGTTAGGTTCGCGTAGGCGCCAGCGTCCCGCTCGGCGACCAGTCCCCGGACTGACGGCTCCTTGTCGAGCGGCACGCTGGCGCTAGTCTGCCCCGAATGTCGCGCTGGGCGGTCACCGGAGGGGCGGGCTTCCTCGGGCTCCATCTCTGCCGCCGGCTCGTTGCCGACGGTCACGAGGTGCGGACGCTCGACCTGGCGGCGCTCGACGACCCGCCGCTCGAAGGAAGGGTGGAGGAACTGCACGGCGACGTGCGGAAGCCGGAGGACGTGATGCGCCTCGTCGCGGGCGCGGACGTGCTCGTCCACGCCGCCGCCGCCCTGCCGATCCAGGTCACCCGGGAAGCGATCTGGTCGGCGAACGTCGAAGGCACTGCGACGACGATGGCCTCCGCACTCGAGGCGGGCGTTCGGCGCGCGATCTACATCTCGTCGACGGCGGTCTACGGGGTCCCGGCGAAGCACCCGATCTCCGAGGACGACCCGCTGATCGGGGTCGGTCACTACGGCGAGTCGAAGATCGCGGCCGAGCGGATCACGAGCGAGTTCGCTCGGCGCGGGCTCGAGACCGTGATCATCCGACCAAAGACGTTCGTCGGGCCTGAGCGGCTGGGTGTCTTCGAGATCCTGTTCGACTGGATTCGCGAGGGAAGGCGGATTCCCATCCTGGGCGACGGGTCGAACCGCTATCAGCTTCTCGCCGTCGAGGATCTCGTCGACGCGGTCGTGAGGGCGGCGGACGCCCGGGTCGCCGGCGAGGCGCTCAGCGTCGGTGCGAAGGAGTTCGGCACCGTCCGCTCCGATCTCCAGGCGCTGATCGACCACGCCGGGTCGGGCGCCCGGCTTCGTCCGGTGCCGCCCTGGCTCGCAGTGCCGCCGCTGCGACTGCTCGAGAAGCTCCGCCTCTCGCCGCTCGCCGAGTGGCACTACAGGACGGCGTTCAAGGACTCGTTCGTCGACGTGTCGAAGGCGGAGCGCATGCTCGGCTGGACGCCGCGCCTCTCGAACGAGCAGGCCCTGATCGAGACCTACGACTGGTACCTCGCCAACCGCGGCCGGCTCGGCCGAACCGCCGGCGTCACGCACCGCGTCCCATGGAACCAGCAGGCGCTCGGGCTGCTCAAGCGATTGAGCTGAGCCCGCGTCGGGGAACGACGCGCGCCGTCGTCGCGTCGCTCCGCCCGAGGCAGTGGCTCAAGAACCTCCTCGTCTTCGCCGGGATCGTCTTTGCGGCGAAGCTGGGCGACCCCATCCGCTGGGCGGAGGCCATCGCCTGCTTCGCCGCCTTCTGCGCCGCCTCGAGCGCGGCCTATCTCGTCAACGACGTGCGCGACGCGGCGGACGACCGGATGCACCCGATCAAGCGGAATCGCCCGATCGCGCGAGGCGAGGTCTCCGTGAAGGCGGCCCTGACCCTGGCCGGCGCCCTCGCCGTTGCGGCGCTCGCCGTCGCGCTTGCGATCGACTGGCGCGTGCTGCTCTACGTCCTGGGCTTCCTTGCCCTGCAGGCGGTGTACTCGCTCGGTCTCAAGCACGTCGTGCTCCTCGACGTGATGGTGATCGCGGCGCTCTTCGTGATCCGCGCCGCCGCGGGCGCGCAGGCCGTCGACGTTCGGATCTCCGAGTGGTTGCTCCTGTGCACGGCGCTGCTGGCGCTCTTCCTCGGCTTCGCGAAGCGACGCGGCGAGCTCGTGCTCGTCGGCGCCGAGCGCACCCCGGGGCGGCCCGTACTGGAGGGCTACTCGCTCGAGCTCGTCGACCAACTGCTCGCCGTCGTCGCGGCCGCCACGATCATCACGTACGGCCTCTACACCGTCGACGTCCACACGCGCGGGATGATGGTGACGATCCCGTTCGTGATGTTCGGCGTCTTCCGCTACCTGCTGCTCGTCCACAAGCACGACCTCGGCGAGGAGCCCGAGCGCGTGCTGCTGGCCGACCGGCAGCTGATCGCCACGGTCGTGCTCTGGGCCGTGACCGCCGCGATCGTGCTCGCGGTCAGCTGAGACGGTCGCTGATCCTCGTCGCGGCGCTGACCGCCGTGACGGTGCTCGCGCTCGGCGTCTACGCCGACTTCGGCGACCTCGTGGACGCGCTGCGAGCAGTTCCGCTGGGAGCTGTTCCCGCTGGCGTTGGCGCTGACCTTTCTCAACTACCTCATCCGCTGGCTCCGCTGGGAGGTCTACCTCGGGCACCTCGAGATCCGGGTGCCGCGAGGACGCAGCTTCGGGATCTTCCTCGCCGGGCTGACGATGACGATCTCGCCGGCGAAGGTCGGCGAGGTGCTGAAGTCCGGCCTGCTCCGGCGGAGCTTCGGGACGCCGATCCGCCGGTCGGCGCCGATCGTGCTCGCCGAGCGCGTCACGGACGGCACGGGGGTGGTCCTGCTCGGCGCCGGCGCGATCGTCTGGGCGGGCGGGGGCGAGCTCTGGCCGCTGTTCGCAGTCGTCCTGGGCGGGCTGACGGGGCTCGTCGTGCTCGTGCGCTCGCCGGTCCTGGCCCGTTTCGAGCGGCTCGCCGAGGTGCGCGCTGCGGCGGTGCAGCTCCTCGACGTCCCGCTGACGCTGTCGATGACGGTGCTCGCCGCCGTCTCGTGGTTCTTCGAGTGCCTCGCCGCCTATGTCTGCGTGCGCGGCCTCAGCCTGGACGTCTCGCTGGCGGAGACGACCGCGATCTTCTGCTTCGCGAGTCTCGCCGGCGCCGTTTCGTTCATCCCGGGCGGGCTACTCGTGGCCGAAGGGTCGATGACGGGTCTCTTCCACCGGCTGGGCGACGTCTCCCAGGCGAGCGCCGCGGCTGCGACCGTGCTGGTGCGGCTGGCGACGCTCTGGTTCGCCGTCGCACTCGGGCTCGTCGCGCTCGCGATCGAGGAGCGCCGCGCGCGACGCGCGGGCTGAGCCGGTCGCCTACAGTTCCCTCGTGCGGTTCTCGCCCGAATCGGCCGCCGCGCGCGTGCGCGAGCTGGCGCTTTCGTTCCCCGAGTCCTACGAGGACGCGCCGTGGGGCTTCCCGGTCTTCAAGGTGCCGGAGAACAAGCTCTTCGCACTGCTCACGGGCGAGCGACCGCTCGAGGTGACGATGAAGGTCGGCGCCGAGGAGCGCGAGATCGGGGTGCTGCTCCCGTTCGTGCGCCCGGCGAGCCACGTCGGCCGCTACGGCTGGGTCACCGTCACCGTCACGGACGAGGAGACGCTGCAGACGGCGCTCGAGTGGGTGCGGGAGAGCTACTTCCTGAAGGCGCCGTCCGCGTTCCGCGAGGCGGCGTTCCGGTGATCGTCCGACGGCTGCGGCCCGGCGACGAGGCGATCGTCGAGCAGCTCGCCACGAACGAGCCGCACACCGCGCTGCTCGCCGACGACCGCGTCGTCTTCCTCGTCGCGCTCGACGGCGACCGGCCGCTCGGATTCGTCTTCGGCTACGAGCTCCCTCGGCGCCACGGCGACCCGTCGATCTTCTTCGTCTACGAGATCGAGGTCGACGCGGCGTGCCGCGGACAGGGCGTCGGCACGCGGCTCATGTCCGAGCTGGCGCGTATCTGCCGCGAGCGCGGCATCCCACAGGGATTCGTCCTCACGGACGCGGACAACGAGGCGGCGAACGCGCTCTACGCGGGGGCCGGCGGCGTGCGGCAGGACTCGGTGATGTGGGACTTCTTCTACACGGAGAGCTGACGGTCGTGCGCCCGGCGACGGACGGCGACGCCGAGCTGCTCGTCGCGTGGCACCTCGACCCCGAGGTGAGCCGCTACTGGGACGGCGAGACGTTCACCCGGGAGGAGATGCTGGCCAGGCTCGCGCGGCCGAACGTCGACGCGTGGATCGTCGAGGCGGAGGGAGACCCCGTCGGGTACATCCAGTCGTGGTGGGACGAGCCCGGGCCGCGCGAGAGCGGCGGCGGGCTGGACATGTTCCTCGCGCCGGACGTGCGCGACCGTGGGCTCGGCCCGGACGCGGCGCGGGCTCTCGCCCGGCACCTCGTCGAGGCGGATGGCTGGGCCCGGCTGACGGTGGATCCCTACGCGTGGAACGAGCGCGCGATCGCGGCCTGGCGGAAGGCCGGCTTCCGAGACGTGGAGGTCCGCGAGGAGCTCGACGAGTGGCACTCGGCGCCGTGGCTGCTCATGCGCTGGGACGGCGGGGGCCTGTAACACCCCTCCGACGGGCTGACGTGGCACTGCTACATCGGCCGGGCGGCGGTCGAGCAGCGGATCATCTCGGCCGGGTTCCTCGGCGAGTACGCGCCGACGCCCGGCGTCGGCTGAGGGCGAGCTGCACGGTCAGGCCGCGGAAGGACCGTCGTCGCGGCCATCCGCGCTCGGGACTTCGCGCGCCTCGTTCGACCCAGGCACGCTCGGACCCACCGAGTGAAGGACGTACGCCTCGATCGCAGCCTCCTTGCCCTTGACCTGCAGCGGCGGCAGGCGCTCCGCGACCGTGCCGGGAGGCAGGCGCCGGAATGTCGCCTCGCCGACGAGCACGCCGCCGACGGGGGCTGAGGTCTCGAGGCGCGCGGCCAGGTTGACCGTGTCGCCGACGACGCCGTGCTTGCGATGCCCGCGCGCCCCGCCGACGACCGCCGCCACCACGTCCCCGCTGTTGACGCCGACCCGGAACTGCGGCCACTCGTCCCGCGCGACAACGGCCGCCGCGCGCTGCAACTCGAGCGCGGCGCGGGCGGCGCGCTCCGGATGGTCCGGCGTGTCGCCCTGCTTGTTGAAGATCACCATCAGCTCGTCGCCGACGATCTGGTGCACCTCGCCGTGCGCCGCTTCCATCAGCGGCACGACCCGCTCGAAGTACGCGTTCAGCATGGCGGCCACCTCGCCGGGCTCGTGACGCTCGGAATACGACGTGAAGCCGCTCAGGTCGGCGAGCAGGATGCTGACGTCCCGCGCGCCGGCCAGCGTCTGGTCGAGGTAGAGCGCACTGAAGCGCTCCTCGTGCCACTCCACCCGGGCCGCGAGCGCGACGATCGCGAAGGCGGACACCATCAGCACGTGCCATTCCCACCACGAGAGGCGCCAGTTCTGCGCCCAGACGATGACGAGCATCGCCTCCGCGAGCAGCGCGAACCCGAGCGCGACCGCGAGCACGAATCGCTGCCGGCGCCGTCGCCAGAGCAGGAGATAGCCGGCCGCGGCGGAGGCGTAGAGGACGACTCCGACCGCCGCCAGCCCCACCTGCCAGCCGTCGAGCTGCTCCTTCGCGAGCGGCGAGTCGAGCGGCCGGAGCTCGGCGATCGAGACGACACCCCAGGCCAGGAGCAGCGCCGCGAGCCCGCCGAGCAGCCACGGAGCGAGTCGCACCGCGCGCTGCGGCAGCTCGAGCGACGACAGCAGCGGCGAACGCGGCCGCCACCACGAGCCCGAACGGCGTCGCCAGCTCGAAGCCCGCGTTCTTGCCGATCAGAACCCCGGGCGTCGCCAGCGCGTGCAGCCCGAGGAAGCCCGAGCTCGCGATGAACGCGAGCGAGACGAAGAGCAGCCGCGAGTCGCGGCGGCGGCGCGCGGCGTCCCAGATGCCGTAGCCGAGCGTCACGCACAGCCCCGCAGCGACCAGCACCAGCCAGAAGTGCGCTGGGTGGTTCTCCCACGATTCGTCGAGGTGCGGCCGGCCCCGCAGGAGCACGACGAGCACGATCGGGAGGGCAAGCACGGCTGCCCAGCGAAGGGGCGACATTGGGCGCTTCTAGCACTCCGCGGACGCGATTGGTACCCTGGACGCGTGATGTTCCGGGACACATCGTCGCGCCTGTAGCGCTCGTTCGCGCAGGCGCCGCCACGTCCCCGCTGGACTCTTTTTCGCCCGACTATCCTCTCCGCCCGTGAAGGTCATCCTCCCCGACCGGAGCGAGCTCGAGCTGCCGGACGGCGCCACCGGCCTCGACGCGGCGCGCGCGATCGGCCCGAAGCTCGCCGAGCAGGCGGTGCTCGTGCGCTCGAACGGCAGTGTCCAGGATCTGCGGCTGCCGCTGGACGACGGCCAGGAGATCCAGATCCTCACCACCCGCGACACGCACGACCCGGACGCGCTCGCGGTGCTGCGGCACTCGACCGCGCACCTGCTGGCCGAGGCGGTCCGCCGCCTCTACCCGGGCGTCAAGGTCGCGATCGGCCCGCCGATCGAGAACGGCTTCTACTACGACTTCGAGTTTCCGGAGCCGATCGCCGAGGAGGACCTCGAGCGGATCGAGGCCGAGATCCGGAAGCGAGCTCGACGAGGGCCGCGCCTGGGAGCGCGCCGAGGTCAGCGCCGACGAGGCCCGCGAGCGCTTCGAGGCGGAGGACGAGCCGTACAAGCTCGAGCTCGTCGACACGGCCGACGGGCAGATCTCGCTCTACCGGCAGGGCGACTTCACCGACCTCTGCCGCGGCCCGCACCTGCAGAACTCGAAGCCGATCAAGGCGGTCAAGCTGACCGGGCTCGCCGGCGCGTACTGGCGGGGCGACGAGAAGAACAAGCAGCTGACCCGGATCTACGGCACCGCGTTCTACACCAAGGAGGACCTGGACGAGCACCTGCGCCTGCTCGACGAGGCGCGCCGCCGCGACCATCGCCGGCTCGGGCGGCAGCTCGATCTCTTCCACCTCTCCGACCACTCGCCGGGCTCGCCGTTCTGGCACCCGAAGGGCATGGTGATCTGGAACTCGCTCGAGGACCTGCGCCGCAGCGAGAACGCAAAGCGCGGCTACTCCGAGGTGAAGACGCCGCTCCTCTACGACGAGGAGACCTACCGCACGTCGGGACACCTGCAGAACTACGAGGAGAACATCTTCTGGGTGCTCGGCCACGAGGGCGGCGAGAAGCGCCTCGCGCTGAAGCCGATGAACTGCCCCGGCCACATGCTTCTCTTCGGCTCGCGCATGCGCGAGCTACAAGGAGCTGCCGCTGCGCTTCGCCGAGTCGTCGACCCTGCACCGCGACGAGCGCGGAGGGACGCTGCACGGTCTCCTGCGCGTGAAGCACATCACGCAGGACGACGCCCACATCTTCTGCTCGGACGACCAGATCCAGGACGAGATCGATCAGATGATCGACTACGTCAAGTACCTCTACGACCTCTTCGGGCTCGTCCCGCGCGCCGAGCTGTCGACCCGCCCCGAGAAGCGCCTCGGCACCGACGAGCAGTGGGACGTCGCCGAGGGCGCGCTCGAAAGCGCGCTCAAGCGGCACACCATGGACTACGTGATCGCCGAGGGCGAAGGCACGTTCTACGGCCCGAAGATCGACCTGCACATGTCCGACTCGCTCGGCCGGTCGTGGCAGATGGGGACGATCCAGCTCGACTACCAGATGCCCGTGCGCTTCGGCCTCACCTACGTCGGCCCGGACAACACCGAGCATCATCCGGTCGTCATCCACCGGGCGCTCCTCGGCTCGCTCGAGCGCTTCGTCGGCATCCTCACCGAGCACTACGGCGGCGCCTTCCCGTACTGGCTCTCGCCGGTGCAGGTGCGCGTCGTGCCGGTCGGGGAGGATCACCGCGAGGCGGCGGCGGCGCTCGCCGAGAGGCTGAAGGCGGCCGGCGTCCGCGCCGAGCTCGACGACTCGGACGAGACCGTCGGCAAGCGGATCCGCAACGCCGAGGTGGAGAAGATCCCGTTCACGATCGTCTACGGCGACCGCGAGAGCGAGGAGTCGCTCGCGATCCGCGAGCGAGGCGGCGAGCAGTTCCAGGCGAGCCTCGATGAATTCCTCGGGAAGCTTGCTACGCTCTAGGTCTGCAAGTAGGCGAGTATCCAGCCTCACCTCCCGGCCTGACGGCCTCAGGAGGTTCAACCGAGCCGGTTGACCTGAGAACGGATGCCGCTGCTTGCAGCGGTTTTGTCGTTTCGAGAAAGGAACAAGCGAGCTTGGTGAAAAGCCTTTGAGGCCGCGGAGGGTCATTCGCGACGAGCGGCCGCAACTCCCGCAGACACGGATCAACGACGCCATCCGCGTGCCGCGTGTCCGCCTGATCGACCAGGACGGCGCGCAGCTCGGGATCAAGACCACGGACGAGGCCCGCGAGTACGCCTACGGGAAGAACCTCGATCTCGTCGAGGTCGCCGCGTCCGCCGATCCGCCTGTGGCACGGGTGATGGACTACGGCAAGTACCGGTACGAGCAGGAGCAGAAGGCCAAGCTCGCCCGGAAGCACCAGGTTCAGATCCATGTCAAGGAGATCAAGCTCCGCCCCAAGATCGGAATCCACGACTACGAGACAAAGAAGGGCCACGTCGTCCGGTTCCTGAACCAGCGCGCCAAGGTGAAGGTGACGATCATGTTCAGGGGCCGGGAGCGCGACCACGCCGACCGCGGCCGCGATCTGCTGATGCGCCTGGCGGAGGACGTCAAGGACATCGGGCAGATCGAGCAGCAGCCGCTGCTCGAGGGTCGGAACATGACGATGATGCTAGGCCCGACGAAGAACGCAGGAGTACAAAAAGACGATGCCAAAGATGAAGAGACACTCGAGCGCGAAGAAGCGGTTCAAGGTGACCGGGACGGGCAAGTTGCTGCGCCGTCGGGCCGGGCAGAGCCACAACCTGGAGAAGAAGTCCGCGAAGGAAAAGCGGAAGTTCAGGCAGGCTGAGCCGGTCGCCAAGGCGAACCGCGAGGTCGTCGAAAAGCTGCTGGGGAGGCGATAGTGGTGGCCCTCCCGGCAACACATGGCGGCGCAAGCCCCGCGATCACGCGACGCGCTGCGGCGTCCTCAGTCGCATCGATAGACGCCGCTCTCGACGCTCCCTGCGTCCTTGCATCGCTTGGTGCTCGCGACGCTTGCATCCACCAGCGTCACCAGGAGGGCCACTAATGCCACGCGTCAAGCGCTCCGTTCACGCGCGCAAGAAGCGCCGCAAGGTCCTCGATCAGGCCAAGGGCTACTGGGGCCTCAAGAAGTCGAACTACAAGTACGCGAAGGAGCAGGTCGAGCACTCGCTCGTCTACGCCTACCGCGACCGCAAGAACAAGAAGCGGACGTTCCGCCGCCTCTGGATCCAGCGGATCAACGCCGCGGCGCGCGCGGAGGGGCTCTCGTACAACCAGTTCGTGCACGGCCTCCGCGAGGCCGGGATCGAGCTCGACCGCAAGGTGCTCGCCGAGATCGCGGTCAGCGACCCGGCCGCCTTCAAGGTCATCGCCGGCCAGGCCAAGGCCGCGCTCGAGAAGACCGCCTCGGCGGCGTAGTTCGCTGATCACCTCCGCGTCGAACGAGCGCCTCAAGCTCGTGCGGAAGCTCGAGTCCCGCCGCTGGCGGGACAAGCTCGGGCTGTTCGCCGTCGAGGGCGAGGATCTCGTCGAGGCGGCGACGGCGGAGCCGGTCGATCTCCTCGTCGCCGGGGAGAACGTCTCGCCCGAGCTGCTCGCCGCCGTTTCGACGCTGCCCCACCCGGCACGCGCGATCGGCGTCTATCGCAAGGAGGATCTGCCTGCGTTCGAGCCGCGGCCGGTCGGGCTCGCGCTCTGGCACGTGGCCGACCCGGGCAACGTCGGCGCGCTTCTGCGCACCGCGGACGCCTTCGGGGCGTTCGTGGCGCTCTCGGACGGCTGCGCCGACCCGACCGGGCCGAAGGCGGTGCGCGCCTCGATGGGCGCGATCTTCCGCGTGCCGGTGGTGGCGTTCGACCAGGCTCCCGGCCGGCGCGTCGCGCTCGTCGCCCGCGAGGGGAGGCCGCTGGCGGAGCTCGAGCTCGGGCCGGGGACGACGTTCGTCCTCGGCGCGGAGCGGGAGGGGCTGCCGGCCGAGGTGATCGCCGCGTGCGACGTCGTCGCGCACGTCCCGATCCGGACCGAGTCGCTCAACGTGGCCGCCGCCGGCGCGGTCGCGCTCTACGAGTGGAGCCGGCGCGCCGGCTGAACGGCTCTTAATCCGGCCGCCGCGCCGACCAGATGGTGTCCTCGCCGCCGCGGTACGGGCGGCGGTCGAACCAGCCGTAACGTGCGAGGACCTCGAAGCCGGCGCGGTGGAGCAGTGCGTCCCATTCATCGGCCGACAGCCACGAGAGCGCCATCGTCGTCTCGCCCTGGGGGCCGCGCACGGTGAGCGTCAGCGTCCGGTCGCGGCGATCCCAGAGGGCCCGCTCGAAGATGCCCGGCTCCCGCTCGAGCCAGCGGTCGTGCGTCGACTCGATGTCGTCCTCGCCCGGTGCGAAGACGTCGAAGACGAGCCTCCCGCCGGGGACGAGCAGCTCGCGCGCGGCCCCGAGCGCCTTCAATCGCTCGTGCTCGGTCGCCAGGTGCAGGAAGGAGCGAAAGGGGCACGTCACCAGCTTCACTCGCTCGTCGACCGGCGGCTCGCGCAGATCGCCGAGCCGGAGGTCGAGCAGGTTGGCCACGCCGGCGAGCTCGGCACTCTCGCGGCAGACGCGGAGCATCCCCTCCGACGAGTCGACCCCGATCACGCGGATCCCCTCGAGCGCGGTCGGCACGGCGATTCGGCCGGTGCCGACCCCGAGCTCGACGATCGGTCCCGGCGCGACGGCGCTGGCCTCCTCGACGTAGAAGTCGACGTCCTCCGTGACGGATCGGCTCCAGGGGTCGTACAGCTCGGCGATCCGGTCGTAGGCGGACACGTGCTTATACTTCCAGCGATGCAGGCACAGGCGTTCCTCTTTCTGCGGCCCCGGTGCGAGTCCGGGGTCGGCGCCCGCTAGCCGTCCTCCGTTCGCGCCGGGGCTTTCCCAGCCGGCCCAATCCAACGGCGTTGCGAGACGAGGAGGAACGATGACGAGAACCGATAAGGTCGCCGCCGAGATGGGCGAGACCGACTGGCAGGCGCACGAGGAGGAGGCGCTACGCGAGCTCGGCGCCGCGACCACCCGGGACGAGATCGAGGCGGTGCGGATCCGCTACACCGGCCGCAAGAGCGAGCTCGCGCAGGCGCTCCGGCATGTGCGCGACCGCGAGACCGGGATGCTGCTGAACGGCGTCCGCCAGCGCCTCGAGTCGGCCATCGCCGATCGGGAGGCGGAGCTCGTACGCGCCGAGCTCGAGCGGCGGCTCACCGAGGAGACCGTCGACGTCACGCTTCCCGGCGAGGAGCTGCCGCTGGGCCGGCTCCACCCGCTGACGCAGGTGCGGCGTCAGATCGAGGACGCCTTCATCGGGCTCGGCTACGAGGTCCGCTACGACCGCGAGGTCGAGACCGTCCACAAAAACTTCGATCAGCTGGCGTTCGACGAGGCGCATCCCGCGCGGTCGCCGCGCGCGACGTTCTTCCTGGACGCTGAGCGTCTGCTCCGCACGGAGACGTCGCCCTCCCAGATCCACGCGATGGAGGAGCGCCCGCCGCCGATCTACATGGTCTCGATCGGCCGCTGCTACCGGCGGGACGCGATCGACGCGACGCACTATCCGATCTTCCACCAGTTCGAGGGCCTGGCCGTCGACAAGGGGCTGACGCTCGCGGACCTGAAGGGGACGCTCCTGCACGTCATGCGCGCGCTCTTCGGGCCTGACCGGCGCGTGCGCTTCCGCACCCATTACTTCCCGTTCACGGAGCCGTCGATGGAGCCCGATGTGTCCTGCGGGATCTGCGGCGGCGCCGGCTGCCGCACGTGCCGCTTCTCCGGCTGGCTCGAGATGGGCGGCTCCGGCATGGTCGACCCCGAGGTGCTCGCGAACGTCGGCATCGACCCGGACGAGTGGAGCGGCTTCGCGTTCGGCTGCGGGATCGAGCGCGTCGCGCAGCTGCGTCACGACTTCCCGGACATCCGCGCGCTCTGGGAGGGCGACCTCCGAGTCCTGAGGCAGTTCTAGGTGGTCGACTGATGCGCGTTCCCGTCTCCTGGCTCAACGAGTACGTCCCGATCGAGATGCCGCTGCCGGAGCTGGCGGAGCGGCTCTCCGTCTCGGTCGCCGAGGTGGAGGGGATCGAGCGCAGAGGCGTCGTCGACGGGAACGGCAACCTCGGTCTCTTCCGCGTCGGCAAGGTGCTCGAGGCGAAGAAGCATCCGAACGCGGACCGGCTGCAGCTCTGCAGGGTGGACGTGGGGGACGGCGACGCGCGGTCGATCGTCTGCGGCGCGTGGAACTTCGGCGCCGGAGCGACCGTCGCCGTCGCGCTGCCGGGCGCGGTGCTCGCGAACGGGCTCGAGCTCGAGCGGCGCGAGGTGCGCGGCGAGCTCTCCGACGGGATGATCCTCGCCGAGGACGAGGTCGCGCTCGGAACGGACCACTCCGGGATCATGCTGCTCCCGGACACGTTCGAGCCCGGTACGCCGCTCGCCGACGCGCTGCCGCTCGTCGAGCACATCCTCCTCGTCGAGTCGACGGGCAACCGGCCCGATCTGCTCTCGATCTACGGGCTCGCGCGCGAGGTGGCGGCGCTCTACGCGCTCGAGCTCGCGCCGCCGCCCGGGACTCCGCCGGCGCAGCAGGGCGACGAGCCGGTTCAGATCGAGATCGACGACTTCGAAGGCTGCCCGCGCTACGTCGGCCGGCTCTTCCGCGACGTGGCGATCGGCCCGTCGCCGACGTGGCTGAAGACCCGGCTCCAGGACGCGGGCATGCGCCCGATCTCGAACGTCGTCGACGTGACGAACTACGCGATGCTCGCGCTCGGCAACCCGCTGCACGCCTTCGACTGGTCGACGATCCGCGGCGACAAGATCGTCGTCCGCCGCGCCCGCCCGGGCGAGACGCATCCGCACGCTGGACGGCGTCGTGCGCGATCTGACGCCGGACGACCTGATGATCGCCGACGCGGAGCGGGTCGTCGCGCTCGCCGGGATCATGGGCGGCGAGGAGACGGAGATCTCCGAGACGACGAGCGACGTGCTGCTCGAGGCGGCCAACTTCGAGCCGTACACGATCTTCCGCACCTCCGAGCGCATGCGGCTCCGCACCGAGGGGTCGAACCGGTGGGAGAAGGGCGTCGACCCTCACCTCGCCGGGCAGGCGGCCGACCTCGCCACGGAGCTGATCGTGGAGCTGGCGGGCGCGCGCTGGACGGGCTCCGCCGACGTCCAGGGGACGCTCGCCCGAGCGGCCGGTGATCCGCTATCGCCCGGAACGGGCCGACGAGGTGAACGGCGTCGCGACGCCGGCCGAGCAGCAGTACGCGATCCTCGGGCGGCTCGGCTTCGACCGGGAGGACGGGAGCGTCGTCGCTCCGACCTGGCGCGCGCGCGACCTCACCCGCGAGATCGACGTCGTCGAGGAGATCTCGCGCTTCCGGCTCGACGACGTGCCGTTCACGCTGCCGCTCAGGCGGGCCATGTTCGGCGGGCTGACCCGCGCGCAGCAGCTGCGGCGCCGCACGGAGGAGGTGCTGGCCGGCCTCGGCTTCGCCGAGACGTACACGCCGTCGCTCCGACCGGACGATCCCGATCCGAACGCGCTGCGCCTGCCGGAGCCGATCTCCGCCGAGTTCGGGACCCTGCGCACGACGCTGATTCCGAGCCTCGCGGAGGCTGTCCGCCGGAACGTCGACGCGGGCGCCGAGGCGATCGCGCTCTACGAGATCGCGCACGTCTACCTGCCGAGGGACGGCCTCCCGGACGAGCCTGACCGCGTCGCCTGCATCGCAGAGGGCGACTTCTTCCGCGCCAAGGGGGCGCTCGAGGCCCTCTACCGGGTACTGAAGGCCGAGCCGTCGTTCGAGCCCGGCCGCCACGAGCTCCTGCATCCCGGCAAGGCCGCCCGGCTGCACGAGGGCTGGGTCGGCGAGCTGCATCCCGCGCTGCTCGAGGGGACCTGGGGCGTCTTCGAGCTCGACCTCGGCCTGCTCGTCGCCGCCTCGCGCGAGCCGGTGACGTACGAGGACGTCGTCTCGTTCCCCGCTGTGCGACAGGATCTCGCCTTCTCGGTGCCGGAGGACGTGCCGGCGGGGAGGCTCGTGCTGACGATCCGCGACGCCGTCGGCCCGGAGCTCCGCGAGGTTCGCGTCTTCGACGTCTACCGCGGCGAACAGGTGGGCGAGGGCCGCAAGTCGGTGGCGCTGCGCGTCGCCTTCCAGGCGGAGGACAGGACGCTCACCGACGACGATGCGACCGCGCTGCGGGAGCGCATCGTCGCGGCCGTCGCGAGGGAGCTCGACGGCGAGCTGCGCGCCTGACCGAGCGCCTGAAGAGCGCCTGACGGAAATCCGATCGCCGCGCGGCCACGTACGGACCCGGCGTGAGACTCCGGGGCCCCGTCCTCTGCATCGTCACCGCATTGGTCGCCGTGCCGTCAGCGACGCCCGCCGACCCGCCGTCGCTCGTCGGCACGGTCGGCCCCGGCTACACGATCTTCCTCCGCGACGCGAACGGCAACGCCGTCCAGCACCTCGACGCCGGCACGTACGTGCTCACGGTCCACGACAAGGCCGACGTCCACGACTTCCACCTCGCCGGCGGCAACGGCGCCGTCAACGTCATGACCGACGTCGAGTTCGTCGGCGACATGACGTTCACCGTCAACCTGGTCGACGGCAACTACTCGTTCTACTGCGATCCGCACCTCGACACGATGCACGGCTCGTTCACCGTCGGCGCCGTCACGAGCGGAGCGGGCGGCGGGAGCGGGGCGCGGCGCGCCGAAGGCGGCCAAGAAGCTCTTCGGCTCGGTGAACGTCGCCGGCAAGGCGTTCCTCGGCGCGAAGCCCGGCGCACGCGCGAAGACGCTTGCCGCGGGCGCCTACTCGCTGGTGGTGAAGGACGCCTCGAAGACGTCCCGCTTCAGGCTCACCGGGCCCGGCGTCTCTCGCTCGACGGGCGCGGCGTTCACCGGCACGGCGACGTGGAAGGTGTCGCTGAAGAAGGGCGGCACGTACCGCTACGGGCCTGGGCTCTCGCTCCGAGCCGTCTAGTTCGAGCGGAATCGGCGCTTGAGCAGCCGCATCGTGGCGCCGAGGCCGCCCGCGAGGACGAAGCCCGCGGACGCCGCGCCGGCCGCGGCGACCGGCAGGTTGGCGCGGATTCGCCCGGACACGTCGGTCGCGGCGCTGAGCTCGGTGCGGAGCTGCTCGACTGCGCTCGCGAGCCCGTCGCGCTCCTGGGCGAGCTCGCGCCTCACCTGCTCCGGAGTCCGGCCGTTCGTCGGCATCAGCGTTTCACCGCCGCCGTCGTCAGCCTGGCCTCCTCGATCGCCTGCTCCGGCAGGGGCGGCGTGCTCTTCGCGATCATCCTCTTTGCCAGCAGCCCCAGCGTCGCCGCGAGCACGAGCAGCAGCAGCGTGACGGCGAGCAGTGCCAGCCAGGTGGGCATGAACGTCGCGAGCCCGGCGGCGATCGTCAGGAAGAGGAAGCCCAGCATGAAGACGGCGAAGAGCCCTGCCGTGACTGCGAGCCCGATCCCGGTGCCGAGCGCGGAGACTTTCTGCTTCAGCTCCAGCCGGGCGAGCTCGGCCTCCAGGTGTGCGATCGCGCTCGCGTGCTCGGCGACCTCTTTGGCGGCCGCACCGACTCCGCCGTTCTGCGACGGGGTCGCGGTGCCGGTGCCCGGGCCTTCAGCTCCCGGAGTCTGCACGGCTTCTCCAGGCGATGATCTTCGCGATCACGAGCCCGAGGGCGAACGCTACGCCGATCACGAGCCACGGATTGAGGCCGGACTCCGGCGGCTGCTCGGGTAGCTGCGGCCCCGGCGGCGGGGCGCCCGCCTCACCGGGCCGCTCGTTCGCCGGTGACTTGAGGGTGACTTGCGCTTCGACGGTCATCTCTCCCTGGCCGATCCCCGATTCGCAGCGTCCGCAAACGTCTCGGGTCGCTGCTCGGCCCAGGGCCGGGCGGCCTCGAGCTGCGCTGCCAGCCGGAGGAGCGAAGCCTCGTCGGCGGGGCGGCCGATCAGCTGGATGCCCAACGGGAGGCCTCCCTCGGTGAAGCCCATGGGGACGGAGATCGCGGGCTGCCCGGTGACGTTGATCACGGGCGTGAACGGCGTGAACTCGCCGCCGCGGCGGAACTGCTCCCACGGGTCGTCCGGCTCGAAGATCCAGCCGATCGGTACGGGCGGCTTGGCGAGCGCGGGCGTCAGCACCGCGTCGAAGCCGAGGCAGAACTCGACGATGCCGCGCGCGAATGCCTGCAGGCGCAGGTTCGTCAGCTCGTAGACGTGGCTCGGGGTCGCGTCGGCCGCCTCGGCCAGGGCGCGGTTGAGGGGCGTCAGCAGCGAGAGGTCCTCGACCGGGTAGAGGCGCGGCCCGACCTGCCAGAGGACGGCGAAGAGCTCGAGCAGCCCGGCGTCGTCGAGCGGCCCGGTGTCGAGGTCGGTGTCACGCCAGGGCGGCGTCGCCTCGACGACCTCGTGGCCGAGCTCGGCCAGGAGCTCCGCGCCGGCCTCGCGCGGCGGCGACGCACTCGGGATCGACCGGATAGTCGATCGCGGGCTCCGTCGTGAAGGCGATCCGCAGGCGGCCCGGGTCGGCCCCGACCTCCTCGAGGAACGGCCGCTCCGGCGGCGGCGCCCAGAGCGGGTCGCCCGGCTCGTAGCCGGCGAGCACGTCGAGAAACGCCGCGGCGTCGCGCACGCTCCACGCGATCGCGCCGTCCGTCGAGAGCCCCGCGAGGGCGTTGCCGTACGGCGCGCGGGAGATCCGTCCCCGGGACGGCTTCAGCCCGAAGAGGCCGCAGCACGCCGCAGGGATGCGGATCGAGCCGCCGCCGTCCGAGCCGTGCCCGAGCGGGATCATCCCGGACGCGACGGCGGCCGCCGCGCCTCCCGACGAGCCGCCCGGCGTGCGCGAGTGGTCCCACGGGTTGCGGCAGGCGCCGTTCAGCTCGGACTCCGTCACGGCCGTGACGCCGAACTCGGGCGTGTTCGTCTTGCCGACGATCACGAAGCCCGCCTCGCGGATGCGCCGCACCGAGGCCGGATCGCGCTGCGGCACGTACTCGGCAAACGCCCGCGAGGAGAAGGTCGTCCGGATCCCGGCCGTCTCCGTCAGATCCTTGATCGCGATCGGCACGCCGCGGAACGGCCCGTCCGGCAGCTCCCCGGCCGCCTGCGCCTCGGCCTCCTCGTAACAGACTGTTACAAAGGCGTTGAGGTGCGGGTCGAGCGCCTCGATCCGCGCCAGGCTCTCCGCCACGAGCTCGGAGGGCGACGCTTGCCCGCTGCGGACGAGCTCGGCCTGCGCCGTCGCGTCGAGCTCGGTGGTCAACGCCGTGTAACGCCCGTCAGCGCCCCGATCAACGCCTTGCCTGCGGGCGCTCGCCGGGCTCGAAGAACTCGCGCACGCGCGCCTCGTCCGGCATCAGGTCGAGACGGATCTCGCCCTCGCGGATCTCCGCCACGTGCTCGGCCGGGATGAACTTCGCCGGCTTGAGCCGCCCGAGATTGACGTGGATGCCGCTGAAGATGTCCTGGGCCGTGTCGCCGACGGCGTCCTCGACCGTCCCGATCTGCTCTCCGTCGGCGGCGAACACCTTCCAGCCGCGCTCGACCAGGAGCCACGAGACGGGGTCGCTCACAACGCCTTGCTCACAGGACCTGGCCGCCGACGTAGAGCACGGGGCCCTGGGTGCCCACCGGGTCGGTGTCCGAGAGGACGCGCAGCACCCGGACCGTGCCGCGGATGCCCTCCTCGTCGCAGCGCTGCAGCGAGCGGTGCACCATCTGCGTCGAGGCGCCGTACCCCTGCCGCCGCGCGCTGCGAAAGCGGAGCGCGGTCCGGTCCCCGGCGGCGCGCGGGTTGAGCGGCGCCGTCCGGAGCGCCGCCCGCTCGAGGTAGTCCGAGGAGAGCAGCTGCACCTCGGCCCAGAGGTCGCTCCAGTCGGGCGGAAGCTTCGCGAGCTCGCCCTCCCAGCTCGCGACGAGGGTGGTCGACTCGGCCGTCGTCGCCTCCGCGGCGGGCTGCTCGTCCGGCTGCCGCTGCGTCGTCTCGAGCACCTCGAGCCTCCCGCGGATGCGCTCCCCGTCCAGCTTCCGGAGCAGCCGGCGGACCGCTTCGGGTCCAGGAGCCTCGCCCCGCCGGCCGACGAGGAAGAAGATCTCGTTGCCCTTCCGGCCCGGGTTCAGCGGCCCCAGAAGGGCTGCGGCGCGGTCGGCCGCGCGGTCGACCTCGAGCCGCACGCGGGCCTCTGACCAGTTCGGATCCAGGCTCCGGGCGAGGCGGCGCCACTGCTCGACGAGGCTCACGAACCTGAGCATAAACTCAGCTTCATGGCCAAGGTTGAGAAGAAGCGCACCCTCTCGGACGACCGCCTGAGGGACTTCCTCCGCGAGATGCTGCTGATCCGCCGCTTCGAGGAGAAGGTCGAGGAGCGCTTCCGCGCCGGCGAGCTGCCCGGCTTCCTCCACGTCGCGATCGGCCAGGAGGCGGTCGCCGTCGGCGTCTGCCAGGCGCTCGAGGACGGCGACGTCTTCGCGTCCACCCACCGCGCGCACGGGCACACGCTCGCGCGCGGCACGCATCCGAACGCCGTCATGGCCGAGCTCTACGGGAAGCTCGAGGGCTGCTCGCACGGGTACGGCGGCTCGATGCACCTCTACGACGTCGAGCGCGGCAACCTCGGCGCGAACGCGGTCGTCGGCGGCGGCCTGCCCGCGATCACGGGCGCGGCTCTCGCCTTCAAGTTCCGGAATGAACCCCGCGTGGCCGTCGCCTTCTTCGGGGACGGCGCGACGAACACCGGCACGTTCCACGAGTCGTTGAACCTCGCCCAGCTCTGGAAGGTGCCGGCGGTGTTCGTCTGCGAGAACAACCACTGGGCCGAGTCGACCCCCGGCAGGCAGCACTCTCCGGTCTGGGACGACATGGGCAAGCGCGCGCTCGCCTACGACATGAAGGTGATCGACGTGAACGGCCAGGACGTCGAGGAGGTCTACGAGAGGACGAAGCAGGCGCTCGAGCACGCACGCTCCGGCAAGGGCCCGGTCTTCATGGACGTCGAGTGCGTCCGCCTCGTGGGCCACTTCGTGGGAGACGCGCAGGTGTACCGGCCGAAGGGCGAGGTGCAGGAGCTGCGGAAGACGCGCGATCCGATCACGCTGCTACACGAGAAGCTCGACATCTCCGACGACGAGTTCGAGGCGATGGACGCGGAGGCGACGGAGATCGCGGAGGCGTCGGTCGAGTTCGCGAAGGCCGGAACCGATCCCCAGCCCGAAGACGCGCTCAAGAACGTCTATGCCTGATCCTCGAGATGCCTGAGCTCACCTACCGCGAGGCCGTCCGCGACGCGCTCACCACGGCGATGCGCCAGGACGAGGACGTCTTCATCATGGGCGAGGACATCGCCGAGATGGGCGGCTCGATGGCGGTCACGCAGGGCATGCTCGACGAGTTCGGCCCGGAGCGGGTGCGCAACACGCCGATCTCCGAGATGGCGATCGTCGGCGCCGGGATCGGAGCGGCGATGCAGGGCATGCGTCCCGTCGTCGAGATCATGTACGAGGACTTCCTGACGCTCTCGCTCGAGCAGATCGTCAACCAGGCGGCGAAGCACCGCTACATGTCGGGCGGCCAGCTGAAGGTGCCGCTGACCATCCGCACCCAGGGCGGGGCGGGCTGGAGCCCCGGCGCCCAGCACGCCCAGCAGCTCGAGGCCTGGCTCTGCCACATCCCCGGGCTCAAGGTCGTCTTCGCCTCGACGCCGGCCGACGTGCGCGGCCTGCTCTGGTCGTCGATCTACGACGACAACCCTGTTGTCTTCTTCGAGCACCGCACGCTGTACGGGATCAGGGAAGCGGTGCCCGACGAGCTCGAGCCGATCGCGCTCGGCAAGGCGCGCGTGCATCGCGAAGGCGAGGACGTGACGGTGATCGCGACGGGCCGGTTGGTGCACGAGGCGCTCGCCGCGGCCGAGGAGGCCGAGCGGGAAGGTGTCTCTGTCGAGGTGCTCGACCCGCGCACGCTGCAGCCGCTCGACGAGCAGGCTCTCGTCGCCTCGGTCAAGAAGACGAACCGCGCCGTCGTCGCGCACGAGGCGATCACACGCATGGGGTTCGGCGCCGAGGTGGCCGCGGTGCTGCAGTACCAGGCGTTCGACTGGCTCGACGCGCCGATCGAGCGCGTCGGCGCGAAGTTCACGCCGCTGCCGTTCGCGCCGGTGATGGAGGAGTTCGTGATCCCGCACTCGGCCGACGTGCTCGCCGCGATCAGGCGCACCGTCGGCAGGGAGGGCTAGTTGGCCAACGAGGTCAAGCTCCCGCGTCTCGGCCAGGGGATGGAGTCCGGCACGATCGTCAAGTGGCTGAAGTCGGAGGGCGAGGCCGTCGAGAAGGGCGAGCCGCTCTACGAGCTCGACACCGACAAGGTGACGCAGGAGGTCGAGGCCGACGCGTCCGGCGTGCTGCTGAAGATCACGATCGCCGAGGGCGAGGTGCCGGTCGGGCAGACGATCGCCTGGATCGGCAAGGAGGGCGAGGAGGTGGCCGTCACCGAGGTCCCTCTCGAGGCCGTTGCTCCGGTCGAGCCCGAGGCGCACGAGGAAGGCTCTCCCGCCCCGGCGCGCGCGTCGGAGCGTGAGCGCGGCCGCGAGGCGGCCGCGGCGCAGGCGTCGGGGAACGGCGGGTCGGCCGCCGCAGAAGGCGGCCGCGTCAAGGCCTCGCCGCTTGCGCGCCGGATCGCACGCGAGCGCGGCATCGAGCTCGCCCAGGTGAAGGGCACCGGCCCCGAGGGCCGGATTGTCGCCGAGGACGTCGAGCGCGCCGCCGCGGCGCCGAAACCCGCCGCGCCCGCAGCCGTGCCCGTCTCCGGCGAGGTCGAGACGGTGCCGTTGACGAGCGTTCGCAAGACGATCGCGCGCCGCCTCACCGCCGCGTGGCAGGCGCCCGTCTTCCAGCTCACCGTCTCGGCGGACATGACGCGTGCGAACCAGCTCGTGGCGCGCTCGCGCGAGCTGAACCCCGACGTGCGCGTCACCGTCACCGACCTGCTCGCGAAGGTCTCGGCCATGGGGCTGATGCGCCACCGCGGCGTCAACGTCCAGTTCACGGAGGACGCGCTGCAGATCTTCCCGACGGCGAACATCGGCATCGCCGTCGCCGCGCCGCAGGGCCTCGTCGTTCCCGTCGTCCGCTCGGTCGAGCGGCTCTCGCTCGCGGAGCTCGCGCAGGCCCGCGGCGAGGTGGTGGGGCGTGCGCGGGACAACAAGCTCCAGCAGGTCGATCTCGAGGGCGGGACCTTCACGATCTCGAACCTCGGCATGTTCGGCGTCGAGCAGTTCGTCGCCGTCCTCAACCCGCCGCAGGCCGCGATCCTCGCCGTCGGCGCCACGGAGGACCGGCCCGTCGCGCGTGAGGGCGAGGTCGTCGTCCGGCCGATGATGACGATGACGCTGACGGTCGACCACCGCGCCGTCGACGGCGCAGCGGCCGCGGATTTCCTTCGCACGCTGAAGCAGTACGTGGAAGACCCCGCGCTCGCGCTCTAGGCTGTAAGCCCGATGCGAGTCTGGTACCACGTCTCCGACATCGACGCCGGGCGCGCCTTCTACACGCAGCACCTCGGCTTCACGGAGACGTACCACGACGTGGAGGGCCGCTGGTCGCGGCTCAAGCGCAACGGGATGGAGATCGCGCTCGCCGAGGGCCAGCGTCAGGACGGCGGCACCGCGATGATCGACGTCGACGACGTCATGGCGGAGGCCGAGCGCCTGCGCGGGCTGGGCCTCGAGGTCGGCGTCGTCGTCGAGCTGCACGGGCAGATGAGGATCCTCGACGTGTTCGACCCGGACGGGAATCGCCTGCAGCTGGCCCAGGAGCTCGGCGAGCCGTGATTCGCCGCGGCGGGCAGCAGGACGTTCCCTTCCTGCGTGCCATGCTTCGGCACGCGTACCACTGGCACGTGAACCAGCTCGACGACTCGGAGATCCCGATTTCGCGCTACGTCGAGGGCTGGGGCCGCGAGGGCGACACCGCCGTCGTTGCGCTCGAGCGCGGGCACCCCGTCGGCGCAGCCTGGTTCCGGCTCTTTCGCGGCGACGCGCCGGGGTGGGGGTTCGTCGACGAGCAGACGCCCGAGCTCTCGATCGCGGTCGTGCCCGGCCGTCGCGAGCACGGTGTCGGCAAGCAGTTGATCGAGGAGCTCCTTGCGCGGGCGCGCGAGGCCGGCTTCAAGCGGCTCTCGCTCAGCGTGCAGCAGGGCTCGCCGGCCGTCGGCTTCTACGAGCGGCACGGCTTCGCGACCCACGACGAGCGGGGCGATGCGTTCACCATGGTCGCCGAGCTGGAGTCTCCCTCCGTACCTGGTCGCCGACCAGGTACGGACGCGTGAGCTCTCGCAAGAGAACGCCCCTTTTGCGGGGATTTCTCTCTTACAGCCAAGATCCCCGTACCTGGTCGGCGACCAGGTACGGGCTTGATCGGGCGCGCCCCTGGCGCTATCCTCGCCGGCGTCGTGTCTAGGTAGCGCAGCCACCTCCGCCGCCCGCCGGATCCTCCGGCCGGGCCGCCGCATGCGCCCACCGATCCCTGCGAGGAGCAGGTCCCGTGACACGACACCCGTACATCTCGAGCAGCACGAATCCGCGCCTGAAGGCCCTCCGCCGGCTGAATGGCCGGCGGGCGCGCGAGGCCGGCGTGTTCCTCGTCGAGGGACACCGCCAGCTGCGCTGCGCGATCGAGGCCGGAGCGCCCGTGCGGCACGTGTTCTTCTGCCCGGAGCTCTTCATCGGCGAGCGCGACGGCGAGCTCGTGCGGCGGAGCGGCGCCGAGCCGGTCGAGCTCTCGCCCGCGGCCTTCCGCTCCGTCTCCGGCAACGGGCGCGTGGACGGGCTGCTGGCCGTGGTCGAGCGCTGGTCGACGGCGCTCGACCGGCGTCTGGACCCCTCGCTCGTGCTCGTGGCGGAGTCGGTCGAGCGGCCGGGGAACCTCGGCACGATCGTGCGCACGGCCTGCGGGGCGGGAGCGACTGCCCTCGTCGTCGCGAACCCCTGCACGGACGTCTTCCATCCTGAGACGGTGCGCGGATCCGTCGGGACGATCTTCCGGCTGCCGATCCGCACCGGGACGACGGCGGAGGCGATCGAGCGACTCCGGGGCCGCGCGCGTATCGTGGTCGCCTCGCCGGCGGGCGAGCGCGCGGTCTGGGACGCCGACCTGGCGGGGCCGACGGCGCTCGTGGTCGGCAACGAGCGTTCAGGCGTCAGCGACTCGTGGCTCGCGGCGGCGGACGAGGTGGTTGCCGTCCCCCTGCCCGGTCCCGCCGACAGCCTCAACGTGGCCGTGGCCGCCGGCGTCGTGCTCTACGAGGCGAGCCGGCGGCGGCGTGGCGCCCCTGATCGGCGAGACGCGGCACTCTTGACATCCGGACCTAGGTACGGGTCTACAGTCCCAGGATGAGGATCGGAGAGGTGGCGCGCCGCGCCGGCGTCAACATCGAGACGCTTCGCTACTACGAGCGGCGCGGCCTGGTCGCCGAGCCGCCGCGAGGGCCGTCGGGGCACCGCACATACGACGAGGAGACCGTGCGGTTCGTGCGGGCGATCAAGGAGGCGCAGGGGCTCGGCTTCACGCTGGCCGAGATCGACGAGTACCTGCGGGTTTCGCGGCGGCGCGACGCGAGCGAGGCGCTCCGAGTGCGGGTGGCGGAGAAGATCGACCAGGTCGACGCAAAGATCGCCGCCCTGCTGCGCGTTCGCGAAGGCCTGGCCACGGTGATCGGTTGCGCGTGCGTCACCCTCGACCAGTGCACCTGCGGCGCCGGCTACCTGGCGCGTCGCGGCCTCGATCCGGCGCCGAAGCCCGGCGACGTCCTGCACGTGACGAACGGGGAAAGCACCGGCGGCACGCTGCGCCGCACGGGCCTAGGCGGCGCGGTCGTCAGCTGGTCGGACGTGCTCCACGAAGGGCCGGTGCCCGACGTGCCCCGCGACGAGCTGCGCAAGGTGCGAGCCCAGTTCCTCGCTGCGTGCGGCTGGGGCGACCGCGCCGAGATCCTCGGCGGCCTCGAACGGCGAGACCGGCACCTGGAGACGGCGCTCGCCGGGGAGCGCCCGGTCGTGCTCTGGTTCGAGCACGACCTCTACGATCAGCTGCAGCTGCTGGAGATCCTCTCGCTCGTCGAGGAGCCCGGCGCGGTCGAGCTGATCGTGGTCGGCGCCTTCGAGGGCCGTCCGGACTTCAAGGGCCTCGGCGAGCTGGACGCCGACGAGCTGGAGACGCTCTGGCCCGCGCGGCTCCCCGTCACCTCAGCGCAGCTCGAGCTGGCGCATCGCGCCTGGGCCGCGTTCCGCTCGCCGCGGCTGCAGCCGCTGGCGGGCGACACCTCGGCCCTCCCCTTCCTCGCCGGAGCGTGGCGCCGTCTCCTGGACGAGCTGCCCGACGAGGCCGGGCTCGGCCGCACCGAGCGGCAGCTGCTCGAGGCGCTGCCGGGAACGCCGATGGAGCTCTTCCTCGACTGGCAGTCACGCGAGGCGGCGCCGTTTCTCGGCGACGCCTGGGCCTGGAAGTCCCTGCACGACCTGCGTGGGCTGGTCGCCCGCGCGGACGGCGACCCGATACCGCCGCCACCACCGCTGAGCGATCCGCGCAGCTTCGCGTCGCTGCCGCTCGTGCTCACGGAAGAGGGCCGGGCCGTGCTCGCGGGCGAGGCGACCCGGATCGAGCTGATCGGCATCGACCGCTGGCTCGGCGGCATGCACATCACAGGCTGAGGAGCTCTAGCTCGGGAGCCAGGCGGCGACCTCACGCAGGAACTGCGGGTCGACCGTGTGCGGGTAGGACCCCTCTCGATAGAGCACCTCGGCGCCTGCACCCTCGAGCAGCTGCTTCGCCTGCCGGCCGAACTCGACCGAGATCACCGGGTCGTACGTCCCGTGCGCGATCGCCACCGGCGGCAGCGGCGCCGAGAGGTCGAGCTCGAAGCCGTCGACCTGAGGGGCGAACCCCGACATCGCCACGATCGCCTGCGGCCGGGCTCGGGGCGTGCCGTCCACCAGCTTGCCGAGGCCCATGGCGTAGCTCATCACGGCTCCCTGAGAGAAGCCGCCGAGCACGGTCTTGTCCGGCGGGATGCCGGTCTCGCCGGCCAGCTCGTCGAGGAAGGCCGACAGCTCGGCGAACGTCGGCAGGAACGTCGCCGGGTCCGGGTAGCCGACCCGGCGCACGATGTACCAGTGGAACCCGCCCGGGGACAGCTGCAACGGCGCCCGCACCGTGACGCCGAGCCGCCTCCGCTGCGGGTCGAGCTCGTCCAGGAGCGGGATAGAGATCGTGCTCCGACGTGCCGCGCCCGTGGAGGAGCACAAGCGCGCCCTGCGGCTCGCCCGCCGGCTCGCGGCGGAGTGAGATCACGTCTCGACGCGCTCGCGGAGCGGGGGCAGCGGGGTCAGCGTCTCCTCGATCTGCGGCCGCAGGTGCTCGAATGCGGGCGGCAGCACGAGCGCCTCGCCGAGGGTCTCGAGCGACTCGTCCGTCGTGAAGCCCGGCCCGAGCGTGGCGATCTCGAAGAGCACGCCGCTCGGCTCGCGGAAGTAGATCGAGCGGAACCAGAACCGGTCGATCACCGGGGTGGGGCGGAGGCCCCACTCGCCGACGCGCTTCTGCCACGCGTCGTGGTCCTCCATCGTCGACGCGAACGCGACGTGGTGGACGGTGCCCGCCCCCGGGACGCCGCGGTCGGGCGGCGGCGCGTCGTAGACGTAGAAGCCGGAGCGCTCCTGGCCGCGTGCCGCCCATCCCCGGCCGGGTTCGAAGCCGAGGCCTTCGCGGAGGAACTCGTCGCTCCGCTCGGGATCGTCCGAGAACGCGCGCACGCCGGCGAAGCCGCGGATCGCGTGCTCTTCCGGGATCTCCTGATGCCGCGCGACGAGCGGCGGCTCGCCCGAGTCGTCGACGACGAGCTCGAGGTTCATGCCCTCCGGGTCGCTGAAGCGCAACGAGCCCTCGCTCCGCTCGCCGCCGACCCGCTCCTGCCAGAAGTCGAGCGACTCCTCGGAGCCGACGCGGAAGACGACCCGGTGCACCATCCCCGCGCCGGCCCGGCCGCGCCGCGCGCCGGGGTACTCGAAGAAGGTGATGTCCGCGCCGGGGCTCCCTTCCTCGTCCGCGTAGAACAGGTGGTAGACGGACGGATCGTCCTGGTTGACCGTCTTCTTGACCAGCCGGAGCCCGAGCGTGTCCGAGTAGAAGCGGAGGTTCGTCGGCGCGTCGCCGGTGATGGCCGTTACGTGGTGAATGCCTTCAAGTCTCATAGTTGTTTGAACGCTCAACTATCTGTCTCGATTCCCCCGTGCGACGGGTTCATCGTGACACAACGCCCTCAGGACCCGTCCCGGTGATCGAGGCCCGCCCGGTACCATCGCCGTCGGAACCGACCTAGGAGAGAGACTGACATGGACGTTGACGTTGCCGTCCTCGGCGGCGGGCCCGGCGGCTACACCGCAGCGATTCGCGCGGCTCAGTTGGGCGCCACGGTCGCGTGCATCGAGAAGGAGCCGGAGCTCGGCGGCACGTGCCTCCGTGTCGGCTGCATCCCGACCAAGGCGTGGGTGCAGACGGCCCACGGCCTGCACCAGGCGCGCGAGCTCTTCGGCAGGCTCGGCGTCCGGGTCGGCGAGCCGCAGCTCGACTTTCCTGCGGCGAACGAGTGGAAGGCCGGAGTCGTGAAGCAGATGACGCAGGGCGTGGCCGGCCTCTTCAAGGCGAACGGCGTCGAGTGGGTCAAGGGCTACGGCCGCTTCGTGGACGCCAACACGATCTCCGTCGAGGGCGGCGAGAGCGTCACGTTCAGGGCGGCGATCGTCGCCAGCGGCAGCTTCCCGCTCCGACCGCCGATCGAAGGGCTCGACTCGCCGCGCTGCGTCGACTCCACCGGCCTGCTGGCGCAGACCGAGGTGCCGCGCAGGCTCGTGGTGCTCGGCGGTGGGATCATCGGCGCCGAGTTCGCGTCCATCTTCCAGACCTTCGGCAGCGAGGTGACGATCATCGAGATGCTGCCGCGGCTCATACCCGGCGAGGACGAGGACGCCGCGAAGGAGCTGGCGAAGCAGTTCGGCAGGCGCGGCATCGCGCTCCACCTCGAGAAGCTGTGCACACGGGTCGAGGACACGGGCTCCGAGCTGACGGTGCACTTCGGCGACGGCGAGACCGTTCAGGCCGACCTGATGCTCGTCTCGGTGGGCCGTGGACCCGTGACGGAGAACCTCGGCCTCGAGCAGATCGGCGTCGAGTTCGACCCGCGCAAGGGCATCGCCGCCGACGAGCACCGCCGCACGACGGTTCCGCACATCTACGCCGTCGGCGACTGCGCCGGCTACTGGCAGCTCGCCCACACGGCGTTCCGCGAGGGCGAGGTGGCCGCGGAGAACGCGTGCGGCCACGAGGCCGTCGTCGACAACCGCGCCGTCCCGCGCCCGATCTACACCGACCCTGAGATCGCCGGCGTCGGGTTGACCGAGGCGGAGGCGCGCGAGCAGTACGGCGACGACGTCGCGGTCGGCCAGTTCCCGTGGGTCGCGAACGCCCGCGCAGTGATGCAGGGGGCCTCGGTCGGCTGGGTGAAGTCGATCCACGAGACGCGCTACGGCGAGCTGCTCGGCCTCGTCATGGTCGGCCCGCACGTCACCGACCTGATCGAGGCCGGCACGGTCGCCATCGACGCCGAGGCAACCGTCGAGACGGTGGCCGACGGGATGACCGCCCACCCGACCCTCTCCGAGGCGATCAAGGAAGCGGGGCTTGTGGCTCTGGGACGGGCGATTCACATCCCGAACCGGAAGCGGGCGCCGGCGAAGGCGTAGCGCGAAACGTCCGCACGTCACGGATCACCAGGTGCGGGGGAACAGCAGGCGAGCGGACTACCAGCTAGGTGCCCTGGGGGCGCAACGCGGAGCGTGCAGCGAACAGAGGTTGACCGTGGCGATCCGGGACCGGTGACTGCCGGGCGAATTGTGGGTAAGCGTCCAATATGGCTTGGACGTCTTCGACGGGGAGCCGAGTGTGCTTTGCGATCCCGTCCGCAGTGCGGAACTCCCAGGTGGAATCGGCGAGCGCCTCCAGCACTCGGCGCGCAGCTGGATCCGTGACCTCGAGCTGCCAGTCACCTGCAAGGCGCTGCTCGAGCTTGTCTCGCAGCGGTTTCCGTTCGTCCTCGTCGCCGAGCGCTTTGAGCAGCTTCGCGAACTTCTCGTCCTGGGCGAGGCGGGGGAAGCTCTCGGGCAATCTCTTCTCGATCGCGCTCAGCAGATCGAGCGGCGGGAGCGCTTCGTCGACACCGTAGCTTGCGGCGGCGCGCTCGAGAAGTTCCCGCTCCTCTTCATCTCGCGGTCCGCCGCTGGCCAGAAGTCTCTGCAAGCCCACGTACTCCTGGAACTCCGCAACCGGATCACGCTGTCGGTCGCGGTCGCTCAGGAGTCGCGCAAATTCCGGAAAATAGGTGTGCAGCAGATGCTCCCGGATCAAGGTCCGCTGGTGGGCGTCCGCCCACTCGCGGTCGCGTTGATACTCGAGGATCAAGCCGTTGATAAGGCGCTTGATACGGCGGGGATTGCGGGCGTTGAAATCGATGATGAGTGAACGGGCGCTTTCGTCGAGCAGGCCCCCGGTGCCTGAGGCCGTGACATACGACTCGATCAGGCTCCGCGTCTCATCGTCTCCCGCCGTCGGAATGCGGTAGATGACCTGCACGATCTTCTCGAGGTAGTGCCGGCTGGTCACCGCCTCCGAGTAGCGCTTCTCCTCGAGGATCGACTCCGACACGACGTCGGGGTCGTAGCCGATGATGAACACGAGCCCTTGGGCGTCGAGGTAGAGCTTGATCGCCTCGAATACGTCGAAAACGGATGCGGGCGAGCAGCGGTCCAGGTCGTCCACGAAGACACACAACACCCGTTGGCTATCGTCGCTGCGCCAGCGCAGCATCGCCTTCTCGAGGATCTCACGAAGCTGGTTGCGCGTACGGGGATCAGACATTTGTTCCCAGAGCAGATCGACGACGTCGCCGATCCGCAAGAAGCGGGCGGCCAGCCGCGTCACCAGCCGGACATGCCTGAGGTAGGGCCCGTCGCGTACGGTCTCGCCGAGCGTGCGCTGATCGACAGCGCCCAGGACGGTCTTGAGCAGACCCTCGAGCACTTTGCCGTCGTCCGCGGCCCAAGCGTTGAACTCGACGGTCTTGACCTTGTCTCCGTCTCGCTTCCCTAGCTGCCTAAGCAGGGAGGCCATGAGCGAGCTCTTTCCAAAGCCCCAACCTGCCTCGATCCCGAGGGTGAACGGCGTCGAGTCGCGGGACGCCAGGACGAGCGAGCAGAGGTCGCCGGCGATGCGGTCGAAGCCGAGCGGGTCGTCGTCTGCCGCGTGCGGTTGGTCGCCCAAGAGCACAAAGGACAGCCTTTGGGACGGGTCCTCCGTCCGTGTCTCCGTCATCGTTGTGCAGCGACGCTAACCGGTGGCTGCGCAGTCAGCAACGTGCGGTTGCAGACCCGGTTCGTTCCTGAGACGGCAGCCCCTTGGGCCAGACGCCGGTAAGGATCGAGAGCAGCCGCGTGAGCGCGATCCGAACCGGCCGCTCCTCGAGCGGCCCGAGTCGGCTAGACAGCGACGGCGAGATCCTCACCGGCCGCGTCCTCCTGGCCGCGCCGGAGGTCGCGGATCGAGGGGACTGCCGTGACGAGCAGCGCCGCGGCGGCGAGCACGACGGCCGCGCCGATCAGCGTCGGGCGGATCCCGAACACGTGCGCGAGCGGACCGGCGAGCAGGAAGCCGATGGGCTGGAAGATCAGCGAGCCGAGCAATTCGTACGACGAGACGCGCGACAGGGCCTCGCGGGGGACGTGCTGCTGCAGCGTCGTGTACCAGAGGGTGTTCGAGATTTCCAGCGTGGCGGCCCCGATCGCCGCGCCGACGCCGATCACCACCGCCGGGAACGGCTTGGCCACGAGCAGCAGCGGCAGCGCATAGAGCGCGATCAGGAGATACGCAGCGCGGAGCGGGAACCGAGGCTTGAAGCGCAGGGCGACGAACCCGCCCGCGACCCCGCCGACGGCCGCGAGGGTCATCACGATCCCCCAGTCGGACGCGCCGCCGAGGTCCTGCTTCGCGACCACCGGGCCGAGGATCCAGTAGGGCGCGAAGGCGAGGTTCCAGATCCCGAAGTAGCCGATCGAGATCCAGATCCAGCTGCGCGACCTCACCTCGCGCCAGCCGCGAGCCAGTTCGGAGCGCATCCCTTGCCGGATGACCATCCGCACAGGCGACCGCACGCGGGCGAGGAACACGGCGCTGAGGAAGAAGGACAGCGCGTCGAGTCCGAACAGCCAGCCGGGCCCGACGAGTACCACGAGCGCGCCGCCGACCGCCGGGCCGATCACGTTCAGCGACGTGCGCGAGAGCGAGATGAGGGCGTTCGCCTCCTGCAGCCTCGCCGGGCTGACCGTGTCGGGGATGAGCCCCGTCGAGGCAGGGTTGAAGAACGCGTTCGCGGTCCCGTACATCGCCGCCAGCACGGCGAAGTTCCAGACGTTGGCGCCGTCGGTGACCAGCAAGAACGCCGCCACGGCCTGCGAGGCGCCGCGGACGAGGTCCGCGTAGAGCATCACCTTCTGCCGCGGCAGGCGGTCGGCCCAGACGCCGCCGAACAGCATCAGGCAGAGGTTGGGGATCAGCAGCGCCGCCGAGACGATCCCCAGCGCCGACGCCGAGCCGAACTGGAGAACTGCGAAGATGAGGGCGATGGGCAGGATCGACGTGCCCACCTGCGAAAGGGTCTGACCGGTGAAGAGCAGGCGAAACTGGCGCTCCTGGAGAGCGCCGAAGCGGTTCCCCACCCTCGGCCAGCGCATCCGTTTCGGAGCGTACTCGACCGGGCCGCAAGTTTCGACGGATCCGGGCATCTGAATCGATATGACCCCGGTGTTGGCGCAGAGACCGAGGCAGGATCGCCAGTTCGAGCGGCTCTACCGCAAGCATGTCGCCGACGTCTACCGCTATTCGCTCGCGGTGCTGCGGAACCCGGCCGACGCCGAAGACGTCACGCAGACGACGTTCCTGAACGCGTACCGCGCATTCCAGCGGGGCGAGCGTCCGCAGGCGCCGAAGAACTGGCTGATCGCGATCGCCCACAACGTCTGCCGGCAGCGCTTCCGCCAGGCGTCGCGCCGGCCGAACGAGGTCGAGCTCGTCGATGAGCTCGCCCCGGCTGCGGCGGGCGCGGGTGCCGAGAGCGAGAGCTACTCGGCGGAGGACATCCAGCGCGCGCTCGGCCAGCTGCAGTTCAACCAGCGCTCTGCGCTCGTGATGCGCGAGCTCGAGGGGCGCTCCTACGCGGAGATCGCGGCGATCCTCAGCCTGAGCGTCGGAGCCGTCGAGACGCTGATCTTCAGAGCCAGGCGAGCGCTCCGCGAGCAGCTCGAGGGCTCGCTCTCCTGCGATGAGGCGGAGCTGGCCCTCTCCCGCGCCGCGGACGGCGTGCTGCCCCGCGCCGAGAAGGGCGCGCTGCGGGCGCACCTGCGGGTATGCAAGGAATGCGCGACGGCCGCGAGGCGGATGCGGGCGCAGCGCGGTGCGTTGAAGGCTCTCGGGGCGGCCCCGTTGCCAGGCTCGCTCGTCGGCTGGGTGTCCAGCTGGCTGGGCGGGGGCGCAGCGGCGGGCGGCTCGGCCGTGGCCGTCAAGGCGGCGGCGGTGACTGCGGCCGGGCTGCTCGTCGCCGGCGGCGGCATCGAAGGGAAGCAACTCGTGGAGCGGCACACGGTCAAAGTCCCGCGGCACGTCGCCCTGGCCGCCGCGAAGCCCAGGCCCCGGCCGACGCCGGTCCGGCGGGTCGTGGCCTCCGCGCCGTCCGTCAGTGCCGTCCACGCGGTTCCTGCCGCGCTGGTCGTCGAGACGAAGAAGGGCGAGGCGCAGGCCGCGAAGCAAGAGAAGCATCACGCGACCGTGCAGGAGTCCGATCACGACGGTCTGCGCGTGGCGCAACGCGAGCACAAAGGGAACGAGGATGGCAACGGCTTCCAGGGGCAGACGGCTGAGCGCGAGAGCAAGAAGCAGGAGGCGCGCACGGGCAAGCGTGAGCACGAGCGCGCGCACCAGGCAACGCGGCCGGAGGGCCGCCCGGGCAACGGCGGGCACGCGGGCGACGGCGAGGGCAAGGCGTCGGGCCACGAGCGCGACCGTCAGGCCACAAGGGCGATTCGTCAGGGCGCGAGCGCGGATCCCGCGACGACTCGGGCGGACAGGGCGCCGACTCGGGCGATGCGCAGCTCCAGGCGCGGGGCGACGACTCCCCGGACGGCGCCGGCGCAGAGGCGAGGCGAAAGCCCGAGAACTAGAGGCTTGATGTGAAACTCGGGTGCGTGCGGGGATGTGCCAGATCAAGCGGTTCAGGCGGATCGGGCGCCGCGCCGTCGTGCGTTGGGCCACAGGGCGACCGTGCCCGAGCCGGGTCCCGCAGCGACTCGCGCGACGCGCCGACTCCGATGGCACACCAGGCCGTGCGCACCCCCGGAGTTTCCAGACATCAAGCCTCTTAGCTCGACGGCCCGAATGTAAAGGCAACGTAAAGCCTCAGATGCGCCGCAAGAAAGTCCGCGGCCCGGCATCTCATTGCTTGGACGTGCCCTCGTCCCCGCTCGGAGGTCGGGCCGCCCCCGGCCTCCGAGCACTCTCTCCCAAGGAACGCCGCCCGTGCCGCAGGGGCGGCGTTTCTTTTTGCCCAGACCGGCGGTAGAGTCGCTGGCGTGAGCGTCTTCAACCGCCGCAACGCAATCCTCGGCTGGACGGTCTGGCAGGCCACGAAGCGGATCGCGAAGCACAAGGCGAAGGAAGCCGCGCCCAAGATGGACAAAGACGAGGAGACGGGGGCGAGGCGACCGAACAAGCCGGCGATCGCGGCCGCGCTGCTCGGGGTCGCGGCGGCGGTGGCGTTCTGGCGCAAGAAGTCGTCCGGCGACGACACGCCCGAATAGGCCAAAGACCCGCACGCACACCTGCGCCGCCGGGTTCATACTTCGCCCCAGGGAGAACGGCGAAGGGGCCGGATGGCGGTGAAGCCGGAGGAAGCGAAGGCAGCGCTCGTCGAGAAGGCGCTCGCGCAGGTCAGGGAGCGCCTTTCCGGCGAGCAGGCGAGCGACGTCGAGCGGTTCCTGCGGGCCTACTACGCCGACGCGGCCCCCGAGGATCTCGCAGAGCTCGACCTCTACGGCGCCGCGCTCGCCCACTGGCATTTCCTGCAACGACGGCACCTGGGCGAGCTGAAGGTCCACGCGTACACGCCGACCCTGGAGGAGCACGGCTGGCAGTCGAAGCACAGCGTGGTCGAGATCGTGACGGACGACATGCCCTTCCTCGTCGATTCGGTGGCGATGGCCCTCACCAGCCGGGGGAGCGCGATCCACGTCTTCGTCCATCCGATCGTCAAGGTTCGCCGCGACGACGAGGGGCGCCTTTCGGAGCTGCGGGAGTGGACGAACGAGGGGCTCGCCGAGTCGCTAATGCACGTCGAGATCGACCGGCAGCCCGACCAGGCGTCGCTCGACGAGCTCGCCGTGAAGCTCAGGCGCGCGCTCGCGGACGTGCAGGCGGCGGTCGAGGACTGGCCGGCGACCCGCGAGCGCGTCCGGGAGATCGTGGCCGAGCTCCACGAGCGGCCGCCTCCAATCGATGCTGACGAGCTTCGCGAGGCGAAGGCGCTGCTCCAGTGGATCGACGACAACAACTTCACCTTCCTGGGTTACCGGGAGTACGAGCTGGAGATGCAGGACGGCGAGGAGGTGCTGCGATCGGTGCCCGGATCGGGGCTGGGAATCCTCCGCGAGAAGGAGCGGAAGCCGGTCTCGCACAGCTTCGCGCAGCTGTCGCCCGAAACGCGGCGGCGCGCACGGGAGCCGAACCTCCTCAACCTGACGAAGGCGAACTCGCGCGCGACGGTCCACCGGCCGGCGTACCTCGACTACGTCGGCGTCAAGCACTTCGACGACGCAGGAGCGGTCGCGGGCGAGCGGCGCTTCCTCGGCCTCTACACGCACACCGCCTACCGCGCGAGTCCCTGGGAGATCCCGGTGCTGCGCAGCAAGGCGGAACGCGTCGTCGCACGGAGCGGCTTCATCCCCGGGAGCCACGACCACAAGGCGCTCGTCGAGATCATCGAGAGCTACCCGCGCGACGAGCTCTTTCAGATCGGCGAGGACGAGCTCTACGACATCGCGCTCGGGATCCTCCACCTCGGCGAGCGGCGCCGCGTGCGGCTCTTCGTTCGCCGCGACGCGTTCGGGCGGTTCCAGTCATGCCTCGTCTACCTCCCGCTCGAGCGGTACGACACCACCGTCCGCCACCGGATCGAGCACATCCTCCAGGACGCGTTCGGCGGGACGGGCGTCGACTTCAGCGCGCACGTCACGGAGTCCGTCCTGGCGCGCCTGCACATCATCGTCCACACGGAGCGGGGATCCGAGCGCGACGTCGACCTCGGCGCGGTCGAGGCCCGGATCGCCGAGGCCACGCGCGCCTGGTCGGACGACCTCCACGACGCGTTGGTCGAGGAGCTCGGCGAGGAGCGCGGTGCACTCCTCCACCGGCGGTACGGCGACGCGTTCCCGCCCGCGTACCGCAGCGACTTCATGCCCCGGGCCGCGGTCGCGGACGTCCAGCGGATCGAGCGCCTCGACCCGGACGGCGACCTGGGCATGAGCCTCTACCTCCCCCTCGAGTCTGGGGCTGGGCATCTCGCGTTCAAGCTGCTCCGCTCCGGCAGCCCGATCCTTCTCTCCGACGTGCTGCCGCTGCTCGAGAACATGGGCGCCAGGGTCACCGACGAACGGCCCTACGAGGTGAAGCTCGCGGACGGTGCTCCCGTCTGGATCTACGATTTCGGCCTCGACTACGGCGAGGACGTCGAGTTCCAGGCCGACCGCGTGCGCCAGATCTTCCAGGACGCCTTCGCGCAGGCGTGGCGCGGCGCGATCGAGAACGACGGCTTCAACCGGCTCGTCCTCCTCGCCGAGCTGACGTGGCAGGAGGTCGCGTTCCTGCGGGCGATCGCCAAGTACCTGCGCCAGGCCGGCGCCACGTTCAGCCAGACGTACATGGAGGAGACGCTGGCCGGCCATCCGGAGCTCGCGCGTCTCTACGTCGAGCTCTTCCACCTGCGCTTCACGCCGCCGCAAGAGGAGGGCCGGGAGACGAGGATCCACGAGCTGGTGCGCGAGAGCGAGGGCGAGCTCGACGCGGTCGCGAGCCTCGACGAGGACCGGATCCTGCGCGGTTTCCTCGGCGTGATCCAGGCGATGCTGCGCACGAACTACTTCCAGCACGGCCCGGACGGCGAGCCGAAGCAGTACCTGTCGTTCAAGCTCGATCCGGCGAAGATCCCTGACCTGCCCGCCCCGCGGCCGAAGTTCGAGGTCTTCGTCTACTCGCCGCGGACGGAGGGCGTCCACCTGCGAGCGGGCAACGTCGCCCGCGGCGGCATCCGCTGGTCGGACCGCCGCGAGGACTTCCGAACGGAGGTCCTCGGGCTGATGAAGGCGCAGACGGTCAAGAACGCCGTCATCGTCCCGACGGGCGCGAAGGGCGGCTTCGTCCTGAAGCGACCGCCGCTCGACCGGGACGCGCTGCGCGACGAGGTCGTCGAGTGCTACCGGATCCTCGTCCGCGGGCTCCTCGACCTGACGGACAACCTCGTCGGCGGCGAGGTCGTGCCGCCGCCAGACGTCGTGCGCTACGACGGTGACGATCCCTACCTCGTGGTCGCGGCCGACAAGGGCACGGCGACGTTCTCGGACATCGCGAACGCGCTCTCCGCCGAGTACGGCTTCTGGCTCGGCGACGCGTTCGCCTCCGGCGGCTCGACCGGCTACGACCACAAGGGAATGGGCATCACCGCGCGCGGCGCGTGGGAGTCGGTCACGCGTCACTTCCGCGAGCTCGGCACGGACATCCAGAGCACCGACTTCACGGCGGTCGGGATCGGCGACATGTCGGGGGACGTGTTCGGCAACGGGATGCTGCTCTCGCGGCACATCAAGCTCCTCGGCGCCTTCGACCACCGGCACGTGTTCGTCGATCCCAGCCCGGATCCCGAGCAGAGCTTCGAGGAGCGGGCGAGGCTCTTCGCGCTGCCCGCGTCGTCCTGGGCGGACTACGACGAACGGCTCATCTCACCGGGCGGCGGGGTGTACCCGCGCGCGGCGAAGTCGATTCAGCTCTCCGCCGAAGCGCGTGGCGCCCTCGGGATCGAGGCGGAGACGCTGACGCCGAACGAGCTGATCCGCGAGATCCTCAAGGCCCCCGTCGACCTGCTCTGGAACGGCGGCATCGGCACGTTCGTCAAGGCGAAGCAGGAGAGCCACGCCGAGGTCGGCGACCGGACGAGCGACGCGATCCGCGTCGACGCGGAAGAGCTGCGGTGTCGCGTCGTCGGCGAGGGCGGGAACCTCGGCCTCACTCAGCGGGGACGCATCGCGTTCGCGCTGCGCGGCGGCCGCGTGACGATGGACGCGATCGACAACTCGGCGGGAGTCGACTGCTCCGACCACGAGGTGAACATCAAGATCCTGGTCGACGCCATCGTCGGGGAGGGGGACCTCACCGAGAAGCAGCGCAACACGCTGCTCGCCGAGATGACGGACGAGGTCGGCGACCTCGTCCTGCGCGACAACTACGAGCAGGCGCAGGCGATCAGCACGTCCGAGGTGCAGGCCGCCTCGATGGTCGACGTCCATGCCCGCTACATCCGCAGCCTCGAGCAGCGGGGCAGGCTCGACCGGGCACTCGAGTTCCTGCCCGACGACGAGACGCTGGCCGAGCGGAAGGCGGCCGGCCGGGGCCTGACGCCGCCCGAGTTCGCGATCCTCCTCTCGTACACGAAGGTGGCGCTCTACGACGAGCTGCTCGCGTCCGATCTGCCCGATGACCCGCATCTCGTGGGCGAGCTCGAACGGTATTTCCCGACCCCTGTGCGGCAGCGCTTCCGCACGCGGCTGGCGCGGCATCCCCTCCGCCGCGAGATCGTCGCCGCGCAGGTGACGAACAGCCTCGTGAACCGCGCCGGCACGACCTTCGTCTTCCGGCTGGGCGAGGAGACGGGAGCGACCGGACCGGACATCGCGCGCGCCGTCACCGTGGCGCGCGACGTCTTCGGCCTGCGCGAGGTGTGGGAGGAGATCGAGGCGCTGGACGGCCGCGTCCCGGCGGAGACGCAGCTCATGATGCTGCTCAAGGCGCGGGTGCTCCTGGAGCGCGCCACGCGTTGGCTGCTGCGCAATCGCCCGCGGCCGCTCGACGTCGCCGCGTCGAGCTCGCACTTCGGGCCGGGGGCGGCGGCGCTTGCGGCGACTGCCGAAGACGTTGTCTGCGGGGCCGACCGCGACGGGGCGCGCCGCACGGCCGACGAGCTGGTCGCCGCCGGCGTGCCGGTCGAGCTGGCCACCCGCGTTGCGTACCTCAGGTCCCTCGTCCCCGCCCTCGACCTCGTCGAGGTCGCGGCGGCGACGGGTGTGAGCTTCGCCGACGCGACCTCCGTCTACTTCGCGATCGACGACCGGCTCGAGCTGCATGCGCTGCGCGGGCGCATCACCGCTCTCCCCCGCGAGGAGCGCTGGGAGGCGCTCGCCCGGCGCGCGCTGTGGGAGGACCTCCAGAGCGAGCACCGCGCCCTCACCGCCGACGTGCTGCGGGAGTCGGCGAAGGATGCCGTCGCGGACCGGGTGCGCGAGTGGCTCGCGCACAACGGCCCCGCCGTCGAGCGGTGCAGCCAGGTCCTGGCCGACGTGAAGGCCGGCGGCGCGTCCGACCTCGCGACCCTCTCGGTGGCGGTGCGCGAGATCCGCAATCTGATCGAGGCAACGATCGCGCCGGCGCTCGAGGTGAACGCTTCGGTGGAGCACTCCGGGGAACACGAGGTGCTCGCATGAGCGCGCCGAGCTACGAGGAGCTCTGCGCGTCCCACCGCTGGGACGTGCCGGAGCGCTACAACATCGCCGCGGACGTCTGCGACAAGCATCCGCGCGACAAGCCGGCGATGGTCTGGGAGAGCTTCGACGGCTCGACCCGCGAGCTCGACTGGGGCGAGCTGCAGGACCTCGCGAACCAGGCCGCGCACACGCTCGCCGCGCGCGGCGTCGCGAGGGGCGACCGCGTCGCCGTCGTGCTCCCGCCGACCCCGGAGGCGGCCGCGATCTTCTTCGGCGTCTGGAAGCTCGGCGCGATCCTGCTCTCGATGTCCGTGCTCTACGGCGACGACGGGATCCAGCACCGCCTCTCCGACTCGGAGGCGCGCCTGCTCGTCACCGACGCCGAGAACGCGCCGCGCTTCGACCGCCCATGGGCGCCGGAGACGCTCGTCCTCGACGAGGACACGCTGGCCGGCGCGCCGACCGACCACGTCTGCGAGGACACCTCGGCCGACGATCCGGCGCAGCTCTACTACACGTCAGGCACGACGGGCATGGCGAAGGGGATCGTGCACGCGCACCGCTACATCCTGGCCCACGAGGAGTTCCGCTACTGCCACGAGGTGGCCGACGGCGAGCGCTTCCACGGCATGGGCGAGTGGGCGTGGGCCGCCGGGATCGCGCCGCTCCTCGGCCCGTGGCGGCTCGGCGCGGTGCAGTGCGTGTACCGGCGCGAGGGCGGGTTCGACCCGCACAGGCAGCTGGATTTCCTCAGTCGGCACAAGGTGACGAACGTCTTCACGACGCCCACGGCGATGCGCGCGATGATGGCGATCCCCGACGCCGGGACGCGCTACCCGCAGGTGTTCCGCCGCGTGTGCTCGGCGGGCGAGCCGCTCAATCCCGAGGCGATCCGCTGGTTCCGCGACCAGTACGGGGTGACCGTGCTCGACTACTACGGGCTCACCGAGTCCTATCCGCTGGTCGCCAACTATCCCGTCCTCGAGGTGCGCGAGGGCTCGATGGGGAGGCCGATGCCCGGCTGGGACGTCCAGATCCTCGACGAGGACGAGCAGCCGGTCACACGGGGCGAGCGGGGCGAGATCTGCCTCCGTGCCCGCTCGAATCCCCACTATCCGCTCGGCTACTGGCGCAACGAGGAGGCCGGGGCAGGAGTCCTTCGGCGGCGAGTGGTTCCACTCGGGCGACGCCGCCGTCCAGGACGAGGACGGGTACTACTGGTACGTCGGCCGAGCGGACGACGTGATCATCGCCGCCGGCTACCGCATCGGCCCGTTCGAGGTCGAGTCCGCGTGCCTGGAGCATGCCGCCGTGCGCGAGGCCGCAGCGGTCGCGTCACCCGGACGAGCTGCGCGGCAACGTGGTCAAGGCGTTCATCGTGCTGGCGGACGGCTACGAGCCGTCGGATGAGCTCGCCGCGAAGATCAAGGCTTTCGTGCGCGACCGGCTGTCCGCGTACGCGTATCCGCGGCGAATCGAGTTCGTGTCCGACCTGCCGAAGACCCTGACGGGGAAGATCCGGCGGATCGAGCTGCGGCAGCTGGAGCTTGAGCGGGAACGGGCGGGCGCGAAGTCCTAGCGTTGCTCTGTCTCGGCTCGGCCGTAGGATTGGTCGGTGCGCGACGACGATGTGAGGAGTTCATGTTTCGCCGCGCTCGACGTGCTCCAGGCGCAGTACGGCCTCGAGCTTCCGTGGTCGGCGTTAGCGGCGGGTTTCGTATTCCGAGGACGGCACGTGCCGTTCTTCAACCGCGGCTACGGCATCTACCGAGCTGCCGGCGTGCAGCGTGGGCCGGCAGCGCTCTCAATCAACAGCGCCTTTGCACAGAAGCGCTACCAAGATGAGGGCACAGCGGACGGCATCCTCTACCGCTATCAGGATGGCCCAGTCACTAACCACTACAACACGTGGCTACGCCAGGCACACGACCTCGGAGTGCCGCTCGTGTATTTCATCGGCACGCGCCCGAACTGGTACCGGCCCGAGTATCCCGTTTTCGTCGAGAAGGACTTTCCTGCTGAACGATCCGTGCTCGTTTCGTTCGGCGAGATGCGCGGGCCGTTCGACGAGCGAGAGCCCATGCACATTCATGATCCGATCGAGCGGCGCTACGTCGTGCGTCAGGTCAAGCAGCGCATCCATCAAGCGCAGTTCCGTGGGGCTGTACTGCCCGCTTACGACGATCGGTGCGCGATCTGCACCCTCAAAGAAATCCGGCTGCTCGACGCCGCGCACATCATCGGTGACGTCGAAGAACACGGCGAGCCGCTCGTCAGCAATGGGCTGAGCCTCTGCTCGATCCATCACCGCGCGTATGACGAGGATCTCGTCGGGGTCTCTCCGGATCGCCAGGTGCACGTCTCGCGGCGACTCCTTGAGGACGAGGATGGTCCGATGCTCGAGTTGCTGAAGGGCTCCCACGGTCGATCGATCTTCGTTCCTCGCCGTCGCGCTTGGCAGCCCGACGGCGAACGACTCGCAACGCGTTTCGAACGTTTTCTCGCGCGCGGCTAATAGCGCCAAGAGCTATCGGCGCACAACGCGCAAACTAGAATCGCCGCGTGTTCGACTACGCCGAGCGCCGCCGCCGACTCTCCGAGCGCATGCGCGCCGACGGGGTCGACCTGCTGTTCGTCGGGCTCTCGGCCGACCTCGAGTACCTCAGCGGGGCGGAGCGTGCAGTCCCGAACTTCGGGCAGAGCTCGTACGCGCACGGGTGGGTGGCCGGCGGCTTCTTCCGCCCGGACGCGGATCCCGTCTTCGTGCTGCCGCGCATGGCGCGGTGGTTCGAGCTCGGGGACTGGGAGCCTCCGGGCGAGCTGGTCGTCGTCAACGAGACCGACGACGGCCCGGCGATCTTCGAGCGCGTCGTGCGCGGGCTCGGGTCCCCAGACGTCGTCGCCGTGGGCGACCGCGTCTGGGCCGAGACGCTCATCCACCTGGGCAACGCCGTCGGCTTCGACAAACTGCGCACCGGCTCGGCGCTCGTCAACGAGCTGCGCCGCGTCAAGAGCGCCGAGGAGCTCGAAACGATGACGCGGGCGGCGCACGTCGCCGACCGGGTGATGGCGGCGGTGACGTCGAAGGTCGTGCCCGGCGTCTCCATGCTCGACCTGCTCGAGGAGGTCGAGCACCAGCTCTTCGCGCAAGGCTCGCGAACGCCGTCGTTCGCCACGCACATCTTCACGGGCATGGAGCCCGACGACTTCGACTCCGGCACGGCGTCGGCGCGCGCGCCGATTCCCGACGGCACGTCCGTGATGTTCGACTTCGGAGCCGTCGTCGACGGCTACTGCTCGGACTTCGGGCGCACGATCTACTGCGGCGATCCGCCGACGACTACCGCGAGGTCTACGACGTCATGCTCGCCGCCCAGGAGGCGGGCCGGGCGGCGGCGACGCCGGGCACGCTCGCGCGCGACGTCAACGCGGCCTGCAGGGCGCCGATCGAGGACGCAGGGCTCGGCGAGCACTTCCGCCACCGCATGGGTCACGGGATCGGGCTCGACATCCACGAGCAGCCGTTCATCTCGCCCGAGGACGAGACCCCGCTCGAGGCCGGCATGACCTTCACCGACGAGCCGTCGATCATCATCCCGGGCCGCTTCAGCGTCCGGATCGAGGACGTCGTCGTGTGCGAGGAGGCCGGCGGGCGGAAGCTGAACTCCCACCCGCCGGACCTCGTCGCGGTCTCCTGATGGTCGAGGAAGAGGAACTTGCTCGAGCTGGCGATGCCCGCCGCAGGCTCCGCGAGGCGTCGCGCAGCTCGGGCCGCCGGACGACTGGAACGGAGTGCCCCTGGGCCTGACTATCCAAGTAGCGTCGGCACGACCTCGGCGAGCAGGAGGTCGAGCCCGACTGGATCGCCGAACTCCACTCGCCGGAGGCCGGCGACCGCGAGCTCTTCGACCTGCGCGACGATCTCGGCAGGCGTGCCGGCGAACGTGAAGAGCTCGAGCGGCGGCTCCGAGCCCGCGCTCGATCGTCGGGTCGAGCTCGCCGACGACGTCCAGGTACATCGCCACCTTCTCGCGGGCCAGGTCGCGGGCGCGGGCTCCGTCGCGGTCGACGGCGGTGACGGCGCCGACGACGACGCCGACCTCGTCCCGGCCGATCCACTCGCCGCATCAGCCGCACCATCGCCGGGTTGGCGCAGCCGCCGATCTTCACCTCGTCGGCCACCTCCGCGGCGAGCGCCGCCATGTGCGGCCGCCAGGTCCCGAGCATCAGCGGCACGCTCGGCCGCGCAGGCTCGTAGTTCAGGCCGGTGCCGGGCGCGAGCTCGAAGATCTCGCCCCGGAAGCCGCTGCGGTCGCCCGCGAGCAGCCGCCGCACGATCTCCACCGTCTCGCGCATCGTCTCGACCGGCCGCTGCTGCTCGAGCCCGACTTGGTCGAGCCATGACCCGTACGCGAGCCCGAGGAAGGCGCGGCCGCCCGAGACGAGATCGAGTGCGGCCACCTGGCCTGCGATCTCGACCGGGTGCAGCGTGTACGGGTTCAGCGCCGCCGGCCCGAGCCGTACCCGCTCGGTCGCCTGCGCAAGCAGGAGGAGCGGCGCGATCGCCGGCTGGAAGAACAGGTCGTGGAAGACCGAGATCACGTCGACGCCTGCGGCCTCGGCGCGCCGGCCGAGCTCGGCGTACTCCTCGGGTCGCTTGTCGGACTGGAGCCCGACTCCGACCTCGATCGGGCTCAGGTCAGGTCCCCGGTCGATAACGTCCGCTCGCCGATCCGCTCGATCCGCATCACGAGCCGCTCCTCCGGATCGGGACAGCAGACGAGCGATTCCCGCTCGAGCCAGTCCTCATCGGGCAGGCGCCGCTGCTTCGCGGGTAGGAGCGGCAGCACCGACTGCAGCGCGTACAGGCAGAAGTGCTTGCCCTCGGGGATCCGCAGCCGGCTGGACTCCGTCAGCTCGAAGTAGTCGCCGACCTGGAGGCCGCAGACGGAGCGGCCCTCGATCCGCTCGACGGTCACGCGCAGGTCGTAGAGCCGCATCTCGCCGGGAGCCGACACGACCGTGAGCATACGAGGCGTCGATCGGTGCAGCGCGCTCTCGCTTTCGGTTGCGGCTCCTAGCCGCCGATGACGACCTCTCCGGCGCCTACCGACAGCGCCGCAGCGTCTCGCCAGGTCCTCGACGCCGCTGGACAGCGGCCGAGCCGGTCGTACACTCGCCGGGTGGACGGCAACGCCCTCGCAGCGCTCGAATTCCCCGCGATCGTGGAGCGGCTCGCCTCGGCGACGGCGACGTCGTACGGCGACGAGCTTGTGCGCGCGCTCGTCCCGTCGGCCGACCCGGGCGAGGTGGCGCGGCGGCAGGCGTTGACCGCCGAGGCGATCGCGCTCATCGACCAATCCGCCGAGCCGCCGCTCGAGGGGATTCACGACGTTCGCACGGCCGCAGAGCACGCCGGTCGCGGCGGCGTGCTCGCGCCGGAGACGCTGAGCCACGTCGCAGCCACCGTGAGCGGCGGTCTGCGCATGCGGGCGGCGCTCGACGAGCAAGCAGACGTCGCCCCTTTGCTCCAAGAGCTCGCTTCCGCCGTCGACCCGACGCTGGCGCCGCTCGCGAAGGAGATCGCCCGCTGCGTCGAGGACGACGGCTCGCAGCTCCGGGACACCGCCTCGCCGCTCTTGCGCCGGCTTCGCAAGGAGCTGCGCGAGGGGAGGCATCGCGCGACCGAGGAGCTCCGCCGGCTGGCGCGGTCGTCGAAGCTGCGCGAGCATCTCCAGGAGGACTTCGTCTCGCTCCGCGGCGGGCGGCCGGTGCTGGCGGTCAAGGCGAGCGCGCGGAACAGCGTGCCCGGCATCGTCCACGACGCGTCGGCCTCCGGGCAGACGCTCTTCGTCGAGCCGTTCGAGATCGTCGAGCTGAACAACCGCCTCTCCGAGGCCGCCGGCGCCGAGCGCGACGAGAGCGAGCGGATCCTGCGCGAATTGTCGGGCAGCGTGAGCGCGCGGGCCGATGCGCTCCGGGCTCTCGTCGAGGCCGCGGGCGCGATCGACATGGCGCTCGCCTGCGGGATCGTCTCGCGGCGGTGGCGCGGCGCGCCGGTGCAGGTCTCGGACGAGGTGCGCCTGCTCGGCGCGCGCCATCCGCTGCTCGATCCCGCCGCCGCGGTCCCGATCGACCTCGAGCTCGCCCGGCTGCGCGCGCTCGTGATCAGCGGGCCGAACACCGGGGGCAAGACCGTGGCGCTGAAGACGCTCGGCCTTGCGGCGCTGCTCCACCAGTCGGGGCTCCGGCCGCCGGCGGCGGAGGCCGCGCTGCCCGTATTCGACGAGGTGCTGGCCGACATCGGCGACCAGCAGTCGATCGAGATGAGCCTGTCGACCTTCTCCGGCCACATCTCGAACCTCGTCGCGATCCTGCGCGCCGCGACCGGGCGGTCGCTCGTCCTGGTCGACGAGCTGGCGTCCGGCACCGACCCGGTCGAGGGGTCGGCGCTCGCGCAGGCCCTCCTCGCGCGCCTCGCACGACAGGCGCGGCTGACCGTCGCGACGACGCACCATCCCGAGCTGAAGGAGTGGGCGAGCGCGACGGAGGGTGCCTCCAACGCGGCCACCGGACTCGATCCGGAGACCCACGCGCCGCTCTACCGGATCGCACTCGGCCGGCCGGGCACGTCGCACGCGCTGCAGACGGCGGAGCGCCTCGGCCTCGACGAGTCCGTCGTCGCCGACGCGCGCAGCCGCATCGCGCCCGAGCGGCTGCGGATCGCCGACCTGCTCGCCGAGGCGGAGGCGGCGGAGCGACGGGCGGTCGGGGAGCGCGACGCGGCCGAGCGGGAGCGTGCCGAAGCCGAGGCGTCGGGCGAACGTGCGCGCGAGCGCGAGGCGGCGCTCGAGGCGGAGATCGAGATCGTTCGAGCGTCGGCGGCGCGAGAGCGCGAGCTCGCCGTCCGCGAGGCGGAGCGCGACCTCGCGGCGGCGCGCGCCGAGCTGCAGGCGCTTCGCGAGGAGATCCGGGCCGCGCGCCGTCGCGAGCAGCAGGTCAGGCGAGGCTCGCCGGCTGCGCCTGCGGCCGAGCGGGAACGCGACCGACGCCTCGGCGCCGCCTCGACGCGCGCGGCGCAGGCCGAGGAGGCGCTGCGTTCCCTCGCGGAGCCGTTGCCCCTCCAGGGCCCGCTTGCTCCGGGAGACCCGGTCGAGGCGCCCTCCGTCGGCATCCGCGGCACGATCGCGTCGATCGACGGGGACGAGGCGGAGGTCGTCGGCCCGGGCGGGCACCGCGTGCGCATCGCGCTGACACGGCTGCGGCCGGACGCTGCGTCCGCCGGCTCGCGAGTCGGAGGCCGGTCAGCCGGCCGTCCGGGTGCTCGCGGCGGCGCGCGGCGACGTCTCGGACGAGCTGGACGTTCGTGGCCGGCGGGCGCAGGAGGCGCGCGAGGCGGTTCGCTCGTTCGTCGACGAGGCCGCGCTCGCAGGGCTCCCCAGCGTCCGGGTCGTCCATGGCCGCGGCACCGGGGCGGTTCGCTCAGCCGTCCGCGAGGAGCTCGCGCGGCACCCGCTCGTCGACCGCAGCGAGAGCGAGTCGGCCGACGGCGCGACGATCGTGTACCTGTCCGGGTAGCGAACAAGGAGGGAGACCGAATGGCCGACTACTTCTTGAAGATCGACGGCATCGCCGGCGAGTCGAGCGACGCGAAGCACAAGGACGAGATCGAGGTGCTGTCGTTCACCTGGGGCGTCACGCAGTCCGGCACAGCTCCCGCCGGCGGTGGAGGCGGAGTCGGGAAGGCGCACTTCCAGCACTTCGGGTTCGCGCAGAGGACGCAGAGGTCTTCCCCGCTGCTGATGCTGGCCTGTGCCACGGGGCAGCACATCAAGAGCGCCACGCTGACCGGCCGCAGGGCGGGGAAGCAGCCGATCGAGTTCCTGACGATCAAGTTCACCGACGTGCTCGTGGCGTCCTTCCAGGAGGCGGCGCACGAGGGGGAGGCACCGCTCGAGGAGGTCGCGCTCGACTACGGCAAGATCGAGGTCGTCTACCGGCCGCAGAGCCCTGCCGGGAAGGCGGCGGCCGAGGTCAAGGCCGGCTGGGACGTGAAGGCGAACAAGAAGGTGTGAGGCGCGGGCCCGGCCGGGCCTGTGGATGAATCGTCACAGATTCGTTGCGCCTCTTGTCCGAAAAGGGCGCAGACACGCGCCGCGGCTTCTGGCTCAATCGAGGTGTGGCGAAACGGCGGCTGAAACCGCGCCAGGCGGAGGAGCTCGGTCTGATGCTCTACGCGCGTTGGCAGTTCGACGATCTCCCTCGGCCGGAGCTCGCGGAGCTCGGGGACGCACTGCTCGCTCTGGCTGCGGAGGAAGAGCTGGAGGAGATCACGCTCCGGGCCCTGGAGCGGGTCTGGACGAACGAGCTGGAGCAGGACGTTCGCGACTGCATTGCCGAGATTGTCGAGCTCTCGAGGCGGAGCAGCACTACGCGGACATGGCAGCGCGCGCCCTCTTCGAGCTCGAGACGCAGCACGGCTGAGAGCAGGCTCGCGCGGCGGTTCATCCAGCAGGTCGCCCTCCAGTACGCGCACGAAGGGCTGCCCTTCATGTTCTGCCTGTGCTGCCTCGACCTGGGAGTGGAGAACCGGACGGGGGAGGGGCGCCGCGCGACCGCCCTCGAAGCCGTGGCGATCGCGTGGGCGGATGCGGGTATCGGCGAGCCCGAGCTGCGCGCGGCGGTCAGACGCTCGACGCTGAACCCGGAGGCGCTTCCGGTCCTGCTCGCGACGGACGAGCGACGAACGGCGGTCCGCGAGCGCCTGCGCCGCGTCGCGCGGCTGGGCGTCGTGGGTGTCCCGCACCTGTCGCGTGAGTTGCGAGAGATCCTCGCGGAACCGATGCCGGATGACGCGCGCGACGACGTGGTCTGGTCCGCGCTCTGCTGGTCGCTAGTGGGCGCCACGCTTGCGGAGCGGAGGCTCCAACCGGTGCTCAACTGATGCCTCGCCCGCCGACAGTCCGCCAGATCTACGCGCTCGCCGCGGAGCTCTGCGAGCGCGCCGGCGAGCAGTTTCCCGAGTCGTTCGAGGAGGCGTCCGAGACGATCGAGCGGCTGCGGATCGAGAACGGCCACCCGGACCCGCGCCCGGGTGCCCGTATCGACGCAGCTGCTCGACCGGCGCTATCCGCGGCGGCCGCGTACCGGGAAAGGAGGCGTACGATTGGAGTGAGATGACGGCCATTGAGATGACGGCCCTGTTGAGATGACGACCGCAGTCGGCGCGCCGACGCGCGAGTTCTTGGCGTGGGTCGCCGCTCGCCCACGCACCTACGCCGAGGCGATCGAGGCATGGGGGACGCACTGTCCGAGGCTCTCCGTCTGGGACGACGCGGTGATCGACGGGCTCGTCCGGATCGACCGCGGCAACGTGCGGCTCACTGCCCGCGGGCGCGCCTCGCTCGCCGAGAGTCGACAGGACCGAGCCAGGCCCCTGACAGACAACTAGACAGACAACTGAGACAGACTGGGAGCGTCCTGGCCCGGTTGTACCCTGTGCTTCCCGTGGCCGCTCCGCCCTTCGTTCACCTGCACGTCCACAGCGAGTACTCGATCCTCGACGGGGCGTGCCGGATCCCCGAGCTGGCGGCTCGGGCGGCCGAGCTGGAGATGCCTGCGGTGGGGCTCACCGACCACGGCTCCATGGCCGGGGCGGTCTCGATGTTCAAGGCGACCAAGGGCACGGGCGTCAAGCCGGTCATCGGCTGCGAGGTCTACGTCGCGGACGACCGCAGGGCCCAGCAGAAGGGCTACGCACACCTGACGCTGCTCGCGCAGGACAACGTCGGCTACGGCAACCTGATCAAGCTCTCCAGCCTCGGCTTCCTCGAGGGCTACTACTACAAGCCCCGCGTGGACTGGGAGCTGCTCGAGACCTACGGCCAGGGCGTGATCGCCCTCAGCGGCTGCCTCTCCGGGCGCGTCTGCAAGGCCCTCGAGGAGAACCGCCCCGCAGACGCGGCCGCCGAGATCGACCGCCTGACGCAGGTCTTCGGCCGCGACAACGTCTACGTCGAGATGCAGAACGCCCATCTCGACGTCCAGCAGCGGATCAACCCCACGCTGGCGAAGCTCGCCGAGAGCACGGGGCTGCCGCTCGTCGCGACCGGCGATGTCCACTACCTCCGCGACACCGACGCACGGGCCCACGAGGCGCTGCTCTGCATCCAGTCCGGCGACTCGCTCAAGAACCCCAATCACTGGCGCTTCGACTCGGACCACTTCTACTTCAAGAGCCCGCAGGAGATGGCGCTGGACTTCCCGGGGCACGAGGCGGCGCTGCGACGCACGCTCGAGGTTGCGGAACGCTGCGACGTCGAGATCGAGCTCGGCCGGATCCTGCTGCCGCACTTCCCGACCCCGGACGACCGCGACTCGTTCGACTACCTCGCCGAGCTCTGCGACAAGGGCCTCGCCCGGCGCTACGGGCACGCGACCTCCGAGCTGAACGAGCGCATGCAGTTCGAGCTGAAGACGATCAAGGAGATGGGCTTCGCCGACTACTTCCTGATCGTCTGGGACTTCATCGCCTTCGCGCGCCGGAACGGGATCGGGGTCGGCCCGGGACGCGGCTCGGCTGCCGGCTCGCTCGTGGCGTACTGCCTGGAGAT
>CAVVCG010000047.1:0-349213 GCA_963746655.1 uncultured Actinomycetes bacterium | reverse complement strand
TGGAGATCGACCGCCTGACGGACCGCCGGGGCGAGGTTTTTCACCTGCTCTCGGAGGGGCACGACGCCACGCTCGCTGCCGAGCATCAGCAGCTCGAGGAGACGATCGCGCACCTCTGGGACGAGGCCCGGGCCGAAAAGGCTCGTCTCCGCAACGGCGAGCGCGACGACATCATCCATCGCGCTCGCGTCGAAGAGCGGCTCAGCCGCGCCGCGTAGCGGCCGGGCCGGCCTGATCGCAGGGCGCCTCGGATGGGGGATTGACTCCGGGGCGCCGATCGGCCAAAACGAGAGCACTGCAGCGGCACTGCGGCCAGGAGAGAGTGTGTTCCGCCGAGAGGAGCCGACTGTGCTGTCCGTCGTTTCCGCCGTCCCCCCCGATGTCCAGCTCGACCTGCGCGAAGCCGAGCTGAACCGCCGCGAGTCCGCGCTCCGCCGCCGCGAGCAGGAGCTTTCCGAGCTGGAGCGCGACCTCCGTCAGCAGATGGCGACGTTCCACCAGCGCTACCGCCGGGCCGAGCTGCTGATGACGCAGGCCCGCGCCGACCGGGGCGCCCTGCTCCCGCCCCTGCGCGTCGGCGCCGCCGGCGCCGCCTAGAGAGCTCTCCCGGAGCCGGCCGCGGCGAGCGGCCGCGGCCGGCTCTACACTTTGCCGGTGACGGGGCGTTAGCTCAGCTGGGAGAGCGCCGGCTTTGCAAGCCGGAGGTCACCGGTTCGATCCCGGTACGCTCCATCACCATCATCATTATCCGAGAAGACCCTGGAAACAGGGTCTTTCTCTGATCGCCGCTCTCTGCAACGGATCGTGTTTGCTCGCTTCTGGACACGCGCTTGGAAAACCGGTCACCGTCCGCGACATGCCTGGTTCTGAAGCGGCGTGAGCGATCAGTCCGCAGGTACCTGCGAACCTAACGCCGGACGTCCTGCGAGAGCGACCCGCCGCGCTGCGCGGTGGATCGGATCGAACGGCCGACCCGGCCGATCCCGCGCTTCGTCCACGACGCAGCCCGGAGCAGTGACCGCGAAGACACTCGAAAGCGCGCGTCGACTTCGTCTGAATGGTCGGGCCGCGACCTGACCTGTCGTAGGTGGGACGCCGCGGGCGGACGTGAAGCCGAGGTAGCCGGCCGAAACCGAAGCTCATACCACTCGGCGCCCGGCGCCCTCCGCGTCCGCTCCCAGCCTTTCTCCCAGAGCTCCTCCTCCAGTGCGACGAGGGCCTGCAGCGCGGCCGGGTCATCACGTATCTCGATCGACTTTCGCCACGGTGCGCGCCAAGTCGTGAACATCGGCGAGCAGCAGAACGCGTCACCGCTATCACGTCGCGGGACGTAGAACTGCGCCTTTACATACCCGCGCCACAAGCCGACGACGCACCGATCCGCACGGAGGCGCTTTGACGGCATCGGCCCCTCCCTTCCTTGAGGGGAGGAACGCGCAAACAATCCGAGCGCCGCACTCTCGGAAGGCTCGAACTGATCCTCCCGTCGAGTTGCTGTCCGCATTCTCCCGATGAGAAGACAGAGAAACAACTAACCCTTCGTCCAGACTCACGGGTCAGCCGCCCTGTCTGGTCTGCGGACCGGCCTCGGCCAGCAAAAACGGTCACCTGGTCCTTCTAGCGTCCGCTCGACGACGGTATCCCCAGGCTCTACGTGATCCTGACCGCGGCGGTCAACCGCTCGATCCCGAACGCGGCCCGAGCTCGCCGGGACGCTGAAGCGGCACAGGATGGCGTCCAGGTTCAAGCAGCCGCACGATTTCGTGTTCGCGTCCGAGACCGGTGGGCCCCTCGGGTGGCGGAACGTCGAGCCGCGCGCGATGGACGCGGCTCACGCGGCCGCGGTGAAGGCGAAGCGGACCCCGGCGAGCCGCCCGAAGCGTGTGCTGCATGACTGTCGTCATACGTTCGGCGCGATGCTCATTGCCGAGGGCCGCGTCCATACGGTCGAGACGATGATGGGTCACGCGAACGTCAGCACGACGATCGACGCTCAACGGCGGCGACTTCGACCAGGCCCGAACCGCCGACCCGAACGCCCGAGACCGAACCATGGAACGTGTTGGAAATCTCTCCCCGCCCCACCGGGTTGCGGCGGGTTGCGGAAGGCCGCTCAACAAGCGGAAAACGCGGTTAACGAAACCCGCTGAAACCTTCCTTCTTCTTCTTCTCTAGACCCCGTGCCCGCACAACGGCGGACGTCGATCGCGCTCGGTGTCGATGACGCGGATGTCAATCGAATGTCAGCCGGGGGCGAAACCCGCTGCGATCGCGGTCAGCCGTGGTACGAGCCGCCACAGCTAGTGTCAGGTTACGCGGACGACGCACACGATCTTCGGGATCACGTCGGTCTCCGTGAAGCGGACGGTGCCGACGCAGCCGATCGAGCCCATCGCCCCGGCGAAGTCGCCTGTCCCGGACGTGACCTTTCCCTGGGTGACCTGGAGGATCGTCGACTCCGACAGCCAGAGCTCGTGCAGGGCGACAGGCGCCATCAGCGAGCCACGGGCGAACGTGAGCGTGAACGTCGCTTGCACGACGCCGCGGCAGCCGGCGACGGGCGGGCAGTCCGACGGCACGTGGACGCAGCTCACCCCCTGGCCGAGTTGCTCTCCGTCGAGTGCTGCCAGGTCGAACGTGAGCGCGAAGATGCCGCCATCACACCCCGTGAAGCCGAGGTTCTGGACGGTGAAGACGATCGTCGTCGGCCTGCCGTCGCGGGCGCTCGCTGTGCCCGAGGTCAGCACGAGCGCGCACAGCAGCCCGACGAGCAGGGGAAGGATCCGGGTACGCATCGCTCTGTCCTTTCGGTCGACTGCCGGAGCATGCGACCGTCGCCGGCTCGCGTCCATGGGTCGATCGTCGTATCTTTTGGGGGTCGTGACGATCCCGGCCGCCCGGCGAGACGCGTTGCTGGATTTCGTCCTGCTGGCGGCCGAGGAGGAGTCGGCGAGGCCGTTCCCCGAGCCGGTCGTGGACGCGCTCCGGCGCGTGATTCCCTGCGACACGGTTGCCTACCGCGCGTGGCGTCGGCACGAGGTGCTCGATCGCTCCTTCGCACCTGACGAGCTTGCCCAGCGGTGGCCGGTGTGGCTGCGCTACCCGCTCTTCCGCCACGACGACCCTCATCCGTCGGAGCCCGCGCCGCGGAACGGCGATCGCTCGCCTGTAGTGACGCATGGGGCCGGGCCGCTCGTCCTGAGCGATGCGGTGGGGGTTCGCTTCTGGCATACCGGCCTCTACTTCGAGCTGATGCGCCCGTTCGGGATCCGGGACGTGATGAAGCTCTTCCTCCCGCCGCAGGGGTCGGAGGCCGCTGTCTTTGTGTTCGACACGAGCGGCCGCGGGTTCGGCGAGGGCGACCGGACAATCCTTGCACGCCTGGCGCCGGCGCTCGCGCAGCTCCGGCGGAGCGCGCGGCTCAGGTCGACGGTCGTGGACGACGAGCGGCTCCAGCGTCTGACGCCGAGGGAGTTGACCGTCCTCGCGCGTGTCGCTGCTGGCGAAACGAACGAGCAGATCGCACGCGCGCTCGTCGTCTCCCCCTCGACCGTGCGCAAGCACCTTGAGCACGTCTACGAGAAGCTCCAGGTGCGCAATCGTACGGCGGCGACGGCGGTCTACTCGCGCGCCGCCGGCTGCGAGGCTCCGTAGAGGTCGGGGCGGAGCGCAACGCAGTGGCTCAGCGCGACGACCGATGAACCACTGAGCAGCGTGGATAGCAGGCAGTGCGCTTCCAGCCGCGCCTCGCCGATGGTATTGCTGAGCAGGCTTCTTGGAAGTGGTGCGACTTTTGGGAACTCGCACATTCCATCGAGGGTAAGCGGGCTCTTTCGAACAGCCCTGGCCTCAGCTTAGGTCGGTCACACGCTGCGACTCGGCGGCGGTCGCGGCCTCCCAGCTGCCGAGAAGCTTCAGCGCTTCCTCAGAGCGCGAACCGGGCTCGGCGGCGTAGGTGAAGATCGTTAGCCCGTGGTCGGCGGGGAGGTCCAACCGGTTGAAGCTCAGGCTGAGCTCGCCGACGACGGGATGGTGGAAGTGCTTGACGCCGGTGTTGTGGAAGCGCACGTCGTGCGCGGCCCATCGGGTGCGGAATGCCTCGCTGTGTGTTGCGAGCTCGCCGACGAGGTCTGAGAGGTTGCGGTCGTACGGGTCACGGCCGGCGGCCCAGCGCAGGATCGCGACGCACTCGCCGGCAACGCGCTCCCAGTCGCCGTAGAACGTCTCGGCTCGCGGATCGAGGAACACAAAGCGAGCGTTGTTGACCGGCCGCGCGGGCGCGGCATAGAGCTCGGAGAACAGCGCTCGGCCGAGCTGGTTGGCGGCCAGGAGGTCGAGACGCTGGTTGCCCACGAACGCGGCAGCGCCGGTGATCGCGTCGAGTGTCCACTGCACCTCGGGCCGGACGCGCTGCTTGGCCTGGCGCCGACGAGGCCGCGCTGCCACCGGCTGTGCCGCGCGAGCGAGGTCGAAGAGGTGAGCGCGCTCGGCGTCGTCGAGCTCGAGCGCCCGGGCCAGTGCCTCCAGCACGCTCTGGGAGACACCGCTCATGTCACCGCGCTCCAAGCGGGTGTAGTACGGAACGCTCACGCCGGCCAGGACGGCGACCTCCTCGCGGCGGAGTCCGGGCACGCGGCGAGTGCCATAGGAGTGCAACCCCGCCTGCTCGGGCGTGATCCGGGCGCGGCGGGAGGTGAGGAACTCGCGGATCTCCTTCTTCGTGTCCACGAGATCCAGCGTAGACCTGATTGTCTGCCTCTGGGTGACCCTGCCGGTAGCCCTATCAACAGGGACTCTCACGTCCCGCGATCCCGTGCTTTCTTGGACGAAGCAGAGGCGGCGACCACACCGCCTCACCATCCGACAGGAAGGTTGTCATGAAGCACATTTCGCTCGGCAGACTCGACGTCTCGCGCATCGGACTCGGCACGATGGCGATGTCCGGCTACTACCTCGACCCGACTAGCAGCAACGCCGAGTCGATCCGCACCATTCGACGAGCGCTCGAGTTGGGCGTCACCCACATCGACACCGCCGAGATCTACGGCCCATACGCGAACGAGGAACTCGTCGGCCGCGCCCTCAAGGGACGCCGCGACGGCGTCGTGGTGGCGACGAAGTTCGGCTTCGTGTCGCACGCCGGCGGCGGCCCCGGAGTACTCGACAGCAGCCCGGCGAACATCCGGACCGCAGTCGAAGGCTCCCTGAAGCGGCTCGGCACCGACCGCATCGACCTCTACTACCAGCACCGAGTCGACCCGGACACCCCGATCGAGGACACCGTCGGCGCGCTGGCCGAGCTGGTGGCCGAGGGAAAGGTCGTGCACATCGGCCTGTCCGAGGCCGGCCCCGCAACGATCCGCCGCGCACACGCCGTGCACCCGATCGCCGCACTGCAAACGGAGTACTCCCTGTGGACCCGCGATCCCGAGTCCGCACTGCTGCCGCTGCTGCGCGAGCTGGGCATCGGCTTCGTGCCCTACTCGCCGCTCGGGCACGGCTTCCTCACGGGGACGATCCGCTCCGCCGAGGAGCTCGCCGACGACGACTGGCGCAAGACCAACCCGCGCTTCACCGAGGGCAATTTCGAGCAGAACCTCCGCATCGTCGACGAGGTCGAGGCCGTCGCTTCCGAGGTCGGCGCAACACCGGCGCAGGTCGCTCTGGCCTGGCTACTCGCGCAAGGCGACGACATCGCCCCAATCCCCGGCACCAAACGCGTTTCCCGCGTCGAGGAGAACACGGCAGCCGACGGCATCGAGCTGAGCGCAGAGCAGATCGCACGGCTGAACGATCTCACCCCCGCCACCGGCGAGCGCCACGACGAGGCGAACATGACCACCATCGACCGCTGACCACTGACCAGCTCGCCAACGGCGCGATCGCCATCCAGGCCGACGTCACCGACCGCGACTCCTTAGGACGGAGCCTGGCGTCGGAGCCTCCAAGAAAGTCGGAGCCTCCAAGAAACCAGGGTCCTTCACTCCGCGCGACCGGCTGGGCAGCGTCACCGAGAACCAAGCCTTCTCGATAACGGCCGCGCAGTCAGCCGCGACCGCACCGAGTCGGGAGGGACGAGTGCCGTCCACTGCAGCGTCTGCCACTGCGCCGTAGCAGGGGAGGCGTGACAGTGGTGACTGTCAGGCACAGCGAGGCAGTGGTCACACGGGTAAGCCGGGCGGTCGTCGGCAACTCGGCCTGACTTCTGAGACTCCCGCCTACTTCTCGTAAATGGCGAGCACGTTTACGTCGTCTCTGACTTGAGCCTGGAGTCGACCGGCCTCGGCCGACGCGGTGCTGGCGGCACACATCGTCCTGAAGAAGCTTGGCTGAGTCCCCGCGCGTCTCGGCTTTCGACGCTGCTGCTCGTCCTTTAGGACCGGAGGGGTACTCCGGCGCCCGGTGCGGCTGCATCGAGCGCGAAGGTGATCGGGATCTCCGCTCGCAGCGTCGTCCCCGCGCCGGGCGGGCTCGTCACCTCGAGTCTGCCACCGAGCGCCTCGACGCGGTCATTGAGCCCGTTCAAGCCCGATCCGAGGCTCGGGTCCGCGCCGCCGACTCCGTCGTCTGCGACCTCGACGATGACCGTGTCGTTCGCGGTCGTAACGGCCACCGATGCCTGCGAGGCGCATGCGTACTTGACGACGTTCGTCAAACCTTCCGCGACGACGTAGTACGTCGCCACCTCGACCGCGGGTCGCAGCCGCCCGCCGACGGCGGAGTGCGTCGACACGGGAAGCGGCATTCGCTCCGCGAGCGCGCTGAGCGCAAAATCGAGCCCGCGGTCGCTGAGGATCGCCGGGTGAAGGCCGCGCGCGAGCTGGCGAAGCTCATCGAAAGCCTGCCCGAGCTCGGAGGATGCGTCGGCGAGCATGGAGGCGGCCGCCGCAGGATCGTCCGCGAGTTTCGACGTGGCGAGCCGAAGCATCAGCGCGAGGCTCACGAGGCGCTGCTGCGCGCCGTCGTGCAGATCGCGCTCGAGTCGGCGACGCGCTTGGTCGCTGGCCTCCACGATCCTCGCTCGCGAGCGTGCGAGGTTCTCGCGCGCGTCGGCGCTTGCGACGGCGAGACCGAGGACCTCTGCGAACTCGCTCAGCCTCCGCTCGGAATCCGGGGGCAACGGCACGCGATGTCCGACGCCGACCGCGAGCGCACCCCACAGCCGGTTCGCGAACACGACCGGCGCGGCCGCGACCGCCCGGTAGCCGAACGATCGCATGGCGGCCGGCAGCTCGCCGAGCACGCCCTCGTAGTCGTCGATCCGGATCGGCCCGCCGGTCCTGAGGAGGCGCGCGAGCGCCCCGTCTTCCCCGACCGGGATCGACGAGCCGATCGGGAATCCGCCGAGTTCGGAGGCGTCCCAGCGCCCGACCACCGTCGCAGTCTGAGCATCGTCGAACCGAATGACGGCGCAAGAGTCGGCTCCGAGGATGCGGGCAGCCTCCTCGGCCACGGACAGGAAGACATGCTCCGGCCTGGCCTCGCCCGCGACGAGCGTCGCGACGCGCCGCAGCGCCTCCTGCTCCTCCACGCGCGCTTGGAGCTCCTTCTCCGCCCGGCGACGCTCGGTGATGTCCTCGCCGATGCTGGTCGCGCCGACTCCGCGTCCGTGCACGTCGCGGACGACGGTGTTGTTCCAGGAAATGAGGCGCCACTGGCCGCTGCGCGTCTGGATCGAGCCTTCTGCATGTGGGTTCACCGCGCCCTCGGCAATGTGGCGAATGAAGCCTGTTCTGTTCTCGGTCTCGCCCGGTTCGAAGGTCTCGTACCACTCGCGCCCGAGCAGCTCCTCGCGCGTCCAGCCCGTCAGTTCTGCGAGATACGGATTGCAGTAGACGATCCGGGTGTCGCCGTCCACGATGACTGCGATGAGCCGGACGGTTTCGAGCATCTCGCGCAGTTGCTCCTCGGTGGTGGCCAGGGCAAGCTCGGCGAGCTTTCGCTCCGTAATGTCGACGACGATGACGCCCACTCCGGCGACCGTCCCATCCGGAGCCGTCACGGGGTGGTAGCTCTGGAGCAGGTGGCGCGGTTTCCCTTCGGCCTCGCCGCTCGTTGCCTCGACATCCGTGATCGGCTCCCCGGTCTCGAGCAGCTCGCGCAGGCGCGTGAGGAGCTCCTCCGGGATGTCGGGCCAGACCTCGTCGATCGCCCGTCCGAGGTGCTCGTCCCGCGGGAGCCCGGTCGCGCGCGCGAGCGCGTCGTTGAGCCGCACGAAGCGCAGGCTCGGGTCGAGAAAGGCGATGCCGACGGGCGCCGACTCGAGGATCGTCTCGAAGAACGTCGACTCGGCCAGGCCGCTCACGTGCTGCGCCACGCTTCGAGGGTGGCAGATGGGGCGCATGGGCACAACCACGGCTCCCCCGGGGCAGAGGCCGTCACACCAGGTCGCGCGGCACGGAGAAGACCCAGCTCTTCGCGAACACGCGCGTGTCGTCCTCGTACGCTTCGAGAAGGTTCGTGACGTGAAACGAGCGGGCGTCGGAGGTCATCGTGCTCGCCGACGTCACACGAGTGCGCCAGTCCGCGCGCTCGATCACGCACGAGCGCTCACACCGCACGCTCGCAGAGAGGGGCTTGCCGTCGACGATGACGTGCTCGTCGAACGCTCCCGGCAGGAACACGACACCGTCGTCGAAGCGCATGCCGTCGCGGTCCGCCCGCCGCGTCCTGAATGTGACCTTTCCGGTCCGGAAGTCGCGCTCGACGCTCTCCCCCGACGGGCTCGACAGCACCTGCGCCGTCGGTGAGCGGCGTGGCGGCGGCTCGAACGGCTGCAGGTCGCGTTCCTCGGAAACGGGCCGGCGCACAGGCAGCTCGAGCCTGCTCGCCGGGCCGGCGAAGACGCTGAGCGTGACCGGCTCGGGCGAGGGCCAGGCCGACGGCCAGGACGTCGGTGAGACGGCGACGCGCAGGCGGTGGCCGGGCCGGAAGACGTGGGCGATCATGTCGAGCCGTACGCGCACGCCGTAACGTGTCCCCGGCTCGAGTGGGCTGGGCTCGGCGTGATCGTCGCGGTGCGTGAGGTTCAGCTGTCCGCGTGTCACGAGCGTCGAGACACCGCTCGGTGCCACGTCGCACAGACGGACGGCGACGAGGGCGTTCGGCCGATCGCTCGCGAGCGCAAGCGTGACGTACGGGATGCCGAGCACCTCGATCTCCTCGTCGAGCGGGGCGGAGTCGAAGCAGAGCCAACGGGCATCGTCGGCGCGCTGGTCGACGAGCGTGAAGGAACTCGCCTCGACGCCGGCTGACTGCGTGCCGAGGATCTCGAGCGCGATCTCCGCAGTGGGCTCCTCGCCGCTCAGCGCCGGCACGGCGAGGAACAGCTCCCGCGTCTCGACGTTCGGCGAAGGCCACGACGGCTCCGTCACCCAGCGCCCCGCCTTGAGCCAGCGTCGCGCGCCCTCGGGCGTCGCCTCGACGGGTTCGGGCATCCACGTCGTCAGCATCGGCTCGTCCATGATCCCGGTGTCGATCCCCTTCAACCAGTGGTCCCACCAGCGGACACACTCGCGCGCGAAGTCGATGGCCGGCCCGGGCCGTCCGTCGTCCGGGTAGACGTGCACCCACGGGCCGATCAGGCCCTTGCGGGGGACCGAGAGGCCCGCGAGCAGCGCGGCCACGGGGTTGCGGTACCAATCCGCCCAGCCGGACTGGATGTACACGGGGCACTCGATCGCGCCGAAGTCCTCACACACCGAGCCGTGCCGCCAGAAGTCGTCTCGGCGCTGATGCGTCAGCCATGCCTCGACGTACGGGGGCGTGCGCTCGAGCCGGTCGAGCCAGAGCTCACGCCAGCCGTCGCCGACCACCTTCGGGTCGGGCGGCCGGGCGTTGTACATGAGCATCGAGGACGCCCAGCCGAGCATCGACTCGTGGACGCAGCCGCCCATGTAGTGCACGTCGTCGGCGTACCGGTCGTCCGTCGCACAGAGGGCGATGATCGCCTTTAGCTCGGGCGGCCGCCGGGCCGCGATCTGGAGAGCGTTGAAACCGCCCCACGAGATCCCGATGATGCCGGCGGCGCCGGTGCACCAGGGCTGAGCGGCCAGCCACGCGAGGATCTCGAGTGCGTCGTCCTGCTCCTGCGGCAGATACTCGTCGTAGAGGATCCCGTCCGAGTCCCCGCTCCCGCGCATGTCCACCCGCACTCCCGCGTAACCGCACGAAGCGAAGTACGGGTGGCGCTTGAGGTCCCTGACCGCCGTCGCGTCGTCCTTGCGGTACGGGATGTACTCGAGCACCGCCGGAACCGGGTCGTCCTCCGCGTCGGCGGGGAGCCAGATCCGGGCTGAGAGGCGGCAGCCGTCAGAGAGCGGGATCCACGCATGCTCGAGCCGCACCTCGCGGACGTCGGTATCCAGAGTGGCCATCTTGCCTCCTCTCATGTCGTCACGAAGCGGCGGCCCGGACCTCGCGCCAGTAGTGGCAGGCGACGAGGTGGTTGGGCTCGATCGGCTCGAGCCGGGGGGATTCGAGCCGACAGCGCTCCTGCGCGTACGCGCAGCGTGTGTGGAAGCGGCAGCCGGCCGGGGGCGTCCTCGGGCTCGGGATCTCGCCCGGGAGGAGGAGGCGCCCCTCCGCCCGCCCGTTGCCCGGGTCGGGGAGCGCGGAGAGCAGGGCTTGCGTATACGGGTGGGCGGGTGCCCCGTAGACCCTCTCCGCAGGTCCGATCTCGACGAGCCGACCCAGATACATCACGGCGATCGTGTCAGCCAGGTAGCCGACGACGTTCAGGTCATGGGTGATCAACAGGAACGTGAGCCCGAGGCGCTCGCGGAGGGCCTTGATCAGGCTGAGCACGGCCGCTGCCGCCGAGGCGTCGAGCCCGGAGGTCGGCTCGTCGGCGACGACGAACTCCGGATGCAGCGCGAGCGCCCGTGCGATTCCGACGCGGCGCGCCTGCCCTCCCGAGAGCTGGTGGGGAAAGTGCGAGGCGATCTCCGGGGAGAGCTCCACCGTCTCCAGCAGCTCGTCGACGCTCGAGCGGTCTTCGGGCGGGATCCGGTGGATCCGGTAGGGCTCGTTCAGCTGGGAGCCGACTCGGCGACGCGGGCTCAGGCTGGCATGAGGCTCCTGAAAGATCATCTGCATCCGGCGGCGAAGCCGACGCAGCTCGGCACGGCTCGCCCGCCCGAGGTCGCGCCCGTCGAAGAGGACTGCGCCCGCGGTCGGCCGTTGCAGGCCGACGATCGTCCGCGCGAGCGTGGTCTTGCCCGACCCCGACTCGCCGACGAGGCCGACTATCTGGCCGCGCGGAATGTCGAGGTCGACGCCGTCGACCGCTTGCACCGCCCCGCCCTCCTGCCGCAGCACTTGTGCGGTAAGCCCGCGCCTGTCGAAGAAGTACGTGCTCACGCCGCGCAGTTGGAGCAGTGACTCCGAGCTCACCGGACGCCTGCTTCGGCTGCTGCGGACAGGCGAGGGCTCGGGTAGCCCGACGAGCGATCGTAGATGTGGCACCGGACTCGCCGGCCCGGAGGGCCCAGGTACCGAGGCGGCTGCTCCCGGCAGACGGCCTGCACGTGCGGGCAGCGGTCGGCGAAAGCGCAGGCCGGCGGGAGGTCGAACAGGCTGGGCACTCCCCCGCGGATCGAGCCGAGCTCCTCGCCGCGCCGCCGCCAAGACGGACTCGATGCGAGCAGACCTTGCGTGTAGGGGTGGCGCGGCTGCTCGAAAATCGTGCGGATGTCGCCTTCCTCGACCGCGCGGCCCGCGTACATCACGACCGCGCGGTCGCAGATCTCGGAGATGACGCCGAGGTCGTGCGAGATGAAGAGAATCGCCGTTCCAGCGGTACGGCGCAGCGCTCGCAACAGCTCGAGGATCTGCAGCTGGAGCGTGACGTCGAGCGCCGACGTCGGCTCGTCGGCGACGAGAAGCGCAGGCTCGAGGAGGAGCGCCATCGCGATCATCACGCGCTGGCGCATGCCTCCCGAGAGCTCGTGCGGATAGCGATCGACGCGATCGGCCGCGTCGGGAATGCCGACCTCCTCCAGCATCGAGACGATCGTGGCGCGTCGATCGCGCGCCCGTCCCCGCCGGTGCGCCCCAAGAGCGTCGCGCAGCTGCGTGCCGATCTTCAGCGTCGGGTTGAGGCATGTCAGCGGGTCCTGGAAGACCATCGCGATCTCGCTTCCCCGCAGGCGGCGCAGCTGTTCGCGATCGAGCGCGGTGATGTCATTCCCGCGGAAGCGCAGGCGGCCCGCGACGATCTCGGCGTTCTGCGGAAGCAGCTGCAACAGCGCCAGGCCGAGCGTCGACTTGCCGCAGCCCGATTCGCCGACGATGCCGAGAATCTCGCCCGGTGCCACGTCGAAGCTCAGGTCGGTGATCGCGGAGAGCCTCCGCCCGCGCGCACGGTAGGCGACCTCGAGGCCATCGACGCTGAGGAGCGCGTCGCTCAACGCAGCGCCCCGGCTAGCCGCGGGTCGAGCTGGTCGCGCAACGCCTCTCCGAGAAACGTGAAGCCGAGCGTTGTGACCATCAGGGCGAGGCCTGTCCAGACGACGGCCCAGGGCGCATCGCGAACGTACGTGAAGCCGTCGGCGAGGATCACGCCCCAGGACGGCGTCGGCGGCTGCACGCCGAGCCCGAGGAACGAGAGGCCGGCCTCGGCCGCGATCGCGCTCGGCAGGGTCATGGCGACGAGCGTCAGGAGCGGCGGCAGGATATTCGGCGCGACGTGGACGAGGACGATCCGGGGGGTGCCCGCCCCGAGCGACCGCTCGGCCTCGATGTAGGGGTTCTGCTTCACGGCGAGGACGAGCGCCCGGGTCACGCGCGCAAAGGCCGGCGCGAGCGCGACGCCGAGGACGATCGCGACGTTGCCGAGCGACGGGCCGAGCAAGGCCAGGATCGTGAGGGCCAGGATCACGGCGGGGAACGCCTGGATCGTGTCCATCACGACGATGAGCGCGTTGTCGACCCGCCCGCCGAGGTATCCCGCCGCGAGGCCGAGCAGCACGCCGAGCGCGAGCGCCCCGATCGTTGCAGGGACCGCGACCCGCAGCTCGATGCGAACTCCGAACACGAGGCGTGAGAGGAGGTCGCGTCCGAGCTGGTCGGTGCCGAGCAGATGGTCCGCGGACGGCCCCTGCAGCCTGTTGACGACGTCCAGGTGCGCGGGGTCGTAGGGAGCGATCTGGGGCGCGAACACGGCGAGCACGAGCAGCCCGGTCACGACCACGAGCCCGAACAGCCCGGCCGGGTTGCGGGCCACGCGGACGAGGAGCGAGCCGCGGCCCGAGAGCCGGGCGCGGCGCGACAGCGGTGCGGTCGAGACCGCCACTAGGTCGCCGACTCCTCGACGCGGATCCGCGGGTCGACGAGCCGATAAGCGAGGTCGGCGAGGAAATTGGCGATCACGAACAAAAGCGCGATGGTCAAAACGCAGCCTTGCACCACGGGGTAGTTTCGGGTTTCGATCGAGTCGACCGTCAGCGACCCCAGCCCCACGCGGCTGAAGATGACCTCGATGAAGACCGCCCCGCCCATCAGCTCCCCGAGCCCGACCCCGAGCACGGCGACGATGGGGATGACCGCGTTCTTCAGCGCGTGTCGATAGAAGATGACCCTGTCGTGCAGTCCGTAGCTGTACGCCGTGCGGATGTAGTTCGCGTGCAGGACCTCGAGCATGCTCGACCGTACGAGACGCGCGAAGTAGCCGGTCCAGCCGAGCGCGAGCGCCACGGCCGGCAGCACGAGATGGTGTAGGTAGTCGATCGGATGCGAGAAGCTGCCGGTCCCGACCGCGGGGAAGAGCTTGACGGACAAGGCGAAGAGGAGCAGGAGATAGAGGCCGGCAACGTAGGACGGCATCGTGATCATCGAGATCGAGACGAACCCGGTCAGCCGGTCGACGATGCCGTTGGGGCGCTTCGCAGCCACCACGCCGAGCGGGATGCCGATCAGGAGCGCGAGCGCCAGGCTCGAGACGGCGAGGGCGATCGTGTGCGGAAGCGCGTTCCGGATCAGGCTCGTCACCGGCTGGTTGCTGACGAAGTCGCGACCGAGGTCGCCCTGAAAGGCCTGCTCGACGAACTGCACGACCTGGGCCGGCACCGACTTGTCGAGACCCATCTGCTCACGCGCCGTGCGAACGAGCTCGGGCGTCGACCTCTGGCCGAGGACCGCATTGACCGGATCGCCCGGCACGAGATGCACGAGCAGGGCGAGGAACACCATGACGAGGACGGCGACGAGGAACGCCATTCCGATCCGCTTGATGAGGTACTGGAGCATGACCCTGCTGGGCAACCCGGGGCTACGCCACGCGGAAGTCCCACGTCTGATAGGAGCCCGACGGCTGCAGCGACGGCTTGATGCCCCTCTTCCCCGCGAAGTAGTTCGTCGGCCAGGCCACCCAGATCACGTTCACCTTCTGATCCCAGAGCTTCTGCATCTTGATGTAGAGGTCGGACCGGGCCTCGGGGTCGAGGGTCCTCACGGCCTCGGCGTCCCAGTCGCTGAATTGTCTGTTGCACCACGATTGCCAGTTCCAGACGTTGACCTGGCCGCACGTGAACCATTCCGTGGCGAACGAAGGCTCGGGGGTAGGCGTCGTGAAGAGCTCGTAGAAGAGCTGGCGGTTCTTCTGCGCGTCGCCGCCGAGCTGGTTGAAGACCGAGCGGTCCTGAAGGAGCACCTGCACCTTGATGCCGATGTCGGCCAGGTTTGCCTGCACGATCTGGGCGATCGTCGCGCCGCCGACGGCGGTCGTCGAAGCGGCCATGGTCAGCTCGAGGCCGTTCACGCCTGCCCTCGCGAGGAACCCCTTCGCCTTGCCGACGTCACGCTTGTAGGCCGGCGCCTGCTTCCAGTGCCCGATCGGCATGCCGGGCGCGAGCAGAGACCTGGCCCGGCTCCACCCGCCGTCGAACGCCGCCGCGAGGATCGACGGCACGTCGATCGCGTAGCGGATCGCGCGGCGGACGTTGATGTCCCTCAGGTTCGGGTGCGCCATGTTCATGCCGATCCAGCTGTAGTTGAGCGTCGTACGCGCGTCGACCCTGAACTGCGAGTTCGACCTGAAGCTCTCGACAGCCTCAGGCCCGATCGGGCCCCAGTCGACCGCGCCGCTCTGGATCGCGATCGTCGCCGCGTTGGACAGCGAGATGGGCAGGAACTCGATCCGGCTCCAGATCGGCGCCTTCACGTGACGCAGCCAGCTGCCCCCATAACCTGCGAACTTCTCGAGGACGGTTCTCTGTCCCGGTGTCCACGACACGAATTCGTACGGGCCGGTTCCGATCGGGTGATGTGCGAAGTTGCTGCCGAGGGCGGCGACTGCCTTCCTGGACACGATGTAGCCGCTGAAGCTCGGCAGCGTGTTCGTCAGGAGCGGTGCGAACTTGTGCTTGAGAATGATCGTCCCGCTGTAGCGGCCGGTGACCCGCACTTCCCGGAGCGCGTCCCAGTCGCCTCGGTACGGCGAATCGATCGACGGGCTCGTCAGCCCGGCAGTACGCTCGAACGAGAACTTGACGTCTGCGGCGGTTAGTTCGCCGTAGCCGCCGTGGAACCTGATGCCCTTCCGGAGTGTGAAGCGGTAGCGGAGCCCGTCCTTCGAGGGCTGCCAGGTCTCCGCGAGCACGGGGACGAGCTTGAAGGTGCCCGGCATGAATCCGACGAGGCCCTCGTAGATGTTCGTGAGCACGACGCCCTCGTTCGAGCCGGGAATGAACGCCGGATCCAGGTTCTGGACGTCGCCCACGGCGCGCACGCGCAGAACTCCGGAGGCCCTGGTCGATCCGAACGCCGAGTCGGCGCCGAGCACGCCCGCGAGCGCGTTCGCGGCGCTGAGCGAGAGTCCCGCGGCGGTGATTCGCTGGAGGAAGGTACGGCGGTCGAGCCGGCCCTCGGAGAGCTCGAGCACGAGCCGTTCGATGTGGGGCTGCTCGCTCATGATCCTCTCGCGATCGGGGTCTCGACTGATCTTTGCGGGCGGCCGCTCCGCGTGTCAACAGGGGCAGTCGGAGCTGCGCCGCGTCCCGCCGAGTCCCTGGAGGTAGGTTCTTGGCCTCACGCCCCGCCTGCTCCAGCACCCCTCAAGGACGCGCTTCTCGCGCTTCGCGCGCGATCTCATCGCGATCCCGAAGGACCCTACCCTGCAACCGCGTACGACGGGTGCGTCGGGGCGTATCGCCGGCGAGTTCGAGGCTCTCCCTCGATGACGAGCTCGTGGCCACCGGAGACGACGAGACCGTACGACAGGCTGTTCTCCACGCCACCGGCGCCGACGGGTCGCTGTTCATGCGCAAAAGCCAGGTGTCGCGACTGGTGAAAGAGCCTCGACCAGGTCGCCGCCGACTTCGCACCCGCCCGCTCGAAGGGCGCCCAACTCATACCGCGTGTTCGATGCGCTCGGGCGGAACAACGTCCACGGTGGACGCTAGTGGACGCTGCGTGGACGTCAAGGCGCGCTGGCCGCCGCCGGCAGAGACAGCGGAAGCACCGGCTAAGCAGGCGACAAGTGGAAGCCCTCTGGCGGACTCGAACCGTCGACTCCCTCTCTGAGATTTCGCTTGCCGGCGGTGGCATAAGGCATCTCGACGGTCGTCCGTGCCCGCGCTGGAGCCCCTGGTTGAGCCAGATCAGCGTCGCCGTCGAGGCACAGGGGGCACGGAAGGCCCTCGCCGTGGCCAGTGTTGGGGGGCGCGACCCCGTCCCCCGTCGTGACCGGTACTAGGCGAGGGGGCAATAGCCCAAAGCGAGGCGGCCTTCGTACCCCGTTGGCGGGTGGCAGTTCGATAGGAGCCGACGCCTCCCCCGTTCCGACCGGTACTGCCGGACGCTGCAATGCGCTCACCACCGACCTCACTCGCTCAGACGGTGAGATGGTGGCGCAGGATGGGGCAATTCTCTGATCGCCGCTCTCTGCAACGGATCGTGTTTGCTCGCTTCTGGAAACGCGCTTGGAAACCGGTCACCCGTCCGCGACATGCCTGGTTCTGAAGCGGCGTGAGCTATCAGTCCGCACGTACCTGCGCGACCTAACGCCGGACGTCATGCGACAGCGACCCGCCGCGCTGCGCGGTGGATCGGATCGAACGGCCGACACGGCCGATCCCGCGCTTCGTCCACGACGCAGCCCGGACCAGTGACCGCGAAGACACTCGAAAGCGCGCGTCGACTTCGTTTGAATGGTCGGGCCGCGACGTGACCTGTCGTAGGTGGGACGCCGCGGGCGGGCGTGAAGCCGAGGTAGCCGGCCGAAACCGAAGCTCATACCACTCGGCGCCCGGCGCCCTCCGCGTTCGCTCCCAGCCTTTCTCCCAGAGCTCCTCCTCCAGTGCGGCGAGGGCCTTCAGCGCGGCGGGGTCATCGCGTATCTCGATCGACTTTCGCCACGGCGCGCGCCAAGTCGTGAACATCGGCGAGCAGCAGAACGCGTCACCGCTATCACGTCGCGGGACGTAGAACTGCGCCTTTACATACCCGCGCCACAAGCCGACGACGCACCGATCCGCACGGAGGCGCTTTGACGGCATCGGCCCCTCCCTTCCTTGAGGGGAGGAACGCGCAAACAATCCGAGCGCCGCACTCTCGGAAGGCTCGAACTGATCCTCCCGTCGAGTTGCTGTCCGCATTCTCCCGATGAGAAGACAGAGAAGCAACTAACCCTTCGTCCAGGCTCACGGGTCAGCCGCCCCTGTCTGGTCTGCAGATCACCGTCCTCGTCGCCCTCCTCGGATCAGGTGACCTGCGACCACCAGACCGGGTCGAGGAGCTTGCTGCAGGTCTGGCACACGCACTGGGTAGGCAGCCTGCGCACGTCGAGCCCGTCACGGGCGACTCGCATCGAGGCTTGCTAGCGTCGCCGCATCCCCGGCGAGAGGAGCGACAGATGTCGGCGTTCATCATCACCCGGATCCAGGTGGGCGACTACGACACGTGGAGGCCGATGTTCGACGAGGATCGCCCACGGGCGCGAGAGAAGGCGACGGTGCAGCGCGTCTTCCGCGAGTGTCGACGACCCGAACCACGTCTTCGTCTTCCTCGAATTCGCCTCCCTCGACGACGCGAACGAAGGGCGCGATCGCGTGATCGAGTCGGGCGTGCTCGACCGCTTCGAGGACAGGCACGGGCCGAACGTCGTCCAAGAGGCGCGGGACTGATCGCGTGGTCGGAGGCTCGGTGGCGGCGCTCGAAGTCCGTGAGGTCTCGAGCTACGAGGAGCTCGAGCACTGGGTGGCGGTGCGGAACGCGATCTCAGCCGAAGATCCGCAGGACGTCCAGAAGGCCACCTTCCTGCGCGCGCACGAGTCGGGCCGGGTCGACCTGCTCGCATACGTCGACGGGGAGCCGGTCGGGACGGCTCTGCTCGCCGGCGACCCGCTCTCCTCGGCCTCGTCGCACCCTTTCGTCGAGTTCGGCGTGCTCGCGAGCCACCGTCTGCGCGGCGTCGGAACGGCACTTCTCGACGAGCTCGCGACCCGCGCGCGCCTGCTCGGGAAGGCCGGCCTGACGACGGAGTGCGAGACGAGCGACGTCGACACCGTGTCCTACCTGCGGCGACGCGGCTTCGTCGAGATCGATCGCTGGCGGCGCCCGACGCTCGACCTGCGCGCGCTCGGACCCGAGGAGCCGCTCCCGCGCGGCATCGAGCTCGTGTGGCTGACCGAGAGGCCGGATCTGATCGCCGACATGTACGAGGTCGCCGCAGTCGTCTATCCGGAGCTCTCGGGGTACGTCGCACGGCAGGCCGACACGCCCACGGACTGGCAGACCTACGAGTTCTCGGGCCCCTCGGCGCTCCTCGAGCTGGCGGCGGTGGCGCTCGAAGGGAACCGCGTCGTGGGGTTCGGCACCCTGCTCCGGGTCGACGAGACGACGGTCTTCCAGCGGATGCTCGCCGTTCGACCCGACTGCCGGGGACGCGGGATCGGCCGGGCGGTCCTGCTCGCGCAGGCCCATGCGTCGCGCGCCGCCGGCTACCTCCGGTTCGATGGTTCGAGGCGCGTCGAGGGAGAGCCCGGTCTGCGTGCCGAGGTCGGGTTCGAGCCGTCCATCGAGTTCGCAGCGTTCCGGTGTCAGCTGGAGGCCTGATGCGACCTCGGCTGAGGAGGAGGCCGTGACGTCTGCTCGTCGCCTTCCCGGCGACCCCGACCTCGAGCACCTGCGAGACCAGGCGAAGATGCTGCAGCGCAGCGTCCGGGACGGCGAGGCCGACGCGCTCGCGCTCGTCCGCGAGCTCCATCCGCAGCCACCCGAGCGCTCGGCGTTCACACGCGCAGACGCGCAGCTCGTGGTCGCCCGTCTGTATGGGCTCGGCAGCTGGCCGAGGCTCGTCCGCCACGTCGAGACCATCAACCGGTTCTCCCGGTCGCCGCACCGAGTCCCGGCCGCCGGGCTCGACGGTCGTGGGCGACTCGGAGGCCGACGAGCTCCTGCGTCTCGCCTGCCTCACGTACGGCGGCGACGATCTCGCACGTGCCGCCCGGGCGCGTGAGCTGCTGGCCGCGAAGCCCGAGCTCGCCGGGCGGTCGATCCACACGGCCGCCGCCGTCGGCGATGTCGACGCCGCGCGGCGGTTTCTCGACGCGGACCCGGCGCTCGCGAACCGCCTCGGCGGCCCGCACGCGTGGGAGCCGCTCCTCTATCTCACCTACTCGCGCCTCGGCAGCACGCGGCCCGGTGATTCGCCCCTTGCCGTCGCGCGGCTGCTGGTCGACCACGGAGCCGACCCGAACGCCGGCTTCCTCTGGGAGGGCCTTTCGCCGCCGTTCACGGCGCTGACCGGCGTCTTCGGGGGCGGCGAGGGCGGCACGAACCAGCCGCCCCACCCGCAGGCGCGCGAGCTGGCGCGGCTGCTGCTCGAGGCCGGCGCCGACCCCAACGACGAGCAGACCCTCTACAACCGCCACTTCGACTCGTCGAACGACCACCTCGAGCTGCTGTTCGCCCACGGGCTCGGCAGCGGCGACGGCGGCCCGTGGCACCGTCGACTCGCCCCGCACCACGCCTCGCCGGCCGAGATGCTCGAGGACCAGCTGGTGATGGCCGCCGCCAGGGACCTGCCGGACCGGGTCGAGCTCCTCCTCCGCCACGGAGTCGACCCGGACGGGCGCGGCACGAGCCACCCGATCCACGAGGGCCGCAGGGCGACGGAGATCGCTCACGCGAACGGCAGCACGCGTATCGTCGAGCTGCTGCTCGACGCGGGAGCCACGCCGCCGGCGCCGGACCGTGTCGAGGAGCTCCTGGCCGCCTTCATGCGCGCCGACCCCGACCGGGTCGGCGAGCTCGTCGCGGCCGACCCCGCGCTGCTCGACGCGTCGATCGCCCGCGACCCCGGCAGGATCGTCCACGCGGCGGAGCTCGGGCGGACGGACGCCGTCCGCCTGATGGCCGAGCGCGGCTTCGACGTCAACACCCGCCGAGGGCGCACGGCGCTGCACGAGGCGGCCTGGGCCGGCGACCGCGCCCTGGTCGACCTTCTTCTCTCGCTGGGCGCCGACCCGACGATCCGCGACGCCGAGCACGACGCCACGCCCGCCGGCTGGGCGCACCACAACCAGCGGGACGAGCTCGCCGAGTACCTGAGCGCCCTCGAGCGAGCCGACGGGGCTGCGCGAGGGTGAGGGCGTGCGGCAGGTTGACCGCGGCGGGCACGGGCGCGACGATCAGGCATGGCCGACCCTCCGGACGAACCGCGCGCTGCGCCGCCGTCTCCCCCTCGCGAGCGCGTGCGTGATCCCGGCATGAGCCGCGACGAGGCAGAACGCCTGCTCGAGCTGTCCCGGGAGGCGCGGTGGACCCTCCCCTCGTCCTCGGGCCGCCCGGTCGGCAACGAGGTGCCCGACCCGGTCGAGCGACTCGTCGCCGAGCAGGAGGCTCTGGGCGAGGCCGCGCGCGTGCTGGCCGAGGAGGGGGACGGAGAGGCCGCGGCCGAGCTCGCCGCGAACGTGTGGCGTCTCTGGATGCTGTCGGGAGACGCCGCGGCCGGGCGGGCGTTCCTGGCTGCCGTGCTCGACGGCGGCGACGGCGCGCCCACCTGCGCGAGGGCGCTCGCGCTGTACGGCGACGGTCTGCTCGCCTTCCGGCAGGGCGCTCTGGAGGAGTCGCGGGCGCGGAACGAGGCTGCGCTGGCCGAGGCAGGCGCCGTCGGCGACCCCGAGGCGCTGGCGCTCGCGAACCTCGGGCTGAGCCGAGTCGCGCTCGAGCACGGCGACTACGACCGGGCCCGCGCGCTCGCCTTCAGGGCACGCGAGCTCGCGCGGCCGCTGGAAGAGGCGATGGGCCAGGCGCCGCTGCACATGCACGCGCAGGCGACGCGGCTCGCCGGCGACTACGACGAGGCAGCCGCGCTCTTCGCCGCGAGCCTCGCGCTGAACCGGCGCCTCGGCGATCAGGGGATGGTCGGGGTCGAGCTGCACAACCTCGGGCACGTCGAGCTGCACCGCGGGAACGTGGACGCAGCGGAGCGCTACTTCGCCGAGTGCGCGCAGCTGGGATCCGCCGACGACCCGTACGACGCGGCGATGCGCGAGCTGAATGCGGCTGCCGTCGCGTACGGCCGCGGCGACCCGGAGCGGGCGCGCGAGCTCCTCGCCCGCGCCGAGTCGATCCTCGAGGAGACCGGGACGGAGGCGGCGGCGGACGACCGGCTCGAGCTCGACCGGCTCCGCGGGCGCCTCGACGCGGCCGAGTAGGGCTCGACCCGCAGAGCGGACGAGCGAGCCTCAGGCGACCCAAGCCACGAGCGGGATCTCCATCTCCTGCGGGCTGAGGCCGCCGTGCTGGCCGTGAAGGTGCTGCACGAAGCGTCCGGGCTCGTGCCAGTAGGCGGCCTCGCCGTAGCGCGGCAGGACGACGACGTCGCCGAGACGCGCCCGCAGGCGAGGCGCGGGGTCCGTGAAGACGCCGTCGGCGAAGAGCTGCTCGGCGGTGACGACGTCCGCGATCCCGTCGAGCCGCTCCGCAAGTCCGTCGCGCACGAGGTCGACGCCTCCTTCGCGGACGTGAAGGAAGAGATCGCGGCACGAGCCCGCCGGCGCGAGCGGCTTCCCGTCGGCGCCCTGCTGGAGATGCGCGGCAAGCTCGGGCCAGAGCTCGTTGACGTACCACGTCCGGGCTGGATCGACCGGCGACATGCCGTGGTCCGCGGTCAGGAGCACCATCGTCCCGGCGGGGAACGGCGCGCCTCCGATCGCGTCCAGCGCCTCGGCGAACGCACGGTCCACAGCCGGATCGTCCGGGCCGAGCGCGTGCATGAGCGCGTCGAGCTCCGCGAGGTACACGTGCGCGTAGCCCGTCTCGGTCGCCGCGAGTGCCGAAGCGGCGGCGGCGAGGCCTTCCTCCGTCTCGGTGAACGGCAGCACCTGTGCGCCGCGGAGCAGCACGCGGTTCGTCGACCCGCGGGCGATCGCCGCGTGGCTGAGCGATGCTGCTCCGGACGCCGACTGCCGGCGAGCCGCGTGCAGAGCGACTCGCCCGGGTACACCTCATGCGCGGATCCAGCAGGCCGGCCAGCGTCTCGCGCTCGCCGTCGCCCGCGAAGGAGAAGAGGAGCGGCGCGATCAGCCTGTTCAGCGTCGGCTCGAGGACGAACCACTCGTAGACGCCGTGCTCGGCGACGGGCAGGCCGCTGTGGATCGTGGTCACATGCGCCGCCGTCGTGGACGGGAACTGACTCGTCAGCTGCGTGACGAGCCCTTCCGCGCGGGCCCGGCGGAGCAGCGGATGCCCGTCCTGCCGCTCGAGGAACGTCCAGCCGAACGCGTCGAGGTAGACGAAGCGCGACCCGCTCGAATCGCTCCCGCAGGAGCGGCTCGTCGAGGCTCCGCCCCGACGTCTCGCCCGTCAGCAGCCGCTCGACCGTCGCCGGCAGCCGGTCGAAGCACGCGAGCCCTCCAACGGCAGGAGATTCAAGTGTCAAGCGGCAGCTCCATTGCGACGCAGGCAAGCGTGACGCCGTCGGGCATCGAGATCTCGGTCTCCTCGAGCGGCTGGAAGCCGTACGCGAGGTACAGCGGCGCGCCGGGCAGCGTGGCCATCAGGGAGAGGCGCCGGAAGCCCTCGCGCCGCGCCGCCTCCTCGCACGCCTGCAGGATGCGCCGGCCGAGGCCTCGCCGCGTCCAGTCGGCCCGCACGAACATCGCCCGCACCCTGGCCGGCTCGGTCGCCGGGTCGAGCGCGCGCGCGTCGTCCGTCCGAGTCGCCGCTCCCCGTGTAGAGCCGGTCGCGCCTGCTCCAGCCGCCGCAGGCGACGAGCTCGCCGCCGCTCTCGAGCACGAAGTACGTTCCGTCGTCGAGCAGCATCGGGTCGACCTCGGCGACGTACCGGACGGCGCTCCTCGTCTGCCGATCGTCGTAGAAGCGCGGGAAGAGCGCCGCGATCGACGCCTTCATCAGTGCGTCGACGGCCGCCCGGTCGTCGAGCGTGGCAATCCGCAGCGCCGCCTCGTCCGCTCTCACGCGGCGCACATTAATCCACGTGCAGGGCGAGCCTTCGGCAAGTCGGACCGGAGCCGGGCGACTCAGATCGCCTGGAGGCTTGATGTGACACTCGGGTGCGTGCGGGGATGGGCCAGACCAAGCGGTTCAGCCGGATCGGGCGCCGCGCGTAGTGGTTGCTACGGGCAAGCCCGAGCCGGCTGAACTGCGCCGCGTCTGGCACACCAGCCGTGCGTGCCGGAGTTTCACATCAAGCCTCTAGGAGACGGCGCCGAGCAGCCGCTCGACGGCGGCGCGGAAGGCGGCCGGCTGCTCGACCCACGGGAAGTGGCCGCAGTCGGGGATCGTCTCGACGAGCGCACCAGGGATCAACGCAGCCGTCTCGGCCGACGAGCGCACCGGCAGGGGGTCGTCCTCGCCGTGGACGAAGAGCGCCGGCAGCCGTACCTCCGGCAGGCCACGCGCGAGGGTCTGCCGCTCGAAATGCGCATCGAGCGACGCGTTCGTGCCGATGGACGCCTCGACGCCGACGCGCACCGGGGGCGGCAGCTTCGGCTCGTGGCCCGCGAAGTAGAACCGCCAGACGACCGCGAACCGCTCGACGAGGTCGGCCTCGCTCACCTGTCCCGCCCGGCGGAGTTCCTCCACGTCGCGCAGCCGCACGATCTCGTCCTCGGAGAGTCTGGGCCCGATCGTCGCCTGGAAGTCGGCGAAGACGCTCGAGTCGGCGCCGAGCGGGTCGACGCAGAGCACGCCGTGCAGGCGCTCCGGATGAGCGACCAGCAGGTGCAGCGCGAGGTGCCCGCCCCACGAGTGGCCGATCGCCCAGGCGCGGTCGATCCCGCGTGCGTCGAGCACCGCCAACGCGTCGTCCATGTGCGACTCGACCGAATAGGGCGGGCCTGCCTCCGACGGCGGTGTGCCTCGTTGCGTGTACCGGATCGTGGCAAAGAGCCCGTCGAGCTCCGCCGCGCACCCGCCCAGGTAGTCCGGAACCGCCGCGCCGCCGTGCAGGAGGAGCGCGGGCGCGCCGGCACCGGCGCGGTGGCCGTGGAGAACGCCTCCGTCCAGCCGCAGCTCGAACGGCTCCTCACGCATGCTCCGACTCTAAGCTCTGCGGACGGGGCCCACGAAGGCAATCCGCAACGGCGGGAGTCTCGTACTCAACAGGGTCCGTACCGGGCGCGTGGTCGCGCGCCGTTCTCGAGGGGAAAAGGAGGGACCGATGAGGAGAAGGCGAGCCCAACTGCTCGTGGGGGCCGCCGTCGCGGTCGTCCTAGCGCTGGCCGCGACGTCGCTCGCGGTCGCGGGGGGCGGGAATGACGGCAAGGGAAAGAACAAGAGCGGTGACTTCGTCGCCAGCCTCGACGGGTACCAGGAGACGCCGTCGCTCAACTCGACGGGCAGCGCGAAGTTCAGCGCGACCGTCGAGAGCGACAAGATCACTTACAAGCTCGACTGGGAGGGCCTGAGCGGCCCGCCGCTGTTCGCGCACGTGCACGTGGGCCAGCGGGGCGTCGCCGGGGGCGTGAGCTTCTTCCTCTGCGGCGGCGGCGGCAAGCCGGCCTGCACGCAGGCGACCTCCGGCTCGGCCAGCGGCACCGTCGTGGCCGCCGACGTCGTGGGTCCGACCGGCCAGGGCTTCAATCCCGGCGACCTCGCGTCGGTGATCGCAGCCATCAAGGCAGGCGTCACCTACGCCAACATGCACACGACGAAGTTCCCCGCCGGTGAGATCCGCGGCCAGCTCGATCGCGGCCACGGGCATCACGGCGGCAAGAAGGACGACTAGACCTCGACTCTCGCGCCGCCGGGCCGCCACGCGCGGCCCGGCGGCTCAGCTTCGCTCACAGCCGCCAGGAGACTCTTCGTGTAGGCCATCCGGAAGCCGGCGCGCTCCATGTTCCGCTGGCTGCCGGAGCCGAAGAGCGTCAGCGTCGTCACCAGCTCGGAACCCGCCGCGAAGGCGTCCGAGAGCCGCCTCGCGAGCAGCGCCGACTGGCAGCCGCGACGGCGGAAGCGCTCGATCGTGCTCGCATTCGCCGTCGACGCGTCGCCGCCGTAGAAGAAGAGGACCGCGGCGGCCGCATCCTCGCCGTCGACGCGGGCGAGGTAGTGCGCCATGTCGTCGCGGCCGACCACGGCTGCAAACATCGGGGCGTCGAGGTCGACGATCTCGGGCGGCACCCCGCTGCCCCTGGAGCAGCACGCGGGCGAAGTCCAATGCCTCGTCGTCCGCGACGCGGCGGATCTCGACGCCTGCGGGCATCTCCACCTCGAGCGGCGAGGGGACGGCATACAGGACCGAGACCGGCGCGAGCGGACGGCCGCCCTCGTCCGCGAACCGGGCCGCGATCCCCTCACTCCCGGGGGGCAGCTCGATCCAGGGGCGGATGCCGGCCTCGCGGTAGAAGGCGAGGATCTCGTCGAGCGCGGCCGGCTCCTCGGGCAGCCCGTGGATCCGGTTCATGAAGTCGAGGTCGGGGCGCGCAGGGGTCCACGCGGCGGTCACAGGCCCGAAGCGCTCGAGGCGCACGTCGGCCGGGCCGCCCACGTGCTTCTCGAGCCAGGCGACGGCGAACGCGTCCAGGACGCGCTCGAGACGGCCCACGAGCTCCGGATTCACGTGCACGAGCCAAAACGATCCTAACGGGGACCCTGCCGGTCTCATCCGCCGAGACGAGACACAGATCCGTCTCGCGGACGACGGCGAATCATCGGTGCGGCCGACGACGCGGCGGCCCCGGGGTCGTAACCTCAGTCACATGAAGAAGCGAATCCTCCTCACCGGTCTGGCGCTCTGCGTGCTCCTCCTTGCCGTCGGCGGCTGGACGGTGCAGGGGATCCGCTGGACGCTCGGCGGCGGCCGCCTCCGGCCCGCCCACGCCTGAGCTCGCCCACCACTGGGCCGCATCGACTTCGCTCCCGTCCCCGCCTTCCGTCCTCCCCCGCGGGACGGGAGCAAGTCGACCTCGACGGAAGAGGACGGCCGGCCGCGCCGTCGCTTTCTCAGGCCGATCCGGTAGGACGAAGAGCGCGCTTCTCACGCTAGGTGACCACATCCGCCGGGCGACGGCCGAGCTCTGCTGCGAGCAGATCAAGCTCAAGCTTCCCGCGTAGGGCGCCCCGGCCTGCCCATCCGATACGGTGATGGCGGGCGGCCGCGGGGCCGTCCTTTCCTCCATGCCCGAGCTCCACGGCCACCCCTCGGTCGATCCGCCCGACTACGCCTTCGGGCCGACGGCCCTGCGCCTGCTCCGCCTCTGGCGGCGCCAGTGGCGCCTGGTCGCGGTCGGCCTGACCTGCGCGCTCGTGGTGACCGGGCTCTCGATCGCGATCGCGCTCCTCATCCGGCACGCGCTCGACGACTCGATCATCCCGTCCGACGGCGACCCGCTCTGGCCGTACCTGGCGGCGATCGTCGTCGCTGCGACGCTTCGCTTCGCGCTCAACTTCACGCGCCGCTACGCGACCGCGCGCGTCGGGCATCCGGATCGAGGCGCGGATGCGCGAGCTGCTCTACCAGGCGTACCTCGCGCTACCCGCGCGCCTTCTACGACCAGCACGCGACCGGCCAGGTCGTCTCGCGCGCGACGAACGACCTCTACCCGATCCGCTACTTCATCGGCTGGGGGATGGTGCAGGGCGCGCAGTCGCTGATGATGATCGTCGGCGTCGCGATCGTGCTCGTGCTCGTCAACCCGGTGCTCGCGCTCGAGCGCGCGATCGCGATGCCGCTCGTCGGCCTGCTCGCGTGGCGCTTCGCGCACAAGGTGATGCCGATCTCGCGCGAGGTGCAGCAGCTGAAGGCCGACGTGACGGAGGCCGCCGACGAGGCCGTCGTCGGGATCGAGATGGTGCAGGCGTTCGGCCGCGAGGACGACGTGCGGGGCCGCTTCGCCGCGCAAGGCGGAGGCGGTGCGCGACGGCGTGCTCCGGCAGGCGCGAGTCGAGTCGGCGTACCTGCCGGGGCTGCTCTTCCTCCCCACGCTCTCGATCGCCGCGGTGCTCTTCTTCGGCGGCCGCAAGGTGATCGGGCGGCGAGCTGACCCTCGGCGAGTTCACGCTCTTCTACGCGCTGCTGCTGCAGCTCGTCTGGCCGCTCGAGGCGCTGGGCTGGATCATCAACCTCGGCCAGCGCGCGGTCGCGTCGGCCTCGCGCAGTCCTTCGCCTGGCTGGAGGGGATCGAGACGATCCCCGACCCGAGACGCCCCGCCGGCTCCCGGAGGGGCCGCTCGAGCGTCCGCTACGGCGACGTGCGCTTCTCGTACCTCACGGGCGCGGAGGTGCTCTCCGGCGTCGAGCTGGCCGTCGAGGCAGGCGAGATCGTCGCGGTCTGCGGGCCGACCGGCTCCGGCAAGACGTCGCTCCTCAACCTGCTGCCGCGCTTCTACGACCCCACCCACGGCCGGGTCGCGCTCGGCGGCGTCGACGTGCGCGACGTGCCGGTCGAGGAGCTCCGCTCGGCGGTGGCGATCGTGACGCAGCGGCCGATCCTCTTCTCGATCCCGCTGCGCGACAACCTGACCGCCGCACGGCCGGACGCCCCGTGGGACGAGGTCGTGGCGGCGTGCGAGGCGGCCGGTGTCGCGCAGTTCGTGGACGACCTCCCGGACGGGTTCGACACGCTGATCGGAGAGCGCGGCGTCAACCTCTCAGGCGGGCAGCGTCAGCGCGTCGCGCTCGCGCGGGCCCTGATCGCCGGGCGCACGCGTGATCGTCCTCGACGACCCGCTGTCGGCCGTGGACACGGAGACGGAGCGGCTGCTCGTGGACAACCTCCGCCCGCGCCGTCGCCGGGCGGACCGTGCTCGTCGCCACGCAGCGCCTCTCCACAGTGGAGGTAGCCGACCGTGCGGTCGTGCTCGACGACGGCGTGATCGTCGAGGACGGCGACCCGCGCGAGCTGCTCGAGCGCGACGGCCCCTTCTCGCCGCCTCTTCGGGGACGAGGTCGTTGCAGCGTAGCACGACTGGTCTCACGCGGCTGGGCGAAGTACCTGCGCGGCAAGGTCGGGCGCGTCGTCCTCCTCTCGCTGGTCTCCGTCGGCGCGGCGTGCGGCCCGGTCGGTCGGGCTGCTGCTCGTGCAGGACGCGATCGACCACGGCATGCGGGCGCAGCGACGAGCGGCCGGCTCGCGCTCGACGTCGTCGTCTACCTGGCGGTCAACGCGGTCGCCTGGGTGCTGACGACGACGATGATCCGCGGCCTCGCCCGCATCGGCCAGTCGATCGTGCTCGAGCTGCGCGAGGACCTCTTCGAGCACCTGACGGGGCTCTCGCTCCGGTACTTCTCGCAGCAGCGCGCCGGCTGGATCATCGCCCGCCTGACGTCCGACGTCGACGCGATCTCCGACGTGCTCTCGCAGGGGCTGGCGACGCTCGTCGCCAACTCGCTGACGCTGATTGCGGCGATCATCGGGCTCTACATCCTCGACTGGCGCCTCGGCCTCGTCGCGTTCGTCGTCCTGCCGCCGGCGCTCGTGCTGACGCGCTGGTTCCAGGTTCGCTCGCACGCGGCGTTCCTCGACGTGCGGAACACGATCTCGGCGATGACCGCGCAGATCGCCGAGTCGGTCGCCGGGATGGCGATCGTCCAGGCGTTCAACCGCGAGCGCGCCTTCCAGCGCGAGTTCGACGAGGCCAACCTCGCGAACCTGCGAACGAACCAGGTCGCCCAGAAGCTGAACTCGCTTCTTCTTCCCGGCGATCGAGTTTCTCGGCATGGTGGCGTCGCGTGCGTGCTCTACGTCGGCGGGCGGTTCCTCGACGAGGGCTCGTTGACTCCGGGGACGCTGATCTCGGCGATCTTCCTGCTCAACCTCGTCTTCCAGCCGCTGCAGGAGCTGTCCGACCTCTACGGGCAGCTGCAGTCGGCAGGCGCCGCGATGGAGAAGATCTCGACCGTGCTCGACGCGGAGCCGGAGATCCGCGACCTTCGGGACGCGCGCGCGCCGGGGCGGATCGACGGCGAGCTCAGGCTGGAGGACATCGTCTTCGCCTACGGGGCCGAGCCCGTGCTGCACGGTGTCTCGTTCGGGATCCCGGCGGGGGGCTGTCTGGCCCTCGTCGGGGAGTCGGGCGGCGGCAAGTCGACCCTCGCGAAGCTGATCGGCCGCTTCTACGACCCGGACGAGGGCTCCGTGTCCGTGGACGGCGCGAACCTCCGCGGGCTGGAGCTGAACGCGTACCGCCGCCAGCTCGGCGTCGTCCTCCAGGATCCGTTCCTCTTCGCCGGCACGATCGCCGACAACATCCGCTTCGCACGTCCGGAGGCGAGCGACGAGCAGGTCGCCGAGGTCGCGACGCGCCGTCGGCGTCGACCGGGTCACGCGCCGCTTCGAGGGCGGGCTCGAGCATCACGTGCGCGAGGGCGGCGCGGGGCTCTCGGCCGGCGAGCGGCAGCTGATCTCGATCGCGCGGGCACTGCTCGCCGATCCCCGGATCCTGATCCTCGACGAGGCGACGTCGAACATCGACCGGCCGAGCGAGGTCCTGATCGAGCACGCGCTCGACCGGCTGCTGCGCGGGCGGACGTCGATCATCATCGCGCACCGCCTGTCGACCGTCCGGCGCGCGGACGAGATCCTCGTCGTCGCCCACGGCCGCATCGTCCAGCGCGGCCGCTTCGACGAGCTGCTGGCCACGGAGGGCCCGTTCCGCCGCTTGGCGCAGGAGCTGCGCGGCGCGGGCGACACGGTGCACGGCCTGCCCGGCCACCCGGCGATCACCGAGCCGGGCCCGTAGGCAGCCGGACGCGGGCACCCCGGACGCGGGGCACCGCGGACGCGAGCACCCCGGACGCGGGCACCTCGCCTGACGCGGCTTTGCAACAGTCTGTTACATGATCCGGGGGACGCGACGCCCCGGCCGGATGTCACGTCTCAAGCCGGCTTTGCAACAGTCTGTTACGTGATCCGGAGGACGCGACGCCCCGGCCGGAAGTCACGCCTCGAGCCGGCTTGCAACAGACTGTTGCTTGGAGCGGCTACGACGCGTCGCACGACGCCTCGAGCGCCGGCAGGCGCTCGAGCAGCGCGGCCAGCGTCTCGAGCTCGGACTCGCTGTACCGATCCGAGAAGAGCGCGCCGACGCTCGCGCGGTGCGTCTGCTTCGCCTCGTCGAGCTTCTCGCGGCCGGCGTCGGTCAGTCGCGCGTAGGAGACGCGCGCGTCGCTCGGACAGCTGCCGCGCTCGACGTAGCCCGCGCCCTCGAGACCCTCGAGGAGGCGGGTGATCCCGGACGGCGTCAGCAGCACGCGCTCGGCGAGGTCGACGCGGCGCAGCTGGCCGTCGGGCGCCTGCGCGAGCTGCATCAGCACGTCGAAGTCGTTCATCGTCAGCCCGTGCTCGCGCGAGCAGCTCGCCGTTGAACTGGCGCGTCATCGCCGCGTGCACCCGCAGCAGCGCGCACCCAGGCGTCGAGCTGGCGCGAGCGGGTGGCGGTGGATGACGTATCAATGGCCATAAGCTTGACCACGCAACTATACCTGAGAGAAGGCCCTGTCGGAGCCTACGCCGCGCGGCGGAGGGACTCCACCCCCATAGGTAGGGTTGTCGATATGTCGCGGTCCGAGCACGGCATCGAGGTCGAGGGCCTCGTCCGGGACTTCAGAAAGGGACCGCGCGCCGTCGACGGCATCGACCTGGCCGTCGCCTCGGGCGAGATCTACGGCTTTCTCGGGCCGAACGGCGCCGGCAAGTCGACCACGGTGCACATGCTGACGACGCTCCTCCCGCCCACCGGCGGGCACGGCGCGCGTCGCGGGCCACGACATCGTCAAGGAAGGCCCGAGGGTGCGCTCCTCGATCGGCGCCGCGCTCCAGGAGGCCGCGCTCGACCCGTTCCTGACGGGTCGCGAGCACCTGCGCATGGCCGCCTCGCTGCACGGGATCCGCGGCGCCCAGGGTCGCGCCCGCACGAGCGCGCTCCTCGACCGGGTCGGGCTCGATCGAGGCTGCCGACCGCAAGGTGCGCGGCTACTCCGGCGGCATGAAGCGGCGCCTCGACCTCGCGATGGCGCTCGTCCACGATCCGGCGATCCTCTTCCTCGACGAGCCGACGACCGGGCTCGACCCGCAGAGCCGCAGCGCGCTCTGGGTCGAGGTCGGACGTCTCGCGAAGGAGGAGGGCGTGACGGTGTTCCTGACGACGCAGTACCTCGAGGAGGCGGACGTGCTCGCCGACCGGGTCGGGATCATCGACCACGGGCGCATCGTCGCCGAGGGCACCCCTGCGGCGCTGAAGGCCGAGATCGGGAAGCCGACGCTCGAGGTGATCCCGGCCGACCCGGCGGACCTCGCGGCGATCGGCGCGGTGCTCGAGCGCTTCGGCGAGCCGACCCAGGCGCGCCCGGGGGCGGCCGGCGTCCGGCTCGACGGCGCGGGCGAGCTCGCCGACGTCGTCCGCGCGCTCGACGCCGAGGGCCTGCGCCTCGAGAACATCCAGCTCCACGCGCCGTCGCTCGACGACGTCTTCCTCGCGAAGACCGGGCGCCTGCTCGAGGGCGCCGGCGACGAGGCGCCAGAACCCGTGGCGTCGTGATCCTGCTCGCGCGGCAGATCGGCCAGATCGCCCGGCGGTCGATCGTGCGGACGCTGCGTCAGCCGGCGGCCGTCGTCGCGCCGCTGACGTTCCCGCTCTTCCTGCTCGCGGTGAACTCGAACGGCCTTCGCGCGGCGACGCACCTCCCCGGATTCCCCACCGACCGCTTCCTCGACTTCTTCCTGCCGTTCTGCTTCATGCAGGGAGCCCTCTTCGCGGCGCTGCTCGCGGGCACGGACCTCGCCCGCGACGTCGACACCGGCTTTCTCAACCGCCTCGCCCTGACGCCGATGCGCGGCACCGCGCTCCTGCTCGGGCAGCTCGGCGGCGCCGTCACGATGGGCGCGATCCAGGCGACGGTCTACCTCGCCGTCGGCCTCGCCTTCGGCGTCCGCTTCGTCACCGGGCCGGGCGGCGTCGTGCTGCTCTTCGTCCTCGCGATGATGATGGTGTTCGCCTGGGCCTCGGTCGGCGTCTGGATCGCGCTGCGGGCGGGCTCGGGCGAGGCGCGTGCAGGCGCAGTTCCCGCTCATCTTCTTCCTGCTCTTCATCTCGAGCATGAACCTGCCGCGGAACCTGATCGAGGTCGACTGGTTCCGCGACGCCGCGACGCTCAACCCGGTCTCGTATCTGATCGAGGCGCTGCGGAGCCTGATCATCCAGGGCTGGAACGCCGAGGCGCTCCTGCTCGGGTTCGGCTTCAACGTCGCGATCGCCGTCGTCGCACTGGGTCTCGCCGGGCGGGCAGCTCAGGACGCGGATGGTGCGCACATGACGACCACGCTCTCGGTCGCGCTCGGGCTCGCCTACCGCCAGGTGCGCATCCTGCTCAAGAACCCGTCGCTCTTCCTGCCGCCGATGCTCTTCCCGCTGATGAACTTCCTCGCGTTCGCGGGCGGCCTCTCGCGGCTGCGGCACGTCCCCGGTTTCGACTACCCGGGCGGCTACACCGCCTTCCAGTTCGTCTTCGTGCTGCTGCAGTCGGCCGCGTTCGGCGGCGTCTTCACCGGCTTCGGGATCGCCCGCGACTTCGAGGGCGGCTTCGGCCGGCGGCTGCTCGTCAGCGCGCCGCACCGGACCGGGATCATCATGGGCTACGCGCTCGGCGCGCTGCTGCGCTGGCTCGCGGTCGCGACGATGCTGACGATCGTCGCCTTCGCGGCCCGGATGCAGATCGGCGGCGGCGGCATCGACCTCTTCGGGCTCTACGGGCTGGCGCTGATCGTGAACGTCTGCGGCCTGCTCTGGGCGGCCGGGATCGCGCTGCGCTTCCGCACGGTCCAGGCCGGCCCGTTGATGCAGACGCCCGTCTTCCTCGTGCTCTTCCTGACGCCGGTCTACGTGCCGCTCGCGCTGCTCGACGGCTGGATCCATTCCGTCGCGGCGCTGAATCCGCTCACGTTCGTGCTCGACGCGGGACGAAACCTCCTCGCCGGCCAGACGCACGACGTGCTGCTCGGCTTCTCGATCGCGCTTGCGTCGGCGGGGGCGCTGGCGCTCTGGTCCCGCCTCGGGCTGCGCCGCGCCGAGCGCGCCGGATAGAGGCTCGAGCACGAGGCACGAAGCCCGCGGCGCCTCCGCGCGGTACATTCCACAACGAGGGTTGGCCCATGCTGATGGAACGGCCAAAGCTCGTCTTCTTCCATTCCCCCGTCTCGGGCCCCTGCCGGCGGGTGGAGGGGTTCCTCGCGCAGGTGCTGCAGCGCCGCCACAATCACGACACGTTCCGCTTCTACCGCGTCGAGGACGGGGAGCACCCCGAGCTCGTCGAGCGCTTCCACGTCGACAGGGTGCCGACGCTGCTCGTGATCGACGGCAAGAAGGTGCGCGCGCGGCTCGTGGAGCCGCGCGGCTGCGACGAGATCCAGTCGTTCCTCGCGCCCTGGCTCAGGTAGCGGCGGGCTCCGCTCGTCCGGGCGGCGGCGGCTCGATGTCCTCTGGCGTGATGCCGTGCTGGATCCCGGGGTCGCGCTTGTCGTAGGCGACGTGCGTCAGGAACGTGTCCACGTCCTCGTGGATCACGCCCTCGACGCGCCGCGCGAAGAGCGGGAAGGCCTCCACGTGGTTCTGCGCCGGTAGTCGCCGGTCAGCTGGAGGAACTGCCAGCCCTCGATCTTCAACCACTCGGCGGTGCGGCGGAAGTGGCGCCAGCGGTCGCCGAAGTGGAAGAACTCCTCGTGGCCACCGAGAGCGCGACCATCAGGCTGACCACGAAGGCGAGCCCAGCGCACGACCGACGCACTGAGATCGCCGAGGTTGAGCGAGACGAGCGCGGGTACGAGCACGCCGCCGCAGATCGCGGTCAGGCGGAGGCCGTAGTAGGCGCGGCGCGACCGCGTCGCCTGGCGCTCCGTCCAGACGACCCGGTCGACCCAGCGCGAGCGGAGCGCGTGCTTCTGGAGCTCGGGCAGCTTCAGACCGTCGATCACCTCGTTGATGTCGTGCTTGAGCCAGCGCTGGTATCGCTCGGGCTCGCGCATCACGTGATCCCGGCCGCGTCTTGCATTTCCTTCGCGACCACCTCGCGGCGTCGATGCTCCTTGCCCTGACGGAACTCGGCGATGTACGCCTCGAAGTCCCAGCTGGCGAGGAACTCCTCCGCGGCCGTGCGCCCGGAGTTATAGAGGGCGAGCTTCCGCTCGTCAGAGAGGTCGAACTCGGTCGTCCCGACCCCGAGGGTCTTGATCGGGATCGTGCGTGCGTACTGCGCCTGCTCGACGTAGAGCCGGTCGTGCGCCTCCATCATCGTGTGCACCATCGCGCCGAGCAGCCCCACGAGGCCGCGTGCCCCACGGGGCGCGTGCTCCGGGTTCGGGAGGCGGGCCGCGATCGACGTCCTCGGCTCGGGCTCGACGAGCAGCAGGCCGAAGGTCGGCCAGGTCGGCACCTCGCCGGGGTCGGAGTCAAAGAGCCAGACCGGGAAGTTCGAGAGCATGCCGCCGTCGACGATCAGGTGCTCGCGGTTCGTCTCCGTGTTCTCGACGCGCACGGGCTCGAAGAAGATCGGGATCGACATGCTCATCCGGACGGCGAGCGAGACGTCCAGCTCGTCCGGCTCGATCCCGAGCACCGCGGCGTCGCGCGGCAGGACGAGCAGCTGGCGGGCCGTGACGTCGGACGCGATCACCTGCAGCTTGTGCGCGTAGCGCGGGTCGTCGTCGCCCGTGCGCAGGTCTCCGAACGTCTCGACGTTCTGCTTCTTGAGCAGGGCTCGCGATCCACTCGCGGAAGACGTTTCCCTCGTAGATGCCGGTGTCGAGGAGGACGCGAGGAGGCCTTGCCGACGAGCGGAACGCGGTCTTCCCAGCCCTCGTCGAGGAACTGCTCGAAGTCCATTCCGAAGACGATCGTCGTGCAGCTCGCTCGCGCTGTAGCCGGCGGCGATGAGCGCGGCGGTGATCGCGCCGGCCGAGGTCCCGGCGACGTTCTCGATCGTGTAGCCCTTTTCCTCGAGGACTGAGTAGGCGCCGGCGAGGCCGACGCCCTTCACGCCTCCGCCTTCGCAGACGAGGTCGCAGGCCAGTGGCGATTTTTCTGCCGCAGCAACCGCAGGACTCGCCGAGCTCATTGCGGGCCTCCCCCTTGTTGCTGACGGGTCGGAGTCTAGAGGTCCCGTCGGCTGAAGGCGAGTAGCGCGAGGGCGGCGACGATCACGAGGTAGACCGCCGACCAGAGCAGGAGATGCGCTCCCGCCTGCCGCGAGCCACCGAACGGGCCGAGCTCGAGCACGAAGCGCGTGAACCCGATCGTGTCGACGGTCAGACGGTGCAGTGCGTCCTGGTAGAGCGCCTCGAAGGGCAGGAACCAGGAGGCGGTGCGGCCGATGTGCTCCAGACGCTCCGAGGAGATCGCGTGGCCGATCTCGGCGAGCAGGCCGGCGGTCAGACCGGCCCCGAAGACCATCAGCACGGCGATCCCGTTCGCGATCGGCGCAAGGAAGATGGAGCCGAGCAGGGAGAGCGCCGCGACGATCACGACGGCCGCGGCGAGCTCGAGCCCGGGCGAGAGGAGCCGGTCCGGCGTCCAGCCGCCTGCCCGGTCGGTCAGCCAGAGCGCGATCCCGTAGACGGAAAGAACGTAGACAGCGCAGACCCCTGCGGCGCCGAGGAACCGCGCCGCCAGCAGCTGCCCGCGCCCGAGCGGGCGCACGACGAGCGGCTGCAGCAGCCCGGCCTCCGCCTCGCCGCGGACGACGCCGAGCGTGAGGAAGACAGCGAGCACCGTCCCGAGGAAGAGCGTCGCGAACATCGCGAGCCCGAAGACGATCGCACCGGCGACGGTACGCGAGTCGAGCCCTTGCTCGTTCGGGCCGACGAAGCTCGCCGTGTCCTTGAACGCGGCGTTCACGCCCCAGGCGTAGAGGCCGAGGAAGGTCGCGGTCACCAGGAGGACGACGGCGAACATCTTCCGGCGCAGGCTCTCGCGCAGCGAATAGAGGACGATCGCGGTCACTGGACGACCTCCAGGTAGACGTCCTCGAGGCTGGAGCGCACGACGCGCGCACCGTAGATCTGCTCGCCGGAGCGGATCAGCTCTTCGACGAGGCGCGGGACGTCCTCGCGCGTGGCGTCGGGATAGGCGCGCGTGCCGTCCGCGGTCTCGATCTCGACACCGCCCGGGCGCGAGAGCTCGGCGGGAGTGCCGGCGGCAGCCAGGGTGCCCTTCGTGATGATGGCGACGCGGTCGCAGACGAGCTCGACCTCGCTCAGGAGGTGCGAGTTGAGCAGGACCGCGACGCCTCGCGCGCGGAGCTCCTCCAGGAGCGCGCGGACGGTGCGGCGGCCGGCGGGGTCGAGGGCGGAGGTGGGCTCGTCCAGCAGGAGCAGGCGCGGGTTGCCGACGAGCGCCTGCGCGATCCCGAGACGTTGCTGCATCCCCTTCGACATCGCCGCGACGCGCGTGCGGCGTGCCTCGGTCAGGCCGACGAGCTCGAGCAGCTCCGCCCGCTCCGCGGGCCGCCGCGCGAGCCCGCGAGGCGCTGGTGGAGGGTGAGCAGCTCGTCGGCGCTCGTCCAGCCGGGGAAGCGGAACAGCTCTGCCAGGTAGCCGAGCGAGCGGCGCGCGTCGCGCGAGCCGGCGCGCGCGCCGCAGACGCGGGCCGCGCCGCCGGATGGGCGGACGAGGCCGACCGCGATCTTGACGAGCGTGGACTTCCCGGCCCCGTTAGGGCCGAGGAGCCCTACCAGCTCCCCCTGCTCCACCCTGAGGTCGACGCCGGCGAGTGCCTGCGTGCGCCCGTAGCGCTTCGCGAGCCCGGTGACCTCGAGCGCCGACATCCGGCCCGAGGGTACCCGCGGCGTGTGCGTATTCGGTGCAGAGGCGACGCGGGGGCCCGCGTCGGGTGGTGCGTGCGTCTCCCGCGCTTGTAACAGACTGTTGCAAGGCAACGCGGCGCCTGACCGCGGCGCGGCGTCTCCCGGGCTTGCAACAGACTGTTGCGAAGTCGTTGCTGTCGCGTGGAGGCTGGTCCGGCAGCCTCGACACGTGACGAAGTGTGCGCCAAGGATCGGTCCCCGTCTGCGTGACGAGCTACGCCGTCTCGACGACGGGCGCCTGCCGATCGCGGAGCTCAGCCGCCGGCTCGGGCGCTTCGCCGAGCGGCGGGGCCTGACCCGTCCGAGCTACGAGCAGGTGCGGATTCTCGTCCATCGCGAGCGGGCACTCGGCCGCGGGCCGACCACGGTCCAGGTGCTGGTAGACGTCGTCTTCCGCGTCCGGCCGCCGGTGGCCGTGCTCGACCACGCGTCCGGCCTCGGTGTGCCAACGATTCGCTGAAGAACGCCACCTCCCCGCTTTGCAACAGACTGTTGCAAAGCCTCGGCGAGGCGTGACAACCGGCCACAGCGCAACGCCTCCGCCACCTTGTAACAGACTGTTGCAAAGCCTTCGCGAGGCGCGACGACCGGCCACGAGCGCAACGCCCTCGCCCCACTTTGCAACAGACTGTTACTTGGGGTGGGAAGGCGCGGCGAGCTCGTCCAGCAGGATCCTGATCTCGCACACCTCGCGGAAGCCGAGGCGCTGCAGGATCGGGCGGGACATGGCGCCGGCCTGGGTGACGAGCGCCGGCGTCCCTGCGGCGACGGCGTCGTCCCAGCGTGCGGCCACGAGCGCCCTGTACGCGCCGCGCCCGCGCGCCTCGGGCAGCGTCGCGCCGCCGAACAGCGTCACGCCGTGCTCGGAGAAGGCCGCCGTCGCCCGCGCGACCGGCTCCCCGTCGACATGGGCCAGGTACGTCTCGATCCCGGGCACGGGGGGTTCCGGGTCCTCGACGCCCACGTCGTCCGGCTTCATCCCGAAGCCGACGGCAGCGATCCGCGCCGCCGTCCGCAGCTCGTCGGCCGACTCCGCACGCCGCACCTCCACGTCCGGCGGAGCCGCTGGCGGCGGCTCGGTCAGCACCATCCCGATCGCGAGCGGCTCGCGGTCGGGCACCATCCCGAGGCCGAGCAACCGGTCGGCCAGATCGTGCGGCGTCGCAGACGACCCCACTTCCCACGTCAGCGCCGTTCGGCCGCGCGCCCGGAGCAGCCCGCGCACCTCGTCGACGACCTGCTCCACCTCGCCGTCGCGCAGCCGGAACCGCTGGGCGACGTTCCAGCCCGGCGCGTCGGCGCGCCCCATCCAGACGACATAGCGCTCGTCGACGACGCGCTCGTCGGTCGGTCCGAGCGGCGTGTAGGTGTTCGCGTTCTCCGCGAGCTCGAGGATCTCGACCGGGACGTCCACTCCGGGAAGCTACCGGGCTGTCCGAGCCTAGACGCGTTGAGGCGCTCGTCGCAGCGCCTGCTCGGCCGCCGCCTTGACGCCCTCGCCGTACGTCGGGTACGCGTGATGGGCCAGAGCGAGATCGTCCACCGTCGCGCCCAGCTTCATCGCCACCGCCAGCCCCTGGACGACGTCGCTCGCCCCGCGCGAGACGACGTGGATGCCGAGGACCCGACGTGAGCGCGCGTCGAACACGACCTTGTAGAGCCCGTACCTGGCGTTCGTGAACTGCGCCCGGGTGACGTACTTGAGCGGATGGACGACGGCGTCGACGTCGTCGAACCGGGCGCGCGCCTGGTCCTCCGTCAGACCGACACCGGCGATCTCCGGGTCGGTGAACACCGCGGTCGGCAGGTAGTCGTACTCGGCCGGGCGCGCCGGGCCGCCGAACATGTCCGCCACCGCGATCCGCCCCTGGTACTGCGCGACGGGCGTGAACTGGATGCCCGTCACGTCTCCCGCCGCCCACACGCCCTCGGCAGAGGTTCGGAGGTACTCGTCGACCTCGATCGCGCGGGGCGTGTAGGCGATGCCGGCCGTCTCGAGCTCGAGCTCCTCGACGTTGATCATCCGGCCCGATGCGAGCAGGAGCCTCTCGGCGCGATGCTCGTCGCCGTTGTCCAGCGTCACGACGGTGTCGCGCCCCTCCCGGCGGACCGTGGTCGCGCTCGCCTGGTGCACGAGCCGGATCCCCTCCTCCTCCAGCGAGAGCTGCAGTTCTTCCGCCGCCTGCCGGTCCGAGCGCGCGGCCATGTGCGGGCCGCTGTTCACGATCGTCACCGCGGAGCCGAAGCGCGCGAAGATCTGGCCGAACTCGAGGCCCACGGGCCCGCCGCCGAGCACGAGCAGCGACTCCGGCAGCTGCTCCAGCTCGAGCGCCGTCACGTGGTCCAGCCAGTCGATCTCGGCGATGCCGGGGATGGACGGAACGGCGGTCCGCGAGCCGGTCGCGATCAGGATCCGATCGGCCTTCAGCTCGTCCGCGCCGACGCGAACGGCGCGCCGGCCGGTGAACGTCGCGACACCCTGGTACGTGTCGACGCCCCACGAGCGAATCAGCTCCACCCAGCCGTCCTGCGAGCGCTGGATCGAGGTCTTCCGAGCCTTGACGCGCGCCAGGTTCACGCGCGCCTCGCCGACCTCGACGCCGAGCGGGGCGGCGAGTGCGTTCACGTCGTGGACGAGGTCGGCGACGACGAGATACTGCTTCGTCGGCTTGCACGCCACATTGGGGCAGCCCCCGCCCCAGCGCACGCGCTCGACCATCGCGACGCGGGCGCCGTGCTGGTCGATCGCCCGCTGCGCGGCGTCGCGCGCAGCCGAGCCGGAGCCGAGGACGATCAGGTCGTAGTGGTCGGGCATCGGATCTCCTTCTCGTATGGACCGGCGTCAGTCTCCGTGCCCGCACTTCGCGTTACAACTCCCGTGCGTTACGTTCACGGCGTGGAGACGCTCGACGAGACGACGCTGGTCGAACGGCTCCGGGCGGGCGACGAGGCGGCCTTCATGCTGCTGGTCGATCTCTACGGCCCCTCGCTCCTGCGGCTGGCCCAGACGTTCGTGCGCGACCGGGCCGTCGCGGAGGAGGTCGTGCAGGAGGCGTGGCTCGGCGTGCTGCGCGGCATCGACCGATTCGAGGGCCGCTCGTCGCTCAAGACGTGGATCTACCGGATCCTGACCAACACGGCGAAGACGCGGGGCGTGCGCGAGAGCCGCAGCGTGCCCTTCTCGGCCCTCGGCGGAGACGGCGAGGACGGCCCCACGGTCGACCCGGACCGCTTCCAGGGAGCCGACGGGCAGTATCCGGGCGGCTGGCGCTCGTTCCCCGACAGCTGGCCCGAGGATCGACTGCTTCGCGCCGAGACCATGGAGGTGATCCGCCGGGCGATCGACGCGCTGCCGTCGACGCAGAAGGCCGTCGTCACGCTCCGCGACGTCGAGGGCTGGAGCTCGGACGAGGTCCGTAACGCTCTCGACCTGACGGAGACCAATCAGCGGGTCATCCTGCACCGCGCGCGGGCAAAGGTCCGGCGCGCACTGGAGGAGTACCTCACAAGCGCATGAGCGTCACGGAACTCAGCTGCCAGGAACTCGTCGAGCTCGTCACGGACTACCTCGAGGGGGTGCTCCCGCCCGAGGAGGTCGAGCGCTTCGAGCGGCATCTCTCGATCTGCCCGGGGTGCGTCACGTACGTGGAGCAGATCCGCGAGACCGTTCGGCTGAGCGGGCGCCTGACCGAGGATTCGCTCGATCCGACCGTGCGCGACGCGCTGCTCGACGCGTTCCGCGGCTGGCGAGCCTAGCGCCGCCTACGTTCAGGTTCGGCGCAGGTTGTACGCGTCGCGGTACACGTCCTTGAGCCGCTCGACCTCTTTCACGTAGGCGCGCGTCTCCGAGAACTGGATCTCCTGCCCGCTGGCGCGCCAGTCGTCGACGTTGCCCTGGCCCGCGTTGTACGCGGCGAGCACGAGCCGCTCCTCGCCGTACTTCTGGAACAGGTGCCGCAGGTACCACGAGCCGTAGCGGATGTTGATCTCCGGGTCGAGCAGGTCGTCCGTCGTGAAGGCGTGGCCGCCGGTGCGGATCGCGATCCCCTTGGCCGTCTCCGGGGTCAGCTGCATCAGCCCGACGGCGCCGGACGACGAGCGCGCGCTCGGCCGGAACTTCGACTCCTGGTAGATGACGGCCGCGAGCAGCGCCGGATCGAGGTCGTAGTTGCGGGCGTGGGAGCGGACGATCGACTCGTACCTGAGCGGGTAGCGGAGGCGCTCGTACCACGGCGGATTCGTCTCGTCGACGACGAGGAAGGCGCCCGCGAGGACGGCGACGACGACCGTCACCTTCAGGAGCCGCGTCAACGGGCCAGCTCCTCCATCACGCCGGCGACGAACGCGTCGAGCTCGTCGATCCCGCCCGTGTTGACGTAGGAGAAGTCGGCGCGCTTCACCTTCTCGCTGTCGGAGATCAGGAGCTCCTCGCGGCCGGCCGAGCGCCCCTGCGTGCGCGCGTCGCGGAGCTGACGCGGCGCCGTGATCACGACCACCTTGTCGAAGCGCTCCTGCCCGCCCGTCTCGTAGAGGAGCGGCACCTCGGTGACGCACACGGCTGGTGCGTCGTCGAGCTCGGCCGAGACCGTCGCGCCAGCGCAGGTACTCGGCGGCGACGCGCGGGTGCAGGACGCCCTCGAGGTAGGCGAGCGCCTCGGGGTCGTCGAACACGATCGAGGCGACCATGCCCCGGTCGATCGCCCCATCCTCCGGGTCGACGATGCCGTGCCCGAAGCGGCTGACGAGCAGGCGCCTCACCTCCGGGTCGGTGCGCAGCAGGTGATGGACGATCTCGTCCGACGAGACGACCGCGGCCCCGTGGCGCGCGAACGAGCTCAGCGCCTCGCTCTTGCCGGCTCCGATCCCACCGGTGATCGCGACCGCGACCGGGCGGGACAAGTTACTGCGCGGGGGAGTCTGCTTCCTGCTCGGCGGGCGCCTCGCCCGCGGCAGGGACGTCAATCTCGGCGGCCGGCTCGCCCGCCGACTCGGCAGCCGCTTCCGGCTCCGCAACGGGCGCCGGCTCCGCAACGGGCTCCGGCTCCGTCGACCGGCTCCGGCTCCGCAACGGGCTCCGGCTCCGCAACCGCCTCCGGCTCCGCAACCGCTTCCGGCTCCGCGACCGCTTCCGGCAGCGAGCCTGCGTCTTCGGCCTGCGGCTCGGCCTCGAGCTCGGGCGCCTCCGGGGCGCTCGTCGAGTCCTCGGCGAAGACGTCCTCGGAGAGGTCGATCGTGGGGCGGCTCGGCTCCTCCGGCAGCTCGTCGCCCTCGCCCTCCTCGACGCGCTTCAGCGACAGCGACAGGCGGCGGCGCTCGCCGTCGACCTCGATGATCTTCACGTTCACCGTCTGGCCCTGCGCGACGACCTCGCGCGGGTTCTCGACGTGATGCTGTGCGAGCTCCGAGATGTGCACGAGCCCCTCGACGCCCGGCAGGATCTCCACGAAGGCGCCGAACGTGACCACCTTCGTGACCTTGCCCTGGACGACGTCGCCCTCGGCGTACGTGTCGATCACCTGCTGCCACGGGTCGCTCTGGGTCTGCTTCAGGCCGAGCGAGATCCGCTGCCGGTCGCGGTCGATGTCGAGCACCTTGACCTTGACGTCCTGGCCGATCTCCAGCACCTCGCTCGGGTGGTTGACGTGCGACCACGAGAGCTCGGAGATGTGGATCAGGCCGTCCATGCCGTCGAGGTCGACGAAGGCGCCGAAGTCGACGATGTTCGAGATCTGGCCCTCGACGACGTCGCCGGGCTGCAGGCGGTCGAGAATCTTCTGGCGCTGCTCCTTCCGCTCCTCCTCGAGGACGGCGCGGCGAGAGAGCACGACGTTGTTGCGCGAGCGGTTGAGCTCGATCACCTTCGCCAGCAGCTCCTGGCCGAGGAACTCGTCCAGGTCCTGCACGCGCCGGATGTCGACGAGCGACGCCGGCAGAAAACCGCGCACGCCCAGGTCGAGGATCAGGCCGCCCTTGACGACCTCGATCACGCGGCCGGTGACCGGGTCGCCGTTCTCGTGCGCCTGCTCGATGTTCTTCCAGGCGAGCTCGAAGCGCGCGCGCTTCTTCGAGAGGATCAGGCGCCCCTCGGCGTCCTCCTTCGTCATCACGAGCGCGTCGATCTCGTCGCCGAGGGAGACCTCGTCCGCCGGGTTGACCGAGCGCCGGATCGAGAGCTCGGCGACCGGGATCACGCCTTCCGACTTGTAGCCGATGTCGACGAGGACCTCGTCCTTGTCGACGCGGACCACGGTGCCGTGCACGACCTGCCCCTCGTTGATCTCGGGGAAGGTCGAGTCGTAGTCCGGGATCAGCTCCCCGTCGGGGCCCTGAACCCAGACGCCCTCTTCGGTCCGCGGTTCCATCGTCTCGTTCGCCATGAGCGGGCGCAGTATAGCTACGGCGCCTGGACCCAACCCGGATTGGACGGGGGCGCGATTCGAGGCCGGGCGGCGGGTCGCCGCCGCCCGGCCTGCCTCCTTACTCCCGGCTACCCGACGCGCGTGATCCGGTTCTGCGGACCAGGCGGGACCGGGCTGTGAGCCGCGATGTAGCGGGCGAAGGCGTCGATGTCGACGTCGCCGCCCAGCTGGTTCGTGCCTTCCTTGAACACGGTGTAGCCGTCGCCGCCGTCGGCCATGAAGTTGTTCATGACGACGCGATAGCTCGCCAGCGGGTCGATCGGGACGCCGCCGAGCTGGATCGAGAGCACCCGGCTCCCGGCCGCGAGCATCTGGTTGTACGAGTAGGTGAACCCGTTCGAGACCTGCATGATCCGGCGCTGGCCTGCGCTCGGGTTGTCCCACTGCTGCTCGAGCACCCGGCGGATCTGGTCGCCGGTCATCGTCTTGACGACGAGGGTGTTCCCGAACGGCTGTACGGAGAAGAGCTCGCCGTAGGTGACCTCGCCGGGGGCCTCCCCGCCCGAGATCTGGGCCACGCGCAGGCTCGCGCGGATGCCGCCGGTGTTCATGAACGCGATCACCGCGCCGCCGAAGTCGGTCGGCGTCGTCGCCTCGAGCATGCCGTCGGCGATCACGTCTCCGATCGTCGACTCGCCGGCGGCGTTGTCGCCGCCGTCGCGCCCGGCGATCATGTCGGCGCTGATCGTCCCGATGACGCGGTTGCCGATCGGCGCCGCGCGGGCGACCCACTTCTGGACGATCGCGTCGACGGCGGGATCCTTCGGCACCGGGGCGCCGAGCTTGTTGTCCGTCGACGAGGGCGAGAACGGCCCCTCCGTCTGCTTGACGACGACGTTCGTGGCGCTCTTCGCGATCACGTCGTCGGACTTCTTCGAGATCGTCAGGCTGATGTTCGTCACCAGGCGCCCGAACGACGAGGCGCTCGTCAGCAGGATCCCGGTGCCCGCGTAGTTGGGGCAGTTGTAGGGCTGGTGCGTGTGCGCCGAGACGACGACGTCGACGTCGGGGTCGAGCCCCTTGACGATCGGCGCGATGTCGCCCGTCAGGTTGTCGCAGTTGTTCACGTCGGCGAAGCCCGTCGGCGGGAACTGCGCCGCGTTCGAGAAGGGCGCGTTCTGGATCCCGCCCTGGTGGAGCAGCACGACGAACGTGCGGATGCCCAGGAAGCGCCGAAGCTTGGTCACCAGGTTGTTGACGACCGGGACCTCGGGCCGGAACTCGAGCCCGGCGATCGCCGACGGCGTCACGATCAGCGGCGTCCCCTCGAGGGTGAGGCCGATGAAGGCGACCTCGGCCTTGCCCACCTTCTTGATCTCGACGGGCGGCAGGATCGGGACGTTCGAGCCCTCGAAGAAGACGTTCGCGGCGAGGTAGTCGTACCGTGTACCGTGATACGGATTCGCCGGGTCGTAGCAGCCGTCCACCGGGTGGCAGCCGCCGAAGCGGATCCGGTACAGCTCCTTCAGGCCCTCGTCGAACTCGTGGTTGCCGACGCCGGTCACCTTCAGGCCCATCTGGTTCAACGTCTCGACCGCCGGCTCGTCGTGGAAGAGCCCCGACGAGAGCGGGCTGGCGCCGATCAGGTCACCCGCGCCGACGGTGAGCGAGTTGCCCGGATTCTCCATCCGCAGCCGCTGCAGCCACGTCGAGAGGTAGGCGGCGCCGCCCGTCGCGCGGGTGACCGCCTCGTCCTTGCCGGTGTCGATGTTCCGCTCGCAGCAGTAGCGGATGGTTCCCGGCGTTCCCGGCTCGATGTGGCCGTGGAAGTCGTTGATCGCCAGCAACTGGACGACCGTGTCCTTGTCCTTGTCCTTGCCTTGTCGCCCGGCCCGCCTCCGGCGGACGCGACGGGGACGAGCAGCAGCCCTGCGAGCAGGGCCGCGACCGCGCTGAACCGTCTCATGCGGCTGAGTTCCTCCCTTGTATCTCCCCTGAGCGGCGCCCCTGTTCGGGGGATTGCACGAAGGGCGCCCGGCGCGACTCTACCCTGTGTGCAGGAAGATTTCAGCTTCGGCTATCTACGGACTCCTACCCCTTCGCCTCGGCCCAGTTGTCGCCGACGCCGACGTCGACGGCGAGGGGCGGGTCGAGCGGGTAGGCGCCGCACATCTCGGCGCGGACGAGCTCCCTGACCGCGCGTGACCTCCGGATCGGGCACCTCGAGCAGCAGCTCGTCGTGCACCTGCAGGACGAGCCGCGCGCCGCGCCCCTCGTCCCGGAGGCGCTTGTGGATCCGCACCATCGCCACCTTGATCACGTCGGCGGCCGTGCCCTGCATGATCGAGTTGACCGCGAGCCGCTCGCCGAGCGAGCGCGTCTGCCGGTTGCGCGTGCGGATCTCGGGCACGGGCCGGCGGCGGCCGAGCAGCGTGGTCACATACCCGTCGCGCTCCGCCTGCTCGATCGTGCGCGCGATGAAGTCCTGCACGTGCGGGAACCGCGCCAGGTACGCGTCGATGTACGCCTGCGCCTCGTCGCGCGGGATCTCGAGGTTCTCCGAGAGCCCGAACGCGGAGATGCCGTAGATGATCCCGAAGTTGACCATCTTCGCGACGTTCCGCTCGTCCTTCGTCAGCGAGGCCTGCTCCTTGCCGAGCACCTCGGCCGCGGTCGCCGCGTGGATGTCCTCGCCCCGCGCGAACGCCTCGCGCAGGCGCGGCTCGCCCGAGACGTGCGCGAGGATCCGCAGCTCGACCTGCGAGTAGTCCGCCGAGAGCAGGCGGTGGCCCTGCTCGGCGACGAAGGCCGAGCGGATCTCCCGGCCGAGCTCGGTCCGGATCGGGATCGCCTGCAGGTTCGGATTCGTGGTCGAGAGCCGGCCCGTGGCCGCGACTGTCTGGTTGAACGTCGTGTGCAGGCGCCCGTCCGCGCCGATCAGGTTCGGCAGCGGCTGCAGGTACGTGTTGAGGAGCTTCGAGTACTCGCGCCACTCCTCGATCACGGGCACGATCTCGTGCTCGCCCCGGATCGAGCGCAGGACACGCGTGTCCGTCGAGTAGCCGGTCTTGCCCTTGCGGCCCGGCGTCAGCTCGAGCTGCTCGAAGAGGATCCGGGCGACCTGCTGCGTCGAGCCGAGCATGAACTCCTCGCCAGCGAGCTCGTACGCCTTCGACTCGAGCTCCTCGACCCGGTCGGCGAGCCGCGCGGTGATCTCCCCCATGCGGTAGGTGTCGATCCTGACGCCGGCGGTCTCCATGGCGGCGAGCACCGCGGTCAACGGCAGCTCGATCTCGCGGTAGAGATGCTCGGAGCCGCGCTCCCGAACGCGCTCGAGCAGCGGCTCGCGCAGCCGCAGCGTCGCGGCTGCGTGCCGGACGAGCGCGGCGGTCTCCTCGTCGGTCGCCGGCTCGGGCTGCAACTCGACCCCGTACTCCGCCGCGAGGTCGTCGAGCTCGTACGACGCCCGGCCAGGCTCGATCAGGTAGGCCGCGATCATGGTGTCGTCCACCGCCTCGACGCGCAGCGACTTGGCGTCGTGCGCGACGAGCTCGCCCTCGAGGCGCAGCGGGCGCGGGGCGACGACGACCTCCTCGCCGGTGGCGACCGCGATCCGCTCCTGGTCGCCGGCGATCCCGGCGATGCCGAGCGGCTCGGGCAGGTCGCCTTCCCGCCAGGGGACGCCGACACCGGTCACCTGCATCGGCGCAGCGGGGACCGCCTCGTCCAGCTCGTCGACGCGGTTGAGCAGGTTGCGGAACTCGAAGCGGCGGAAGATCTCCTTCAGCTGCGCCCGGTCCGGCGGGTTGAGCACCAGCGCCTCGAGGTCGAGGTCGAGATCCAGGTCGCGGCGCATGGTCGCGAGCTCCTTCGAGACCCGGGCCTGCTCGGCATGCTCGAGGATGTTCTTCCGCCGCGCCGGCGAGAGCTCGTCCGCGTGCTCGATCACCGACTCGAGCGAGCCGTACTGCGCGATCAGCTGGCCCGCCGTCTTGTCGCCGATCCCGGGGACGCCGGGGATGTTGTCCGAGGCGTCGCCCTTGAGGCCGATGAAGTCCGGCACCTTGTCGGGCGTGATCCCGTACCGCGCCTCGACGCGCTCGGGCGTGTAGACGTGGACGTCGGCGACGCCGCGCGGCGTCATCATCAACGCGACGTTGCCCGAGACGAGCTGGAACGCGTCGCGGTCGGTGGAGACGACGGTCGTCTTGATCCCGGCCTCGTCCGCGCGCGAGGCCAGAGTGGCGAGGACGTCGTCGGCCTCCCAGCCCTCGAACTCGAGGTTGCGGTAGCCGAACGCCTCGACGATCGGCCGGAAGTGCGGGAACTGCTCGCGGAGCAGGTCCGGCATCGGCCGGCGGCCTTCCTTGTAGACGACGTCGGCCGACTCCGCCACCGCCGCGCGGTGGGTCGGCCGGGAGTCCCACGCGACGGCCACGCCCTTCGGACGGTAGTCCGAGAGCAGCTTGAAGAGCATGTTCGTGAACCCGAGCAGCGCGTTCGTCGGCTGGCCCTCCGTCGTCGCAAGCTCCTCCGGGAGCGCGAAGAAGGCGCGGTAGGCGAGGTTGTTGCCGTCGACGAGGAAGAGCTCGGAGTCGCGCGCAGGCGCGTCGTCGACCTGCAGCTCCGTTCCGGTCAGCGTCTTGGGCACGGATGCAAAGGTATCGTCCTCGCCCGATGTCCCGTCTCCGGATCGAGCCGTTCGCCGACGAGCATCTCGACGCGGCCGGCGAGCTGCTGGCTGCGCGCCACCGCCGGCACCGCGAGGCCGAGCCGCTGCTGCCCGGAGCGCTTCGAGGATCCCGCCGCTGCGCGCGCCGAGGTCGAGACGCTCTGGCGGACGGACGACACAGCCGGGGCAGTCGCGATCCGGGACGGGCGAGTCGTCGGCTACATGGTCGGGATCCGCAAGGAGGCGAGCTGGGGCACGAACGTCTGGGTCGACCCGGCCGGGCACGCGGCCGAGGAGCCGGAGACGATTCGCGACCTCTACGCGGCCGCGGCCGCCGAGTGGGTCGCCGCCGGGCGCATGGCCCACTACGCGGTCGCGCCCGCGACCGACGGCGCGGCGCTCGACGCCTGGTACCGCGTCGGCTTCGGTCAGCAGCACGCGTTCGCGATCCGGGAGCTGCCGGAGGAAACCGCGTGGCCCGAGGGCACGCGGGAGATGCGCCGCGAGGACTTCGACGAGCTGGTGCGCCTCGCTCCGATGCTCTCGGAGCACCAGGCCCTGGCGCCCGTCTTCTCGACGTGGGCGCAGCCCGAGAGCGAGGAGGAGCTGCGGCAGGAGCTGGAACAGGACCTGGCCGACGCCACGGTCGGCTCGCTCGTCTGCGAGCAGAACGGCCGGATCGTCGGCAACTTCTTCGTCGTGCCGGTCGAGCGCTCGGGGATGCACACGAGCGTCACGCGGCGGGACGGCTCTGCGTTCATCGGCTTCGCCGTCACCGACCCGGAGGTCCGCGGCTCCGGCGCGGGCCTGAAGCTGACGGACGCGTCGTTCGCATGGGCCCGCGAGCACGGCTACGACACGATGACCATCGACTGGCGCGTCACGAACCTGCTCTCCTCGCGCTTCTGGACGGCCCGCGGCTTCCGCCCGACCTTCTTCCGGCTCCACCGCCTGCTCGGCTAGATGATCGATTCCGAGCTGGCGTGCTCCGGGGAGGGCCTGCACCAAGCAGCGTGGTCGACTCGACCGCCCGGCAAGGCTGGGCTGCCTTGGCGGCGGCCGAGGCGGCCGCGATGCGCCGCGTGAAGGCCCCCGGCCGGGAGTGCGTGAGCTCGGGATCGATCATCTAGTGCCGCGGGTCCCGCTCCTCGCCGGCTCGCGGCTCGCGATCGTCGACACGGGCGAGCGTTCGCTTGTCCTGCGGCCGCCCGCCCCACCCGAGCACGGGCTCGCGGACGTCGCGGCCGCCGTGCGCGAGGCGGCCCGGTTCCCCCTGGAGGGCGAGCCGCTGGAACGGCTGGCGACCCCCGGAGGAACTGCGACGATCGTCGTCGAGCCGCCCGTGCTGCCGCTGCCCGGCTCCCTGCGCGACCCACGGCAGGAGGCGATCGTCGCCGTCGTCGAGGAGCTCGAGCGGGCGGGTGTCCCGCCGGCGCGGCAGACGATCGTCGTGGCGGGCGGCCTCGCGCGCCGCCAGGGACCGCGGGAGATCGGCTCGCTCGTGACGCCGGAGTTCCGGCGCCGCTTCCGCGGCAAGCTCGTCGTCCACGACGTCGAGCGCGCCGACCTCGTCGAGGTCGGGCAGCACGACGGACTGCCGCTCCGCGTGGCGCCGCAGCTGACGGAGACGGACGCCGTCGTGACGGTGACCGCGGCCGAGACCGTTCTCCACGGCGGCCCTGCGGCGCTGCTCGGCGCGTCGGGCCCCGCGGAGCTCAGGGCCGCGACCGCGCGCTCGCTGCTCGAGACGGCCGGCTCGCGCGGCTGGGCGCTGGCGCGCGAGCTGGAGCGCGCGCTGGCGAGCCGGGTCCCCGTCTTCGGCGTCTCGCTCGCGCTCAACCATGCGCGCCCGGTCGGCGTCGCGCGCGGCTTCCCGTTCGAAGCGGGCGCGGTCGAGCGGCTGGCGCGCTCGCCCCTCAGCCGCGCCTTCGGCCTGCTCCCCGGGGCGCTGCGGCGCCAGCTCCTGAGCGGCGTGCCGATCGAGCTGACGGCGGCCGGCGCGTTCGGCGGGCCTCCCTCCGTGGCGCACGCCGAGGCCCTCCTCCGCTCGATCGAGCTTCGCTCCATCATTCTCGAACGGCCTCTCGACGCGATCTGCATCGGGATCCCGCACGTGACGGTGCCGCTGCCGCGCGAGCGCCCGAACCCGCTCTCCGTCGCGTATCTCGGGCTCGGGCTGGCGCTCCGCCTCTGGCGCGACCGCTTCCCCGTCCTCGACGGCGGGACCGCGATCCTCGTGCACCGCTTCAAGCGGACCTTTGCGCACCCCACCCAGCGCCCGTACCGCACGCTCTTCGGACCGCACGCACTCCGCGAGTCGATCGAGTCCGCGGAGGAGTCTCTCGCGACCGATCCCGAGCTGATCGAGCAGTACCGCCGCGGCCGGACGCACCATCCGCTCCTGCCCTTCGTCGAGCTGGACGCCTGCCGGCCCGCGCGCGACCGGCTCGGACGCGTGCTGGTCGCCGGCTGCCGTGACGCCGCCGCGGCCCGAGCGCTTCGCCTCGTGCCGGCGCACAACCTCCAGGCCGCGCTCTCCATGGCGACCGGGCGCACGGGCGCCGACGCGCGCGTCGGCTTCGTGCTCGCGCCGCCCTACTCGCCGCTCGTTGTCCGGAGCTAAAGAAGTCCGGAGCTGAAACAAACCGGCCGCTCGCGGGACAGAGAAGGCGAGATGGACATTCGCCCCCTGCAGCCCGGAGAGCGCTCGACCGTCGCCCGGCTCTTCGCCTCACTGGGCGAACGCACCCGCCGCCTGCGCTTCCTCGGGCCGAAGCCCAGGCTCTCGGACGCCGAGCTGGATCGGCTCGCCGCGACGGACGGGCGCGACCACGTCGCGCTCGTGGCGCTCGAGCACGACCGGCCGATTGCCATTTGCCGCTTCGTGCGGGACGCGGACGACGCGTCGACGGCCGAGTTCGCCTGCGCGGTCGCCGACGAGTTCCAGGGTCGCGGGATCGGGACGACAGTGGCCCGCCAGCTCGCCGCCAGCGCACGCTCGCTCGGCGTGCGCCGGTTCAGGGCGATCGTGCTGAGCACGAACCCGGCCGGCCTACAGCTCGTCAAGCGACTCGGCCGCGTCGAGGACACCCGCTTCGACGGGCCCACCCTCGAGCTGCTCGTCCGTCTGTAGGCAAGTCGCGCTCTCTCGACGTAGGCGCCGGGAGGGATTGGCGGAACGTTCCTCGTCGGCGGGGCGCGCCGCTCGTTCCACGGCAAGGACGCAGGGAGTGGCGAGAGCAGCGCTCTCGACCGACCGAGGACGCAGCGGTGGGGCGAGCGGCGCGGCCCGCGGACTCAGGCCGATCGTTTCGCCAAGCCCTCCCGGCGCCTACGACCTCGGCGAGGTACGTCTTGCGCACCTCGTCGTTGTGGCGGAGCGCCTTCGCGTCGTCCGCCAGCGCGATGTGGCCGGTCTCCAACACGTAGCCGCGGTCGGCGACGTCCAGGGCCATCAGCGCGTTCTGCTCGACGAGCAGGATCGACGTCCCCTGCGCGTTGATCTCGCGCACGATCTCGAAGATCTTCTCGACGAAGATCGGCGCCAGACCGAGCGACGGCTCGTCGAGCATCAGCAGCTTGGGCCGTGCCATCAGGGCGCGCCCGATCGCGCACATCTGCTGCTCGCCGCCGGACATCGTCCCGGCCTTCTGGTTGCGCCGCTCGGCGAGCCGCGGGAAGAGGTCGAACACGCGATCCATGTCCTGCTTGATCTCGGAGCGGTCCTTCCGCTGGAAGGCCCCCATCTCGAGGTTCTCCGTCACGCTCATCCGCGAGAAGAGACGGCGGCCCTCCGGCGACTGGGCGATCCCCATCGAGACGATCTCGTGCGGCGAGGCGTTCGTGATCTCGCCCCCCTGGAAGAAGATCTTCCCCTGGCGCGGATGGTTGAGGCCCTGGATCGAGCGCAGCGTCGTCGACTTGCCCGCGCCGTTCGCGCCGATCAACGTCACGATCTCGCCGTCGCGGACGTCGATCGAGATGCCCTTCAACGCGTGGATCGACCCGTAGTAGGTGTGGACGTCCTCGAGCTGGAGGATCAGGCCGTTAGCCGCCATCGCTTCCCCCATTGTGACTCTCGAGCGCCGCCGAGCCGAGGTACGCCTCGATCACCTTCGGATCCTTCTGCACCTCCTGCGGCGTCCCCTCGGCGATCTTCTCGCCGTAGTCGAGCACCGTGACGCGGTCGGAGACGCCCATGACGACGCGCATGTCGTGCTCGATCATCAGCACCGTCAGTCCGCGCTCGTTCCGGAGCCGCTCGACGAAGGACGTGAAGTCGGCCGTCTCCTGCGGGTTCATCCCGGCCGTCGGCTCGTCGAGCAGGAGGAGCTTCGGGATCGTCGCCAGCGCGCGCGCCACCTCGAGCCGCCGCTGGTCGCCGTACGGCAGCGAGCTCGCGGGCGTGTCCGCGTGCCGCCGGAGTCCGGAGTAGCGCGAGCAGCTCACGGCCCTTCTCGCGCGCCTCGCGCTCCTCGCGGCGCACCTTCGGCGTGCGCAGGATCGAGTTGAAGAGGTTCGCGTGCAGCCGCGCGTGCATGCCGACGAGCACGTTCTCGAGCGCGGTCATGTTCTGGAAGAGGCGGATGTTCTGGAACGTGCGCCCGATCCCGCGCGCGGTGACCGCGTGCGGCGGCTTGGCGGTCACGTCCTCGCCGTCGAAGACGATCTGCCCCGCGGTCGGCTTGTAGACGCCGGTGAGCATGTTGAAGAAGGTCGTCTTGCCGGCGCCGTTCGGGCCGATCAGGCTGACGATCGAGCGCTCCGGGACGACGAAGTCGACGTCGCCGACGGCGACGAGGCCGCCGAACTCCTTGCGCAGGCCGGTCACCTCGAGCAGGTTGTCCGGTCGTCGCTCACTTCCTGCTCGCACGTCGTAGAGGTACTCGTCCTCGCCGCCCTCGTGCAGCTCGACGGCGCGACGTCCGGTCGGGGATCAGGCCCTCGGGCCGGAAGAGCATCACGACCAGGATGATCACGCCGTAGATCCCCGAGGAGTACTTGGGCACGTCGATGGTCGTCCCGAAGTGGTCGTTGATCCATGCGCCGGTGTTCGCGAGGCCGACCTGGTCCAGGTACGCGAGGAAGCCGGCCGCCGACGATCACCCCCCAGATCGTTGCCCATGCCGCCGAGGATGACCATGCAGAGGATGAAGACCGAGATGTTGAAGAAGAAGTCGCCGGGGAACGTCGCGCTCTTGAAGCTCGCGTAGTACGCGCCGGCGACGCCGCCGAAGAAGGCGCCGCTCGCGTACGCCCACGTCTTCGTCCGCATCAGCGGCACGCCCATCGCCGAGGCGGCGATCTCGTCCTCGCGGATCGCGATCCACGCGCGGCCGAGGCGCGAGTCGCGCAGCCGCCAGCGAGCAGAAGACCGTGAAGAGCAGGAGCACGAGCGCGGTCCAGAAGAAGACGCGTTCCGGATGTGCGATTGGTCGAGGTAGTTCGCCGGCAGGAAGCCGCCGGTCCAGTCCGAGAGCCTGTTGCCGAAGCCGGGCGCGTCGATCGGCGTGATCCCGTTCGGCCCGTTCGTCAGGTTGAAGCCGGTGCCGAAGAAGTTGTCGCCGTTGCGGGCGATCTGGGGCAGGATCTCGCCGAAGCCGAGCGTGACGATCGCCAGGTAGTCGCCGCGCAGGCGCAGCGTCGGCAGGCCGATCAGGATGCCGGCGCCGGCCGTGATCAGGCCCGCGAGCAGCAGCAGCAGCCAGATCGAGATGTGGAAACCGGGCAGCGCCGCGTCGATGCCGACGGAGCCGAAGTGGAAGTTGTGGTTCGGGAACTGCAGCGACGCGAACCAGGCGACGGTGTACGCGCCCGTCGCGTAGAAGGCGACGTAGCCGAGGTCGAGCAGCCCCGCGTAGCCGACGACGATGTTCAGGCCGACGGCCATCATGATGAAGACGATCATCACGACGCCCGTCGCGACGTCCGGCACCGGCGCCGAAGACCGGGATCGTGAACAGATTGTCGACGTAGAACGGGTAGAGGACGGCGGCGAGGATCGCCCCGACGACGAGGGTCGTCTGCCGGACCGGGATCCGGCCCAAGCGGAGCGACTCCGGGATCGCAAGCACGAGCACCAGCGCGCCGAGGATGATCCCGAGCGGCGTCAGGAAGATCAGCGTCAGCACGACGACGATCCCCTCGGCCGCGAACTTCCAGTAGCCCGGGAGCTTGGGCGCCCAGAGCAGCACGGCCATGATCAGCGATCGCCCAGCCGACCGACGCTTCCCAGAAGAGGAAGATGATCGCGAGGATGAGCTCGATCGCGATCGCGATCGCCCAGCGCGTGCGCTGGGCGAGCGCGCGCCACCGCGCCTTCAGGCCGGCCACGTCAGCCGCCCTCCGGTGTCCGCTCGCCGAGGAGCCCCTCGGGCCGGAAGACGAGGATCAGGATCAGGATCGAGAAGATGATCGAGTTCGTCCAGTCGCTGCCGGGCATGTGCCAGGAGAGGCCGTTGTTGAACTGCTCGATCAGCCCGATGCAGCAGCGCGCCGAGCACGGCGCCGGGCAGGTTGCCGATCCCGCCGAGCACGGCGGCGGTGAACGCGAAGAGGCCGAGCCGGAAGCCGGTGTCGAAGCTGACGCTCGTGAAGTAGAGCGCGTAGAGCAGGCCGGCCGCGCCGGCGAGCAGCCCGGCGATCAGGAACGTGAACGAGATCGTCCGGTTGACGTTGATCCCCATGATCGACGGCGGCTTCCTTGTCCTGCGCGGTCGCGCGCATCGCCTTGCCCTGCTTCGTCTGCTGCACGAGCCAGACGAGGAGCGCGAGCGTCGGGCAGCGTCACCAGGAGGACGATCAGCTTGTTCCAGCTGTACACGACGCCGCCGATCGTAGAAGATCTCGCCGCGCGGGAGGATGTTGTCCGGGATGTTCACGGGCGCCGGGCCCTTCCAGACGAGGCCGACGTTCTGGAGGATGAAGCTCACGCCGATCGCCGTGATCAGCGGGGCCAGCCGGGGCGCGTTGCGCAGCGGCCGGTAGGCGATCGTCTCGATCGTGACGTTCAGCATGCCGCAGAAGGCCGCGCAGATCGAGCAGCATCGGCACGATCAGCACCAGCACCTTGCCGTACTGGCCGCCCTCGATCCCGAAGGCGCCGACGAGGGTCACGCACATCATCGCGCCGAGCATGAAGACGTCGCCGTGCGCGAAGTTGATCAGCTCGAGGATGCCGTAGACGAGCGAGTAGCCGAGCGCGATCAGCGCGTAGACCATGCCGACCGTCATCCCGATCAGGAAGAGGTTGATGAAGTCGGCCGGGGTCTTGAGGAAGTTGATGAAGAGGATGATCAGCAGCAGCGCGACGAGGCTGAGGCCGATGATGTCCGTGACGCTCGGCCGGAACCGGCTGCCGCTCAAGGTGGGGGTCTGCGCGTCGCTTGCCACGATGTCGGAATGGTTCGCGGGCGAGGGCCTGCGCCCTCCCCCGCGGGTGCTGCGCTTACGCGGCCTTCACCAGGGCCGCAGAGGGCGTGATGACCTTGAAGGGGACCTGCTTGCCGCCCGCCACCTTGTAGATCGTCACCGGGTTGGAGGTCGTGTCGCCGTTCGAGTTGATCTGGAACGTGCCGAACGTTCCGTCGGCCGCACCGCCGGCACCTTTGACGACGGCCTTGACGAGCTTGCCGCGGTTCCCGCAGATCAGGCCGCCGAGGAAGACGCCGTCGGCGAGGGCGGAAAAGCCGAGGTGCGCGTGGTTCTGCAAGCAGTCCTCCGGGGTCTCCAACGGTGCGAGCGGCAAGTATCTGGCTTTCGGCCGCACGGGTGCAAGGGGGAGCGGCTGCGCGGCGCGGCCGAAGCGGGGCGCGGGTGAACCCCTGGTTCCCCCGTCAACCCCCTCCTTCCTCGGCTTCGCGAGATGCGACGCACCGCAAAAGCGGCCGGCAACCCGGACGGAAGCCGGCGAAGCCGGCCTCCGGCGAGACGCCGAGTACCATGAACGGAGCGGCCGAAGTGGCGGAATTGGCAGACGCGCCGGACTCAAAATCCGGTTCCCTCCGGGGAGTGTGGGTTCGATTCCCACCTTCGGCACCTGACTCATTGCGCGAAGTTGAAACGAACGCGCGTCTTCGCCCGACGCCGCGACTCAGGCTCTAGACTTGAGCTCGACGCGAGTCCGGCACGACTGCCGCATGCGGGACGGCAGCATGAAGGACTACGAGCTGATCGCGCAGGAGTTGAGCGGCCTTGGCGAGCTGGTGCACGCGCTCGGCGAGCGGGTCGGCGGGCTCGAGGAGCTGCTCGGGAGCCTCGAGAAGCGCCTGGCCGAGGTCGAGCGGGTGGACGACCGGCTCGAGGACGCCGCGCTGACCACGGCCCGAGCCTTGCAGGACATCTCCGACCACTGGGACGCGGTCTACGAGGCGATGCGGCGGAGAGAGACGTCACAGGAGGCGCCCGAGCGGTGACGTGAAGTTCCCGGCCGCGAGCTGGGCGCACGGTCGGTTGGCGGGCCTGGAAGGGAGTAGACTGTCCTGACTGGCCCTGCAGACGGGACCCGGCCCAAAGCCCGCGATCCACCGACGCGCGACGCGCGCGAGGCGAGGAGCTTTCAAGGCGAACGGATTTCACTGCAGGGCCGTCTCTCTGCAGAGCGCCTTCTGAGAAGCGGGGCGGGCCTCCGAACTGATCCTGCAGAACACCGCCCCGCCGACGAACCCGCCTCTCTAGACTCACACTCGATGAAGATCGGGATCCTCACCGGCGGCGGCGACTGCCCCGGGCTGAACGCGGTCATCCGTGCGGTGACGCGGCGCTCGGTCGACCGCGGGCACGAGATGGTCGCCGTGCGGGAGGGCTGGAAGGGGCTCGTCGAGGGGATCTTCGTGCCGCTCGGGGTCCGCGAGATCTCGGGGATCCTGCCCCGGGGCGGGACGATCATCGGCACGTCGCGCACGAACCCGTACAAGATCGAAGGCGGCGTGCTGAAGGTGCTCGAGAACTTCGCCGCCGCCGGCCTCGAGGCGCTCGTCGCGATCGGCGGCGAGGACACGCTCGGGGTCGCCGCACGGCTGCACGCCGAGGAGCGGTTCCCGGTCGTCGGCGTCCCGAAGACGATCGACAACGACCTCTCCGGCACGGACTACACCTTCGGCTTCGACACGGCCGTCTCGGTCTGCACCGAGGCGATCGACCGGCTGCACACGACCGCGGAGTCGCACAACCGCGTCATGGTCGTCGAGGTGATGGGCCGCCACGTCGGCTGGATCGCCGTCATGAGCGGGATCGCCGGCGGCGCGGACGTGATCCTGATCCCGGAGCGCCGCGTCACGGTCGAGGACGCCTGCGCCGAGCTCCGGAAGCGGCACGCCCGCGGCAAGACCTTCTCGATCGTCGTCGTCTCCGAGGGCTACGAGCTCGCATTCGAGTCCGGCGAGAACCGCGCCGTGACCCAGGACGAGTCCCTCGACGAGTTCGGTCACGTGAAGCTCGGCGGCGTCGGCGACGCGCTCGCCCGGGAGATCGAGGCGCGCACCGGCTTCGAGACCCGCGTCACGGTGCTCGGCCACGTCCAGCGTGGCGGCACGCCGACGGCGCGCGACCGCGTGCTCGCCACGCGCTACGGCCTCAAGGCGGCAGACCTCGTCGAGGAGAGCAAATGGGGTCGCATGGCCGCGCTGCACGGAGACGACGTCGTGGACGTCTCGCTCGAGGAGGCGACGGCCGAGCTGAAGACGGTGCCCGACGACTGGTACGCGGTCGCGAAGGCGTTCTTCGGCTAGCCCGGCTACCGGCGCCGGAGCAGCGTCCAGCCGTTGTCGTCGAAGTAGGAGACGACCTCCCACCGGTCCGACTTCCCCACCGGGATGACGCCGTCGTCGACGATCCAGCCGGCCCGGGTGTCGTCCGCGAGGCGCAGCATGCGCTGGAACTTCGGCCAGCCGACGTCCTGCGGGTGCACGGTGACGAGCCGCCGCGTCAGCTTCGGCCCGTAGAGGGCGTAGATGAAGTCGTTCTCGCCGACGACGGCGAGGACGGTCGCGTCGTCCGGGATCACCAGGTCCGTCGCCGTCAGCGTCTTCCGCATCTCGTTGAAGCGGAGGGCGATCGCGTCCGCGCGGCTCTGCTTCCAGACCGGCACCGTGCCGTTCAATCCGGTCGGCTTCGTGTCGTTGTACGCATGCGCGTAGAAGAGCGTCAAGACGCCCACGACCGCGGCGAGCCAGGCGAGTACCCGGAAGCGATAGAGCAGCGCCGCGACCGGCATCGCGAGGGCGGCGGCCGTCAGCATGAAGCGCCCGATCCAGAGGTTGTAGCGGTACGCCAGCGCGATGCCCAGGACGTACAGCGGCAGCGACGCGGCGAGCACGACCCAGACCGGCCGGACGCGCCGCAGCGCACCGAGCACGAGCACGACGAGGCAGAGGGGCACGAGGAGGAGGAAGCCGAGCGGGCCGAAGTAGGAGTTGTCCTCCTCGGAGGCGGTGTTGACCGAGAACTGGAAGGTCGTGAGCGTCGACTCCGGCGGGTTGGCGGGGATGTGCAGGTGGTTGAAGGTCCACTTGCCTGCGCGCTCGATCGGTTCGAGCCGCGAGCGCTCGGTCCGGTAGCCGGAGAGGTCGATCGTGTCGAAGCCGACGCGCGCCATCGTGGAGACCGTGCCGCCCACGGTCCGGTGCGGCTGGAGCGCGGTCGCCTCCGGCGCGTCCCCGAGCAGCTTCCCGGTCTCGACGAGGTTCAGCCCGAAGCCGTAGAAGCCGATCGCGAGGAAGGCGACCGCGGTCGCGACGCCGATGCGGAGCACGCGCCGCCACCCGCCGGAGACGTAGGCGAGCAGCACGAGAGCGGGCAGCGCCAGCGCGACGGTCAGCTTCGTGCCGAGCGCCGCCCCGAGCGCGATCCCAGCGAGCGCGGCGTCCTGACGCCGGTCGCCGAGCGCGAAGTAGGCGCAGGCGGCGGCGAACGACGCCACGACGAGGTCGTTCTGCGTCGTCACCGATTGCAGCGCGAACTCGGAGAGCGTCAGCGTCAGGAGGCCGGCGAACGCCGCGGCCGGCCGCTCGGCGCCCGCGCGGCGCGCGATCCCGTAGACGGCGACGAGCACCGCGCAGCCGGCGAGCCATTGAGAGAGCTCGGCGAGCAGGTCGTTGTGGGCGAGCGCGAAGACGTAGAGGATCAGCATCTCCGCGTTCGGCTGGAAGGCGTTCATCCGCTCGGTCGCCGCGTCCGGGATGTACTCGACGCCGTGCCGCTGGAACCACTCGACCGCGCGCGGCAGGTGATACGCAAGCGAGTCCCACGTGTTCGGCGGCGTCGTCAGGACGAATGAAGGAGCTCGTAGAGCAGGGCGAGCGAGACGACCGCGGCGAGCCCGCCCACAAGCTTGTGCTCGAGCAGGAACCGAAGCTGCGGACGCGGCGGTCGCGGCGCGCCTTCGCGGCGCCAGAGCCAGACGGCGGCGGCCAGCAGCAGGAACTCGGCGAGCAGGTACTCGTAACGGCCGACGCCGTGCACGAGCGAGAGCAGCTGTGTCAGCAGCAGCACCTCGGCGCAGGCGAGCACGTAGGTCGCGAGCAGGAACCACGCGGTGCCGTCCGGGCGCAGCGCGAGCGCGACGAGGGCAGCCGTCGCGGCGATCCCGCCGAGCCCGAGCAGCAGGACGACGAGCCCTGCCGCAAAGGTCACGCGCGCCCCCGGACGGCGTCTCCTCCCGGCCGGCGAAGCCGGCCTCCGGAGCCGCCTGGCACCGCTCGCGGCACAATGCTCGCCGGGATGGGGCTCTCCGGGGCCGTATCACCCATACTGTCCCCTCCGGCCCCGCACCGCGACCGGTGCCCCGGGAACGCGCGGGCACCAGCCGCTGAAGTCCAGCAGCTCAGGCCTTGAGCTCCGCCAGCGGGAACGAGCGGTGCCGCCGCGGCGGCACGAGGAAGTTCTGCCGGTGCGTCGTCCGCAGCACGGCGTTGAAGCCCTGGCCGCGCGCCCGCGGGCGGAACGGGAGCTTCCCGTCCGGGAAGACGCCGTCCATCGCGAGCCGGTTGCGGTGGAAGTCGTCGCTCGTCGGGTTGAAGACGACGAAGTGCACGCCCGCCATCGGGGTCGGCCTGGACGACGCCGGGCTCGGCGCTCCAGAAGAACGGGTTGTCGAGCGTGTTGAAGTCCGCCCGCTGCGGGATCGCCGTCCCCTTCGGGAAGACCGTGCCGTCGTCGGCGACGACGTCCTGCTGCAGCCGCGACGTGATCTGGATCGAGGCGCTGTGGCCCATGCGGCCGCTCGTCCTGAAGTCGCGGCGGATCTGCGCGCTCGTGGCGACGTCGTCCGGCTCCTGCGGCACGGTCTGCGTCCCGTCGGCGACGTCGAGGTTCGGCCGGAACGCCGTGTCGACGCGCTCGCTGAAGTCGAAGTTGAGGAACCACGCCTCGAGGTCCTCCTCGATGTGCGAGAGATGCATGTGCGTGCCGCCGTGGAAGTAGCCGCCCCGCAGGTCGGCGTACCCGAGCGTCTCGAGGTTCGCGATCCGCGCCGGCCCGAGCCCGGCCTTCTGCGTCGACGTGAAGCCGAGGAAGAGCTCGGACGTCTCGGGGATCAGGTCGGCGCCGGGAACGCCTGCCGCCATCGCCATCTGCTTCGGGAGGCTCGTCTTGCCGTCGAAGCCGCCGCCGGCGAAGCCCTTGCGGATCGAGATCGGCTCGAGCACGCCGGCGCCGTCGATGCGCTGCCAGGCCTCGCCGACCCGGTCGAGCGAGTCGCTGCGGAGCAGGATCGCGACCTCGTTCTGCTCCAGCACGGTCTCCTCCGGATCGCTCGGGAAGCGGATCGCATCGAGGAGCGCCGGCCTTGCCGGCGCGCCGGTCCCACGGCAGGTGCTTCGCCGCCTGCGCGGCGACGAGCCGGTCGAAGTACGGCTTCCCCCACGCCACGGTGACGCCGAGCCCGGCCGGCGTCTCCGGGTAGCTCGCGTCGAGGCCGGCGAGCTCGCGCTCGAGCGCGACCTTCGCGTCGCGCGAGGTCGGCAGGATCGACCTTCACCCGGGCGGTGACGACCTGGTGGTGGAGCGGCGGCACGAGCACCTCGACGCCGTTGTCGGTCACCTCGCGCACGCCGGCGAGCAGGTGCTGCTCGGGCCCGCGCGTGGCGACGGCGACCGTGCGCGTCGGGCGAGCCCGGCCAGCTGGTCGACCAGCTCGTAGATGCCCGCCGCGCCGAGCGCAGCGCCGGCGGCGCCGGCGAGGACCTGCTTCCGGGTGAGCTTCACGGCTCCGTCTAGGCCTGCGGCTCGACGAGGGCGAGCGAGCGCATCATGCGATCGAGATTGGCGACGACCTTGCGGTACGTGAGCGGCGGCGCGACGTGCTCGCTCAACGTGTAGAGCGAGCCGTTGTGGTGCCAGGCGTAGAGGACGTGCCACTGGTCGGCGTCCTGGTTGACCGTGTAGACCGTCGCCTTCTTGCCGGCGATCGTCTTCGTCCCGCGCGGGTCGGCGAAGCAGGGAGTCGTGCCGCGGGTGACGATCTTCCCGTTCACGTCGACGGTCTTGCAGGTCGGGATCTTCGTCCTGCCGGGGTAGCCGCGCAGGTTGACGTGCAGCTCGCCGCCCGCCGCGCCCGCCCCGGTCTCCTGCCAGACGAAGCTCTCCAGGTAGCTCCGATCCTTGTCGACCGAGTTGATGTTGTTCCAGCGGCCGCCGATCTGGCTGGTCAGCGGGTCGGGCAGCCAGCCCGGGCAGTAGACCGCCGCCGCCGATGCTGTTCGCGAGCCGCTGCCAGCCACGCGAGCGCCGTATTCGGGCACGTCGCCTTGGCGGACGACGGCGGCGCCACGGCCTGCTTCGCGGCCTCGCTACCGCAGCCGGAGGCGAGCAGCGTGCAGGCCGCCGCAAGCGCGAACACCGTGACGAGCCGGATCACGCGGAAAGGGTAGCGGCAGGCCGCCGACGGCAGCGTGCCCAATTCGGGCCATCAGTTGAGGAGCAGCGCGTCGGTGGGCGCGTAGTCGTCAGTCAGGGTCGGCACGTCGTCGACCTGCACCGGCTGCTCCCAGCGGCCGCGGATCGCTGCCGCGAGGTCGGCCGCCTGCGGGTGCCGGGCCCGGATGCCGCGCCAGCGCTCGAGCAGGAAGCCGGTCGCCGGCGCGGGGCCGTCCGTCGCGACCAGGATGACGTTGCGCACCTCCGTCGGGCTCTTCCCGCCCTTGAGCCAGACGGGGTGCAGCACCACGGTCGGGAACACCTCTCGATACGTGCGGTAGAGAGAGCGGAGCAGCTTCGAGTCGCTGCCCTCGAGCGCGCCGATCACGTTCACGAGCACCACCCCGCCGGGTCTGAGCCGGCTGTGCAGGCGCTCGACGAACTCCCGGGTCGTCAGGTGGAACGGGATGCCGTCGGAGAAGAACGTGTCGACCGCGGCGAGGTCGAAGCGCTCGTCGTGGCGATCGAGCCAGATGCGCGCGTCGTCCACCGCGACCCGGAGGCGCGGCGACTCGGGCAGCGCGAACCAGCGCCGCGCGACCTGCGCGACGACGGGGTCGAGCTCGACCACCTGCGACCTCGTCTCGGGGAAGTCCCGCCAGATCCGCTTCGGCGCCGAGCCGCCGCCGAGGCCGAGGAAGAGCACCGAGCGGGCCTCCGGCCGGTAGGCGATGCCGAGCTCGAAGTAGTCCGTATACGGGAATCGAGTCGCGTACGGCCTGCCGAGGAAGAGGCCGCTCTGGAAGGAGCTGTCGAAGCGGAGGTAGCGCGAGTCGGTGTCGTCCACGACGGCGAGCCGGTGGTACCGGGTGTCCTTCGTGAAGCGGACGCGGAAGCCGTCCTGGCTCGCCCGGGGCCCGGCCGCCTCGCCGCGCAGGCGGTAGACGGGCGACCAGTTCTGCGCCTCGGCGCCGACGAGGCGGCCGCCTGCCGGCGCGAGCGCGTTCGTGGCAAGCACCGCGCCGGCGGTCGCCGCCAGGGCGAGCGCGGCCGGCGCGAAGAGCCGCAGCGAGCCGGCGACGAGCGCCACCGTCGCGAAGCACGTGGCCGCGATCAGGCCGAGCAGCTTCGTCGTCCCGAGCGACGGGATCAGCCAGAAGGCGGTCGCGAACGTCCCGGCGATCGAGCCCGCGGTCGAGATCGCGAACAGGCGGCCCGCGGTCCTCCCCATGCGGGCGAGCTCGCCCGCGCTGAGCCGCACGGCGATCGGCGTGACAGTGGCGAAGAGCACGCTCGGCAGCGCGAAGAGCAGCACGGCCGCCAGCAGGGGGTCCGCCCGTGGCCCCGGGTCCCAGCGCACGATCGTTCGCAGCACGGGGCCGTCGATCGCCGGGATCGCGAGCACCGCCGCGGCCGCTGCAGCGATCACCGCGAGCAGCAGCCAGAGCGACGGGAAGCGGTCGCCGAGCACGCCGCCGAGCCAGTAGCCGACGGAGAGCCCGGTCAGGACGACGCCGATCAGCGCACCCCAGACGAAGAGCGAGTTGCCGAAGAAGGGCGCGACGACGCGGCTGGCGGCGATCTCGACCGAGAGCAGCGCCGCACCGGAGACGAACACGGCCACCGCGACGGCGAGGCCCGGCTTGATCGCGCTGGGCCTCATCAGGAGATCGGGTCTCATCCGGAGATACGGTAGACGGCGACCCACGGGCCCGACAGCTTCGTGCCCGGCGGCGTCCGATAGACGCGGTCGCCCTCGGCTGCCAGCTGGTCGGTGAAACGCGCCTCGCGTGGGTAGCGGTCGCGGGCGGCGAGCACCCTGTCCTCGATCGCGCCGGTGACGACGACGTAGCGAACGCCGTCGAGGCGGAGCCGCACGACGTCGCGATGCGGATCGAAGGGCCGCCCCGGACCGGGCAGTGCGAGCGGCTGCACGTCGTAACTCGCGGGGAGACTCGCCGTCGACGGGTCCTGGGCGACCTTCGTCCCGGGGGGCACGTTGGCGAGGATCCAGGCCCGCGCGGCGACCCGTGTGTCCTCCCTCGTCAGCTTCACGGTGTCCCGCACCGACCAGGTGAGCGGGACGACGAGCAGGAGCAGCGTCACGGGCGCGAGCGTGCGGAAGCGACCCGCGAGCGCGCCGAGCACGGGCACGAGCGGCAGCGTGTAGCGATCGTGGTGTGCCCGGACGGGCAGCAGCGACGCGTACCAGGCGAGCGCGAACGTGGCGAGCGCGAGGTCTGCGCGGCGGCGCACGACGAGTGCCGCGACGAGCCCGGCGAGCCCGATCAGCAGCGCCGGCCCGAGGCTGTCCCAGAGCCGCTCGGCGAAGGCGACCACCGCAGGGGGATCGTGCTCGAACCCGAGCCAGCCGCGGCGCGAGAGACGCGAGACCTCGCTGAAGTCCGCCCAGGCGCGCCCCGCGTGCACGACGACGAACGGGGTCGTGAGCGCGAACGAGACGACCGCCAGCCCGAGCGAGACCGCGAGGCTGCGCCACCTCCCCCACGCGACCACGACGAGCGGCACGAGCACGATCGCGCCCGGATACTTGAACGCGGCCGCGACTCCGGCGGCCGCCCCGGCGAGCTCCAGCCTGCCGGCGATCATGAGGGCGAGGGCGACGGTCACGCCGAGCGTGAGCGGCACGTCGGTGACGGCGACCCGCGAGTAAGCGACGTGCGTCGTCGCGACGGCCGTCGCCGCGCCGGCGACGAAGGCGGCCACGCTGCCGTACGCGACGCGGCCGAGCCACCAGGCCGCGGCAACGCTGCCCAGCCCGAGCACGACGGCCACGATCCTGCCGCCGAGGTACCACGGCGCCGCGTGCCAGGCCTGCAGCGGCGCCACGAGCTCCATCAGGAGCGACGGGTAGTCGTAGCGGCCGGGGTCGAGGCCGCCGCCGTGCACCATCTCCCAGCCCGCCGTGACGATCGTCCGCTCGTCCGGGTTCAGGAGCGGAAACGGAAGCCCGTAGCGGATGCCGACGAGTCGGAGGGCGGCGGCGACGAGCAGCAGGACGACGAGGCCCATGTAGGGCCCGCCCCAGCGCTGCTCAGACTTCGGGAGGAACGCCACCGACGAGGTCGTCCACGTGACCGGGCGGCACCAGCACGGCGTCGATCCCAGCCCGCTCGAGCGAGAAGACCTCGTCCCGGTCGCGGACCGCCACCTCGGCGATCGCGAGCTTGCCAGCGGGCACGTCCGGGAGGAGCGCCAGCACCTGGTCGAGCGGCTCGTCGTCCTCGTCGGGATGGGGCGCGAGCAGGAAGATCTCCGGGTCGATGTGGTCGAGCGCGAGCTGGAGCTCATCCTCGTCGCGCACCTCGACCACGCACTCCAGCCCCAGCGAGGTCGCCCGGTCGTGCACCTCGACGAGCGCGCCCTCGTCGTCGTAGCGCTCGACCGGCAGCCTCCAGGCGTCGGCGCCCGAGGCATGCGCGTCGTTCGGCCCGCCGGCGGCCGACCAGAAGACGGGCAGGCTGACCGCGTCGCGGAGACCTTCGACCGGCGTGGAGATCGCCAGCCCCTCGGCCCGTTGCGCCTCCGCCTCGCGGGCGCCGGCGAGGTCGGCGACGTGGACGATCAGGGAGATCCCGTCGCCCTCGGCGATTGCCTGACTGAGACGTCGTGTCCCGGTCACAGAGGAGAGATCGTAGACAATGCGGCGCATGGGTCCCGAGCCGCCCGGCGTCCGAGCGTCCGACGAGGAGCGGGAGCACACCGCGCGAACGCTGGGCGACGCCGCCGCCGACGGGCGGCTGACGCTCGAAGAGCTGACCGAGCGGCTGGACGGCGCCTACGCCGCTACCAGTCGAGGCGAGCTCGAGGCGTTGACGGCTGACCTTCCTCTTTCGCGTCCGACTCCGCGCACGCCGCGGCGCACCGCGATCGCGATCCTCGGCGGCCTGGAGCTGCGAGGCCGGTTCCGCGTCGAGGGGACCCTGACGATCGCGAGCGTGATCGGCGGCGCGGACATCCACCTCCGCGACGCGGAGCTGATCGGGCACGAGCTCGAGATCCGCTGCTTCGCGCTGATCGGCGGCGTAGACGTCATCGTCCCGGAGGGCGTCGACGTCTCCGTCGAGCTGATCTCGCTGATCGGCGGGACGGACGTGCGCCTCGGCGCACCGCCCCGGCCGGGCGCGCCGCTGATCCGGATCACGGGCTTCTGCGCGATCGGCGGCGTCGACGTTCGGACGCCGGGCGCGTCCGAGCGCGCGAGGCCGAGGCTGCCCGCGCCCGCTCCGCCGCCACCGCCGCCTCCACTTCGCTAGCGATGGTCGACCCGTCCGAGCGGGAGCGCGTGCTGGCGCAGGTGCGGGAACTCTGCCTGTCGCTCCCCGAGGTGAGCGAGCGCCCGAGCCACGGGGCGCCGACGTTCTTCGTGCGGGGCAAGCGCGCGTTCGTGACCGTGATGACGGACCACCACGGGGACGGGCGCTTCGCGCTCTGGTGTGCGGCGCAGCAGGAGCTGCAGCGGGCGCTCGTCGCCGGTGATCCCGAGCGGTTCTTCGTGCCGCCCTACGTCGGGCACCGCGGCTGGGTCGGCGTGCGGCTCGACCGCGGGCTCGAGTGGGACGCAGTCGTTGGCTTGATCGAGGACGCCTACGCCGAGGTCGCCCCGGCCAGGCTCCTCGAGGCGGCCCGCGCGGACGCTACGCGTGCCGCCGAAGGAAGTCCGTGAGGAGCGGGATCGCCTCGCCCGGGGCGGTGCCGAGCACGTCGTGCTCCGCGCCTTCGACCAGGTGAACCTCGGCCTCGGGCAGTGTCGCGCGAAAGCGCTCGACGTCGGCCGCGCGGCGCTCGACGTACGGCACGGTTGCGGCGAGGAGCAGCACCGGGATGTCGCGGACGTTCGCCAACGCGTCGGCGGCCGGCTCGAGCGCGATCCCCTCGAAGGCGGCGGCGACGGCCTCGGGCGGCGCGAAGTCGGCGTCCGCGTGCCCGGCGAGCAGCTCCTCATAGCTCTGGGGCGCGTCGCCCCGCGACTGGTAGCCGACGTCGATCAGCGCGAGCGCCCGCAGGCGGTCGGGCGCCACGCGCAGGCCGACGGTGCCGCCCCAGGAGAAGCCGACGAGAGCAAACGAGCCGGCGGCCTGCGACTCGGCCCAGCGCGCGAGCGCCGACGGGCGATATGCCTCGCGAGCTCCGGCCGGCGTGCCCTTCCCAGCCCGGAAAGGGCGGCGTCTGCAGGTCGAGCTCGTCCCCCACGGCGGCTCGCAGGCCCTCGAACGCGCCGGGGCCGCGCGGCCCCAGCCCGTGCAGGCAGAGCACGGTCAACCGCTCCGAGCCGGTCATCGAGCCGGGCCTTTCGTCACGGACCCGTGACAGACATGTGCGGATTGCGCGGATAGGCTCGCAGCGGGGAGGAGGCCGGGTACGCCTTGCCGGGTACGCCTTGCCGGGTACGCCTTTGAGCGGTCGTTCCCGACAGGTCAGAAAGGGACGTCTCGAAAAGGGACAGCCGAAGAAGGACAGCTGAGACGACAGCGTCGAGACGGTCAGACGCCGATCGGATGCCAGACGGTCTTCAGCTCCAGGAACGCGGAGATCTCCCACACGCTCTGCCCGTCCGCCTGGCCGTGGACGACGCGCTTGACGTTGTCCGCGGCCGCGCGCTCGAGCTCCGGCGCGAGGCCGTCGGCGCCTGTGAGGTCGATCGCGTTCACGTCCATGTGCGACGCGAGCCACGGTGCCAACTCCGCCCGGTGGCCGGTCAGCAGGTTGACGACGCCGCCGGGCACGTCGGAGGTCGCGAGCGCCTCGGCGAGCTCGAGCGCCGCGAGCGGCCGCGTGTCCGAGGCGACCGCGACGACCGTGTTGCCGCCGACGATCGCGGGCGCAAGCCGCGAGACGAGCCCCAGCAGCGGCGGCTCGTCGGGCGCGAGGATGCCGACGACCCCGGTCGGCTCCGGCACCGTGAAGTTGAAGTACGGCCCCGCGACCGGGTTCGACGCGCCGAGCACCTGCGCCAGCTTGTCGGCCCAGCCCGCGTACCAGACCCAACGGTCGATCGCGGCGTCCACCTCCTTGCGTCCGGTGCAGGCCTCCGCCAGATCGGCCGCGCGCGACTCCATCATCTCCGCGATCCGGTAGAGCACCTGACCGCGGTTGTACGCCGTCGCGCCCTGCCAGCCCACCTGCGCCTTCCGCGCGGCGACGACCGCGTCTCGCAGATCCTTCCGCGAGCCGCGCGCCACGTTCTGCCCCTCCACCTCGTACGTGCGCCCCGACTCGGAACGCGGAAACGCGCCGCCGATGTAGAGCTTGTACGTCTTCCGCACGGGGAGCCGCGTCATCAGCCCTCCGTGGCCTCCGCGCCGTCGAACGCGAGGTACGGCTCGAGCCCGTGCAGCCCGCCCTCACGGCCGAAGCCGGACTCCTTGTAGCCGCCGAACGGCGACGCGGGGTCGAAGCGGTTGTACGTGTTCGCCCAGACCACGCCGGCCCGCAGCCGGTTGGCCATCGAGAGGATCCGCGACCCCTTCTCCGTCCAGACGCCGGCGCTGAGCCCGTACGGCGTGTTGTTCGCCTTCTCGACCGCCTCGTCCGGCGTCCGGAACGTGAGCACCGAGAGCACGGGCCCGAAGATCTCCTCCTGCGCGATCCGGTAGCTCTGCGCGACGTTCGTGAACACCGTCGGCGACGAAGTAGTAGCCCTTCTCCGGCAGCCGGCACGGCGGCTGGTAGATCTCGGCCCCCTCCTCCTCGCCGGAGGCGACGAGCTCCTTGATCTTCTCGAGCTGCATCTTCGAGTTGATCGCCCCGACGTCGGTGTTCTTGTCGAGCGGGCGGGCCGACGCGCAGCGTCGTCAGGCGCCGCTTCAGCTTGCGGACGGTCTCGTCGTAGATCGACTCCTGGACGAAGAGCCGCGAGCCGGCGCAGCAGACGTGGCCCTGGTTGAAGTAGATGCCGTTGACGATGCCCTCGACCGCCTGGTCGAGCGGCGCGTCGTCGAAGATGATGTTCGCCGCCTTGCCGCCGAGCTCGAGCGTCAGCTTCTTGCCCGTGCCGGCGAGCTCGCGCCGGATCGCCTTGCCGACCTCGGTCGAGCCCGTGAAGGCGATCTTGTCGACGTCTGCCTTGACGAGCGCCGCGCCCGTGCGCCCATCGCCCGTGACGATGTTGACGACCCCCGGCGGCACCTCGGCCTGCTGCAGAACCTCGCAGAAGAGGAGCGCCGTCAGCGGCGTCGTCTCGGCCGGCTTCAGGACGACGGTGTTCCCGCAGGCGAGCGCGGGCGCGATCTTCCAGGCGAGCATCAAGAGCGGGAAGTTCCACGGGATGATCTGGCCCGCGACGCCGACGGGGCGCGCCTTCCGGTTCGGGAACGCGTACTCGAGCTTGTCGGCCCAGCCCGCGTAGTAGAAGAAGTGCGCCGACGCGAGCGGCACGTCCACGTCACGCGACTCCTTGATCGGCTTGCCGCCGTTCAGCGATTCGAGCACCGCAAACTCGCGCGAGCGCTCGGCGAGGATCCGCGCGATCCGGAAGAGGTACTTCGCCCGCTCCGCCGGGCTCGTCTTCGACCACGTCCCTTCGAAGGCCTCGCGCGCCGCCTGCACGGCGAGCGCGACGTCCTCCTCGCCCGCCTGCGCCACCTCGGCGAGCGGCTCCTCGGTCGAGGGGTCGATGGTCGTGTACCACTCGCCCGACCGCGGCTCGAGCCACCCGCCGTCGACGAAGAGCCCGTAGCGGTCGCGGATCCGGACGATCTCCGTCGACTCCGGTGCGGGCGCGTAGTCCCAGCCGGCGGGGACGGGCGCGGCGTCCTGCTTGCGCTCGAGCTCAGTCAACGGTGAAGTAGTCGGGGGACTGGTAGACGCCGGTGCGCTCCTTGCGGATCTGCATCAGGACGTCGTTCAGGAGGGACGAGGCGCCGATCCGGTACAGGTCGGGTGTCAGCCACTCCGGGCCGAGCGTCTCGTAGACCTGAACGATGTACTGGATCGCATTCTTGGCCGTGCGGACGCCGCCGGCCGGCTTCATCCCGACCTTGCGCCCCGTCTCGTCGTGGACGTCGCGGATCGACTCGAGCATCACGAGCTGAACGGGCAGCGTCGCGGCGCCGGGCAGCTTGCCGGTCGACGTCTTGATGAAGTCGGCTCCGGCGGCCATGGCCAGAAGCGACGCACGGCGCACGTTGTCGTAGGTCCCGAGCTCCCCCACCTCGAGGATCACCTTCAGATGGGCCTCGCCGCACGCCTCCTTGACGCGCACGATCTCGTCGAAGACCTTGGCGTAGCGACCGGAGAGGAACGCGCCGCGGTCGATCACCATGTCGATCTCGTCGGCGCCGAGCTCGACGGCCTCCTCCGTCTCGCGCAGCTTGACGCCGAGCGGGCTCTGGCCGGACGGGAACGCCGTCGCGACCGACGCGACCTTGATCCCGGTGCCGGCGACGCGCTCCCGCGCCACGGGCACGAGGTTCGGGTAGACGCAGACGGCCGCGCAGGAGGGGATCGACCGGTCGGTCGGGTCGGGGCGGATCGCCTTCGAGCAGAGCGCCGAGACCTTGCCGGGGGTGTCGGCCCCCTCGAGCGTCGTCAGGTCCATGACCCGGATCGCGAGGTCGAGCGCGAAGAGCTTCGCGTCCTTCTTGATCGAGCGCTTCGCCAGCTCGCCGGCGCGCGCCTCGACCGCAACCTGGTCGACCGAGCCGATGCGGGGCAGCCGGGGCTCGAGCGGGAGCTCGAACCCGCGCGGGAGTGCGGGCGCCTGCGCCATGCGTGGAGTGTAGCCCCGAGTAGGCTCGGGACATGCGGCCCGGAACCGTGTTCGCGCTGGCCGGGATCCTGCTCGCAGGCGTGGCCGCGGCGTTCGCCGTCGACGGGCTGCGTGCCGCCGATGGGCTCCTCGGCGCGATCGTGTTCGCCGCCGCGGCCGGCGCGGGATTCGCCGTCGCGCTCTGGGTCTCGACGCTGCTCAAGCGCCACGGACCGCTCCCCGGCCGCGTGCCGCTGCTCCTGCTCCTGACGGCGCCGCTCTGGGGCAGGCTGCCGCCGAACGGGCGCGCCGCCGTTTCGGGCGCCTTCTCCGGCTACTTCCTCGGCCTCGTCGTGCTCGTCGCCAGGCGGGCGCGCGTGCGGCGCGTGTAGCGGCCCGCCGGTGTGACTGCGTGGGACTGAGCGGGCTGCCGCGCCGGCTCTCGGTCTGCGAGGCGGGCCGCGAGGCCGGACGGGACGTGTCCGAACAGGGCCGGGTGCGGAGCGCCTCGCCGCAGGACCCACCTCTCCACCCCCCACCCACCCACGGGGCGGGACACGGTAGCGCTCTCCGGCGCACGTGTCTGCAACGTTGTTGGAACATTTCGCCTCGGGTTGTGCGCCGGTGCGCGGCGGGCGAGACTCACGGCATGCCGCGCCAGCCGGAGCAGAGCGAGGAGCCGGAGGTGATCGTCGACTTCGACTTCGAGGACGGCCTGCTCTATGCGGCCGTCCGGAATCTGTCCGACCGCCCGGCCTATCGCGTCTCGGTCAGGTTCGACAAGGCGTTCACCGGGCTCGGCGGCTCGCGCGACACGGCCGGGCTCGCGCTCTTCCGCAACATCGAGTTCCTCGCGCCGCGGAAGGAGATCCGCACGCTCGTCGACACGGCCGCCTCGTACTTCTCCCGGCGGCAGCCGGCGCGGCTGACAGCGGATGTCTCCTGGCGCGACGGGGCCGGCCGCCGCCGCACGCACCGGATCACGCACGATCTCCGCATCTATCGAGAGCTCGCCTACGCCCCACGGAAGGAGCCGCATGCCCGGCCAACGGACTGACCCCTACCGCAACTTCGGCTTTCTCGTCGAGATCGACGGGCTCGCGACGAGCGCCTTCAGCGAGGTCGAGCTACCGGAGTCGTCGATCACCGTCGTCGAGTACCGCGAGGGAGGCGACGCCTCCTCGTCGAGGAAGCTCCCCGGCCGGGTGCGCTACGGGAACATCGTGCTCAAGCGCGGGATCACGAAGAACGACGATCTCTGGAACTGGTGGAACACGCTGCGCAACGGCAAGGCCGACCGGCGGAACGGCGCGATCGTGCTGCTCGACGCCGAGGGGAACGCCGTCCGCCGGTGGGTCTTCTACGAGGGATGGCCCTGCAAGTACGAGGCGCCGGCGCTCGATGCGCGCGGGAACGACGTCGTGATCGAGACGCTGGAGCTCGCGATCGAGGGCCTCGAGGTCGTGTAGAGGCGGGACTAGAGGCCGAGCCGCTCCAGCATCGTCTCGTTGCGCCGCCACTTCGGCGCGGCCTTCACCTGCAGCTCGAGGAAGACCCTGTGGCCGAGCAGCGCCTCGATCCCGGGGCGGGCCCACGTGCCGATCTCCTTCACCATGGCGCCGCGCCTGCCGATCAGGATCTGCTTCTGGCTCTCGGTCTCGGTGTAGATGCGCACGTGGACGCGGTTCTCGTCGATCTCGACGACCTCGGCGGTGATCGCGTGCGGCACCTCCTCCTTCGTCAGGCGCAACGCCTGCTCGCGAACCAGCTCGGCGATCTGCGCCTCGAGCGGCAGGTCGCTCGTCTGCTCGGCCGGGAAGTAGAGCGGGCCTTCGGGCAGCAGGCCGATCAGCTCGTCTCGCAGCGCGGGGATCCCGTCGCCGGTCTTCGCGCTCACCGGATGCAGCGCGTGGAAGTCACCCAGCGTCGAGGCGGTCTTCATCTGCGACGCGATGTGCCCGGCTTTGAGCCGGTCGACCTTGTTCAGCGCGATCACGACCGGCACGCCGAGCGAGAAGACGCGCCGCGCGACGTAGCGGTCGCCGGCCCCGATTCGCTCGCGCGCGGAGAGGACGAGGAGCACGCCGTCGATCTCCTCGAGCGAGGAATCGACGGTGCTCTGCATGCGCTCGGTCAGGGGGTCGATCGGGCGCTGCCAGCCCGGCAGGTCGGTGAGGATCAGCTGCGCGTCGTCCGTCGTCTGGATGCCGGCGACGCGACGCCTCGTCGTGTTCGGCTTGTCCGAGGTGATCGCGACCTTCTCGCCGGTGAGAGCGTTCACGAGGGTCGACTTGCCGACGTTCGGCCGGCCTGCGACGGCGACGAAGCCGGACTTCAAAAGTCCCAGCTGTCCGGGAGCAGCGCGCCGGGCGTCGTCGTCACGATCTCGCCGTCCGCGCGCCGGTAGCTGACCTCGTCGATCCGGAACTCGTGCAGCCACTGCCGGCAGCCGCCGCAGGGCGAGGCGGTGATCCCGATCGCCTCGAGGTCGCCGGGCCGGCAGCCGGCCGCCACAGCCGCGACGATGGCGGATTTCTCCGCGCAGACGCCCAGCGGATAGGCGGCGTTCTCGACATTCGTGCCCTCGAAGACCCGGCCGTCTCGCGTCCGGACGGCCGCACCGACCTTGTACTCCGAGTAGGGCGAGTACGACCTCTCGGCGACCGCGATCGCCCGGTCGACGAGCGCTCTGCCCCCGCTCTCGGGGCTCACGAGAAGAACTGGAAGACGGCGAGGGTCACGAGCGCTCCCAGCATGCCACCGACCGCCACCTCGAGAGTGGAGTGCACGCCCGCCTCGACCCGGGTCTGGGCCACGAGCAGCGCCATGATGAACGTCAGCGAGGAGATCAGAAAGCGGTGCGGCGAGCTCGAGACGACGTAGGTCGCGGCCATCCACGCGGCGAACGCGATCGCCGCGTGGCCGGAGGGGAGCCCGCCGCTGAGCGGAGCGCCCCGCCCCGTGTACGCCTTGACGGCGATCACCGCGAAGACCGTCAGCACGAGCGCCACGAGCGTCACCTCGGCCGGGGCGTCGCGCAGCCGGTCGAGCAGCCGCGACGACCGGTCGGCGACGGTGCCCGAGAAGACGAGGTAGCCGACGGCAACCGCGTTCACGGTCGCGATCAGCACGGCGCCGGCAGCGATGTCCTTGGCGAGCTTCGCCATCGGGTCGAACGCAGTCGTCGCCACGTCGATCGCCGCCTCGATCGCCGTGTTGATCATCTCCGCGATCAGCACGAACGAGATCGAGAGCAGCAGAGCGATCAGCTCGAGCTTCTCGACGTTGGTCACGAGCGCCGCGATCAGGACGAGCACTGCGATGAGGAAGTGGATCCGCATGTTCCGCTGCGTGCGGAGCACGTGGATGACGCCCTCGAAGGCGAAGTTGAAGCTCGCCAGCAGGTTCGGTGCGCGCCTCATGCCGAGAGCTCCCGCTCGCGTGTCTCCATCGCCTCGCCGTGGTCGTACCCGAGCAGGTGGAGAACTCCGTGCGTCAGCGGCCGCCGCCACTCCTCACCGACCACGGCGGGACAGAGGACGACGTCGCCGAGCGCACGCGGCACCCCGGCGGGTACGTCGTCCCGGCCGTCGAGGGGGAACGAGAGCACGTCGGTCGGCTCGTCGATCCCGAGATGCTCGCGCTTCAGCGCCTGCATCTCGTCCGCGGCCACGAACGCCAGCCCCAGCTCGCCCTCCTCGACGCCTTCGGCCGCGAGCACCCGCAGGGCGTGGCCGACGGCGCCGGCCTCGTCGACGTCGACGCCGCTCCGGTTCTCCACCTCGACCTCGATCACGATCCTCACCTACGACGGTCGGTGCCCGTCTCCTCGGCGTGGCGCTTGTACGCCTCCACGATCCGCTGGACGAGCTTGTGCCGCACGACGTCCTTGTGCGTGAAGCGGACGAAGCCGATTCCGTCGATCGAGTCGAGGATCGACTGCACCTGGATCAGGCCGGACGCCTGGTCGCGCGGCAGGTCGATCTGCGTCTGGTCGCCGGTGACGACCACCTTGGAGCCGAAGCCGAGCCGCGTCAGGAACATCTGCATCTGCTCGGGCGAGGTGTTCTGCGCCTCGTCGAGGATGATGAACGAGTCGTTGAGCGTCCGCCCGCGCATGAAGGCGAGCGGCGCCACCTCGATCGTGCCGCGCTCCATGTAGGTCGTCAGGCGGTCGGCCTCGATCATGTCGTAGAGGGCGTCGAAGAGCGGGCGCAGGTAGGGGTCGACCTTCGCCAGCATGTCGCCCGGGAGGAACCCCAGCCGCTCGCCCGCCTCGACCGCGGGACGCGTGAGGATGATCCGGCTGACCTGCCGTTCGTGGAGCGCGGCGACCGCCAGAGCCATCGCGAGGTACGTCTTGCCGGTGCCTGCCGGGCCGATCCCGAACGTGACGGTCGAGCGGCGGATCGCATCCACGTACTCCTTCTGCGTGACGGTCTTCGGGGCGATCTTCTTGCCGCGGTGGCGCCAGACCACGTCCTCGAAGACGGCGCGGATGTCCTCCGCGGAGTCGAGCGCGCCGAGCACGGCGTCCACCGTCGAGGGGCCGATCTCGTGCCCTCCCTCGACTAGCTCGACGAGCTCGTCGAGCACCGCGCGGGTGCCGGCAACGTGGGCGTCGTCGCCTTCGATCGTCAGCTGGTTGCCGCGCAGGCGGATCTGCGTGCCGAGCCGCTCGCGCAGCGCGTCGAGCACGCCGTCGCCCACGCCGGCGAGCTCCGCCGCGACGTCGTTCGAGATCTCGAGCGTGTCCTGTGTCCGGCCCTCGGCCATACGATCCTGCGCCATCGGATCTCAGTGTAGGGCGTGTCGCTTTTTTTCCGCTTTCGTCGCAGACGCGTGCACCCGGCGCGGGTAGCGTGACTCGCAGGGGGGCTCGCGCCCCCTTGGGGGCATGTTGGCCCTCGAAGAGGCGCAGGCGCACGACGAGCTCGGCTTAGAAGCTCTAACAGAACGAAAGCACGGGCTGTCTGAACGCGCTGGTCGGCGCGCTGCGGCGTCCTCGGTTGCGCCGATAGCGCTGCTATCGGCACGCCCTGCGTCCTTGCATCGCACTCGCCCAGCACGCCCAGCCAGCGCGTGGTCATTCAGTTCGAGCTTCTTTAGAACAGCTCGAGGAACGGCAGGGACGCGTCGAGCTCGAGACAGCCGCGGAGAAAGAGGGCGGTGCCGACGTCGCCCGTCCACAGCGTGTAACGGCCCTGCCCGTGGCGCGTGCGCCACTGTTCGACCTGTTCGACGCAGTGCATGGCGAACGCCCTCGCCCGCCGGAGCCACAGCTCGTCGCCCGTCCGCTCGAGCAGCTTCAGGAACGCGTAGCCGTTGCCGGCCGTCCCGTGGCAGAGCCCAGGCCCTTTTGCGAGCGGCCCGGCCTGCCAGGTGAGCTCCCCGCCCTCGACGAGCAGCCGTGTCCACTCCTCGTCGTCCGGCGCCACGGCGGCAAGCGCTGCGACCATGCCGGGCGCACCGTGACAGAACTGCGTCCGCACTGACTGGCGGCGCGAAGGCGGCTCGAGCGCTGGCGGCCACTGCGCGAGCCCGTCCTCCCGCTGCGCGATGCGCGTCGCGGCCGCAACGGCTTCGCGGTCGACGTCGCGTCTCCAGCGCAGCGCGAGGATGTTTCCCGCGAACCCGTGCACGGGGCCGACGTAGTGCACCTCGTGCCCGTAGAGGCGCTGGAGCCAGAACCCGTCAGGCTCGCGGGCGGCGAGGAGGGAGTCGGCGGACTCGTCCCAGAGGCGAGACCAGCGGGGCTCGCCCGTCCGCGCATGGAGGAACTGGGCGGCGAGCATCGTCCCGGGCGCGCCCCACATCGTCTCGCGCGCCTCGTTCTCGGCATTCGCCCCGACGAGCGTCGCCAGCCGGTCGAGGTCTGCGCCGCCCGCGACGACCTCCTCGACGAGCAGCAGCCCGCTCTCGCCCATCCAGAGGGAGGCGTGCGGCTCACCGAAGTCCGGCTCCGCCGCGTATTGCCGGACGAGCGCCTGCGCGACGGGCGCCCAGTCGCGGCCGCTGCCGAGCCGGTGGAGCGCCCAGACGACGCCGCCGCCGCCGAGGTAGATCGTGCGCCAGCCTGCAGCGTCTTCGCCGTCCTCCTCGTGGACGGGCCACGTCAGCGTCGCCTCGTCGAAGGCGGACTCCGCGTCGGCGACGATCGCCGCCACCGCGTCGTGGACTCGCCGGTCGTCCCACGGCGACTCCACGAGCCGTTCGTGCACCGCCGGGTCGAAGAGCACGTTACGCGAGCTTCTCGCGGACGAGCTGGCTGACGGCGGAGCCGTCGGCGCGGCCGGCGATCTGCGGCATCACGTCGGCCATCACGCGGCCCAGGTCGCGGAGGCTCGTGGCGCCGACCTCGGCGATGGCGTCGTCGACGATCTCCTCCAGATCCTCCTCGGAGAGCTGCTCGGGCATGAACTCCTCCAGCACGTCCAGCTCGTACTCCTCCGACTCGGCCTGCTCCTCACGGCCCCCGGCACGGAACGCCTCGGCGGCCTCGACCCGCTTCTTCCGCTCTCGCTGGAGCACCTGCAGCTCCTCGAGCTCTGCCAGCGGCCGCTGCAGCTCCTTCTGCGCGGACTTGAGGCTGGAGAGGATGAGGCGCAGGGCATCGCGCCGCTCGGCGTCGCGGGCGCGCATCGCCTCCTTGACCTCGTCCTCGATCCGCTCGATCAACGTCACAGCGCCGGCACCTCCTCGGCCTCCTCGGCGAGACCGCGGACACTACCGGGGTCGAGCCGGCCGCCCAAGATGTGCCAGTGCAGATGGAAGACCGTCTGACCGGCGCGAGGTCCGACGTTGACGAGCACGCGGTAGTCGGTCAGTCCCATCGAAGCCGCCGTCTCGGCGATGAAGTCGAGCATCCGCTTCGCTTCGTCGGGCGGGAAGTCGCCGACGTCGCGGAACGTGTCGACGTGCCGCTGCGGCAGCACGAGGAGATGCGTCTCCGCCTTCGGGTTGATGTCCTCGATCGCGACGAAGCCGTCCGCCTTGCGGACGTGCGTGCCCTCGACGACGAGCGTGCAGAAGAGGCAGTCGTCACGCGGCACGGATGCCCTCCTCGGTCACCGCGGCCGCCCGGACGCGGACGAGCCGGCCGACCTCGCCCTCGACGAGCCAGGGCGAGTAGTCGTCGCCGTACCCGCGGCCGGGGCGGTCGACGAGCACGACGTCCTCGGTGCCGAGCTTCGACTGCCAGCGGCGCCGACACGCCTCGTCGGAGACCGCACGCAGACGCGCGCTCCGCTCCTTCTTCGTCTGCGGCGGCACCGCGTCGTACTCGGCCGTGCGCGTGCCGGGGCGGGGCGAGTACGGGAACACGTGCACCTTGGTGAGTCCCGCCCGCTCGACCGTGGCGAGGGTGCCGGCGAACGCTGCCTCGTCCTCGGTTGGAAACCCGACGATCACGTCGCTCGTCAGGTTGAAGTCCTGCAGCGGCTCGAGCTTCTTCAGATACGTCGCGACGCGGTAGCGGCGGCCCATCGCCTTCAGGACGCCGTCGTCTCCCGACTGGAGCGGGACGTGCAGGTGCTTCGAGACGACGGGCGTCTCGCGGAGCGCCGCGACGAGCTCGTCGTGCGACGTGGTTGATCTCGATCGAGGAAAGGCGCAGCCGCGCGAGGCCGTCGATCTCACCGGCCTCGCGGATCAGGCGCGCCAGCGTGTAGCCGGCCTCGCGGTCGCGGAAGCAGCCGAGGTTGATGCCCGTGAGGACGACCTCCTTGTGCCCCTGGGCGACGCGCCGGCGGATCTCGCCGAGCACGGCGGCGGCGCTCCGGCTCCGGGTCGCACCGCGGACGAGCGGGATGACGCAGAAGGCGCAGGAGAAGGAGCACCCGTCCTGGATCTTCACGAATGCACGCACGCGGTCGAGGCGCGCGTCAGCCTGGACGCACCCGATCGCCCCGACGTCGCCTGCGACGAAGGCGGGCGTCTCCTCGCTGCGGCGGTCGACCACGACGACGTTCTCCGGCAGGCCGGCGAACGCGTTCGCCTGCATGTTCGCCGCGCAGCCGGTGACGTAGACCTTGCGGTGCACGCGGGCGGCGCGCGCGGCGGCCTTGCGCGACTTCGCGACTGCCTCGTTCGTCACGCAGCACGTGTTGAGGATCGCGATCTCGGCGTCGTCGCCCCGCTCCTCGTGCCCGTCGGCGAGCAGGCGCTCACGCACGTCGCGGGCGTCCGTGTGCGAGACCTTGCAGCCGAGGAAGCCGACCGTGAACGTGGCCACTCGGGCCAGTTTACGGCGTCCGACGCACGAGCAGGTCGGCCGCCCAGCCGTCCCGGACGAGCCGACGAATTGCCTCGTAGCCTGCGACGGCAGGCGCCTCGCGCTCGAGGTAGCCGGACGTGACGAGGTGCGGCGACTCGGGCCGGAGGGCGTTGACCCCGGCGAGCGAGATGTTCGCGACCGTAACGCCGGCGGGCGACAGCGGCGCCTCCGCCGCGTCGAGGAGCCGCACCTCGACACGGGCGCCGTTCGCCGCCGCGTTGCGCACGGTCTCCTCGATCGCGGCCGGGTCGAGGTCGACGGCCAGCACGGGCGCGAAGCCGAGAACGGCGGCGGCGATCGCGAGCACGCCCGAGCCGCAGCCGACGTCGAGGAGGCTCGTCGGCTCGAGCTCGAGCAACAGCTCCAGGCAGAGTCGCGTCGTCGGGTGGGCGCCTGTGCCGAAGGCCCGGCCCGGGTCGACGACGACGGCCACCGCGTCCGCCGGCGGCTCCTCCCACGGCGGGCCGACCCAGAGGGCGCCGATCCGCACCGGCCGGTGAAACTCGCGCCAGCGGTCTTCCCAGCCGGGCTCGACGTCCTCAGCATGGGCGCCCGGAACCGCGGCCGCGAGGCGCTCGGCTGCCTCGCCGTACGCCGCGAGCTCCAGCTCGCCGCCGTGCTCGATCTCCTCGAACCCCTCGGGCGCCAACGACAGCAGCCGAGCCCGCGCCTCCTCCGCCTCGACGAGAGGAACGGTGATCGAGACGCGTCTCAGCGGAACGCGCTCTTGAGCTTCTCGAAGAAGCCCTCGTCCGGCTTGTAGGTGTCGTCGTGCGACTGCCGGTCGAACTCCTCGAGCAGCTTGCGTTGCTCCTCGGTCAGGCGCCGCGGCACGGTGACGTTGACGAGGATTCGCTGGTCGCCGCGGCCGAAGCCCTGGAGGACGGGCATTCCCTTCCCGCGGAGCACGCGCACCTCGCCCGGCTGCGTGCCGGCGGCGAACTCCAGCTCGACATCGCCGTCGAGCGTCGGGATCGCCCGCGTCGCGCCGAGCGACGCCTCGACGATCGTCAGGTCGATGGTCGTGAAGATGTCGTTGCCCTGGCGGACGAATCGCTCGTCCTCGCGGACGTGCACCTGCACGTAGATGTCGCCGGCTGCGCCGCCGAGCGAGCCCGCATGACCCTCGCCCGAGAGGCGGATGCGCTGGCCGTCGTGGATGCCGGCGGGGATCGCGACCTCGAGCGTGCGCTCCTCGACCACGCGGCCCGCGCCCTCGCAGTCGGCGCACGGGTGCTCCACGACCTGGCCGCGCCCGCCGCAGTCGGGGCAGGCCTGCGTCCGGACGAACTGGCCGAAGACGCTCTGCGACACGTGCTGCAGCCGTCCGCTCCCCGAGCAGCGGGCGCACGTGGTCGGGTGCGTGCCCGGCTGAACGCCGGTCGAGCCGCAGGTCGCGCACGGGACCGCGACCCGGATCGGGACGTCGCGCCTCGCGCCCGTGGCCGCCTCGGCGAGGTCGATCTCGACCCGGGCGCCGATGTCGCCGCCGCGGGCCCGTCCCGCGCGGGCGCCGACGCCGAACAGGTCGTCGCCGAAGAACGCGGAGAAGAGGTCGCCGAGCGTGCCGAAGTCGAAGTGGCTGGGCGTGAAGCCGCCGCCTCGCAGGCCCGCGTGACCGAAGCGGTCGTAGAGCTGACGCGTTTCGGGGTTCGACAGCACCTCGTACGCCTCGGTCACCTCGCGGAAGCGCTCCTCGGCGTCCGCCGCCTCCGAGACGTCCGGGTGGAGCTCCCGTGCCAGCCGTCGAAATGCCTTCTTGATCTGCTGCTCGTCCGCGTCGCGGGAGATCCCGAGCAGCTCGTAGTAGTCGTGCTCCGTCGTCGCCATCGTCTCAAGCGTAGCCCGGCGTGCGGGCGCTATTCCTCCGCGTAGACCTCTTCGACGAATCGGCTCAGCTCGTGCGCCGCCGAGCGGACGGAGCGGATCGCCTTGTCGTAGTCCATCCGCAGCGGCCCGAGCAGGCTGACCGCTCCGAGCGTTCGGTTGGCCAGGCCGTACGACGCCCCGACGAGCGCGAGCTCGCGGAGCGCGGGATGCTCGAGCTCGTCGCCGACGCGCACGAACGGCCGCTTCGGGTCGAGGGACTGCGCGATCACGTCCAGCAGGGCCGCGCGTTTCTCGAGGATCCCGAACAGATCCCGGTAGGAGGAGAGCTCGTCGCCGCGCGCCTGCCCGAGCAGGGTGGCCGCGCCGCCGACGTAGAGGCGCTGGTCCTCCGGGGCAACGAGCTCGCTGAAGACGGGCCGGATCGCGTCGAGAAAGCCCCGCTCGCGGGCCGAAAGGCCGGGCTCGTCCAAGCGCCGACGTAGCTGCGTCGTTCCCGGCTGGAGCCCGGCGAGTGCCTCGTTCAGATACTGCCCCGCCCAGGAGACGAGGCCCTGGTCGAGCGGTTCCTTGAAGGCGAACGAGCGCTTGGTGACGCCGCCCGTCGAGGTGATGACCACGACCATCACCACGTGCGACTGCAGCAGGAGCACCTCGACGTGCCGGATGATCGACGTGCCCGCGGCAGGAGCCGAGACGACGGCGAGCAGGTGCGTCACCTGCGAGAGCATCTCCGTCGTCTGCTGGAGCGCGTCCTCGACCTCACGGCGCAGCGTCGAGAGATCGAGCTCGAAAGCGCGCGGCCTCGGTTCGAGGCGGTCGAGCAGCCGGTCGACGTAGTAGCGATACCCGCGCTCCGTCGGGACGCGCCCCGCCGAGGTGTGCGGGTGCGTGAGCACGCCGAGCCGTTCGAGCTCGGCCAGCTCGTGCCGCACCGTCGAGGGGGACACCCCTAGCGCCGCCCGCTCCACGAGCGCCTTCGAGCCGACCGGCTGACCCGTCTCGACGTACTCCTCGACGACGAGCCGGAGGATCTCGCGCTGCCGCGGAGTCAGCTCGGTTTCCGTGGCGAATCGCTGCATTTGCAGGCAGTTTACCCGCGGAGAGCCAGCAGCTCGGCCGTGACGGCGTCGCCCAGGAAGCGGCCTCGGTCTGTCAGGGCGAGGGTGCCCCCGTCCTCGAAGCGCTCGGCCAGCCCCAACGCCTCGACCCGGGCGAGCGCGTCGCCGTCCAGCGCGTCCTCCAGCCCGGCCAGGACGAGTGGCTCGTCGAGCCGAAGGCCGAGCATCACGCGCTCTTCGTGGCGCTGGTGGTCGTCGAGCGGCTCGAGCTCCCTCGGAGGTGCCTGCCCACGGCCAAGCGCCTCCAGGTAGGCGGCAAGGCGGGGCGTGTTCCGCCGACGCACCTTCTCGATTGTGCTGACCGCGCCCACGCCGAGGCCGAGGTAGTCCCGTCCGAGCCAGTAGCCGAGGTTGTGCCGGGCGCGAAGGTCACGCCCACCGGCGCGCTCGCCGGTGAGGCAGAAGTTCGCCGTCTCGTACCAGCGGTAGCCGGCGTCGATCAGGGTCTCGACGACCTGCTCGAAGTAGGTCTCCATCGCGTCCGCCTGGCGGGCGAGCTCGTCTCCGTGGGCGTGCGTGAAGCGCGTTCCAGGCTTCGCCTCCAGCTCGTAGCAGGAGAGGTGCTCGGGCTCAAGCGCCAGTGCCTCGGCGAGGTCGCGATCGAGAGCGGCGGGGCTCTGGCCCGGGATTCCGTACAGGAGATCGAGCGAGATATTGGCGAATCCGGCATCTCTCAGAACGTGCACGGACCGGCGGACGTCGCCGGGCCGGGAACGCCGTTCCAGCACGTCCAGAAGGGCGGTGTTGAACGATTGTGCGCCAATTGAGACACGAGTCACGCCCGTTTCGGCCAGGAGGCGGGCGAGCTCGGGTGTCACCGTCTCTGGATTCGCCTCGACGGTCACCTCGCCCGCGGGCGGGAGCGCGGCGAGGAGCCGGGCCAGCGCGCGCGGTTCGGTGAAGGTCGGCGTCCCACCGCCGAGGAAGACGGTGTCGAGCTCGGCCGCGAGCCAAGGGCGCTCGAGCTCGAGCTCCGCGAGCAGCGCCTCGACGTACGGGGCATGCTGCTCGCGGCGGCCGACGGCGGTGACGAAGTCGCAGTAGCCGCAGCGATGCGCGCAGAACGGCAGATGGACGTAGAGGTGCTGCGCGCCGTTCATCGCTTCGGCGCGTCCCCGAGGTTGAGTACGGCGAGGAAGGCTTCCTGCGGCACCTCGACCGCTCCGACCTGCTTCATCCGCTTCTTGCCGGCCTTCTGCTTCTCCAGCAGCTTCCGCTTGCGGGTGATGTCGCCGCCGTAGCATTTGGCGAGCACGTCCTTCCGGCGTGCCTTCACCGTCTCACGGGCGATGATCCGGGAACCGATCGCCGCCTGAATCGCGACGTCGAACATCTGGCGCGGGATCTCCTCCTTCAGCCGCTCGACGAGCGCCCTTCCGCGCTCGTAGGCGGAGTCGCGGTGGAGCACGAGGGAGAGCGCGTCGACCGGCTCGCCGCCGACGAGGACGTCGACCCGCACGAGGTGGCCGGGGCGGAAGCCGATCAGGTCGTAGTCGAAGCTTGCATAGCCCTTCGTCCGCGACTTCAGCTGGTCGTAGTAGTCGAGCACGATCTCCGCCAGCGGCAGCTCGTAGGTGAGATGGACGCGTTCCTCAGAGAGGTACTCCATGTGGTCGAAGCGGCCACGGCGGTCGTTGTTCAGCTCCATCACCGGGCCGACGAACTCCTTCGGGACGATGATCGAGGCCTTGATGTACGGCTCCTCGACCTCCTCGACCGCCTCGGGGAGATCGGACGGCGTGTGCACCTCGATCCAGTCGGGGCTGTTCTGCGCCTTGACGCGGTAGGCAACGTTGGGCGCGGTCACGAGCAGGTCGAGGTCGAACTCGCGCTCAAGACGCTCGCGAACGATCTCCATGTGCAGCAGGCCTAGGAAGCCGCAGCGGAAGCCGAAGCCGAGCGCCTGGCTCGTCTCCGGCTCGTAGAACAGCGCTGCGTCGTTCAGCTTCAGCTTCTCGAGCGCGTCGCGCAGCTCCGGATAGTCGTCGGAGTCGGTCGGGAAGAGTCCGGCGAAGACCATCGGCTTGACGTCCTTGTAGCCGGGCAGCGGCTCGGACGCGGGTCGCTTCTGCGACGTGAGCGTGTCGCCGACCCGAAGCTCCGAGACGTCCTTCAGGCCGGTGATCACGTACCCGACTTCGCCTGCCGAGAGCGACTCGACGGGGCGCATGACGGGCGACATGAAGCCGATCTCCTGCGCCTCGAAGCGGGTGCCGAGGGCCATCGCGCGCAGCTGCTCGCGGGGGTGGAACTCGCCGTCCACGACACGGACGAACGCGACGACTCCGCGGTACTGGTCGTACGACGAGTCGAAGATGAGTGCGCGCGGCGGCGCGGCGAGGTCGCCGCTCGGGGATGAGATCCGCTCCACGATTGCGTCGAGCACCGCCTCGACGTTCTCGCCCGTCTTGGCCGAGATGCGCACGACGTGGTCGGCGTCGTCGCCGATCAGATCCGCCACCTCGGCCGCCGCCGCGTCGGGGTCGGCCGCCGGGAGGTCGATCTTGTTCACGACGGGGACGATCTCGAGCTCGTTCTCGATTGCGAGGTAGGCGTTGGCGAGCGTCTGCGCCTGCGTGCCCTGGGCCGCGTCGACGACGAGCAGCGCGCCTTCGCACGCCTGGAGGCTGCGCGACACCTCGTAGGTGAAGTCGACGTGGCCCGGCGTGTCGATGAGGTTGAGCTGGTGACCCTTCCACTCGACGCGGACGGCCTGCGCCTTGATCGTGATCCCCCGCTCGCGCTCGAGGTCCATCGTGTCGAGCAGCTGCTCGCGCATGTCACGCTGCGAGACGGCGTGCGTCAGCTCGAGGATGCGGTCCGCAAGCGTCGACTTGCCGTGGTCGATGTGCGCGATGATCGAGAAGTTGCGGATCTTGCTCTGGTCCATGGCTAGTCCGCGCGCGCGCGGCGTCTCAACGCTAGCAACGCCTCGATCTCGCGCACGCGGAGCACCCGGGCGGCGATCACGTACGCGCCGCCGCCGGCGGCGAGCGCCGCGCCGAGGGAGATGATCTGCGCAAGCGTTCCGCGTCCGAGCGCCTCGTCGAAAGCGCGCCACACGGGATAGGCGGCCGCCGCGAGCACGACCGACGCCACGAGGATCCGCACGACGGAGGACGCCGTCGCGCCGAACTCGACCGAGCCGATTCGGCGGCGGAGCAGCACCAGCAGCGCGGCCGTGCCCGCGATGTTCACGAACGAGGTCGCCAGCGGGATCCCCCAAACCCCAAGCCGGTAGAAGAGCACGTCGAGCGCGGCATTCAGGGCGAGGTTTCCCAGCGCGATCGCCGTCGGGATCCAGTTCGACTGCAGGCTGAAGAACGCGCGGTTGAGCATCAGCATGATCCCGTTAAAGGTCAGCCCGATGCTGAAGGCGGCGAGCGCCCCCGCGACGACGCGCGTCTGGTCCGGCGCGAAGGCGCCGCGCTGGTAGAGCAGGCGGACGATCGGCTCGGCGAGCACGGCCGAGATCACGCTCGCCGGGAGGAGCAGGAAGGCGATCTGGCGGATCCCGAGCGCCACGGTGTGCCGGAAGCCGTCCATGTCGGCCCGCGCGGCGAGCCGGGCGAGCGACGGAAAGAGAACGGTCGCGACGGCGACGCTGAACATCCCCTGCGGGAGCATGTAGATCCGGAACGCCTTGTCGATCGCGGTCGGCGCGAGGTTCGGCTCGATCAGCCGCGACGCGAACAGCGTGTCGATCACGGCGTTGACGTTGATCAGGCCGAGCCCCAGCGTGACCGGGATCATCAGCCTGAACGTCTGCGCGACGGCAGGGTCGCGCCAGTCGATCACCATCCGCAGACGGTCGTCCCGGCCGCGCAGCCAGGGAAGCGGGAGCAGCACCTGCAGGATCGTGCCGATGAGGATGGACAGGGCGTACACGTAGAGCTTGGCGTCCTCGCCGTCGGCGCGCGGAACGCCGAAGACGAGGCCGGCGATGATCGCGAGGTTCCAGACGACGGGCGTCAGTGCAGGGACGGTGAAGTGCTCGTAGCTGTTGAGGATCCCCACGATCACCCCCGAGATGCCCAGGAGCACGATGATCGGGTAGAGCACGCGCGAGAGCCCGACGGCGAGGTCGAAGTCGACGGGCTGGAACAGGCGCATGATCAGCGGCGCGGCGACAATCAGAAGCGCCGTCAGACCCCCGAGGCCGAGGAGCATGAGCCAGAAGAGCGACGAGGCGACCCGCCAGGCGCGCTTGCGCTCTCCCTTCTCGAGCAGCTCGCTGAAGACCGGGACGAATGCGGACGAGAGTGCGGCGTCGGCGACGAGCGCGCGAATCAGGTTCGGGACCTGAAAGGCGACCGTGAAGGCGTTGATCTTGCCGGCCGCGCCGAAGTAATACGACGCCACCATCTCGCGGACGAGGCCGAGAACACGCGAGATCCCGGTGGCGATGGAGAAGATCGCCGTCGACAGGGCGAGCCGACGGCGCGAGTCCCGCTGCTCCACGTCGCGAGTATAGGGAGGGCGGTGGTCGCGACCTGTGGACGGTTGCGGCGGCTTCTTTCTCCAAACTGTCCCAGTCTTGTGACAGTTGGACGAGTAGGATCGGCAGCGGGTGGTGGGCCGGGGTGCCCCATCGGATGCGTCGCATTTCGTGGGCAAGTCCGGCGCCTTTCGTGGAAGCTGGCGCTCTCGTGAAGCCGGGCCGGCCGTGCTCTGCTACCATCGCGGCGCCCGCCGATGCGGGCTCTTCTATGCCGAACATCAAGCAACAGGAAAAGCGAGTTCGCACGGCTGCACGTCAGCGGCTCGAGAATCTGCGCTACCGGTCGACGATCAAGACGCTGACGAAGCGGCTCCAGACGGCCGTCGAGGACGGCGACAAAGATCGTGTGGCGACCGAGGAGCGCGAGCTCGTCAGCCTGATCGACAAGGCGGCCGCCCGCGGCGCGCTGCACCGTAACGCCGCCGCGCGCAAGAAGTCGCAGGTTTCGCGGATCGTCGCGGGCGGCTAGCCCGGCGTCTTCGCCGGCGCCTCGGGGCGTCGCGTGATGTCGATCAGCGCGCGCTCGAGCTCCAGCTCGGGCGCCAGCCGTGAGCCGCCTTTGAGGGCGAAGTCGAGGCGCGCCAGTCGAAGGGTCACGTTTCGGAGCTCTTCGACGTCGAAGTTCCGCGCATGGCCGAACGCCTTCTCGGCGGCGAACGGGTGGATCTTCAGCCGCGCGGCCGCGTCCTTCGCGCGCACGCCCTCCGCGTCGAGCACCTGGCACGCACGCACACGCGCGACGTGGCCTCCGAGCAGCCCGACGACGCGCGGGATCGTCCGTGAATGAGGATCGCCGCTGCGCTCGAGCAGCGCCTCGCACGCGTTCAGGACACGCGCGACGTCCCTCGCTCCCCAGGCGTCCGTGAGCACGAACGCCGACGCCTCGGCGCGCGGCGGGACGAGCGTCTCCACCTCTCGCTCCGTGATCGCGGCGTCCCCGGCCCACGTCGCGAGCTTCCCCACCTCGCTTGCGAGCTCGTTGAGATCCTCGCCCACGAGGTCGACCAGCGCACGACACGCGTCGGTGTCGGCCTCGACGCCATTGAGCTTGAACTGCTCCGCGACCCAGCGCGGCAAGTCGCGCTTGCCGACGTCCCAATGCAGTGCCTCGCCCGCCTTCGCACACGCCTTTGCAAGCGCCGAGTCCTTCTTCACGTCGGCGCCCAGCAGGGCCAGCACGGTGTCCGGCGCCGGGCTCGTCAGGTACTCCGAGATCGCCTTCGCGTCCGGCGCCTTCCAGGCTTCGACACCGTCGACGACGATCAGACGGCCGCCGTCCGGCGAAGAGCCCCATCGCGTTTGCTGCCGCGACCACGTCTTCTCCCGAGACGTCGCCCGCAGAGTGCAGCTCCACCGCGTCCGGCTCGAACCTGCTCCGTAGCCGGCGGACGGCTCGCTCGATCTTCGGCCGGTCCGAGCCGACCATCAGATAGACGGGCTTCAGGTCATCTGCCATCGGCGCCAAGCATAGGCGCACGTCAGGAGCGCGCCGCAGAGCACGGCCAGCGCCGCCGGCCCGGAGCTGACCGACGCGAAGGGGAGGCCTCCCACGAGGCGGGCGCAACCGGCGAGATACGCGGCGCACCAGCCGTTCAGCCAGGCGAGGCCGGACGCGGCACCGGGGGAGATGGGCATGAGCGCGGCCGTCGCGAACGAGAGTCCGAGCAGTGGGATCACGGCGGGCGCGGCGAGCGCATTCGCAGGGACAGAGAGGAGCGGCACGGCGCCGAACTGGAACCAGAGAATCGGGGCGGTAGCCAGGCCGCACGCCGTCGAGATGGCGATGACCTCCCGGAGGCCCGTCGGAACGGGATAGCCCTCGAGCCACGCGATCAGCGACGGGGCGAGCACGAAGATCGCGACGACTGCAGCGAAGGACAGCTGAAAGCCCGGGTCCAGCGCTGCGTATGGGTTCCAGGCCAGCAGCACGAGCGCGCCCAGCAAGAGGAAGTACCAGCGATCGCGCGGCCTGGCCGCCAGCCAAGCGAGCGACCCCAGGCCTCCGGCGACGCCGGCCCGGACGACCGACGGCTGCGGCCCGACGGCCAGCACGTACCCGACAATCGTGAGCAGCGCGACTCCCTCGGCCCAGAGCCGCGACAAGCCCAGCAGCCATGCCACGGCGACAGTGCCGCCCGCGACGAGCGCGACGTTCTGACCGGAGACTGCAAGCAAGTGGTAGAGGCCCGACGCACGGAAGCGGTCTCGCAGCTCGAGGGAGAGGCCGCTGTCGTCGCCGAGCACGACTCCCTCGACGAGGGCGCGTCGCTCCCCGCCGAGCCCCGGCGCGATCAGCACGGCGAGCTTGCCGCGGACGACGTCGGAGACGTGCCCGAGTCCACCGCGTCGTCCGACCTGCCGCCAGGCGTCAATCCGGAGCACGACGTGCATCCCGTGCCGGTGCAGCCACAGTTTCTCGTCGAAGCCGTTCTCGGGCCCGCGCGGCGCCTTCACAACCGCGAGCGTCTCGAGGACGGCGCCCTGCGGCGGTGCCCGGCCTCGCGGAAGCTCCAGCAGCGCCGGCTCCGACAGCCCGCGGTCGCGGAAGCTCTGGACACGGCCCAGAACCCGGATCCCGAAGCGGCCGACGCGCGCCGGCGCGATCGTGACGACCGTTGCGCGGCCCGCCTCGCCGACGCGGGAGCTCAGCGGGCTCCGGTCGAGCGCCTCGAGCCGCAAACTGCCCCACCACCAACCCGGTCAGCGCAAGCGCCAGGCAGAGGGCGATAGGTCGCCGGGTCGGCTCGGCCAGCACGGTCGCGAGCACGGCGGCCACCGTCGCCGCGCCCGCGAGGAGCGCCGTGGGCCCGGCGGCGCGGAGGCCGCAGGCGCAGCAGAGGCCGACGCAGGCCGCAAGCGCCGGACCGTGCGGCCGGGCACTCACGGCTCGGCCGCGCCCCGCAGCTGCTCGATCCTCGCCGGTCCGATGCCCGGGATCGCGTCGAGATCCTCGAGGGCGGTGAACGGCCCGTGCTGCTGGCGATAGTCGATGATCTTCTGCGCGGTCACCGGCCCGACCCCGGGAAGCGTGTCGAGATCCGCTGCAGTGGCCGAGTTCAGATGCACCGGCCCGGACGCCGCGCCGCCGACGCTCGACGCGCCCCCGCCGCCGACCGCACCGCGGCGCGGGACGGCGATCTGGATTCCGTCGGCGAGCGGTGCAGCAAGGTTGACCAGCGACGTGTCCGCGCGTCGGGTCGCACCGCCCGCACGCCTCACCGCGTCTGCGACGCGGGATCCTGGAGGCAGCCGATAGAGCCCGGGACGTCGCACCGCACCGACGACATGGACGATGAGCGCACCGGTTGCCGCGGCCGTCGTGGACGCGGCGACACTGACGGGCGCACGGACGAGCGGACGCTCCGACGGCGCGCCGGCCGCAGCAAGCCACCGCCCCGCCAGGAGCGCGGCGGTCGCAAGTAGGGCGGCCACGAGCACCTGGCGCCGGCGTCCGTGCAGGCGTTCGACCATCTCGATCGATGATCGCCGTGGAACCCGCACGTGTCTGTCACAAGAGTGGAACGAATGTGCGCGCTCAGCGGACGACGACCGACACGCGGCCCGCCACCGCCGACGCGGCCGACCGTCTCGCCCTCGAGAGGAGCCACGGACTTCGCGAGCAGCTCCGCACCGAGGAGCTGCAGAACAACCGCGCCGCCCGACCGGCGCGCCACGAGCAACCCGTCCCGCGTCGACGCGAGCCCGACGACGCCGCTGGGCGACATGACGATCCCGGGTTGGTACAGCCGGGTGGCACCGACGCGCACGCGCCAGATCCGGCTCACTCCGGAGGACCCGTCCGTCACCTCGCCGACCGCGACCTCGTCGCGCCGGAGCCACGCCAGCGACGTCGGGTGCACCTTGGCCTCGTAGGGCGAGCAGAAGACTCGGCGTGCGCCGGCGATGACCACGCCGTCGGCCGACGCGGCGGCGAGCAGGCGCCCGCTCGGCGCGAACGCGATCGCCCGCAGCGGGCCGATCTCCGCGCAATCGAACGTGGCCACCGAGAACTGCGGCACGGTCGGACGCACGACCCGGCGCGAGAGCCGGCCGAGGTCGTAGACGACGGCGCGCCCGCCCGCACCGACGTACGCCACCGCGAGCGAGTCCGCCCGCCACGACGGCCGAACGGCACGGACGAGGCGGTCCACCAGCCGGTCGTGATCCCCGTCACCTTCGACGATACGCAGCTGCGAGCCGGCGACGTACGCGATCTTCAGCGCATCGGGCGACCACGCCACCGCCTTCACGTCGCCCGGCGTGCGCAGCGTCCAGGCGCGACGGCCGTTCGGGGCGGTGACGACGAGCGAGCGCCCGATCCCGACCGCGGCGTAGAGCGCGCGCGGCGAGAGGTCGACCGCATCCGCAGGCAGCGCCTCGATCCGCGCGCCGCCCGCCGCGAGCCAGAGCTTCCCGCCCACGAGGAGCGCGATGCCGTGCGCACCGGGCGGCGCGAGGACGCGCTCTGCGGTACCCGCGCGTTCGCGCTTCGGCGCCAGCGTCACCTCGATCGTCCCGATCGCCGCGAGTGCGGCCGCGCCGAGCACGAGCAGCAGCAGCAGCCGCGGCGAACGCCACCAGCAGCCGGCCGTGCCCGCGTCGCGCACGCGGGAGCGCGTCGAGGGCGGCGCGGCGGGCGCGTCCGCGCGCGACCTGATCCGCCTCCGGCAGCGTGCCGAGAGCCTCGGTCAGCCTCGCCTCAAGCTCGTTCGACACCGTTCACCTCCAGCTCCTCGCGCAGTTGCTCGAGCGCCCGGGCGAGCCGGGAGTGCACCGTTCCCTCCGGGACGCCGAGGATCGACGCGATCGCCGGCGGCGCGAAGCCGAGCCCGTAGCGGAGCACGACGACGACGCGGCGCTGCAGCGGCAGCGACGCCACCGCCTCGAGCAGGCCGCGGTCTCCGTCGGCGACGTCGTGCCACTCGAGCTCGACGACCTCGCCGCCGACGAGGCGCCGCTCGCTGCGCAGCAGGTCGAGCGAGCGGTTGACCACGATCCGGTGCAGCCATGGGGCGAACGGCCGGCGCTCGTCGAAGCGCGACAGCGCGGCAAACGCGCGCTCGAACGCATCCTGCGCCACGTCGTCCGCCATAGCGCGCCGGCCCGTGATCGCGTAGGCCGCGCGCCAGGCGCCCGGCCAGTGCCGCTCGAAGAGCTCCGCTGCTGCGTCCCGGGAGCCGTGGCGCGCCGCCGCGACGAGCTCGCCGTCCGATTGCGAGCGCATGGACACAATTGTGCTACGCGCGGAGGTTCGGTTTCCGTCCGGCTCGGCCACAATGACGGCATGAGGCTCGCGATCGCCGTGACCGTCACCTTGGTCCGTGCTCGGATCAGCGTCCGCCTGGGGCGGCGGCTCGAGCGGCCTGCGGGGAACCTTCACCGCGGGGCCGATCCAGCCGGTCTGCAGGAAGGGCCAGACATGCGACGGCCGGGCCGCCCATGCGCGGCTCTTCTTCACGCGGGCGGGTATCACCACGAGTGCGCTCACGAACGCGCAGGGCGTCTACCGGATCACGCTCGCGCCCGGCTGGTACTCCGTGCGGACGCGCTACGGCATCTCCCACCTGGTGCGGCCGGCGCGCGTCCTGGTCGTGGCCGGACGCTATCGCGTCGTGGACTTCTCGGCGGACACCGGAATCCGCTAGGGCCTAGACGACGATGTTGACGAGCTTCCCCGGGACGACGATCTCCCGGCGGATCTCCTTGCCGTCGACATATTCCCGGATGCGCGGCGACTCCTTGGCCAGCGCGATCAGCTCGTCCTGCGATGCCGTCGCGGGCGCCTCGATCCGGTCGCGCACCTTGCCGTTCACCTGCAGCACCAGCTCGAACGTGTCGCGCCGCAGCTGCGACTCGTCGGCCTTCGGCCACGGCGCCTGCCACAGCCGCTCGTGGCCCAGCCGCTCCCACAGCTCCTCCGGCGACGTGCGGCGCGTACGGCTGGATCAGCGACACGGCCGTCTCCGCGGCGAAGCGCGCGTCCGGCGCATCGACGTCGGCGGCCAGCTCGTTCACCAGCTCCATCACCGCCGCGATCGGCGTGTTGAACGCCTCGCGACGGCCGATGTCGTCGGTCACCTTCGCGATCGTCTCGTGGGCCTTGCGGGTCAGCGACCCCGGCTCGCTCGCGTCGCGGTGCCGGCCTCGACGGCCTGATTGACGATGCGCCACAGCCGGCGCACGAACCGCGCCATCCCCTCCAGGCCGGTCTCCGTGAACTCCATGTCCTGGTCGGCCGGGGCGATGAAGAGCGAGTACAGGCGCGTCGGGTCGGCGCCGTACGCGTGCACGAACTGGTCCGGGCCGAGAACGTTGCCCTTCGACTTCGACATCTTCGTCCCGCCCAGCTGCACCCAGCCGTTGCCGTGGAAGCGGATGAACGGCTCGCGGAAGCCGATCAGGTCGATGTCGTTCAGCGCCTTCATGTAGAAGCGCGCGTAGATCATGTGCACCGTCGCGTGGTCGACGCCGCCCTGGTAGAAGTCGACCGGGCCCCAGTAGTCGGCGATCTCGCGGTCGTACGGCGCGCTGTCGTTGTGCGGGTCGCGTGTAGCGCAGGAAGTACCAGGACGAGTCCACGAAGGTGTCCATGGTGTCGACCTCGCGCCGCGCGGGCTTGCCGCACGTCGGGCAGGGGACGTTCACCCACTCCTCGGCGGATGCAAGCGGCGCCTGCCCCTTCGGGCGGAAGTCGTCGATCTCGGGCAGCAGCACGCGGCAGCTCGTCTTCCGGGACGGGCACGATGCCGTGCTCGTCGCAGTAGACGATCGGGATCGGGCAACCCCAGTAGCGCTGGCGCGAGAAGCCCCAGTCGCGCAGGCGGAAGTTGATCGCCGGCTTGCCGCGTCCACGCTCGTCGAGCCATTCGACGATCGCCTTCTTCGCCGTCGGCGCACGGCATGCCCGTGAACTGCGCCGAATCGACCAGGACCTCGTTCTCCGTGTGGCCCATGAACGCCGAGCCTTCCGGCGCGTCGCCGTCCGCCGGCACGACGACGGGGCGCACCGGGCAGGTCGAACGTCTGCGCGAACTGGAAGTCTCGCTCGTCGTGCGCGGGCACGGCCATGATCGCGCCCGTGCCGTAGTCCATCAGCACGTAGTCGGCGACCCAGATCGGCAGCCGCGCGTCGTTGACCGGGTTGGTCGCGTGGAGGCCGGTGAACACGCCGGTCTTCGCCTCGGAGGCGGCGCGCTCCTCGCCGCGCTTGGCGGCGGCGATGCGCACGTAGTCCGCGGATCTCGTCGCCGTTCGGCGAGCGCGCGGCCAGCTCCTCGACCAGCGGGTGCTCGGGCGCCAGCACGAAGAACGTCGAGCCGAACAGCGTGTCGGGCCGGTCGTGAACACGGGCACGTCGACGTCCAGCTCCTCGATCCGGAACAGGACGTCGGCGCCCTCCGAGCGGCCGATCCAGTGGCGCTGCGCGGCCATCACGCGCTCCGGCCAGTCCAGCTCCTCGAAGTCAAGCAGCTCGTCGGCGTACGCGGTCGTCCTGAAGAACCACTGCTCGAGATTTCGCGCCTCGACGACGGAGCCGCAACGCTTGCAGCGTCCGTCCTGCACCTGCTCGTTCGCCAGCACGGTCTGATCCTTCGGGCACCACTTCACGGGCGCGGCCTTGCGGTAGGCGAGGCCGGCCTCGTACAGGCGCAGGAACAGCCACTGGTTCCAGTGGATGTACTCGTCCTCGTGCGTCGAGACCTCGCGATCCCAGTCGATCGCCCAGCCGACCCGCTTCATCGTCTCGCGGATGGTCCGGATGTTGCGCTCGGTGATCTCGCGCGGGTGCCCGCCTTCCGCGATCGCGGCGTTCTCCGACGGGCAGGCCGAACGAGTCGAAGCCCATCGGGCGCAGCACCTCGTAGCCGTTGCGGCGATAGAAGTGCGCGCGGACGTCGCCCAGCGTGTAGACGAGCATGTGGCCCATGTGCAGCGTCCCGCTCGGGTACGGCAGCATCTCCAGGACGTAGCGCTTCTCGCGGCGTCGGCTGCCCCGGACTCCGGGTTCGGGACGTGGAAGGCCCGCTCGTCCTCCCAGACCTGCTGCCACTTCCGCTCGATCTCGTGTGCGTCGTACGTGTCCATCGTCGCTTGTTTGTCTCCAGAGACGAAAAGACCTCTCGCATCGAGAGGCCGCGGGAAGCTGCCGCGGCACACGCCGCGTTGGCTTCCTGCGTTAGTGAAGAAGCTCCTGCATTGACGCCAACTCTAGCAAGGGAGTAGCTTCGAGTCCCGTCCGCGAAGGAGGAATCCGTGGCGAATTACTCGGTCGTGAACCTGCAGGAAGTCGACAACCAGGGCGTCCATTTCGGGCTGGACGAGAACGACATGCAGCTGCGGATGGCCCGGGTGCCGATCGACGCCCAGAACTCCGGCGTCAGCCTGCTGAGGCTCGGCCCGGGCTTCCGTGTGCCGTACGGGCACTCGCACAAGCGGCAGGAGGAGATCTATATCTGCATCGAAGGCAGCATGCGGTTGAACGTGGACGGAGAGATCGTGGAGATGACGCCGTTCACGGCGGTGCGGATCTCGCCGGCCGGCATGCGCGCATACGAGGGCGGCCCGGAGGGCGCGACGTTCCTCGCGATCGGCGCACCCAACACCGGGCCGGGCGACGGCAACACCGAGCAGGGCTGGTGGGGCGAATAGCGGGCGACGAGGGCAGGCCTCTCCCCCGTGAGCGTTACTCGACGACCTCTCTCGACGACTCCTCATCGACGATCCGCCGCGTCGCGCGCGTGCGCGCGCGCACGCGCGGGGACCGTCCCTAGCCCCCACCCACCCGGGGACCGACGGTACCCCGTTCCGCCGCACGGATCTGTGACATTTGCGTGACGATTGTCCGCGGTCGGCAGAATCCCCGTGATGTTCGACGCCATGATCGACCTCTTTCCCGAGACGGCTCGGATCGACGGCTCGGCGCTCGCGATCGCGGGTGTGCCGGCTGCCGAGCTTGCCGACGAGCACGGGACGCCGCTCGCTCGTGCTCTGCGAGCAGACGCTCCGCGCCCAGGCGCGGGCGTACCGGAGCGCCGCGCCGGACGCGCTCGTCGTGTACGGGACGAAGGCGCTCCCCTCGATCGCGCTGCTTCGCCTCTTCGCGGAGGAAGGGCTCGGCGCCGACGTCTCGACCCTCGGCGAGCTCGCGTTCGCGCAGCGCGCAGGCATCGAAGGCGAGCAGCTCGTCGTGCACGGGAACAACAAGTCCGACGAGGAGCTTCGCGCGGCGGCGGCCGCAGGCGCGCTCGTCGTCGTCGACGCGCTCGACGAGGTCGACCGCGCCACGGCGGCAGGCGTCCTTCGCGCGCTCGTCCGCGTGACGCCCGGCATCGAGGCCGACACGCACGAGGCGATCCGCACCGCGCACCACGGCTCGAAGTTCGGACTGCCGCCGAACGACGCCCTCGAGGCGGTCGAGCGGTTGCGTGCCGCGGGCGTCGACGTGCTAGGGCTGCACGTCCACATCGGCTCGCAGCTGCTCCACCTACGCGCCGCGGCGATGACCGTCGAGTGGCTCGCGCTCTTCTCCGCCCGTTGCCGCGCGCAGATCGACTGGTGGCCGCAGCTCGTCGACCTCGGCGGCGGCCTCGGCGTTCGTCACGTCACGGAGGAGGAGCCGCCGACGATTGCCGGCTTCGTCCACGAGCTGACCGGCGAGATCGACCGCTCCTGGTCGCTGCAGGACCTCCCCCGCCCCCGGCTCGTGCTCGAACCGGGGCGCTCGCTCGTCAGCCGCGCCGGCGTGACCCTCTACCGCGTCGGCTCGGTCAAGCGCGCCAGCGAGTCGACGACGTACGTCGCCGTCGACGGCGGCATGTCCGACAATCCCCGCCCCGCGATCTACGGCGCCCGCTACAGCGCGCTGCTCGCGAACCGCGCCGACGAGCCGACCGCCGGCGCGTACACCGTCGCCGGCAAGCACTGCGAGTCGGGCGACGTCCTGATCGACCGCGTCGAGCTGCCCGAGCCACGCCGCGGCGACCTGCTGGCGATCCCCGTCACCGGCGGCTACACGCTGGCGATGGCCTCGAACTACAACGCCTCGCCGCGCCCCGCCGTGGTCCTCGTGCACGAGGGCGAGGCCCGCCTGATCCGCCGGCGCGAGACGATCGACGACCTTCTCTCCTTCGAGTCCTGACGGGGACTACAACTAGAGGCTAGCGCGCAGCCGGGCGTAGTCCCGGGCGCACGAGCTTCGGCGGTGCCGTCAGTCCCGCCTCGCTGACGTGCGGGTTCGACGGCTCGAGGCACGGCGGAGCGCCGAACGAGGCGCGGACCCGATCTTCAGGGGCGTCCCCGTACAGCGTCGTCCGCTGCCGAGGCACCCGGCCGGCCGACCGGATCAGCGACTCCATCCGCTCCGGCGACATCTCCTGGCCGAACGCGGCCCCGGCGGCGCGCGAGATCGACTCGTTCATGAGCGTGCCGCCGAGGTCGTTGACGCCGGCGCGAAGCGCGGTCCTCGCCCCTTCCGGGCCGGCCTTCACCCACGAGACCTGGACGTTCTCGATCCATGGATGCAGCGCCAGGCGGCCGACGGCGTGCATCAGCAGCACCTCGCCGAAGGTCGGCCCCCTACGCGCGAGCCCCTTCAGGTACATCGGCGCCTCCATGTGGACGAACGGGAGCGGCACGAACTCCGTGAAGCCGCCGGTTCGCCGCTGCTGCCCGCGGACGGCGAGCAGGTGCCGCGCCCAGTTCCGCGGCCCGTCGACGTGCCCGAACATGATCGTGTTGTTCGAGCGCAACCCGACCCGGTGAGCGCTGTCGTGGACCTCGAGCCACTGTCCCGACGTCACCTTGTCAGGGCAGATGACGCGGCGCACCTCGTCGTCGAGCACCTCGGCGGCCGTCCCCGGAAGCGAGGCCAGACCCGCGTCGCGCAGGCGCTCGAGGTAGAGCCGCAGCGGCAGGTTCAGCGTCACGGCGCCCTGCCAGATCTCGAGCGCCGAGAACGCGTGGACGTGCAGCTCCGGCACGGCCTCCTTCACGGCGCGCACGACGGAGAGGTAGTAGTCGCCGTCGAACGCCGGATGGATGCCGCCCTGCAGGCAGACCTCGGTCGCGCCGCGCTCCCAGGCCTCGACCGCCCGCCGCTGGATCTCGTCGTGCGGGACGAGGTAGGGCGCTCCGCGCAGGTTCGCCGCCAACTTCCCCTTCGAGAAGGCGCAGAAGCCGCAGCGGAAGTAGCAGACATTCGTGTACTGGATGTTCCGCGTCACGACGTAGCTGACCGTGTCGCCGTTCACCTCGCGCCGCAGCCGGTCGGCGGCGGCGAAGACGCGGTCCCGCTCGGCGCCGCGTGCGCGGAAGAGCCGCACGATCTCCTCCTCGCCGAGCTCGTCGCGCGTGTCCACCGGCAGCGCGTCGCGCGGCACGAAGGGCGCGGCGACGTCCTCTCCCGGCGACCAAGCGTCCTCGCGTGCGAGCCCGAGCGCGTCGGACGCGCGCAGGACGTGCGGCATCACCGCCGGGTCGATCCAGGCCCCGTCGACGTAACCTGGATAGACCGTCAGGCGCGGCACGAGCTCGTGACCGCGGCTCTCGGTGCCCGCACGCAGCCGGTCCAGCTCCGGCCACGGCGCCTCGGGGTTGACGTGGTCGATCGTCACGGGCGAGACGCCGCCCCAGTCGTTCAACCCCGCGTCGAGCAGGCGCGGGAAGTCCTCCGTCAGGTTCGGCGGCGCCTGGATCGACCAGTGCGGCCCGAGCAGCACCCGAGCCGCGGCGACGGTCCAGAGGAGCTCCTCGAGCGTCGGCTCGGGCGCGCCCGCCATCCTCGTCCCGGGCTTGGCGCGGAAGTTCTGGACGATCACCTCCTGGATGTGGCCGTGCCGGTCGCCGAGCTCCTTGATCGCGACGAGCGCCTCGAGCCGCTCGACCCGGGTCTCGCCGATCCCGATCAGGATCCCCGTGGTGAACGGCACGCGGAGCTCGCCGGCGAGCCGGATCGTCTCGAGCCGGGCCGTCGGCTCCTTGTCCGGCGAGCCGTGGTGCGGGCCGCCGCGCTCCGAGAGCCGCGGGGAAAGCGTCTCGAGCATGATCCCCATCGACGGCGCCACGGGACGCAGCGCCTCGAAGTCGGCGCGGGTCAGGACGCCCGGGTTCAGATGCGGCAGCAGCCCCGTCTCGTCGAGGACGGCCCTCGCGGCGCGGCCGAGGTACTCGAGCGTCGAGGAGCAGCCGAGCGCGGCCAGCTCCTCGCGTGCGACCCGGTACCGCAGCTCGGGCTTGTCGCCAAGCGTGAAGAGCGCCTCGCGGCAGCCTGCGGCGGCGCCTGCCCGCGCGACCTCCAGCACCTCGTCGATCGTCATGTACGCGCGCTGCCCGCGTCGCGGCGGCTTCGCGAAGGTGCAGTAGTGGCACACGTCCCGGCAGAGCGTCGTCAGCGGGATGAAGACTTTCGGCGAGTACGTGACGAGCCGCCCGTGACCCTCGTCGCGGAGCCGGCACGCCTCCGCCTGCAGCTCGTCCAGCGGGGCTTCCAGCAGCTCTCGCGCCATGGCGCGGAGCCTACGTCACACGCGGGGCTTCAACGCGAGCACGTTCGCGACGAACGGCTTCGACACCTTGTAGACGCCGTGCTCCCTGACGGCCTTCTCGCCCTGGTACCAGGCCGCGAGGGCGAGGCGCTCGTCCCCGTTGAAGCGGCGGAGGAGGCTGCGCAGGTAGAGAACGCCGACCTCCACGTCCCCCGCGACGGTTCGGGGGAACCGCTTCCCGACGAGCACGGTCTCGACGTAGTCCCGCGTCTCCGGGAGGGTCTGCATCACGCCCACGGCGCCGGCGGAAGAGACGATCGACGTCTGGTAGCCCGACTCCATCCAAGCCAACGCGCGAACGAGACGTTCGTCGACGCCGTAGCGGCGCGCCGTCGTCGTGAGGAGGTCGCGGACGGCGAAGGACGACGTGGCGGCAGTCGCCGCCGGGAGCGCGAGCTTCGTGCCGATCAAGAGCGGGCGTGCGGGATTCAGGTCGTTCGCGGCCGCGAGCGCGCGGAGCGAGGTGCCGAACCGCGCGGCGAGCGCCGTCAGGTTGTCACCGGGACGCACGACGTAGCGCCGCTGCGAGGCGCGAACCGCGCGCTGCGGCAGCGGCACCCTGCCCTTGATCCCGAGCGAGGCGAGCGTGCGCGGGCCGGCGACGCCGTCGGCGGCGAGCTTCTGCGCCCGCTGGTAGCGGCGCAGCGCCTTGGCCGTCTCGGGGCCGAGGTACCCGTCGAGCGCGCCGCTGTAGAGCCCGCGTCGCGTGAGCAGGAACTGGAGCACCGAGACGTCGTTCCCGAAGCGTCCGGGCAGGAGCGTGCGCGCGCCGAAGAGCGGGTGGCCGAGCGGGCCGAGCCTGGCGCGCGTCCGCGGGCCGGGGACACCGTCGGCGACGAGGCCCTTCTTCCGCTGGAACGCCTTCAGCGCGGCACGCGTCTGCGGGCCCATGACGCCGTCGATCGGGCCCAGGTAGAGGCCGTGCGCGCGGAGAGCCACCTGCAGCCCGGCGAGCTGCGGGTTGACGCCGGCGTTTGCCGGTGAGGCCGCGACCAGCGCCGATCCCAGCGCAAGCGCCGCCACGAGTTGACCGAGGCGGAGACGCACGAGCGCCTCCCTTCGCCTCCGGCCTTCAGGCTCCTTCCCTCGAGCCGAAGGCGACGTCTCGTGCGGCGTCCACCGGATCGCCCGCGAGCCGGATCGCCGCGACGCTCGCCTCCCAGGCGCCCGCGAGCGCCACGGGAGCGACGGCCGCGAGCAGGTCCAGCTCCTCCACGTCGACCGGTCGGATGATGGACGACGAGAGGACGACGAGCTCGGGGGCGACCGCCGCCGCCGCCGTGCGGAGCGTCTCGAACGGCGTGTCCGCCCCCAGATAGACGATCCGCCAGCCGTGGGCGCGGAGCGAGAGTCCGAACGCGATCAGCGGGATGTCGTGCAGCTCGCCGGGGGCGCACGCGAGCAGCGCGCGCGGCCCGACGCCCTGGTCCCAGCGACGCGCCAGCCCGAGCAGGCGGCCGCGGACGAGGTTGCTGGCGAAGTGCTCCTGGGCAACCGTGACCTCGCCCCGTTCCCAGCCCTCGCCGATCCGCCGCAGCGCCGGCAAGACGACCGCCTGCAGCGCCGCGGCCGTGCTCAGGCGGGCCAGCGCCCGATCCAGCACCGCGTTCGCTCCCTCGTCGTCGAACGCCAGCAGCTCCTCGAAGAGCTCATCCGCCGGTGGCTGTCCGGCGACGCTCTCCGCGTTCACGAGCCGTGCCGCCTCGGCGGCCGCGATGCCGCGCTCGAGATGCTGTTGCATCCGCCGGATCCGGCTCTCGTCCTCGACCGCGTAGACCCGGAGGCCGCCGTCCGTGCGGACGGGCCGCAGGAGCCCGTAGCGCCGCTCCCACGCACGCAGCAGCTCCGGGCTGACGCCCGTGCGCCGGGAAAGCTCGCCGATCCGAAGCTGGTGCACGGGGCCGAGTGTAACAGAAGTTGGACAAAAGCTTGACACACCGCCAACCCACCTGTACCTTCTCTGGACAAATCCTGTACAGAAAGGAGCACACGGTGAGAAAACTCGACCTTGCTGCGATGACGTTGATCATCGTCGGCGGCCTCAACTGGGGCCTCATCGCGATCGCGGGGTTCGACCTCGTGGCCGCCATCTTCGGGGGCATGGAGTTCGGTGAGACGAACGCCGCCTCCCGTATCGTCTACGGGCTCGTCGGCCTCGCTGCCGTCTACGAGCTCTTCCGCCTCCCCGCGCTGGCGCGGGCAGGCGAGCCGGATGCGAGGGCCGTCTGATGCGGGCCCTTCTCCGCCTCACGGCGCTTGCCGCGACGGTCGCGGTCGGCGTGGCGGCCGGCACCGCTGCCGCGGCGCCGCGGCAGAACGTCGCGACCCAGAAGAACATCGTCCAGACCGCCCAGTCGGCGGGGCAGTTCACGACCCTCGTAAAGCTCGCGAAGCAGGCCGGCCTCGCCGGCGCGCTGACGGGCTCCGGCAAGCTGACCGTCTTCGCGCCCACCGACGCCGCGTTCGCCAAGGTGCCGAAGGCGACCCTCGCCGCCCTCGGGAAGGACAAGGCGCAGCTGCGGAAGGTCCTGCTCTACCACGTCGTCAAGGGCGACGTGCGCGCCGCGCAGGTCGTGAAGCTCCGCTCGGCAAAGACGCTCGAAGGCGCGAGCGTGCGCATCGCCGTCCGGAATGGCTCCGTCTACCTGAACGGCTCGACGAAGGTCGTCAAGACCGACGTCGCGGCGTCGAACGGCGTCATCCACGTGATCGACAAGGTGCTCCTGCCGCCGAGCTGACGGGTGCTCCACGGTCGTCAGCAACCGTCGGCAGGGCACGGAGGGGAGGCGCGCGGCGCCTCCCCTCTCGCGTCACGGCTTGACCGAGACGAGCCCGCCCAGCAGCTGCCACTTGCCCTTCGTCCACCGCCGCAGCTTCACCTGGGTGATCGGAAAGCGGCTCGTCGAGCTCGTCCTGACGACGATCCCCGGCAGGAGGAACGGGTTGTCCGCCTCGGTCAGGCTCGTCGCCGCCTTCAGCAGCGACTCGCGCGTCGGGTTCTTGCCGGCCCTCTTCAGCGCGTCGACCATCGTGAACGCCGACGCCATGCCGGCGACGAGGAAGCCGTCATTCGGGCTTGCCCCGGGGACGTACTTCCTGACGATGGCTCGCGCCAGCGTCGTGCCGGCGTCGTCCGCGAAGGCGGGCAGCTCGGGATCCCTGGCGAAGACGATCGAGATCGAGCCCTCGGCCGCGCGCTGCGGCGCCCGCTTCATGAGCGCGGAGGCTGACGCGGCGTCGTCGACGTAGATCTGCGGCTTCCAGCCGAGCCTGAAAGCGTACTCGTAGGCCTGGCCCGCGATTCTGTCGCGGGCGAAGAGCATCAGCGTGTTCGCGCCCGACGCCTTCAGCTGGGCGATCTCGAGCTGGACGTCGGTCGCGGTCGGCTCGTAGGACGCCGTCGCGACGATCTTCCCCGTGTTCGTGCCGAGGCCCTTCTCGAGCCCGGCGAGCAGATCCTTGCCGTCGGCGTCGTTCTGGTAGAGGACGGCGATCTTCGACCTCCTGGCGGCTGTCGCCAGCAGGTAGCGCGCGTAGGCCTGTCCCTCCACGGAGTCGGCCGGCTGGTACCCGATCGTGTACGGATATCGCTTGGAGTCGCGGCCGAAGGTCGTCGCGCCCGCGGCGACGAAGAGGTGCGGCACCTTCGCCGCGTTCACGTACGGGCGGACGGCAAGGTTGGCATTCGTGCCGACCGTGGAGAAGAGCGCCAAAGCCTGGTCCTGCTCCACCAGCTGCTGCGCGTTCTCGACCGCCCGGTCGGCGTCGCCCGCGTCGTCGTAGTACCGGAACGTGATCCTGCGGCCGTTCACTCCGCCGCGGGCGTTCACGAACTTGAAGTACGCCTCGGCGCCGCGCAGGACGCCCGCCGCAGCCGAGTCCTCGCCGGTGAGTGGGCCGCTCGAGCCCAGCAGGATCGCCTTCGAGGTGACGCCCGGCGTCGCGCTCATGCGGGCGGCAGCGCCGCCGAGCACGGCGAGGCCGACGGCGAGCGCGGCGATCAAGACGACGGGCCTCCGCGACATGCCCGCTCAGGCCTCGCGAACGGCCGTCACGACTCCTCCCGCAAGCGGGCCCGCAGCGCGTCGAGCTCACATGCGGGCACGCCGGCGCCCGCGAGGTAGTCGCGCACCGACCCGTACCGGCGCTCGAGCTCCGCCAACACGCCCTCCATCGAGCTGACGGGCGCGACCGCGAAGATCATCCGCCGCCGACGCTCGCGCTCGTCCGGCGCCTCCTCGACCCAGCGCTCGTGCGGCTCGCGGAGCGCATCCTCACTCAACCAGTAGTCCTCCGCCGCGTCTGCGCGCGAGACGCCTGCGAGCCGGAGCAGGAGTGCCGTGACGAGCCCGGTGCGGTCGCGGCCGCCCATGCAGTGCACGCAAACGGTGCCCTCGGCCTGCGCGATCGCGCGCACGACCGAGCCGAAGTTGAGTCGGAAGCGCTCGAGGAAGTCGAGGTACGACCACTCGAGGTACTCCGCAGGGTCCGACGCGAGGGCGCGCTCCTCGAGGTCGGCGTAGTACTTGGGGTCGAAGTCGAGCAGCGGCACGTGCACGTGCTCCACGGGGAGGTCGCCCTCCGGGTCGAGGGCCAGCTCGCCGGCGAGCCGCAGGTCGACGACCCGGGTGACGCCGTGATGCTCGAGCGTCTCGTACTCGTTCAGCCGGCGGATGTTGTCGGAGCGGATGACGACCCCGAAGCGGGTGCGGGCACCGTCCTCGGTCGGAAGCCCGCCCAGGTCGCGGACGTTGACGCAACCGTCCCAGGTCAGCGTGCGGCTCATCATCGGTAGGCCTAGCCTAGGCGTCGGCTGCGGACGGCTCACGCCGGACCGCTCCGAGCTGAGCGGGATCGGTGACCGGGGCGCGGCACGCGAAGCGCTCGCAGACATAGACGGCGGGCTCCCCGTCCACGAGCGCCTTTCCCTCGAGCAGCGGAACGCCCTCCGCCGGGCCGAAGGCGACGACGGCGTTCGGGTCGAACCCCGCGAGCACGGCCCCCGCGACGGCGGAGCCCGGCGGGCCGACGATCGCGAGCTCGCGGTGCGGGGAGAGATGGAGGTCGAGCGCGCAGAGCGCCCAGCCGAACGAGCCCGGTGCTCGCGTGAGCGCGCCGTGGAGGAGGCGCAGGACGCCGACCGCGCGCCGCTCGAGGTCGTCGTCGCCGTAGATCCGCGAGAGACGGAGCAGGACGTAGGCGAGCATCGAGTTCCCACTCGGCGTGGGGTGGTCGTCGAAGCTCTTCTTGCGCAGGATCAGCCGCTCCGCGTCGACCGCCGTCTCGTAGAAGCCGCCCCGCTCGTCGTCCCCGAAGAGCTCGACGGCGAGGCGCGCGAGCCGCTGCGACTCCTCGAGCCAGCGGAGCTCGGCTGTCGCGACGTGCAGCTCGTAGAGACCGTGCGCGACGTCCGCGTAGTCCTCGAGCACGCCGTCGTGCTGCGGGCGACCGCGCCACGTGCGCCAGAGCCTCCCGTCATCGCGCGAGAGCTCGCGGAGGACGAACGCCGCGCAGCCGCGAGCCGCGTCGACGAGATCCTCGCGCCCGAGCCGCCGGCCCGCCTCGGCGAGCGCAGCGAGCGCAAGACCGTTCCACGCGGCGATCGCCTTGTCGTCGCGCGCCGGCTTCGGCCGCCGCTCGCGCTCCTCGAGCAGCCGCGCCCTCGTCTGCGGGTCCAGCTCCCCGCGCAGGACCGAGCGCCCGTGCTCGAACGGCTGCAGCAGCTCGGGCGGCACTCCCTCCTCCTCGGTCCACGTGAACGTCAGCCCCTCGACGCCGTCGGTATCCGCGTCCTGAGCCGACGCGAAGCCGCCCTCGGGCAGGCGCAGCTCGCGGAGCAGGTAGTCGCACGTCTCCTCGGCGACCTGACGCCACCGCTCCGTCCCGGTGACGAGCCAGCCGTGCAGGTACGCAGGCACGAGCAGCGCGTTGTCGTAGAGCATCTTCTCGAAGTGCGGCACGAGCCAGCGCTCGTCCACTGAGTAGCGGTGGAAGCCGCCGCCGAGCAGGTCGTACATGCCGCCGAGCGCCATCCCGTCCAGCGTGCGCCCGGCCATCTCCGTCTCGCCCCGCCGGAGCAGCAGCTCGATCGTCGAAGCGGCCGGAAACTTCGGCGCCCCTCCCCACCCGCCCCAGCGCGCGTCGAAGCCCTCGCGCAGCGCCGCCTGGGCCTCGACGAGGATCCCCTCGGTCAGCGGCTCCGTGGACGGCCGCGCGTCGCTCGCCTGCCGGATGTGGTCGATGAGCGCCGCGCCCTGCCGGTCGACCTCGTCGCGCCGGTCGCGATACGCCTCGGCGACCGCCTCCAGCAGCTGGCCGAAGCTCGGCAGCCCGTGCCGCGGCTCGGGCGGGAAGTACGTCCCGCCGAAGAAGGGGCGCCCGTCCGGGGTGAGGAAGACCGTCATCGGCCAGCCGCCGTGCCCGGTCATGGCGACGACCGCGTCCATGTAGACGGAGTCGAGGTCCGGCCGCTCCTCACGATCCACCTTCACGTTGACGAAGAGGCGGTTCATCAGCTCGGCGGTGGCGTCGTCCTCGAACGACTCGCGCTCCATGACGTGGCACCAGTGGCACGCGGAGTAGCCGATCGAGAGCAGGATCGGCCGGTCGAGATCGCGGGCGCGCGCGAGCGCCTCCTCGCCCCAGGCGTACCAGTCGACGGGGTTCTCCGCGTGCTGGAGCAGGTAGGGGCTGGTCTCGTCGGCCAGGCGGTTCACGCCCTGTACGGTAGTCGCCGTGTCGATGCTTCCCGGGGGCACGGTCACCTTCGTCTTCACCGACATCGAGGGGTCGACGCGACTCCTGCAGGAGCTGGGCGACCGATACGGCGACGTCGTCTCCGCTCACCGGCGGATCATCCGCGAGCGGTTCGGGGAGCTCGGCGGCACTGAGATCGACACGCAGGGCGACGCGTTCTTCTTCTCGTTCCCGCGGGCGCGCGACGCCGTCGGCGCCGCCGTCGCGGCGCAGCGAGGGCTGCGGGAGCACGACTGGCCCGGCGGCGTCGAGGTCCGCGTCCGCATGGGCCTCCACACCGGCGAGCCCACGGTCGGCGACGAGGGCTACGTCGGCCTGGACGTCGTCCGCGCGGCGCGAATCGCCTCGGCCGGCCACGGGGGGCAGATCCTGCTCTCCGAGACGACGCGCGCCCTGCTCGGAAACCAGCTCCCCGAGGGCGCCGCGATCCACGACCTCGGCGAGGCGCATCTGAAGGACATCCAGCACGAGCACGTCTACCAGCTCTCGATCGACGGCGGGCCGGCGGAGTTCCCGCCCCTGAAGACGGCCCCGGAGCCGAAGACGGAGGACTGGGGCGACCGCCTCGCTCGCCGGATTCAGGAGCGCGTCGAGCAGGACGTCGCGCGGTCCTTCGAGACCGGCCGGCCGGTCGCGATCCCGGCCAAGCTCGCGATCGGCGGCGTCGCACTGGGCTTCACGATCCTGATCATGTTCGTGTTGACGATCGTCGTGATCATCCTGCTCGTCAAGCTCGTGTTCTGACGCGGCGGAAGCCCTCGCCGGCGAGCCCGATCGCGGCTGCCAGCACGAACGCCGTCGCGAGACCGAGCCACGGGTTGTCCTCGAACATCCGCCCGCCGAGCACGCCGACGAGCGTCGCGTACGTCGACCAGAGGACCGCCGCGAGCGCGGAGAAGAGCACGAACTTGCCCCAGCCGAAGCGGACGAGCCCGGCGCTGAACGTGACCGCGGTGCGGCCGCCCGGCACGAAGCGGGCGACGACGATGATCACCCCGCCGCGCGCGGCCAGCTGGCGCTCCGCCCAGCCGATCAGGCGCAGCGTCCGGTCGCCCATGAACCACCGCTCCTGCACGGGGCGTCCGACCTTGCGGCCGAGCCAGTACATCGTGTTGTCGCCGACGAACGCGCCGACCGCTCCGACCGCGATCACCGGCGCGATGTGCAGCTCCCCGACCTGGGTCAGCAGACCGGCCAGGATCAGCGACGACTCCCCGGGCAGAACGGGGAAGACGGCGTCGCCCGCGCAGACCGCGAAGAGGATCAGATAGGCCTGCGGGGGATCGGTCAGCAGGTGGTAGATCGCGTCGACCACGCCGTGGGATCATGGCGACATGAGCCGTCTGTATGACGACTTCACCGTCGGTGACGTCTACCGGAGCCGGTTCGGGCGCACGGTGATCGAGGCCGACAACGTCTGGTTCACGGCGCTGACGCACAACACGAACCGGATCCACTTCGACGCCGAGTACGCGGCGACGACCGAGTGGGAGCGGCCGCTCGTCAACTCCACGTTCACGCTGGCGCTCGTGATGGGGCTCTCGGTACCGGACACCTCGGAGGCGGGCGCCGTCAACCTCGGCTGGTCGGAGATCCGGCTCCCGGCTCCCGTCTACGCGGGAGACACGCTGCGCTCGGAGACGGAGGTGCTCGCCAAGCGCCGTTCGGAGTCGCGGCCGGGCTCCGGGATCGTGACCGTGCGGACGCAAGGGCTGAACCAGCGGGACGAGGTCGTGATCGACTTCACGCGAAGCTTCCTCGTCCCGCTGGAGGGGAACCAGCCCGGGTAGACAGGCGGCTAAGTCGCTCGAAGAGGACGCGCGGTCGCCGCCGCACTTACGCCGTGCTCAGGCGCGCCGGAACTCGATCGACCGCGAGTGCTGCCGGAAGCCGACCGACTCGTAGAGCCGCTTCGGCGCGGGATAGCCTTCGTCGCCGCGGCAGAGCACGATCGCCCGCTCCGCGCCCTCGTCGCGCAGCCGCCGCAGTGCGAAGAAGCTGGCCGCGCGCGCCAGGCCGAGCCGCCGGAAGTCCGCATGCGTCCCGACCGGCTCGAGCTCTCCGACGCGGTTCTCGTCGTCGTACCAGGCCAGCACGTAGGCGGCGACGCGCCCGTCCGGCGCGACGGCGATGCAGTCCAGGTCGGCGCGGTACGGCCACGCGCGCATGGCGTGGCGGTAGCTCTCGACGGTGACGCGGGAGGGAGCGAACGCCGAGCGGTGCGCCTCGACGCGGGACTCGACGTCGGCGTCGCGGTCACGGTCCGCAGCTGGAAGCCGTCGGGCGCGCGGCTCGTCGATCTTCGTCGAGGCCGCGGAGCAGGTACGCGAGCCACGGCCCGTCCTCGACCGGTGCGTAGCCGCGGGAACGGAGGCGCTCGATCGCGCCGTTGTCGTCGGCGAGCGCGGACGTGACGAGCGTGCCTCGATGCCTCGGACTCGAACCAGTCGAGCACCGCTTCGAGCAGCTCGGGGCGCCCCGGGTGAAGCTGCCAGTCCAGCGTCGCCTGCGGCCGGTAGAGCCAGCCGTACCCGACGAGCTCGCCCTCGTCGAGCCAGAGCCGGCGCTCCCACTCGGGCTCGCGCCCCGCGTGCTGGTAGGCGGCCCACGCGACGTCGCCGACGTGGCGCTCGTTCTTCGGGCCGACGAGGCGCCACGCCTCCTGGACGAGGCGCTGCATCGTCCGGAGGTCTTCCGGGCTCGCGTATGGTCGCGACTCGATGGCCAGCGGGTTCCTCCCTCTCTCCGGTGTCCGCGTCGTCGACGTGACGACGTCGCTCGCCGGACCGTACTGCACGCAGATTCTCGCCTCGCTCGGCGCGGACGTGCTCAAGGTCGAGCACCCGCACGGCGGCGACGAGGCGCGGCACTGGGGCCCGCCGTTCGTCGCCGGTGCGGGCCGCTCTTCCAGGCCGCGAACGCCGGCAAGCGCTCGCTGGCGCTCTCGTTCAGCGAGCGCGAAGGGACGCGACGCGCTGCTGCGCGTCGCAGACGGCGCGCGGACGTCTTCGTGCAGAGCCTGCGGCCGGGGCTCGCGGTCGAGCGCGGGATCGGACCGGACGTCGTGCGCGCGCGGAACCCGGAGCTCGTCTACGTCTCGATCGGCGCGTTCGGCTCCGTGCGGGCCGCTCGCAAGCGAGCCGGGCTACGACCCGCTGCTGCAGGCGTTCGTCGGCATCGTCTCGCTGACCGGCGAGGAGGATCGCCCCGGTGTGCGCGTGGGCACGTCGCTGATCGACCTCGCGACCGGGCCTTGGTCGGCGCTCGCCGTCGTCGCCGCGCTCACGGTGGGCGGCGGGCGCGACGATCGAGCTCTCGCTGCTGGAGGTCGCGCTCGGGCTCGTCGGAACGCAGGTGACCGGCTATCCTCGGCGCGGGCGACGTGCCGCGGCGGAGCGGCACCGGCTTCCCGCTGATCGTCCCGTATCAGGCGTTCCCGACCGCGGACGGCGAGCTGATGATCTGCGCGGGGAACGACCGCCTCTACGCGGCGCTGCGCGAGGCGCTCGGGCTGCCGGACGAGCCGCGCTTCGCGCCGAACCCGGGCCGGGTGCGAGAATCGCGACGAGCTCGTCGCGCTCGATCTCCGAGCGGCTCGCGGCCGCGACGAGCGCCGCGTGGCTCGAGCGGCTCCGCGCCGCGGGCGTGCCCGCGGCGCCGGTCCAGGACGTCGCGGCGCGCGGCGACCCACGAGCAGACGGCCGCGCTCGGGATCCTCGCAGGACCTCGGCGCGTACACGACCGTCGGCCCGCCGGTCTCGTTCGACGGCGAGCGCGCGCGCCTCCCGTCCGCCGCTCCGCCGCTCGGCGCGCACACGGCCGAGATGCGCTCCGCGAGGCGGGCCACGACGAGGCGCAGATCGCCGCGCTCGTCCGGGCGGGGATCGCGCACGTACACTCGAACGAATGAGCGAGAACCGTGAGCTGCTGGAGCTGACGGCGGAGCTCGCCGCCGACTTCCTCGACTCGCTCGACGAGCGCGCCGTGTACCCGCCGGCTTCGGTCGACGAGCTGCGGGGCCAGGCTGGGCGGACCGCTGCCGGAGTCGCCGACGGATCCGCGCACGGTGATCGCCGAGCTCGCCGGAGGACGCCGACGGCGGCATCGTCGCGATCCCGGGCGGCCGCTACTTCGGCTTCGTGATCGGCGGCGCGGTACCCGCGGCGCTCGCCGCCGACTGGCTCACCTCCGTCGTGGGACCAGAACGCCGGCCTCTACGTCGCCGGCCCGTCGGCGTCCGTCGTCGAGGAGGTCGCGACGGACTGGCTCGCCGAGCTGCTCGGGCTCCCGGACGGCGTCTCGGCCGGGTACGTGACCGGCTGCCAGATGGCACACGTGACGGCGCTCGCAGCGGCGCGCCACGAGGTGCTCCGCCGCGCGGGCTGGGACGTGAACCGCGACGGCCTCGCCGGGTCGCCGCCGATCCGCGTCGTCGTCGGAGCGAAGCGCCACGTCACCGTCGACCGCGCCCTCCGTCTGCTCGGGATCGGCGAGCGCTCGCTCGCGGTCGTGCCGGCCGACGACCAGGGCCGGATCGACGTCGACGCGGTCGGCGCGGTGCTCCGGCGAAGGCGACGGTCCGACGATCGTCTGCGGGCAAGCCGGCGAGGTGAACACCGGCGCATTCGACGACCTCGAACGCGCTGGCCGACGCCTCAGCGGACGCCGGCGCGTGGTTCCACGTCGACGGCGCCTTCGGCCTCTGGGCGGCGGCGAGCCCCGAGCTCCGGCACCTCGTCGCCGGCGCCGAGCGGGCCGACTCCTGGGCGACCGACTGCCACAAGTGGCTGAACGTCCCGTACGACTCCGGGCCTCGCCCTCTGCCGGCACCCCGAGGCGCACCGCGCCGCGATGGGGGTGACCGCCGCGTACCTGATCCAGGACGACGCAGGGCGCCGTACGCGACCAGGTCGACTGGACGCCAGAGTTCTCCCGCCGCGCCCGCGGCTTCGCCGTCTACGCGGCGATCCGCCAGCTCGGCCGCAGCGGCGTCGCCGAGCTCGTCGAGCGCACGTGCGCGCACGCGAGGCGGATCGGCAACGAGCTCGCAGCGCTCCCCGGCGTCGAGCTGCTCAACGTCGATCGTCCTCAACCAGGTGCTGTTCCGCTTCGAGACGGACGAGCGCACGGACGCCGTGCTGACCGCAGTCCAGGAAAGCGGCGAGGCGTGGCTCTCGGGAACGACCTGGGACGGGCGGAAGGCGATCCGCGTCTCCGTCTCCAACTGGCAGACCTCGGACGAGGACGTGGCGCGCCTGCTGAACGCGTTCGCCGCGGCCGCGGCCGCCGCGCGTGCGACCGGCGCGGTCACGGCGTCCTAGCCGCGCGAGCACCCCGAGTCGGGCGTGAGGACACTGGCCTGGGCCAGTGTTCGAGAATGTCCCTTGGGCACTTGTCGTGCGGGCTCCGTTCCGCGTGAGCAGAGGGTCCGCGATGCCGGTTTTCGGCCGTCATGCGAGGGACACGCCCTATCTTTAGTGCATGCTCCGCCATGCTCACTGGCACAGGGCCCGTGTCGGGTTGGTGCTCTCCCTTATCCTCATCTTCGCCGGCATCGTGATCGACTCGCTCTTCAGCGCCAGCCCGGCTCTGGATGACGGCCTTCTCCTGGCGGCGGCGGCAGTCGTCGCGCTGGCCCTCCTCCTCATACGCGGTCGCGGCCAGGCCTGAGGCGAGACGATCGCCGTCTGGGCGAGCGTTCAGGAATGTCCCATGAGCGAGCGGTGGCTCGGTCGAGGTGGCGAGGCCTCGCCCAGCGTGGCGCCCGATGTGTGGCCGCGTATGGCAGTCTCAGGTCGGTGGTTCCTGAGTCGCCGCTCGTGTCGACCGAGCACGGACGTGTCCCGAAAGGGCAGGGCTGGTTCGTCGTCAACGCGCGCGAGACGCAATGGTGGGAACGCAAGGGGCGCGGCGTCCTCTGCGAGTTCGAGGGCGCAGGCTTCGAGGGCGCGGCGGATTTCTTGCAGCTCGGGATCAACCTCACCGTTCTCAGCCCCGGCGAGCCGATGGCGATGTACCACCGGGAGAACGACCAGGAGGACTTCCTCGTGCTCGCCGGGGAGGCGCTGGCCATCGTCGAAGGTGAGGAGCGCCCGCTACGCCAGTGGGACTTCGTGCACTGCCCTCCTGGGACGGGCCATGTGATCATCGGCGCCGGAGAGCGGCCCTGCCTGGTACTCGCCGTCGGCGCCCGCGACCGCTCGAGGAGCCCCGACTGGGGCGCCTACACCGTGGATGAAGCCGCGCAGCGCCACGGCGCCGGCGTCGAGCGGGAGACGACCGACGCGGGCGAGGCGTATGCCCGATTCCCGAGAGGCGAACTAACCCGATATCGCGAGGGCTGGCTTTCCGAATAGACGCCCAAGCGGCACGTCGCCGCGAGATGCCCGTCCCGAGCGTCGAATCCGCAATGATCTCTGCGCTCTGGACGCCTACCTGCGACACGCGACGGACGACACGACGACCTTCGTGATCGAGATTCCGTTTCCCTCAGACGGGCCTGGCCGCGCGTGGCGAAGTCTCGCCCGCGGGACGCACCTTGTTCCTTGAACGTGTGCTGGGCTGCGGCCTGACGGTGGGCGACACGCCTCGTTGTTTCAAACCGCCCGGGGCGTGTTAGGAATGCCGCGATGGCCGAGATACTGCTCGTTCACCACGCACAGGGACAGACACCGGGATTCCTTGCTTTCGCCGACGAGCTCCGGTCAGCCGGGCACACGGTCCACGCCCCCGACCTCTACGACGGCAAGACCTTCACCGACCTCGACGAGGGCGTTGGCTACGCCCGGCAGGTCGGCTTCGACACGATCGGCGAGCGGTGTCGGCTCGCCGCTGAGAGCTTGCCGAACGAGCTCGTCTATGCCGGCTTCTCGCTCGGGGTGATGGGAGCGCAGGAGCTGGCCCAGACGCGTCCCGGCGCGCAAGGAGCCTTGCTGTTTTCCGCCGCCTTCCCGCCCTCCGAGTTCGGCGGCTCATGGCCGCCGGGAGTCCCCCTCCAGATCCACATGATGGAGGACGACGAGTGGGCCGTGGAAGACCTTCCCGCCGCGCGCGAGCTCGCTGAGACGGTCGAGGGCGCGGAGCTGTTCCTGTATCCCGGCGATCGGCATCTGTTCGCCGACAACAGCCTGCCCGACTACGACGAAGGTGCCGCGAAGCTGCTCAAGCAACGCGTGCTCGCATTCTTGAAGGGCGTCGAGTAGACGTCACACACGCGGTGCTGTAGCCACCGAGCTGCGCCGGCGGGACCACGTTCGGGCGCGCGACCGTGCGCGAATGGCACCTGTGAGCTTTGCCCCTAGCCGGCGACCAGTTCCTCGAAAGCGGGCTCGTTCCGGATCGGATCGAAGTCGGAGTCCTCCTTCGCCATGTCGCGACAGCCTTCCCACATCTCGATCGCCTGCCGTAGGTGCTCGACGGCGTCGGCTGTCCGGCCCGCGAGGCTCTCGCAGCAGGCCACGTTGTAGTAGAGGTACGCCTGGTCGGGGCGGGCCTCGATGAGCTCGCGGCCCCTGTCCGCCGCCTCCGCGTACCTGCCGGCCTCGTAGAGAGGTCGCACCGAGTCCCACAGCTCGGGGGCGTAACGCTGGATCGAGTCGGGCAGCCCCAGCCAGTGATGACGGCGAGAGTCGTAGCCCGACTCCGTCGGCGGCGGGAACGACGGGTCGGCGAACGAGCCGACCGAGACGACGATCAGATCTGGCTCCGTCGGTTCCGTGCCGAAGACCTGCGACCCGCAGTCAGGGCAGAAATGGAAGACATGCTCCTTTCTGTCCGCCTCGTCCGAGATTCGCACGAAGTCGCCGAAGCGACCGACGACCTGCACCTGATCCGCCTTGAACGCCGCCTGCATCCCGAAGGCGCTTCCGGTCCGACGTTGACAGGCAAGACAGTGACAGATCGAGACGGCAACGATTGCGGCACGCCTCGGCTGGCTCGCCGTTGGAGTCAGCGGCGCGCTCCCTTACGGTGCTCGCCAGCCGCCATCGGCCGACACCACGGCGCCGTTCATGTTCGACGCTTCAGCGCTGGCGAGCCAGGAGAGAAGCGTGGCGATCTCATCGGGCTGGGCGATGCGCTCGGCCAGAGCGAGAAAGGACGCCTGGCGTTCGTAACCCCACTCGCTGATGTGAGGGGCGCTCGCGCGGATGTTGGTCTCGACACGCCCAGGGCAGATGACCGTACAGCGGATGCCTTCGTCGCGATACATCCAGGCGATCGACTTCGACAGGCCGAGAAGCCCGTGCTTGGAGACGCAGTAGGCGACACCGCCGTTGCCGCCGAGGGCGGCGATCGAAGCGACGTTGACGATGGCGCCACCGCCCGCGGCGCGCATGTGAGGCAGCACGGCACGGCACAACAGCATGGGCGCGGTCAAGTTCACGTCGAGGACACGATCCCACTCGTCGTCCGACACCTCGTGAAGGGCCACGAATCCGTCGGACACGCCTGCGACGTTCGCGAGGATGTCGACGCGGCCGTGCGCCTCGAGCACACGGCGCACGATCAACTCGATCTGCTCGACCTTGCGGAGGTCGGCGCAAACCACGTCGCAGCGCCCGCCGAGCGCTGTGGCCGATGCGCACGCCTCGTCCAGGCCCCGCTGGTCGACATCGCAGCCGACGACTGCGGCCCCCTCCTGCGCGAGACGAAGAAGGGAAGCGCGGCCTATGCCCGAGGCCGCACCGGTGATGAGTGCGACGCGTCCAGCATGCCGGTTCGTGTCCATTGCGGTGATGCTGACCTCCGCGCTTGTCGCATGGCCCAACTGGCCACGGAAGCGATGCTATGCCGCGGCTCGCGCCGACGCGATAGCGGCCCCGCTCGAGGGACATTCCCGAAGGCTCGCCCACGCAGCTGTTCCGGCCCTAGAGTTGTCCGAGTGACCACGAAGGTCTGGCCGCAGCCACTCATCGTCGTCAGCGACGTCCCGGCATCCAGCCGGTTCTACGCGCAGATCCTCGAGGCCGAGAGCGCCCACGGAGGCGAGGAGTATGAGCAACTGGTGAGTGGCGGGGAACTCATCCTGCAGCTGCACCACATCGACGTGGAGGACCACCACGGGCCGCTCGCGTCGAGTGACGTCCCCCTCGGAAACGGCGCTCTGCTCTGGTTCGAGGTTTCGGACTTCGACGGGGCGGTGCAGCGCGCACGAGGTGTTGGAGCCGTGGTCGAGCGTGATGTGCACGTGAACCCGAACGCCAAGCAACGAGAGATCTGGCTGCGCGATCCCGATGGATACCTCGTCGTGTTGGCCGGGCCGTCGGAGTACCGGCCGCGGGCCTGAGCTGTGGTCGGCCCCGCACGCGGACGCGTGATGAAGGCGATCGTCCAGGACAGGTACGGCTCACCAGACGCCCTGAAGCTTCGAGAAGTGGACACGCCCGAGGTGAAGGACGACGAGGTGCTCGTACGCGTCCACGCGGCTTCCGTCCATCCAGACGTCTGGCACGTCGTAACGGGCCTGCCCTACGTCGTCCGCCTCATTGGGGCCGGGTTGCTCCGACCCAAGAACCCCGTTCCGGGAACGGATCTGGCGGGACGAGTTGAGTCGGTCGGCCCCAACGCGACGAGGTTCAAGCCAGGTGACGACGTCTTCGGCGAGTGCGTCCACGGCCATCAGATGCACAACGGCGGCGCCTATGCCGAGTACGCGTCTGTTCCCGAAGACAAGCTGACGCTGAAGCCGGGGAACATTTCGTTCAACGAAGCCGCGGCCGTACCCACCTCCGGGTTGATCGCACTCAAGGGCATTCGCGATCAGGGGCACGTACAGCCGGGACAAAGGGTCCTCGTCAACGGCGCGGGTGGCGGCGTCGGTGTTTTCGCCGTGCAGCTCGCCAAGGCCTATGGAGCAAGTGTGACCGCGGTGGACACCACGAGCAAGTTGGACGCCCTTCGGTCGATCGGCGCGGATCAGGTCATCGATTACACCGAGCGGGACTTCACCCGGGAAGGCGAGCGCTACGACCTCATTCTCGACATTCCGGGGAACCGCACGATTGCAGACTGCAGGCGTGCGCTGGCTCCCAGCGGAACCTACGTGCTCATCGGGCATGAGCGCTTCGGAGGTCCGGGGGCTCGTTGGATCGGAAGAGCCATGCCTCGCTTCATCCGACTGCTCGTGGTTTCACCCTTCGTCAGCCAGCGAATGAACCCGCGCACGGTCGACGACGAGAGACCCCCTGCTCGTCCTCACGGACCTGATCGAAGCCGGACGGATCAGACCGCTGATCGACAGGACGTTCCCGCTCTCCGCCGTCCCGGAGGCCATCCGCTATCTCGCAGAGGGCCAGGCCGTCGGGAAGGTCGTCGTCACCGTGCAGGGCGGCGAGAGCTGCTGAGAGTCGGCCGTTGTTCCAGCGCGGACGATTCGTGAAGCCACGATCCGACACCCTGACGTAGCCTCCCGTCCGTGCACCGGCTCACCAAGGCGGAGGCGAGGCGCATCGCGGTGCGCGCGCAACTGCTCGACGCACCCCGGCCGACCGAGCTGCTCGCGGTCGTCCAGCAGCTGACCCTGCTGCAGATCGATCCGACCGCGGCCATCGCGCCCAGCGCGGACCTTGTCGCCTGGAGCCGCCTCGGCGCGTCGTACCAGCCCGCCGACCTCCAGCAGGCCCTGGAGCAGGACCGCACGCTGTTCGAGCACAACGCGCTGGTGCGGCCGATGAGCGACGTCGGGCTGTGCCTGGCCGGCACGGCGCCCATCTACGAGAGGACGCGTGCCTGGCTCCGCGACAACGACCGGTTCCGGCGCGACATCCTGGACCTGCTCGGCAGCTCCGGGCCGCTGACCTCGCGCGACATCCCGGACACGTGCGTCGTGCCGTGGGCCTCGAGCGGATGGACCAACAGCCGCAACGTCACCCAGATGCTGGAGCTCCTGATGATGCGCGGCGAGGTCGCGATCGCCGGGCGCGTCGGGCGGGAGCGGCTGTGGGACCTGGCCGAGCGCGTGTACCCGGCCGACGTCGTCGTCCCGTCGGTCGACGAGGCCCGCCGGGTCAAGAACGAGCGGCGGCTCGTCTCGCTCGGCATCGCCCGGCAGAAGAGCACCAAGATGCCGATCGAGCCGGTCGACGTCGGCGAGGCCGGCGAGCCGGCCGTGGTCGACGGCACCGCGGGTGAGTGGCGCGTCGACCCCGCCGCGCTCGGCGAGGACTTCGAGGGGCGCACGGCGCTGCTGTCGCCGTTCGACCGGCTCGTCTACGACCGGATCCGCGCCCAGGAGCTGTTCGACTTCGAATACACGCTCGAGATGTACAAGCCCGCGGCCAAGCGCCGCTGGGGCTACTTCGCCCTCCCGGTACTCCACCACGACCGGCTGGTCGGGAAGGTCGACGCCACCGCCGACCGCAAGGCCTCCGTGTTGCGGGTGCACGCGATCCACGAAGACGTCAGGTTCACCCGCACCATGACCAGGGCCGTGCAGTCCGAGCTGGAGGACCTGGCCTCGTGGCTCGGGCTGGGTGCGGTGCGCGCCAGACCCGAGCCTGAGCGGCGCGCGGTCAGGGCCAGACGCCGGCGCGATACACAGTAGCCCTCGAGGGGCCGGCCGAGCACGCCCTCGAGCCACTGCGAGACGCGGATCAGCTCGTCGAGGTCGATGCCCGTGTCGACCCCCTCGCCCTCCAGCAGCCAGACGAGATCCTCCGTCGCGATGTTGCCCGTCGCACGCGGCGCGAAGGGGCAGCCGCCGAGACCTCCCACCGACGCGTCCAGCACCTTCACGCCCGCCTCGAGCGCGGCGAGCGCGTTCGCATAGCCGGCCGAGCGCGTGTTGTGGCCGTGGAAGCCCGCCGCCCCGGTCGCCTCGACGAGGCGCCGCACGGCCGCAGGCGTCGCGACCCCGATCGTGTCGGCGAGCACGACTTCGCTCCCTGTCGAAGCGCCGCGCGAGCTCGACCACGACCGCGGGGTCGACGCGCCCCTCGAACGGGCAGCCGAAGGCGACCGAGAGCGTCACCGTCGCGGGCCGGTCCGCCGCGGCGAGGATCTCCTCCACCCGTGCCGTGGCCTCCTCGAGCGAGGCGTTCGCATTCCGGCGGTTGAACGACTCGGTGGCCGCGAGCGTGCAGTTGACGCGATCGAGGCGCGTCGCGCGGAGACGCTCCCAGCCGCGGACGTTCAGCACGAGCCCCGACAGCTCGGCGTCGGTCTCGGCGATCCCCTCGACGACCTCCTCCGCCCCGTCCATCTGCGGCACGCGGTCGCCGCGCACGAAGCTCACGGCCTCGATCCGGGGCAGCCCCGCCGCGGCGAGCCGGTTCACGAGCTCGGCGCGGACCGCGGGCGGAAGGGCCTCGGCCTCGTTCTGGAGCCCGTCGCGCGGACCGACGTCGCAGACCGTTACCTGCACGCGGCGGAGCGTAGCCGTCGCGGGTTTCCCGCAGCCGAAGGCCGGTCCTCCGCGGATGGCGGCTCACGCCGCGAGCGCGACGATTCCGACATGACCACACAACTCCCCGTGCCCTTCAGCCAGGCCCACGTCAGCGACGTGATGACGCCGGGCGTGATCAGCTGCGCCCCGGAAACGCCGTTGCGCACGGTCGCGCGGATGATGGCCTCCTACCGCGTCCACGCCATCGTCGTCTTCGACGAGGACGACTGGCGCATCGTCTCCGACCTCGATCTCGTCGCCTCCGCCAGCGCCGCCGACGACCGCACCGCGGGCGCCGTCTCCGCGAGCCCGCTCGTCACGGTGACACCGGACGAGACGCTCGAGCGCGCCGCGCAGCTGATGGCCGAGCACGAGACGACGCACCTCGTCGTCCGCGCCACGGGCGCGCACCGGCCCCTCGGGGTCATCTCGACCCTCGACGTCGCCCGCGCGCTCGCCATCGAGCAGCTCCGCCGCGAGATCGGCGTCGTCGACTGATGCCGCATCCGTCGCCTCAGTTCAGCGCCGTCCTCCGCGTCCGGCTCGAAAACCACCCCGGCGCCTTCGCACGCCTCGCCGCGGCCGTCGGCGAACAGGGCGCGCTGCTCGACGCCATCGACCTCATCTCGGTCGACGGCGACACGAAGACGCGCGACGTCACCATTCTCGCCGCGAGCGCACAGCAGGTGGCCGACGTCGCACAGGCCGTCGACGCACTGCCCGCGATCGAGGTGCTGCACGTCGACGACCGGACGATGCAGCTCCACCTCGGCGGCAAGATCGAGGTCGTCCCGCGCACGCCCGTGAAGACCCGCGACGATCTCTCGATGACCTACACACCCGGAGTCGCCCGCGTCTCGCAGGCGATCGCGGACCGCCCCGAGCTCGCCTGGAGCCACACGATCAGGGCCCACACCGTCGCCGTCGTCAGCGACGGGACCGCGGTGCTCGGGCTCGGGGACGTCGGCCCGGACGCGGCGCTGCCCGTGATGGAGGGCAAGGCGGTCCTGTTCAAGGAGTTCGGCGGCGTCGACGCCTTTCCGATCTGCCTCGCCACGACCGACCCCGACGAGATCGTCGCCACCGTGAAGGCGATCGCCCCCGTCTTCGGCGGCGTCAACCTCGAGGACATCTCCGCGCCGCGCTGCTTCGAGATCGAAGAGCGCCTGCGCGCGGAGCTCGACATTCCGGTCTTCCACGACGACCAGCACGGAACGGCGATCGTGGTCCTCGCCGCGCTCGTGAACGCGCTCCGCGTCGTGGGTAAGCGGATCGAGGACGTCCGCATCGTCACGACGGGCTGCGGCGCGGCGGGGACCGCGGTCACGAAGACGCTGCTCGCGGCCGGCGCGCGCCACATCGTCGGCTGCGACGAGCACGGGGCGCTCTACCCGGGACGCCCGAACCTCAACGCGGCAAAGGCCGCGTACGCCGAGCTGACGAACCCGGGCGACCTCCGCGGGAGCGCGGACGACCTCCTCGCGGGCGCCGACGTCTTCGTCGGGCTCTCGGTGCCGGGCGCGATCACCGTCGAGGGCGTCGAGCGCATGGCCCGCGACCCGATCGTCTTCGCCATGGCGAACCCGAACCCGGAGGTCGAGCCCGAGGCGATCGAGCACGTCGCGGCCGTGATCGCGACCGGGCGCAGCGACTACCCGAACCAGATCAACAACGTCCTCGCCTTCCCCGGCGTCTTCCGCGGCGCGCTCGACGTCCGCGCGCGCACGATCACGCCGGAGATGGAGGTCGCCGCGGCGCACGCGATCGCCTCGGCGATCCCGCCGGAGGAGCTCTCGCACGACTACGTGATCCCGAGCGTCTTCGACCGCCGGGTCGCGCCGGCCGTCGCGGCGGCCGTCGCGGCGGCGGCGATCGAGGCGGGCGTCTGCCGGTCCGCCCCGGCGCCCGCGACCCCCTAGCTCACCCACAGTGGAGGAGGCTGCAGCCATGCCCCAGGACACACTGACCGTCACCGACAACCGCACCGGGCGCAGCTACGAGCTCCCGATCGTCGACGAGACGATCCACGCGCCGGACCTGCGCCGCATCAAGGTCGACGAGGACGACTTCGGACTGATGAGCTACGACCCGGCCTTCCTGAACACGGCCGCCACGCGCAGCGCGATCACGTTCATCGACGGCGACCGCGGCATTCTCCGCTATCGCGGCTATCCGATCGAGCAGCTCGCGGAGCGGAGCACCTATCTGGAGGTCGCCTATCTCCTCGTCCACGGGGAGCTCCCGGACGCGCCCGAGCTCGAGGCGTGGACGGACGAGATCACGCACCACACGTTCCTGCACGAGAACGTGAAGACGCTGATCGAGAGCTTCCGCTACGACGCGCACCCGATGGGGATGCTCGTCTCGACGGTCGCTGCGCTTTCGACCTTCTACCCCGAGGCTGGACGCGTCGAGGACCCCGAGATCCGGATGGCGCAGGTGATCAGGCTGATCGCCAAGGTGCCGACGATCGCCGCCTTCTCGTACCGGCACAGCCTCGGACTGCCGTACGTGTACCCGGAGAACGACCTCGGCTTCACCGGCAACTTCCTCTCGATGATGTTCAAGGTCGCCGAGCCGAAGTACACCGCCGACCCGGTGCTGGAGCGGGCGCTCGAGGTGCTGTTCGTGCTGCACGCGGACCACGAGCAGAACTGCTCGGCGAACGCGATGCGGGCGATCGGATCGAGCCTCGTCGACCCGTACTCGGCGATGGCAGGCGCGGCCGCGGCGCTCTACGGGCCGCTCCACGGCGGCGCCAACGAGGCGGTGCTGAAGATGCTGGCCGAGATCGGCTCGGTCGATCGGGTCCCCGAGTTCGTGGAGCACGTCAAGGCGGGCGAAGGCAGGCTGATGGGCTTCGGCCACCGCGTCTACAAGAACTACGACCCCCGCGCGACGATCATCAAGGAGACGGCCGACGCCGTGTTCGAGGTGACGGGCCGCAACCCGCTGCTCGACATCGCGCTCGAGCTGGAGCGGATCGCGCTCGAGGACGAGTACTTCGTCTCGCGGAAGCTCTACCCCAACGTCGACTTCTACTCGGGGATCATCTACCAGGCGCTCGGGCTGCCGGTGTCGATGTTCCCGGTCATGTTCGCGATCCCGCGGACGGCCGGGTGGCTCGCGCAGTGGCTCGAGCTGCTCGACGATCCGGAGCAGAAGATCGCGCGGCCGCGCCAGGTCTACACCGGCGCGGACGAGCGGGACTACGTGCCGCTCGACGCACGCACGGGCGCGCGGACAGGGCTGGTGGGCGCCGTCTAGCCGGCCTGCATACGGGCGCCCGTCGACGGGTCCCGCTCCTCGATCCCGTGCGGCGCGCCGTACTCGCCGAGCAGCTCGAGGAACGGGACCGCGTCGAACGCCTCCGGGCCGAGAACTCCGCTGCCCTTCCAGGCGCCCGAGGCGAGAAGCTCGAGCGCCACGATCGGGTTGAACGCCGTCTGCAGGACGACCGCCTGGTGCCCGTAGTCCCGCATCGCCTGCTCGTTGTCGACCACGTGGTAGAGGAGGACGGCACGTGGCGCGCCGTCCTTGCCGGTGCCGGTGACGAAGGTGCCGGCGCACGTCTTGCCGCGTCATCCGGTCGCCGAGCGTCGCCGGGTCGGGCAGCGCCGCGGCGACGCACGTCCCGCGGCGCGACCTCGACGCCGCGCACGGGCACCGGCTCGGTGGAGTCCAGCCCGAGCTTGTGCAGCGTGCGCAGGACGCCGATGAACTCCTCGCCGAGGCCGTACTTGAACGTGACCCGCCGGCAGTCGAGGTAGCGCGGCACGAGCGCCACCTCCTCGTGCTCGACGTTGACGCACTCGACGGGGCCGATCCCCTCCGGGAAGTCGAACAGCTCGGGCTCCGAGAACGGCTCCGTCGTGTACCAGCCGCGCCCCCGCTCCCAGACGAGCGGCGGGTTCAGGCACTCCTCGATCGTCGTCCAGATCGAGAACGTGGGCGCGAAGTCGTAGCCGTCGACGACGAGGTTCGCGCCGTCGCGGATCGAGACCTCGTCGAGCTCGGAGAAGAGATGGTCGGCGGCGTAGCGGGCGAAGAGGTCCGACAGGCCCGGCTCGACGCCGATCCCGCAGAGGGCGAGGAGCCCCGCCTCGCGCCAGCGCTCGTCCTGCTCGAACTGCGCGTCGCCGAGCTTGACGCCGGTCTCCTCGTAGGGGCGCTCCGGGTGGGGCCGCGAGAGCGTCATCGCCATGTCGAGGTAGGTGCACCGCGCGTCGAACGCGGCGGCGAAGATCTGCGGGTTGAAGCGCGGGTCGGTGGCGTTGAGGATCGCGTCCGCGCCCACCTCGCGCGCGAGCGCGGCGACCGCCGCCGGGTCGGAGGCGTCGACCTGCGCCGCCGCGAAGCGGTCCGGCTCGCCGAGCGAGTCCACGAGCGCCTGCGGGCGCGCCGGGTCGAGGTCCGCGAAGACGAACCGCTCGAAGAAGGAGCGACGCTGCGCGATCGCGCCCGCCGCGGCGCCGACCCCGCCCGTGCCGACGACCAGGACCTCGCACGCTAGTGCAGCCTGTTCCAGGCCTCGGCGAGCACGTCGCCGAGGATCCCGACGATCGAGTCGAACTCCGGCTGGCGGGCGACGAGCGGCGGCGAGATCTGGATCACCGGGTCGCCGCGGTCGTCCGCGCGGCAGATCAGGCCGCGCTCGAAGAGCGCGCCCGAGAGGAAGCCGCGCAGGAGCGACTCGCACTCCTCCTGCGTGAACGACTCGCGGGTCTCCTTGTCCTTGACGAGCTCCAGCGCGTAGAAGAAGCCGCAGCCGCGCAGGTCGCCGACGATCGGCAGCTCGAGCAGCTGCGCGAGGGTCGAGCGGAACGCCTCCTCGTGCTCGAGCACGCCGTCCACGATCCCGTCGCGCTTCATGATCTCGATGTTCTTCAGCGCCACGGCGCACTGGACGGGGTGCCCGCCGAAGGTGATCCCGTGCGTGTACATGCTCGAGCCGTCGAGGAACGGCTCCATCACGCGGTCGGTCGCGATCACCGCGCCGATCGACGCGTACGAGGACGAGAGCCCCTTCGCGGAGGTGACGATGTCCGGGCGGATGTCGTAGCGCTCCGAGCCGAACCAGTGCCCGAGCCGGCCGAACCCGGTGATCACCTCGTCGGCCGAGAGCAGGATGTCGTAGCGGTCGCAGATCTCGCGCACGCCGCGCCAGTAGCCCGCGGGCGGCGTGAACGCGCCGCCCGCGTTCTGCACCGGCTCCATGTGCACGAGGCACGACCGTCTCGGGGCCCATGGCGAGGATCGCCTGCTCGAGGTCGTCGAGCAGCAGCGCCGTGAACTCCTCCTCGGTCTCGTCGAGCGGCCGGTGGTAGCGGTTCGTGTTGCGCACGTGCCGCACCTCCGGCACGAGCGGCTCGAACGGCGCCCGGATCGCCGGGATCCCGTTCAGCGAGAGGGCGCCCATCGTGGTGCCGTGGTAGGCGAGGTGCCGGGCGATGGCCTTCGTCCGGTGCGGCCCGGGCCGGGCGGCGGCCACGATCGCGTCGTGGATCACCTCCGGCTCGGTGGCGCCCGCGCGCCCTCCGGGGGTCACCGCCGACCGCAGCCGCTTCTCGCCCCGGGCGGCGTAGTACTGGCGCGCGAGCTTCCAGGCCGACTCGACCGCCTCCGAGCCGCCCGAGACGAAGAAGACGCGGTTGAGGTCGCCGGGAGCGAGCGAGGCGATCTCGCCCGCGAGCTCGATGGCGCGCGGGTGCGCGTACGACCAGTTCGTGTAGAAGGGCAGCTCGCGCATCTGCTCGAGCGCGGCCTGCCCCATCTCCTCGCCGTAGCCGTAGCCGATGTTCACCGAGAAGAGCCCCGCGAGCGCGTCCAGATACCGCTTGCCGTTCGCGTCCTCCAGATAGCACCCGTCGCCGCGGACGATGATCGGCACGTCGGCGTCGCGGTAGCCGCCCATCCGCGTGAAGTGCAGCCAGAGGTGGTCGCGTGCGGTCTGCTGGAGATCGATCCCGCGGGGCGTCGTGGTCGGTGCGGTCATTCAGGTCCCTTTCGGCGTTGGAGGAGGACGTTGACGAGCATCGCCGTGAGCGCGACGACGAAGATGACCGTGCCGAACACGTTCACCTGCGGCGGCGCGCCCACGCGGGCCGCGCCCCAGACGAAGAGCGGGAACGTGATCTCGGGCCCCGCGTTGAAGTACGTGACGACGAAGTCGTCGACGGAGAGCGCGAACGCGAGCAGCCCGCCGGCCAGGATCGCCGGCGCGATCAGCGGCAGCGTCACCTTCCGGAACGTCGTCAGCTCGTCGGCGCCGAGGTCCATCGCGGCCTCCTCGAGGTGGCGGTCGAAGCCGATCAGCCGCGCCTTCACGGTCACGACGACGAAGCTGATGTCGAACATGATGTGGGCGATCACGATCGTCCCGAAGCCGAGCACGACGTTCAGGTTCAGGAAGAGCGTCAAGAGCGACGCGCCGAGCACGATCTCCGGCGTCGACATCGGCAGGAAGATCAGGAGGTTCGTGGAGCCGCGGCCGCGGAAGCCGTAGCGGACGAGCGCGAGCGCGATCAGCGTGCCGAGAATCGTCGCGCCGAGAGCGGCGAGGAAGGCGATCTCGAGCGAGAGCACCATCGAGTCCTTCAGGCCCGGAACGCCGTCCCAGTTGCGCCAGTTGTCGAGCGTGAACTCCCGCCACGTGTAGTTGAAGCGGCCCGCCGGGTTGTTGAACGAGAAGAGGATCACGACCCCGATGGGGATCAGCAGGTAGCCGAAGACGAGCACCGCGTAGGCGGTCAGCAGGTTGCGCCGGACGAACGCCAGCGCGCGCGACAGCACGCCGGGGACGGCGCGGACGGGCAGCGGCTCGGCCGACGCGGTCATCCGGTCAGGCGCTCCGTTCCGAGCGCGCGGGCATAGATGAGGACGCCGATCAGGATCGCCGCCATCAGCACGAAGGACAGTGCCGCCGCGGCCGGATAGTCCGTGAGCTCGAGGTACTTCGACTGGATCACGTTTCCGATCATGTGCTGCCGCGGCGTCCCCAGCAGCTGCGCGTTGATGAAGTCGCCCGCCGCCGGGATGAAGGTCAGCAGCGTCCCCGCGAAGACCCCGGGCAGCGAGAGCGGCAGCGTCACCCTGAGGAAGGCGGTGACCTTGCTCGCGTAGAGATCCTGCGAGGCCTCGATCAGCCTCGGGTCGATCTGCTCCAGCGAGACGTAGAGCGGCAGCGCCATGAAGGGGAGGAAGTTGTAGGTGATGCCCGCGACGACGGCGATCGAGGTGGCGAGCAGGCGGCCGTCCTGGCCCAGCAGGTGCAGGTGGCGCAACGTGTTGGCGACGAGACCGTTGTCCGAGAGGATCGTCTCCCACGCCAGCGTCCGGATCAGGTACGTGACGAAGAAGGGCGCGATGATGGCCAGCAGGAGCAGGTTCTTCCAGCGGCCGCCGCGGAACGCGATCCAGTACGCCAGCGGGTAGCTGATCACGAGCGCGAGCGCCGTCGCGATCCCCGCGTAGACGAACGAGCGGATGAACTGCTCGTGGTAGGTGCTGATCGCGTCCCAGTAGTTCCCCCAGGCCCAGGTGAACGAGTAGCCGACGTCGAAGCTCCCGGACTGGAGCGACTGATAGCCCAGGAACCCGAGCGGGACCAGGAAGAAGACCGCCAGCCAGAGGAGCCCGGGCGCGAGCAGCAGGTACGGGGTCAGCCAGCGGTGGCGGTGGACGAAGGCCATGGTTCGCTCAGCCGCCGACCAGCGCCGCCCACCTCTCCAGGTACTTCTGGTTGTTCAGCGCCTTCGAGTCGAAGATGTGCGACCTGCGAGAGCATCTTCTGCGTCGGGAAGATGAGCGGGTTCGCCGCCAGCTTCGGGTCGGTCTTGGCGAGCACCTCCTTCGCCCCGACGACCGGCGTCACGTAGTTGACGTAGGCCGCGATCTTCGCGGCGATCGCCGGGTCGTAGACGAAGTTCATGTACGTCGACGCCGTGAAGACGTCGCCGCCCGTCGGGATCAGCATGTTGTCCGTCCAGATGTCGCCGCCCGTGTCCGGCAGGTTCCAGTGCAGGTTGTCGTTGTCGGCCTGCAGCTGGACGATGTCGCCCGACCAGGCCATCGCGGCGGAGAGATCGCCCTTCGCCAGCGGACCCGAGTAGTCGTTGCCGGTGAACTGCCGGATCTGGCCCGAGTCGACGGCCTTCTTGATCCTGTTGTACGCGCGGTCGAAGCTCGCGTCCGTGACGTGGCTCGGGTCGTCGCCGTCCGCGAGCATGACGAGGCTCATCGCGTCGCGCCATCTCGTTCAGGAAGGTGATCTTCCCCTTCAGCTTCGGATCCTCCAGCAGCTGGTCCATCGTCGTGACCGGGTCGGTCAGCTTCGCGTTCCAGGCGATGCCGGTCATGCCGGACTGCCACGGGAGGCTGTACGTGCGATCCGGGTCCCAGTTCGGGTGCGCGAGCGCGGGCTGCAGGTTCTTGATGTTCGGAATCGCGCTCTTGTCGAGCTTCTCCGTCCAGCCCTTCTGGATCATCAGGGAGGGGAAGCGCGAGTTGTCGGTCAGGACGATGATGTCGCGGTCGATCGACTGCCCGCGCGACAGCGGTCCCTGGATCTTCCCGAAGAACGAGGCGTTGTCGTTGATGTCCTCGACGTAGTCGACGTGGACGCCCGTCTTCTTCTCGAACAGGTCGAGGGTCGGGTGGCTCTTCGTCTTCTCGTTGACGTCGATGTAGAGCGTCCAGTTCGAGAAGCGCAGCGTCTTCGCGAGCTGCTGCGAGCCGGCCGTGCCGGTCGACGACGCGCCGGTCGACGACGAGCCGCCGCACGCGGCGGCGATGGTCGGGAAGCCCAGGACGAAGCCCGCGGCGGCGCTCCGCCGCAGCAGGTCCGCCCGGGTGATCCGCTGGGTCATTCCGCATCCTCCCTTGACTCAACGACGAAGGTCGACTCCGGGTCCCACGACATCCGCAGTGGATCGCCCGGACCGGCCGGGGTGGCGCCGGTCTCGGCGTTCTGCACGTAGACGACGAGGCGTCCGGCCGGCGTGTCGACGAGGTACTGGGTCGAGACGCCGATGTAGGCGCGCTCGAAGATGGTGCCGTCGAGCGTGTTGGACGCACCGCCGCCGATCCGCACCTTCTCGGGGCGGACGCCGATCGAGACGCGCGCGCCCTCGGGCGGAAGCCCGTCCGAGACGTGCACCTCGCCGGCCCCGTCGAGCCGCACCGTCCCGCCACCCGAGACGACGCCGTCGAGCAGGTTCGAGACGCCCAGGAACCCGGCGACGAAGGCCGTGCGCGGTCGCTCGTAGAGCTCCTGCGGCGCGCCCAGCTGCTCGATCCTGCCGCCGTGCATGACGGCGATCTGGTCGGCCATCGTCATCGCCTCCTCCTGGTCGTGCGTGACGTGGACGAAGGTGATGCCGACGTCGTGCTGCAGCCGCTTCAGGAACAGCTGCATCTGCTTGCGCAACTTCAGGTCGAGCGCGCCGAGCGGCTCGTCGAGCAGCAGCACCTGCGGCTTGCAGACGAGGGCGCGGGCGAGCGCCACGCGCTGCTGCTGGCCGCCGGAGAGCTGCCGGGGCTTGCGCTTCCCCAGCCCGCCGAGCTCCACGAGGCGCAGCATCTCCTCGACGCGCCCGGAGATCTGGTCCTTCGCGACCTTCTGGCGGCGGAGCCCGAAGGCGACGTTCTCGAAGATCGTCAGGTGCGGGAAGAGCGCGTAGCTCTGGAAGACCGTGTTGACGTCGCGCTTGTGCGGCGGCCGATCGGTCACGTCCTCGCCGCCGAGGAGGATCGTCCCGCTCGTCGGCTCCTCGAAGCCGCCGAGCATCCGCAGCGTGGTCGTCTTGCCGCAGCCGGACGGACCCAGGAGCGCGAAGAAGCTGCCGCGCGGGATCTCGAGCGACAGGTCGTCGACCGCGACGACGTCGTCGAACGCCTTCGTGACGTGATCGATCCGGACGTCCGGCTCGGGCCCGCCGGACAGCTCCTGCGCGCCGTTCGCTTCCGTGAGGGCACTCATGGGCCGACCTCCGGTTCGACGCTCACGCGGCGCCTTCCTCCGCTCCGGGGCCGAGCCGCGCGCCCCAGGCGTAGACCTGCTTCACGAGCTGGAGATACGGGAACGTCTCGGTCGAGAGCACCCCGTCGACCGCGCGGATGCGGTTCGTCAGCTCCAGCAGGTGGCGGCGGTCCTCGCACACGAGCTCGACGATCAGGTCGAAGCGGCCGGCCGCGATCACCACGTAGCTCGCCTCGGGCCAGCTCGCGACCTCGTCGCCGATCAGCTCGGGCGGGCCGGCGGTCTTGACCCCCACCATCGCCTGTGCGTCGAAGCCGAGCCCGAGCGGGTTCGTGACGCCGGTGACCTGGAGGATCTCGTCGTCGACGAGCCGCGAGTAGCGTGAGCGGACGGTGGCCTCCGCGACCCCGACCCTCTCGGCGATCCGCCGGAACGACTCGCGGCCGTTGTCCTGTAGCGCCTCGATGATCCCCTTGTCGACCCCGTCGAGGGAACGAGGCCGGCTGACGGGTCCACGATCCGTCGTCACGCCGCGCAGCATCTCCCACGGCTGCGCATTTCGTCAAGTTGAACCCACCGGGACGTGCAAATGCGTGACCCCTCGCCGAATCCGCCGCGGATCCGCTACGTGTGGTCGAAGACCAGCTCCAGACGAACGCGCACGATCACGCGGTCGACCGGGTCCTTGAAGTCCTTGCCCTCGTACTTCTGCGAGAGCCGGTTGATGTGCTCGGCGGCGCCCTCCTCGTCGAGCTCCGCCGTGCCGACGACCTCGATGTAGCTGTACGGGTCGTCCCGGTCCCAGACGGTGACGCTGACCTTCGGGTTCTCCTTCAGGTACCGCCCCTTGGCGCGGAAGGTCGTCGTGTTGAAGACGACGTTCTCGCCGTCCCAGTCGACCCAGACGATGCTCGTCCGCGGCTCGTTCCTCGGGGTCACGATGCCGACCACGGCGAAGTTCGGCTCCTCGAAGTACCTGATCTGCTCGCCGGTCAACGTTGGCATCGGGCTCCCTTCTCGATTACGGTCACTCTGCAGTGGGCCGGGCGCTACTCATCGGAACGCGCAAGGGACTCTTCTTCATCCGCGAGAACGGGGACGGCTGGTCGGTCGACGAGCCGCGGCTCACCGGCTGGGAGGTCTTCCACGGTACGCGCGACGCGCGCGACGGGACGCTCTACGCGGCGGCGAACAACTTCGTCTACGGCGCGACCGTCCACCGGTCGGGCGACGGCGGGCAGACGTGGGAGCGCGCGGAGGAGATCGGCCTGCCGGAGTCGTCGGGGCTGACGCTCGAGAAGGCCTGGCACGTCGAGCCCGGGCACGAGTCGGAACCGGGCACGCTCTTCCTCGGCGCCGCGCCGGGCGCGCTGCTTCGCTCCGACGACGGCGGTGCCACGTGGGCGCCGGTGCAGGGAATCCTCGAGCACCCGACCCGCGAGCGCTGGCAGCCGGGCGCCGGCGGGATGTGCTGCCACTCGATCCAGATCGACCCTTCCGACGCGAAGCGGATGGTGATCGCGATCTCCGCGGCGGGCGCGTTCCGGACCGAGGACGGCGGCGAGACCTGGACGCCGGCCAACAACGGTGTCGCGGCGGACTTCATCCCGGGCGAGGGGCCGCACGAGGTCGGCCAGTGCGTGCACAAGCTGCTGCTGCATCCCGGCGAGCCGGGCCGCCTCTGGCAGCAGAACCACTGCGGCGTCTACCGCTCGGACGACTGGGGTGAATCGTGGCACAGGCTGGACGGCAACGGGCTGCCGTCGGACTTCGGCTTCCCCATCGCGCTCGACCCGGCCGAGCCGGATCGCGCCTGGGTCGTGCCCGAGGAGGGCGCCGAGAACCGCGTCACCTCCGACGGGCGCTTCGGCGTCTACCGGACGGACGACGCCGGCGCGACGTGGGAGCTCGAGACAGACGGGCTGCCGCAGCGGGCCTGGCTCGCGGTGCTGCGGGAGGCGACGGCGTTCGACGACGCAGGCGTCTACGTCGGCACGCAGAGCGGCGCCGTCTGGGCCCGCAGGGACGGGAGCTGGACAGAGATCGCGCGCGATCTCCCGCCCGTGCTCTCGGTCGAGGCCGCACAACTCTGATGGCGGTCGTGCTGCTCCCGTCGCTCCTGGCGGCGGAGGCGGGCGGGCAACGGCGGTTCGAGGTCGACGCCGCCACCGTGCGCGAGGCGCTCGCGGCGCTGCCGATCGCGAATCTGATCTTCGACGAGCGAGGGCACGGCCGCCCGCTCGTGAACGTCTTCGTCGACGGCCGCGACGAGCGCGACTGGGACGCGGCGCTCGGCGCCGACGCCGAGGTGCGCGTGGTCGCGGCTATTGCCGGCGGGTGAGGCGGCCGATAACTGCGGCCATGATCACGCGGATCGCGCTCGCCGTGCTGCTCGTCGCCGCCGTCGGCTTCGGCTGGTCCCGGCACCAGGGGCGGAGGCACGACGAAGCACGCTGGGCGAAGGTCGCCTCGGCGATCGTCGGCCGCCCGGTCAGGGTTCACTGCCCGAACTCGTTCGAGCGGCTGACCTCGGTCTCGAGCGAGGCCGGCTACGTGCGCTTCACCGCGGCGGGGCCGCCCGAGCCGCAGACGTTCCTCTCGCCCGAGACCTGCGACGGGCTCGCCCGCTTCGCGAGGAGCCACAAGGTCACCTTCGAGAACGCCTGGGCGGTGCAGACCCTCGCCCACGAGTCGTTCCACATGCGCGGCGTCCGCGACGAGGCGATCACCGAGTGCTACGGCCTGCAGTGGACCGCGTTCGCCGCCTCGCAGCTGGGCGCCGACCCCCGGCACGCGCAGGCGATCGCCCGCGTCGCCTGGGCCGTCGGCTACGACCAGCTGCCGGAGGAGTACCAGTCCGGCGACTGTCGGGACGGAGGCCGGCTGGACCTCCGCCCCGACACGACCGAGTTCCCCTAGAAGGAGTCCCTAGCCGCCCACGACGGTCGGGATGTTCGTGATCGTCCCGTCCTTGATCTGCTGCTCGATCTTGGCGGTCTTCTCCTCGATGCCCTTGGGCGCCTTCGGGCTGAACGGGCCGAGCCCGACGCCGTCCTGGTCGAGACCGTAGACCGCGTCGGTGCCGCCCTTGAAGTTGCCGTCGTAGGCGTCCTTGATCGCGAGGAAGACCGCCCGGTCGACGCCCTTCTCCGCGCTCGTCAGGATGTGCGGCCCGAGCGGCGACTGGTCGGCGTCGACGCCGATGCCCCAGACGCCCTTCTCCTTCGCGGCGTCGAGCGCGCCGAGGCCGCAGCCGCCCGCCACCTGGAAGACGACCTTCGAGCCGGCGGCGATCTGGTTGAGGGCGATCTCCTTGCACTTCGCCTGGTCGACGAAGTCCTGCGAGTAGTCGTTCAGCGTCTTGATCCCCGGCACCGCCTTCTTCGCGCCGGCCTGGTAGCCGGCGATGAAGCGGTCGACCGGGGGCTGCTTCTGCCCGCCGACGGAGGAGATCACGTTCCCGCCCGCCTCCTTCGCGGCGAGAGCGCCCGCGTAGCCGGCGAGGTAGCCGACCTGCTCCTCGTGGAAGAGCAGCCCCTCGACGTTCGTCGGCTTCCCGGTCAGGTCCTTGAACGAGACGTCGACGATCGCGAAGTGCGAGTCGGGGGCGGAGTTCGCGACGCTGCCCATCGCCTGGATCTCCGTGAAGCCGACGCCGATGATCAGGTCGTAGCCCTGGCGGGCGAGCGAGGTCAGGTTCGGGACGTACTCGCCGGTCGACTTCGACTCGATCACTCGACCCTGGACGCCGAGGTCCTGCTCGGCCTTCTGCAGGCCGACGAAGGCAAGGTGGTTGAAGCCGCGGTCGTTCAGGCCGCCGGTGTCGGTGACGAGACCGACCTTGAACTCCTTCGCGGCCTGGGTCGTGGCGCCTGCGCCGGAGGTCGTGGTCTCGCTGCTCTTGGAGCCGCCGCCGCAGCCCGCGAGCAGCAGCGCGGCGAGCACCGCCGGGAATGCGATTCGCTTCATCTTCGCCTCCGTCGTCGTCTGTTTTAGACTCTCAGTCGAAAACTATGCCCGACTCTACCACCCACGCGGTCCTCGGCGTGATCCTGCAGGTTCGCGACGGCCTCCTGCAGGCGCTCCTCTGGCGCCGCGCCCGGGAGCCTTTCGCCGGCGACTGGGCGCTCCCGGGCGGCGACCTCGGGCCGGACGAGACGCTCGAGACGTCGATCCGGCGCCACCTGGCGCAGAAGGTCGACGTCCGCGAGGTCGCCCACCTGGAGCAGCTCGAGACGCGCTCCGACCCAGCGCGGAACCCGCTGCGGCGCGAGCTCGCGACCGCCTACCTCGGCCTCGTGCCGCGCGACGTCGACCCCGCGGTGCCCGGCGATACTGCGTGGCACCCGGTGGACTCGCTCCCTTCGCTCGCCTTCGACCACGGCCCGATCGTGCACGCCGGCCGCGCGCGGCTGCGCGCGAAGCTCTCGTACACGAATGTCGGCTTCGCCCTCGCGCCCGCGACGTTCACCATCTCGGAGCTCCGCGACCTCTACGCCGCGGCGCTCGGCCACGACGTCTCCGCGACGAACCTGCAGCGCGTGCTCGTGCGGCGCGGCGTGCTGGAGGAGACCGCCGAGCGCCGGGCGCCGGGCCGCGCGGGCGGGCGGCCCGCCGCCGTCTTTCGCTTCCGGTCGCGCGAGCTCCGCGTCACGGACGCGTTCGGGTTCCTGAGGCCGCCGGAATGACGGAGCTCGCCACCACGCTCCGCGGGCGGCTCGTGCGTGCTCGAGCCGGTCGAGCCGCGGCACGAGGACGGGCTCTGGGAGGCCGCGACCGAGGATCGCTCGATCTGGCGCTGGATGAAGGCCGACTACTCCGCGTCGCGCGAGACGTTCCGCGCGTTCCTCGCCCTCCTCGCGCCGGGCGACACCGTGTTCGCGACGCTCGAGGCCGCGACGGGACGGACGCTCGGCTCGACGCGGTTCCTCGCCGTCCGTGAGGCAGACCGCGTCGTGGAGATCGGCTCGACCTGGCTTCGCCCCTCCGCGTGGGGCACGGGCGCGAACGTCGAGGCGAAGCTGCTGATGCTCGAGCACGCGTTCGACCGCTGGGGAGCGCACCGCGTCGAGCTGAAGACGGACTCCCGCAACGAGCGGTCGCGCCGCGCCATGGAGGCGCTCGGCGCCCGCTTCGAGGGGATCGCGCGCAAGCACATGCTCTGCGAGTACGGCAGCCGCGACTCGGCCTGGTACGCGATCACCGACGACGACTGGCCCGCAGTCCGCCGGCGGCTGGAGGACCGCCTCGCGGCGCGGGCCTGACGCAAGCGAGATCGCCGCGGCGAGTGCTATCTTAGTCCGGTGAGGACTAGTCCTCGACAGACTACGATCGCGGCAGAGCGCGACGCGTAAGACGGCGCTGACGACCACCGAGGCGGCGGTGCTGGGCCTCCTGACGCGGGAGCCCCTCTCCGGCTACGACCTCGTCCGGCAGGTGAATGCGAGCGTCGGCCATATCTGGTCGCCGGCGCGCAGCCACGTCTACGCCGTCGTCGCCCGGCTGCAGCGCGACGGCCTCGTGCAGAGCCGCCATGTCACGCAGAACGACCGGCCGGACAAGCAGGTCCACTCGCCCACGCCGGCCGGACAGGCCGCGTTCGGCACGTGGCTGGAGGCGAACGAGCCGGACCTCGAGGCGATGCTCCTCCGCCTCTTCTTCGCAGACGCAGCGCCCAGGGAGACGCGGATCGCCATGGTCGAGGCGATGCGCCTCCGGCTCGAGGGCGACCTCGCGGCGTACCGCGAGATCGAGCGGGAGATCGCCGGGGAGGAGAGCAGCGCGTACGGCTACGCCACCCTGCGCTACGGGCTGGCGCGGGCCGAGGCGGGACTGCGCTGGGCGGAGGAGACCGTTCGGTGGCTCGAGCGCTCGTAGCCCTCGCCGTGCCGGCCGCGCTGGCCCTCGTCCTGCCGGCGGCCGCGGCGGTGCCGCCGTCGTCGCCGCTCGCGAAGCGCTTCGCATATGCGGGCTCCCCGGCGGTCCGGGACAACGGCGTCAGCGACACGCGGGACGGGATCGTCGTCCGCGACCTGTCCCTCGGAGCCCAGCAGGCGTACCTCGTCCTCCCCGCAGGCGATGGGCCGTTCCCCGCGGTCGTCTGGTCGCCCGGCTCGAACGGCACGCGCGACGACCAGCTCGAGGACGCGCGTGACCTGGCGAAGCAGGGCGTCGCCGGGCTGACGCTCACGCGGCCGCGCGACGGGCTCACCTGCACCAAACGCGACCCGGCCCTCATCGTCGGCGGAGTCGTCTTCGTCCGGCGCGCGCTCGACGCGCTGTCCGCCCGCCCCGAGATCGACCGCGCCCGGCTCGGCTACGTCGGCTTCAGCTGGGGCGGCGACCTCGGCGCCATCCTCGCCGGCGTCGACGCGCGACCGCGCGCCGTCGTGCTCGACTCGGCCACGCCGTACATCTCGCGCGTGAACGGGAGCTACTGCCGCGGAGGCCGTGCCTACGCGCCGGTCGTGGCAGCCCTGCGCGCCCTCGACCCGGTCCGGTTCGTGACGCATGCAGCGCCCACGAGGCTCCTGATCCAGAACGGGACGCTCGACCACCTGCGGCCGCGCGCCGAGGTGCTCGAGCTCCATCGCGCGGCGAGCCGCCCGAAGGTGACCCGCTGGTACATCGCCGGGCACCCGCTGAACGAGCGGGCCGTCAGCGACCGGACGGCGTTCCTCCTCGGGCAGTTTCGCTGAGCTCTCCGGCGGCTTCGCCGAGCAGCTCCCGCCAGCGGGGGAAGAGCAGCTGGTGGCCGTCGTCGGTGACGACGAGCCGCGCCTGCGGCATCCAAGCGGCGAGGCGGCGCCCGATCTCGGGCGGGCAGACGCGGTCGCGCTCCCCGTACCAGAGCGTCACCGGCACCTCGATCTCGCCGGGGTCGAACCCCCAGGGGCGCGCGAGGACGCGCAGCTCCGAGGCGAGCCAGCGGCTCCCCTGCCGGAACGACTCGACGCGGCCGGCGCCGTACGCGCGGTCGCAGTCCGGGTCGCCGGTGGGCGCGACGGGCCGTCCACCCCACCGCGCCAGCGGCCACCGCGCGACGAGCGGCGCGCGCCGGGAGAGGCGCAGCATCGCCTGCAGATCCCGGGGCAGCGTCCCGGCCCATTCCGGCGGCGGCATCCCCGCGACGACGACGGCGCGCTCGACCCGGCCCGGCTGACCCGCTGCGACTGCGAGCGCATGCGGGCCGCCCGCCGACCAGCCCAGGAGCGAGAACCGCTCCAGCCCGAGCGCGTCGGCGAGCTGCGCCACGTCATCGGCCCACTCGGCCAGAGAGCTCCGGCGCGCCGCGTCCGAAAGCCCGCAGCCGGGACGCTCGACGACGAGAAGCCGGACGCCGAGCTCGGCGGCGATCGCGTCGTCGGGTGGCGCGTCAGCCGCGAGTCGCCGCCGCCCGGGAAGTAGAGGACGGGCGTCCCGTCCGGGATCGCCCACGTCCGCGAGGCCGACGCGGCGGCCGCCGCCGATCGCTACCTGACGGTCAGGACCGCGCTCATCCCGCGCTGTCGATGATCGGCGATCGAGCACCACAGCCTGTATCTACCAGGCACGACGCGGAAGTCGAGCTCCGACCGATCGCCCGGCAACGTCACGGCGACGCGGTAGACGCGCTTGCCGCCGATGCGGCGCAGCCGCAGATCGTGTGGATCCTCGCCGAAGTTGACGAGCTCGAGGATCGTTCGCCCCGGGTGGACCGACTGCTTCGACAGCGCGAGGTTGAACTCGCGGGCGGAGACCTGCATCCGCGCCGGATGCGTGCCCGCGATCGCGGGAAGCGCGACGGCGGCGGCGAGCGCGAGCGCTGCGGCCCCGGTGCGGATCATTTGACGAGCTGCGGCCGCGCGAACTTGTTCGCGCCGGGGATGATCGCGCCCGCGTCGGTGCCGAGCCACTGCTCCAGCAGGCCGGCGTAGAGACCCCGGAAGTCGCTGGTCGCCTTCAGGTTCCCGTCCTCGTCGAGCCCGGTCAGGCCGGGGAACTCGCCGACCATCTTGCCGCTGGCGCGGGAGCCGATCAGGAAGGCGGCGCCGGCCGCCCCGTGGTCGGTGCCCTGGCTGCCGTTCTCGGCGGCCCGACGGCCGAACTCCGTCCAGACGAGGGTCAGGACGCGGTCGGCCAGGCCGCGCGCCTCGAGGTCGCGCTGGAACGCCAGCAGCGACGGAGCCGTGACGGCCAATCCGTCCGTGAGCGCCTGCGGCTGCGCCGCGTGCGTGTCGTACGCGCCGGGCGCCGAGACCGCGACGGCGCGGATGGGCAGGCCCGCCCCGAGCATCGCGGCCAGCCCGGCGAGCTGCTTGGGGAAGCCGCTCTTGCTTGCCGGGTACGGCACGGGGCTCGTGATCCCGTCCTTGCCGGAGAGCGCCGAGAGCTGGCTTCGCAGGCCGCTGGCTCTGGCCCGCCGCGGCGCCGGCGTAGGCGAGGCCGGGGTCCTTGCTGCGCGCGTGCGCACCGAACGAGGCCAGCGTGTCGAGCATGCCCTTCTCGACGTCGCCCCAGACGCCGGGCGACCAGAACTGGTAGTCGGTGGGGCTCGTCAGCGAGGCGACCGGCAGCTTCGCGGTCGCGAGCGACGGCTGGAGCTGGTTGTCGAGCGAGAGGCCCTGGAGCGGGTTGTCCGCCGAGCCGACGCGATCGAGCCAGCGCCCGAGCCAGCCGGTGCGCAGGTTTGCGTTCGTCGCCCCGACCTCCCAGAAGTGGCGCGAGGTGAAGTGCGACTGGTCGGGCGACGTGTAGCCGATCGCCGGGAAGACCGTCACCTTGCCCTCGCCGTGCAGCGTCGCGAGCGGGTCGAGCGCGGTGTGCCAGGCGAGCCGCGGGTCCTCGGCGAACGGCGTGCCGCCGGGGAGCGCGAGGGTCGGGCGGAGCTTCCGGTAGAGCGGGTCTCCGGCCGGGAAGAGCATCGACATCGAGTCGGCGCCGCCCGGGAGGAAGACGGTGACGAGCACGCGCTGCTTCCCGGAGGCTGCGGCGGCCGCGATCCCGTCGTCGAACAGCGGCAGGCGGCCCGCGCCGTAGACGGCAAGGGCGACCCCCGCCGTCCGCGCGACGAAGCTCCGGCGCGTGAGGCCGGTGCCCGCCGGCAGCGGCATCCCGGGCTCGATCGCGGGCAGGCCCTCGCCCGCCTCGGCGGCGGCGCGGCGCAGCAAGGCGGAGCGGCTGAACTCGTCGCAGCAGTCGGCCATCGAGCCTCCTCAGGCGGTCTGGTAGTCGGGGGACATGACGACGAGGTGCCGGAGCGCGTTCTGGAGCAGCGCCGGGTAGGACTTCTGCTTCCAGCTCTGCTTCGCGGCCTCGGCGAGCGAGCGCCGCGCGTAGGCGAGCAGCAGCGAGTGCGTCTTCTCGGTGATGAGCGGATCGCCCCAGAAGCGGAGCGCCGCCTTGACCTGCGCCTCCGCGGTCGTCGGCAGGCCCTTCGGCGGCTTGCCGCTGTCGATCCGGTACGGGTTGAGCGCCTGGCCGGCCGTGCGCCAGCGCGCGAGGAAGGTGGCCGTGTCGAGCCAGCGCGCGTCGTCCCAGCCGGCGACGTTCGGGCGGCTCGAAGAGGCGCTGGCCTGCCGTGTCGTTCAGCCAGACCCAGGAGTCCGTGTCGACGCCCTTGCGCAGCGCGCGGAGCATCCCCGCCGTGACGACCACCGGCGGCTTCGCCATCCGCGGGCCGAGGTAGAGCGCCGGATGGCGCAGGATCGTCTCCAGCAGCGGGCGGACCTGCCACGTCTTCCGGTACTGCTGCTCGAGCGCGCGCGCCGTCGCACCGTCGGGCGGCACGGCCACGAAGTAGCTCCAGAGCTTGCGCACGAAGAAGGAGGGGTGCGACGGATTCTGGAGGCAGAGGTGACAGGCGTCCTTCCAGTCGAAGGTGCCCTTCTTGCGGAAGATCAGCTTGAAGCCGAGGTCGTGCCGGGACCGGTCGTAGCGGAAGTTCGTGGCGCCGACGCCGCGCTTCCACTCGTAGCGGAACCCGGTCAGCGCCCGCGCCTGCTCGCGGACGTCCTGCTCGGAATAGCCGTGCTTCGCGCCGAGGGTGAACAGCTCCATCAGCTCGCGCGCGTAGTTCTCGTTCGGCGAGCGCCGGCTGTTCTCCGCGCCGTTCAGCCAGAGGAGCATCGCCGGGTCCGCGGTGATGTCCAGCAGCAGCTGCCGGAAGTCCCCGAGCGCGTGGCGGCGGAGCAGCGCGTTCTGGCGGAGCATCAGCTTCTGCGAGCCGACCCCGTCGAGCGAGGTGGCGAACCAGTCGTGCCAGACGAGCGTCATGCGCTCGACGAGCGGCCGGCTCGTGCGCGCCATTCGGTCGAGCCACCAGAGGTGGTCGTGACCCCACGCGTCCCCCGGGGCGAGCCCTCGGCCCTTGGAGTCCTTCGGCGCGGACCCGGGCATGCGCTCGCGGGCCGGGCGGGTCAGGGACAGGACGGCGCCGTCGAGCCCGAGCTTCGCGAGCGTCCGGGCCTCACCCGGGCGCGGGCCGAAGCCGGCGCGCCAGAGCAGGCGCTCCGCCTGGGCAGGCCCGAACGGACCACGGTACGTGGCGACGGCGGCGATGGTCGGATTTTCGCGACGTGACCGGACGGCTGCCTCGCCCGTTCGGGTGACAATCCGACGCATGATCCGCCGCGCCGGCCTCGACGACGCGCGTGCCGTCGCCGCGGCCCATGTCGGCACCTGGGAGGAGGCCTACCGCGGGCTCGTCCCGGACGAGCTCCTCGAACGGCTGGACCTCGAGGAGCGCGAGGGCTTCTGGCGGCAAATCCTGACCGGCGAGACGCAGACGTGGGTCGGCGAGGTGGACGGAGCCGTGGCGGGCTTCGTCAGCGTGGGCGCCACGCGGGAGGCGGACCGGCCCGGCTGGGGCGAGCTCTACGCGATCTACGTCCGTGCCGCGCACTGGGGCAGCGGGCTCGGCGGCGAGCTGCTGGAGACCGGCGAGCTGGCGCTCCGCGAGCTCGGGTACTCGCACGCCATGCTCTGGGTCCTGCGGGACAACCCGCGCGCGCGGCGCTTCTACGAGAAGCACGGCTGGCGCTTCGACGGCTCGGTGAAGGACTTCTTCCCCGGCGTCGCCGAGGTGCGGTACGAGCGGCAGCTCTAGCGCGAGAAGTCCGCGACGGTGCGACCGTCGTCGGTCGCGGCGTCCGGGTCGGCGCCGTGGTCGAGCAGATACTCGCGCATGGCGTCGTCGCCGTTCTGCGCGGCCGCGTGCAGTGCGGTGAAGCCGCCCTGCTGGCGGGCGTTCACGTCGGCGCCGTGCTCCACGAGCAGTTGCACGATCTCGAGCGAGTCGGCCGCCGCGGCGCTGTGCAGCGGCGTCACGTCGCCGAAGGTCGGCGAGACGGCGTGGACGTCCGCGCCCGCCTCGACGAGCAGCCGCGCTGCCTTCGGCTGGCCGAAGAAGGCGGCGAAGTGGAGCGCGGTCGCGTCGTCCGCGGAGCGGGCCGTCGCGCGGGCGGGATCCTCCGCGAGCAGCGCCTCGAGGCGCTCGACGACGCCGAGCGCGGACGCTTCGAAGACGTCCAGGTCCGGCGCCGCGTCGAGCAGGGCCTGCACGATCTCGGTCTGCCACCGGTAGCGCGCCAGCATCAGCGCGGAGACGCCGCTCGGATCACGCGCGACCGCCTGCAGCGGATCGGCGGCGACGAGCTCCTTCGCGCGCTCCGCGTCGCCCTGCTCGATCGCCTCGAAGATCGACACGAGCGCGAGCCTACGACAGCCCGGACGCGAAGTCAGCCTCTAGAAGTCGCGCCTGAGGAGGAGCAGGGAGCGCCCCTCGACCGTGAGCTCCTCGCGCGGCGCGTACAGCCTCCCGTTTCCGCTCCCGTGCGGGTCGACCGTCGAGAGCTCGTGCGCCCAGCGGAGCCCGAAGCGGCGCGCCGGCAGCTTGAACTGGATCGCCTCGTGCCAGGCGTTGAAGAGCAGCAGGAACGAGTCGTCCGTGACCGGCTCGCCGTGGGCATCCGGGCTGGGGATCTCCTCGCCGTTCAGGAAGACGCCGAGCGTCAGCGCGTCGCCGCGGGCCCAGTCGCGCTGCGCCATCTTGCGCCCGTCCGGCCTGAACCACCAGACGTCGGGCAGCCCGGAGCCGGTCTCCGCGCCGCGGAGGAAGTCGCGCCGGTGGAAGACGGGGTGCGTGCGCCGCAGGTCGATCAGCCGCTTGACGAAGGCGTGCAGCTCCCAGTCCGCACCGGCCCAGTCGTACCAGGAGATCTCGTTGTCCTGGCACCACGCGTTGTTGTTGCCGCCCTGCGTGCGCGAGAGCTCGTCGCCGCCGAGCAGCATCGGCACGCCCTGGGCGAGGAAGAGCGTGGCGAGGAAGTTGCGCTGCTGCCGGGCCCGCAGCGTGTTCACCGCCGGGTCGTCCGTCGGCCCCTCGACGCCGCAGTTCCACGAGCGGTTGTCCGTCGTGCCGTCCCTCGAGTCCTCGAGGTTCGCCTCGTTGTGCTTCTCGTTGTACGAGACGAGGTCCCGCAGCGTGAAGCCGTCGTGCGCCGTGATGAAGTTGATCGACGCGAACGGGCGGCGGCCGTCGGACTCGTAGAGGTCGGCCGAGCCGGTGAAGCGCTTGGCGAAGTCGGCCACCGCCGTGTGCCCGCGCCAGAAGTCGCGCATCGTGTCGCGGTAGAGCCCGTTCCACTCCGTCCAGAGCACGGGGAAATTGCCGACCTGGTAGCCGCCCGGGCCCACGTCCCACGGCTCGGCGATCAGCTTCACCTGGGAGAGCACGGGATCCTGGTGGATGATGTCGAAGAAGGCGGAGAGGCGGTCGACCTCGTAGAACTCGCGCGCGAGGGCGGAGGCGAGGTCGAAGCGGAAGCCGTCGACGTGGCACTCCGCCACGAAGTAGCGGAGCGAGTCCATGATCAGCCGCAACAGGGACGGGTGGACCGGGTTGAGCGAGTTCCCCGTGCCGGTGAAGTCCATGTAGTAGCGGGGGTTGTCCGGCATCAGCCGGTAGTACGACTGGTTGTCGACGCCCTTCATCGAGAGCATCGGCCCGAGGTGGTTGCCCTCGGCCGTGTGGTTGTAGACGACGTCGAGGATCACCTCGATCCCCGCCCGGTGGAGCGCCTTGACCATGCCCCTGAACTCGCGCACCTGCTCTCCCCGCGTGCCGGTGGCCGCGTAGAGCGCGTGCGGCGCGAGGAAGCCGATCGAGCTGTAGCCCCAGTAGTTCGTCAGGCCTCGTTCGTGGAGGAAGCTCTCGTCGACGATGTGGTGGACCGGCAGCAGCTCGACCGCGGTGACGCCGAGCTCCTTCAGGTAGGCGATCGACGGCTCCGAGGCCAGGCCGGCGTAGGTGCCGCGCAGGTCCTCGCGGACCTCCGGATGGCGCTTCGTGAGCCCCTTCACATGCACCTCGTAGATGACCGTCTCGTGCCAGGGCGTCCGCGGCCGCGACCAGTCGTCGTCCTCCCAGTCGAAGGCCTCGTCGATCACGACCGACTTGGGGATCGCGGGCGCGCTGTCCGTCGTGTCCCGCGTCAGGTCCGCGTCGTCCGCGCCCGTGGGGACGTACGGGAGCGCGTTGGCCGCGTCCCAGGCGACCGGGCCCTCGATCGCCTTGGCGTACGGGTCGATCAGCAGCTTGTCGGCGTTGAAGCGCTTGCCGTCCTCGGGCCGGTACGGCCCGTGGACACGGTAGCCGTAGCGCTGGCCGGGGCTCACATCCGGGAGGTAGCCGTGCCAGTGGTACGCCGTCCGCTCGGTGAGCGGGACGCGCTCCTCGTTCCCGTCGGCGTCGAACAGGCAGAGCTCGACGCCCTCGGCGTGCTCCGAGAAGAGCGAGAAGTTCGTCCCGTCGCCGTCCCAGGCGGGCCCGAGTGGGAACGGGCGGCCCGGCCAGACCCTGCGCGTCACCGTGTCAGCTCCACCGTCATCCGCGGCACGCTACCCGCGACGGCCCCAGTCGAACGCTTCCTATGCGCTGCGGATCTCCTGGAGCGTGACCCACACGCGGCCGCCGCCGAGCGCGATCGCCGAGGTGAGGGCGCCACGGACCCGAATCAACGAAGAAGCTGATACGCGACCGCAGCGGCCGCGATCAGCAGCGCCAACGCACCGGTGACGAGCGCCGCACCTCCCCAGCGCCGACGGCGGCGCACGATCGCGGGCGCCTCCAGCCCGAGCGCGGCCCGTGTCGCCGCGGCCAGCTCCCCGGCCGTCGCGTAGCGGTCGTCCGGGTCCTTCGCCAGCGACCGCAGGACGACCGCGTCGAGCTCCGGCGGCAGACCGGGACGAAGGCTCGACGGCGGCGGCGCCTCCTCCTGCATATGTCCCCAGAGGGTCTGCGCCTCGCTCCGCCCGCCGAACGGCGGCTGCCCGGTCAGCAGCTCGTCGAGGACGCAGCCCAGCGCGTAGACGTCCGCGCGACGGTCGACCTCGTTGCCCCGGATCTGCTCCGGGGCGAGGTAGTCGAGCGTGCCGACGAGCTGGCCGCTCGCGGTCACGCCCGGGCCGGCCGCCGCCTCCTTCGTGAGCCCGAAGTCGCAGAGATACGCGTGCGAGGAGGCGTCGAGCAGCACGTTGGCCGGCTTCACGTCACGGTGCACGAGGCCGCTCGCGTGCGCGGCGTCGAGCGCCTCGGCGACCTGATCGACGATCCGCGCCGCACGCACGGGATCGAGCGGCCCCTCCTCGACGAGACGCTTGAGGTCCGTGCCCTCCACGTAACGCATGACCAGGTAGAGCCGCCCGTCGGCCTCGCCGGCGTCGTAGATCGGGACGATGTTCGGGTGCTCGATCGACGCCGCCACCCGCTGCTCGCGGAGAAAGCGCTCGCGGTATCCCGCATCGCCTGCGAGCTCGGGCGGCAGCAGCTTCAGCGCGACGTTGCGGCCGAGCCGGGCGTCGCGCGCGAGGTGCACAGTCCCCATTCCGCCGCGGCCGAGCTCCTCCTTGAGCTCGTAGCCGGCGAGACCCGGTTCCCGGTCGGGGCGACCGCCTGTGAAGAACAGCTCGAGCTGGTCCGCCACCTCGTCAGGAGCCAGGTACGGCAGATGGCCCGACCCCGGGAGCTCGGCGTACCGCGCAGCGGGGATCAGCTCCGCGAGCGCGCGTCCGGCGGCGGGCGGGACGGCGGCGTCGCCCGCGCGGTGCAGCACGAGGGTCGGCGCGGCGACGTGCTCCGCGGCTGCGCGCATGTCCGCCTGCGCCCCCGTGAGCACGAGCGCGCGCGCCGTCGCGGGGCTCGCCGCGGCGCGGGCGCGGACCGTCCACCAGCGGCGGAGCGCATCGTCCGCATCAGGCGCGAAGCCCGGCGGCAGCGCCTCGCCCCAGGCGTCCTGCGCGCGCTCCGCGGCCACCATCGCGTCGCCGAGCGAGAGCGGCGGTCGAGCCGAGCCGCCGAAGACGGCAAGTGACGCGATCCGCTGCGGATGCCGCGCGGCGAGCACGAGCGCCGGAGCCGCGCCGTCCCCCCAGGCGAAGACGGCCGCGGTCGGCGATCCGACCGCGTCGAGCACCGCGAGCGCGTCCGTCGCGTCCGTCTCCGGCCCGGCCACGACCGCATCGCGGGAGGAGAGCCCCGTGCCGCGCTTGTCGAAGCGGATCACGCGCGCGAACGCGCCCAACCGCTCGAAGAGACGCGCCGCACCGGGAAGCTCCCAGTCGAGCTCGAGGTGGCCGGCGAAGTCGTGGACGACGAGCAGGTCGAGCATGCCGCGACCCGTCACCTGGTAGGCGATCACGACCCCGTCGCGTTCGATCGTCCGGATCGGCGTCGTCACCGAGCGCCCCCGAGCGACCACGTGAACCGCGTCAGGCTGGCGCTCGGGGCGAGTCCGCCCGGGCGCAGCCCGCGGCGGACGAAGACGATGGGTGCCGGCGGCCGCGCCGCGAGCTCCGCGCGCACGGGCCCCAGCCCCTCCTGCCGCCAGCGCTCGGAGAGACCGACGACGAGCAGGCCCGCGCCGCTCGCCAGCTCGGCGACGCTCTCGCCGCCCGGGCTCGCGAGCAGCGGCTCGGCGACGATCCCGGCCGTCCGCTGCAGCAGGAGCGAGGCGTCGGCGAGCAGCCTGCTGGCGTCGCGGCCGTCGCCGACGGCGCCCAGCAGCCGAAGCTCGAGGCCCGCCGCGCGCGCGAACCACGCGCCGAGCTCGAGCGCCGCCCAGTCGTGCTCGGATGCGCCGAAGGGGACGAGCACCGGCCCGCGCCCGGGCGCGCCGCGCAGGAGCCCGACGTCGCAGGGCGCTCCGGCCAGCACGTCGGCCGCCTCGCCGATCGGGTCGGCTCCGACGTCGAGCACGAGCAGGTCGACGTCCTGCACGGTCGCCATGTGGACGAGATCCGCCGCAGGCTCGGTCGACGTGAACGCCGCACCGCGGAGCGCCACGCCGTGGCGCGCCAGCTCCTCGCGCAGCTCTCGCAGCCGTCCGGTCTCGGCGGCGAGCTGCGCAGCGTCGGTCACCCGCGCGACGATCAGCTCCCGCGGCGGGTCGCCGCGCGCCAGCGGCTCCGCCAGCGCGAGCAGCGCCTCCGGGCCACCGGCGGGAGCGAGCAGGATCGACCGGTCCGGCCGCGGCGGCGGGGCGGCCGCCGGCTCGAGCGAGCGGTCGTGCCGGAGGATGGCGCCCTCGAGCCGTTGCAGCGCCTCACCCGGCTCGAGGCCCAGCTCGTCGTCGAGCAGGCGCCGGCCCTCGCGGTAGGACTCGAGGGCGTCCGCCTGCCTCCCGGCGCGGTAGAGCGCGAGCATCAGCTGGGCGCGGAGCCGCTCGCGCAGCGGATGCGCCCGCACGAGCGTCTCCAGCTCCGGCACGAGCCCCTCCCCACCGCCGGCCGCGAGCTCCGCCTCGGCCCAGTCCTCGAGCGCCGCCAGCCGCACCTCCTCGAGCCGCCCGATCTCCCCCTGCGCGAAGGAGTCGTACGCAAAGTCCGAGAGCGGCGGCCCGCGCCAGAGGTCGAGCGCCTCGCGGAACCGGGCAGCAGCAGCCGCGGGCTCGGCGCGCCGCGCTTCGTCGAGGAGCCCCTCGAAGCGCTCGAGGTCGAGCGACCCCGGCGGCAGCCGGAGCGCGTAGCCGCCGGCGACCGTGGCGATCGTCTGCTCGCCGAGCGCCTTCCGGAGCCCGGACACGTAGACCTGGACGATCTTGTGCGCCGTCTCCGGCGGCTTCCCCGGCCAGAGCTCGTCGACGATCCGATCCTTCGAGAGCACCTCGCCCGCGTGCAGCGCCAGGAAGGCCAGGAGCGCGCGTTGCCGTCCGCCGCCGAGATCCACAGCATGACCTCCGTCGACGGCCTCGAACGGACCAAGGATGCGGAGCTCCATCGCGGCCTCCGGCACACATTAACCCGCTCTCTACCCCGCGTTAAGCGCGGCGCGGTCTCCTGAGCGTACGCAGCACGACCGAAAGGGAGACGAGATGAGCATCACGGCCACCACCACCATCGACCTCGAGCAGGAGCTCGCCTATCGCGCCGCGCACGGCGTCGAGGTGACTCTGCTCTGGCGGCCCGGCGCGAACACCGTCACCGTCGAGGTCCGCGACAGCAAGGCCGGCGAGTGGTTCCGCCTCTCCGTGGAGGGCGACAAGGCCCTCGACGCGTTCCATCACCCGTACGCCTACCGCTCCTGATCCGCGCCCACGGACAGGGAAGAGGGCGGCCCGAGAGGCCGCCCTCTCTCGTGGTCCGGACGATTAACCGGCCGTTAGGTCCGAGTTGACCGGGGCAGCGCAGCCTCGAGGGGTGTCCGATCGCACCCTGCGGTCGGCTGAGCGAAAGGAGCCGGAGTTGAACCTCTGGACGACTCTCAAGGTGCAGGCTGCGCTGGCGCTCTTCGTCGCCGCCGCCTTCACCCAGCTCGCCCACGCCGGCGGCCCCAAGGAGCACGCCAAGATCGACCGGCCCGCCGCGAGCTTCTACTCGCCGCAGGCGCTGAAGGCGATGGGCGACCGCTGGACGGCGATGGCCGCCTTCTACCAGCACAAGCCCACGGCGACCCGCGTCATCGACCGGCCCGCCGCGAGCTTCTACTCGCCGCAGGCGCTGAAGGCGATGGGCGACCGCTGGACGGCGATGGCCACCTTCTACCTGGGAAAGCAGGCTAAGCCCGCTCAGGTCTTCGAGGACTGGAACACCCTGGCTCAGTACTAGGCCGGAAACGCAGCAGCGGACCCGTGGAGGACGGGCGGCCCCTCGGCCGCCCGTCGCCGTTTACCGGCCGTTGACCGCACCTGAAGCATCGCGCCGCACCGTCAGCAGCATCACCGATCGCAGCCTGCGGTCGGACGAGCGAAAGGAGCCAGAGTGAACCTCTGGAGGATCATCATGGTGCAGGCCGCTCTGGCGCTCTTCGTCGCCGCCGCCTTCACGCAACTGGCGAACGCCGGCGCCTCCGCGCAGCTGCCTCGGAACGAGCACAGCGCGGCGAGCTACTACTCGCAGCGCGCGCTGGACGCGATGGGGGCCCGCGGCGAGGCGATGGCGAGGCACTACCAGCACGAAGCTGCCGCACAGTCGACGAAGACGTTCGATCCGGGCGTCATCTTCCCGAACGGCGACCCGACCTCGCCCGGGTACGTCCCCGGCGCGTCTTCGAATGGAAGCGCGTTCGTGGGTGGCAGCACGGACTTCCCGGCCGCGGTCGGGTCCGCGATCCGCCCGGACGACCGTGAAGGCATCCGTGGCATCGGCAACCAGCCGACGGTCGTCGCCACGGAAGACAGCTTCGACTGGAACGACGCCGGGATCGGCGCCCTCGGCGCGCTCGGCACCTGCCTGCTCCTGGCCGGCTGCGGCCTCTTCGCCGCGAGCCACCGGAAGCACAAGCCGGCCGTCCTCTAGGGACGTGCTGCGGGAGGAAGGGCGGCCCAGTCGGGCCGCCCTTCCTCTGGTCCGCTCCGTCCGCTCGGCCTCTTCTGACCAGGGCCGTTTACCGCCCTTTAGGTCCGGGTGAAGCGGCACACCGCACCCTCCTGACGTGACCGATCGCACCGGGCGATCGGACGAGCGAAAGGAGCCAGAGTGAACCTCTGGAGAAACATGAAGGTGCAGGGCGCTCTCGCGCTCTTCGTCGCGGCCGCCTGCACCCAGGTGGCGCAGGCCGGCATCCGCCCGGACAACCGTTCCGTGGGGCCGCGCGCGTCGACGACGGCGGAGCATGCGAGCGTCCGCCCGGACGACCGCGCGATCGGAGTGCGCGTCGGACTCGCCACGAGCGCGAGCGCGTCGCAGACCGACCGCTACTACGGCGGCGGCCGGACGGCATCGTCCTACGGCTCGCTGAAGTCGAAGTCGGCGCCGACGTCGAGCTTGCCTTCGAAGCGCGCGCTGGAGGCGATGGGTGACCGCTGGAACGCAGTCGCCGCGTCCTACGACAGCCAGTCGCGCGCCCTCTATTCTTCGGCGGCCCACCAGCGCGACTTCCAGCAGCAGCTGCACCGGGCGCTCGGCCGGCTCGACTACCAGCCGGGCACGGACGTTTCGTCGGCCGGCCCCGCGACCACCGGCTACGTGGTCGGCGGCCAGCTGATCCAGCCGGGCGAGAACTACCAGCCGGGCACGGACGTTTCGTCGGCCGGCCCCGCGACCACCGGCTACGTGGTCGGCGGCCAGCTGATCCAGCCCGGCGAGGCCTACCAGCCGGCTGTCACTGACGTTTCGGCGGCCACGCCGTCGGCCGGCCAGGCGACCACCGGATACATCGTCGACGGCCGGCTGGTTCAGCCGGGCGACGGGTACACCGGCTCGGGCATCGACGTGCAGCAGCTGCACGAGGTCGGCAACCTGCACCCGATCGCGATGCGGCCCGACGACCGCGCGGGCATCCGCGGCATCGGCGAACAGCCCTCCGCCGTCACCGCCGGTGACGGCTTCGACTGGAACGACGCCGGGATCGGCGCCCTCGGCGCCTTCGGCATCGGCCTGCTCCTGGCCGGCGGCGCAGCGTTCACCGTCAGCCGGAAGCACAAGCCTGCAGTCCTCTAGGGCCTGCTGTCCGAAGGGACAGCGCCGCAGGCGAGAGGGCGGCCTCCGGGCCGCCCTCCTCGTCGGTCCTAGAGGTGCCTGACCAGCAAGACGCGCGACTCGCCGGAGCCGTCGTAGTCCTCGTCGACGCGCTCGACCTCGAAGCCGATCGAGGTGTGAAAGGCGACCGAGCTCTCGTTCGCCGGTGAGGTGACGCAGCGGACGACGGTGCAGCCCGACTCACGGACTGCGGCGAAGAAGCGCTCGTAGAGCTCGCGGCCGAGCCCGGAGCCACGGTGGCGCGGGTCGACGCCGACGAAGTGGACGTACGCCTCTTCGCGATGGGTCTGGCTGAGGAAGCCGACCAGGAACCCGGCGAGCTCGCCCCGCTCGTCCTCGGCGACGAAGCTCGTGCTCTCGAAGTGGAGGAAGAAGAGCTTCGGCAGCATGGGCGCCATCTGACGGCCGTCCCACCAGGTGTTGACGACCCCGATCACACGGCCGTAGTCGGACGGCTCGGCGTGGCGGATCGTCAGTCCGGAGCGGCCGCTCATCGCTCGATCACCGCCACGACCTCGCCGAACGGCAGCGCCTCCCACTCGTCCGGCGAGAGGCCGAGCAGGAGCGAGAGCGAGAGGCCGTGCGAGACGACCGCCAGCGGACCGCCCGCCTCGACGGCCAGCAGGCGCACAGCGCGCTCCATCCGCTCGCGCACGTCCTCGGCCGGCTCCCAGCCGGCGAGCTCCTCGCCGGAGAGGTAGCGCCGCGCCTCGGCAGCGTAGTCGCCGTCGACCCACGGCCGGCCGGCTTCGCGGAGATCCCGGTCCAGCCGCAGGTCGAGCGCCGCCGCCTCCGCGATCGGCGACGCGGTCGCCCGGGCCTTCGGCTCCGGGCTCGACGCCACGAGCGTCAGGTCGAGCCAGTCGTCGCGGAGCGCGAGCTCGCGCGCGGCTTCCCGTCCCGCTGCGGTCAGGCCCCACTCGGCCGAGGGCACGTCGGGGCGCGGCTCGGTGTGCGCGTGCCGGATCAGGTGCACGTCGGTCAGCGGCGAAAGATCCTCAGGAACCGGGCCCAGAAGCCGTTTCCGTCCCGGCGACGGTCACGCCAACGCATGCATCGAGGCTACCGCGTCCGGCGCGGTCGCGACACTCAGGCCGTGATCGCCGCCGAGTGGAGACGCATCAAGTCGGGAGGTGTGCACCACCGCCGGCTCCTCTCCCGCCTGGTGCTGGTGCTGATCGCGACGGTGGTCGTCGACCTCGCGGGGACGTTCCTGATGTGGATGTTCGAGAGCGGCAAGGACGGCTCGGAGATCTCCGGCATCGGCGATGCCCTCTTCTTCAGCACGGTGCAGATCCTGACGGTGTCGTCGCAGCTGAAGAACCCGGTTACGACGCCGGGACGGGTGGTGGACGTCGCCCTCGAGCTGTGGGCGGTCGTCGTCGTCGCGGGATCCGCGGGCGCGTTCGCGGACTTCTTCCACAGCCAACCCGACTAGCGGAGCGGGGGCGGGCGGACGCCGCCGCACGAGCCGCGTGCGCGTGAGGCTGTGGACGGATGCGTGCGCTTCCGTGCGTCTTGGTCTGACCAGAGGGTGCAGCGCCAGGGCGCATGGTTCCGCCAATGGGGAACGATCGTTGCAGTCTTGTGCGCCTTGGTCTGACCAGGGGGTAGGCGTTTTCGGCCAGGCGAGCGAGCGCCCGCTCAGCGCGCGGGCGCGAGCCAGACGACGCCGAGCGGCGGCAGCGTCACCGCCGCCGAGTACGGCTGCCCGTGCCAGGGCCTCGCCTCTGCGTTGATCGCGCCCGGGTTGCCGACGTCGGAGCCGCCGAACCGCTCGGCGTCCGTGTTCAGCACCTCGCGCCAGTCACCGGGGGTCGGCATCCCTACGCGGTAGCCCTCGCGCGGCACCGGCGCGAGGTTCGCCACGCAGACGACCACCCTGTCTCCCTCCTTCGACCTTCGGGCGAACGCGAGCACGTTGTTCGCCGCGTCGTTCGGCTCGAGCCACTGGAAACCCTCGTGCGAGAAGTCGACCTCCCAGAGCGCCGGCTCCTCGCGGTAGACGCCGTTCAGCTCGCGGACGAGCGACTGCACGCCGGCATGCTCCGCCAGCTCGAGCAGGTGCCAGTCGAGCGAGCGCCCCTCGCTCCATTCCCGATCCTGCGCGATCTCGCCGCCCATGAAGAGCAGCTGCTTGCCGGGGTGGGCCCACATGTACGCGTAGAGCGCGCGCAGGTTCGCGAACTTCTGCCAGCGATCGCCCGGCATCTTCTCCAGCAGCGACCCCTTGCCGTGCACGACCTCGTCGTGCGAGAGCGGCAGGATGAAGTTCTCGTTCCACGCGTAGACGAGCGAGAAGGTCAGCTCGTGATGGTGGTACTGCCGGTGGATCGGCTCCTTCTGGAAGTACGAGAGCGTGTCGTGCATCCAGCCCATGTTCCACTTGAAGCCGAAGCCCAGCCCGCCCACGTACGTCGGCCGCGAGACGCCGGCCCACGCGGTCGATTCCTCCGCGGCGGAGATCACACCCGGCTCGCGGCTGTACGCGAGCTCGTTGTACTCCTTGAGGAACGCGACCGCGTCGAGGTCCTCCCGCCCGCCGAACTGGTTCGGGACCCACTCGCCCTCCTTGCGCGAGTAGTCGAGGTAGAGCATCGAGGCGACCGCGTCGACACGGATCCCGTCGACGTGGAACTCCTTCAACCAGTAGAGGGCGTTCGCGAGCAGGAAGTTGCGCACCTCGTGCCGGCCGAGGTTGAAGACGAGCGTGCCCCAGTCGGGATGGGCGCCGCGCCGCGGGTCGGCGTGCTCGTACAGCGCAGTGCCGTCGAAGCGGGCGAGCGCCCATTCGTCGCGCGGGAAATGCGCCGGCACCCAGTCGAGGATCACGCCGATCCCGCGCGCGTGCAGGTGATCGACCAGCCAGCGGAAATCGTCCGGCGTGCCGAAGCGCGACGTGGGCGCGTAGTAGCCCGTCACCTGATAGCCCCATGACCCCGAGAACGGGTGCTCCATCACCGGCAGGAGCTCGACGTGGGTGAAGCCGAGATCGCGCCACGTAGTCGCCGAGCTCGATTCCGAGCTCGCGATAGGTGAGCGGCCGGTTCCCCTCGAGCGGGTTCCACCGCCACGAGCCGAGATGCACCTCGTAGACCGACATCGGCAGGTGGAGCGGCTCCCGCTCGCGACGGCGTTCGAGCCAGGCGTCGTCCGACCAGTCGTGGGACGAGCGGAAGACACGCGACGCGTTGGCGGGCGGCACCTCGGCCCACGACGCGTACGGGTCGGACTTGAGCAGCAGGTGGCCCTCGCGCGTCTTGATCTCGTAGCGGTAGAGCGCCCCCTCGCCCACACCCTCGACGTGGGCCTCCCAGATCCCCGAGACGCCGACCTGCCGGAGTGGGTTCGCGCGCCCGTCCCAGTCGTTCCACTCGCCGACGACCGAGACCGACTGGGCGTTGGGCGCCCAGACGGCGAAGCGCGTCCCCGTCTCGTCGAGATGCGCGCCGAGCTTCTCGTAGATCCGCTCGTGCCGCCCCTCCCCGGCGAGATACAGATCGAGTTCCCGACGATCTCGCCCTTCATCCCAGCTCCTCCTCCAGCATCCGCTGGATGCCTGCGACCGGGATCCGGACCCAGTCGGGGCGGTTGTCCAGCTCGTAGCGCAGCTCGTAGACCGCCTTCTCGAGCTCGAAGATCTGCAGGACGCGCTCGAGCGCGGCGCCTGAGGGGATCAGCGACGGCTCCACCTCGGCGAGGTAGCCGGTCATGAACTCCGTGCGGCAGCGCCCCTCCCAGTCGGGCGGCGGCCTCGACGCCCTTGGTGATCTCGGCCGCGGACGCCGCGTAGGCGAACGAGCGCAGCATCCCCGCGACGTCGCGGAGCGCCGAGCGCTTGCGCCGCCGCTCCGGCAGCGTGCGGGCGGGCTCGCCCTCGAAGTCGAGCACGACCCAGCGCTCGCCGGTCCAGAGCACCTGGCCGAGGTGGTAGTCGCCGTGGTGGCGGATCACGAGGCCGACCGAGCCGGCGTGCGAGAGCATCCGCAGCCGCTCGCGCACCTCCTCGCCGCGCCCACGGATCGGGTCGAGCTCCGAGTTGTCCGTCGGGAGGTCGAGGAACACCTGCTCGATCTCGTCGTCGACCGACGCCGTCAGCAGCGCGAGCCCCTCCGCGCTCGGCTGCTCCGGGCGCGAAGGCCGGGTCGCTCGGATCCTGCGAGAGCAGCGTGTGCATCCGCCCGGTCAGCTCGCCGAGCGGCCGGACGCGCTCGACGAAGGCGTCGGGGTCCTGCTCCAGCAGCGCGAGCGCGATGTCCCAGCCGTCGCCCTCGCTCGGGACGAACTCCTGCAGGATCGCCAGCGTCGCCTCGAGCGGGTGGCCGTTGTAGGCGACCCAGCCCTGGAGCGCGGGGAGGTCCGTCGAACCCCCGCGTCGTCAGGAAGCGCAGCAGCTCGAGCTCCGGATTCACGCCCGCCTCGAGGCGGCGGTAGACCTTGAGGACGATCGCCTCGTCGAAGACGATCGACGTGTTCGACTGCTCGGCGCCCATCGACCGGAACGCGCCGAGCTCGATGTCGGCCGGGGCCCCCTCGAGCAGGCGGAACTCGACCGTGCCGTTCTCGAACGTCATCGGCTGCTGCGCCCGTATGCGGTGCACGACCTCGCGGCACAGCTGCGGGTCGGTGAGCGCATCGTACGCGGTGTACCCGTCCACCTCGGCGATGACGCCCTCCTGCCACGCCTCGGCCCTCGGCCGCAGCCCGATCGGCAGATGGTAGGTCTCGTGCGTCCCCTCCGGGAACCGGACCTCGACGAGGCCGAGCGCGAGGAACGGCTCGATCGTCCGCGCGGCGGGGGCGTCCCACACGCGCACGTGTGCGATCTCCCGCGACTTGGCGCCGAACCAACGCTGGTCGACGACGGCAGCCCGGAGGGCGTCCTCCGGGATGGCGCCGACCAGCCGCTGAACGTCGGGAGTCACTCGCCGTCCTCCGGTTGCCCGTTCGTTGCGTCATCGTCCTGCCGGAGCTGGAACCAGAAGAAGCCACGCGGGGCAAGCGTCAGCAGATAGGGGAGCGTGCCGACCGGCGGGAACCTCGAGCGGCCGAACATCTCCTCCGGCACGAGCCCCTCGAACGCGGCGAGGTCGAGCTGCACCGCCTGCGCCGAGCGCGCGAGGTTGTGGACGCAGAGCAGGACGTCGTCCTCCGAGCGGCGCAGGTGCGCGAAGACGCGCGGGTTGTCGGTTACGAGCCCCTCGTAGGTGCCGAGGCCGAACACCGGGTGCTCCTTGCGCAGGGCGATCAGCCGGTGAATCCAGCGCAGCAGCGACGTCGGCGTGCGCAGCTGCGCCTCCACGTTGACAGCCTGGTAGCCGTACACGGGGTCCATCAGCGGCGGCAGGTAGAGCTGCGCGAAGTCGGCGCGCGAGAAGCCGCCGTTGCGGTCGCCTGTCCACTGCATCGGCGTGCGGACGCCGTCGCGGTCGCCGAGGAAGATGTTGTCGCCCATCCCGATCTCGTCCCCGTAGTAGAGGACGGGCGAACCCGGGAGCGAGAAGAGGATGGCGTGCATCAGCTCGATCTCGTCGCGGCCGTTGTCCAGCAGCGGCGCGAGCCGGCGGCGGATGCCGAGGTTCAGCTTCATGCGCGGGTCCTTGGCGTACTCCGCGTACATGTAGTCCCGCTCCTCGTCGGTGACCATCTCGAGCGTCAGCTCGTCGTGGTTGCGGAGGAAGAGCCCCCACTGGCAGTTGGTCGGAATCGGCGGCGTGTTGCGGAGGATCTCGTAGATCGGCGTCGCGTCCTCGCGCCGCACGCCCATGAACATGCGCGGCATGACCGGGAAGTGAAACGCCATGTGGCACTCGTCGCCGTCGCCGAAGTACTCGACGACGTCTGCCGGCCACTGGTTCGCCTCGGCGAGCAGCACCCGGTCCGGGTAGCGCGCGTCGATCTCGGACCGGACGCGCTGCAGGTACTCGTGCGTCTCGGGCAGGTTCTCGCCGTTCGTCCCGTCCTCCTCGAAGAGGTACGGGACGGCGTCGAGGCGGAAGCCGTCGATGCCCGCGTCGAGCCAGAAGCGCAGGACGTCCAGCATCGCCTCCTTCACGTCGGGGTTGCGGAAGTTGAGGTCCGGCTGGTGCGAGAAGAAGCGGTGCCAGTAGTACTGGCCGCGGATCGGATCCCACGTCCAGTTCGACGGCTCCGTGTCCAGGAAGATGATCCGCGCCTCCTGCCACCGGTCGTCCGTGTCCGACCAGACGTACCAGTCGCCGTACGGTCCGGTCGCATCGGTGCGCGAGGCCTGGAACCACGGGTGGTCCGACGAGGTGTGGTTGAGCACGAGGTCGGCGATCACGCGGATGCCGCGCTGGTGCGCTTCGTCGACGAGCCGCCGGAAGTTCTCGACGCTGCCGTAGTCCTCGTGGATCGAGTAGAAGTCCGAGATGTCATAGCCGCCGTCACGCAGCGGCGAGCGGTACATCGGCAGCAGCCAGATGCAGTCGATGCCCAGCCACTGCAGGTAGTCCATCTTCTCGGCGATCCCGCGCAGGTCGCCCGAGCCGTCGTCGGTCGAGTCGAAGAAGCCGCGCGTGTGGATCTCGTAGAAGACGGCGCGCTTGAACCAGTTGGGGTCGCTCTCGAACCAGTGCGTCGTCTCGCTCACGGGGATCAGACACCCCGCTCCATCGCCATCACGTGGCTCTGGCCGGGCGCGAGCCCGATGTAGTTGCGGCCGATCCGCCAGTCGTACAGCTGGCCGCTCAGCTGGTCGCGCACGTGGAACGCGGGCGGGAACCCGGTCTGCACGGGCAGGATGCAGACGCCCTCGCGCGGTGCGAACGGATCGAGGTTGACGACGCAGATCACCGCGTCGAGGCCGTCGCCCTTGGCGTACGCGAGCAGGTACTCCGACTCGGTCTCGAGCCACGTGAGGTTGTCGAGCACCTGCAGCTGCGGTCGCGCGCGGCGCACCTCGTTGAGGCGCTGGACGAGCGGGAGGAGCGGCCCGTCGAGCGTGCGCGACTTGGTCTCGTACTTCTCGGAGTCGAGGTACTCCTCGCGAGCCCTGCCGCACCGGCACGTTCTCGACGTGCTCGTAGCCGGAGTAGATCCCGTACGTCGGCGAGAGCGTCGCCGCGAGCACGAGCCGCGCCTCGAACGCCGGGCGGCCGCCGGCCTGCAGGTACTCGTGGAGGATGTCCGGCGTGTTCGCGAAGAAGTTCGGCCGGTAGAAGTCCTTCCAGGAGATCACCTGCGCCATGAACTCCTGGAGCTCCCACCTGGTGTTCTTCCAGGTGAAGTAGGTGTAGCTCTGGTTGAAGCCGGCCTTGCCGAGCGTCTGCATCATCGCCGGTCGCGTGAACGCCTCCGCCAGGAAGATCACGTCGGGCCGCTCGCGGTGCACCTCGGCGAGCAGCCACTCCCAGAAGGGGGCCGGCTTCGTGTGCGGGTTGTCGACGCGGAAGACGCGGATGTCCTTGCCGATCCAGAAGAGCACGACGTCGAGCAGCGCCTGCCACAGCTCCTGCCAGCTCTCCGACTCGAAGTTGACGTTGTAGATGTCCTGGTAGCGCTTGGGCGGGTTCTCCGCGTACTTGAGCGTCCCGTCCGGCCGGCGGTGGAACCACTCCGGGTGCTCCTGCAGCCAGGGGTGATCGGGGGAGCACTGGATGGCGAAGTCGAGGGCGAGCTCGAGTCCCGCCGTCTTCGCCGCGGCGACCATGGCGTCGAAGTCCGCCCAGGTACCGAGCTCCGGGTTGATCGCGTCGTGGCCGCCGTGCTCGGAGCCGATCGCCCACGGGCTGCCGGGGTCGCCCTTGCGCGCGTTGAGGGCGTTGTTCGGCCCCTTGCGGTTCGTCGTCCCGATCGGGTGCACCGGAGGGAGGTAGACGACGTCGAACCCGAGCTCGGCCAGCTCCGGCAGGATCTTCGCCACGCCGCGGAAGCCGCCCCACGAGCGGGGGAAGAGCTCGTACCAGGAGCCGAAGCGGGCGAGCTGGTCGTCGACGGCCACTCGCAGCGTCTTCGAGTTCGTCACCTCCGAACGATCCTCTTCCGTCGAGGCCAGCGCCTCCGCGACGCGTGATCGACTCGCGGCCGAAGAGGGCCGCCCCCTCGGCCAGCTCCGACGCGAGGTCGCCTTCGCCCTGGCCCGCGTCGGACTTGCGGCGGAGCTCCTCGCGCCAGGAGGCGTACCGGTCGACCCACGCGCGGACGTGGAACTGCCACTCCCCCAGCTCCTCCGGCACGAAGCTCCCTGTCCAGTGGTCGGCCTCGACGTGGTGCATCGGCGCCTCGCGCCAGCGCCCGCCGGCACGGCGGTAGCGCACGACGGCGCGCAGCTGCTCGTGCCCGTCGCGGAAGACGGTGGCGAACACGTCCACGCCGTCGCCGACCGTCCGCCTGACCGGATAGCGCCCGCAGTCGAGCTGCGGCGACACGTCCTCGATCTGGATTCTGGGGGGACGTTTCCTGGGAAGCAATTTGCTGGAGGTGGCTACCGAGGGAGCAAAGCGGTAAACAGGCGGGGTGCAGCTGGAGCGTTCGAGCGGCATCCTCCTTCATCCGACGTCGCTGCCGTCGGGGAAACTCGGCCGGGACGCACGGCGGTTCGTCGACTGGCTCGCCGCCGCAGGCCAGTCGTGGTGGCAGGTGCTGCCGCTCGGCCCGCCGGACGACACGGGCTCGCCCTACGCGTCCGGCTCGGCCTTCGCCGGCGCACACACGCTGCTCGAGCGTCCGGACGCCCGCGTGACGCGCTCGGACGCGGGAGCGTTCCGTGCGCGACACGCCTACTGGATCGACGACTGGGTCGCGTTCGCCGGCGACGGGGCGCTCGAGCAGCAGGTGCGCTTCGACCGCGAATGGGGCGCGCTGCGGCGGTACGCGGCGGAGCGGGGCGTCCGGATCATCGGCGACATGCCGATCTACGTCGCCGGCGGCGGAGCGGACGAGAGCGCGCATCCGCTCCTCTTCCAGCGCGGCGAGGTGGCGGGCGCGCCTCCCGACGCGCTCGCGCGGGACGGCCAGCTCTGGGGGAACCCGCTCTACGACTGGGGGGCGATGCGGCGCGACGGGTACCGCTGGTGGATCGAGCGCTTTCGCCGGGCGTTCGAGCTCGTCGATCTGACCCGCATCGACCACTTCCGCGGCTTCGTCTCGTACTGGGCGGTGCGGGAGGGCATGAAGACGGCGCGAACGGGCCGCTGGCGCCGCGGGCCCGGCAGCGAGCTGTTCCGCGCCGTGGAGGCCGAGCTCGGGCCGCTGCCGGTGATCGCCGAGGACCTCGGCGTGATCACGCCGCCGGTGACGGCGCTGCGGAAGGACCTCGGCTATCCGGGCATGGTCGTCCTCCACTGGGCGTTCGGCGGCGACGCGCGGAGCCCGCACCGGCTCGAGAACCATGAGGAGGACTCCGTCGTGTACACCGGCACGCACGACACGAACACGGCCGTCGGCTGGTGGCGGGAGAGCGCCGAGTTCCGTCGCGCGAGCGGGCTCGATCCGAGCGAGCCGCACTGGAGCCTGATCGAGCTCGCCCTCGGATCGCGCGCCCGGCTCGCGCTGATCCCCGCCCAGGACGTCCTCGGCCTGGGCGAGGAGGCGCGCATGAACCGGCCGGGCACGGTCAAGGGCAACTGGGCCTGGCGGCTCGAGCCGGGTGCGCTCACGCGAGGCCACGCCCGCCGCCTGCGGACGCTGACCGAATCGGCGGGGCGGCTTGCTAGCCCGTCGAGAGCTGCTGGACGCAGGTCCGGATCGTCTTGACCGCGCCCTGATTCGCCTGCGGCAACGTCTTGCCCGGAGCATACGGGGACTTGTTGCCGACGAACGTGATCACGACCATCTCGACCGGGAACGCGCCCTTGACGCCGGTTGCCTTCTTCGTCGCCTCGGCCTTGTCCTTGTAGACGACGATGTGGACGTTCGAGCCGTCCTCGGTCTGCCCGTCGAGCTCGGTCTGCGACGGCTGAACCAGCCAGTTCTCGTCGATCAGGCAGTTGCCGAGGGAGATGCCGTTGACACCGGCGCCGCCGGTGGGGCGGTTCCCAGCCGAGGTGGTCTCGCCGCCGCCGCCTCCGCCGCCGCCGCAACCCGCGGCTGCGACCGCGAGCGCGGTCAACGTGAAGGCAAGGATCGCCTTGCGGAAGCTGTGCATGGAGTTGGAACCGCCTTTCGGGGGGAAATGCCGCCTGGTTCGCCGGAAGGTAGCTCGCCCCGCGCGCTTGCGCAATGCGAACGCAGGCGGTTCAATGGGTCAGGTCAGCGACCGCCGGGAGGTGATGCGAGATGCAGAAGAACTCAGTTGCGCTTGATCTCGCCGCCCGGCCGCGCCAGCTCCCGTAGGCGATCCGGGCTCCGACCGAGACGCGGCCACGCCGCGCGACGAATCCTCACCCGGAAGGAGCACAGTGCACAGCACTGCAGAAAGCACAGCGGACGCACCGCTGACCACCAGCCCACAAACCAGCCTCGAGACCCTCGGCTGGACAGACGATCTCGCGGCCGAATTCGAGCCGCACGGAAACGCCGGGCTCGTCCCGGGCCGCATCTCGACGCAGCACCGCGGCATCTCCGTCGCCTTTACGGTGGAGGGCGAGGTGAACGCGGAGCTGGCCGGCCGCTTCCGCCACGACGCGGTCGAGGCGCGCGACCTCCCCGCGGTCGGGGACTGGGTGGCCTTGGACCTGCTCGACGAGGGGCGCGGCCGCATCGAGGCGGTGCTGTCGCGCACCAGCATCATCTCGCGCAAGACGCCGTGGCTCGCGGTCAAGGAGCAGGTGCTCGCGGCCAACGTCCAGACCGTCTTCCTCGTCCAGGCGCTGCCGGTCGACGTCAATCCGCGTCGCCTCGAGCGCTATCTGACGACGGTGTGGGAGAGCGGCGCCCGCCCGGTGATCGTCCTCACGAAGACCGACCTCGCACCCGACGAGCTGCCTCGCCTGCTCGCCGAGGTGGAGGCCGTGGCGATGGGCGTGCCGGTCCACCCCGTGTGCAACGTGACCGGCGACGGGCTCGAAGCGCTGCTCGCTTACGTGACCGGCAGCGAGACCGTCGTGCTCCTCGGCTCGTCCGGCGTCGGCAAGTCGACGATCGTCAACCGGCTGGCCGGCGAGGAGCTGCTCGAGACGCAGGAGGTGCGCGAGTCGGATCAACGCGGTCGTCACACGACGACCCGACGGCAGCTGATCGTCCTGCCCTCCGGAGGCATCGTGCTCGACACCCCGGGGCTGCGCGAGCTGCAGCTCTGGAACGCCGAGGAGGGTATCCAGCACGCCTTCGAGGATGTCGAGGGCTTTGCGGCGCAGTGCCGCTTCAACGACTGCGCCCACCGATCCGAGCCGGGCTGCGCCGTGCGTGCGGCGCTCGCCTCCGGCGAGCTCGAGCGCGAGCGTTGGGAGAGCTACCTGAAGCTCCAGCGCGAGCTCGTGGCGCTCGAGGTGAAGCAGAACGTCCTGCTTCGGAGGGAGCGGGTGCGCGAGTACAAGATCCGCGCGAAGGCGATGCGGAAGAAGAAGCGCTAGCGCCGGGTCGGCTCGACCTGCCGGAGGTCCTCGTCAGATGTCGAGGCGCTGGTCCTCGAGGTCGAGGTCGCGGCCGACCCGGCGCAGCACCTCGTCGTTGATCCGGCCCTGGCGCCGCAGCTCGAAGACGGCGTTCCGCTCGGCGGCGAGCAGCTCCCGCCGCAGGCGCTGGAACGAGAGCGACCGCTCCTCGATCGCCCCGTCGTCCTCCGAGTCGAAGCGCGCACGGAACCGATCTCGCCGGAAGCCGTACTGACCGCGCAGCCGCTCGGCGGTGTCGTCCCGCACCCAGCCCTCGTCGATCAGCTCGTCGAGCCGCATCAGCGCCGCTTCGGCTGCGTGGATGCGCGCCTTCGCCTCCTCCTTGTCGTCGAGCCCGTCGTCCTCCAGGCCGAGCACGCGGATCACGAACGGGAGCGACAGACCCTGGAAGACGAGCGTGACGAGGATGACCGAGAAGGCGAGGAAGACGATCAGTTCCCGGTCCGGAAACGGTGCGCCGCTGTCGGTGACATTCGGGATCGCGAGCGCCGCCGCCAGCGAGACCGCTCCGCGCATGCCGGTCCACGCGATCAGCGCCGTCTGACGCCACGGCTCCGGCATCGAGCCGGAGAGCGGCGTCGCGCGCGCCGTGAACACCCAGACGATGCGCGCGACGATCACTGCGAGCGAGATGAGCGCCGCGTGCGCGAGCAGCGAGCCCGACGACCGGTCGCCCAGCCCGTCGATGATCGTGGGCAGCTGGAGGCCGACGAGCACGAAGAGGAGCGCGTTGACGAGAAAGGTGAGGATCGCCCAGAAGGCCGCCCCGGAGAGGCGCACCTCGGGCGTCGTCAACTCGGGTGTGTACCACCCGACGTAGACGCCGGCGGTGACGACGGCGATCACGCCGGAGACGCCGAGCATGTCCGCCGGCAGAAAGGCGAAGTACCCGGTCAGGAAGGCGATCGTCACCTCCACCGGCGGGTTGTCGATGCGGCTGCGGACGAAGCGCACGATCCTGCCGACCACAAGACCGACGGCGAGCCCTCCGGCGACGCTGAGGACGAAGCTCAGGCTCGCGTGCATGAGCGAGAACGTTCCCGTCACGACTGCGAGGACGGCGTAGCGGTAGGCGACGAGCGCGGTGCCGTCGTTGACGAGGCTCTCCCCCTCGACCACGCTGATGATCCGCCGCGGCACGCCGAGCCGGCCGGCGATCTCCGTCGCCGCGAGTGGGTCGGTCGGCGAGACGACCGCGCCGAGGACGAACGCCGGGCCCCAGCCGAGCCCGACGACCCAGTGCGCGACGCACGCGACGACGACGGTCGTCATCAGCACGAGGCCGACCGCGAGCAGGCCGATGGGTCGGGCGTTCCGCTTCAGCTCCCGGAGCGACGTGTAGTACGCCGCGGCGTAGAGGAGCGGCGGGAGGATCCCGACGAGGACGAGGTCCGGCGGGAGCGAGAGCTCGGGCACGCCCGGCGTGAGCCCGAGCGCGAGGCCTCCGAGCACGAGCAGGATCGGGTACGGGATGTGAAGCGCCGGCGCCAGTGCAAGGAGCGCCGCGCCGGCCAGGAGCAGGCCCATGAGGACTGCGGCGTCGTGTGACGTGAACTCCACGCGACGATGGTACGAATGCGCGCCGGCGCTATGCTCGGCCGCCTGTGAGCACGACGGTCGACGCCGGCCCGCTCGTCCACCCGTCCGAGGTCCGGTTCGCCGTCCCGGATCCGGATCGGCGCCTGAAGCGCGTCGTTCTCGCGCAGGAGGTTGCCCGCCCGCGTCTCGGGCCTCCCTTCCGGCGCAGCGGGGACCGCTGGATCTGCAGCTTTCCGCGCCCGGACGCCGACCGGTTCGAGTACCTGCTGGAGCTGACGTGGCGTCGCGGCGGCTCGGAGCTCGTCCCCGACCCGGCAAACCCGCTCCGCGCGGTCGGGCCCTTCGGCGAGAAGTCAGTCGTGGAGCTGGACGGCTACGCCCCGCCCGACTGGCTCGACGTCCGCCCGACCCGCGGCGAGACGAGGCAGATTTCCGTCCGAATCGGACGGCTCCGGACGACGCTCACCGTGCCGATCTGGACCGTTGCCCGCGAGGCGGGTGATGTAGGTGTACACCTCCATCACCCGCTGGTGCTGGCGCACGACGGCCCCGAGTACGCCGACTTCTCACTCCTGTTGCACTTCCTCGGCGCGATGCACGCGCAGGGCCGGATCGGCGCCCTGAGCGTGGCGCTGCTCCCGCCGCCGCTCGACCGCAACGAGACGTACTCCGCCTCGGCGGTCTACTCCGCTGCGCTGGCACGCGAGATCGTCCCCGCGCTGAGGAAGGCCGTCCCGCACGACCGCGTCGTCGGCATGGGCGCGAGCCTCGGCGCCCTCGCCATGCTCCACGCCCACCGCCGGCACCCGAAGCTCCTCGACGCGCTCTTCCTCCAATCCGGGAGCTTCTTTCGCCAGCGGTACGACAAGCACGAGTCCGGCTTTCCGCGCTTCCGTCGCATCAATCGCTTCGTCGGCGAGGTGCTCGCCGGCCGCGGCGCGTCGCCGATCCCCGTCGCGATCACGGCCGGCACCGCCGAGGAGAACCTCGCGAACAACCGCGTCGTCGCGGCCGCGTTGACGGAGCAGGGCTACGACGTCCGGTTCGCCACCGTCCGCGACGCGCACAACTGGACGTGCTGGCGCGACTCCTTCGATCCGCACCTGACGGAGCTGCTCGCATGAGAGTCGAGTGGATCGACGGCGTCCAGGTGAACGTGTACGGGCACTGGGGCCGGCCGCTGCTCGCCTTCCCCTCCCAGGAGGGGGCCCCGTGGGATTGGGAGGCACGCGGCCTTGTCGACGCCGTCGCGTGGGCTCCTCGACGCCGGCCGCCTGAAGCTCTACTGCGTCTCGAGCCACGACTCCGCGAGCTGGCACCGGCAGGACCTGTCGCTCGAGCAGCGGGCGCGGGAGCACGGGCCGTACGAGCACTGGATCGTGGAGCACGTCGTGCCGTGGGTCCGGCACGAGTGCGACACGGACGAGTTGCTCACCGCCGGCTGCTCGTTCGGCGCCTATCACGCGGCGAACTTCGCGCTCAAGCGCGCCGACGTCTTCCCGCTGGCGCTCTGCATGAGCGGCGTCTACGACGTCGCAGCCGTCGGCGGAGGCTGGGAACGAGGCGATGCGGTGTACTTCAACAATCCCATGGACTACGTCGCGAACCTCGACGGCGACCACCTCGACTGGCTCCGCGGCCGCGTGAGCCTCGTACTCGTCTGCGGGCAGGGCCAGTGGGAGGACACGACGGGCGCGCTCGAGTCGACGACGCGCTTCGCCGGCCTGCTCGCCGAGAAAGGGATCCGCCACGAGCTCGACCTCTGGGGCCACGACGTGCCACACGACTGGCCCTCCTGGCGGCGCCAGCTCGCTCACCACCTGCCAAGGTTCGTGTGACCTGACGATGGCCGAGAAGATGATCGGGCTGCTGCTGGGCACGGAGGAGGACTGGCCGACGGCCTTCGAAGCCATCGTCTCCCGCCTCGGGTCCGTCGACGGCCTCGACCTGCGCACGGAGCGGATCGTCAACGAGCCGTTCGACCTCCGCTACAAGCCGCGCTACTCGCTCGTGATCGACCGCCTCGCGTGGTGGTACGACCTCCCGCGCGCCTGGCTGAAGAAGGTGATGCTGATGGACGACGTCTATCTGCTCAACAACCCGTTCACCTTCCAGGCGATGGAGAAGCACTCGGCGTACTGCGCGCTGATGCGGCTCGGCATCCGCGTGCCGGAGACGTGGCTGATCCCCCACAAGGTGCCCCCGGCGAACGAGCGATTCGAGGCGACGGCCGAGCGGTACAACGCGCCGTTCGATCTCGAGGCGATCGGCCACCTCGTGGGCTTCCCGCTCTTCATGAAGCCGTTCGACGGCGGCCAGTGGATCGGCGTCTCGCGCATCGGCTCGCCCGACGAGCTGCGGGCCGCGTACGACGAGTCGGGCGAGCGGATGATGCATCTCCAGGCGGCGCTCGAGGACTTCGACGTCTTCGTGCGCTCGCTCTCGATCGGCGCCGAGACGATGTCGATGTGGTTCGAGCCGTCGCGTCCGATGCACGACCGGTACCAGATCAGGCACGACTTCCTGACGCCGGAGCTCGGCGAGGAGGTCGTGTCGATCTCGCGACTCGTCAACGCGATCTTCCGCTGGGAGTTCAACTCGTGCGAGACGATCGTCAAGGACGGGCTCGCCTACCCGATCGACTACGCCAACGCGTCGCCCGACGTCGCGCTCACCTCGCTCCACTACTACTTCCCCTGGGCGATCGCCGCGCTCGTTCGCTGGAGCGCGTTCTGCCTCGCGACCGGCCGGCGCGCCGGGGTCAACACGAGCTTCCGGCGCTACTTCGAGGTCGGAGACCGCGAGGACCTCCCGTACGAGGAGAAGCTCGCGGCATACCGGAGGCTCGCCGACGAGGAGTTCCAGGTGGACGCGTACGAGGAGTTCTGCGCGACGCACCTGGCGCACCTCGACGAGCTCGTGCACGACTGGTTCACCTCGGCGGAGTTCGACGACCTGCTCGTGCGCACGGTTCAGTCGACGTTCCCCGCGCACGAGCACGAGCACTTCGTCGCGCACTACCGGGGGATCATGGGCGCGTGGGCGCGGGACCGGGCCTAGCCGCCCTCGCGGCGACGCTCGTCGCCTCGGCCGCCTCGCTCGACGCTGGCATCGACCGCTGGGACGGCCGGGCGCCGCTGCCGCGTGCGGTCGCAGCGCCGGCGCTCGCGCAGCAGGTCGCGGAGCGCCGCCTCGCCGCGCGGCCGGCCCTGGCCGAGCGGGTGCTCGCCCGGCTGCCCCCGAAGCTCGCGCGCGACGTGCGCGACGACGTGCTGGCACACCGCGAGCTCGGGCGTCTGACTCCCGCGCGCCCGCTGCGCACGTTCCGCATCGGCGCTGCGCCGCCGCCCGCGACGCTGCTCCGCTTCTACCGCGAGGCGGAGCGCCGGTCGGGGGTCGACTGGCAGGTGCTCGCGGCCGTGAACTACGTCGAGTCCGCGTTCGGGCGCGTGCGCGAGGCGAGCCTCGCCGGCGCGCAGGGCCCGATGCAGTTCATGCCCGCCACCTGGACGCGCTACGGACGCGGGGACGTCCACGACCCACGCCAGTCGATCCTCGCGGCTGCGCGCTTCCTTCGCGCAGCCGGCTGGCCGGACGAGCGGCAGGCGCTCTACCGGTACAACCCGTCCTGGGCGTACGTCGACGCGATCCGGCGCTACGCCGGCCGGATCCGCCGCGACCCGCGCGTCTTCCGTGCCTACTGGGCGCGCCAGCTGATCGTCCGGACGCCCTCCGGCGACCGGCGGCTGACCCACTACGGACTCCGCTAGAAGGAAGGCTAGAGCGGCGCGCCCAGGCGCGCCGTCACGGCGGCCGGCGCGACCCACGGCGCGGCCTGCTTGTTCTTCGTCTTCGCGCTGATGAAGACGAGTTCCTCCGGCTTCCGGACGAGGCGCACCTTCGAGCCGCGCACGCGGACGACGTCGTCGAAGTGGGTGACGTTGTCCTTCGTCAGGTCGAGCACCGGCTCCTCCGACGCCTCGAGCCACGGCAGGAAGCCGTCCAGCCCGGTGCCGCCCTGGCCGAAGTACTCGATCAGCCGGCGGAAGAGCTTCGGGAACGTGACGCCGCCCTTCTCCAGCGCGGCGGGGTCGCCGGCGGCGACGCCGCGCGTCGAGCCGTCCTGCTGCCACAGGCCCAGCTTCCGGCCGCGCGCGTAGACGGCGGCCGCGGCGAGAGCCTCGCGCAGATCGGCGAAGAGCGTGTCGTAGAAGAGCGGATACGCGTTCCCGGCCCGGAGCGAGGCGTAGTTCGCGCTCCGGCGCAGGAGCTTCACGTCGAGCGGGATCTCCGTCCCGTCCTTCGCCGGCGGCCTGCCGGAGAAGACGAACGAGACCGGGCGGCCGTGCACGTCGAGCGCCCGCGAGAGGATGAAGCCCTTCGCGCCGTCGCGCCGGGCGGGCGGCTGGACCCGCAGGTCGCTCGGCGGCGCGTACCGCACCGGATCGAGCTTGAGCTCCTTCGTGAGGAAGTCGCGCGCGTCGTCGGCGAGCGGCCGCGGCTGGTGCATGACGCCGCCCTTTCCGGCCGAGAAGTGCAGCTCGAGCGCGTCGATCGCCTCGAAGCGGAGCTGCGTCGACCCGATCGCCGTCAGCCGTACCGGCTGGTCGAGTCGCTTCAGGTGCGACAGTAGCGCCGGCGTCGTCGGCCGGAACTGCATCGAGTCCCCGTCGGGCTCGTACCCGGACGGATTCCCCGCCTTCGTGCGGCCGACGACGTGAAACGTGCCGGCGATGAGCGTGAACGGCATCCGCGCCTCCCGGCAGGAGTATCCGCCGTCGCGCCTACAAACGTCAATGGTGCGGGCGCCAGAACGTCTCGCGGCCCATCCGCGGGTCGGCGAGGAAGTCGCCGTGCATGGACAGCCGAGGGCAGCTCGCCCGCGTAGCACCGGCAGGCGTCGAGCTTCTGCCGGAGGTCCGCGGGCGACAGCTCGACGTCCTCGCGCGTGCGGCCGGGGACCTCGCTCGGCGGCTCCGAGCTGATCGCGTACGGCAGGTCGACGTAGAGGATCGCGTCGGGCCGGAAGGAGAGCACGGCGTCGCGGACGCGCAGGTGATCCGTGTTCCGGAACGCGAGCGGCGCGTAGATCGTCTCTGCATCGGCGAGCAAGGGCTCGAGCGTCTCCGCGATCGGCTGCTCGCCCATGGAGAACGCCTCGTCGTAGAGGCCGACGTGCACCGGCTCGCGCCCCGCGAGCGCGAGCGCCGCCCGATCCTCCGCGAGCCGCTCGGCCCCGCGCACATCCGAGGGGACGTCGCCGTCCCACGGGCTCTGCACTCCTGCCGGGACTCCGGTGAACACCGTCAGGGCGCGCACCTCGTCGGGCGCTGTCAGCACCGACCAGCACGAGAAGACGGCGTCGTCGAGATGCGTCGAGACGACCGCGATCACAGCGCGCGAACCGCCGCCTGGAGGTTGACGCGTCCCGCGCCGTGCGTGAAGAGCGTCCCGGGCGAGCCGTCGGGGAGCCCCGTCTCGACGACGACCGCGTCCGGTCGCGCGGCCACGAGCTCGGCGGCGAGGACCTGCTGCCAGGCGTGGCGCCCGGCGTCCCGAAGGACGAGCACGACCGGGCCGGCGCCGACCTCGGGCAGCTCGCCGCCCTCCCCGACGCTGACGACCTCCGCCGCGGGCCAGCGCTCGCGCGCTGCGTCGCCGAAGCCGTACGGGACGAAACCCGCGGCGATGCCCGGCTCCGGGACGAGGTCCACGACGAGCGGCACTCCGGCGAGGCGGGCGTCTCCGCGCAGCGCGCGGCGCGCGGCCTCGGCGCCGGGCTCCCCGGCCGGAGCTGCGCTCGGAGCGGGCAGTCCGCGCGCGACTCCCGCCACGCGGGCGGACGCCTGCGCCAGGCGCTCCTCGCCGAGCCTCCCCTCCCGCACGGCATCGAGGATCGCCTCGTAGATCGCGTCGACCGCCTCCGCGTGCAGGTCGTGGCCGACGCAGAGCGCGTCGGCACCCGCCGCGAGCGCGAGCACCGCCCCCTCCTCGACGCCCACGGACGCGGCCAGCCCGCGCATCTCCAGCGCGTCGGTGAGCACGAGCCCGTCGAAGCCGAGCTCGTCGCGCAGCACGCCGAGCACCGAGGCGCTGACGGTGGCGGGCACCCGCTCGGGCTGCACCACGATGTGCGCCGTCATCACCGCACGCACTCCCGCTTCCACCGCCGCGCGGAAGGGCGCGAGGTCCGGCAGCGACTCGACGACGGGCAGTGAAAGGTGCGAGTCCTCGTGCGTGTCGCCGTGTCCCGGGAAGTGCTTCGCACACGCCGCGACGCCCTGCGACTGGGTCCCCTCGACGAACGCGGCGACGTGCCGGGCGACGAGCGCCGGATCCGCCCCGAAGGAGCGCACGCCGATCACCGGGTTGTGCGGGTTCGAGTTGACGTCCGCCACGGGCGCGAGGTTCATGGTCACGCCGGCCGCGGCGAGCCGCGCCGCGATCGAGGCCGCCACGTCCCGCGTCAACCCGACGTCGTCGACCGCGCCGAGCGCGAGCGCGCCCGGAAACGAGCTCCCGCGGTCGGCCTCGAGGCGCGTCACGTCGCCGCCCTCCTCGTCGGTCGCGAGCACGAGGCCGGGCGAGACCTCCTTCAGCCGCGCGGCGAGCTCGGGCAGCCGCTGCCCCGTGTTGTACGCGAAGAGGACGATCCCGCCCAGCCCGCGCTCGAGCAGGCGGAGCACCCAGTCCGGCGGCTCCTCGCCGGGGAACGACGGCCAGATGACGGCGAGGGCGTCGCGCTCGACGCTGCCGGGCCGAGCGCTCACCCGCGGACGGCGCCGGCGGTGAGGCCGAACGCGATCCGCCGGTGCACGAGCACGAAGAAGAGGACGACGGGCAGCGCGGTCAGCGTCGCGCCCGCCATCAGCGAGCCCCAGTCGGTGCCGCGCTGCGTCGTGAAGTTCGCGAGCCAGATCGTCAGCGTCTGCTTCTCCGGGTGAGGAGAGCAGCACGTAGGCCATGATGTACTCGTTCCAGGCCTGGATGAACGCGAAGATCGACGTGGCCACGAGGCCCGGGGCGACGAGCGGGAGCAGGATGCGGAGGAAGGCACCGAAACGCGTGCTGCCGTCCACCATGGCCGCCTCCTCGAGCTCTCGTGGCACGCCGATGATGAAGCCCCTCAGCGTCCAGACGCAGAAGGGCAGGACGAACGTCAGGTACGTGACGATGACGCCGGTCAGCTTGTCCACCTGGTGGACGCGGCTGAGCGCGATGTAGAGCGGGATGATCAGCGCGTTCAGCGGCACCATCTGCACGCCGAAGATGATCACGATGAAGCCCTTGCGGCCGTAGAACCGGAACTTCGCCAGCGCGAGCGCGGCCAGGAAGGCCAGCACCAGCGAGAGCGCGACGACGACGCCGGTGATGATCAGGCTGTTCTTGACGTCGCTCCAGAAGTACGGGCGGTGGATCGCGTCGCTGAAGTTGATCAGCGTCGGGTTGCGCGGGAAGAACTGGGGCGTCAGCGTCAGGATGTCGTTCCCCGGCTTGAATGCCGTGTTGACCATCCAGTAGACCGGGAAGATCACGATCAGGAAGACGAGGATCCCGAGCAGGTTGACGCCTACGCGCCGGAGTTTCTTGTGGCGCCTCAATCGAGCTCCCCGATCCGCACCATCTGCCGGATGTAGAAGAACGTGACCGCGAACATGCACGAGCATCATCGTGATCGCGATCGCCGAGCCGAGGCCGTACTGGCTGATGTTGAAGGACGTCACGAACGAGTAGATGCTCATCAGGAAGTAGTCCTCCTCGGGCCGCGAGTTGCGGATCACCCAGACCTGGATGAAGACCTGGAAGTCCCAGATCACCGACAGGCTTGCGAGGATGACGAAGATCGGCTTCAGGATCGGCATCGTGATGTCGCGGAAGACGCGGAGCGCGCCGGCCCCGTCGATCGACGCAGCCTCGACGAGCTCCTGCGGCACCTGCGAGAGCCCCGCGTAGAGCGTGATCGCGACGAACGGGATCGCTCCCCAGACGATGATCGCGGTAATCACCGCAAAGCCCTGGACCGGGTTCACGAACCAGTCGTGGTGGGCGAACTGGGTGAAGCCGAGCTCCGCCAGCGCCCAGTTCAGGACGCCGAACTCGTAGTCGACCATCCAGTTCCAGATGTTCACCGACACGACCGGCGGCATCGACCAGGCGAGCACGAGCGCGGTCGTCAGCAGCAGACGCATGAAGCTTCCGAGCTTCGTCAGCAGGATCGCGACGAGCGTCCCCAGCACCATCGTCAGTCCGACGTTCACGACGGTGAAGAGCACCGTCCGCCAGAGGACGGTCCAGAACTCCCGGTCGTGGAAGATCGTGGAGTAGTTCTCGAGGCCGATCCACTTGCCCTTGTGGGCGAGCAGCTCGGGCAGCCCGTACTGCTGGAACGACAGCGTGAGGAGCTTGAAGAGCGGATAGCCCAGCACCGCGGCGATGACGGCGGCCGCGGGCGCGAGCAGCAGGTACGGCGCCGTGCGGCGGGTGGCGCGGAGACGGCGTCGCCGCCGCGCCGGCAAGGTGGCCGGCGCGGCGGCGATGGTGGAGTCGGGCCTCATCCGCCTACCAGTCTGAAGCCTCAGAAGTCCCGGATCGCTACTTGTTCAGGATCTCCGTGATCTGCTGGCTCGCCTTGGACGCGAGGTCCTTGGTCTGGCCGGGGTTGCGAAGGATGCCGGTGAGCATGTTCTGAAGCACGTTCGCGCTCTCGACGTTCGCCCAGTTGGGCGTCGAGGGGACGAACCAGCTGTACTTCGCGGCCTCGGCGAACGGAGCCAGGGTGGGCTTCGACGCGTTGATCTTGGCGAGGGAGGTCGTGTTGGGGATCACGCCGCCCTGCGTCGCCATCAGGGTCTCGTTCGCGGTGCTCGTGTACGCGGCGATCCAGTCGGACGCCATGCTCTTGTTCTTGCTCGTCACCGGGACGCCGAGGTTCGAGCCGCCGAGGAACGTCGGCATGTACTTGCCCGGCGTGTGGCTCGGCATGGGATAGGCGCCGATCGAGCCGGCGAGCTCCGGGTTGCCGAGCTTCTTGTCCAGTGCGTACGGCCACTCCCACCCGTTGCCGACGAACGAGCCGACAGCGCCCTTGGCGAAGACGAGCGCCTGCTGCGGGTGCGCCTCGTCACCGGACTTGTTCGCCCGGGAGAGCTTGAGCGCCGCCGACTTCCAGGCGTTCAGCCCGGCCAGCGACCGCGGCGAGTCGAGCGTGCCGACCCACTTGCCCTTGCTCGTCGTGGCGATCTGGCCGCCGAAGTCGTAGACGAACGACATGGCGGCGTACCAGTAGCGGCCCGGGAAGTAGAGGGCGGAGTAGTTGGGGTTCTTCTTGCCGCCGTACTTGGCCATCAGCTTCTGGCCGTCGGTCATGAACTCGGCGAGCGTCGTCGGTGTCTTCTTGATCCCGGCCGCCTTGTACTGGTCGGTGCGGTAGATGACACCGCGCGCGCCCGCGTAGTAGGGCACGGCGAAGGTCTTGCCGTTGTACGAGCCGGCCTTCGCAAGCCCGCTCAGCCAGGTCCCCGAGTTGGGGAAGTCCGACTTCGTGAGCGGGGCGAGCGCACCGGCGGCGCTGTACTTGGGAACGTCCGTGTTGCCGAACTCGAGCACGTCCGGCCCGCTGCCCGAGGCGAGCGTCGCCTCGAACTTCGTCTTGTAGTCGCCCCAGCCCTGGTACTGGACGTCGACGTCCACGCCGGGGTGCTTCGCCTTGAAGGCGGTGTTCGCAGCCGCAACGGCCTCGGGCCAGTTGCTCTGCGCGTCCGACATCAGCCAGACGGTGATGCCGGCGGCATGCTGTTTCGCCGGCGCCGTCGTGCGGGCGCCGGTGGCCGAAGCCGCCACGAGCGCAAGCGCGGCGACGAGGGCCGCGCTCGCGGGGATCCTGAACTTCATTGAGGGCCTCCTGCAGGCAATTGGTACAGACCACTGATCACCCGCGGAGGCTCGCACACAAGACCGATTGTGTCAAGGGCGAGGATCCATGCCAGCGATTCCCGGGAACCGGGAGGAATGGTCTTGACCAAGCTAGAGAGCGAGCGTGACCTTGCTCAGACCCACCGGCCTGTCGGGGTCGAGACCCTTCGCCTGCGCGAGCGCCCACGCCAGCAGCTGACCCGGCGCCACGGAGAGCAGCGGCGAGAGCAGCGGCAGCGCCGGCCTGGGCACCGGCAACCGTGAACGCCGCGCCCTCGATCCGATCGGCCGCCGCGCCGCTCGCGATCACCGTCGCACCCGCCGCGTGGGCGCGCGCGGCCGCGTCGAGCACCGCGGGCAGCGCCTCGTCGTCGGAGGCGATCGTCCAGACCGGGAACAGTCCGTCGAGCGCCGCGACGGGGCCGTGCATGAGATCGGTGGCGGTCAGCGGCTCCGCCGCGACGCGACACGTCTCCAAGAGCTTGAGCGAGATCTCGCGCGCCGTTGCGAACTCGGGCCCGCGCCCGATCACGAACATCCGCCCGACGAACGCGAGCGAGACGGCGATCTCCGACAGGCGGCGCTCCAGACCCGGGAGCAGCTCGTGGAGCTGGGCGGCCGTCCGCCGGATCCCTTCCGCGACCTCCCGGCCTCGCCCCGCCGCATGGCCCGCGAGCAGCGCGAGCGCGGCGACCTGACTCGTGTAGGTCTTCGTCGCGGCGACCGCCTGCTCGGCGCCCGCGCCCAGGGGGAGCACCGCCTCGGAGGCCTGCGGCGAGCGCAGAGCCCGGGTCGTTCGTGACCGCGATCGTGAACGCGCCGCGGCTCCGGGCCCGCTGGAGGTAGTCGAGCACGTCCGGCGTCCGCCCGGACTGCGAGAGGGCGACGACGGTCGAGCCGCGGAGATCGACCTCGGCGCCGTAGTAGACGGAGAGCGAGATCGAGTCTCGAAGCGCCGTCCAGGCGGGCAGGAGGCCGAACGCGTAGACGCCGTACGACGCTGCGTTGTCCGAGGAGCCGTGCCCGACCATCCGCACGAGCGGCTGTCTCGCCGCGCGGGCCGCGGCCTCGGCAAACGCGTCGTCGTGCTCCAGAAGGCGCTCGAGCGCCGCCGGCTGCTCACGGATCTCGCTGAGAAGCAACGCACCCGGCGCCGTCGACTCGGGTCGAGCGGGCGCCGAACTCATCCGCCGGCCTCGCGGTCGGACGCTCACGTGCCGAACCCTTCGCGCGGGACGAAGACGGGGCCGGCGTGCGGCCGGTCGCGGCTCGTCAGCTCCGTCACGAGCCGGTAGCGGTCGCCGCGGTAGATCGAGCGCACGAACTCGACGATGTCCCCGTCGTCGGACCGCGACGTCCGCTCGAAGAGGAACGCCGGGGCGTGCAGCGGAACGCCGAGGCGCGGCCGACTCCTCCTCGTTCGTCACGGTCGGCTCGATCGTCTGGACGCCGCCGGCGATCGAGATCCCGTACCGGTTCTCGAGCAGGTCGTAGAACGAGCCTTCCTCGAGGTCGCGAGGCGTCAGGCCGGGGACGAGGGACTCGCGGACGTGCAGCGTCTCGATCGCCATCGTCTCGGTGTCGGCAAGCCGGAGACGCTTCGCGACGACGATCCTCTCGGACGGCGAGACGTGCAGGCAGCGGCCGAGGTACGCGCCGGCCATCGTCGTCTCGAGCGAGAGCGTCCGGCTGGCCGGGCGCATGCCCCGCCGGCGCATGTCGTCGCTGAAGGAGGTGAGCGTGAGCTCCTGCGCGATCTTCGGCTCGCTGACGAAGGTGCCGCTGCCGCGCCGGCGGACGAGATACCCCTCCCGGACCAATTCCTCGAGCGCCGCGCGCACCGTCAGGCGCGAGACGCCCAGGTTGGTGCTCAGCTGCCGCTCCGACGGAATCGCATTGCCGACGCCCAGTTGCTCGACCAGCTCGAACACGCGGTCGCGCGTCTGGCTCTGCTTCGTCATCCGCTGTGGCGTCGTCACCGCCGGTCCATCCTAACCGACGTTCCGGAAGGTGGTCAATACCAATTCGTTGCCTTCGCCCCGGACCGGTATTACACTGCTCGACACCATGGAGCCGGTGACCGAGCACCACGTCGCGCACAACGCCGACATCGACCTCCGGTCCACGCTCGAGCTCGTCGAGCTGATCAACGACGAGGACGCGAAGGTCGCGGACGCCGTCCGCGCGCGCTGCCGCCGAGCTCGCCGCCGCGGTCGACGGGATCGTGGAGCGGCTCGAGCGCGGGGGGCGCCTCGTCTACGTCGGCGCCGGCTCGTCCGGGCGGCTCGCCCTCGTGGACGCCGCCGAATGCGGGCCGACCTTCGGCGTCCCGCCCGACCAGGTCGTTGCCATCGTCGCCGGCGGCGCCACCGCGCTGGCGGTCGCCCAGGAGGCCGCCGAGGACGACGGGGAAGCCGGCGCCGCCGAGCTCGCCGGGGCACGGGTGAGCTCCGGTGACGCGGTCGTGCTCCTCTCGGCGAGCGGCTCGACGCCCTACGTGCTCGGCGCCGCGGAGGCCGCGCTCACCGCCGGCGCCCTCACCGTCGGCGTCGTCTGCGCGCACGGATCCGAGCTCGGCCGGCTCGTCGAGCACGAGATCGTCGCCGAGGTCGGGCCTGAGGTGGTCGCCGGCTCGACGCGGATGAAGGCCGGGACGGCGCAGAAGCTCGTCCTCAACACCATCTCGACGACGGCGATGATCCGGCTCGGCAAGACGTTCGGGAACCTGATGGTCGACGTCGTGGCGTCGAACGCGAAGCTCCGCAGCCGCGCCCGCCGCGCCGTCGCGCTCGCGACCGGCGCCGCCGACGGCGAGGTGGACGACGCCCTCGAGGCGGCCGGCGGCGACGTGAAGGTCGCCATCGTCTCCCTCCTCGCCGGGATCGACGCGCACGCCGCGCGGGCAGCGGCTCGAGGCGGCCGGCGGCGTCGTCCGGCGGGCGCTCTGAGGCTCGGATGAGGCGGACTGCATGAGATTGGGCGTCGAGGCCGCGATCGTCGAGGGCGAGCTCGTCCGCGGCGACGTCGAGGTCGAGGACGACCGCATCGCCGCCGTTGGGATCGCAGGCGCGGGCGGCCGCGGCATCGCCGCGCCCGGCTTCGTCGACCTGCAGGTCAACGGCTTCGCCGGGGTCGACTTCGCCTCCGCCGACGCCGCCGCGTACCTCCGCGCGGCGGACGCGCTCCTCGAGACCGGCGTCACCGCCTTCCAGCCGACGCTGATCACCGCGCCGGAGGAGGAGCTCGTCGCCGCCCTCCGCGAGGTGCCGGCCGACCCTCGCATCCTCGGCGTGCACGTCGAGGGGCCGTTCCTCTCCCCCACCCGCCTCGGCGCGCATCCGCCGGCAGCGAGGCGCGACCCCGACCCGGCCCTGCTGGAGCGGCTGCTCGCCGCCGGTCCGGTCGGCTACATGACGCTCGCGCCCGAGCTCCCCGGCGCGGCGGCGCTCGTCGACCTGCTGCACGAGCGTGGCATCGTCGTCTCGGCCGGCCACTCGGACGCGACCGCCGAGCAGGCGAACGCGGCATTCGACCGCGGCGTGCACACGGTGACGCACCTGTTCAACGCCATGCGGCCGTTCGGCCATCGCGACCCCGGCATCGCCGGCGCGGCGCTCGCACGCGAGGACGTCGTCGTGCAGGCGATCGTGGACGGCGTCCACCTCGCAGACGAGACGGTCCGCGTCGTCCTTCGGGCGGCGGGCGGTCGGCTGGCGCTCATCACCGACGCGATCGCCGCGGCCGGAGTCGGCGACGGCTGCTTCCGCCTGAGCGGCGTCGACGTGGAGGTACGCGACGGTGTCGCCCGCCGCGACGACGGCGTGCTCGCCGGTAGCGTCGTAACGATGATCCAGGCGGTCCGGAACCTGCACGCGCTCGGCGCGACCCTCGTCGAGGCGGTCAACGCGGCGTCGGCCGTGCCCGCCCGGGTGCTCGGCCGGAGCGACGTCGGCGTGCTGCGGCCGGGCGGCCGCGCCGACCTCGTCGTCCTCGACGACCGGCTCGAGCTGTCGAGCGTCTTGCTCTCCGGCCGCGAGCGGGTGGCCGCATGACGACCACGATCGGGAGCAACCGTGGCTGAGATCGTGCTCGACGAGGTGACGAAGGTCTTCTCCGGCGGTGTCACAGCGGTCGACGACGTCTCTCTCCGGATCGACGACGGCGAGTTTCTCGTCCTCGTCGGCCCGTCCGGCTGCGGCAAGTCGACCCTGTTGCGGATGATCGCCGGGCTCGAGGAGGCCACCTCGGGGCACATCGTCGTCGGCGGCCGCGACGTCACGGATCTCGCGCCGAAGGACCGCGACATCGCCATGGTCTTCCAGAGCTACGCGCTCTACCCGCACATGAGCGTCCGGCAGAACCTCGGCTACGGCCTCAAGGTGCGCAAGACGCCGAAGGCGGAGATCGCGGAGCGCGTCGAGCGCGTCGCCCGGATGCTGCGGCTCGACGAGCTGCTCGACCGGCGGCCCGCCGCGCTCTCCGGCGGCCAGCGCCAGCGTGTCGCGATGGGACGCGCGGTCGTGCGCGAGCCGAAGGCGTTTCTGATGGACGAGCCGCTCTCGAACCTCGACGCGAAGCTCCGCGTCAGCATGCGAGCGCAGCTGTCGAGCCTGCACGCGCGCCTCGGCGCGACGACGATCTACGTGACGCACGATCAGGTCGAGGCGATGACCCTCGGCCAGCGCGTCGCGGTCCTGCGGGACGGTCGCGTCCAGCAGGTCGACACGCCGCAGGCGCTCTACCGCGAGCCGGAGAACCTCTTCGTGGCGGCCTTCATCGGCTCGCCGGCGATGAACCTCGTCGAGGCGACGCTCACGGAGCGCACGGTCGAGTTCGGCGGCTACCGGATCCCGCTGGAGGCGCCCCCTCCCGCGCAGGGTCGAGTGGTGCTCGGAATCCGACCCGAGGCGTTCGAGGACGCGGCGCACGCCGACCCGGCGCTTCCCACCGTCGACGTGGACGTCGCCGTGCTCGAGGAGCTGGGCGCCGACACGCACGTCATCTTCGGCGTCGACGCGCCGCGCGTCGAGACCGAGGAGCTGCGCCAGTCCGCCGAGGAGGATGCCCTGCTGATCGAGGCGGGCGCCGTCTTCAACGCTCGCGTCGACACCGGCGAGCGCCGCCCGGCCCGGCGCGCCGCTCCGCCTCGCCGTCGATCCTTCCCGGTTCTACTTCTTCGACCCGGACACGGGGGCACGGCTCGGCCGCCCCGCGACGGTGCGCCAGCCGGCGTCGGCGACGGGCTGAGCCGTGCGCCGCGATTGACCCGCGCAGGTCATTGCCCGGCGGGGAACGGGCCGAGCACGATGACAAGCGGCTGCGGCCCGACGGCCGGGCTCGCCGCCCGCCGCAGGGACGGCGCAGTCCCATGCCCCAGGCCGAGGGCCGCAGCCGCCCTTTCAGCCGGTTGCCGGCTCAGCCCGCGGGGCCGAGGCGGTTGAGGCGCAGCTCGTGCGAGCCGTCCTCGCGCGCGTACTCGTAGTAGAGATGGAGCACGCCGTCGAGCTCGATCGCGTCGGGGTAGCGCAACGATCCCGTCGTGTGCGGCGAGACGCGCCACGGCCCGTCGTGCGAGAGACGCAGCCAGGAGCGGAGGTCTGCCGAGACGGCTGCGCCGAGGCGCTCCTCCGTGTCCTCCTCCGGGCCGCCGGCGCCGTCGTAGAGCCCCACGAACAGCGGGCCGCGCGGGATCACGCACGAGAGCCGCGCCTGGTAGCGGTCCCACCCGGTGCCCACGCCGAGCGTCTCGCCGAGCCAGTGGAAGTCGACCCCGTCGAGGCTGACTGCGAGCGAGGTCGGCGCCGGTCCCGCCGCGGTGAGGAACGTGCTGACGTACATGTAGTACGCCGGCCCGACGCGCACGACGTACGGATCCTTGACCGCGTCCGCGCCGGTGCCGGCCGGCGTCAGCACCGAGCGGGCGGCGGCAGGGTCGAACGCTTCAGGGGAGTCGGCCGCGAGCACGTCGATCCGCCAGCGGCCGTCCTCGGGATGCTCGTAGCTGACGTAGAGCAAGTAGCGGCCGTCCGGGTCGCGGTGGAGGCAGAAGCGCTCCATCGAGGTCGTGTCGAACGCGTCCTTCGTCACCGACCAGATGTCCGTGAAGTGGACGCCGTCCGTGCTCTCCGCGATGCAGCACTCGTGCCCGCGATCGGGCGGAGGGCCCGCGCGGGGGCGGCGGCGACGGTAGGTCATCAGCACGCTCTCTCGCGCCGGGTCGTAGACGAGCGTCGGACAACCCACCCAGCTGCCCGCGCCCGGTGCCTGTGGCTCGAGCACCGTCACGCCCTCCGCCGGGTCGAACCCGTCCAGCGGAGCGAACGCCTTCTCCGGCCCGGAGTACCGCATAGCGCATGATGGCGGTTTTGCAAATGACCCACGCAGGTCAGGCCGCGTCAAAGGCCGATCAGCAGGATGCCCTGCGGCTGCGGCGGCTCCCACCGGGGGGCGATGCTCCTCCAGGAGCGTCGTGCTCCCCCCTGCCCCGGCTGGTAACGCCGCAGCCTCTACTCTGCCTGACATGGTGATGAACGAACAACGCACCGCGGAACGCGACCATCGACGTCGAAGCGGCCTTCGAGCACCTGCCCGTCCCGACGTACGTCGTCGACCGGGACGGTGTCTTCACCTGGCTGAATCGCGCCGCGATCGAGCTGATCGGCGACGCTTCGGGCCGGAAGATCACCTGCGTCGTCGCGCCGGAGCACCTCCACCGCGCCCGCCGAGAGCTCGCGCGCAAGCTGATCGGCGAGACGGCGTCGTCGTCGTACCCGCTGACGGTGGTCGCCCCGGACGGGCGGCGCGTCGACGTCGAGATCGCCTCGGTGCCCATGCGCGACGCGACAGGCGCGATCGGCGTACTCGGCTTCGCCCGTGTCCGCGAGGTGAACGGGCGCGCGTGCCCCCGCTCGGCCCCGCCGCTCACGCCGCGCCAGCACGAGGTGCTCTGCCTCCTGGCCGAGGGGCTGACGACACAGGAGATCGCGGCCCGCCTCGGTGTCGCAGAGGAGACGGCGAGGAACCACATCCGGGCGCTCCTCCGCCAGCTGCGCGTCCACACGCGCCTCGAGGCGGTCGTCGAGGCCCAGCGCAACAGCTGGATCTGACGCCCCCCGCGGGCCCGCGATCACTCGCATGGGGGTCTTGCGGCGCCTCGCGAACCGCCGATCAGCCTCTTGGAGAGAGGCGAGAGGAGAATCGTGAGGACCAGCCCTGTTTTTGCGCGCCTGCGCGACGAGCGCGGGATCGCGCTCGTGATGGCGATCGGCATCATGATGACGTTGACCGTCCTCGCGACGTCCGTCGCCTACTACGCGACGAGCAACTCCACCGCGGCCGGCCAGAGCGGCTCGCGGGCCAGCGCCTACGACCTGGCCGAAGCCGGCATCAATGCCGCTCTCGCGAAGCTCAACGGCCAGCTCGACACCGACGGCTCTGTCCTCCCCGGCGGCACCGATCCGCGGTCGCCGTCGCTCTTTTCCACTCCCGTCATCCTCAACTACCCCACGCTGCACGGCACGGCGACGTACTCGGGCACGATCGTCACCACCACCGACCCGATGGTCTGGACGATCACCTCGGTGGGGACGGTCACGTCCAGCGGGAAGTCGGTCTCGCGAACGCTTACGCGTACAGCCTCGGTGCGCGGCCTCAACGACGGCGCCAACGCGGTCGCCTGGAGCCGCTTCTACCAGGACGACCCGACGCATTGCCTGACGATCGACACGGTCAACATGACCGCGGCGATCGCGACGCGCGGCAACCTCTGCCTCGTGAACGGCGGCACGATCACCGGCTCGACCTCCTCGGTCGACGTCGGCGGCAACGTCACGATCACCGGCCCGGGCACGACCTCGCAGAAGGCCGGCGTGTCGGGCACCGGCTGGACGAATCCGACCAACATCGCCTCGAACAACAGCTCGTACGCCACAGCCTCCGTGGCCACGAACGCGAACAGCGCCACCATGACGGCGACCGGCCTGGGCTTCGCGATCCCGAGCACGGCGATCGTGCTGGGGATCTCGGTCGACGTCGACCGCAGGGGCCCTTCGGGAACGTCGAACGTCTTCAAGGATCAGACGATCCAGCTGCTGAAGGCCGGCACCGCCGTCGGCTCGAACTACGCCAACACGAGCACCTACTGGGGCACCTCGGACAGCACGAGGACCTACGGCGCGGCCAACGACCTCTGGGGCACCACGTGGACCGCGGCGGACGTCAACAACGCGAACTTCGGCCTCAAGCTGATCGCGAAGAACTACAACGGCTCGACACAGACGGCGAATGTCGACTACGTCTCCGTCACTGTCACGTACACGAACGACACGAACGCGCTCGGCACCTCGGGCACGCCGCTCCACGACGTCAACGTCAACGGCACGTGCAAGTACAACGCGGCGACCGCGCACACGCCCTGCAGCAGCGCCGACAAGGTCTACGCAACCGACATCACGACCCAGGGGCAGGACCTCGAGATGCCGCAGGTCGACTTCAACTACTGGTGGGCGAACTCGAAGCCCGGCCCGAAGCACTTCTGCACCAACGCGAATCCGGGCCTCTCGAGCTCGTTCTTCGACAACAACGCCAACTCGACGAGCGCGCCCGACCACAGCATCCCGGGCAACGGCGAGGTGACGCCGCCCAACAGCGACTACACCTGCCAGGTGGTCGAGAACGGCGTCATCGTCGGCGAGCTCTCGTGGAACCACACGACCCACGTGCTCAAGATCCTGGGCACCGTGTTCGTCGACGGCGACTTCCGCTTCGACGACGACGGCGACGTCGTCCACTACCAGGGCCGCGGGATCATCTACACGTCAGGCGACGTCGAGTTCGACGAGTTCGTCTGCTCCGGCGGCTCGGGCACGTCGAACTGCCTCTCGACGATGTCGAACTGGAACCCCGCGGTGAACATGCTCGTGCTGCTCTCGCAGGGCGACTCGGAATACGACCAGGGCGGCTCGAGCTGCAGCCCGACCGGCACCACAACCTGCCCCAACGGCCATCTGATCGGCGGCTTCCAGGGCGTCGTCTACGCGCTCGGAAGCTGCATCATCCACGAGAAGTTCTATCTCAGCGGCCCGGTCGTCTGTAACCGGATCGACGCTTCCGTACGAGTCGGACGGCTGGCCGACGTACTACCCGTACCCGGCCCTGACCAACCTCGTCGACGGCCAGAAATACTCCAGCACGTCGACCGCGAGCAACTTCGAGCTGCTGAACGGCTCCCAGAGCGGCTGAGCGGCGCGGCTGAGCAGCGCGGCTAGCGATCCGCGCTAGGAGTGCGCCCTGGCCGGCGTCGCGGCGGGCTCCGCGACCTCGCCCTCGGTGCCCTCGTGCGCGCTCTCGAGCCGCGCGACGTCGAGCCGCGGCGTCACGGCCACGAACGAGGCGACGGCGGAGTCCCAGTCGCGGAGCAGCTCGCCGGCCCGCTCCGAGCCGGTGTGGCGCACGTGCTGCTCGACGAGCGCGCGCAGCTCGACCGCCGCGGCGCCGCTCACGGCCTCGACGCCGACGAGCTCGCCGTTCAGGCGCACGTCCAGCAGCGCGTCCGGGTCGTGGACGAACGCGCGACCGCCGGTCATCCCGGCCGCGAAGTTGCGTCCCACCGAGCCGAGCACGACGACCGTTCCGTTCGTCATGTACTCGCAGCCGTGGTCGCCGACGCCCTCCACCACGGCGACGGCGCCGGAGTTCCGGACGGCGAAGCGCTCGCCCGCGCGGCCGGCGCAGTAGAGCTCGCCGCCGGTCGCGCCGTAGAGGGCGGTGTTCCCGACGAGGCAGGGCTCGGGCGCCGTCGCGGGCGGGGGCGAGACGGCGATGCGGCCGCCGCTCATGCTCTTGCCGACGTAGTCGTTCGCCTCGCCCTCCAGGTCGAGCTCGACGCCCGCGGCCAGAAACGCCCCGAAGCTCTGCCCGGCGGTGCCGGTGAAGCGCGCCCGGACGCGGCCGGGCGGTGTGCCGGCGCCGTACCGCGCCCCGATCAGGCCGCCGAGTCGGGCGCCGACGGTGCGGTCCGAGTTCACGATCTCGTACGCGTGCTCGACGATGGCGGTGCTCTCGAGCGCCGGCGCCGCGTCCGTGGCGAGTCGGTCGTCGAGCTCGCCGCCGGCGGCGGCCGGCACCGCGGCGCCGGCGTACGCGCGGACGCCGTCGAAGCGGGCGAGGAGCGGCGAGAGGTCGAGTCTCGCGTGGCGCTCGTCGTCCGTCTCGCGCGGGTGGAGCAGATCGGTGCGGCCGACCGCCTCGGCGAACGTGCGCAGCCCGAGCGCCGCGAGGTGGCTCCGGACCTCCTCCGCCACGTAGAGGAGGTACGACTCGACCTGCTCGGGCGTCGCGTCGAACTTCGACGCGCAGCTCGGGCCGCTGCGTCGCGATCCCGACGGGACACGTGTCGACGTGGCAGGAGCGCACCATCAGGCAGCCCTCGGCGAGGAGCAGCGCCGTCCCGAAGCTGACCTCGTCGGCGCCGAGCAGCGCCGCCACGATCACGTCGCGGCCGGTCTTGAAGCCCCCGTCGGCGCGCAGCCGGACGCGGCCGCGCAGCCCGGTCGACACGAGCGCCTGCTGCGTCTCGGCGAGCCCGAGCTCCCACGGCGCGCCCGCGTTCTTGATCGACGAGAGCGGGCTCGCACCGGTGCCGCCGTCGGCTCCCGCGACGTGCACGACGTCGGCGAGCGCCTTGACCACGCCGGCGGCGACGATGCCGACGCCCGGCCTCCGAGACGAGCTTCACCGACACCGCGGCGTCGGGGTTCACGCGCCGCAGGTCGAAGATCAGCTGCGCGAGGTCCTCGATCGAGTAGATGTCGTGGTGCGGCGGCGGCGAGATCAGCGGCACCCCGGGCTGCGTGTGCCGGAGGCGCGCGATCTCCTCGGTCACCTTGTGGCCCGGCAGCTGCCCGCCCTCGCCCGGCTTCGACCCCTGCGCGATCTTGATCTGGAGCTCCTCGGCGGCGGCGGCGTAGGCGGGCGAGACGCCGAAGCGTCCGGAGGCGACCTGCTTGATCGCCGAGTTGCGCTCGGTGCCGAACCGGGCCGGATCCTCACCGCCCTCGCCGGAGTTCGAGCGAGCGCGAAGCCGGTTGAACGCGATCGCCACCGTCTCGTGCGCCTCTGCGGAGAGCGAGCCGTGCGACATCGCACCGCTGGAGAAGCGGCGCACGATCTCGAGCGCGGGCTCGACCTCGTCGAGCGGGACCGGAGCCTGGCGCCGGCGACGGGCTCGAGCAGGTCGCGAAGCTCGAGTGGAGTCCGGCCGTTCACGAGCGCGGCGAACCGCTCGTACAGCACCGCCCCGCCGCCGTTCACGGCCTTGCGCAGCGCATGCGCGGCAGCGACGACCTCGGTGTCCGTCGCGTGGGGCTCGCCGCCCTTGCGGAACTTCAGGTAGCCCGGATGGTCGAGCTTCGCCGCGTCGGCCGCACGCGCGCCCGCGCGCGTCGGCCTCCAGCTCGCGAAAGCCGATCCCGCCGATCGCCGAGTGGGTGCCGCGGAACGCCGTCTCGACGAGCTCCGGGCCGAGGCCGATCGCCTCGAAGATCTGCGCGCCGCAGTAGCTCGCCACGTCGGAGATGCCCATCTTCGACAGCACCTTGAGGACGCCGTCCTCGAGCGCGGCGCGAAGCCGCTCCTGCGCCTCGTCGGGCGACGGGCGGTCGCCGCCGAGCTTGTCGCTCGCGGCCAGCGCCGCCACCGTCTCGAAGGCCAGCCGCGGGCAGATCGCCTCGGCGCCGTAGCCGAGGAGCGTCGCGACATGGTGGGAGTCGCGCGGCTCGTCGCTCTCCACGACCAGGGTGGCCTTCGAGCGGAGCCCGCGCGCGACCAGGTCGTGGTGGACGAACCCTGTCGCGAGCAGGATCGGGATCGGCGCGCGGCCTGCTCCGGCAGCGGAATCGGTGAGCAGGATCAACGCGCCTTCGCGCGCCGCGCCGGCGGCCTCTTCGGCGAGTCGACGCACAGGCCTCGCGCAGCGTCTCGTCCTCGCCGAAGGTGGCGTCGAGCCGGACGAGCGGCAGCTCGTCGAGCGCGGACGGATAGACCAGGAAGCTGTCGAGCTCCCAGCCGAATGCGCCTTCCTCGGTCTCCTCGAGCAGCGAGGAGCGCGCGCCGAGCAGCGTCTCGAGCGACATGAACGCGCGCTCGCGCAGGTGGTCGATCGGCGGGTTCGTCACCTGCGCGAAGCGCTGGCGGAAGTAGCCGAAGAGCGGCCGGCGACGCTGCGCCAGGGGAGGTATCGCTGCGTCGTCCCCCATCGACGACGTCGGCTCGTGTGCATGCGAGGCGGTCGGCCTGACGATCGAGAGCAGGTCCTCGCGCGTCCAGCCGAAGAGCAGGTGCCGGGCGGTCAGGTCTTCCTCGGGAACGCGGGCCGGCTCGCCGGGGTCGAGCCGGGTGCGGTTGTCGGCGAGCCACTGCCCGTAGGGCCGGCGGCCGGCGAGCCGCGACTTGATCGTCCCGTCGAGCTCCAGGCCTCGCCCGGGCGAGAAGGCGACGATCTGGCCCGGGCCGAGCTTCGTCCGGCGGACGGCGCCTCGACCCTCGAGGTCGACCACCCCCGCCTCGGACGAGCAGACGATCAGCCCGTCCTCGGCCACGGCCAGGCGCAGGGGGCGCAATCCGTTCCGGTCGAGCGACGCGCCGACGGAGCGCCCGTCCGTGAAGACGAGCGCCGCAGGCCCGTCCCACGGCTCGATGAGACCGGCGTGGTAGCGGTAGAAGTCACGGATCTCCTCGGAGAGCTCACCGTCGCCCTGCCAGGCGGGCGGCACGAGCATCGTGGTCGCGTGCCGGACGTCGCGGCCGCCCCGGACGAGCAGCTCGAGCACGTTGTCGAGCATCGCCGAGTCGGAGCCCTCGGAGTCGATGACGGGATGGAGGAGCGGATCGTCCGCGTCGCCGAGGTTTCCCTCGCGGGCGCGCATCCAGTTGACGTTCCCCTCGATCGTGTTGATCTCGCCGTTGTGGCAGAGGAGCCTGAACGGCTGCGCGCGCTCCCACGACGGCTCGGTGTTCGTGGAGAAGCGCTGGTGGAAGATCCCGAACGCGGCGTCGAAGCGCGGATCGCGGAGGTCGCGATAGAAGGCGGCGAGGTGGTCGGCGGCGCACAGCGCCTTGTACGTGACCGTCCGGAAGGAGAGCGACGCGACGTACGGTCCGCCGCCCGCCTCGACGCGCTTCCGAGCCCGAAAGGCGCGCTGCTCCGCCTCGTCGTCGTCGAGCCCGTCGGGACGGACGAGCAGGGCCTGCTCGATCGCCGGCGCCGAGCTCAGCGCATGGGTCCCGAGCTGATCGCGGTCGACCGGCACGTCGCGCCAACGGGCGACGCCGATCCCCTCCGCCGCGCAGCCCGCCTCGACGAGGGCGCGGTCGCACTCGCCGCGGGAGAAGATCATCGCCAGGCCGTCGGCCCCGTCGAGCAGGAAGCGAGGGATCGGGACGAGGATCCCGGCGCCGTCGCCGGTCCGGCCGTCCGCGACCGTCGCGCCTCGATGGCGCACGCGCCGCAGGGCCTCGAGCACGAGCTCCATCAGCGCGCGCGAAGCGCTCCCGCCTGCATCGGCGACGAAGCCGATGCCGCAGGAGTCGCGGTGCCGGGATGGGTCGTAGAGCCCTGGGTCGTCGAGCATCGCGCGCTGCGTCAAGAACTACCTTCCGTCGAAAGGGCCCGCCGTCTCTCTCTAGCTAGCCGGCGGGGCGGGGAAGAGATCGCCGGCTAGCGGGCGGGCTTGGCGAACGCGACAGCGACGCCGGCCAAGAAGGAGATGGCAATGATCGTGCTGAGGCTCGGCGTCTGCGACATCGCTTCAAAAAGGATAGTACGCGTGGCTCCGGACGGCAAGGAGATCACTATTTTTCGGATAGCAACGGCGGCTCAGCCCCAGTAGAATGCGCCGCATGAAGAAGCGAACGATGAACGACGTTCACGGCTCGAACTGCGCGGTGGCCGCGACGGCGGAGGTGATCGCCTCCAAGTGGACACCGCTGATCGTCCACGACCTCTCCGAGGGCCCGCGGCGGTTCATGCAGCTCGAGCACGCCTGTCCCGGCATCAGCCCCCGGACGCTCTCCGAGCGGCTGCACATGCTGGAGCAGGAGGGGATCCTGACCCGGAGGAGCTATCCGGAGTCGCCGCCACGCGTCGAGTACGAGCTGACCGACAAGGGTCGGGCTCTGCTCCCGATCATCAGCGCCATGCGCAAGTTCGGGCGCTCGTGGCTGGTCACGGAGTCCGCAGCGCGCGGCACCGCGACCGTCAGGCGCTAGGCAAGCGAAGCGGAGAGAACGGACAGGGCGCGGAGCTGGACTCCGCGCCCTCCCTTCGCCCGCGACCCGTGCGTCACGCCTCACTTCAAGTTCTTCACTTCAAGTTCTGAAGCTTGACAGCGCACGGGTCCGCATGCATAGTGAGCGCCAGATGAGGTCTCCGGCCCACACGCGTGCCTTCACACCCGCGTCGTCGCTCTCGAGCGGCCGGCTCGTCCTCGTCATCACGATTCTCCCCCTCTAGGGGGAGCGCGCACTCACGCGGCCGAGACGCCGCACACACCGACGTCAGACGGAAGAAGTGCGTTCCCGGACAGGTGGACGCCGACGAAGGAGCTACGAGTGCGCAGGATCAAGATCTTCGACACGACGCTGAGGGACGGCGAGCAGTCGCCGGGCATCGCGCTGCAGCCGGACGAGAAGGCCGAGGTGGCGCGGACGCTCGAGCGCCTCGGCGTGGACGTGATCGAGGCCGGGTTCGCCGCATCGTCTCCGGGTGACTTCGCCGGCGTGGCCGCGGTCTCCGGGGCGGTCAGGGGCGTCACCGTCGCCTCGCTCTGCCGGACGACCCAGGAGGACATCGACGCGAGCGTCGCCGCGCTTCGCGGCGCCTCGCGGTCTCGGCTGCACATCTTTCTCGCGACGAGCCCGCTCCACATGGAGCGCAAGCTCGCGATGACGCCCGACGAGGTGCTCGAGCGGATCGACTGGGCCGTCTCCTACGGGCGGGAGCGTGCCGACGAGGTGGAGTTCTCCGCCGAGGACGCGACCCGCTCCGAGCCCGACTTCCTCGCAGAGGCCTGCCGCACCGCCATCCGCGCGGGAGCCTCCGTGATCAACCTGCCCGACACGGTCGGCTGGACGCTGCCGAACCAGCTCGGTGCGATGCTGCACGAGGTTCGCGACACTCTGCCCCGAACTCGACGACGTCGAGCTCTCGGTCCACTGCCACGACGACCTGGGCCTCGCCGTCGCGAACTCGCTCGCCGGGATCGCGGCCGGCGCGACGCAGGTCGAATGCACCATCAACGGACTCGGCGAGCGCGCCGGCAACGCCGCGCTCGAGGAGATCGTGATGGCCCTGCGCGTCCGTTCGGACGCGTTCGACATCGAGACCGGGATCGACACGCAGTGGCTCCATCCGGCCTCGGCGCTCGTCTCAGAGGTGACCGGCTACGCCGTCCAGCCGAACAAGGCGGTCGTCGGCGCCAACGCCTTCGCGCACGAGGCGGGAATCCACCAGGACGGCGTGATCAAGGACGTCTCGACGTACCAGATCATCGACCCGGCCGAGGTCGGCCAGGCGATGACGCTCCCGCTCGGCAAGCACTCGGGCCGCCATGCCTTTGCCCGCGCGTGCCGGGACGCGGGGCTCGACCTCGACCGCGACGCGGTCAACGCGGCGTTCGCCCGCTTCAAGGAGCTCGCCGACGGCGGGCGTCCCGTCTCGCTCAACCAGGTCTTCGAGGAGGTTCGCGCATGAGAAGCACGCAGACGGTCGCCTGCCTCGCCGGCGACGGGGTCGGCCCGGAGCTGATGGCCGAGGCGACGCGGGCGCTCGACGCGCGTGTCGAAGCTCCATTCGCTCGAGCTCGACGACGTCCACCTTCCGTTCGCAGGCGAAGCGCGTCACCCGCTCCGGTCATCCGCTCCCCGCCGAGACCCGCGTCGGCCTATCGCGACGCCGACGCGATCCTCGTCGCCTCGCCGCACGAGCCGGCGCTCGAGGGCGTCAAGGCCGATCTCGACCTCGTCTGGCGCGTCGTCGCGCGTGCACGTCCGGCCGGACGCCGAGCTGCTCGTCTTCGGCGGCCGGTCGGCGACCTGGGGCGACGAGGTCGCGATCACGCGGGCGTTCTCGAGCGCCGCGTCGCGCCACGGGCGCCTCGTCGCCGTCGGCTCGGCGCCGGAGTGGCGAGCAGAAGGTCGACAGCGGAGCACGGCCGCTGGGAAGGCATCGAGGTCGAGAAGCTGACCCTCGGCGAGACGCTCGTCCGGCTCGGCGAGGAGGCCGCGTCGCGTCGACGTGCTCGTCACCGAGGCGCAGCTCGTCTCCGCCGGTCGTCGACGCCGCCGCGCACCTCGACGGGGTCGAACGCGACGGTCGCGCACGCGTGGCTTCCCGAGACGAGGGCCCGGGGTCTTCGCCCCGGGCACGTGCGACGATCCTGACGACGTCGCCGGCTTCGGCGTCGTCGATCCGACGGCGATGCTGCTCACGACGTCGCTGCTCCTCGCCGAAGGGCTGAAGCGCCGCTCGGCGTCGCGGACGCTCGAGCGCGCGGTCGGCGCAGCCGCGACGCGACAGGGAGTCGGCCGAGCACGGGCACGCGCTCGCTTCACGGACGCCGTGATCGAGCTCCTGCCGCAGTCCCGCACCGACTACGAGCACTTCGACGAGGCCCTGGCGTTGACGCCAGGCGGGGCTCTCGGATGCTCGGGTCCGACGCGATCCTGCGCGCGCTCGAGCACGAGGGCGTCGACGTCGCCTTCGGCATTCCCGGCGGCGCGATCCTGCCGACCTACGACGCGATCGCGCGCGGCACGACCGTGCGGCACGTGCTCGCCCGGCACGAGCAGGGCGCCGGCCACATGGCCGAGGGCTACGCGCGCGCCTCCGGCAAGGTCGGCGTCGCGATCGCGACGTCGGGGCCGGGCGCGACGAACCTCGTCACGCCGATCGCCGACGCGTGGATGGACTCGACGCCGCTCGTCTGCATCACCGGCCAGGTGCGCGCGATCGCTGATCGGCACCGACGCGTTCCAGGAGATCGACGCGACCGGCATCACGATGCCGATCGTCAAGCACTCGTGGCTCGTCCAGGACGTCGAGGAGCTGCCGGGCGTGATCAAGGCCGCCTTCCACGTCGCGCGCACCGGCCGGCAGGGCCCGGTGCTCGTCGACATCGCCAAGGACGTGCAGGAGGCCGAGTTCGACTTCGCGTACCCGGACGAGGTCGACCTGCCGGGCTGGAAGCCGCCGCGCAAGGTGCACCGAGCGCCAGGTGCGCGAGGCCGCCGCGGGCGATCGCCGAGGCGAAGCGCCCGATCGTCTACGCCGGCGGCGGCGTCCTCAACGCCGACGCCTGCGCGGAGCTGCTCGAGCTCGTCGAGTCGGCGCACCTGCCGGCGGTCGTGACGCTGATGGGCAAGGGCTGCCTGCCCGACTCGCACCCGCTCAACTACGGCGCGCCCGGGCATGCACGGCTCGAAGTACGCGAACTGGGCGCTGAACAAGGCCGACCTCGTGATCGCGGTCGGCTCGCGCTTCGACGACCGCGTCACCGGCAAGGTCTCCGCCTTCGCGCCCGGCGCGAAGGTGATCCACTTCGACATCGACGCGGCCGAGGTCGGGAAGATCCGCCACGCGGAGATCCCGGTCGTCGGGCCGCTGAAGCTGGCGCTCGCGCAGCTCACCGGCGAGGTGCGCGCCCTTGCCGCGGACGGCCGCGCCCGACCGCGAGCCGTGGCTGCGGCAGCTCGAGGAGTGGCGCGAGCAGTTCCCGTTCCGCTACCGCCGAAGACGGAAGGCGTGCTGAAGCCGCAGACCGCGCTCGAGGCGCTGCGCGACCTCGCGGCGGCCCGCGACGAGGACGTCGTCTGGACGACCGGCGTCGGCCAGCATCAGATGTGGGCGATGCAGTACCTCGTCTGCGACCAGCCGCGCTCGTTCATCACCTCCGGCGGGCTCGGCACGATGGGCTACGGCCTGCCCGCCGCGATCGGCGTCAAGGCGGCACGGCCGGACGCCACGGTCGTCTGCGTCGACGGCGACGGCTGCTTCCAGATGACGTGCCAGGAGCTCGCGACCGCGGCGCTCGAACGGCTGCCGATCGTCGTGGTGATCGTCAACAACGGCTGGCTCGGAATGGTGCGCCAGTGGCAGGAGATGTTCTACGACGAGCGGTTCGCGCAGACGCACCTGACGCACGCGGTGCCCGACTACGCGCAGCTCGCCGAGGCGTACGGCTGCGCGGGCTTCACCGTCGAGAGCGAGGACGAGCTCGAGGACGCGCTCGCGGCGGCGTTCGACGCCGGCCGCACCGCCGTCGTCGACGTCCGCTGCGACCCGCGGAGGAGAAGTGCTTCCCGATGGTGCCGGCCGGCGCGGCCGCGCGTCGACGTGATGGAGGTGCCCGACGACGAGGCGGTGCCGCATGAGTGCGCACACCATCTCCGTTCGACTCGAGAACAAGCCGGGCGCGCTCGCGCGCGTGTCGCAGCTCTTCTCGCGGCGCGGCTACAACATCCAGAGCCTCGCGGTCGGGCCGACCGAGCAGCCCGACATCTCCCGGCTCACGCTGCGCGTCGACTGCAGCGAGCACTCGCTCGAGCAGATCGAGAAGCAGATGCACAAGCTCGTGAACGTGCTGCGCGTGACCGAGCTGCGGCCGGACGAGGCGGTCGAGCGCGAGCTCGCGCTGATCACCGTCACCGTCGTCGCCGGACCGGCGCGCCGACCTCGTCGCGCTCAGCCAGGTCGTCGGCGCGCGCGTCGCCGACATCGGCCGGGACGCGATCACCTTCGAGTTCGTCGGCCGGCCCGACGAGGTCGACGCGTTCGAAGAGCTCGTCCGCCCGTACGGTGTGCGCGAGCTCGTGCGCACCGGCCGCGTCGGGCTTCGCCGCCCGAGCGCCTCGACGTCCCGTTCCCTCTCCCCCACCGTCCGTTAGCGAAAGGAGCTCCAGTGGCCGAGATCATCAAGGCCGGCAACGTCGGCCTTCTCTCCGGCAAGGTCGCCGTGCTCGGCTACGGCAGCCAGGGTCACGCGCACGCGCTCAACCTCCACGACTCCGGCGTCGACGTCGAGGTCGGGCTCCGCGCCGGCAGCGCCTCGGCGGCCGCGGCCGAGGAGGCGGGCCTCACCGTCCGCCCCGTCGCCGACGCGGTGCGGGGCGCGCAGCTCGTCGTGTTCCTCGTCCCCGACGGCGCCCAGCCGACGCTGTACCGCGAGGAGGTCGCGCCGAACCTCGATCCGGGCGCGGCGCTCGCTGTTCGCGCACGGCTTCAACGTCCACTACGGGCGGATCGACGCCGCCGGCCGGGCACGACGTGATCATGGTCGCGCCGAAGGGCCCCGGGCACATCGTCCGCCGTCTGTACACGGAGGGCTACGGGACGCCGGCCGTCGTCGCGGTCGCGCAGGACGCGAGCGGACACGCGCGCGAGCTCGCCCTCGCGTACGGCGCCGCGATCGGTGCGGCACGCGCCGGCATGGTCGAGACGACCTTCGCCGAGGAGACGGAGACCGACCTCTTCGGCGAGCAGTCCGTCCTCTGCGGCGGCGTCACGCAGCTGATCCAGACTCGGGCTTCGAGACGCTCGTCGAGGCCGGCTACCAGCCCGAGGTCGCGTACTACGAGTGCCTGCACGAGCTGAAGCTGATCGTCGACCTGATCTGGGAGGGCGGCATCGAGCGCATGCACTACTCGATCTCCGACACCGCCGAGTACGGCTCGCACGCCGTCGGCCCGAAGGTCGTCGACGAGCACGTGCGCGAGAACATGCGCGCCGTGCTCGGCGTCGATTCGCGACGGCTCGTTCGCCCGCGAGTGGATCGCGGAGATGGACCGCGGCCAGCCGTGCCTCGACGAGTACCGCGCGGCAGCTGGCCGAGACGCAGATCGAGCAGGTCGGCGCGCGGCTGCGTGCGCTGAACGTGCGGGAGGTCGCGGAGGTCCATGGCGTCGGTTGACGTCCCCGTCGCCCTGCTCGGGTACGGCACCGTCGGCGCGGCGGTCAACCGGCTGCTGACCGACTCCGCCGACGACATCGAGCGGGCGACCGGGCACCGGCTGCGCGTCGTCAAGGCGCTCGTGCGCGACGTCGGAAAGGAGCGTGACTACCCGGCTCCGGCCGGCGTGCTCACCTCGAGCTTCGCCGAGATCGCCGACGACCCGCAGATCGCCGTCGTCGCCGAGGTGATGGGCGGCGTCGAGCCGACCGGCGGCTACGTCCTCGAGCTGCTGCGGCGCGGGAAGCACGTCGTCTCGGCGAACAAGCAGCTCGTCGCCCGCCGCGGCGCGGAGCTCTTCGAAGCCGCGTCGGGAGCCGGCGTCCAGCTCCGCTTCGAGGCGAGCGTCTGCGCCGCGATCCCGGTGATCAAGGTGCTGCGCGAGTCGCTCGTCGTCACGAACGTGCACCGCGTGCTCGGGATCGTCAACGGCACGACGAACTTCGTGCTCACCGAGATGGAGGGCGGCAAGAGCTACGAGGACGCGCTCGCCGAGGCGCAGGAGCGAGGGCTACGCCGAGGCCGACCCGACCGACGACGTCTCGGGCGCGGACGCGGCGGCGAAGATGGCGATCCTCGCGACGGTCGCGTTCAACTCCCGCGTCGGCTCGACGACGTCGAGTACTCCGGCATCGACGACGATCGACGCGCTGGACGTGCAGGCGGCGCGCGAGCTCGACATGGTGATCCGCCTCGTCGGAGCCGCCCGCCTCGTCGACGGCCAGGTCGACGTGCGCGTCGAGCCGGCGCTCGTCGACCGGCAGCATCCGCTCGCCGGTCGTACGGGCGCCTTCAACGCGGTCATGCTCCAGGGCGACGCGATCCGCGAGATCACCCTCGAAGGCCCGGGCGCCGGCGGGATCGAGACGGCGTCGGCCGTGATCGCCGACATGACGAGCGTGATCGGCACGATGGGCACCGGCTTCCTCCAGAACGACGCGGCGTGGCGCACGCTGCCGACGCTGCCGGACGGCGAGAGCCGCTCGCCGTTCTACTTCCGCCTCTCGGTCGAGGACCGCCCCGGCGTCGCTCGCACGCGTCGCCGAGGAGCTCGCCGCAGCGCGACATCTCCGTCGCGCGCCTGCGTCCAGCAGCAGAACGGCGGCGGCGGCGCGGTGCTCCACGTGGTCACGCACGAGGCGCGTTCGGGCGCCCTCGCCGAGGCGCTCGGTGCGATCGACGGCGCTCGGCGACGTGCGCAGGCGCCCGCGCCCCCTGCCCGTGATCTCCGACCGCGGCGTGGCGGAGCTCGGATGGGCGTGATCGACCGGTATCGCGCCCGGCTGCCCGTCGGCCGGAGACGCCGGCGCTGACGCTCGGCGAGGGCTCGACGCCGCTCGTCCACGCCGCGCGGCTGTCGGAGAGGCTCGGGCTCGAGCTGTGGCTGAAGTGCGAGGGGCTGAACCCGACCGGCAGCTTCAAGGACCGCGGCATGGTCGTCGCCGTCGCGCGGGCCTCCGAGGCCGGCGCGCGCGCGGTCGTCTGCGCGTCGACCGGCAACACCGCCGCGTCGGCCGCCGCGTACGCCGCGCGCGCCGGGCTGCGCGGCGATCGTGCTCCACCCCGCGGGAGCGACCGCGCCCGCGAAGCAGGCGCAGGCCCGGGCCGCGGGCGCACGCGTGCTCGAGGTGCGCGGCATCGTTCGACGACGCGCTGCGCAGCTGCCGCGAGCTCGGCCGAGCGCGACGGCTTCGTGCTCGTCAACTCGCTCGACCCGAACCGGATCGAGGGCCAGAAGACGGCGGCGTTCGAGATCGTCGAGCAGCTCGGCCGGGCGCCCGACGTCGTCGCGCTGCCGTTCGGCGGCGGCGGCAACACCACGGCGTACGCCGAACGGGTTCGGCGAGGAGGGCGTCAGGCCGCGGATCGTCGTCGGCGAGGCGGCGAAGCGCGCCGACGACCTGGGCGTCGGCGATCCGGATCGTCGAGCCGGCGCACCGCGACGAGGTCGACGAGCTCGTCGCGCAGGGCTGGGTCGAGGTCGTCTCGCTCCCGGACGAGGAGATCGTCGCCGCGTGGCTGGAGCTCGCGCAGCGAGGAGGGCGTGTTCTGCGAGCCGGCCTCGGCGGCCGGGCTCGCCGCGCTCCGGCATTCGCCGCCCGGGCCGGGCGACGTCGTCGTCTGCGTCCTGACCGGGCACGGGCTCAAGGACACGGGCGCGGTCGACGTGCTCGCCGCGGAGACGACGGTGGTCGAGCCGCAGCTCGACGCGATCCTGGAGGAGGTCGGATGATCGTCCGCGCGCCGGCCTCGACCGCGAACCTCGGCCCCGGCTTCGACTGCGCGGCCGCCGCGCTCGAGCTCTGGAACGAGCTCGACGTGACGCGACGCGGGAACGGCGGCCCCTGGGTCGAGATCGAGGGCGAAGGCGCCGACGAGCTGCCGCGCGACGGGCAGCACCTGACGCTGCGCGCGTTCTCGCTCTTCGCGCCCGCCGAGGAGTACCGCTTCCGCTTCGTCAACCGCATCCCGCTCGAGCGGGGTCTCGGCTCGAGCGCCGCCGCGATCGCCGCTCGGGCTCGTCGCCGGCGCGAAGGCCGCGGGCGAGGAGCCCGACGCCGACGAGCTGCTCGGCCTGGCGGCCGCGCTCGACGGGCCACGCGGACAACCTCGCCGCCGCGCTGCACGGCGGCGTGTGCCTGACGTGGCTGCGCGGCGAGCACCACCACGCGCAGCGCCTGGCCGCCGACCTGCCGCTCGCGCCGATCGTGGTCGTCCCGTCCGGCGCGCACGAACACCGCGCGCGTCGCGCGCGACGCTGCCCGTCGAGCATCGACCACGCGGACGCCGCCGCGGCCGCCGCCCACGCGGCGCTGCTCGGGGCCGCGATCGCCGGCGGCCGACGCCGACCTCCTGCGCGACGCGTTCCGCGACGAGCGCCTGCACGAGCCGTACCGTGCCTCCTCGGCGCCGCTCCTCGACGAGCTCCGCCGCGCCTTGCCGGACGGCGCGGCGGGAGTGACGCTCTCCGGCTCCGGCCCGTCGGTCGTCGTCTGGGCCGAGAAGGAGCGCGCCGCCGACGTCGCCGCCGAGCTGGAGCGCCGCTTCCCCGAGACGCGCGTCCTGTCCCTGACCATCGCCAGCGAAGGAGCCGAGGCCACGTGAGCCCCTACGGAGCGACCGACCCCGCCAAGCGGCACAGCGCCGCCCTCACCGACGGCGTCGACCGCGCCGCGGCGCGCGCGATGCTGAAGGGCGTCGGCTTCACGGACGACGATCTGGCGCGGCCGCTCGTCGGCGTCGCGACGACGTGGATCGAGACGATGCCGTGCAACCTGAACCAGCGGGTGCTGGCCCGCCACGTCAAGCACGGCATCCGCCGGGCGGGAGGCATGCCGATCGAGTTCAACACGATCTCCATCTCCGACGGCGTCTCGATGGGCACCGAGGGCATGCGCGCCTCGCTCGTCTCGCGCGAGGTGATCGCCGACTCGATCGAGCTGACTGCGCGCGGGCACCTCTTCGACGGCCTCGTCTGCATCGTCGGCTGCGACAAGACGATCCCCGCCGCCGTGATGGCGCTCGTCCGCCTCGACCTCCCGGGGCTCGTCCTCTACGGCGGCTCGATCGCGCCCGGCCGCTACCGCGGCAAGGACGTGACGATCCAGGACGTCTTCGAGGCCGTCGGCGCGCACGCCGCCGGGACGATGAGCGAGAGCGAGGTGCACGCGCTCGAGAGCGTCGCCTGCCCGGGCGCGGGCGCGTGCGGCGGCCAGTTCACGGCCAACACGATGGCGACCGTGCTCGACTTCCTCGGCGTCAGCTCGCCCGGGCTGAACGAGATCCCGGCGAACCATCCGGGCAAAGGCGCTGCGGCCGTGCGGGCGGGCGCAGCTCGCGATGGAGCTCGTGCGCAACGACACGCGGCCGTCGCAGCTCGCTCACCCGCGAGTCGCTCGAGAACGCGATCGCCGCCATCGCCGGCACCGGCGGCTCCACGAACGGCGTTCTCCATCTGCTGGCGATCGCGCGCGAGGCGGGGATCGAGCTCGACCTCGACGACTTCGACTCGATCGCGAGCAGGACGCCGATCGTCGTGGACATCAAGCCCAGCGGGCGCTTCGTCGCCACCGACCTGTACCGCGCGGGCGGCATCGCGCTCGTCGCGCGGGAGCTCGTCGGCGCGGGCGTCGTGCACGAGGAGGCCCGGACGGTCGACGGCCGCTCGCTCGGCGAGGTCGCGTCGGGCGCGAAGGAGCGGCCCGGCCAGGAGGTCGTGCTGCGCTGGGACAAGCCGCTGAAGCCGACCGGCGGCCTCGCGATCCTGCGCGGCAACTCGCGCCCGAGGGCTGCGTCGTCAAGCTCGCGGGCCACGAGCGGCTCTTCCACCGGGGGCCGGCGCGGGTCTTCGACTCGGAGGAAGCCTGCTTCGCCGCGGTCAAGGCGCGCGCGATCGTGCCGGGCGACGTCGTCGTCATCCGCTACGAGGGCCCTGCGGGCGGGCCGGGGATGCGCGAGATGCTGCACGTGACCGCGGCGCTCGTGGGCGAGGGCCTCGGCGACGAGGTGGTGCTGATCACGGACGGCCGCTTCTCCGGCGCCACGCACGGGCTGATGGTGGGGCACATCGCGCCCGAGGCGGCGCGCGGCGGCGCGATCGCGGCTGTGCGCGACGGCGACACGATCGAGCTCGACGTGGAGCGGCGCGTCGCTGAACCTCGAGGTTCCGGAGGACGAGCTCGCGCGCCGGCTCGCCGAGTGGACGCAGCCGGAGCCCCGCTACACGAGCGGTGTCTTCGCGAAGTACGCGGCACTCGTCCGCTCGGCGTCGGAAGGGGCGACGACCGGGTGACGGGCCTACGACTGGAGCAGCTTGCGGATCGAGCGGGTCGCCTGGCCGATGCGCTGCTCGTTCTCGACGAGGGCGAAGCGCACGTGCCCGTCGCCGCCCTCGCCGAAGCCGATGCCTGGGCTGACCGCGACCTCGGCGTCGCGCGCGAGCCGCAGCGCGAACTCGAGCGAGCCGAGCGCCGCGTGCGGCTCGGGAATCGGCGCCCAGACGAACATCGTGCCCTTCGGCGGCTCGACCTCCCAGCCGGCGCGGGCGAGGCCCGCGATCAGCGCGTCGCGGCGGCCGCGGTAGATCTCGCAGACCTCCGCCGGGTAGTCGGCGGCCTCGCGCAGGGTGACGGTCGAGGCGATCTGGATCGGCTGGAACGTGCCGTAGTCGAGATACGACTTCAGCTTCGCGAGCGCCTGCACGACGTCGGCGCGCCCGAGCACGAAGCCGACGCGCCAGCCGGCCATCGAGAAGGACTTCGTCAGGCTGTAGAGCTCGACGGCGCACTCGTCGGCCCCCTCGGCCTGGAGCACCGACGGCGGCTCGTGGCCGTCGAACGCGATGTCGGCGTAGGCGAAGTCGTGCACGAGCACGAAGTCCCGCTCGCGCGCGAGGTCGACCAGCCGCTGCATCAGCCGGGGCGTGGCGGTCGCGGTGGTCGGGTTGTGCGGGAACGAGACGATCACGACGCGCGGCTCCGGCTCGGCCCGGTGGATCGCCTCCTCGAGCTCGTCGACGCCGTCGACCTCCATCGGCGCGCCGACCACCACTGCCCCGGCGAGGCGCGGAGCGACGAGGTGGATCGGGTAGCTCGGCGTGGGCACGACGGCGACGTCGCCCGGCTCCAACAGCACCCACATCAGATGGGCGATCCCCTCCTTGGCCCCGATCGTGCTCACGACCTGCGTCTCCGGGTCGAGCCCGACCCCGTAGCGGCGCGCGTAGTGCTCGGCGACGGCCTCTCGGAGACGGGGCAGCCCGCGGCTCGCGGAGTAGCGGTGGTTGGCCGGCTTCGCGGCCGCTTCCGCCAGCTTCTCGACCGCGATGCTCGGGGAGGGGATGTCCGGGTTTCCGAAGCCGAGGTCGACGACGTCGCGCCCCTCGCGCCGGAGCTCGCGCTTCAGCTCGTCGACGGTCGCGAAGACGTACGGGGGAAGTTCCTGGATCCGGCGAAACTTCATTTTCAAAAGTAGTGTAGGAGTCCCAATGGTCGAAGCCCTTCGTTGCAGAATCTGTGAATCGGAGTATCCCGCTGTCGCGAGCGGCGTTTGCCTGCGATGCTTCGGCCCGCTCGAGCCGGTCTACGACTGGGAGCGGGTCGCGGCAAGCGTCTCGCGCGAGCGGATCGAGGCGGGGCCGCACTCCCTCTGGCGATACGACGCGCTCCTGCCCGTGCCCGCGCCGGACGACGCCGACGGGGCGCCGGGCTGGACGCCGCTCGTCTCGGCGCCCCGCCTCGCGCGAGCGCTCGGCGTGGGCGAGGTCTTGCTGAAGCTCGACCACACGAACCCGACGCATTCGTTCAAGGACCGCGTGGTCGCCGTCGCGGCGGCCAAGGCGGCCGAGTTCGGGATGGAGACCCTGGCGTGCGCGTCGACGGGCAACCTCGCAAACGCGGTCGCCGCGCGGGCCGCGGCCGCCGGGCTCAACGCGATCGTGCTCTGCCCGGCGGAGATCGAGCCGGAGAAGCTTTTCGCCACCACGGTGTACGGGGCGACCGTCTACGGCGTGCGCGGCAGCTACGACGACTGCAGCCGGCTCGCAGTCGAGCTCGCGGGCGAGACGGACTGGGCGTTCGTCAACGTCAACCTGCGCGCCTACTACGCCGAGGGCTCGAAGACGCTCGCCTTCGAGGTCGCCGAGCAGCTCGGCTGGGAGACGCCCGACGCTGTCGTCGCGCCCGTCGCTTCCGGGGCGCTCTTCACGAAGCTCTGGCAGGGGTTCGAGCAGTTCCGGCGGCTCGAGCTCGTCACAGGCCCTCAGCCTCGGATCTACGGCGGCCAGGCGGCCGGCTGCTCGCCGGTCGCGGCCGCGTTCGCCGACGACCGGCCCGTCTCGCCGGTGCGCCCCGCGACGGTCGCGCACTCGCTCGCGATCGGCAATCCGGCCGACGGCGACCTCGCGATCGCCACGGCGAAGGCGTCCGGCGGCGCGATCTATGCCGTCCCCGAGGAGGACGTCGGCGCGAACATGGCGCTCCTCGCGGAGCTGGCGGGCATCTTCGGCGAGACCGCCGCGGGCGTCACGATCGGCGCGCTCCGCGCGGCCGCGGCGTCGGGGGCGATCGGCGAGGACGACCGCGTGGTGGCGCTCGTCACGGGCACCGGCCTGAAGACGCCGCAGGCGCTCGGCACGTCCGCCCGCGTGATCGAGATCGACCCGGACGTCGACCAGCTGCTCGCCGGCCTGGGAGTGGGCGCGTGAGCACCCGCCCCACCGCCGATCCCGTGCTGGAGGAGCTCCGCGACGAGATCACCGAGCTCGACCGCCGGCTCGTCGAGATCGTCAACGAGCGCCTGCGGATCGTGGATCGCCTCCGCCGGCACAAGCTGGAACAGGGGCATCCCGCTGCTCGACCCCGCCCGCGAGCAGTGGCTCCGCGAGTACCTGACGCGCGAGAACGGCGGTCCGCTCTCCGACGGCGGCGCTGGCCGAGCTGCACGCATACGTCCTCGAGCTGACCAAGCGGGAGCTCCAGGATGGCTGAGCGGATCGTCTCGCTGCCCGGCGACGGGATCGGACGCGAGGTGACCGCCGAGGCGATGCGCGTGCTCGAGCGGCTGCCGCTGGAGGTCGAGGTCGAGGAGTGTCTCTTCGGCGGCGCCGCGATCGACGCCGCCGGCGACCCGCTGCCGCCCGAGACGCTCGCCGCCTGCTCCGGCTCGAGCGGCGTCCTGCTGGGCGCCGTCGGCGGGCCGCGCTGGGACGGCGCCGCCGTGCGTCCCGAGCAGGGGCTGATCGCGCTCCGCCGCGAGCTCGACGTCTACGCGAACCTGCGCCCGGCGAGCGCGCCGGGGATCGACCTCCTGATCGTGCGCGAGCTGGTCGGCGGCCTCTACTACGGCCGCCGGGGCGTGCTCGCCGACGGCACCGTGTTCGACACCTGCGAGTACCACCCGTCCCAGGTCGAGCGGATCGCCCGCCGCGCGTTCGAGCTCGCCAAGGAGCGGCGCGGGCTCGTCACCTCGGTCGACAAGGCGAACGTGCTCGATACGTCGAGGCTCTGGCGGCGCGTCGTCACCGAGGTCGGCGCGGAATACCCCGACGTCGAGCTCCGCCACCAGCTGGTGGACAGCGCCGCGATGCAGCTCGTCACGGATCCGCAGGACTTCGACGTCGTCCTGACGGAGAACACGTTCGGCGACATCCTCTCGGACGTCGCCGCGGCAGTGACCGGCGGGCTCGGCCTCGCCGCCTCGGCCAGCCTCGGCGACGGCGGCCCGGGGATCTTCGAGCCCGTGCACGGCTCCGCGCCGGACATCGCCGGCACGGGGACCGCCAACCCGACCGCCATGCTTCGCTCGCTCGCGCTCCTGCTCGAGCACGGGCTCGCGCGCCCGCACCTCGCCCGCGCCCTCGAGAGCGCGGTCGACCACGCCCTCGCCGCGGCGCCCACCCCCGACGTGGGCGGCCGCGCCACCACGACCGAGTTCGGCGACGCCGTCATCGCCGCACTCGGCGCACCGTCCCCCGCCACCCCGGAGGCAGCATGACCCAGCCCACCACATCCTTCTGCACCTGCGCGGTGCCGATCCCCAAGGTGCGCGCCGCGCACAAGGGCGCCGCACGCACCTTCTGCGCGCGCTGCGAGCTCCCGATCCGGATCGACTTCAGCTCGCGTTGACCCTCGTCGTCGGATATCCCGGCCCGGCCGGGAGCCACAGCGACGCGGCAACGCAGGTGCTCGCACCGATCGGATCACGGACGGTCGGCTTCCCGAGCTTCACCGCCGTCGTCGCGGCGGCCGTCGAGACCGAGGTCGGCCTCGGCGTCCTCCCGATCGAGAGCTCGCTCGCGGGGCCGATCGCCGAGACCCACGACCTGCTCTACGAGGCGCCGCTCTCGATCGTCCGCGAGGCGACGCTCCCCATCCGCCACTGCATCGTCGCGCCGGCCGGCGCGGCGCTCGACTCGATCCGCGTCGTCCGCTCGCATCCTGCCGCCTTCGACCAGTGCCGCGAGCTGCTCGGATCGTGGTCGGTCAAGTGCGTTCCCGCGGCGACGACCGCGGATGCCGCGCACGAGGTGGCCGCTGGCCGGCGACCCCGCGCAGGCGGCGATCGCCAGCCACGAGGCGGCGGCCGCATACGACCTCGAGGTGATCGCGGACGACGTCGGCGACCACGACGCCTTCACGCGCTTCGTCGCGGTCGCGCCGTACACCCGCATCGACGGCGGCGAGGGGTGGCGCACCGCGCTCTCGTTCGTCACCGACCACCGGCCCGGCGCGCTCTACCACGCCCTCGGCCCGTTCGCCCGGCACGGCCTGAACCTCGTCCAGCTGGTCTCGCGCCCGCTCCCGCGCTCGGAATGGCGCTACCGTTTCGACGTCGTGCTCGACGGCCACGTCTTCGACCCCCACGTGCGCGACGCGCTCGCCGAGGTCCGCGGCGATGACGCGGAGGCTGCGGCTCTTCGGCTCCTACGCCGCGGAGCGCGAGCGGTGAGCGCGACGCTCTTCGAGCGGATCTGGGAGTCGCACGTCGTCACGGCGCCGCCCGGCGAGCCGGCGCTCCTCTACGTCGACCTGCACCTCGTCCACGAGGTCACCTCGCCCGCAGGCGTTCGAGGCCCTCCGCCTCGCCGGCCGGGCCGGTGCGACGCCCGGAGCTGACGGTCGCGACGATGGACCACAACGTCCCGACCCTGCCCGGGCCGGTCGAGGATCCGCTGGCGCGGGCGCAGCTCGACGCGCTGCGCCGGAACTGCGACGACTTCGGCATCCGCCTCTTCGCCACGGGCAGCGGCCGCGAGGGGATCGTGCACGTGATCGGGCCCGAGCTCGGGCTGACGCAGCCCGGGATGACGATCGTCTGCGGCGACAGCCACACCTCGACGCACGGCGCGTTCGGCGCGCTGGCGTTCGGCGTCGGCACCTCCGAGGTCGAGCACGTGCTCGCGACGCAGACGCTGCCCCAGTCGCGGCCCCGGACGATGAAGGTCGCGTTCACCGGCGAGCTTCCGTTCGGGCTGACCGCGAAGGACCTCGTGCTCGGCGCGATCGGCCGCCTCGGCGTCTCCGGCGGGGTCGGGCCACGTGCTCGAGTACGCGGGCCCCGCGATCGAGGCGCTCTCGATGGAGGGGCGCATGACCGTCTGCAACATGTCGATCGAGGCCGGAGCGCGCGCGCCGGGATGATTGCGCCGGACGAGACGACGTTCGCCTATCTCGAGGGACGCCCCGCGGCGCCGAAGGGCGCCGCCTGGGAGCAGGCGCTCGACCGCTGGCGCGAGCTGCGCTCGGACGAGGAGGCGGTGTTCGACGACGTGCTCGAGATCGACGTCTCGGCGCTGAAGCCGCAGGTCACGTGGGGCACGAACCCGGGCATGGTCGCGCCGGTGGACGGCACGCGTGCCGGACCCCTCGGACTACGAGGACGCCTCCGAGCGGGAGGCGGTCGAGCGCGCGCTCCACTACATGGACCTCCGGCCGGGAACACCGCTGCAGGAGATGCGCATCGACCGCGTCTTCATCGGCTCGTGCACGAATGCGCGGATCGAGGACCTGCGCGCCGCAGCGGCGGTCGTCTCCGGGCGGAAGGTGGCCGACGGCGTGCGCGCGATGGTCGTGCCGGGCTCCGCGCAGGTGAAGCTGCAGGCCGAGGCCGAGGGCCTCGACCAGGTGTTCGAGCGCGCGGGCTTCGAGTGGCGCCGCGCGGGCTGCTCCATGTGCCTCGGAATGAACCCGGACATCCTCGCGCCGGGCGAGCGTTGCGCCTCGACGTCCAATCGCAACTTCGAGGGCCGTCAGGGCCGCGGCGGCCGGACGCATCTCCTCTCGCCGCCGATGGCCGCCGCCGCGGCGATCGCCGGGCGCTTCACCGACGTGCGGGAGCTCGCGTGAGGGAGCTGCGCCGCGTCACGGGGCGGGTCGCGATCGTCGACCGGGCCGACGTCGACACGGACCAGATCATCCCGAAGCAGTTCCTGAAGCGGATCGAGCGCTCCGGCTACGGCGAGTTCCTCTTCTACGACTGGATGCAGGACCCCGACTTCGAGCTGCGCCGGCCCGAGTACGAGGGCGCGCCGATCCTCCTCGCGGGCCGCAACTTCGGCTGCGGCTCGTCGCGCGAGCACGCGGCCTGGGCGCTCGACGACTACGGCTTCCGCGTCGTACTGGCGCCGTCGTTCGGCGACATCTTCCGCACGAACGCGATCAAGACGGGCCTGGCACCGTTGGTGCTTCCGGCAGACGCCCTCGAGCAGGTGAAGGCCGCGCTTGCGGATCAGAACGAGCTGACGGTGGACCTCGAGGCGCTGGAGCTCTCGCACCCGAGCGGCCTGCGCCTCGCGTTCGAGCTCGACGCCTTCCAGCGCGAGACGCTCATCCACGGGCTCGACGACGTGGCGCGGACGCTCGCCCGCGAGGAGGAGATCGCGGCGTTCGAGGCGTCCCATCCGGGGCGCTTCGACACGACCGCCCTGCCGGCCTGAGGCCGCCAGTTTCGTACCCCTCGTACCTGGTCGCCGACCAGGTACGGACGCAGGGCTTGGAAAGCGATAAATCCCTGCATACAGCGGTATCTCGTCGAACTTCCTCCACATGCGATCGCTTTCGTACCTGGTCGCCGACCAGTTACGAAGCGCCCGCTAGCCGGTGTTGCGCAGCGCCGCCGCGATGCCGGCGATCGAGCGAAGCAGCGGCAGCTGCGCGGACTCGTCGCCGTCGCGGTGGCGCCGCAGCAGCTCGACCTGGATCGCGTTCATCGGGTCGACGTAGGGGTTCCGCAGCCGGATGGAGCGCCGCAGCACCGGCTGGCGCTCCAGGAGCTCCGACACGCCCGCCGCCGCGAGGACGCCGCGCACCGCCAGCCGGTGCTCCTCTTCGATCGCCTCGAAGAGCGCGTCGTCCTCGACCAGCGCGAGGTACCCGCCCGCGACCTCGAGGCTCGACTTGGCCAGCGTCATCTCGAGGTTGTCGACCACCGTGCGGAAGAACGGCAGGTCCTCGTAGAGCCGCCGCAGCTCGCCCTCCTCGAGCGACGTCAGCGCGCTGCCGCACCCGTACCAGGCCGGCAGCAGCACCCGGTTCTGGGTCCACGCGAACACCCAGGGGATCGCCCGCAGCGAGGCGAGGAAGTCCGCGTCGTCGGGACGCCGCGCCGGGCGGGACGCGATCTCCAGCAGCGCCAGCTCGTCGACGGGCGTGAACGCGCGGAAGAACTCGACGAAGCTCGGCTCCTCCCACACGAGCCCGCGGTAGCGCTCGCGCGAGAGCCGAGCCAGCTCGTCGAGCGTCTCCCGCTCCTCGCCGGTCGGGACGCGCGACGTCAGCTCGGGGAACGTCGCCAGCAGCGTCCCCGCCAGCGCCGCCTCGAGGTTCCGCCTCGCGAGGCCAGCGAGGCCGTACTTGAACGAGACCGTCTCGCCCTGCTCGGTCACCTTGACCCGGCCGGGCGGATGCCCCGGCGGCTGCGAGACGATCGCCTGGTGCGTCGGGCCTCCCCCGCGGCCCGTCGAGCCGCCGCGCCCGTGGAAGATCGTCAGCTCGACGCCGTGACGCGCGGCCGTCTCGGCAAGCGCCTCCTGCGCGCGGTAGATCGCCCACTGCGCGGCGAGATATCCGCCGTCCTTCCCCGAGTCGGAGTAGCCGACCATCACCTCGACGGTCCCGCCTCGCTGGGCCGCGCGGCCCGCGAAGCGCTCCTCGCGAAGCAGCTCGTCGAGGATCCGCGGCGCGGCCGCGAGGTCGTCGATCGTCTCGAACAGCGGGACGACCGAGAGCGGCTCGTCCGTGAGCTCGGTGGCGCGCTGCACGTCGGCGGCCGAGCTCGTGCCCGAGACGATCAGCGTGTCCAGGGCGCGCGACCCGAACCGACTCCGCGCCGCGGCGACTCCGGCCAGCGCCTCGCGGGCGCGCTCGCCGGCGAGGTCTCGCGCGTGCAGCCGCACGTCGAGCTTCGCGACGTGGAACCCGAAGAGCTCGACGGTGCGCTCGAGCTCCGCGACGCGCCCGTCCGCGATCCGGCGGCCGTCGTTCTCCGCCAGGCTCCGGCGGATCAGCGCGCAGGTCGGCGAGCAGCTCATCCGCCGACGCGTAACCGCCGTTGCCGAGCCGCCACCACATGAAGGAGAGCTTCCGCCGGTACGGCTCGAGCTCGTTCTGCGCTCCGATCGACGCGGCGTAGTCCGGCAGCTCGCGCTCGTCGCACGCGAGCGACTCCTCGAGCTCGGCGGAGACGGACACGAGGGAGCGGTGCGACGCGATCTCGACTGCGAGCTTCCGCACCTCGTCGCGATACCGGCCGAGCGCGAGGCTTTGGGCACGCTCGAGTGCCTCCTCGATCGTCGCCCGTCCGGCCGCCGGATTGCCGTCCATGTCGCCGCCGATCCACGAGCCGAACGAGAGCGGCGGCGGCGCGCCCGGCAGGACCCGGCGCCAGTCACGGAAGAGCTCCTGCGCCGCCTCGAAGAGGCTGTGCTCGAAGAACCAGAGACCGTTGCGGATCTCGTCCGACACCCGCAGCCGGTCGTGCCGCACCTCGTCCGTCTGCCAGAGCACGGTCACCTCCTCGGCCAGGCGATCCTCGGCGTCGCGCTGCTCGGCCGGTGTCAGCAGCGGGTCGTCGAGCCGCTCGAGCACCTTTGCGATCCGCACGTGCGTGAGCAGCACGGTCCGGCGCGTCGCCTCTGTCGGATGCGCGGTGAGCACGAGCTGGACGCGCGCCTCGCGGGCGCGCCGCTGCAGCTCCTCCTCCGGCACGTCGCGCAGCGCGAGAAACGCCTCCTCCAGCGACTCGCGCGGCGGCGTCCCGTCGTGCGCCGCTTCTCGCCGGCGTCGCAGCCGGTGGTGCTGCTCGGCGATGTTGGCCAGCTGGAAGTAGAGACCGAAGGCGCGGAGAACCAGCGTCTGCTGGGGCGGCGCAACCGCGTCCAGCGCCTCGCCCGCATCGGCCACCGTGCCGGACTCCCGCGCACTCCGAGCGAGCAGCCGCACGCGCTCCACGGTCTCGAGGAGCCACGGTCCCTCCTGCTCCACGAGCACGTCGCCGAGGATGGTGCCGAGCAGCCTGACGTTCCGCCGCAGCGGGGCATCCGCCTCCCGGCGCTCCGGAGCCGTCTCCACGGAGGCCATTCTCTACGCGGCGCGAACGATCGCGGCGAGCGCCAGCCTGCGCCGCACGGCGACCACGTCGCCCACGACCACGAGCGCCGGCTGCGGCAGGCCCTCGGCCAGGCGGCCCAGCTCCCGCAGCTCTCCGGCGGCGAGCTCGCCGTCCGGCAGCGTGCCTCGCGCGATCACGGCCGCCGGCGTCCGCGGATCCTTCCCGTAGGCGATCAGGCCCGTTGCGATCTCCGCCGCGTGGCGGAGCCCCATGAAGAAGACCAGCGTGCCGCGCGCGCGGGCGAGCCCCGCGTAGTCCAGCTCGTCGCTCGAGGCCGAATGACCGCTGACGAGCGTCACCTGCGCCGACACACCTCGGTGCGTCACGGGGATGTCGAACGAGGCCGGCACCGACGAGAGCGCGGACACCCCGGGCACGACCTCGAACGGGACTCCCGCCTCGGCCAGCGCGATCGCCTCCTCGCCGCCGCGGCCGAAGACGAACGGGTCGCCGCCCTTCAGCCGGACCGTCTCGTAGCCCTCCCGATCGAGCTCCACGAGCAGCCGGTTGATCGTGTCCTGCTCCAGTCCCTCGCGCGAGACGAGTAACGCGTCCCGCGGCGCCTCGGCGACGAGTTCCGGTGCCACGAGCACGTCGTAGACGAGCGCCTCGCAGCGGCGAACGAGCTCCAGCCCTCGCACGGTGATCAAACCCGGGTCGCCGGGGCCGGCGCCGACGAGCGCGACGCTCATGGGCCAACCTCCGGTTGGACGCTCATCGGCCAACCTCCCGCAGGACGCTCACGCGAGCTCCTTCTCGACGATGGAGCGGAAGTAGTCGCGGCGGGCCTCGTAGGTCGGGAAGCGCCGCTTCGCCGCCGGGCGCAGCCGCTCGAGGCGCAGCGCGAGCGCCGCATGCTGCGGCCCAACGAGATCCGCCACGTCGTCGCGAATGCGCTGCGCCAGTGCCGGCGAGGCGCCCCCGGTCGAGACCGCGACGGCGATCGGCCCCTCGCGGTGCACCGCCGGCAGGATGAAGTTGCAGAGATCCGGGACGTCCGCGACGTTGCAGAGCAGACCGCGCCGCTCCGCGTCGCGGTGCACGTGCTCGTTCACCCCGCGGTCCGAGGTCGCCGCGATCACCAGGAACACGCCGCGGAGGTCGCGGCTCCGATAGCGGCCGCGGCGCCACGTCAGCGGCAACCCGAGCAGGCTCTCGTCCAGGTCGGGCGAGACGACGGTCACGACCGCGCCGGCCGCCAGCAGCCCTTGCGCCTTCTCCGCGCCGACGGTGCCCCCGCCGACGACGAGACAGCGGCGCCCGTGCAGATCGAGGCAGGCCATGTAGTACGAGGCGCTCACGCGGCGTCGAGCCCCAGCCCGTCGAGTACGAGCCCTCGCTCGGCATTGATCCGGACGAACGGCTGCCACTTCTCCGGCAGCGCGTCGGCGGGGAAGATGGCCTCGACCGGGCACTCCGGCTCGCAGGCGCCGCAGTCGATGCACTCCTCTGCGTCGATGACGAGCATCCGCTCCGTCTCGTGGATGCAGTCGACCGGGCAGACGTCGAGGCAGGACTTGTCCTTGGTGTCGATGCAGGGCTCGGCGATCACGTACGTCATTCAGGCTCCGATCGTCGAGACGCGGGCGCCGCCGCGGCCGAGGCGGATCACGAGCTCGAACCCGTCGGTCGAGATCGAGAGCCCGTACTCGCCGGGGCCGACCGCGTGGACGGAGACGCCCTCGAGCGTCCGGCCGGCGAGCGCTGACAGCGCCTGGTTCAGGTCCGTCGTGGATTGAGACAGCTCCTTGCCGCGAGGCAGGCGCCGGAAGAGGCCGAGTGCCGCCTGCTCGCCCTCGGGGCCGTAGACCGCGCGCAGCCGGCCGGTCTGCAGGCCGAGCTCCAGCAGCTCGCCGAGCGCGTCCGCGTCGTCACCCGTGACGCGCCCCTCGTCGACGGCCGCGACGACGTCGGCGAGCCGGCCGCGCCGCGTCTCGTCTCGGAGCATCGCCATCACCGCCTGCGCCTCGGCGCGCGCGACCTCAGCGGCGTCACCCGCGATCCGGACGCCGGAGCTCACTGGGTGTGTTCTCCGATCAACGCGTGCAGCTCGTGCTCGAGTCCGCCGGACTCCACCGCGCAGTGGATCCCGCACTCCTTCGGCGCGTTCGTCTCCCACCACCAGCGCCCGGCCCGGCTCGCCTCGCCGGCGGCGATCGGGCGTGTGCACGGCGCGCAGCCGATCGACGTATAGCCATGGTCGTAGAGCGCGTTGTACGGAACGTCGCGCTCGCGGACGTAGTCCCAGACCTCCTCCTCGGTCCACTCGGCGAGCGGGTTCAGCTTCACGATCGCGCCGTGGTCGTGGTCGATCTCGACCTTGCGGATGTTCGTGCGGCTCGCCCACTGGTCCCGGCGCAGCCCGGTGATCCACGCGTCGAGCCCGGCGAGATGCTTCGTCAGCGGACGCACCTTGCGCACCTGGCAGCACAGCAGCCGGTTGTCGACCGAGCGGTAGAAGAGATTCGGCCCGTGGCGGCCGACCATCCTCGAGACCTCGTCCCCATTGGGCGCGAGCAGCCTCAGATTGAGGCCGGGGTAGCGCTCGCGGAGCGCCTCGACGAGCTCGTACGTCTCGGCGGGCAGCCGGCCGGTGTCGACGCTAAAGACCTCGACCGACGGGTCGATCGCGTACGCCATGTCGACGAGCGCGACGCCGTCGATCTGGAACGCCGTCGAGATCGAGATCCGCGGCGCGAACCGCTCAAGCGCCCATTCGAGCACCGTCTCCGGCTCTTCGCCCTCGAACTCCACGCTGAGCTCACCCGCCTCCAGCTCGTCGATCAGCTCAACGCTCATTCGCCATCCTCCGGCTGCACACCCATCGGCCAACCTCCGATTCCGATTGGACGCTCATGCGACCTCCTCGCGGACCCGCGCACGCGCCGGCTCCAGGCCGGCGAGCTCGCCCAGCTCGTCGTCGTCGGCACGGCGGGTGAAGTCCGGGAAGGACTCCCCGTCCTCGCGCTGCTCGATCCAGCCGGCGATCAGCCCGATCACGGCGTCGTCCAGCTCGTCGGTCGGCACGCGGCGGAAGAGCGGCCGCCCGATCGCGGCACCGGGGCCGAGGCCGCCGCGGACGAAGATGTCGTACGCCTGGCGGCGGGCGCCCTCATCGTCACGGGCGGTCGTCCCCTGGAAGCCGAGGTCGCCGACCCAGTGCTGCGCGCACGAGTGCGGGCACCCGTCGAGGTTGAGGCGCAGGTCCGCGATCGCCGCGCCGAAGCGCTCTTCCAGCACCTCGATGAGCCGCCCCAGGCGCGTCTTCGTCTCGGCGACCGAGAAGTTGCAGTGCGGCTCGCCCGTGCACGCGATGGAGTTCGCACGCACCGGATTGATGTCGAGCGGGAGGCCGACCCGCCCCAGCTCTTCGATCGTGGCGGCGACCTCGGGCTCCAGCACGTTGGCGATGACGAAGTTCTGCTGGCGCGTGAGGCGCACATCGCCGCCGACGCGCTCGGCCAGGTCTGCGACCGCGACCATCTGGTCGCCGGAGACGAGTCCCAGGTGGACCGGAACCCCGACGGAGAAGAGACCCTGCTGCTTCTGCTCGCGGACGCCGAGATGGTTCGTCGGCACGACGTGCGCCGGCGGCAGCTCGTAGCGGTCCAGCCGCCGTCCCAGCCGCGCCTCGACGAGCTCCCGCATCCCTTCCGGCCCGATGTCGTCGACCATGAACTTGAGCCGAGCCTTGACGCGGGAGACGCGGTAGCGGACGTCGTCCGACCAGACCCCCGTGATCGCCTCGAGCACCTCGATCGCCTCTTCCTTGGGCACGAACACGCCGAGATCCTTCGCGATCCGCGGTACGGACGAGAGCCCGCCGCCGACGAGCACGCCGAAGCCCGCACGGCCGTCGTCGATCGCGCCGACGAGAGCGACGTCGTTGATCTCCGGCGCATTGCAGCGTTCGGCGCAGGCGGAGATCGAGTACTTGTGCTTCCGCGGCAGGTTGGCCCAGTCCGGGTTGCCGAAGAAGTGCGAGGCGACCGCGTCGACGACGGGCGTCGCGTCGAAGAGCTCGTCGTGGGCGTGCCCCTGGAGCGGGCAGCCCGTGATGTTGCGGACCGTGTCGCCGCAGCCGCCTGCGGTCGTGATCCCGGCGGCCTCGAGATGCTCGAATACCTGTGGGAGCCTGGCGAGCTCGAGCCAGTGCAGCTGGACGCACTGTCGCGTCGAGAGCTCGCCGTCGCCGCGGCCGTAAAGATTCGAGACCTCGCCGATCGCGCGCAGCTTGGCGGGCGTCAAATGGCCCGACGGCAGCTTCACGCGGAGCATGAACGTCCCGATCTTCGGCTTGTCGTGGTAGAGCCCCCACCACTGGAGGCGCACCATGTCCTCCTCGGGAACGCTCTCGTACCCGGCGGCAATCAGCGCCGGCAGCTCGTCGCGAATCCCGAGCGGGGCCTTCTCCTGCTTCAACCGTTCGACCGGATTGCGCTTGAGCACGAGCGCCCAATCGGCTGCGGGACGATCCCTGGCCGTCATCCGCCGGAGTCTAGTCTCAATGATTCAATTCGTAAAGTTTTCAGCTCTGATGCGGGTATCGCCGCTTTACATACGAAAGTCATGCCGTTAGGGTGGACATCGACATGAGGCCCGGAATCCGCTCCGACGGCGTCCGCTGGACGCCCGATCTGATCGTCTACGCCATCGACCTGTGGGCCCGCAAGCACCTCAGGGCGCCGCGGGCGGCCGAGTGGGACCGCGCCGGCACAGACCATCCGAGCCGCCAGACCGTGCAGCGCGTCTTCGGCTCGTGGAACGCCGGCATCGCGGCCGCCGGCTACGTGCCGAGGCCGCCCGGCAGACGGCCGCGCTGGAGGCCTCAGGCGGCGCCGAGCTCGTCGAGCAGGCGATCGAGGTTCGGCGGGATGGGCGAGCCGGCCTCGAGCCGGGCCTGAGGCGGCGGCGACGACGCACCGCTGACGACGAGCACGACGCGCTGGCCCCGACGGATCCGGCCGGACTGGAGGCAATCGACGAGCGCCCCGAATGCGCCGCCCCCGGCCGCGTCTGCTGCGATCCCCGTCGTCTCGGAGAGCATCTCCGTGTAGCCCGCGATCCGTCCCTCGTCGATCGAGAGGATCTCGCCGCCGGAGGCGCGCGCCGCCCCCACCGCGAGGTCGCCGTAGGCGGGATGGACACCTGGACGGAGGTACGCACTCGGTCGCGGCCGATCCGGTGCGACCGGGCGATCCTCGGCATACGCCGCAGCGACCGGCCCGCCGCCGGTCGCCTGGACGCCGAAGAGGCGCGGCGCACGCTCGTCGACGAGCCCGACCGCCCGCAGCTCGTGAAAGCCCTGCGCCACCTTCGCGAGCAGCGCGCCGGAGAGCACGGGGCAGACGACGGCGTCAGGCAGGTGCCAGTCGAGCTGCTCCGCGAGCTCGAAGGAGATCGTCTTGGCTCCCTCCACGGCGTACGGATGGAGGTTCCCCATCACGAAGCCCCAGGGGAAGAGTGACGCGAGGCGCAACTCGAGCCGCCGGCACTCCTCGTAGGAGCCTTCGATCGAGATCACCCGCGCGCCGAAACGTCTCGCCGTCTCCCGCGCCGCGTCGCCGGCCGGTGCGAGCACGATCGCCTCGAGCCCGCGAGACGCCGCCTCGGCCGCGATCGCGTCGCCGAGATTGCCGGTCGACGTGCAGCAGATCGTCTCCAACCCGAGCGTCACCGCCGCTGCGCCCGCGAGCGCGGCAGTCCGATCCTTGTAGGAGCCGGTCGGATTGGCGCTCTCGACCTTCACCAGCACCTCGAGGTCGAGCGCCTCGGACAGGCGCTCCGCGGGGACGAGTGGTGTCCAGCCCGCAGAGACGGCTGCGCCGCCGACCCTGGACGGCAGCATGTCCGCGTAGCGCCAGAGCGTGGGCGGCCCATCGGCGAACCGCGAGCGCGAGACCACCTTGGCGAGCGCGCCCAGGTCGTACGCGACGTCGCGCGGGCCGTCGCAGCGCGGACAGTCAGTCGCGGGTCCAGGCTCCTCGACGTGCTCGCAGATGCGGCAGCGCAGCGCGTAGGCGACCGCCGTCATGTTCCCGTCCTCCTGTGTCGCGCTAGCCGGTGGGACGGGAACTGTCGGCTAGGCGACTGGCGCGCAGAGAATCGCGAACGACTTCATGAGCTGGCGCGCCATGGGTGGATGGTACGGGCGTTCGCTTGCGCGGTCAACCGTCTTCTCCACTCCGTAACCAGCCCCGGCTCGGGCCACTTGGTTGGCACCATCCTTCAGTTTGTGTAGTATCGATCGCCCTGTGGGCGGCCTCTGTCGGCCGTTCACGAGGCATCGAGGCCTCGGACGCTTGTCGTCCGGGGCCTTTTTTCGTTGGCAAACCAGGAGGAGACGGCATGGTGAAGGTCGAGGCGACGGTGATCCGGGAGCGAGTCGAGACCGTGATCGACGCCGTCGAGGATGCGACCGGTCACGTCGGCGTGACCGTCACGAGGCGGTCGGCCACGGGCGCCAGCGCGGGATCACGCACGAGTACCGGGGGCGCGTCTTCGAGTCGCGGTTCCTGCCGAAGGCGGTGCTGACGTTCGTCGTCGACGACGCGGATCGCCGACCAGGTCGTCGACGCGATCGTCGACTCGGCACGGAGCGGCAACGAGTCGGGCGACGGCCTCGTCTGGACGTCGCGCGTCGAGAACGTCGTGCACAACCGGACGGGCCGCCGGCTGGAGGAGGTGGAGGTCGGTGCCTAAGAACCAGGATCTGCTGATCGCGGCGAGCACGATCTGGGTCGTCATCACCGCCGTGCTCGTGATGTTCATGCAGGCGGGCTTCGCGTTCCTCGAGGCCGGCCTGACGCGCATGAAGAACGCCGGCCACATCGCCGGCAAGAACGTGCTCATCTTCGGGCTCTGCTCGCTCGTCTACTACGCGGTCGGCTTCGGGCTCGCGTTCGGCGACGGCAACGCGCTGATCGGCACCGCGGGCTTCTTCCCGTCGGTCGACGAGCTGACCTCGGTCGGGCAGGCGCCGTTCGACTGGTTCAGCGAGATCCCGGGGGCGGCCGGCTACCTCTTCGAGGTCGTCTTCGCCGGCGTCTCGCTCGCGATCGTCTGGGGCGCGATGGCCGAGCGCGCGAAGCTCTGCGTCTACTTCGTGTTCGGCGATCCTCTTCACGCTGATCTACTCGGTCGTCTCGCACTGGATCTGGAGCCCGCACGGCTGGCTCTTCTCGAAGGGGATGCAGGACTTCGCCGGCTCGACGGTCGTCCACTACCAGGGCGCGCTCGCCGCGCTCGCGGGGGCGCTGCTGCTCGGGCCGCGGATCGGCAAGTTCGGCACGGACGGCCGCGCGAACCCGATCCCGGGCCACAACCTGCCGTACGCCGTGCTGGGGACGATCATCCTCTGGTTCGGCTGGTTCGGGTTCAACCCGGGCTCGACGCTCTCGGTCGACTTCGGCGGCTTCGGCTACTTCGCGTACGTCGCGCTGACGACGAACCTCGCGGCGGCGTCCGGTGCGATCGGCGGGATCCTCGTCGCGTGGATCGTCCTCGAAGAAGCCGGACATCTCGATGATGCTGAACGGCGTCGCTCGCCGGCGCTCGTCGCGATCACCGCCGCGTCGGGCTTCGTCGCGCCGTGGGCGGCGATCGTGATCGGTCTCGTCTCGGGCGTCATCGCCGTCGTCGGCGTGATCGCCGTCGAGCGGATCGGCATCGACGACCCGATCGGCGCGGTCGCGGTGCACGGCATGTCGGGCGTCTGGGGCACGCTCGCGACCGGGCTCTTCGCGGTGCCGGCGCTCGCGAAGAACCTCGACACCGGCACGGGCGGGCTCGTCTACACGCGGCTCGTTCCACCAGCTCGGCGTCCAGATGCTCGGGCTCGTCGCGGTCGGCGCGTTCACCTTCACGGCCTCGTTCGCCGCGCTCTGGGCGATGAAGGCGCTGTGGGGAATCCGCGTCGAGGAGCACGTCGAGACCGCAGGCCTCGACGTCTCCGAGCACGGCATGTGGGGCTACCCCGAGTTCTACATTCCGGTTCCCGGCGGCTACGGGACCGACGCGCACTCGCATCTCGGCACCGCGGGCGCGGTCGCATCGACGGCACACGGCGAGCCGCGTCCGGCGGCCGTGCCGAGCCTCGAGCACTAGCGCGACAAGGCGCGACAGGAGGGGCGGCCGCTCGGCCGCCCCTCCTCAGTTCTCCGACCCGCCGGCGACGGCCGGGAGGAGCAGCAGCGACGACTGCGGCCCGAGCGGCGTCTGCAGCCCCTCGTTCAGCCGCACGTCTTCCCCGTCGACGAACACGTTGATGAATGACGGCACCTGGCCGTCGTTGAGGATGCGTCCGTCCAGCGCCGGGTACTGCGCCACGAGCTTGTGCAGAGCCTCGCCGACGGTCTCGGCGTCGACGGTGACGTCTCGCTGGCCGCCGACCTCGGTCCGCAGGACTGGAGGGATCCTGACGACAGTCATAGGCTGGGGTCCTCCACAAGCATTACTTCAGATCATAAAGTATTGCCATGCAGGATGTGCGCGCACAGCTCGAGCGGGAAGCCGAGGCCGCCAACACGGCGCTGCCGGCGCTGTCGGACGAGGGTGTGACGGCCGCCCTGCACGCCGCCGCGCGGCTGGCCCGCGAGCGCTGCGAGTCCGTTCTCGAAGCGAACCGCTCCGACGTCGCCGCCGCCGAGGAGCGGCTCGACGCCGGCGCGCTCGACCGACTGCGGCTGGACGAGTCCCGGCTCGAAGCGATCGCGTCGCAGCTCGGCGAGCTGGCCGGACTGCCGCCGCTCGACCGCGAGATCGAGTCTTGGACGCTCGAGAACGGGCTGCGCGTCCGCGAGCGGCGGATCCCGGTGGGCGTGATCGGCGCGAACTTCGAGGCACGGCCCAACGTCGCGGTCGACGTGGCCGGTCAGCTGCTGAAGAGCCGGAACGCTGCACTGCTTCGCACGGGCGGCGCAGCGCTCGGCACGGTGACGGCGCTCGTCGACGACGTGCTCCGACCGGCGCTGGCTGAGGCCGGACTGCCGCCGGCGGCCGTCGGGCTCGTCCGCTCGCCGGACCGCGAAGGCGCGCGAGAGCTCGTCTCGCTGCCCGGTCTCGTCCCACTCGTGATCCTGCGCGGCAGCGGCCCGACGACCGCGGCGCTGGCGAGGCTCGCTGCGGAGAACGGTGTTCGCACGCTCGCCCACGCGGAGGGTGGCGGCGTCCTCTACGTCCACTCGGCGGCGGACCCCGCGCGTGCGCAGGCGCTCGTCGAGGACAGCCTCGACCGGCTCGGGGTCTGCAATCGGCTCAACCTCTTGCTCGCCGACTCCGAGGAGCTGCTCCTGCCGCTGCTCGCAGTCCTCGCGCGCCTCGGGATCGACGGTGAACCGCAACGGCCCGCTCGGCCACGAGTGGGCCAATGACGCGGAGCACGTGGCGACGGTGACCGTGCATGTCGTCGACGGGGTGGACGACGCCGCGCGCGTCGCGAACGGCGAGACCTCGGGCCTCGCCGCGGGGATCGTGACCGAGGACGAGCAGGCCGCGCAGGCCTTCCTCGACGCCTACCGCGGCACCGCGGCGTTCTGGCACGCGACGACGCGCTTCACCGACGGCTTCGCGCTCACCGGCGCCCCGGAGACCGGGATCAACGTGGACTGGGTGCCGGGCCCGCGAGGACCGGTGACGTACCGAGACCTCTGGCTGCGGCAGTACGTCGTCGTCGGCGACGCGACACAGCGGCGTTGAAGCGCGCGGTGGTCCTGAAGCTCGGCTCGAGCCTCGTGGTCGACGAGCGGGGCGAGCCGCGCCGAGGACTCCTGGACGCACGAGCCCGCGAGATCGGCGAGCTCGTCGCGGGCGGGGTACCGGTCTGCGTCGTCTCCTCCGGCGCGATTGCGCTGGGCCTGCGGAGGATGGGCCTCGACCGCAGGCCCCGAAGCCTGCCCCGACTGCAGGCGGCGTCCGCCCTCGGCCAGGCGGGTTTGCAGCGGGCATGGGAGGAGGCGCTCGCCGGGCACGGGCTCGCGGCCGGCCAGGTGCTGCTCACCGCGGCCGAGATCGCCGACCGGCGGGCCTACGTCAACGTGCGCAACGCGCTCGGCGCGCTCTTCGCGCTCGGGGCCGTGCCGGTCGTGAACGAGAACGACGCCACCGCAACGGACGAGATCACCTTCGGGGACAACGACGCGCTCGCCGCCCAGACGGCGGTGCTCGTGCGCGCCCGGCTGCTGGTACTGCTCACGAACGTCCCGGGCGTACTCACGCATACACCCGGCGACTCACGCGCCGAGGTGATCCCGGACGGCGCGTCCGCGCGCTCGGCCGTCTTCGGCCCGGGTGCCCGCGGCGGCCGGGGCGGGATCGAGAGCAAGATCGCCGCCGCCGAGCTCGCCGCCGCGGCCGGCATCCCGGCGGTGATCGCCGCAGGCGAGCCGGTCGACGTGGTCGCACCGCTCATCGCCGGAAAGCCGATCGGCACCCGTTTCGAGCCGGCGGCGACGGGCGAGTCCGCGTTCAAGCTCTGGCTCCGCTACGGCAAGCGCGTCAGCGGCCGGATCTACGTCGACGACGGCGCACGCAGCGCCGTCACGGACGCCGGGGCGAGTTTGCTCGCCGTCGGCGTCGTCCGAGCGGAGGGCGCGTTCCGCGCCGGTGACGGCGTGGAGCTCTGTGCCGCCGACGGCACGGCGTTCGGGCGCGGGATCAGCTCCGTCGACGCGACCGACCTGAAGACGAGGGCGCCGCAGCTCGAGGCGGTCCATCGTGACAGGCTCGTCCTCCTCTGAGCCTGCGAGGGCCGGTAGCCTCCAAGCAGATGTCATTCTCCGCGTCGTTCAGCTCGATCATCCGCGTCAAGGTCGCCGACCGGCCCGGCGCCTTCGCGGACATCGCACGTGCGATCGCGGACGCCGGCGGCAATCTCGACGTGATCGACATCGTCCGCGTCGAGGGCGGGTACAAGGTTCGCGACGTGACGATCCAGGCCGTCGACGGCGAGCACGTCGAGCGAATCGTCGAAGCGGTGCGCGCCGTGGACGGCGTCGAGGTCGAGGCCGTCTCGGACCGCACGTTCCTCATGCACCTCGGCGGCAAGATCAGCGTCGTCCCGAAGCAGCCGCTGCGCACGCGCGACGACCTCTCGATGGCGTACACGCCCGGGGTCGCGCGCGTGTGCCGCGCGATCGCCGACAACCCGGAAGCCGTCTGGAACCTGACCGTGAAGCGGAACACGATCGCGGTCGTCACCGACGGGACGGCTGTCCTCGGGCTCGGCGACATCGGCCCGGCGGCGGCGCTGCCCGTGATGGAGGGCAAGGCGATGCTGTTCCGCGAGTTCGGAGGCATCGACGCCTGGCCGCTCGCGCTCGACACGACCGACGTGGACGAGATCGTCTCCACGGTGAAGGCGCTCGCGCCGGTCTTCGGGGGCATCAACCTCGAGGACATCTCGGCCCCGCGCTGCTTCGAGATCGAGCGGCGGCTCGACGAGTCGCTCGACATCCCGGTCTTCCACGACGACCAGCACGGCACCGCGGTCGTCGTGCTGGCGGGTCTTCTGAACGCGTTGCGCATCGTCGGCAAGGACCTCGGCGAGGTGAAGATCGTGATGACCGGCGCGGGCGCGGCGGGGGTCGCGGTGGCGCGGATGCTCGTCGACGCCGGCGCACGGCACGTCGTGAGCTGCGACCGGCGCGGCGTCGTCCATGTCGGCCGCACGGACCTGAACGAATCGAAGGCGGCGCTCGCCGAGCTGACGCGGCCGGACGAGCGCGGCACGGCAGACGAGGCGCTCCGCGGCGCAGACGTGTTCATCGGGGTCTCCTCGCCCGGCGCGGTCACCGTCGCCGGGATCCGCTCGATGGCGGACGACGCGATCGTCTTCGCGCTGGCGAACCCCACCCCGGAGGTGGCGCCTGAGGAGATCGCCGGCGACGTCGCCGTGCTCGCGACCGGGCGCTCCGACTACCCGAACCAGATCAACAACGCTCTGGCGTTCCCCGGCATCTTCCGCGGCGCGCTCGACGTTCGGGCGACGACGATCACCCCCGGGATGCGCGTGGCCGCCGGACAGGCGCTGGCGTCGATCATCCCGGACAACGAGCTCTCCCCCGACTACGTGGTCCCGAGCGTCTTCGACAAGCGGGTAGCGCCGGCGATCGCCGCCGCCGTCGCGGCTGCCGCCGAGCGGGACGGCGTCGCCCGCCGAGTCGTCCCCGAGCCGGCCGTCGGCTAGGGCTCAGCGGCGCGCGGTCAGCGCCTCCTCAACGCGGCTCAGGTCGACGCCGCACGCGGCCAGCAAGACGTAGAGGTGGAAGATCAGATCGGCCGCCTCCTCGGCGAGCCGGTCGTCGCTCTCGGCGAGCGCCGCGGTGATGGTCTCGACCGCCTCCTCGCCGACCTTACGCGCGACCGTGGCGACGCCGTCGTCGAGCAGCTTCGCAACGTACGACCCGGCAGGCCGCTCGAGTGCGCGCTGCGCGACGATTCGCCAGAGGTCGGGCGCGAAGCACGAGACGGCGCCGGTGTGACAGGCCGGGCCCGCCGCGCGGACGCGGAGCAGCAGCGCGTCGCCGTCGCAGTCGTCGCGGATCTCGTCGATCGCGAGCGTGTTCCCGGAGGTCTCGCCCTTGCGCCACAGCCTCCGCCGCGAGCGCGACCAGAACCAGGCCTCACCCGTCTCGCGCGTCAGGCGCTCGGCCTCGTCGTCCATCCAGGCGAGCATCAGCACGCGGTTCGTCTCCGCGTCCTGCACGATCGCGGGGCGAAGCTCACGCGACATCGCGCAGCGGCATCCCCAGGCCGCGGAGCTCGATGCGGAGGGACGTGAGCCGCTCGGGATCCTCGTGCAGGATCGAGGCGAGAAGCGCGGCCTGCGCAACGCCGAGCGCATCGGCGACGTGGCCCGCCTCGCCCGCGCCGCCCGATGCGATCACCGGCACCGAAACGGCTGCGGCGACGGCAGCCGTCAGCGGCAGGTCGTACCCGGCGCGGGTCCCGTCCGCGTCGATCGACGTGAGCAGGATCTCGCCCGCGCCCCGAGCCTCCGCCTCGCGGGCCCAGTCGACGGCGAGTCGCTCCGTGGCGGCCGTGCCCGCCCGGGAGCGCACGCGTCCGCAGGTCGCGTCGATCGCCACGACGACCGCCTGCGAGCCGAGCCGCTCCGCGATCTCCGTCACAAGCGCGGGCCGCTCCAGCGCGGCGGAGTTGACCGCGACCTTGTCGGCGCCCGCGCGCAGGAGCAGGTCGGCGTCCCGGACGGAGCGGACGCCGCCGCCGACCGTGAACGGGATTGACAGACGCTCGGCGACACGGCCGACGAGCTCGACGAGGGTCGGCCGTCCCTCGAGCGTCGCCTTCACGTCGAGGAAGACGAGCTCGTCGGCGCCTCGCTCGGAGTAGGCGGCGCCCAGCTCGACCGGGTCGCCGACGTCGCGCAGTCCGTCGAAGTTGACGCCCTTGACGACGCGGCCGCCGGCCACGTCGAGGCAGGGGATCAGGCGCGGGAGAGGCACCGTTCCTCCACGTCGGCGAGCAGCGCGCTCAGGTAGCGCGCGCCGGCCGCCCCGCTCTTCTCCGGATGGAACTGGACGCCGACGAACGAGCCGGCTCGGGTCTCGGCGACGACGCCCTCCGACCACGCGCTCGCCGCGGGCGTCTCGACGGCGTACGAGTGCGCGAAGTAATACGCGTCCCCGTCGACCTCCGCCCATCCGATCCGCGGCACGCGGCCGCGGCGGAGGCGAACCGCCCGGCCGGGCAGCAGCCCGAGGCCGTCGACGCCGCCGTCCTCCTCGCTCCAGTCGAGCGCAAGCTGGAGCCCAAGACAGATGCCGAGCACGGGGAGGCCCGCGGCGACGCGCCGGCGAAGCTCCACGTCGAGCCCCCGGGTACGAAGCTCGTCCATCGCGCTGCATGGCGGAGCCGACGCCGGGCAGGACGACGAGGTCCGCATCGCGGTCGACGACATCCACGATCTCGACACCGAGGCGCTCGAAGGCCAGCTCGACGGAGCGGACGTTGCCGGCGCCGTAATCACAGATCGCAACCTTCACAGGAGCCCCTTCGTCGACGGCACCCCGGTCGACTCGACGCGGAGGGCGGCGCGCAGCGCACGCCCCACTGCCTTGAACGCCGCCTCCGCGGTGTGGTGCGAGTCCCGGCCCGAGGCGTCGACGTGGATCGCGAGCCGTCCTGCCTGCGCCAGGCTGGCGAGCACGTGCGAGGCCAGTCCCGGGTCGGGCTCGATCCGCAGCTCGGCGTACGGGCGGCCGCCGAGGTCGACGCCGGCCCGCGCGAAGGCGTCGTCCATGGGCACGGCGGCGTCGCCGTAGCGCGCGATGCCGCGGCGGTCGCCGAGCGCGTCGTCGAGCGCCTCGCCGAAGGCCAGCGCCGTGTCCTCCGCGGTGTGGTGGTCGCCGGTCTCGAGGTCGCCCGCACCCTCGACGACGAGATCGAGCCCGGCGTGGAAGGCCAGCTGCTCGAGGAAGTGGTCGTAGAGGCCTGCGCCCGTGGCGACGCGCACGCGGCTCGCGCCGTCGAGGGCGAGCCGCACGGCGATCCGCGTCTCGGCGGTGGCACGCAGGCGTCGCGCCCGACGGCCGCCCGCGGCTGCGACCGGGGCCGGCCGGTCGAGGATGCGTGCGAGGGCTTCGACGAGCAGGTCGTCGTCCTCGGGGTCGAGCACCGTGACGCGAACGGCATCGGGAGAGGCGCGGACGACCAGCCCTTGCCGAAGCAGCCGGTCGCCGAGTGCGAAGCCGTCCTCGACCGGGACGGAGAGGAAGTTCGCGTGAGAGGGCCGCGGCTCCAGGCCGATCGCCCGCAGCGCCGAGGCGAGCCGCTCGCGCTCCTCGAGCACGGGCGTCACGTCGGGCGGCGCGGCGAGCGCCGCGACGGCCAGTGCGGCGGACAGGGTCGAGACGGGGGCCGGCGCCTGGCGAGCGTTGAGCTCCGCCGCCCGCTCCGGCGCGGCGAGCGCGTAGCCGACACGCGCGCCGGCGAGCCCGAAGGCCTTCGAGAAAGTCCGCAACACGACGACGTCGTCGGCGAGGAGCGCGGCGGCCGTCTCGCCGCTGTACTCGAAATAGGCCTCGTCCACGACGAGCGGACGCGCGGACGGAAGCGTCGGCAGCTCGCCGGTCGGGTTGTTCGGCCGGCAGGCGAACGTCACGACGCCGTCCTCGCCGGCCACCATCGCGCCGGCCAGCTGCGCGGCGATCCGAAAGAGCGGATACGTCGGCTCGTCCGGGATCGCGATCGCATCGCCCGGCCCGGCGAATGCGCGCGCGCAGAGCAGGATCAGGTCGTCGGCGCCCGCGCCGAGCACGACGTTCTCCGGCTCGACACCCGCGTAGTCGGCGATGGCGCGGCGCAGCTCCCGGTAGCCGCCGGCCGGGTATCCGCTCACGCGAGCGAGTGCGCCCGCGATCGCACCCGGCCGCGTGGACGGGAGCGGCAGCGAGGGAGTGTTCTGGTCGAAGCGGATCACCTGCGACACGTCGATCCCCGCCAGCTCGGCGACCTCATCTGACGGCGGCGCCCAGCGGTACGGCGCGAAGTCCGGTGCGAGAGCCCTCATCGCCGCGCAGCCTCCGCATGCGCGGGCAGTCCCTCCGCCGCGGCGAGCGCCTCGATCGTAGGGCGAATCAGCGCCAAGCCTGCCGCCGTCAGGCGCTGCGTCGTGATCGGCTTCAGGAACGCTTCGATCCCGAGTCCTCCCGTCGAGCGCGCCCAGCCGCCAGTCGGCAGGACATGGTTGCCGCCGGTCGCGTAGTCGCCGGCGGCGACCGGCGACGATGGGCCGACGAACACGGCCCCAGCATCCCGCACCTCGTTCGCGTGCGCCTCCGCGTCCCCGAGCAAGACAAGGTGCTCGGGCGCGAGCGCCTCCGCCTCCGCCAGCGTTCCCACCACGCGGCACACGGAGTCCAGGCCGTGCTCAGCCTGCGCGGCGAGCTCGAGCTCCACGATCCGCGGGTCTGCCCCTTCCCCGGCGACGACGACGACCTCCGACGGGCCGCCGGGCAGGTCGATCGGCACGTCGCGCGACACTTCGAGCTTCGCCGCGTTGACGTGCGCGTTGCCGGGCCCGACGATCTTGTCGACCTTCCGGACATAGGCGAGCCAGCCGATCGCCTGCGGGCCGCCGAGCGACCAGACTTCGTCGATGCCGAGCAGCTCGGCCGTCGCGGCGATCAGCCCGGCTCCGGACGGCGGCGTGCAGACGACGATGCGCTCCACGCCTGCCACCTGCGCAGGGATGGTGCACATGACGAGCGTCGAGACGAGGTTGCGCGGTGCGTAGATCCCGACCGTCCGGAGCGGGACCCAGCGCCGCTGCAGCAGCACGCCAGGTTCCACCTCGAGCTCGACATCCTGCGGCCGCTGCGCCTCATGCCAGCGCCGAACTCGATCCGCGAGCGCCAGCAGCGCATCGCGCGGAAGCTCTGCCCCGCCGGGCAGGGCGCGCTCCGGCTCGACGCCGTCGAGCTCGAGCGCCCACTCCCACACCGCGTCGGCGCCACGTTCACGGACGTCCTCGACGATGCTCACGACGGCACCTTCACGAGAGCATCCGCTCGACGGGGACGACGAGGATGGACGAGCCGCCGGCCTCCTCGAGCTGTCGGGAGCAGCTGCCAGACCTCCGCGGCGGGCACGAGCGCGTGCACGGCCACCATCCCCGCCTCGTTCAGCGGCAGCACGCTCGGTGCCCGGGCGCCTCCGACGATGGCGCACACCGCGTCGAGTCGCTCGGCCGGCGCGTTCAGCATCAGGTACCGGTGTGCGCGCGCCTCCACGACGGCGCGGAGCATCGAGCCGAGCGAGGTCGCCGCTTCGTCGCGCCCGATCAGCACCGCCTCGGACTCGAGCAACGGCCCGAGCGAGCGCAGGCCGTTCGTGCGCAGAGTGTTGCCGGACGAGACGAGGTCGACGATCGCATCGGCGAGGCCGAGCCTCGGCGCGATCTCGACGGAGCCCGTGACGTCCACGATCTCGACCTCGACCGGTAGCAGCTCGCGCGTCAGACGCGGGTAGACCGTGGCGACGCTCCCGCCGGCGAGCTCCTCGAGCGAGCGAACGGGCGACTCCTCCGGGACGGCCGCCTCGAGCCGACACGAGCCGTACCCGAGCCGCAGGAGCTCGCGCACTCGGGCTCCTCGCTCACGGACGAGGTCGATTCCGGTGATCCCGCAGTCGACGACGCCGTCCTGCACGTACTCGGGAATGTCGGCGGCGCGGACGAGCAGAACGTCGACCGGTGCGTTGCGGCACGGGAACGCCAGCGCGCGCTCGCCGGGCTCCTCCGGACCGAGCCCGGCGTCCGCGAGCAGCGACACGGACGGCTCTCTCAGACGCCCCTTCGCGGGGATGGCGATCGTCAGCCGGCGGTCGTGACGCGGTTCATGCGGTCGAGGGCCAATCGGTAGCCGCCCTCCCCGTAGCGCAGCCAGTGCGCCACGCGCGTCACGGTCGTTGTCGAGGCGTGCGTCTTCGCGGCGATCTCCAGGTACGGCAGGCCGCGGTCGACCAGCCGTGCGACGTCCCAGCGATGCGCCATCGCCTCGAGCTCCGAGATCGTGCAGAGATCCCGGAAGAAGCGCTCCAGCTCGCTCCTGTCCTCCAGGGTCAGGATCGCGTCGAAGAGCTCTCTGGTCTGGCGAGTCCGCCACCTGTGTCGATCCCGCTCCGGCATCGCGTCGCATGGTAGCACGCTAACATGCTGTTGTGAAATCATGGCTCTCCACGCCGCTGGAGGTCATCCCCGCGGTGGACGTGCTCGGCCAGGAGGCGGTTCGCCTGCACCGCGGCGACTACGGACAGGTCGTGGAGCGGGCAAGCGATCCTGCCGGTCTCGCGGCTCGCTTCGCGGCGGCGGGTTTCGGCCGCGTGCACCTCGTGGACCTCGACGGCGCGCGGGCAGGACGCGTGCGCCCGGCGATCGTGCGGCGCGTCGCGACGGCGGCCGGGCCGGCGGCCGTGCAGGCCTCCGGAGGGATCCGGAGCCTGGCGGACGCGAAGGCGGTGCTCGACGCCGGCGCCGACCGCGTCGTCGTCGGCACGGCCGCCTTCCCCGATCCGTCCACGTGGGTGGAGGCGTTGGGCGAGCGATTGCTCGTCGCGCTCGACGTCCGCGACGGAAGGATCAGGACGTCGGGCTGGACGGATGAGTCGATCGAGCTCGCGGAGGCGATCTCGCGGTGCCTGGGCGCCGGGGTCGTCCGCGTCCTCTGCACGGCGATCGAGCGCGACGGGACGCTCGAAGGCCCGGACCTCGGCCTCGTGAAGCTCGTCGCCGCATCCGGCCTCCTCGTGCTCGCCGCGGGCGGGATCCGCTCGCCGGAGGACGTCGTGGGGCTGGCGGCGACCGGCGCCGAGGCCGCGGTCGTCGGGCGCGCGCTGATCAGGGCCTTGCCGCAGCCGGACTGAATGTCTGGATCACCGCTTCTGCGATCAGGCGCATCGGCCGGCCCGACGCCTGGCTCGCCCGCGGCAGGCGCGCGAACGCGTCCTGCTCGCTCAGCCCTTCCTTCACGATCACGATCCCCTTGGCGCTGCTCGATCGCCTTGCGCGCCGCGAGCGCGTCCGCGAGCGATTCGGCCTCCTCGCGCGCCGCCTGCAGCTCCAGGTGTCGGGGTGTCGGGCGCTCGCCGTCTCGATCGCGGGCAGGACGTCACGCGCCGAGGATCGCGAGGTCGGGCTCTTCCGAGTGGGCGACCTCCACGGCCTCGACGCCGTCCCGCGCCTCCGCGACCACGTCGTGACCGACCGCCTCCAACAGCTGCCGGAGGTCGAGCCGGATGATCGTCTCGTCCTCCGCGACCACCACCCTCACGCGTCCACCCCCTGCTGCCCCGCGAGCGAGATGTCCACAGAGCCGTCCTCGCGGCGATCCATGCGCAACGGCCAGACGTGGCCGGCCGGGGAGCGAACGTGGAACTCGAGCCGGGACAAGGGTTCGGCGCCGACGCTGCGCCGGGCGGCGAGGAGCTCGGCGTGCCGCGCGACCGCTGCGCGGACCGCGGGGACGACGTCCGACTCCCGGAACGGCTTCGCGAGGTAGGTGAAGACGCCCGCGGCGATCGCCCTCTCGACGCTGCCGCGATCGGCGTAGGCAGTCAGCATCACGATCGGAAGTGGCCGCTCGGCGTAGATCCGGCGCGCGGCCTCGATCCCGTCGACCTTGGGCATCCGCAGGTCGAGGATGGCCGCATCCGGTTCCAGCTCACGGGCGAGCTCGATCGCCTCGGCCCCGTCCTTCGCTTCGCCGCAGACGACGATTCCTTGACTCTCGAGCAGCCCGCGTAGGTCGAGGCGGATGATCGTCTCGTCCTCGGCGATCAGCACCCGCAGCGGATCTTCGGCGTCCATCTTCATCGCCTGCTCCTCCTCCTTGGACCAACAAAAAGCCCCCAGAAGCTCTCGCTCCTGAAGGCGGCTTCGCCTCTTCGGGACGCTGCTCGGCGGCCCGCAAGACCTTCAGCGTAGACGGCTCGTCGGCCGGCCGCAAGGCTGGCGCTCGTGCACCGGGCGCTCGCCGGTGCTGGACGACGCTGCACAGGTGATGTAGGTGTACACCTACATCACTTTACTTTCTGAAGTGATCGCGGTATAACCGGCGTCCCTGAGGGAATGCCTGACCGGGCTGTGTGCGGCGGCCGGCGAACCGCCGCACACAGCGCTTTTCTGGGTCGGCCTGAAGGAGGCACACGAGCACTAGCGTGCGGCCGGTCGCGTCCCGTACCGCTCCGCCAGCGCGACGACCTGGCGCGCGCCCCCGAGCATCGCCGCGTCGACGAACTCGCCGCCGGGGAGAGCTCCGGCTCCGGGCGCCTCCTCGAGCCGCTCGATCGTTTCGCGCGCGACCTCGACCTCCTCATCCGTGGGCAGGTACGCGGCGAGGATCGTCGGCAGCTGCCGAGGGTGGATCGCGGCCCGGCCGAGGAAGCCCAGCTCACGCCCTCGGAGGGATGAGCGCGCAAGGCCTTCGTCGTCCGCTAAGTGTGGATACACCGACTGCACCGGCCGTGGCAGTCCCGCCGCCACCGCAGCGTTGACGATGCGGCCGCGCGCCCAGTCGAGACCGGCGTCTGCGGCTCCGAGGTCCGAGCGGAGATCGGCCTCGCCGAGCGAGATCGCGACGATCTCCGGAAGACACGTCGCGATCGCGTACGCGGCTTCGACGCCGAGCGCCGACTCGATCGCGCAGCTGAGCCGGTACGGCCGCTCACGGCGCGGGAGAAGCGCAAGCACCGCAGTTACGTCGGCCGGGCTCTCGACCTTCGGGACATGGATCGCCGTCGCCCCTTCGAGCTGTGCGACGACGTCGAGGTCCGCAGCGGCGAGCCCTGTCCGCAGCGAGTTGATCCGCACGCCGACCGGCTTGCCGCGTGGGCCGCCGAGAAGCTCCGTCAGGTTCGCGCGCGCCTCGTCCTTCGCGTCGGGCGCAACCGCGTCCTCCAGGTCGACGATCACGGCATGGGCCGTCGACGCAATCGCCTTCTCGACGCGATCGGGCCGGTCGGCGGGAACGTACAGCACGGTGAGCGGCGGGACGCTCACACGACGCCCCCCCGTCGCAGCCGCTCGATCTCATCGGCACCCACCCCGAGCCCGCCGAGCACTTCGGCTGTGTCGGCGCCGTGACTGCGGCCCGTCCAGCGAATCTCGCCGGGTGTCTCCGAGAGGCGTGTCAGCACGTTCATCATCCGGAGCGGACCGAGGTCGTCGTCGTCGAGCGTCGCGATCGACCCGAGCGCCGCGAGCTGCGGGTCGCCGACGAGGTCGCTCGCATCGTAAATCGGGGCGATCGCGGCTTCGGCCGCCCCAAAGGCCGCGAGGACGTCGTCCCGGCCGCGCTCGCCGACCCATGCGGCGACCGCCCCGTCGACCTCGTCCACGTGTGCGGCGCGCCCGGCGCCGGTCGCGAACCAGGGCTGCTCGACGAGGTCGGGTCGACCGACGAGGCGGAGCACCCGCTCGGCGACGCTGTCCGCGCTCGCGGAGACAGCGACCCACGATCCGTCGGCGGTGCGGTAGACGTTGCGCGGGGCGTTGTGACTGGACCGGTTGCCGGTCCGCGGTTGAAGCTCGCCGAGCTGGTCCCAGGCCGTTATCTGCGGGCCGAGCAAGGTGAGCAGCGGCTCGATCAGCGACATGTCGACGACCTGTCCCCGGCCGGTCTGCTCGCGGGCGCGAAGGGCGACGAGGACGGCGAACGCAGTCGCCAGCGCGGCCACGCCGTCCGCGAGCGCGAGCGGCGGCAGGAGCGGCGGTCCGTCAGGCTCGCCGTTGAGCGCGGCGAAGCCGCTCATCGCCTCGGCCAACGTGCCGAAACCGGGCCGCCGCGCGTCTGGGCCGATCTGCCCGAAGCCGGTCACGCGCGCGAGCACGAGGCGTGGGTTGACGGTCAGGAGCTCGTCGGGGCCGAGCCGCCAGCGCTCGAGCGTGCCGGGGCGAAAGTTCTCGATCACCACGTCGGCGTCCTCGACGAGCCGGAGGAAGAGCTCGCGGCCGTCTGCATGCGAGAGGTCCAGCGTGACAAGCCGCTTGTTACGTGCAAGCGCTTTGAACCACAGGCCGTGACCGTCCTTGCTCGGCCCGTGGCCGCGCGCCGGATCGGGGCGATGCGGGTGTTCGATCTTGACGACGTCGGCGCCGAAGTCGCCCAGCAGCATCGCGGCGAGCGGGGCTGCGAACAGGGTCGCCGCCTCGACCACGCGGACGCCGTCGAGCGCCGGCCGATCCGCGCTCACGGGAGATCCACCGCGAGTCGAAAGCCGATCCACGGCGAGCGTGCGAGCCCCGCCCCCAGCAAGAGCAGCTTCAGCGAATACTCTGGCTCCCGCGGCCCGCCGTCGGCGTACCAGTCGGAGCCCTCGGCCGCGTACGCGGAGCCGCCCTTGAGGATCGCGAAGCGAGTGCGCCCGTCCGAGTGCTCGCTCTCCGTCCAGTTCCAGACGAGCGGCCGGGCCCGCTCCAGCAGTCCCGCGTCCGCCGCGAGCTGCCACTCGTCCTCGGTCGGCAGCCTCGCCCCGGCCCAGGCGGCGAACGCGCGCGCGTCGGCCAGGTCGACGCCCCTGGCCGGCGCGTCGGGCTCGCCGACCGCGTGCCCGGGGCGGAAACGCGCGAACTCGGCGTTCGTGACCTCCAGGCGGGCCACCGCAAAGCGCGGGGCGGCGACGGTGGCGTGCTCCACCTCCACGAGGTCGTGCAGCCTCGGGGGCAGCGGCTTCCACTCTTCGACGTACGGCGCCTCGCCGTACACGCCGGTCTCCCGCCGCCGGAAGACCGACGTGAGCCGCGGCGGCGGCGACGCCGCCACGACCATCGTGGCGGGGCCGGCGTCCACCTTGACGACGGGAGCGGGCACACGGGCGGCGCGCCGGGCGGGGAACTCGACGCTCACCGTCCCGGCCGGGGCGCGGACGAGCTCCTCGGAGCCCAGGAAGGCGGCGATGCCCCGGGGCGGCAGCGAGAGGCTGACGTCCTCGTCGTCCAGCCGCAGCGTGCCGCGGAACTCCTCGTCGTTGCCGTTCGCCACCGTCCAGAGCGCCGTCTCACCGTCACGCCAGCACGAGCCGACGACGCGCGGCGGCGACCCGCGACTGCCGGTCGCGAGCGGCGTCCACTCGCCCGACGCGAGCAGCTCGGCGAACCGCCGCTGCACCGGCAGCATGGCGCGCAACAGCGCCCGGTCGCGTTCGTTCCAGCCGACCCACGAGCCGAAGACGTTCTCCCAGACGAGGATCCCCGTGCCGTTCAACCATGCGCTGTGCAGCTCCGCCGCGTGGTCACGGTTCCAGCGCCTGGTGTGGTGCAACATATGGCGCTGCTCGAACCAGCGCGCGCGGAGCACTCCCGGCACATCGCTGTCCGCGAACCACTGCGCCCACGAGAGGTGGTGATCGCAGACGCGCCCGAGCGGCAGCGTGGACTCGCCCTCGAACGCGACTCCGGGGCGTGCCGCGTCGACTGCTGCGCGCAGTCCCGGCAGCGCCTCCTTCATCGTGTCGAGGAAGATCCCGTCCGCGTCGAGCACACGCACGAGCTCCGCGGTAGCCGCCGCGTCGTCGACGGGCTCGCGCCGGGTGCCGACGTCCCACGGGTTGTAGTCGAGGAAGACGCGCACGCCGCGGGCGTGGAACGCGTCGACGACACCGCGGAGCCCGGGCACGTCGCGATAGAAGTCGAACTGGTTGCGGTCGTCGATCCCGATCACCGGGTAGGCGTGCCAGAGGACGACACCGTCGAAGCCGCCGAAATCACGCTCGGACTCGGCGCAGAAGCGGTCGACGGTGAAGCTGCCGCGCTCGTGGTCGAAGAGCAGCTCGTCCCAGAGCCAGACGAGGGCGACCGCGAAGCAGCTCCGCGTCCAGGAGAACTCGGGTCGGTCGTAGGCGCTGCCGTCGTGCCCGACGCGCTCGATCGCCCCGGCGCGCCACCGGTGCAGCGCGTCGCGCCACGCGGGCCAGTCGGCGGGGTCGTCGGGCGCGGCGAGGATCTTGGCGGTGTCGAGCTCCTCGAGCGAGGCGCCCGGCTCGAGCGGCACCCGCCGCGGCAAGTCGATCGGCCTCGGCACCAGTGGATCGCGAGGAGCCTCGGCGGTCAGCATCTGCTCAGACGACCGCGGTCGAGCCACGATGCAGCGCCGCCGTCCGGCGGGCGAGCTCGTCGATCGGCGTCTGGGCGAAGCCGGGCAGGGAGCTCGCGATCCGGTTCCGCAGCGGCCCGGTCCACGCTGCTGGGATCGCGTCCGCGCCGAGGCAGGCGCCGAGGATCGAGCCGACGGCGGCGCCGTTCGAGTCTGTGTCCCACCCGCCGGAGACGACGGCGCAGATGCCGCCGGCATAGTCGCCTTCGAAGGCACACAACGCCGCCGCGACGAGGGCCGTGTTGTTGATCGCGTGCACCCAGTGGTACGAGCCGTAGCGGTCGTAGAGGCCGTCGACGACGCGCTCCCAGTCGTGGCCGCCCGCTGCGAGCTCACGCGCGGTTCGCAGCGCCTCCGCGAGACGGCTGCGCGGCGGCACGACTCCGAGCCCCGCATCGACGCAGGCACCCGCCGATGCGCCCGTCAACGACGCGGCGTGCGCCGCGGCCATGAACATCGCCGCGTAGACGCCGTTCCCCGTGTGACTCAGGCGCGCGTCCTCCCACGCCATCCGAGCCGCCTCGAGTGGATCCCCCGCCGCAGCCCAGCCGTAGGCGTCGACGCGGATCCTCGCTCCGATCCACTCCCGGAACGGGTTCTCGTGCGTGGCGGTCTCGGGCGGGTCGAGGCCGAGCAACAGGTTGCGAAGCGCGATTCGCTCGGCCGTGAAGATGCGGCCGGCCGGTTGGAAGTCGAGCCACAGCTTCGCGACGTCCTCGGTCGTGAAGCCCGCCGCGTGGCGCTCCAGCAGGAGCACCCCGAGCATCGTCCAGTTGAGGTCGTCGTCCTCCGCGGCTCCGTCGATGTTCTCCACGAGGCTCGTCGGCGCGCTCGCGCGGTTCCACGGCCAGCGCTCCGCCACCTCCGGCGGCAGCCCCTGCGCCGAGAAGTAGCCGGAGAGCGGCCACCGGCCGGTGGCCTCGAGCAGCTCACGGATGCCCTCGCGCGGGATCTTCTCCACCGGCTTCCCGAGCACGCACCCGGCCGCGCGCCCGAGCCAGGCGCCGTGGACGCGCGCGGCGAGCTCGTCGTCGCCGGGAGGCTCCGCCGGTGAGACGTCCGCCTCGGCGAGGATCGCCTCCAGCTCCTCGGGCTCGTCCGCCGCGAGCGGCCGCGGGAGCACCGCCAGCTCCGCGAGGAGCGACGAGGCCAGCCGCCGGAGCCCGGGCGAGGCGGGCTCGGGCGAGGCGCCGCCCAGAGGCGCGTCCGGGCCGCCGGCTTCGCGCCAGCGCGCGGCGACCGCAGCCACGTCCTTCCGCTCCTCGGCTGCCTGCCGCAGCTCGTACCCGAGGAGATCCTCGGGCTGCACCCACGTCACCCTCAAGCTTCGACCTCGGAGGTCAGCTCGAGCATCACCCGCGCGCGCTGCTCCTGGCGCTCGCGGTCGCGCGCGAAGATCTCCGCGGCGACGGCGGCCATCGTCCGGCCCGCCTCCTCCACGTCGATCCGGCTGGCGGCGGAGACGTCGTCGACCCAGTCGCGCCGCAGCGTCTCGGAACCGCCGAGCGCACCGGCCAGCGCGCCGCCCATCGAGGCGATCGAGTCGGAGTCGCGGCCGTAGTTCACGCCTCCGAGCACCGTCTCCGCGTAGTCGCCGCGCGTGGCGACGAGCAGCCCGCACCGCGATCGGGAGCTCCTCGATCGAGCGCACGCGGCTGGGGATGCGCGCGTCCAGCGCCGGCGCGGCATAGACGTCGCCGACCGAGTCGAACGGGGCGAACGCGCGGCGGAGCTCCGCGAGCCCTCCGTCGCGCCAGCCGTCGAGCTCGCTCGCCGCCGCGACGACCGCCTCGAGTGCGGTCCGCGTCCCGTCCTTGGCGAGGCCGAGACACGTCTCGACGACGCTCTCGACCGTCGCGTCCGGGCGCACCGCCTCCGCGACCGCCGCCGCGAGGACGCCCGCCGCCTCGCGCCCGTAGCTCAGCTGATGCGCTCCGGAGAGCTCGATCGCCTCGGCGTACGCCCCGACGGGGTCGCCGCCGTTCGCGATCCCGACCGGGGCGATGTACATCGCTGCGCCGCAGTTGACGATGTTCCCCACCCCCGCCTCGCGCGGGTCGGCGTGCGCGTAGCGGAGGCGGTGCACGAGCCACTTCTCGGCGAGGAACAGCCGGTGGTAGAGCAGCTCCTCGCGGCCGAACTCGGGCACCCACACCTTCCTGTCGACGAGCTCCGGCAGCAGCAGGGTCTCCGCGTCGTACGCGTTCAGGTGGTCGCGCTTGACGTCGTACGCGCGGACGAGCGCCCGTGTCATCAGCGTGTCGTCGGTGACGTGGCCGTCGCCCTTGTGGAACGGCGAGAACGGCTTCTCCTCCCCGCGGGCCCGCCGGATCGACTGCACGATGCCCTCGACCGGACCGCCGAAGTGCTCGCTGATCTCGTGCGCCTCCCAACCCTCGGTCGCTCCGCCGAGGGCGTCTCCCACCGCCGCTCCGGCGAGGCAACCGACAGCGCGGTCGGCCAACAGGTGTCCGTTCGGCATCGCTCCCTCGATTCTCGTCGGTTTCCCCGGCCCGGCCGGCGCAGAGAGGCCCGTCTGCGCCGGCCGGGAGGCTCGGAGCTACTGCTTCACCCGGTTCCAGCCGTCGGTCAGCTGCTTGCCGAGGTCGGCGAGCGTGATCTTGTCGCCGAGGTACTGGACGAACGCCGGCGTCGCCACCTCGCTCTTCCAGCGCGGATAGGCGCTGAGCGAGACCCAGAGCGCCGGCTTGAAGAACTGAACCGACGACGTGGCGACCTTCCAGCTGCCGTAGTGCTTCGTGCTCTTGACAGCGAGCTTGCCCGCCTTCGGGTCGGCCGGGATCAGCCAGTCGCCGGCGGCGAGCTTGGCCATGTTCTGCGAGTTCAGCAGGTACGCGATGAACTGCATCGCTTCCTTCTTGTGGGAGCTCTGCTGGGAGATCGAGTACGTCTGCGGGTTCGCAACCTGGTTCTGCGATGCGCCCTTCAGCGGCGGCAGCATCGCCCAGTTGAAGCCCTTCGGGCCCTGCAGGATCATGCCCTGCGCCTGGTAGTTGCCCTGCACTGTCATCGCGCACTTGCCGGCGAAGAAGGCCGGCAGGACTGGCGCTCCCGCTGAGACCGATCGCCGCGGGATCGATGCTCTTGTCGACGTAGATCATGTCGTGGATCGCCCGCGGGACCGCCTGCTCGGCTGCGCCGAACCTGAAGGTCGTGTTCCCCTGTTGGGTGTAGAAGTAGGCGCCGCCCCAGTTGAGGGCAAGCGTCTGGATGGCCGCGGTAGGCGACCGGAGGCCCCAGCAGACGCCGTAGTTGCCGCCGGTGGAGAGCTTCTTCGCGACCGTGCGGAACTGCTGCCAGGTCCACGGATTCGCCATCGTCGGGGCCTTCACGCCCGCCGCCTTCAGGAGCGTCATGTTCGCGAAGACGTTGTACGTCTGCAGGAGCGACGGGACGCCGGTGATCTTGCTCCCGTACGTCGTCGTGCCCCAGATGTCCTTCGGGATCGAGCCCTTCAGGCTCGCCGGAAGAAGCGGCGCGAGGTCCGCGAGGTAGCCCTGCCGCGTGAAGCCGGCGATGTCCGCGGCCTCGTCGTGGATGATGTCCGAGGCCGTTCCGCCGACGAAGTTCGTCAGCAGCTTGTCGTGGACCGAGTTCGGGTCGACGGGCACGACCTGCACCTGGATGTCCTTGTGGCTGGCGTTCCACCCGCTGACGATGTTCTTGTTCGCGGCGACCGTCGTCGGCTGCCAGACGTACGTCGAGAACGTGAGGTTGACGACGCTGTGCCGGTTCGGACCGGCCTGCGCCGCCCCGACGGCGAGCGCAGCGCACAGCAGCACCGCGGCGCCGAGGCCGAGGAACTTCCTCATGGTTGAACCACCTTTCCTGGTCGTGGCGCCTGTCCGTGCGCCGAGGTGCCCTGAGCGGAGACGCATCGCTAGCCCTTGACCGCCCCGGAGAGCAGGCCGCGCGTGAGCCAGCGCTGGATGATGGTGAAGAGGATCAGGCTCGGCACGGTCGCGAGCAGGGCACTCGCGGCCAGCGGCCCGAGCCGGACGATCCCCTCGATGCCCACGAACTGCGCCAGCTTGAGCGGGAGCGTCGTGAGCGAGGGTGTCTGGAGGAGGACGAGGGCGAAGAAGAACTCGTTCCAAGCGGTGATGAAGGCGAAGAGCGCCGTCACCACGATCCCCGGGGCGAGCAGCGGCAGGATCATGCCCACGAGGATCTGGACGCGCGAGGCGCCGTCCACGGTCGCGGCCTCCTCGATGTCCTTGGGGATGCCGCGGACGTAGCTCTGCAGCATCCAGAGGATGAACGGGAGCGTCCACACGATGTAGACGACGACGAGCCCCATGTGCGAGTCCGTGAGGTCGAGCCGCCGCAGCAAGCAGGAAGAGCGGGATGATGATCAGGATCAGCGGGAACATCTGGCTGAGCAGGATCCAGCCGAGCCCGAGCCGGGAGATGATCCCGGGGCGGCGCGCGAGCACGTACGCGGCCGGCAGGCCGATCACCGTCGTCAGGATCGCCGTCAGCGAGGCGACCTTGAAGCTGTTGATCGCGCTGTGTACGAGGGCGTTCTGCGTCAGCGCCTCGTGGTAGTTCTCGAGCGTCGGATGCGCAGGGATCAGCGAGGGGTGCAGCTCGACGAGCTCGCGCGGGCCCTTGAACGAGGTCGAGAGCATCCAGAGCAGCGGGAAGCCGAGGAAGAGCAGGTAGCCGGCGAGCGCCACGTACTGGCCCACACGCGCCGTCTTCGGGCGGGACGAGACGATCATCGCGTCCCCCTCATGTGGCCTCCCTCAGCCGGCCCCAGAGGTAGAAGGCGAGCGCGGTGGCGATCACGACGACCATCGCGTCGCCGAGCGCGGCCGCGTAGCCGAACTCGCCGTACTTGAAGGCCTCGTTGTACGCGAAGAGCATCGGTAACTCCGTCTTGTGCGCCGGGCCGCCGTCGGTGAGCACGTAGACGAGGCCGAACGAGTTGAAGTTCCAGATGAAGTCGAGCGAGGTGATCGCGAGGATCACCGGCTTGAGCTGCGGCAGCGTGATCGTGCGGAAGCGCTGCCACACGGTCGCGCCGTCGACCGCGGCCGCCTCCTGCAGATCGTCGGAGATCGACTGCAGCCCGGCGAGCAGCGCGATCGTCGTCTGCGGCATCCCGGCCCAGACGCCGACGAGGATCACGGCCGGCAGCGCCCAAGTGAAGCTCGATAGCCAGTCGGTCTGCGAGCCCGGGAGATGGGTCCGGTAGAGGAACTCGTTGAGGACGCCGGCCTGCGGCTGGAAGACGAGCTTCCACATGATCGCCACGACCACGGGCGGCATCGCCCAGGGTACGAGAGCGAGGGAGCGGGCGAGCCAGCGCAGATGGATCGGCTGGCTGAGCAGCAGCGCGAGCCCGAGCGCGAGCACGAACTGGATGGCGGTCACCGAGCAGGCCCAGACGAGCCCGATCTTGAACGCGTTGACGAACAGGTCGTCGTGGATCAGCTCCCGGAAGTTGTCGAGTCCGATGAAGTGCGTCGGGACGCCCAGCCCGGCACGCGAGTCGGTGAAGCCGAGGTAGATGCCGCGGACCAGCGGGGCGACGCTGAAGATCAGGATCGGCAGCATCGCCGGGACGAGCAGCAGGAGCGCCTCGGTCGCCGAGAGCCCGACGCCCGCGTGACCGCGGGTGCGGAACGGAAGCAGCCGCCGTCGCGTGTCGGAGGCGACGCTCACGGGGGTCGCCGGCTCATCTGGGCCTCACTCACTGGGCCTCACTCATTGGGCCTCCCCGTGCCCGACGAGGCGCGGACGACGAGGCGCGGCTCGACCTTGACGGTGGAGTGCGGCCGGTCCGGGTCGTCGATCCTCTTGACGAGCAGTTCCGCCGCCACGCGCGCGCGTTCGGCCGAGCCGAGGTCGATGGTCGTCAGCGACGGCCAGGTCAGCTCCGCGAGGCCGGTGTTGTCCATCCCGACCACCGCGACGTCGCGCGGGAGGTCCCGGCCGGCCTCGCGGAGTGCGGCCAGGGCGCCTGCGGCCAGAAGATCGTTGGCGCAGAAGAGCGCGTCCGGCTTCGTCCGGGCGAGGAGCCGCGTCGCGGCGTACCTGCCGGCCTCGACCGTGAAGTCGGCGGCGACCTCGCAGAGCGCCTCGTCGCGGCCGAGGCCGCACGACCGCAGCCCGTCGAGGTAGCCGCGGCGGCGCGAGCTGCCGGGGGTCGTTGCCCTCCGGTCCGTTCACGAAGCCGATCCGGCGGCGGCCTGCCTCGTGGAGGTGCCGCACCGCCTCGGCCGCGCCCTTGCGGGAGTTCGCCTGCACCGTGTCGACCGGAGTGCCCGTCGGCGGCCGACCGATCACGACGACCGGTGCGGCCGCGCTGACGAGCTCCGCGGCGTGCGCCTCCGTGAGATGGAGCGAGCAGAGGATCAGCCCGTCGACGAAGCGCTGCTTCAGGTCGCGGAGCATCTCGAGCTCGTCCTCCGCGTCGGCGCCGGTCGAGTGCAGCATCAGTCGGCAGCCCGCCTCTCTCGCGACCTCCTGGATCGAGCTGACCATCGTCGTGTAGACGGGGTTCGCGACGTCGGGCATCGCGAACGCGATCTGGCCCGTGCGGCGCGAGCGCAGCGAGCGGGCGGCGGCGTTGGGGGCGTAACCGATCGCCGCAGCGGCTTCCCGGACCCTTGGCCAGCGTCTCCGGGTTCGTCCGGATACCGTTCAGGACGCGGGACGCAGACGCCACCGAGACGTTCGCAAGGCGCGCGACCGTCGTGATCGTGGGTGCTGCGTCCGGCTCGGAACGGTCCTCGTGCACGGCCCTCCCGGAGAGGTCCTGAAATTGATTTCAGAGAACGTTTACAGGGCGTCGAAGATGTCATAGGCTGGTCTCCGCGTCAAGTCCCGAAAGGAGCCCTCGAAGGTGTCCGAAATCAAGCTCGAGAGCGTGACGAAGGTCTACCCGGGCGGCGGCGACGCCGCGGTCGACGGCGTCAGCCTCACGATCGGCAGCGGGGAGTTCATGGTGCTCGTCGGTCCGTCGGGCTGCGGCAAGTCGACGCTGCTGCGGATGATCGCCGGGCTCGAGGAGGTGACGGGCGGCGAGATCTGGATCGGCGACCGCGAGGTGAGCCGCCTTGCTCCGCGCGACCGCGACGTCGCGATGGTGTTTCAGAACTACGCCCTGTACCCGCACCTCACCGTCCAACGGAACCTCGGCTACGGCCTGAAGGTGCGCGGCGTCCCGAAGCGCGAGATCGAGCAGCGCGTCGACCAGGTGGCGCGGATGCTCGGCCTCGAGGAGCTGCTCCACCGGCGCCCGTCGGCGCTCTCGGGCGGCCAGCGGCAGCGCGTGGCGATGGGCCGCGCGATCGTCCGCGAGCCGCACGCCTTCCTGATGGACGAGCCGCTCTCGAACCTCGACGCGAAGCTCCGGGTCGACATGCGCGCGCAGCTCGCGCGGCTGCACGACCGCCTCTCCGTCACCACGGTCTACGTCACGCACGACCAGGTCGAGGCGATGACGCTGGGACATCGCGTCGCCGTCATGCGCTCGGGGAAGCTGCAGCAGGTCGACACGCCGCAGCGCCTCTATCGCGAGCCGCGGAATCTCTTCGTCGCAGCGTTCATCGGCTCGCCCTCGATGAACCTCGTCGAGGCCGAGGTGCGCGACGGGACGATCGAGTTCGCCGGCTTCCGCATCCCGCTCGGAGCGAACGGCGCCGGCATGTCGCAGGTCGTGCTCGGCATCCGGCCGCAGGACTTCTCGGACGCCGCACTCGCGGACCCCTCGCTGCCCACGATCGAGGCCGAGGTCGCGTTGGTCGAGGAACTGGGCTCGGCGACGCACGTGATCTTCCCGATCGAGGCGCCACCGGTGGACGTCGAGGCGGTGAGAGCGGCCAGCGACGACAAGGAGCGGGCCGTCCTGCTGGCCGCGGACCAGCACGCGCTCTTCACCGCCGAGGTGTCCGAGTCGACGCAGGTCCGCGTCGGTGATCGCCTTCGGCTTGCGGTCGATCCGTCGCGTTTCCACTTCTTCGACCGGGAGACCGGAGACGCACTGCGCCCCGTCGCCGCCGCCGCCTGACGGGTCGATTCGGCTTAGAAGCTCGTAACTGAATGACCACGCGCTGGCTGGGCGTGCTGGCCGAGTGCGATGCAAGGACGCAGGGCGCGCGATAGCAGCGCTATCGGCGCAACCGAGGACGCCGCAGCGCGCCGACCAGCGCGTTCAGCCAGCACGTGCTTCGTTCTGTTAGAGCTTCTTAACCATTGAGCCACTTGATCGGCGTGGCCGAACCGCCCATCATGGACACCGCGAGCAGCGGCTGAGGGAGGTTGGGAGTGCCGCTCCTGTCCGTTGCTGCGGCACCCAACCGAGCGCGGCGATGCTGCGGATGAGCAGCAGGGGTCGCGTGCGCGTTCAGTTGCTCCGCGGATTCTCGCTCGTGTGCGGCGACGAGGAGGTCGCACTGCCGCTCTCGGCCCAGCGCCTCGTCGCCTTCCTGGCGTTGCAGGAGCGGCCGCTCCTGCGGCTCTACGTCGCCGGGGTGCTCTGGCCGGACACCAACGAGAAGCGGTCGTACGCGAACCTCCGCTCGGCGCTCTGGCGGCTACGGAAGGTCGGTCACGACATCGTCGAGGCGCACACCGCGAACCTGCGGCTCGCGCCCGAGGTCGACGTCGACGCGCATCGCGCCCTCGAAGTCGCACGCTCGCTCCTCCACGGCGGCGACGACGAGCTTCCGGAAGACGTGACCGCGCTGCTCGGTAGCGACCTGCTCCCCGACTGGTACGACGACTGGGTCGTCGACGAGCGGGAGCGGCTCCATCAGCTCCGGGTGCACGCGCTCGAGGTGCTCGCGAAGCGCCTCGCGGACGACGGGAGCTTCGGCCTCGCGACGGAGGCCGGGCTGGCGGCTTTGCAGTCCAACCCGCTGCGCGAGAGCGCGAACCGCACCCTGATCGGCGTCTTCCTCGCGGAGGGAAACCCGGCGGAAGCCGTCCGGCGGTACCGCTCGTACAGCCAGCTGCTCGAGCAGGAGCTCGGCCTCGCGCCGTCCGAGGAGCTGCGGGAGCTCCTCGGGTCGCTGCCGCACCTGCGCGCCTGAGCTGCGTCTGCGCTTGAGCTACGCGGCCTCCGCGAAACGCGCTCGCCGAGCGGGCTCGCCGTACCTGATCGCCGACCAGGTACGGGGTCCCTCAGCTACGGCGTCACGGCGATCGAGACCGTGCCGCGGCCGCCGTTTGCGTCCGTCGCCGTGACGACGTCGGTGGCCGGCGCCGCGGTGGTCCCGGCGTGGTACAGGCCCGTGGCGCTGATCGACGGGCCGCTCGTGCCGGCGACGACGATCTCGAAGGTGTACGGCGCCGTCCCGCCGCTCACGTTCACCTGCGCCGCTCCGCCGGCCGGCACCGAGGCGGGCGCGGTGGCGACGATCGGCTCCACCTTGATCGTCACCGTGTACTGCTTGCAGCCGTACCCGAACGTCAGCGTCTCGGTCTGCTCGGCTGTGATGGCGCCACGCCCCGCTGCGAAGGTGCGACTCGCCTGGTCGTAGACGCTGTTCGGGACGAGCGCCGTCGACGCGGACGTCTGCGGCGGCAGGTCGAACGCGATCGTGACCTTGCCGCCCACGAAGACCTGGGTCGCCGAGGGAGTGATCGTCGGCTCCTTGACGGTGATCGAGATCGTCTTCACGACCCAGCCGAACGCCGCGACCGCGGCAGTCGTGTCGCCGTACGTCTTGAAGACGCCCGCCGTCGGCGCGTACGTCGCCACGACCTCGATCACGTCCGTGCCGGCCGTGGGGCCTGCGGTGTAGCCCAGCCCGGAGATCGAGCCGCCGCTCGCGCTGACACCGTTCTGAAAGCGGATGCTGTAGGCGGCGTTGCCGTCGCCCGAGATCGCGAGCACCTGGCTCTGGCAGATGAACACGTTCGTCTGGACGACCACGCCGATGTCCTTGACGGTGATCGTCACGCTCTCCGAGGTGCGGCCCCTGTTGGACTTGCCGTTCCCCGTGACCGTGTACTGGCCGGGCGACGTCGCATGGAAGTAGATGCCGTTCCCGTTCGTCACCTTCACCGGCAGCGTGTTGTTCCTGTCCAGGTTGATGAAGTTGTTCGTCGGGTCGAATGCCGCGGCAGCCGTCGAGCCGGGTGACCCGCTCGGGAGCGGCGCCGCCGGCGAGACGCCCCATGTGATCGGCCACGCCGTCGTCGCGTTCGGCGCCTGCGGCACGTCCGCGCCGATGACCCGCGTGAACTCGCCGACGAAGATCTCGTCCTTCTCCGTCTCGACGACCGTCCCGTACGTGTTCCCGGACCAGGCGCCGGAGTTGCGCTCGAACCACGAGAACCCCTGCCCGCCGCGGAAGAGCATGTCCAGCTCGTAGATCCCGAGCGGCGGCATCCAGTTGTCCATGTTGATCGCCTGGGTGAGGATGTCCGTCCACCGGCCCGGGAAGAGGTGCTGCCACCAGTGCGCCGGGTTGAACCAGGTCTCGACGTCGGCGAACTTCACCTTCCCGAACGTCAGCGGGTAGAGCAGCAGGCCGTCGACGAGCGTCACGAGCCCCGCGAGGTCGAACTTCGTCCACCACTCCTCGCGCTCGTTCAGAGGCCGTCCGTGGGCGAGTGCGGCGTTCGTGATCAGCCGCGGCACCATCCCGATCGGCAGGCAGTGGAAGAGCGGCCCGAGGTACGCGTACTGGAACGTGTGCTGCATCTCGTGCTCGCGCGTCGAACGAAGGAGCGTCAGCTGCGTGTCGGGGTCCTTCGGCACGACGTAGCGCTGGTTCGCGTCGCCGTCCTCGCCGAAGTTGGCGAGCATGTCGAAGAAGACGACGTTGCCGAGGGTGAACGCCCGGCCGACGCTGCAGAAGCTGCCGTTGATGAGCGCCCACGGGACGCCGAGCCGAGTGGAGGCATCGAGCCAGAGCCAGAAGTGGTTGCGCATGTCCGGGCTGTACGGGTTCGTCGGCTGCGCCGGCGGAGTCGGATTCTGGGCTCCGTATCCCCAGGGGTAGTACTTCACGCCCGTGTCCTTGTGGGCGATCATCATGAACGGCCAGACGATCCAGCCGATCACCTCCATGTAGAGGTTCACGATCACGATCGTCAGTGCCACGATCGTGTTCGGGATCGCCCAGATCAGCGAGGACGGGATCGTGAGGAAGAACCACCAGGCGCTGTGCCCGTCGAGGTCGACGTTGTTGACCGGGTCGCCGAGGCAGAACGCGTAGCGGTTGCGCAGGGCGGGCGAGCCGGCCCAGTGGCGGAGCGCCGGGGTCGTCTCGTTCGAGCGCTCGAGCCGCGGGTCGTCGTCGTCGAACGTGTACGAGTCCGGGGTGACGAAGCGGCCCGTCGCGTCGTCGTAGTCGCGCGCGCCGAAGTCGTGGAACCCGGTGGCCTCGTCGCGGAAACGGCCCATGAACGGCCCCGGGCCGGAGTCGAGCGGCCCCGAGCGGCGCGCAATCACCTCGCCGTCCGCGTCCGTGACGGCCCATGCCGTGCCGGCGTGGTCGAGGTGGTACCACTCCGCTGCCGACTCGCCGACGGGGCCGTCGATGCGGGCGAGGCAGCGGCGCCCGTCCCGGATGTACGTGGCGATCGCCCGTCCCTCGTCGTCCGTCTCCGCCAGCAGGTTGCCCTCGGCGTCGTAGTGCAGTTGGACGACCTCGTCCCCGCGTTCACGGCGCACGCGGCGGCCCCGGCGGTCGTAGCCGTACGCGACGAGAAGCTCGCCGTCGCGGACGACCTCGGCAAGGCGGCCCTCGCCGTCGTAGCGGTACTCCGTCCGCGAGGCGCCCTCGATGCGTGCGCTGCGGTTGCCCCCGCCCTCGTACTCGAAGCGGACGGATCCGGCTGCGACGACACGATCGTCCGTGACCCGGAAGCGCTCGTCACCACGGGCGAGCAGGTTCCCGCGCGCGTCGTGCTCGAGCTCTGTGCCGTCGACGGCCGCGATCCGGTCGTCGTGGTACGAGATCCGGTGCGGTCCGAGGCGCTCGATACGCCCCTCGGCGTCGTACGCGTACCCGAGGTCGACGACGGGCGCCCCGTCCCGGCCGAACACCTCGATCCGCGCCGGCCTGCCGACGAGGTCGAGCGTCAGCCGCTCGGCGGTCCCGTTTCCGAGCTCGACCGAGCCGTGCGCCGAGCGGACGTACTCCCGGCCCGATTCCGCCCGGATCACGAGCGCACCGTCCGGACCGCGCTCGTAGCACAGCCATTCCTCCGACCCCGGCGGGCGGATCGCGATCACCCGGCCGTCGCGGTCGCGCGCGTACTCGACGCGGCGGCCCGCGACGGGCAGGTTAAGTCCGAAGACCGAAACTGACGTCTGCACTCGCACTCACGTCCTCCACGCCGTGTGGGATGGCGTCGACCAGCGCCTTCAGCGCCTCGAGCACCTCCTGCAGCACATCGGCGGCCTCGTCGCCGATCCGCTGGAACTGGGCCTTCAGCTCGTCCGCGAGCCCACCGAGGTCGAGCCCACCGAGCGCCTGCGCGATCGGCGCGTACGCCTGCTGGAGGTCGGCCTCGAGCCCGCGCGGGCTGATCGCGGTCACGTCGTCCAGCGCCGTCCGCAGCGCCGTATCGAGCGACCCTTTGAGGTTCTGCAGGGACTCGAGCACGCCCCCGAGCGCCGCCTTCGCGCCGTCGTAGGACGCCGTCAGGCCGGCGTCGCCGACGATCCCCTCGAGGCTCAGCGAGTCGAGCGCGGCCTGGATGGGAGCGTAGACCGCCGCGTTCAGATCGGCCTCGAGCCCTGCCGGATCGAGCGACGCGAGCTGCGCCTTCAGCGGGGCGTGCACGGCCTCGAACGCGTCGCGGACGATCCCGTCGAGCCCGTGCTCGAACCGGTCCGTCCACGCCTTGACCGCCTTCGGCAGCTCGACGCCGAACATCTCCGCGAACTTCAGGAGCTTCCCGATCAGGAGCTCGAACTCGGCGTTCACCTCGTCCGCGAGGTGCTTCGGGTTGAGGCCGTCGAGCGCCGCCTCGAGCGACTCCACGGTGACGGGCTCGCGCAGGAAGTCCGGGATCAGCGCATCGAGGCGAGCGGCGACGGCGCCGAAGCCGCCCGCGACGACCCCGGTGTCGAGCGACGTCGCGAGCCCGAGCGCGTCGCCGCGCAGCCCCTGGAGCTGGGTCACGACCGGCGCGAGCGCGGCACGGGGATCGGCGTCGACGGTGAGCGAGAGGAGCTGCGTGTGCTGCGCGGCGGCCCCGGCCGGGACGCGCGCCGGGTCGATCGAGTCCACGGCGACGACGAGCTGCGCGTGCTCCGCGAAGAGGCCGGCGACGAGCTCGGCGTCGCCGACGACGTCGAAGGCGGCGATCGCCGACTCGACGTGGCCGTGGACATGCGCGTGCAGGTTGCCCGGGGCGAGCGCGTCGAGCGTTCCGACGAGCGCGCCGCGAACCTGCTCGAAAGCGGCGACGAGCCGTTCCGCGGGCACCTGGTGGATGAGCGCGACCACCTTGTCGTAGAGCTCCTCGACGGGCTTGAGGATGTCGCCCGGGCGGAGCCCGAAGTCCGCCGGCAGCGCGCCGGACGCCGCTCCCTCGACGAACGCCTTCGTCCCGGTGGCGCCTCCGAACGCGTCGCCGAGCCCCTGCAGGCCGGTGAAGCCCTGCTGCAGCCAGCCCGAAAACGCTCCCTGGATCTCGTCCAGCGCCGCCTTCCCGTCGAGCTTGTCGACGAGTGTCATCAGCTCGGTGAAGGGCCCGTGCAGCGGCGCAAGCAAGTGCTCCGGCGCCACCTGCTCGAGCGCCGAGCGGGCCTCGGCGAGCGGCGCGTCGAGCGGCGCAAGCAGCACGGCGGGAGCGAAGCCGTCCAGCGACGTCTTCGCCTCCTGGAGCACATCGATCACGGGGTCGAGCAGCGCACCCGGGCGAAGGTCGTTCAGCTGCCGGATCACCTCGTCGAACGGCGCCTCGAGCGGCTGCAGCAGGCCGGTCGGGCTGAAGCCCTCGAGCTCATGGAGCACGCCGTCGAAGGCCTCCGTGAACTCGTCCAGCACGTCGAGCGGCGCAGCGTCGAGCACCGCCTGGATCGCGTCGTGCACCGGCTGGAGCGAGATCTGGTCGAGGAATCCCGACAGCCCCGAGCGCAGCTCCGACAGCAGCGCCTCCGGAATGCTCGTGGTGTCGATCGAGGCGAGGACCTCGGTCAGCCGCCCGATCGCGTCCGTCGCAGCCGACGCGGCGCCGTGCAGGTCGACCTCGCCGAGCTGGTCGACGAGCTCGCGCAGCTTCCCGACCGCGTCGCCGGCCTCGCCGACGACCTCGCCGATCGAGCCGGAAAGCTCCGTGACGAGCGCCAGCGCCTCATCGTGGAACGCCGTCAGGTCGACCGACGCCGACGCTGTCTGGACAGCGGCGGCGACCTCGTTCAGCGCCGTCTCCGCCTCGCCCGCCGCGGTCGTGAGGGCGCCGACCGCGGTCGAGGCCGCCTCGATCGCCTCGACGAGGCCCTGGCGTACCGAGTCGAGGGCGCCGGTGACGCCGGTGATCGCGTCGTGCACCGGCGCAAGCGCGGCCTGGAACGCCTCGCGGATCACCTCGAGGTGCAGGCCCTCGATCAGGTGGCCGACCTCCTCGAACGGCTTGCGGATCAGGGCCGAGATCTCGTCGAAGCTCTCGCCGATCACCTCCTGCTCGGCGAAGTCGCTCCAGCCGCGGATCAGGAGCGCGACCTGCTCGGGCGTGACGGTGTCGGCGAGCTCGTTCAGCCGGCGGATCGGCCCGGTCACGAGCTCGAGGAACTGACCCGTGTCGGGAGCATGGATCTCCGGTACGGCGGCGAGCGCGCTTTCGAGCGAGGCGACGAAGGCACCCGGGTTGAGGGCGCCGAGACCGGTGCGGAATGCTGCGACGAGCGACGCGACCTGGTCGGCGAACGCGTGGACGTGGGCGCGCAACTGGGTCAGCGCGGTGACGACCGCCGCGTATCCGGGCACGTCCGCCGGATCGAGGGCGAGCACGAGCGTGCGCGCCGAGCCCAGCTCGACGGCGAGCGCCGCCGCGGCCGCGTGCATCGCGTCGACCCCCGGCTGCGGCGCCAGCGCGGTCACGTCGGAGAGGAAGCCGTCGAGCGCGGCGCGCGCGGGGTCGAGCAGGTCGTGCGGGACGCCGAGGAACCCGCGCGCGAGGAACTCGGCCACCTGCCCCGTGTCGGTCGGGATCGCGGCCTCGAACGCCGTCACCGTCTCGACGAACGTCTCGAGCGTCTGGATCGCGTCCGCCGGGATGATGTCGGTCAGCTGCCCGAGCAGATCGGTGACGCGCGCGGTCGGGTCGCCCGACTGCTTGAGCGCGAGCGACTGCAGGTCGAGCAGGTCGCCGTCGGGGCTCAGCGCCTGCTTGAACGGGTCGAGCGTCCCGAGCGCTCCGGCGACCGCGGCCAGCAGCTGCTGAAGCTCCGGCAGCGAGCCCGAGGGAATCGCGCTCGTCAGGCCGCCCAGCGCGTCGGTGACGCCGCCGGTGAGCGAGCCGACGTCGAGGTCGAGCGCGGCCTGCAGCGACGACGAGTGGCCGTTCAGCCCGGCCGTCAGCGTCGACGGATCGTCGGGAAGCGCGCTTCCTATCGCCTGGATCGCGCCGAGGACGCCGTCGCGCGAGCCGGTCAGGCTCGAAAGATCGGGCAGCGAGAGCGACGCCGCCATCAGCCGCCCGCCGGGTCGTAGAGGAGCGTCAGCGACTCGACCGTGAGCTCGCACGCGGCGCGCGAGAAGACGAGCAGCTCGGTCGGCACGCGCCCGCTGCCGACGGTGTGGCCGAGCGCGTCGAGCACCGGAGCCGGCAGCGCGGTTGCGGGGAGGGCGAAGGTGGCCGGGTCGCCCGCCGGCTCCGACGGCGCCAGCTCGCCCGCGGGCGCCTCGCCGAGCTGGAGCTCGAGTCGCGGCGCCGGCAGCGGCGGCGGCACCGCGTGGAAGAGCAGCGCGAGCGGCGCGGCAGGCTCGAGGAGCGTCGGGTCGACCTCGCCCCACGTTTCGCCGCCGTCGACGCTGACGCGGCCCGCTCCGGCTCCGGCGGCGAACCAACGTGCGGCGCCCTGCGTCGTGCGCAGCGAGATCCAGTACCCGTCGCCGCCCGTCGCGAGCGGAAGCGGCTGCGAGAGGCGAAACTCGATCCACGCGCGCGTGCCGGGTTCGAGCTGCGTCACCACCGGGGGCCCGAGCGCGGCGCCGGGTGCGCCCGCGGCGGGGCTCCGGACCTCGAGCGAGACCTCGGCGGCGGCGGTCGCCTCGAGCGGGACCTGAACGGCGACGAGCGGCAGCTGCTCGCCCGCGCCCGTGCCGCCCGGTGCCTCGAAGCGCACGGCGGTCGCTGCCCAGTTCGCCGGGTCGACGCGCACGCCCGCCGACGGGAGGGTCGTCGGCGGCAGGGGCGAGCCGTCGTTCAGCGCCCGGCCGAGATGGCGTGCCGTCAGCTGCAGCTCGCTCCGCGCCGGCCGTCGACCCGCGGGGGCGTCGAGAACCAGGGAGCTCCACGCGCCGCCGAGCGGCCGCTGCACGGGATCGGGGCCTAGCGGTCGGACGAGGTACTCGGCCGCCAGCTCCTTCGTGCGGATCCCGATCTTGCCGCCCGTATCGGAGTGGAAGCGGAGCGGCAGGGGCAGCGTCACGTCCCCGGCAACCGCCTTCTCGAGCGCGCCCGCGAGCTGCTTCTGCGCCACCGGCGCGAAGACGACGTCCTGGTCGCCGACCTCGGGGAGGAGCACGTTGGCATAGCTCCAGAGGACCGTGTCGTCGGCTCCGTCCTCGCCGGGGACGACCAGAGTCAGGTTCGTCGGCCCGGCGGCGACCCGCACGCTGCGGATCGTGGACGTGAAGTCGAGCGCCGCGAGCGTCGTCGCCTCGTCGCCCGAGGCGAACTGGATCAGCCAGGCGGAGCCGGCGGTCGCCGGAAAGTCGAGCTGGAGCTTGCCGCCGTCGGCGGCGGTCACCGTGAGCCCGCCGAGGATCCGCCGCGTACATCTTCGAGTCGAGCTCGAACGAGTCGTCGGCGAAGATCGGCGGCCCGAACGTGAACCCGCCGTCCTTCGGCTCGGCGCCGCGGACGACGAGGTGCATCTCGTCGTTGCCTCCGTCCGGCCGTGTGGCGATCCCGAAGTCGTAGACGAAACGCGGCCCGGCCCTCACGGCGGCTACGAAGACGGGGTTGTCGAGCACGATCCGCGTCAGCCGCCCCGGACGCTTCAGCGCGACGACGACGCCTTCGTTCGGCTTGGCGCTCGACCGGGTCACCGTGTAGTCGGCCTGCGCCAGCTCGAGCTCGAGCGGCTGCGCAGCCAGGCGCAGCGAGGCGTCGGTCACCACAACCTCGTCCATTGCCGGCAGGAACGGGATGGCGAGCTCGCGGTCCGCCTCGCCGCCTGCGGCGCCGAACTGGACGATGTCGAGGGACGGGTCGTCGAGGATCCCTGCCACGAGCTGCAGCAGCTGTGTCCGGACGAGCTCGCGGGGATAGAACAGCGCGGTCGCGAGCTGCGCCACTAGGGCCCCCCGTTTGCGAGGACGATCGCCGCGGAGCCGAGGAAGAGGCCGCGCGTGCCGTCCGCACGCGCCAGGTGCACCGCGACCCGCTCGCTCCGGGTTGCTCCTGGATCGCCCGTGGGCGCCTGGTAGGCGACCGCGACCTCCGAGTCGGACGCCTGCACGAGGCGGACGCCGGCCTCGGTGCCGGCCGTGCCGGAGGCGATCGCGCCCCGCTCGGCGGGCGGCAAGTCGCTGACGACGAGGAGCGCGAGCCTGGGCGCCTCGGGAGCTCCTCCGCCTGCTGCGATGCGGCGCCCCGAGACCGTGCGGATCCGGACCGTCGTGGAGCCGCCGACCGAGACGACGGGGTCGTCCGGGACGATCGTGAACGGGAGCGCCTCGAGCAGCGGGGCGACCGCCGCGATCGTCCCCTCGGGCTCCGCGAGCGCCGGCGGCCAGATGGCGGCGATCCCCTTGTACGAAAGGCTCGTTCGCAGCACGGCCGCCTCGCGGAGCGGGTCCGCAGCGCCGGCGGCGAGGCCGAACGCGCGCACGTCGAAGCCCGGATCGGGACCGGCCGTCTCGAATGCGTGGCCGGTGGCAAACGGGAGCGCACCCAGCGCGTGGGCGACGAGCGAGGCGTCGCGGAGCAGCGCCGTCCTGGCCTGCGCAAGCGGGCCTGCGTTCTCCGAGGCCGCCTCGCGGGCGAACGAGACCGTCGCCGTGAAGCCGACGGGGAAGACGCGCCTGCTCGTCGGCCCGTCGCCGATCTGGACGGAGTCGTCCGCGAACACCGGCACGGGCTCGAGCGTGGCGAGCCCGACGGCCACCGCGCCCGTGCCCGCGCCGGCGGGGGCAGGCGGCGCGCCCGACGACTGTGCGATCGTGACGCCCGCGCGGGCGGCGAGGGCGTCTGCGACCAGGGACGTGAGCTTCTTCTCCAGCTCGTCGAGCATCAGCCGGGCCTCGCGGTCCGCCGCGCGCCGCCCGGCTGCACGCCCGTCGGCTGATGGAACACCGCGGCCTCGAGCTTGTCGAGCCGCGGCGTGACGGCGTTCTGGAGGTTCGTGACGAGCGTCTGCGCCCGCCCCAGCGTCGTCTTCGCGGCCGCGTCGATCCGCGAGATGAGCATCGACTGCATCTTCTCCAGCTGCGCCTCGAAGTCGGCGGTCACCGAGTCGCGCACCTTGGAGATGTCCGCACCGACCTGCTGCACCGCCTCGCCGATCCACTGCTTCGTCTGGCCGGTCAGCTGGTCGGACAGCCCGCCGAGGCCGGTCTTGAGCTCCTCGCGGACCTTCCCGGCTGTTCCGTCCAGGGCAGTGTCCGCCCGCTTCGCCTCGTCGACGAGCCCCTGCTTGAGCTCGGCGGTCGTCGCGTCGATCCGGTCGAGCGCCTCGTGCAGCGCCGCGTCGCGGGCGGCGCCGATCTCGCCCCGGAGCGCCTCGGTCGCTGCGGCGAGGTCGGCCTTGTGCTGCTCCTGCACCTTGGCGACCGACGCCTCGAGCGACGACTGGAAGGACGCGGTCAGCTCGTCCGAGAGCTTGGTGAACCGCCCGTCCAGCTCGAGCGCCGCGAGCTGCGTCTGGACCTCGCCCGCGACCCGCGACGGCAGGTCGGCGACCGCCTCGTGGGCGGCCGCGTCGATCCGCTGAGGCAGGTCGGCGAGCCGCGTGTCGAGCTGCGTGCCGATGCGGCCGTCCAGGTCGCCGACCGCCCCGGTCACGGTCGCCGCGACCTGCTCCTGCAGCGTCGCGGCGAGCCCGTCCCGAGCCTGGGCGAGCTGCTGGTCGACGCGGGCTCCGAGCGACGTCGCGAGCGACTCGGACGCCGCGGCCATGCGCTCGTCGACGAGCTCGGGCAGCAGTGCGTTCGCCTGCGCGGAGACGAGCGAGGGGACTGCGTTAGCCTGCTCGTCGAACCTCGCCTCGAGCGCGTCGGCGCGTGAGGCGAGCTGCGCCGTGGCGTCGGCGAGACGCGTGTCCAGCGTGGCGCCGAGAGTCGCGAGCACCTCCTCGCGCAGGCCGGGCGTCGCCGCGGAGACGGCCGAGGTGACCGCCGTCTGCACGGTTGCGGGTAGGTCGGCCAGCCGCGTCTCGACCAGCGTCTTCGTCTCGTCGGACAGCGTCGTTCGCAGCTCGCCGGCCGCCGCGTCGACGCGGTCCGCGAGCGACGCGTCGAGCGCCGTCTGCGACTCGGCGATCTTCGCGTCGAGGCTCGTCGCGAGCTCGCTGCGCGCGTCTGCGACCTTGCCGTCGAGCTCGGCGGTCATCGACGTACGGCTGTCGGCGAGCTCCGCCTGCAGCGTCGCGTGACCCGCGGCGAGCCCGTCGTCGATCCGGCCGTCGAGCTCGGTCGCGAGCGCGTCGCGAAGCCCGTTGAAACGGTCGTCGAGACCGGAGCCGGCGCCCTTGATGTCGAGGACGTCCTGGAGCTCGCCGATCTGGAGCTCGACGTCCCTGAGGCGGACCGGGTTGCCGTCGGCTCCCTCGAAGTTCTTCGCGACCAGCTCGAGGCTCGAGACGCGGTCGCGCAGCCCGCCGACATCGACGTCGCCGAGACTCGCGCGCAGGTCGAGCACCGCCTGGATTCCCTCGTGGAGGTCGGCGACCTGGGTCGAGAGCCCTGTCACGAGGCCGCGCAGGCCCTCGATGCCGCCGAAGCCGTCCTCGAGCTTCCGCACCCTCGACCCTTGCTCGACGTCGTCCGCGGTCGCGCGGTCGAGCCGCCGCTGGAGATCCTCGGTCTGCGCCGACGCGCGGCCGACGTCGCCGGTGAGCGTCGTGACGCGCGCCTGCAGGTCGACGAGCGCGATCCGGGTCGAGACGCCGCCGCCGTTCGAGGCGAGCCGCGACTGGAGCTCGGGGTCGAGCGAGTCGATCCCGATGTCGCCGACGTGATGGTGGTTCTTCGGCGCGAACTCGTCCTTGAACTCGTCCTGGAGCGAGGTCTCCTGGAGCCGCTCGAGCTCGAGCAGCCCCGAGACGACGTCGACCAGGGTGTTCCACTCGTCGGCCTCGATCCGCATCCCCCGCCGCTTGCCCGCGAGCGGGCCGACCTTGTCGACGAGGCCTCCGATCCGGCCGGTCGGTGTCGAGGTCGCCATCTCAGGCTCCGTTCCGTCCGAAGAGCTTGAGCCCGCCGCCGAGCGTGCGGTCCGCCAGCAGGTGGTGCTCGAGCTCCGAGTCGTACGACGTCGCCCGCTGCGTCTTCAGCAGGTCGGTGGCCGCCGCCAGGTTCTTCACCGGCATGGCGTCGACGATGTCCGGGTTCTGCGGCGCCTTCTGGTCGATCACCTGCTCGAGCTGGGTCTGCAGCTGGATGCCGACGTCGCGCGCCGTGCGCCCGAACGTGAGCGGCGGGTCGGTCACCTTCGCCTCGAGCTGGCCGACGAGGTCGAGCATCTGCCTGCCCTGCGGCGAGGCCTTGTCGATCTCGGCCACGCTGAGGACGTCCTCGACCTGCGTCCGCACGCGCTGCGCCTGGATCTGACGCTGCAGCTCCGCCATCGCGGTGGAGACCGTGTTCAGGAGCTGCGTGAAGTTGCCGGTCACCTCGTCGAACTTCGTCTCCAGCTCCGGGTGGCTGTGCCCGACGGGGCTGACGAGCCGTGTCAGCTCGACGAACGCGAGGGCGAGATCGCGGATCGAGGACGCCATCTGGTTGAAGTCCTCCGCCTTGATCGCCTCGCCGGGCCGCTTGTGCGCGAGCGGCAGGACGGACTCCGCGACCGAGGCCGCGGTGTCGCGGACCGGTCCCAGGTTCGCGTCGGGGATGTCTTCGATCGGCGTGTTCTTGAACTTCGAGGGGTCGATCAGCACCGAGACGTTCGTGTCCCCCGTCGGGAGCACCCGGATCGGGCGCTGCAGCACGGGCGTCGCCAGGTTCGGGTGGACGAGCCGCATCTCGTAGGCGCCCGCGGCGATCGACGGGATGCGGACGGTGCCGTCGGAGAACGGCTGCGCCGTCTTCACGACCTCGTGCGTCGCCGTGTCGCGGAGCTCGACGGTCAGGTCGCGGTTGACGGCCGGAAAGCCGAGGACGTTCAGGTTGAGCGCGTTCAGTGCTGCCATGGCTCCTCTTTCCTCAGTGGCCGAAGGGGAAGTCGATCTCCCAGAAGAAGGTCACGTCCTGGCCGGGACGGAGCGTCACCGGCTCGAAGACGACCTGGTTGTAGAGGCGGTCGCCGGCGAGCAGGCCCGCCTCGGTGACGTCCGTCAGCTCGACCGTGGGCTTGAACACCGTCGCGACGGAGACGCGCACGGTACGGTCCTCCGCATCGGCCGCGACCGCGAAGTCGTCCTTCTCGACGGGGCTGCGCAGCTCGGACGCGTGGATGTCCGGATCGGGCGGCGGCGTGAGCGCCGTGGCGCCGACATCCGCGCCGTCGACGCCGAAGCCGACCATCACCGTGTCGATCGGCTTGGCGCCGTCCGCGCCGGAGAAGAGCGACGCGACGAGCTCGGCGCCCGCCTGCAGGACGAGGTTGCGGGCGCGCCGCGTCGCGAGCTCGCCGCCGTCCGCGTCGCGCACGATCAGCTTGAGGCGCCCGCGCGCCAGGCCCTCTCTCCGTTGCATGGCGGATCCCCTTTCGCTCATTCGAACCTCGATGTGTCGAGCCCGGACTCGCCGTAGCGCCCGCCGAACGAGAGCAGCTCGCCCTCTCCGGACGGCGCCGTCTCGGGCGGCGTCGTCACCCACGGGACGGTGGCGTGCACGCGCTGGGCCTGTGTCTCGCGGAACGGCTCGAAGACAACGCCGGCGAGGACGCCCGCGGCGTGGATCTCCGCGATCGTCTCGCGCAGCGCCTCGGCGACGAGCTCGTGCACAGGCCCGCCCGCCGCGGAGGCCACCTCGGGCGCGGCGATCACGAGATAGCGCGGCACGTGCACCTCGAACGAGGCGGGTTCGACCTCCGTCCACTCCATCTCGACCGCGGCGACGGAGCCGGACGGGAACACCGAGTCGTCGAAGAAGGTGTCGTCGAAGACGCCCTCGCGCAGCGCCTCGTCGGCGATCGCGTAGAAGACGTGGTCGAGGCCGTCGACGTCGTAGAGCCCGACCGAGAGGAACGCGAACCGGTTCGCCCCGCGCTGCAGGCGCGGCAGCTGCGGCTCGCGCGTCGCGGTCGGGCGGCTCGAACGGAACGCCGAGGTGGAAGCCGCTGACGCTGAAGACGCGGTCGGTGACGTCGCGCCCGTCGATCGACGCGAACGCGGGCCGGTCGCCGTTGCCGGCGTTCGAGAGCTCGAGCCGCTGGCCGACCCCGAGCACGCCCTGGTAGCCGATCAGGTCGCCCGTGGTGAGGTTCGTGATCAGCGGCACGGCGGTGCGCCCGCCGTGCAGGCCGGTGATCGCGAACCGCGCGACGGTGTCGGCGAGGCCGGTGTTCCGCTCCTCCCAGCGGTAGAGGTACGGGACGCGGCCGCGGATGGCGGCGAGCGTCGCGCTGCGGCGGGTCCGAAGCGGGTTCTCGACGAGCGCGAGCGGCCGGTAGGCCGGGTCGTCGAGATGCGACGAGAAGGCCCCCTCCGCGTCGTAGCGGTGCAGGCCGGGGACGAACGTCGATCGAAGCGCTGCCTCGGCGCCGGCGAGGTAGTCGTGCACGAAGACGCGGATCTCCGACGCGCCGACGGCGCCGCGGAGGCGCGCCTCGACCAGCGCCAGTAGTCGCACGCGGAAGCTGTCGAGCGTCTCGCCGGGAATCGGCTTCGTGCCGACGAGGTCGGCGAGCTTGACGAGGTCGTCGAAGCGGTAGACGAACTTGACCCAGTGCGTGCGGCCGAGCCGGTCGATGTCCTCCTGGATCGCGTCCAGCTCGAGCGCGACGTCGTCGAGCAGCCGCGACGTGACGGAGTCCCCTTCGATCGCGTACGGCGGGGGCAGCGACTCGAGGATGCGCTCGAGGACGGTCACGCCGTCGCTCCCGACGCGGGTGCGCTGACGCTGCTGACGGTGAAGACGTGACCGGGCTTGACCGTGAACGACTCGCCGCCCTGCGCGACCTGTGCGAACTGGCGGTCGGCCTGGAGCGTGACCAGCAGGCCGAGCGGGTCGATGGTGTAGTCCGCGTCGTTCCGGAGCGCGTTGAGGAGACCGTTCGCGTCGACCGTCGCGCCGGGCGCGAGCGCGCCGAAGTAGGACGAGAGCGCGGCCTGGAGCTGCGTCTGCACCGCGCGTCAGGTCGGCGCCGTCGCTGGGCGTCAGCGGGACGACGGCCTGGACGTCGACGGGGATCTCCGCGCCGCCCGCCGGCAGCGGCTGGTCGAACCCGTCCTGCTCGAACGCGACGTCCTCGCCGGAAAGCTCCGCGGTCACGTCGGGATCGGGCTGGAAGTCGGCACCGGGCTGGCCGGGCGGGCCGTCCTTCGGCCCGAGCCGGATCGTCGCGTCGACGATCCGCTCGTCGGAGAGGATCGCGCTGACGAGCGGGCCGGTCCGGATCCGCTGGCCGACGCCGGCCTTGGTGACGAGCTCGACCAGCTGCTTCCGCACCTGCCCGTGGAGGCGCTCGACCTCGCTCGAGGCGAGGCTGCTGCCGGCGAGCACGAGGGACACGCTGACGGCGAGCGCGACGCTCGCGGCGCGGTCCTGGACGACGCGGACGCCGGCCGGGCGCAGCTCCTCTATCCGCTCCAGGACCGACGGCGGGAGGGTCGTCCGCGCGCGGTCGCTGAGGCTGATCGAGAGCCGGAGCTCGCCGGGCACGCCGTTCGGGAACTCCTGGATCGAGACCGCGCGCACGTCGGGCAGCTGGAGCAGCCCGTTCTCGAGCGCGCCGATCGTGCCCTTGTTGCTCGCGGTGAGCGCGCCGCGGGCGCGGGCACGCAGCTCCTCGTCCGACTCGTCTTGCGCCGCGGTCGTCGTCGGGCCGGGGTTCGTGACGGAATCGACTCCGGCGATCGCACGCTGCACGACCGTGAGCGTGTTCTCCGCCGCGACCGGCGTGTCGTCCGTGGCCCCGCGCACGCGCACCTCGGCGGTCGACTCGCCGGCGAGCATCGTGTGCGCCTCGGTCGTCTCGTAGCGCACCTTGTCGGCGCCGTCGGTGACCGGCGTTCCGGGCGGGATCGAGATCGTGCCGACCGAGCCCGCGCGGCGGCTGAACCGCACCGTCCCGACGGGCCGGCCGGCCTTGTAGCGCGCGAGCCCGAGCAGCGCGACGACCCGGTCGAGCGACGAGCCCTCCGCGGTCGACACGAAGGCGGAGTCGTACGCACGGTTCAGCTGCTGGTAGACGACGGCCAGCTCCTTCCCCAGGGCCTCGACCAGCGTCCGCAGGACGCTGCCGACGTTGACGTCGTTCACGGGGCCCGGATCGACGTTGCGCGGGTAGTAGCTGACGACGAGGTCCTGGTCGGGCGCCGGCTTCTTGCCGAACGGCAGGAAGCGGATCGTGCTCAGGTCGGTCGGGTCCTCGGCGGAGGAGACGAGCTCGTAGTCGTTGAGCGTGAACTCGTACGGCACCGGCTCGTCGTCGGAGGTCGCGGGCGCGAGCACGCCGGCGACGCGTGACACGCGCCGCACGGGGCGGCGCAGCAGCGCGACGTCGGGCACGACGACGGGGCGGGCCGTCGTGTCGTAGTCCGGGACGTGGTGCACCTCGCCGGCGACGCCCTGTCGTCAGGTTGGTGAGCACGTCGCGGACGACGTCCTCGTACGCGCGGTCGACGAGCGTCACAACGCCACCTCCAGTCCGAGCGCCAGCGGCTCGTCGTCTCCGACCGGCAGCACCGCGAAGCCGATGCGGATCGTGTCGGGGCTGCCCGCCGTCGTCTCGACCGAGAGGTCGAGCAGCTCGGCGACACGCGGCTCCTCGCGCAGTGCCTGCAGGGTGTAGAGCCGGGCGAGGTTCCGGGACGTTTCGTCGTTCGTGCGCCCGATCAGCTCGACGAGGCGGCTGCCGTAGTCGGCGTGCCCGAGCGGTGCGAGCGAGCCGCGCGGCGTCAGCAGGCGCAGGATCAGCGCCTGGCCGAGGTTCGAGCGGCCCTCGACGGCACCGAGGTCCGACGCGTCGGCAGAGGGGCGCTTGCGGCCGAGGGTGGCCGGCACGACGGCGAGGTCGAGCCCGTGCCACGAGTCGGCGCTGTCGAGCACGACCGAGCTCTCCGTGCCGACGTAGCGCGTCAGCGCGAGATCGGAGCCGAGCACGGCGACGGTCCGCGGCGCCATCAGCCCGCGCTCACCATTCCGACCGCGACGATCTTGCCGAGCGGCTGGTCGGCAGGGTCGTTGCAGGTCATGACGATGTCGCCGTTCCGCGCGGCGCTCTTGCCGCCGATCCGGACCGTCGCGCTGCCGAGCTGGACCGTTCCCTTGTTGGCCGGCGGCTTCTGGAAGCTGACGCCGGGCGGCGTCGGGATGTGCGGCGGCTGGTTGTCGGCGGTGGAGCCGACGACCGCCGCAGCCTGGCCTCCAACCTTCACGGAGGGCGCGAGGCTGCCGTTCAGCATCCCGGCGAACGGATGCGGGAGCGGCGTCGGCACGAGCGAGGGCCCGACGGGGACCATCACGATGTGGATGTCGACGGCCACGACCTGGTCGTTCTGCTTCGCCAGCGGCATGCCCATGTCAGTCGCGGTCCCTCATCAGTTCAGATCGATGGTCTGGCCGGCCACCTTCACCGAGGCGTCGCCGTGGATCTCGATCTGGGTCGCCTTGATCGAGAGCTTCTTGCCCGCCTCGATCGACAGATCGCCGTCCTTCTTCAGCACGAGCTTCGAGTCGCCGCTCTTGACCGTGATCGAGCCCGTTCCCAGGTCGACCTGCGAGTCGCCGGCGACGAGCGAGACGGCCTCGTCCTCGATCTTCACCTCGACCTTCTGCGACCCGTCGAGGGTGATGGTCAGGGAGCGTGCGTCGTCGCCGGCCTTCAACGAGACCACGAGCGCCTTGTCCGCGTCCGTCGGCCCCGGCGGGAGCGAGATCACCGCCTCGCCGGGCTTGTTCGGCGGCGGACCGGTCTCGTCGTCGTAGAGGCGACCGACGATCACGGGTGCGTGGAAGTCGCCCGCCACGAACATGACGACGACGAGGTCGCCGACCTCGGGCACGGCCGCGACGCCCAGTGCCCCGACGGCGATCGGCACCGTCGGCAGCACGAGGCCGGTCTCGCGGATCTTGACGCTGCACGCGTAGGTCCCGTCCGGAGAGCGGATCGAGGTGACGACGCCGATGCCGGCGTTCGGGTGGCTGGCGACCTCCCGCTCGGCGATGTCGCGGATCGTGCGGACGATCGTGTGCGCGGTCACAGAAGCCCCCCGATCGCGCCGGCCAGCGAGCCGAGCAGGCTCGACGGGTCGAACGCGTCGCCGCCGCCCCAGAGGCGCGCCCGCGTGACGGCGCCGTCGGGCCCGACGCGGTGCGAGACACGGTCAACCCAGAGCGGCCCGCCGGGCAGCCCGTCGGGCAGGTCCTGCACCTCGAGGACCGTTCCGGGACGAAGCGCGGGCAGGAGCCACGCGCGGAGCGTCGCCCGCTGCCGGCTCGACTTGTAGAGGCGCGTGCGCGCCGCGGAAGCGGTCTGCGCCGCAGAGGGCGTGCGCAACGCGGGCTCGAAGCTCCACACGTTCGTCGCGTCCGGCCCGGCCGGCCGGCTGCCGTCGAAGAAGTCGCGCTTCGGGCGCAGCGACTCCGGCGCGGACGCGCTGCCCGCGCCGGCCTCGCCGGCGACGACGAACGACTCGATCCGGGTCGAGCACTCCGTCGCGTCGAACGAGATCAGCTCGCGGCCGTAGCGGAGCGCGAGATCGGGGTCGGCGCCGCTGACGACCGTCGCCTCGAGCTTGCCGTCGCCTGCGACGCGCGCGAGGGCGCCCGCCCACTCCGCCAGCCGCGCCACGTGCTCGAGCGCCGTCCGGCCCGGGTCGGCGGCGTAGTACGCCAGCGCCGGCCCGTCCTCCAGCTCGCCGGTGTCGACGCCGACGTCGCCGCAGAGCGCCTGGATCACCGTCGCGACGGTGGCCTGCTCGTAGGTCGCCGAAGGGCGGTAGGCGGCGAGCGTCCCGCCCGCGTCGAGCGCGGTGATCTCGATCGTCGCCGGGTCGCGACGGATCGCGTCGACCGAGCCCGTGAAGACGTCGCTCGCGCCCTCGCCGCCGTCGAGGGACAGCGAGACGGTGTCGCCGACCGCCCCGTCGAACGGCGCCGCGGCCGGTAGCCGCGCCGTCAGCCGATCCATCAGCGGCGCCGCCTCGAGGCGCACGTCGAGCGAGAGCAGCTGCTCCGTCCACTGCTTCGAGCCGATCGTGAGCGCGTAGGCGGGAACGAGCAAGGAGCTCGTCACGCGATCAGCCCCCCGAGCTCGCCGAGCGCGTCGCCGACCGAGGTGCCGACCTTCGACAGCTCCTCGACCGCGTCGGAGAGCGGCGTCAGCGGATTGGAGAGGTCGCCCAGGTCGGCGAGCGACGCGAGGCTCGCGAGCTGCTCGACCGCGTCGAGAGCGCCGTCCACCGCGTCGGCGATCGCGCCGGCCTGGGCTGCGACGTCGCCCGCGATCGACTCGAGTGCGCCGAGGTCGAAGCCGAGATCGCCGAAGCCGAACTCGTCGAGGCCGCCGAACGGGCTCAGCTCCGCCGGCGGCGGGAGCGGCGGGCTCTCGACGAGGGACGCCGTGTACGTGTAGGCGCCTCCCGACTCCACGTCCTGCTCGACCGCGAGCGACTCGATCACCATGTGGTCGACCGCGAGCGCGGTCGCGATGTCGGCCGTGAACGTCACCTCCGCGCCTCCCGACGCCTTCTCCTGGAGGGTCTTCAGGTCGTCGGCCGCCGTCTCGGGGAGCAGGATCCCGGAGACGACGACGCGGTGCGAGCGCCGTCCGAGCTTCTGGTGCACGACACCGTCGAGCCCGGCGACCCGGTGCTCGACGAAGGCCTGGTCGGTCTCCTGCCGGACGCACTGGGCGGCCTTCAGCTCGACGTCGTCGATCATGGGCGTGGCCATCTCAGGCTCCCGAGACCCCGAGCTCGGAGGCGGCGAGCGCGAGACGCTCGCTCAGCTCGTCCAGAAGCTCGTCGGCGTCGAAGGCGGCGGCGTGCGCGACCGGCGCCGGCAGCCTCGCGTCACCGTGGGAGAGCGCCGGCGCCTGGACGGGCGGCTCGGCGGCGGGGCCGGGAGGTGAGACCCCGGAGGATGTACGCGACGCCGCCTCGACGGGACGCGGCGCGGCCGGTGCACGAACGGCGGCCGCCGGAGGCGGTGCGGTTGCGGCGCCGGGCCGGGCCGCTGGGGCGCCGGGACGAGGCGCGTGCGGACGGCTGCGCGCCGCCGTGGACCGCTCCGACGCGAGCCGCGACACCGCGGGCTCCGGCGAATCGGCCGCCTCGAGCTCCGGGAGCGCCGGCCCGTCGTCGCGAGCGCCGGCGGCCGGCGGCTCGTGCGCGGCCGGGGGCGCCTCGGCGGGCCGGTCGGTCGGCACGTACTCGACCGGCCGGAACGACGCGATCGCCGCGGCGGGCCCGCGCCGCGGAGCGGGGTCCGGCTCCGGCTCCTCGAGGGGCGGCGCATCGTCCACCGGCTCCTCCAACTGGGGCAGATCCCGCTCCGCGGCCGGCTCTGACGCCCGCTCCGGATCGGGGACGATCACGATCCGCGTCGTGTCCCCCACCTCGACCGAGTCGCCGGAGGCGGGCGGCGCGACGGGCGCAGAGCCCGGCGGACGTGAGCCCGAATGGAGCGAACGCGGCCGGGCGGCCACCGCCGCAGCGTGGCCGCCCACCGCGTGCCAGAGCCCCTCGACCTCGACGGCGTCGCGGTCGTCGAGCGCCGAAGGCCCAACGCCCATCGCCGCGCAGACGTCGAGCGTCACCGACGCGAGCAGCGGCGCCTGCAGCGGCAGCGTGCCCGTATCGCCGAGAGGGTCGGTGTCCCGGTGCGTGTCCCCGGGCGTGTCCCCGTGCGTGTCGCCGTGCGGGTCGTTCAGCCAGAGCGCGAGCTGGACCGCCGCCTCGCGCTCGTCTCCCTCCAGGGGCTCGGAGCCCTCGGCGAGCGCGAGCCGCAGCACCTGCTCGTCGAGGAAGGAAGGACCCATGAACGCGAACCGCGCGAGCGTCACCTTCTCGCGCCAGCGCAGCGGCCGGAGGGCGACCTCGCGCCCCTCGAGCGAGAGCGTCGCCGCGCCGGAGCGGCAGTCGAGTCCGAACGACCACGCACCCGCGCCGGCGAGGACGCGGCCGGCGCGGGCATCGACGCGGGCCTGCGTCACTCCTCGCGGACCCGGGTCGCCGTGAACGTGTACGTCGTCTCGCCGTGCGTCTCGAGGCCGAGCATGAACATCTTCTCCTCGAGGAACGCGTTGTCGAACGTGACGTTCCGCGTCGTGTCGTTGTGTTTGAGCGTCACGCTCAGCGAGAAGCTCGTGTTCCCGTCCAGCAGGCCGTCGAGCGTCGGGCTGGCCGACGCCACGTGCAGGCTCCCGGTGACGAGCTTCCGCCCGAAGTAGACGGCGATCCGCTCGTCGGTCCCGATCGCGCTGACGTCGTGCCGGTTCTTGATCTGCCGGTACTCGATCGACTGCAGGCCCTCGAGCGTCTCTTCGTTGACCTTCGCCTCGGAGGCGAACGCGGTGTAGATGGTCGGCATGGCTCAGCTCCCTCAGTTCCGGACGAGGATCGTCACGTACACGAAGTCGATCGCCCGCACGGGCCGGATCGCGAGGTCGACGCGCACGATCCCGTTGGCGAAGTCCGCCTGGGTCGAATAGACGTCGGCCTTGAACGCGGGATCCTTGCCGTCCGTGCTCGGGACGATCGCGCCGTCGCGCTCCATCTGCACGAGGAGCGCCGTGATCTGCTGCTTCAGCGCGTTGCGCCCGCCCTCGTTGTTCAGCAGGCCGATGTACTTGTCGGCGATCGCCTTCACGTCGCGGACCGTCTTGTTCGCGGTGCGCTGCACGTTGATCTGGCGACCGCTCGTCAGCAGGCCCTTCATGACGATCGTCCCCAGTCGCCGGCGCTGGTTGACGACGGCCACGTTGCCGTTGATCAGCTGCGTCAGCTGCGCGTCGGTGAACCGGCCGGGCGAGCCGCCGTTCAGGCTCGCGATCGTCTTGAACGTCGGCGACTCGAAGTAGTCCTGCCGGCCGAGCAGCCCGGCGACAGGCCCTTCCATGTGCGCCGGCGCGGTGAGGATGAAGTGGTCGCTCCGGACGTCGTCGGCATGCTCCAGGATCGCCGCCACGGACTTGCTCTCCTCCGCGGAGACCGAGCCGATCCCGATCCGGTTGCGCGCGACGTCCGCCATCTTCGTGCAGTGGGCGACGACCGCCTGCTGGACCGCGATCGAGTCCGCGTCGACGAGCTGATTGGCGGTCGACGCGATCACCAGGTCGACCTCCTCGGCCTCCTCCAGCCGCGTCAGCGCGTCGGAGTAGTCGTCCACCGCCGGCGACTGCGCTCCCGTGAGCGTCGACCGGCCGCGAGAAGCCCTTCGGGAACGACGTCGTCCGGCTGCGCTCGAAGAGGTCGTGGGCGCGGACGAACGCGGACGAGCTCGCGAGCACCTCGGGCAGGTACAGCGGGTCGTCCGGATCCATGGTCAGGCTCGCGAACGACTCGACGAGCTCGCCGTCGGCGAAGACCGAGAGATTCGCGACGGGGAGGGACGTCAGCTCGTCGGGGGCGTCCAGCACGCTGACGGCCAGCTGCCCGGCCGCGTTCGGCGCGGGCACCAGCTCGAGCAGCGGCTCGTCGCTCGACGCGCCGGTCAGCTCGAGCGCCGGGCCCTTGCTCCGCCCCGCCTGGAGCGGCACGCCCACGTCGGCGTCGGGCAGCGCCGTGGCGCCTCCGACGACCGTGAAGGCGACGCCCGTATCGGAGATCCCCGCGATGTCGGCGTTCGACCCGAGGTCGGGATAGTGGCGCGTGTCGCGGCCCTCGGTGAAGACCGAGATGTCGACGCGCCGGTCGAGCGGCGCCTGCGCCGCTGCCTCGGGGAGCACGTCGCCGCGCGAGACGATCTGCACGTCCGGATCGGATGCGGAGGCGGAGACGAGGTCGGCGACCGTGCCGGCCGGGCCGATCGTGCGCACCGGACCGGCGGCGGGCGTGACCGCGATCCCGACGGAGCTCGGGCCTGCGGGGACGACGGCGGCGCGGATCAGGCTCCCCGCGCTCCCCGCCTCGCGTGCGCGGACCTCGATGCTCGGCGCGTCGGCGGCGCCCGCAAACGGCTTCGCCGCGTGCCCGTCCGTCACCTGGACGGCGATCTGGTTGCCGGAGCGCCCGGAGCGCTTCGCCTCCACGCGGATCACGTCGGTGGCGCCCGCCTTCAGCGTCGCGAACGCGCTGCGTGCGTCGCTGTCGGCGAGCGCCGTCTGGCCGATCGTGCTCGGCAGCGCCTTCTCGAACAGCGGGTCGTACGCGACGACCAGGCGGGAGTGCTCGTTGATCACGTCGAAGAAGTAGTTCGGGCTCTCCTCGTCCATGACGAGGTTCTGGTGGGACTCGATCGGGGCTCCGGCGAGGGAGACGTCGACGTTGACGTACTTCGTCGCCCCTCCGGTCGTGCGGACGGGCGTCACGGTGACGCCGATCGCCTCGCCCCACTTGCCCTCGGCGCGGGCCTCGAGCACGGCGACCTTCTCGCCTTCCTCGTCAAGCAGGGTCAGAGACGCCTTCTTGCCGCGGCCGGGCGCGATGCGGGCCACGAAGACCTCGAAGACGCCGTTCGCGAGCGCCGTGCGGACCTCCGGCATCGTGTACCGCGAGCCCGGGCCGAACGTATCGAGGAACTCGCCCAGATTCCCGACCGGCGTGGGGTCGATCGGCCCTCGGTCGGCGACGCCGACCACCCCCAGGACGCCGGTCGCACCGGGGAGAACCGGGGCCGGGTCGAACTGCGTGCGCACTTGTACTCCGGGAATCGTCAGCGGCGATGGCACCGGCAACCTCCTACCTCGTTGCCCCCTTCCTACCGCCTCCCCGTCACGCCGCCGTCCGGGCGGCGTGGGACCCCGCGTTCGACAGGCGTCACCGCCGCGTCACTGCGGCGTCGACTCTCAGCTTCCCAGGGCCGCGCGCTCCCGCTCGGTGAGCGGCCGCGACCCGCCGCCGCGACCTGCGACGGCGACGACCACCACCTCCACCTCGGCGGCGAGCGTCCCGTCCGGCCGCCGCAGCTCGATCCTCGCCGTGACGCTGGAGGTGCCCAGCCGGACAAGCTCGACGCTGCCGACGGCGTGCCCGTCCGTCTGGCGGAGCTCGGCGTGATAGACGAGGGTCGTTCGGGCCGCGACGTAGTCCCAGACGTGCCCCGGCTCGAGCCCCAGCCGCCGGCGAAACCAGTCGTCCAGCACCTCCTCGGCGTACGTCACGTAGACGGCCTGGTTGACGTGCCCGTACGCGTCCAGGTCGCGCCAGCGGATCTCGATTCGCTTCTCGGACAGAGCGTGAACGCTACTGGGCGCGCCGGGCGGACGAACGCCACGGCTCGCGGGAGAGGTCGACGCCGCAGGCGCGGAGGAACTCCTTGTCCGCCTCGTCGAGGCTCTGGCCCCACGGGCTCGTGTAGATCGCGATGTCGCCGCGCATCGCCGTCCGCAGGAGCGAGAACTGGCGCATTGACTCCCAGCCCCGGACCGCCTCCGGGTCGTCGGCCGCGAGCACCTGCTCCTGGAACGACTCGGGCCGCAAGGCGTCCACCTCGCAGATCAGGTTCTCCTTTGCCGCGAGGTAGATGTCCCGGGCCTGCTCGGAGAGAAGCATGCCGTTGCCGCCCTCGTAGTACCAGTCGGTGCACGCCTCGTACAGCGCCCGCCGCTCGTCGGCATCGAGCGGCCCCTCCCCCGTCACGCTGCGCAGAGGGGAGGCGACCTTCAGCTTCGACCAGAGCGCGCCGTACGAGTCGAAGCGCTTCTCCGCCACCTTCGCCTGCACCTGCCGGCGGAACGAGTGCGCCAGATAGAGGCCGACGACGCCCAGCACGATCGTGACGGCGATGTCGACCCATTGCGCCATGCTGCGCAGCCATCTTCACCCAGCACGGCAGGGGATTCAACGCCGCCGCCTGGCCGGGCGGCTTGCCAGCCGGGCGCCCACCGGACAGAATCAGCGGGTCGGATGGGCGCTCCCGAAACCATGAGCGCTGCGGCCACGCCGGCCCGGGGTCCGTGGGCGGCTGCTTCGGGACGCCCTCGATGACCTCGACCGGCGACCCGAGCGACCCCGTCGAGCCCGGCCCGCCCGCTGCTGCGGCTGGCAAGGGGAGCCTGCCGGGCGCTGGTTCCGCCGCTTCGCCGCACGCACCCTGGTGGGCGCACGTGCTCGCGACGCTCGGCGTGCTGGCGGCGATCGTCGTCGGCGCCGCGGTCAGTCGCGGCCGCGCTTCTTCATCGACTTCGCGTCGCGAGCACGGCCCGCTCGCCGCCGACGAGTGCCGCCCCAGACGCAGGTCACCGGCACGAGGCGGCCGAGCTCGCCGAGCAGCGTCGCCCCCGTGCTCCGCTACGACTCGAAGGAGCTCTTCGTCCCGATCTCGCGCGCCGCCTACGTGAGCCGCACCCAGCTGAAGGAGCAGACGCGGCAACATCGTGAGCGTGCTCAAGAAGGTGGTGGGCGAGGACAACCTCCCGGACACTCTCGGCAAGTGTCTCACCGGCTGCTTCCTCTTCCTCGACATCCGAGGCGCCGAGCCCGACCCGCCGAGGCACTCGGAGGGTAAGTACGCGCCGATCGAGCGGAAGCTGCTCCGCTCCGGCGCGCGGCCGACCGTCTACTACCACGTCAGCCGCTACGACGACACCGACCAGTACGCCGTGCAGTTCTGGTTCCTCTACCTCTTCAACTACCGGCTGAACGAGCACGAGTCCGACTGGGAGCAGATCACCCTGCAGCTCGACGAGAACAGCAGCCGGTCGCCGCCTTCTACTCGGCGCACGAGGGCGGGAACACGCGGCCCTGGGCGGAGATCGAGCAGGTCGACGGGCATCCCGTCGACTACCCCGCGCTCGGCTCGCACGCGAACTACTACGTGCCCGGCCCGCATCGCGTCAAGATCGTGTGCAAGCGCGTGATCGGGAGCATCAAGGAATGCGTGCACGCCCCCAAGAACGACGTCTCCGACGGGGCAGGCACGCAGCTCGCGCCGGCGGGACTACGACCTGCGCGAGCTGGGCGGGCCGATCTTCGCCGGCAGCTTCGGCTCGGGGAACTACGTCGTCTTCACGCGGAAGCCCGACGTGCTCCGCGATCCTCGTGCGCGGCAGCTGTGGGCGGACCCGCTGCAGCAGCTCGCGGTAGCGTCAGACGCGGAACGGCGTCGGCTCGAAGACCGCGTAGGCCTCGGCGATCATCGCCTCGTGGCTCGCGAAGCGCCGCTCGTCGTAGCAGGCGAGCGGATGCTCGAGCAGGTTGTAGAGGCACTTGTTGCAGTACGAGCACGGGCTCGGCGGCGCGTCGTGGCCGGCGCGCCAGAGCTCGAGCAGGTCCGGGTTCGCGACGAGCGGCCGGGCGATCGTGACCGCGTCGCAGGCGCCGTCGGCGAGCGCTCGGCGGACGACCGACGCCGTCTGGAAGCCGCCGGTGCAGAGCACCGGGATCGAGACGGCCGCCTTCACGGCCCGGGAGTCGGAGAGGTTCGCGCCCTCGACCGGCTCGCCGCGCCGCTCCCAGTGCCGCTGCATCAGCCGGTTGACGATCGGCGTGCGGTAGAGGAGGTAGTTCCGGAAGGCGTGCACGCCGCTCGAGATCAGCCCGTCGTAGTTGTCCCGCACCTCGCTTCAGCGGCAGGCCGCCCTTCGGGTTGAGCGGGTGGGGGAACGTGCTGCCCGCGGAGACGTGGATCGCGTCGGCGCCTGCCTCCTCGAGCCAGCGGCACACCTGCACCGATTCGCCGATCGTGTTGCCCTTGCCGAGCCAGAAGAGGAAGGCGTTCGCCTTCTCGGTCGTGCTCAGCTTCACCTGCAGGTGAAAGTCGGGCCCGACGCTCTCGCGGACGGCGCGCACCGTGTCGAGGAGCAGCCGCGCGCGGTGCTCGAGCTTTCCCCCGTACTCGTCGTCGCGGTCGTTGATCGCCGAGGAGAGGAACTGCGTGAAGAGGTAGCCGTTCGCGCCGTGGATCTCGACGCCGTCGAGCCCCGCCTCGCGCGCGCGGTGCGCCGCCGCCGCGAACGACGCGGTGATCTGGCGCAGCTCGGCCGGCGTGGCGCGCTCGGCCTGGAAGCCGTGCAGGGGATCCGACTTTCCGGTCGAGCTGAGCCCCTTCGGGAACTCGATCCCCGGGATGTCCCGCTGCCTCCCCGCGTGGGCGAGTTGGAGGATGTAGCGCGAGCCGTGCTCGTGCACCTGCTTCCCCAGCTCCCGCCAGAACGGGATCCGGTCGTCGCTCTCGATCGCCGCGTAGCCGGGGACGATCAGGCCGCGCCGGTCGACGCCGCACCAGGCCGAGACGATCGCGCCCACTCCGGCCCGCGCGAACCGGACCTCCCAGTTGATCCGCGCCTGCTGCCCCGAGCCGTCCCAGCCGTCGAACCGGCCAGCGATGCTCGAGCGCAGGACACGGTTCGAGAGCTCGAGGTTGCGGAACCGCAGCGGCTCGAAGATCGCGTCGGCCATTAGCCCGTCAACGGACTGTCGTCATACGAACTGCGGGTGGGTCGTAGACCGTGAGGATCTCCTGCACCATCTCCTCCCGCGTGGCGAAGCGGCTCTCCTCGTAGCAGCCGAGCGGGTTCTCGACCTGGTTGATCAGGCACTTGTTCGAGTACGTGCACGGGCGCGGCGGGCGGTCGTGGCCCTGCTGCCAGAGCTGGACGAGGTCCGGGTTCGCGATCAGCGGACGCGCGATCGTGACGCCGTCGCAGTCGCCGCGCTCGATCGCGGCGGCGACGACGGACGCCGTCTGGAAGCCGCCCGTGCAGACGACCGGCACCGAGACGGCCTGCTTGACCGCGCGGCAGTCGCCGAGGTTGATCCCCTCGACGTGGCCCTTCGCCGCACGCTCCCAGGCCCACCGGAAGACGGCGTTGAAGGGCCAGAACTTGAAGATCAGGTAGTTGCGGAACGTGTGCCGCCCGCTGGAGATCATGGTGTCGTAGCCCCGCACGGTGTCCTTGATCGGGAAGCCGCCGGCCGGGTTGCGCGGGTGCGGGAACGAGTTGCCGGACGAGACGTGGAACCCGTCGACGCCGGCCTCCTCGAGCCACTTGCAGACCTGGATCGACTCGTCGAGCGTCGTCCCCTTCTTCCACCAGGGGAAGAGGTCGTTGCCGTAGTCGACGGCGGTGATCTTGAACTGCATGTGGAAGTCGTCGCCCACCTCGGCGCGGATCGCGCGCACGATCTCGAGCGCGAAGCGAGCGCGGTTCTCGAGCGAACCGCCGTAGTCGTCCTTCGCGGTCGTTGATCGCCGGCGAGAGGAACTGCGTGATCAGGTAGCCGTTGCAGCCGTGGATCTCGACGCCGTCGGCGCCCGCCTCGCGCGCCCGCCGCGCAGCCTGGGCGAAGCAGCCCACCATCTCCCGGATCTGCTCGACGGTCATCCGCTCGCAGCGGAGCCCGTGGATCGGCTCGTCCTTGTCCGTCGAGCTCCAGCCGTGCTCGAACTGGATGCCGCCGAGGTCGCGCTGCCGCCCGGAGAAGGCGAGCTGGACGAGGTAGCGGCAGTCGTGCTCGTGGACCCGCTTCACGACCTCCCGCCAGAACGGGATCGTCTCGTCCCGGTCGATGTGCGCGTAGTTGGGGACGATCAGCCCGCGCGGATGCACGGGCGCGTTCGACGAGATGATCGCCCCGACGCCGCCGCGGGCGAACTTCAGATCCCAGTTGACGTGCGCCCGATTGCCGGTGCCGTCGTAGTTGTTGAAGCGGCCGGCCAGGCTGGAGCGGAGGACGCGGTTCTTCACCTCGAGGTTCCGGAACCGCAGCGGCTCGAAGATCACCTCGTTCATGCGACCCCCGCGGGAGCGGCCGAGTACGACGGCACCTCGTAGACGGAGAGGATCTGCCGGACCATCTCGTCCTTCGACGCGAAGCGCGCCTCTTCGTAGCAGCCGAGTGGGTTCTCGATGAAGTTGAAGAGGCACTTGTTGCAGTAGGTGCACGGGCGCGGCGGGGCGTTCAACCCCTGCTCGAAGTGCCGGACGAGGTCGGGGTTCGCGACCGCGGTGCGCGCGACGGTGACCCCGTCGCAGTCGCCGCGGCCGATCGCGCCCGCGATCACCGACGCCGTCTGGAAGCCGCCGGTGCAGAGCACCGGGATCGAGACCGCGCCGCTTGACCGCCCGGGCGCCGGGCAGGTTGATCCCCTCCACGCCCAGCCGGCGGCTCGGACGCTCCCACCACCATCGGAAGACCGCGCTGAACGGCCACGTGCGGAAGACGAGGTAGTTGCGGAGCGTGTGCGAGCCGCTCGAGAGCAGCGTGTCGTAGGTCCGGACGACGTCCTTCGCGGGGAACCGGCCGGCAGGGTTGCGCGGGTGCGGGAAGCCCGTGCCCGCGCTCACGTGCAGATAGTCCACACCCGCCTCCTCGAGCCAGCGGCAGACCCGCACGACGTCCCCGACGCTGTTGCCCCGGCGCAGCCAGGGCAGGAGCTCCCGCGGCGCCTCGTCGACGCTGATCTTGAAGCCGAGGCAGAAGTCGTCGCCCACCTCGGCGCGAACCGCGCGCACCACCTCGAGCGCCAAGCCGCGCGCGGTTCTCGAGCGGGCCGCCGTAGTCGTCCTTGCGCGTGTTGATCGCAGGGCTCAGGAACTGCGTGAAGAGCATGCCGTTCGCACCGGCGAGCTCGATGCCGTCCAGGCCAGCCTCGCGCGCGCGGCGGGCTGCCTGGACGAACTGCCCGGTCACCTCGCGGATCTGCGCGGCGGTCATCGACCGGCAGGCGAAGCCGTTGACCGGCTCGGAGTCGTTCGTCGCGCCGAGCGACGAGTCGTAGCGCAGGCCGGGCAGGATCCGCTCGCGGCCCGCGAAGACGAGCTGGGCGATGTACTTGCAGTCGTGCTCGTGGACGCGCCTCCCGAGCTCGCGCCAGAACGGGATTCGCTCGTCCGAGTCGAGGTACGCGTAGCCCGGGACGATGTGCCCGTGCTCGTGGATCGGGGCGTTCGAGGAGATGATCGCGCCCACGCCGCCGCGCGCGAACTTGACGTCCCAGTTGATGCGCACCTCGGTGCCCGAGCCGTCGTAGTTGTCGAAGCGCCCGGCGACGCTGGATCGGAGCACGCGGTTCTTCACCGTCAACGGTCCAAGCCGAAGCGGTTCGAAGATCAAGGCCGCAGTCAAGGTCGAACGGTGCGGCCCCGTCCGCCCATCAAGCCTCCTCCTCTGCCGGGTTCACCCGACTGTATGGCCGCTTCCAGGAGCGGTCAAGAACGACGGCTGGACAAGGTAGGGCGGCTTCCGCAGAATGGGCGGGCTGCGGCACAGCAGCCTTGACTCCGCTCTTGACCTCATCCCCGGAAGGCCATTTCGACGTCGTCGTCGTCGGTTCCGGCTTCGGCGGCTCCGTGATGACGCAGCGCCTCTCCGAGGCGGGGATGCTCGGTCTGCCTGCTCGAGCGGGGCAAGGCGTACCCGCCGGGGTCGTTCCCGCGCAGCCCGTGGGAGACGGGCCGCAACTTCTGGGACCCGAGCGAAGGGCTGCACGGGATCTTCAACGTCTGGTCGTTCCGGGGGATCGGCGGCATCGTCGCCAGCGGGCTCGGCGGCGGCTCGCTCGTCTACTCGAACGTCCTCATCCGCAAGGACCGGAGCACGTTCGTGAACGACGAGCGCGAGACGTGGCCCGTCACCTACGACGACCTCGAGCCGCACTACGAGCGGCACGAGCGGATGCTGAGCGCGACGCCGTACCCGTACGAGACCGACCCGGCGAAGCGCGTCGCCGCGCGCGAGCCGTACGACCGCACCTACAAGACCCGGGCCATGCAGCTCGCCTCGGAGAAGCTGGGGCTCGAGTGGTACCTGCCGAAGCTCGCCGTCGCCTTCTCGGCCGGCGGGGAGCCGAAGCCCGGCGTGCCGATCCTCGACGAGCCGGCGAACCTGCACGGGCAGGTGCGCCTGACCTGCCGCCTCTGCGGGGAGTGCAACGTCGGCTGCAACTACGGCAGCAAGAACACGCTCGACTTCACATACCTCTCGGACGCGGCGCTCCGGCACGGCGCGCACGTCCACACGCGGTGCGAGGTGAAGAGCTTCGCGCCGCGACAGGGCGGCGGCTACACGGTCGATCTACGCCGACCACTCCGGCGCGGTCGAGGGCGAGAAGCGCACGGCGCGCGGCCCCCGAGCACGCGATCAGCTGCGACCGGCTCGTCCTCTCCGCCGGCGTCTTCGGCACGACGTATCTGCTGCTCAAGAACCGCCACGCGTTCCCCGGGCTCAGCGACCGGCTGGGAACGCGCTTCTCCGGCAACGGCGACATCCTCATGATCGCCATGAACGCGAAGGAGAACGGCGGCATCCGGATCGTCGACCCGGGCTACGGCCCGGTGATCACGAGCACCGTTCACGTTCCCGACGCGGCCGACGGCGGGCCCGGGCGGGCGCACTACATCCAGGACGGCGGCCACCCGCAGATCGTCAACTGGATCGTCGAGTCGAGCTACCAGCTGCAGGTGATCAAGAAGGGGCTCCGGCTGAGCTTCCGGCTGCTCAAGCGCTGGCTGCGGCTGGACCGGCGCAGCGACATCGGCAAGGAGATCGCCGACTTCTGGAGCCCCGGCTCGCTCTCGTCGTCGTCGATGCCGCTCTTCTCGATGGGCCGCGACATCCCGGACGGCGACCATGACCATGACGAGCGACGGCTACCTCGACCTCGACTGGCGGAAGGACCGCTCGAACGAGTACTTCAACCTGGTGCGCAAGACGGGGCGCGAGATCGCCGAGGCCCTCGACGCGACGTTCCTCGACAGCCCCTCCTGGCACCTGAGCCGACTCCTCACGGTGCACCCGCTCGGCGGCTGCCCGATGGGGCGCGACGAGCGCGAGGGCGTCGTCGACTCGTACGGCCGGGTCTTCGGGCACCCGGGGCTGCTGATCGTCGACGGCTCGATCATGCCGGGGCCCGTCGGCCCGAATCCGTCCAACACCATCGCCGCGCTTGCACACCGCGCGGCCGAGCGACTCATCGAGGAGGCGAGCTAGGAAATGGCGCAGGTCGACATGGACGCCCGGCTGAAGCTGATCGAAGAGCACGTGCAGGCCGAGATCGACATGGACATGGACCGGATCATGGCCACGTGGGGCAAGAACCCCTCCTTCGACGACGTCGGCTGGGAGGAGCAGTGGTCCGGCCGCGAGGGGATCCGGGAGCACTACGAGGAGCTGCTCGGCGCCTTTCCGGATATGGACATCAAGACGGAGCGCCGGCACGTCACCGACGAGTACGTGATCCTCGAGGTCGTCGTCACGGGGACGCACAAGGGGCACTGGCGGGAGCTGCCGCCGCTCGGCCGCAAGATGCGGTCGCGCGTCTGCGCGCTCTACACGTTCGACGAGGAAGGGCTGCTCAACCTCGAGCGGACGTACTACGACAAGGCGATCATCCTCGAGCAGCTCGGGATGTTCCAGGACCCGCGGAAGCCGTTGGGGCGCGTGATGGCCGTGATCACGCCGCCGTTCGCGGTCCCGCGCGCGTTCGTGCGGCAGCTCCTCGAGCGGTTCACGAACCGGAAGTAGCGCTCAGGGCCCTAGAGGCGGTGGCCGGTGACGCCGCCGAGCCAGGCGAGCGCGCGCCAGAAGGGGCGCTGGAGCCAGACGGGGACGCCGGGTGCGGCGATCTCGTTCCGGTACCGGTGCATGAGCATGGCGAAGAGCAGGATCGGCTTCGGCAGGCCGCGCTGCGGAATCCGCAGCTTGCCGTCGCGGGAGAGCGTCAGGTAGTCGCGGAAGTAGCCGGCCAGGTCGAGCGCCGGCCGGATGGTGACGAGCAGCTGCGCCTCGCCCGCCGCTGGGTCGAACCCGTGCTTCGTGCCCGCGCGGATCACCTCGCTGAAGCCGGCCCCGACGCGGCGCCGCTCCCCGCCGACGTCGAGCACGAACGTGCCGGCGACCACGGCGAACGTCTCGTCCTGCGACGGGTGGATGTGCTCCCGGACGAAGGCGCCCGGCCGGACGTAGAGGTCGACCTCGAGCGCGTCAGGGTCGTTGCGGCGGAACACGACGCGCTGGCCGGAGCGCGGGTCGTCGATCTCTTCGGGCACGGCTCCCGGAGGATACGTCGTCGGAGCTCAGGCGACGAGACTCGGGCGCGCGCTCCCGTCGAGCGTCAGGCCGGTGGCGGGGTCGAAGTAGTGGCACGCGACGTTGTCGATCGCGAGCTCGACCTCCGTGCCGGCGGAGACGGGGCGCCGCGCGTCGACGCACGCCGTGAAGACGGCGCGCTGGTCGTCCGCGAAGAGCTTCCCCTCGTCGCCCTCGATCGCCTCCGAGGCGGCGAGCACCGCCTCGGCGCTGACGCGCTGCGCTTCGATCGAGAAGATGACGTGGTTCTCCGAGCCGAGGTCCTCGACCACCTGCGGGCTGCACGCGGATGCGCGGCAGACCCGGATCTGCGGTGGCCCCGTGCTCGAAGTCGGTCGGCCTGATGCCGAGGATCACGTGGCCGTCGTGGCCGGTCAGCGGCGACGAGGCCGGGAGCTCGAACGTGTGGTTCGCAAAGCTCACCGACGAGCCCTGGATCCTCGCGTCGACGAGATTCATCGACGGCGAGCCGATGAACGCGGCGACGAACAGGTTCGTCGGCTGGCGGAACAGCCGCTGCGGCGAGTCGAGCTGCTGGAGCACGCCGTCCCGCAGGACGGCGACGCGCTGGCCGAGGGTCATCGCCTCGATCTGGTCGTGCGTGACGTAGAGCGTCGTGACGCCGAGCCGATCGTGGAGCGTCGAGAGCTCGGCGCGCATCGAGACGCGAAGTTTCGCGTCGAGGTTCGAGAGCGGCTCGTCCATCAGGAACGCCTTGGGCTCGCGCACGATCGCCCGGCCCATGGCGACGCGCTGGCGCTGTCCACCCGAGAGCGCCGCGGGCTTGCGGTCGAGGAGCTCGCCGAGCCCGAGCGTCTTCGCGACCTCGTCCACGCGCCGTTTCCACTCCGCCTTCGGCATCCTCCGGAGCTTGAGGCCGTAGGCGAGGTTGTCTCGCACCGTCATGTGCGGATAGAGCGCGTAGTTCTGGAACACCATGGCGATGTCCCGCTCCTGCGGCGCCTTCTCGGTCACGTCCACGTCGTCGATCAGCACCGCGCCGTAGGTGACGTCCTCGAGGCCGGCGACCATCCGCAGGAGCGTCGACTTCCCGCAGCCCGACGGGCCCACGAGCACGACGAACTCGCCGTCGGCGACGTCCAGGGTGAGGCCGTCGACGGCCTTGACGCCGTTCGGGAAGACCTTCGTGACCTCGTCGATGTGGATTCTGCTCACGCGATCTCCTCCGTCCGGAGGGTAGTGTCGACGGAGCTAACGTCGCCCGCAAGTCGGAGCTCCGCCGGGATCAGGTCGCCGTGCGCCCGGGTCAGCTCGTCGCACAGAGCGTCGATCTGGTCGAGCGTCAGGGTCGCCGCGGCGTTCGGGTCGAGCATCGCGGCGTCGCGGACGTAGTCGGGCCGGCCCTCGAGCACGGCCCGCACCGTCAGCTCGACGACGTTGAGGAAGGTCCGGTTCAGCGCGGCGAGATGCGGCGGGTAGTCGGGCATCGTGACGGGGTGCAGCCCCGTCCCGTCGACGAGGCACGGCACCTCGACGCAGCAGCCGTCCGGCAGGCCGGGCAGCAGGCCCGCGTTCCGAACGTTGCCGTAGATCACCTGCGGCTCGCCGGTCTCCATCGCGTGGATGATCACCGCGGCGTACTCGTTCGAGCGCTCGACCGGCATCGCCTCGCCGCGGGCGAGCGTCGCTTTGACACGCTCGTACTCGACGAGGTTCTCCTCGCTGCGGCGGATGTACTCGTCGACGGGGATCCGGTAGCGCTGGAGCTCGTCGTCGCTCCGCATGAACCAGGGCACGTACTCGGCGAGGTGCTCGCTCGACTCGGTCGGGAAGTAGCCGAGCCGCCGATAGACGGCGACACGGACGCGCCGCTGCAGGTCCGGGTCGACCGCGATCCGGTCGTCGAGGCGCGGGTAGAGATCGGCCCCGTCATGCTCGAACCGCAGGATGAACGCCTGGTGGTTGAGGCCGGCGGCGAGGAAGGTGACCTCCTCGGCGGGCACGCCGACGAGCTCGCACAGATCCTCGATCGTGAACTGCACGGAGTGGCACAGCCCGACCACCCGCGAGGTCGGCGTGCCCGCGTACACGAGCCAGCAGAGCATCGCCATCGGATTCGTGTAGTTGAGGAGCCATGCCGTCGGGCAGAGCTCGGCCATCTCGCGCCCCAGGGCGAGCATGTGGTCGGCGGTGCGCAGCGTCCGGAAGATCCCGCCGACGCCGAGCGTGTCGGCGATCGTCTGACGGAGGCCGTAGCGAGCGGGGATCTCGAAGTCGAGGAGCGTCGCGGCGTGACCGCCGATCTGGACCATGTTCAGGACATAGTCCGCGCCGTCGAGCGCGGCCCGACGGTCGAGGTGGGCGCTGATCGCCGGCGAGGCGGCGCGCTCGCGCGCGACGTATCCCGCCATCGCCTCGGCGGTCGCCAGCCGATCCTCGTCGATGTCGTGCAGCGCAATCTCGACTCCGCGCAGCTCGGGGCGCTCGAGGATGTCGCCGAGCAGGTTCTTCGTGAAGACGACGCTCCCGGCGCCGATGAAGGCGATCCTGGGAGGTCGTCTCATGATGTCCCTCGCCGCAGGGCTGTGCTGGGCGGCACTGCGGCACAGTCGCTCATCGTGGGACGACCTCCCTGGCTCATTCCTTGCTCGCGCCTAAGGTCAGGCCGCTGATGAACTGCCGCTGGAGCAGGGCGAAGATGAGGATCGTCGGAATCACCACCAGGAGCGAGGCGGCCGCGATCAGGTTGTTGTTCGTGAAGAACTGCCCCTGGAGGCCGGCGAGCGCCGAGGTGATCGGGCGCTTGCTGCCGGACTTCACCAGCACGATCGCCCAGAGGAAGTCGTTGTAGATGAACGTGAACTCGAGCACCGTCAGCGCGGCGAGCGCGGGCTTGCAGAGCGGGAGGATGATCCCGAAGAACTGGCGCACGACGCTCGCTCCGTCCACCCGCGCCGCCTCGTTCAGCGAGCTCGGGATGGTCTTCATGTAGTTGGCCAGCACGAACGTGCAGAACCCGGTCTGGAAGGCGACGTTGATCGCGATCAGCCCGACGTAGGAGTCGTAGAAGGTGCCGCTGTCGCTCAGCCAGAGCGGGAGCGGCATCCGCAGGTAGAGGCTGTAGAGCGGCGTCAGGATCACCTGCGGGGGCAGCAGGTTCGCCGCCATGAAGAAGATCAGCAGCGGCACGTTGAACCAGTAGCTGAACCGCGAGACGACGAACGCGACCGACGAGGCCAGGAGGAGGATGAGCACGATCGCGGGGACCGCGATGATCAGCGAGTTGAAAAAGTAGTGCGGCAGCGCGGCCTGACTCCAGGCGGTGCGGTAGTTGACGAGGCTCAGCGTGTGCGGCCACGAGACGTAGCCGTGGAGGGCGGTGTCGGAGTAGGGCCGGAACGAGGTGAAGACCACCCAGGCGACCGGGATCAGCCAGAGCACGGCGCACGTGAGCAGGAAGCCATGCAGGAGGACACGGGCCGGCCGGACCCTGCGGCGGCGAGCCACGGGCTCGGCCCTCGGACGCGCTGCAGCCGTCGTCGTCAAATGCGCTCCTCCCCGAACGCGTTCGCGACGAAGATCGTGATCGGGACGAGCGAGATCACGAGCAGGATCACGGCGATCGCCGAGCCGTAGCCGATCCGGCTCGCCTCGCCGATGATGTTGTCGGTGACCAGCACGGACAGGAGCTCGAGCCCGTTGCGGCCGTGGTTGATCACGTAGACGATGTCGAACGCCCGCAGGGCCTCGATCACCGTGATCACGGCGATGACGATGTTGATCGGCTTGAGGGCCGGGAAGACGACGGTGCGGAACGCATGCCATTCGCCGGCGCCGTCGATCGCGGCGGCCTCACGGAGCGACGGGTCGACCGCCTTCAGCCCGGCGAGGTAGAGGACCATCACGTAACCGACATGGCGCCAGCCGACGGCCACGAGAATCGCCCACAGGTTGAGGCGAGGGTTGCCGAGGAAGTCGATCAGGTGCCCGTGATTCGGATCCTCGAAGAGGTTGTTGAGCAGCCCCTGCGTGGGCGAGTAGATCAGCTCCCAGATGAACCCGATGATCGCCAGCGAGAGCACGACCGGCAGGAAGAAGATGCTCTGGTAGATCCGGGTGCCGCGGATCTCCTTGTCCAACAGGTAGGCGAGCAGCAGGCCGAAGGGCGTCGCGATCACGGCGAGGAAGACGAGCCAGTAGAGGTTGTGCCGGAACGCGGGCCAGAACGGCGGGTAGATGGTCACGATCTGGTGGTAGTTGCGCGTCCCGACGTACTGGGCCGTGCCGACACCGCCGATCCCGTCCCAGCTCGTGAACGAGAGGAGAACCGAGGAGACCGTCGGGAACCAGATGAAGAAGCCCACGACGAGGACGGGCACACCGATCATGAGGCCGAGCGCGACGCGGTCGCCAAGAGAGAGACGGACGGCGCGCCGCCTCGGCCGCGCGCCGTCCGTCAGACCTGTCGGTGCGATCTCGGTCGCCACCGTGCGCAGACCCTAACTCACGAGCCGAAGATCGCCACCTTCTGCTTCTGGATGTTCTTGACGAGCCCGTTGACGTCGTTGGGGTTGTTGAGGAACTGCTGCAGCGACGGGATCATCACCGTGGAGGCGAAGTCCGGCCGCGTGTCGCGGTCCATGTACTGCGCGATGTGCTTGGCCGAAGCGATCAGCAACGCGGCCTTCTTCTGCAGCGCGCTGTAGTGCGCCGTGCTCGTGTGCTTGTTCGCACCCGTGTCGTTCGGGTCGCTCGCGAGGTACGTGTTCGCGGCGGCCGCACTGCCGAGGTACGTGAGAAGCGCCTTGGCGCCGGCCAGGTTCTTCGGCTTCTTCGACAGCATGAAGCCGTCGATCGGCGCGTCGAGCGAGTCCTGGCCCCACTTCGGGTTGATCGACGGGTAGGCGAAGAAGTCGAGGTCGGCGTGGTCGGCAGCCTTCGTGAACTGCTGCCCCACGAACGACCCGAGCAGGTACATCCCAGCCTGCTTGTTCAGCACCTGCTGAGCGCCCTCCTGCCACGTCAGTCCGAGCGCACCGGCCGAGTAGTACGGCAGGAGCTCCTTCCACTGGTTGAAGACAGCCTTGACCTGCGAGCTGTTCCACGACTTCTTACCGGCCATGAGATCGACGTGGAACTGGTAGCCGTTGATTCGCATGTTGAGGATGTCGAACGTCCCCATCGCCGGCCAACCGTCCTTGTCGGTGAATGCGATCGGCGTGAGGCCGTCCGCCTTCATCTTCTTGGCCAGGGCGATGAACTGATCCCAGGTCTTCGGGACCGTGTAGCCCTTCGACCTGAAGACGCTCTTCCGGTAGAAGACCGCCCACGGGTAGTTGTAGATCGGGACGAAGTACTGATGGCCGTCGAGACCGGTGGACGCGGCCTTCATGGCCGGCGGCATCTGCGGCGTCAGCGTCTTCCAGACGTCGTCGATCGGTGTCGCGAGGTTCTTCTGCGCGAAGAACTGCATCCGGTATCCGGCGAACCACGTGAAGACGTCGTCCGGCTTCCCCTGCAGGTAGCTGTTGATCTGCTCCTGGAAGGTGTTGTGGTCGACCGTGTTGACCTTGACGCCGATGCCCGTCTTCTTGGTGAAGTTGTTGAAGACGTTCTGCATTGCCTTCTTCGGCACGGCATCCGAGTAGTTCGATCCGAATGTGACGGTTCCGGCCGACACGGTCCTGAACAGCTCGGGCGTGGCGCCGAGAGCGCGAGCGGCCGAGACGCCGTACAGCGCCGCCGCTCCGGCAGCGCCCGTGTACAGCAGCTTGCGACGATCCATTACCGAGCCACCCGGCTGCGCCTGCTCAGCCTCGGCCGGATCAGGTGAACGAGAGTCCGAGTCAGTCATGCTCCTCCTCCTCCGAGGGGTAAATACGATCGTGTTCCGACAGGACCCAACACGATCGCTCAGGCACCACTTGTGAGTCGTACACTCGCATGGTTGCAACCCTTGTGTCAAGGGTGACGAAAATTGGCCCCTAGGCGTGTGCGACCGTGTTGAGTATTGTGCGACTGGGATGCTCGCCGAGCAGCGACAGCAGGTGATCCTGGAGGAGATCCGCCGGCTGGGCGCCGTCCGCGTCAGCGAGCTCACGGGCATGCTCGCGGTGTCCGACATGACGATCCGCCGCGACCTCGACGCGCTCGCCGCGTCGGGCCTCGTCGACAAGGTTCACGGCGGTGCGACCGCGGCCGAGCGGCTGAGCACCGACGAGCCCGGGTTCGAGGCGAAGTCGGACCGGCAGATCCGCGAGAAGGAGGCGATCGCGCAGGAGGCGAGCAAGCTCGTCGAGCCGGGCCAGGCGATCGGCCTGACCGGCGGGACGACGACGTGGCGGCTCGCCCACCATCTCGTCGACGTCCCGCACCTGACGGTCGTGACGAACTCGATCGAGGTCGCCAACGTCTTCCACCACGCACGCCGCCCGGACCTGACCGTAGTGCTGACCGGCGGGGTGCGAACGCCGTCCGACGCGCTGGTCGGGCCGGTGGCGATGACCACGCTCCGCTCGCTCCACCTCGACCTCGTCTTCGTCGGCGTGCACGGCATGGCCGAGGACGCGGGCTTCACGACGCCGAACCTGCTCGAGGCCGAGGCCGACCAGGCGTTCATCGAGTCGTCCGAGCGGATCGTCGTGGTCGCCGACCACACGAAGTGGGGCGTGCGCGGGCTGAGCCGGATCGCCGCGCTCGACGCGGCGGACGCCCTCGTCACGGACGACGCGCTCGGCGCGGAGGCGAGGACGGTCCTCGGCGGGCACATCGACGGGCTGATCCTGGCCCGCGTGCGGCGTCGCACGCGCCGATCCGCCGGCGAGCAGCTCGCCGGACGCCGTTGAGCCGCCGCGCGCGGAAGTCGACCGACCCAGACCTCCGGGTCGACGTCCACACCGGCTCGCGCACGTACGTCGTCGGCTCGCGGCAGGAGCGGCCGAACCTCCCGCCGAGCGGCTGTCCGTTCTGCCCCGGCGGGCTCGAGGCGCCCGAGCCCTACGACGTGCGCTGGTTCCCGAATCGCTGGCCGTCGATGCCGGACGCGCGCTGCGAGGTCGTCCTCTACACGCCGGAGCACGACGCCACCTTCTGGTCGCTCGGCCCGTCCGGGGCGCGCAAGGTGATCGACCTCTGGGCGGATCGCTCCGCCGCGCTCGGAGAACGGCCCGAGATCGCGTACGTGCTGGTCTTCGAGAACCGCGGCGCCGAGGTCGGCGCGACGATCTCGCACCCGCACGGGCAGATCTACGCCTTCGACTTCGTGCCCGACGTGCCGTTGCGCGAGCTCGAGCGCGGCGGGCTCTTCGACGACCCGGGCAACCGCCTCGTCTCGACCACGCCGGGGTGGCGGGCGTGGGTCCCCGAGGCTCCGATCTTCCCGTACGCGCTCAGGCTCGTCCCCGACTCGCGCGCGCCCGACCTGCCGTCGCTCGACGACGAGGAACGGGACGGCCTGGCCGAGCTGCTCGTGGACGTGCTCGAGCGGCTCGACCGGATCTTCGACGCACAGACGCCGTACATGCTCTGGATCCACCAGCGCCCGTTCGACGGCGGCGACTGGCCGTCGTCGGTCGTGCACGTCGAGATCGTCTCGCCGTGGCGCGCGCCCGGCGTGACGCGGTTCGTCGCGGCCGGCGAGGTGGGCTCGGGCGTCTTCTTCAACCCGGTCGCGCCGGAGGACGCAGCGGCGTCGCTCCGGAACGTCCTGACGACGGTGCGTGCGTAGCGCGGCCCTCGAGTCGCTCCTCCTCGTCGGCGGGCGGAGAAGCTGGGAGCTGCCGGAGCTGACGAGCCTGCACCGCCTGCCGCCGCGCGCGACTCTCGTGCGGACGCCGTCGACCTGGACGGCTGGCCTCGACGGAGCTCTGGGACTTCCGCCGCGTCGCCCGGCCCGACGAGGCGCCCGCGCGCTCTCGGCCTCGCACGGGGCTGGGACGCGGCCGAGGTGCCGAGCCTCTGGACGATGCAGGGCTACGACCGTCCGCACTACACGAACGTGCAGATGCCGTTCCCGGAGCGGCCGCCGCACGTCCCGGAGGACAACCCGACCGGGATCTACCGCCGCCGCTTCCGCGTCCCGCGCGGCTGGCGCGGGCGTCGGGTCGTGCTCCACTTCGGCGGTGTCGAAGGCGTGCTCTACGTCCTCGTCAACGGCGAGGCCGTCGGCCTCTCGAAGGACTCGCGGACGCCGGCCGAGTTCGACGTCACCGAGCACCTACGGCGCCGGCGAGAACGAGCTCCACGCCGTCGTCGTGCGCTGGTCCGACGCGAGCTTCGTCGAGGATCAGGACCAGTGGTGGCACGCCGGCATCTCCCGCGGCGTCTCGCTCGTGTCGTTCGGGCCCGCGTCGGTTACCGATGTCTTCGTCCGGGGTGGGCTCGACGACGAGTACCGGCACGGGCTCCTGTCCGTGGAGACCGAGGGCGCCGGGGCGCTGGAGGCGCGCCTGCTCGACCCGCGCGGCAAGGTCGTCCTCGAGCGGCGCTTCTCCGGCTCGTTCGAGGCGCCCGTGCGCTCGCCGCGGCAGTGGTCGGCGGAGTCGCCGGCGCTGTACACGCTGGAGCTCGCCGGCGGCGAGGAGACCGTCTCGTGCCAGATCGGCTTCCGGCGCGTGGAGATCCGCGACCGCCGGCTGCTCGTGAACGGCAGGCCGGTGCTGATCAAGGGCGTCAACCGCCACGAGCACGACGACGTGCGCGGCCGGGCCGTCACGCGGGCGTCGATGGAGGCCGACATCCGGCTGATGAAGCGCTTCAACGTCAACGCCGTGCGCACGTCCCACTACCCGGACGACCCCTACTGGCTCGACCTGTGCGACCGCCACGGGCTCTACGTCGTCGACGAGGCGAACGTCGAGTCCCACGCCTACTACGACGACCTCTGCCGCGACCCGCGCTACTCGGCCGCCTTCCTCGAGCGGACGCAGAACATGGTCGAGCGCGACAAGAACCACCCGAGTGTCGATCCTCTGGTCGCTCGGCAACGAGAGCGGCTACGGCCCGAACCACGACGCGACGGCCGGGTGGATCCGGGGTCGCGACCCGTCCCGGCCGCTGCACTACGAAGGGGCGATCAAGTTCGACTGGACGGGCGGACGCGCGGCCACCGACGTCGTCTGCCCGATGTACCCCGAGGTCGCCGCGATCGAGGAGTTCCCGGAGCTCGACGATCCGCGGCCGATGATCCTCTGCGAGTACTCGCACGCGATGGGGAACTCGAACGGCGGCCTCGCCGACTACTTCGCGGCTTTCGAGCGGCACGGCGCCCTCCAGGGCGGCTTCGTCTGGGAGTGGCTCGACCACGGGATCCGGCAGACGGACGGGCGCGGCCGCGAGTACTGGGCCTACGGCGGCGACTTCGGCGACGAGCCGAACGACGCGAACTTCTGCGCGGACGGGCTCGTCTGGCCGGACCGCGAGCCGCACCCCGCGCTCAACGAGCTGAAGTTCCTCGCCCAGCCAGTGCGGGTCGAGGCCGCCGGCCCGGGTCGCTTCCGGGTCGTCAACCGCAACGACTTCACGAGCCTCGCGCAGTACCGGGGCGAGTGGGAGCTCTCCGTCGACGGCGAGGTCGTGCAGCGCGGGAAGCTGCCGGTGCTCCGCGCCGCGCCGGGCGAGTCGGCCGAGGTGGGGATCGCGCTCCCCGGCGGGCCAGGCGAGCGGTTTGTCACCTTCCGCTTCTTCCTGCGCGAGGCGACCGGGTGGGCCGAAGCCGGCCACGAGGTCGCCTGGCAGCAGCTCCGCCTCGCCCTCGCGGACGCGCCGGGCTCGGGTCGCCCGTCCGACGGCGCCGACGGCGGAGGGCGTGCTGGAGGCGGGCGGCGTCCGCGCGGTCGTCGACCCGAGGACGGGGCTCCTGAAGGAGCTCCGCGCAGACGGCCCGAACGTGCTCCGCCGCGGCCCGCGTCTCCAGCTCTGGCGGGCCGCGACCGACAACGACGGGCTGCGGCTGCTGCCGGAGCGCCGGTCGGGCGTGCTCGCACGGTGGCTCGAGCTCGGCCTCGACCGGATGCAGCGGCGACTGGAGTCGGTCCGCGTCACCGCGCACGGGCGTCGAAGTCGTCCACCGCGCGTCCGGCCGCCGCCGCTGGGACGACGTCGTGCACCGCGAGACGTATCGCCTGCTCTCGTCCGGGGAGCTGCTGGTGGAGAACGACGTGCGCGTCGGCCCCGAGCTGCGCGACCTGCCGCGAGTCGGCGTCGTCCTCTCGCTCCGGCCCGGGCTCGAGCGGCTCCACTGGCACGGGCTCGGGCCGTGGGAGAACTACCCGGACCGGCAGGCGTCCGCGCTCGTCGGCTCGTACGAGAGCACGGTGGCGGAGCAGTACGTGCCGTACATCCTCCCCCAGGAGCACGGCCACCGCGGCGAGGTGCGACGACTGTCGCTCACCGACGAGTCGGGCTACGGCCTGACGGTCGAGGGGCGGCCGACGATCGGGTTCACCGCGAGCCACTTCACCGCGGACGATCTCTTCGCAGCGCGCCACACGAGCGACCTCGAGCCGCGGGCCGAGGTGATCCTCTCCCTCGACCACGCCCAGCGCGGGCTCGGCACGGCGAGCTGCGGTCCCGACATCCACCCGCGCCACCGGCTCGACGCTCCCGCCTACCGCTTCGAGTACGTCCTCCGCGTCGGGCGATGATCGAGCTGCCGCGGGTCGGCCTCGGCACCGCCCCGCTCGGCGGCCTCTACGAGGTCGTCACCGAGGAGACGGCGCTGGCGACCGTCGACGCGGGCCTGGGAGCGCGGCGTGCGCTGGTTCGACACCGCGCCGCTCTACGGGCACGGCGCCTCGGAGCGGCGTCTCGGGCGTGCCCTCGCGGGCCGGCCGCGCGACGACTTCCTGCTTGCGACCAAGGTCGGCCGGCTGCTGCGCGCCGACGCACCGCCGGAGCCGGGCCAGCAGCACTGGCGCGGCGTCGCCGCCGTGAACCCGGTCTTCGACTTCAGCTACGACGGCGCGCTCCGCTCGGTGGACGAGAGCCTCGAGCGGCTGGGCCTCGACCGGATCGACGTCCTGCACATCCACGATCCCGACGACCACTTCGACGAGGCTCTCGCGGGCGCGTATCCGGCGCTCGACCGGCTGCGCGGCGAAGGCGTGATCCGGGCGGTGGGCGTCGGCATGAACCAGACCGGGCTGCTGGTCCGGTTCGCCCGCGAGGCCGAGTTCGACTGCTTTCTCGTCGCGGGCCGCTACACGCTCCTCGACCGGTCGGCGCTCGAGGAGCTCTTCCCGCTCTGCCTCGAGCGCGCGGATCGCGGTCATCGCGGGCGGCGTCCTCAACAGCGGCATCCTGGCCGACCCGTCGCCGGGGGCGATGTACGACTACCGGCCGGCCGATCCCCGGCTGATCGAGCGGGCCCGGCGCCTCCAGGCGGTCTGCGAACCGTACGGCGTCCCGCTGCTGGCGGCGGCGCTCCAGTTCCCGCTCCGCCACCCGGCCGTCGCGAGCGTCCTGATCGGCGCACGCTCCGCCGCGGAGCTGGACGAGAGCCTCGACGTGCTCGACCTCGAGCTGCCGCCGGCGCTCTGGGACGAGCTCTCGACTACGTCTTGAGGGCGTCCCGCCACGAGAACCGCGGCTCGTAGCCGAGCACGCGGCGGGCCTTGTCGATCGAGAGCAGCGTCTCGTACTCCCCCACGCCGCCCCGCAGCGGGACGTCCGGGTAGACCTCCGCCATCAACTCCGCGCTCGGTCGGTTCATCACGGTGTCCGCGGCGGCGACGATGAAGACCTCCGCACCGGCGATCGCGGCCTCGAGCCCCAGCCGGCACGACTGCGCCACGTCACGCGCGTCGACGTACCCCCAGAGGTTCCACCGCCGCTCGCGCGCGTCCTGCCAGAACCCCGGGAACCGCTCGTAGTCGTGCGGCTCCATGATGTTCGAGAAGCGGAGGCCGACGAACGGGATACCGGTCCAGCGGCTGAACTGCCGCGCCAGCTCCTCGGAGATCAGCTTCGAGAGCGCGTAGCTGAACTCCGGCAGCGGCGGATGCTCCTCGTCGATCGGGGCGTAGGCCGGCTGCTCCCGCTCGAACGGCAGGCCCAGCACCGTCTCGCTCGACGCCCAGACGACGCGCGTGAGCCCGAGGGTCGCCGCGGCGCTGAAGACGTTGTAGGTGCTGGACGTGTTGACGCGGAACGTCAGCTCGTCGGGGCGGAGACCCGGCGCCGGGATCGCGGCCAGGTGGACGACGGCCTGCGCGCCGCGCAGCACCTCGACCGTCTCGCCGAGATCGGTGAGGTCGGCCTGGACCTGCCGCTCCTCGGCGAGGCCGGGCGAACGCACGAGGTCGGCGCTGAGCACGTCGTACCCGTGCTCGAGCAGCTCGCGGACGACGGCGCGCCCGGCCTTGCCCGCACCGCCGGTGACGACGACCCGCGTCATCCGGCCTCGCCCGAGCAGGCGGTCGACCTCGTGCAGCTCCACGTCGGTGAGGGGCGCGTGCCGGAGCGCCGCGCAGTTCTGCTCGACCTGCTCCACCGTGCGGAAGCCCGGGATCGGGATCGTCCGCCGGCTCCGCGCGAGGATCCAGCACAGCGCGCCGGTGCCGGGCGAGCGGTCAGAGGCTGTGAGGATCTCGCGGACGGCTGCCAGCTTCTCGAGCCACTCGTCGGCGGGGCGACCGTCGCGGAAGTACTTCATCCACTCCGGCGCGTCGCCGCGCACGTCGTCGGCCGGCAGCCGGGACGAGGCGGTGAACTTCCCGGTCAGGAGTCCCATGGCGAGCGGCGAGCGGTTGATGCTCGCGAGCCCTTCTTCCTCGCAGAGCGCGAGCATCGCCGGCGCGTCTTCAAGCACGTTCAGCTCGTGCTGGACCGCGGCGCAGTGCTCTCCCTCGGGCGAACACCGCGGCGCGCGCCGGATCGTCCGTGCTCCACCCGTACGCGCGGACGAGACCGTCCGCCACGAGCTCCTCCAGCGCGTCGCGGACCTCCGCCGCCGCGACCGGGTCGTAGTCGGAGAGGTGAAGCTGGTAGAGGTCGATCCGGTCGGTGCCGAGGCGCCGGAGCGACGCCTCGCAGGCGCGCCGGATCCCTTCCGGCGATGCGTCGCTGCCGGTGATCACGCGACTGGTCTCGTCGAACGTGTTGCCGAACTTCGTGGCGATCACGACCTCGTCGCGCACCCCGGCGAGCGCGCGCCCGAGGACGCGCTCGCTGTGCCCGGCGCCGTAGACGTCGGACGTGTCGAAGAACGTGACGCCCAGCTCGACGCCTCGCCGGATCGCGCGCACCGACTCGTCGTCGTCCACCTCGCCCCAGCCGACCGGCTTGCCGTCCCGCCAGAACGGGCCGCCGATCGCCCAGCAGCCGAGGCCGATCGCGCTCACGTCGACGCCGGAGCGGCCGAGCGTCCGCCGGGGAACGGTCACCGCGCTCACGGCAGCACGTGCGCTCCGCTCGAGGGGCGGACGGCGAGCGCGCGGCTGTCACGGCCGGTCCTCGCTCGGTACTCGGCGACGACCTTCGACGCGACCCCCTCTGCGGCGTTCGCCTCGACGAGGGCGAGGATCGAGCCGCCGAAGCCGCCGCCGAGCAGGCGCGCGCCGAGCGCGCCGGCCGACTCCGCGAGCTCGACGAGCAGGTCGAGCTCGGGGATCGACACCTCGTAGTCGTCCCGCAGGCTCGCATGGCTCGCCGAGACGAGGCGCCCGGCCTCCGGAAGGTCGTCCGCCTCGAGGGCGTCGGCCAGCCGCCGCACGCGGTCGTTCTCCGTGACCACGTGTCGGAGCCGGCGCTGCGAGAGCTCGTCGAGACCCGAGGCCGCGGCAAGCTCGACCTCGGTCGAGCGCGTCGCGCCGACGGCCGCAAGCGCGCGGCCGAGCTCGCGCGTGCGCTCCGCGTACCCGGTGCCCTCGAGGCTGCGCTCGACGCCGGAGCCGACGACGAGGAGTGCCGCGTGAGCCGGGATGCGAACGGGCCGGTACTCGAGCGTCGCACAGTCGAGGAGGATCGCCTCGCCCTCGCGGCAGAGCAGGGACGCGGCCTGGTCGAGGATCCCGCACGGCACGCCGACGGCGCGCTCCTCCGCCCGCCGGCAGGCGAGCGCGAGCTCGAGCGGCTCGAGCTCGAAGCCGGCGACGGCGCAGAGCGCAAGCGCGATCGCCACCTCGAGCGCGGCCGAGGACGAGAGTCCGGCGCCCGCGGGCAGGTCGGAGTCGATCGTGCCGACGAGGCCGACGGGCGGCCGGCCGAGCTCGGCGAGCTCCGCGGCGACCGCCTGGCCGTAGCGCGCCCAGCTGCGTGCGACAGGCCCGCCGCCGTCCGCCGCGAACGGAGGCGCATCGCCGGAGCGGGTCGAGGACAGCGAGATCTCGTCGGCGCGCGCGAGCACCTCCACCGTGACACCGAGCTGGATCGCCGCCGGAAGCACCAGCCCGCCGCTGTAATCCGTGTGCTCGCCGATCAGGTTGACGCGCCCTGGAGCCCACGTGACGACGAGCGGCTGGGCACGCGTCTGCATGCGAGGGAACTTATCGCGCGAGGGCTCGTTCGCACCCGATCCGCGCGAGATGTCGGGCCGACGCCAGCAGCGGGCGGGCGGAGGAGAACGAAAGGATCGCGCCCGGCCGAGTGCCTCTAGGATGACGACCGGCCACGACGCCGGCGGCGGAGCGAAAGGAGAGGGGATGACCAGCGTCCAGAGCGAGATCCGTGAGGCCAAGCAGCTGATCGGCGGGGAGTGGGTCGACGCCGACGGGGGCGGCACGTTCGAGGATCTCGATCCGTTCACCGGCGACGTCGTCGCCCGCGTCGCGGCGGGCACCAGGGCCGACGCCGCGCGCGCCGTCGCAGCCGCATCGGCCGCCTTCCCCGCGTGGGCGCAGACCTCGCCGGAGGCACGCCAGCGGATCTTCCTGAAGGCCGCCGACATCCTCGAGCGCCGCGGCGACGAGGTCAGTGCAGCTGCTCGCGGGCGAGACGGGCTGCACGTTCGGCTTCGCCATGTTCCAGCTCCACTTCGTCGCCGGACTCCTGCGCCAGGCAGCCGCGATTCCCTACCAGCCCGCCGGGCAGATCATCCCCTCCGACAACCCGGGCCGGCTTGCGATGGGAATCCGCAGACCGGTTGGAGTCGTCGGTGCGATCGCGCCCTGGAACGCCGCGCTCATCCTCTCCGCCCGCTCGATCGCCGCGCCGCTCGCGCTCGGCAACACCGTCGTCCTGAAGCCCTCCGAGCTGTCGCCGATCGCCGGCGGCCTGCTCTTGGGCGAGATCTTCACCGAGGCGGGGCTCCCCGCCGGCGTTCTGAACATCGTCACGCACTGCACCCGGCGAGGCGGCGCCGATCGGAGACGAGCTGGTCGAGAACCCGGCGGTCCGCCGGATCAACTTCACGGGCTCGACCGAGACGGGCCGCGGCCTCGCCGAGGCGGCGGGGCGCCACCTGAAGCGCGTCCTCCTCGAGCTGGGCGGGCTGAACCCGCTGATCGTGCTCGCGGACGCCGACCTCGAGTACGCGGTCAACGCCGCCGCGTTCGGCGCGTTCATGCACCAGGGCCAGATCTGCATGTCGGCGCGGCGGATCATCGTCGAGCGCGGCATCGCCGACGAGTTCACGTCGCGCCTGGCCGAGAAGACGGCCGGCCTGAAGGCGGGCGACCCTCGCGAGCCGGACACGATCATCGGCCCGTTGATCACAGCGTCGGCCCTGAGCCTCGTCAAGGAGCGCGTCGACGACGCGGTCGCCAAGGGCGCGACGGTGCTCGCCGGCGGCGAGGCGGTCGGTCCCGTGCTTCCAGGCGACGCTGATCACCGACGTGCCGGAGGATTCGGAGCTCGCGCGGAAGGAGACGTTCGGGCCGGTCGCGGCGCTCGAGATCGTGGACGGGCCCGAGGACGCGGTCGCCCGCGCGAACGCGACGTCCTACGGGCTCAGCTCGGGGATCATCACGTCCGACCCCGACCGCGGCTTCGCGCTGGCGCAGCTGCTCGAGTCGGGGATCGTCCACGTCAACGACCAGCCCGTGGCGGACGAGCCGCAGATGCCGTTCGGCGGCGTCAAGGACTCCGGCTACGGGCGCTTCGGCGGTCAGGCGGTGCTGGACGAGTTCACCGAGCTGCGCTGGATCACCGTCCAGAGCGGCACGCACCCGTACCCGTTCTAGAGCGCCGGCCGGCGGACGGATGGCCGAGATCGTCACCCTGGCGGATGCGGTCCGCGACCTCGTGGAGGACGGGCAGTCCGTCGCGCTCGAGGGCTTCACGCACCTGATCCCGCACGCCGCGGGACACGAGCTGATCCGCCAGGGAAAGCGCGACCTGACCCTGATCCGGATGACGCCGGACCTCGTCTACGACCAGCTGATCGGGATGGGCTGCGCGCGAAAGCTCGTCTTCTCCTGGGGCGGGAACCCGGGCGTCGGCTCGCTCCACCGGCTGCGCGACGCGGTCGAGCACGACTGGCCCGCGCCGCTCGAGCTCGAGGAGCACTCGCACGCGGGGATGGCGGCGGCGTACGCGGCCGGAGCGTCGAACCTCCCGTTCGGGGTCCTCCGCGGCTACCGGGGGAACGACCTGTCCGCGCGGACGCGCGTCAGCACGATCGTCTGTCCCTTCACGGGCGAGGAGCTCGCAGCCGTGCCGGCGCACCGCCCCGACGTCGGGATCATTCACGCGCAGCGGGCCGACCGGCGCGGCAACGTCCAGCTCTGGGGGATCACGGGCGTGCAGAAGGAGGTCGTCCTCGGCTCGGCGCGGACGATCGTTACCGTCGAGGAGATCGTGGACGAGCTCGAGCCCCGGCCGGGCGGCGTCGTGCTGCCCCGCTGGGTCGTGGACGCCGTCGCGGTGGCGCCCGGCGGCGCCCACCCGTCGTACGCCGACGGGTACTACGACCGCGACAACGAGTTCTACGTCGCGTGGAACGCGATCAGCCGCGATCGCGAGACGTTCCTCTCCTGGATGGACCGGCACGTGCTCGGGACAGGGGACGTAACCGAGTACCACCGCAGCCTGGTGCCGGCGGGGGCCGAGGCGTGAAGGGCTACACCGCCGACGAGATGATGGCCGTCGAGGCGGCGCGGCGACTCGGCAACGACACAGTGTGCTTCGTCGGCATCGGGCTGCCGAGCGTGGCGGCGAACCTCGCTCGGCGGACGCACGCGCCGGACTGCGTGCTGGTCTACGAGAGTGGAACGATCGGCTCGAAGCCGGAGCAGCTGCCGCTCTCGATCGGCGACGGCGAGCTCGCCGAGACGGCCGACGCCGTCGTCTCCGTGCCCGAGATGTTCGCCTACTGGCTGCAGGGCGGCCGGGTCGACGTCGGCTTCCTCGGCGCCGCGCAGATCGACCGTTACGGCAACCTGAACAGCACCGTGATCGGCGACTACGCGAAGCCGAAGGTCCGGCTGCCGGGCGGAGGCGGCGCACCGGAGATCGCGACGTCCGTGAAGAGCGTGTTCGTGATGCTCCGCCAGACGCCACGCGCCTTCGTGGAGGTACTCGACTTCCGGACGAGCGTCGGCGACCGGGTGCGCGTCGTCGTCACCGACCTGGGGATCCTCGAGCCGCGCGAGGGCGAGCTCACCCTCGTGAGCGTCCACCCCGGCGTCACGGTCGAGGACGCGCGCGCGGCGACCGGCTGGGAGCTGCGGGTGGCCCGCGACGTGGCGGAGACGCGGCCGCCCACGCCGACGAGCTCGTGGCGCTCCGAGCGCTCGAGACGAAGGGAGCGGGCGCGATCCGGGACGAGCCGGCGCGCGACGCGGAGGCGCAGCGCTGAGCCGCGCCGTGGTCCTCTCGGGCGTGCGCACGCCGGTCGGCCGCTACGGCGGCTCCCTCGCGGGGGAGCGGCCCGACGACCTCGCCGCCCTCGTCGTCGCCGAGGCGGTCAAGCGGGCCGGGGTCGCGCCCGCTGAGATCGAGGACGTGTGGCTCGGCTGCGCGAATCAGTCAGGCGAGGACAACCGCAACGTCGCGAGGATGGCGGCGCTCCTCGCGGGGCTCCCCGAGTCGGTCGGCGGCGTGACCGTCAACCGGCTCTGCGCCTCCGGGCTCTCGGCGATCGCCGGCGCCTGCCACGCTGTGATCGCGGGCGACGGCGACCTGTTCGTCGCCGGGGGCGTCGAATCGATGAGCCGCGCCCCGCTCGTGCTCGGCAAGCCGGAGACCGCCTTTCCGCGCGGCCACCGGACGATGTGGGACACGACGCTCGGCTGGCGCTTCCCCAACCCCCGCCTGGAGGAGCTCTTCCCGCTCGAGAGCATGGGCGAGACGGGCGAGAACGTCGCGGAGCGGTGGTCGGTGTCGCGCGAGGACCAGGACGCCTTCGCGCTCCGCTCTCAGCAGCGGTGGGCCGAGGCCGCCGAGGCGGGCCGCTTCGACGACGAGCTCGTGCCCGTCGGCGACGTCGCGCGCGACGAGCACCCGAGGCCCGATACGACGCTCGAGAAGCTCGGCTCGCTCCGGCCCGCCTTCCGCGAGGGCGGCACCGTGACCGCGGGCAACTCGAGCGGCCTCAACGACGGCGCCGCGGCGCTCGTCGTCGCCTCGGAGGAGAAGGCGCGCGAGCTTGGCGTCGAGCCGCTCGGGACGTTCGTCGCCTCGGCGAGCGCCGGCGTCGATCCGCGCGTGATGGGCATCGGCCCGATCCCGGCGCTGCGGAAGGCGCTCGGCCGGGCGGGGATCACCGTCGCAGACCTGGACCTCGTCGAGCTGAACGAGGCGTTCGCCTCGCAGAGCCTCGCCGTCGTCCGCGAGCTGGGGCTCGACGAGGAGCGCGTGAACGTCAACGGCGGCGCGATCGCCATTGGCCACCCGTTGGGAATGAGCGGGGCACGCCTCGTCGTCACGCTCCTCCACGAGCTCCGCCGCCGCGGCGGCCGCTACGGGGCCGCCACCATGTGCGTCGGCGTCGGACAGGGCCAGGCGGCGATCTTCGAGCGTCCGTGACGACGCAGCGCACGCCCGGCCGATCCACCGCGCACGACCGAAAGCGGTTTCCGCAATCGGTTTCTGGCGTTACGCTTCGCCGATGAGCGGCGACACCGGCCCACCGCGCGCGCGGCCGACGATCTACGACGTCGCCCGGCTGGCCGGTGTCTCGACGGCGACCGTCTCGCGCGCGCTGAACGGCACCGGCCAGATCGCGCCGGCGACCCGCACCGCGATCGCCGCCGCGGTCGAGCAGCTCGGCTACTCGCCGAACCCGATCGCGCGCAGCCTCGTCACGAACACCACGCAGACGATCGCGCTGCTGCTCCCCGACATCACGAACCCGTTCTACGCGGAGCTCGTCAGGGGGATCCAGCAGTCGGCGCTCAGCCGCGGCCACATGATGCTGCTCTGCACCACCGAGGGAGACCCGGAGCGCGAGGAGGAGTACCTGAACCTCCTGCAGGCGAAACGGGTCGACGGGGCGCTCGTCGACGGCCTCGTCCTCCCGCCCGACCGGATCGCCCGCTTCGTCCGGGACGGCTTCCCGATCGTCTGCCTCGACCGGGACATCGACTCGAGCTCGATCCCGCTCGTCCAGGTCGACAACCGGCTCGGCGGCCGGCTCGCGACCGAGCATCTGCTGGCACTCGGGCACACGCGGATCGCCCACGTGAGCGGTGCGCAGGCGCTGGGGATCAGCGAGGAGCGGATCGCCGGCTACCGCGACGCGCTCGCCGCGGCCGGCGTCGACGCGGACCCACGGCTCCTGGCCGACGGAGGGTTCACGGAGGAGGGCGGCTACGAGGCGACGCGGGGGCTGCTCGGCTCCGGCGTCGCGTTCACGGCCGTCTTCGCGGGCAACGACCTCTCCGCGATCGGCGCCGTCAACGCGATCGCCGGCGGCGGCCTCCGCGTTCCGGACGACGTCTCCGTCGTCGGGTTCGACGACCTCCAGCTCGCGGCGTTCACGTCGCCGCCCCTGACCACGATCCGCCAGCCTGCGGTCGAGATCGCGCGCCTGGCGACGGAGATCCTGATGGACCTGACGCACGGGAACCCGGTCGCGGAGATGCGCCACGTGCTCCAGCCGGAGCTCGTCGTGCGCGCGTCCTCGGCCCGCGCACGGGCTCCTGGCGGACCTGCTTGACAGCGATTGTGTAACCGCTTACTGTAACCGCTTACCATGGCAGGCCCAGCAGGCCAGACGCACCGGCCTTCGCATGGGAGTGATCGGCGTCGGCACGGATCGGGGCCCTTCACGCCCAGACCCTCGCCGCCCTCGACGACGTGGCCTCGGTGACCGTGGCGGATGCGGATGCGGCACGGGCCGGGCTCGTCGGGGCCGAGCTCGGGGTCGGCGCGGCCGACTCGGTGGACGCCCTCTTCGAGTCCGGTCTGGACGCCCTCGTGATCGCGACGAGCACGGCCGCGCACGCCCCGCTGCTCGTGCGCGCGGCCGCGGCCGGACTGCCCGCGTTCTGCGAGAAGCCGGTCGCGCTCGAGCTGGCGGCCCTCGACGCCGTCCTCGAGGAGGTCGAGCGTGCGGGCACGCTCGTCCAGATCGGCTTCCAGCGGCGCTTCGACGCCGGCTACCGCGCCGCCCGCGACGCCGTTCACGCCGGGGCGCTGGGGCGGCTCCTGGTCGTCCGGGCCGCGACCCACGATCCCGCCCCGCCGACCGAGGACTACATCGCGACGTCGGGCGGCATCTTCCGCGACCTCCACATCCACGACTTCGACGCCGTCCGGTTCGTGACCGGCCGGGAGGTCGCCGAGGTCTACGCCGACGGCGCCGTCCGCGAGACGGGGTGGTTCGAGCGGCACGGCGACGTCGACGCCGCGGTCGCGGTGCTCCGGCTCGACGACGGCACGCTCGTCATCCTCTCCGGAACCCGCCACGACCCGCTCGGGTACGACGTCAGACTGGAGGTGTTCGGCACGGAGGACACGATCGTCGCCGGCGTCGACGAGCGGAGCCCGCTCCGCTCGCTCGAGCCGGGCGCCACTCGACCGGCCGGCCCCTACCGGAACTTCATGGAGCGCTTCGAGCCCGCCTACCGGGCGGAGCTCGCCGCCTTCACGGCGGCGGTGCGAGACGGTGGCCCCAGCCCGTGCACGCTGGACGAGGCCCGGGCCGCCCTCCTCGTGGCCCTCGCCGCGGACCGCTCGCGCGCGCAGCGGCGTCCAGTGTCGACCGAGGAGGTGACTAGCGCAGAGCCCACCGCGCGGTAGAGAATCACACAACCCGTCGAACCGGACAAAGGAGAGCTGCATGGACATCGAACAGCTGGAGCTCGAATCGGCTCAGATCTCGCGCCGCGGACTCCTGGTCAAGGGCGGCCTCGCCGCAGCGGGACTCAGCGCCCTCGGCTCGCCCGCCGCCGCGCTCGCAGCCACGAAGGCCGGCCCGATCAGGGTGGCCGTGGTCACGCACGGCGACACCGGGTCGTTCTGGTCGGTCTTCAAGAAAGGCGTCGACCAGGCGGTGAAGGATCTCGGCAGCCGCGGCATCACCGCACAGCAGGTCTACGCCAACAACGACGTCACCAAGCAGGTCGCAGGGATCAACGCCGCAATCGCCGCACAGGCGAAGGTGATCGCAACCTCCGTCCCGGACGCGAGCGCGCTCAGGGATCCGCTCAGGAGGGCTTCGGCCAGGGGGATCCGGATCATCACCGTGAACTCCGGTCTCGGCGCGTTCGACTCGCTCCCGGCCTACATGGTCCACGTGGGCCAGACGGAGGACGTCGCCGGCCAGGGAGCGGGCAAGCAGTTCAAGCAGGCCGGCTCGAAGAAGGTGCTGATCGTCATCCACGAGGCGAGCAACTCGGGCCTCGTTCAGCGCGCCGCCGGCGTCAAGAAGATCCTCGGCGGCTCCGCCGTCAAGACGCTGACGATCCCGAACGCCAAATCCGACATCCCCGGCACGAAGGCGAAGGTCAAGGCCGCCTTCGCGGCCGACAAGAAGCTGGACAGCTTCCTCGGTCTCGACCCGGACGTGACCATCCCGTGCCTGGACGTCGTCCCGAGCGGCACGAAGGTCGGGACGTTCGACGTGGGAGGCTCGATCAAGGAGATCATCGCCGGGAAGATGATGTTCGCGATCGACCAGCAGCAGTACCTCCAGGGGTACCTGCCGATCGTCTTCTCCGTGCTCTGGGTGACCAACCTGAACACCGTGGGGAACGGCGAGCCGGTCCTGACGGGGCCGGGAATCATCAACAGGGCGAACGCGGCGCAGGTCGCCAAGCTGGCGGCAGCGGGCACGCGCTAGACGCACGTCCGTCGGGTGGGCGGCCGCGGTCGCCCACCCTGCGGATCGGAGTAGAACCATGGCCCAGACCGCAGCCCCAGCCCCAGCCGCCCGCTCCGACGAGCGGATCGTTCGCGTCGGCTTCCTGAACCGACTTCTCGCGCGGCCGGACATCGGCGCGTTCCTCGGCGCGATCGCCGTCTGGTTCGCGTTCGGCTACTTCGCCCGCGGCGTCGACTGGCTCGGCGACCCGGCGATCGCCGCCGGCTGGACCGACCAGGCCGCGCAGTACGGGATCGTCGCCGTCCCTGTGGCCCTGCTGATGATCGGCGGCGAGTTCGACCTCTCCGCGGGCGTGATGATCGGCAGCTCGGGGTTGCTGCTCGCCTACCTGACCACCCACCAGGACATGAACATCTGGCCGGCAATGGCCGTCGTCTTCCTCTTCGGCCTCACAGTCGGGTTCCTCAACGGCTACACGGTCTCCCGCACGAAGCTGCCGAGCTTCATCGTCACGCTCGCGACCTTCTTCGTCCTGCAGGGCGTGAACGCCGCCGGCACGCTGAAGCTGACGGGCACGACGGCGATCCAGGACGTCGACGCGGCGAGCGGCTTCGACTCCGCGCGCCGCTTCTTCGCCGGCGACATCACGCGCTGGGACTTCAAGGTGAAGGTGATCTGGTGGATCGTCCTCACGTCATCGGGGCCTGGCTCCTCGCGAAGTCGCGCTTCGGCAACTGGATCTACAGCGCCGGCGGCGACCCGACGGCCGCGCGCAACGTCGGCGTGCCCGTGACGCAGACGAAGATCGCGCTCTTCATGATGACCTCCGCAACCGCCGCGCTGATGGGGATCATCGAGACCTTCGAGCTCCGCTCCATGCAGTCGAAGGAGGGCGTCGGGCTCGAGTTCATCTTCATCATCTGCGCCGTCGTCGGCGGCTGTCTGCTCACGGGCGGCTTCGGCTCGGTGATCGGCACGTTCTTCGGCGCGGCGATGCTCGGAATGGTCCAGCTCGGTATCGTCGACGCGCAGTGGGACAGCAACTGGACGTACGCGTTCCAGGGCGCGATCCTCTTCGGCGCGGTGCTGCTGAACACGGTCGTGCGCAACAGAGCCCTGAAAGCGAGATGAGATGAGCGAGAGCGCTGCCCCGCACCTGCTGGAGGCCGACCACATCTCGAAGTACTACGGGAACGTCGTCGCGCTCAAGGACGTCTCGATGCACGTCAACGCGAGCGAGGTGACCTGCATCCTCGGCGACAACGGCGCGGGCAAGTCGAGCTTCATCAAGATCCTCTCCGGCGTGCACCAGCAGGACGAGGGCCGGCTGATCGTGGACGGCGAGGCCGTGCGCTTCTCCTCGCCGCGCGACGCCCGCGCCCGTGGCATCGCGACCGTCTACCAGGACCTCGCGATGGTGCCGCTGATGTCCGTCTGGCGGAACTTCTTCCTCGGCGCGGAGCCCTCGCACGGCTCCGGGCCGCTCGCGTGGCTCGACGCGACGACTGCGAAGCGAACGGCGCGGAGCGAGCTGAGCGAGATGGGGATCGACATCCGCGACCCGGACCAGCCGGTCGGCACGCTCTCGGGCGGAGAGCGCCAGTCGGTCGCGATCGCGCGCGCGGTCTACTTCGGCGCCCGCGTGCTGATCCTCGACGAGCCCACCTCGGCGCTCGGCGTCAAGCAGGCGGGTGTCGTGCTCAAGTACATCCTCCAGGCGCGCGACCGCGGCGTCGCCGTGATCTTCATCACGCACAACCCACACCACGCCTTCCCGGTCGGCGACCGCTTCGTGATCCTCAACCGGGGTCAGAGCCTCGGCAACTTCGCGAAGAGCGAGATCGACCGGCAGGAGCTGATCAGCCTGATGGCCGGCGGGCGGGAGCTCGCCGAGCTCGAGCACGAGCTGGAGTCGATCAAGGCCGAGGTCTCCTCCGGGCAGTGAGCACCGGACGATGAACACCGTGCGGCTGACGTCAGCACAGGCGCTCGTTCGGTTCCTCGCCGCACAGCACGTCGAGCGGGACGGCGTCGAGCACCGCTTCTTCGGCGGCTGCTTCGGGATCTTCGGCCACGGCAACGTGGCCGGCATCGGCGAGGCGCTGTACGAGAGTCCGGAGCTCTTGACGTATTACCAGGCGCGCAACGAGCAGGCGATGGTGCACGCCGCCGCGGGCTACGCGCGGATGAAGAACCGCCTCGGCACGCTCGTCTGCACGACGTCGATCGGGCCCGGCGCCACGAACATGGTCACCGGTGCTGCGCTCGCGACGGTGAACCGGCTGCCGGTGCTCCTCCTCCCCGGCGACGTCTTCGCGTCGCGCCGGCCCGACCCCGTCCTGCAGCAGCTCGAGGATCCCTCGCGGGGCGACGTCTCGGTGAACGACACCTTCCGGCCAGTCTCCCGCTACTTCGACCGGATCTGGCGGCCCGAGCAGGTGATCCCCGCCGCGCTCGGCGCGATGCGCGTGCTCGTCGACCAGGCGGAGACCGGCGCCGTGACGCTCGCGTTCCCCCAGGATGTCCAGGCGGAGGCCTACGACTTCCCGGAGAGCTTCCTCCGCAGGCGCGTCTGGCATATCCCGAGGCAGCTCCCGGACGAGGCCTCGCTCGCGGCGGCCGTCGATGCGATCCGCACCGCGAAGCGCCCGCTGATCGTCGCCGGCGGCGGCGTCGTCTACTCGGAGGCGACCGACGCGCTCCGGCGCTTCGTCGAGGCGAGCGGCATCCCGGTGGGCGAGACGCAGGCGGGCAAGGGCTCGCTGCCGTTCGACCATCCGTCCGCCCTCGGGGCGATCGGCGTCACCGGGACGTTCGCCGCGAACCGCATCGCCGCCGAGGCCGACCTCGTGCTCGGCGTCGGCACGCGCTGGAGCGACTTCACGACGGCGTCGAAGACCGCCTTCCGCCAGGAGGACGTCCGCTTCGCCAACGTCAACGTCGCCTCGTTCGACGCCCACAAGCACGCCGGCATCCCGCTCGTCGGCGACGCGCGCGCGACGATCGACCGGCTGGCGGAGCTCCTCCAGGGCTGGGCCGTCCACGACGCATACCGCGCAGAGGCGGCGCGGCTCAACAGGGAGTGGGACGCCGAGGTCGAGCGCCTCTACACGCTCGGCCACACGCCGCTTCCCGCCCAGAGCGAGGTGATCGGCGCCGTCAACGACGCGTCCGGGCCGACGGACGTGCTGGTCTGCGCCGCCGGCGCCATGCCGGGCGACCTCCACAAGCTCTGGCGCACGCGCGACCCGAAGGGGTACCACGTCGAGTACGGCTACTCGTGCATGGGCTACGAGATTGCCGGCGGCCTCGGCGTGAAGATGGCCGCGCCGGAGCGGGAGGTCTACGTGCTCGTCGGGGACGGCTCCTACCTGATGCTCTCGAGCGAGATCGTGACCTCGATCCAGGAGGGCCTGAAGCTGACGATCGTGCTCGTGGACAACCACGGCTACAACTCGATCGGCTCTCTCTCCCGGTCGCTCGGCACCGACGGCTTCGGCACGCTGTACCGCTACCGGCGGAACGGCAGGCTCCCCGTCGACAGCGACCGCTCGGACGACTTCCTCCCCGTCGATCTCGCCGCGAACGCCGAGTCGCTCGGCGCGCGGGTGATCCGCGCCGGCTCGGTCGCGGAGCTGCGCGCGGCGCTGGCGGACGCGAAGAGCGCCGACCGAACGACGGTGATCGCGATCGAGGTCGACCGCTACGAGGGCGTGCCCGGCTACGAGAGCTGGTGGGACGTGCCCGTCGCCGAGACGTCGGCGATGGACAGCGTGCGCGAGGCCCGCGCCGAGTACGAGCAGGCCCGCAAGGCGGAGCGGAGCCACGTGTGAGTGAGCTCTTCCTGCGCGACGGCTGGGCGCCGGTGACCCCCGAGTCGGCCGGCTGGCGCTACCTCTCGTTCCGCGTGGAGACGGGCCCGCTCGACGAGAGCACCGGCGACGAGGAGCTGGCCCTCGTGCCGCTCTCGGGCCGTTGCGCGATCGAGGCCGAGGGCGAGCGCTGGGAGCTCGGCGGCCGCGCGAGCGTCTTCGAGGGGATGCCGTGGGCGCTCTACCTGCCGCGGGACATCGCCTTCCGCGTCGAGCCACTGGGCGCGCTCGAGCTCGCGGTGTGCGGCGCGCGGTGCGAGCAGCGGCTCGAGCCCGTACTCGTGCGGCCCGAGGACGTCGCGATCGAGGTCCGAGGCGCCGGGAACGCGACGCGCCAGATCAACCACATCCTCACGCCGGAGTTCCCGGCGCAGCGCCTGCTCGTCGTCGAGGTGTTCACGCCGTCCGGAAACTGGTCGAGCTACCCGCCGCACAAGCACGACGAGGACAACCCGCCCGGTGAGGTGGTGCTCGAGGAGACCTACTACTACCGCACTGCGGATCCGGCCGCGTTCGCGGTGCAGCGACTCTACAGCCCGCGCCACGGCGTGGACGTCACGGTGACGGTCCGCGACGGGGATCTGATGCTCGTCCCGTGGGGCTACCACACCACCGCGGCCGCGCACGGCTACGACCTCTACTATCTGAACGCGCTCGCGGGCGACCGCCGTTCGATGGCGTCCGCCGACGACCCGGAGCTGGCGTGGATCCGAAGCTCCTGGCAGGAGCTGGAGCCGGATCCGCGCGTCCCGCTCGTGACGCTGGACTCGACATAGGTGATGTAGGTGTACACCTACATCACCGCAGGCGGATGTAGCTGGCGGTGCCGGTGATCCGCGTCGCCAACGCCCCTTGCAGCTACGGCGCCTTCGAGGTCACCGTCGGCCGGCTTCCGAACGTCCCGGCCGCGCTCGACGTGCTCGCCTCCATGGCAGATGCCGGCTACGAGGGGACCGAGCTCGGCCCGCCGGGGTATCTCGGCGACCGGGACGTCCTGCGCGGACGGCTGCAGGACGCGGGCCTCGAGCTCGTCGGCGGCTACATCCCGATCCGCTTCAGCGAGCCCGACGCGCTCGGCGACGACATCCGCGCCATGGAAGGAACGCTCGACCTCTTCGACGCCGCCGGCGCCCCGACGGCGCGGCCCGTGTTCGCAGACGCCGGCTCGCCGCTCCGCGCGGCGCGGCCCGGAGCGGCGGCGACCGACCGCAGCGTCGGCCTCGACGACGCCGGCTGGGCGCTCCTCGCGGACGGCGTCGCCCGTGCGGCCGAGGTCGCACGCACGCGGGGCTTCGAGCCGACCTTCCACCACCACACGGCGACCTACGTGGAGGCGCCCTGGGAGATCGAGCGCCTGCTGGAGCTGACCGACGTCAGCCTGCTCCTCGACACGGGCCACCTCGCGCTCGGCGGCGGCGACCCGGTCCAGGGGCTGCGCGACTGGTCTGATCGCATCGACCACCTCCACGTCAAGGACTACCGGCGATCGGTGCTCGAGTCCGTGATCGCCGACGCCGCCGACATGGAGGAGGCCTGGCGCCGCAAGGTGTTCTGCGAGCTCGGCACCGGCGACGTCGACCTCGCCGCGTTCTTCGCGGAGCTCGCCTCGAGCGGCTACGACGGCTGGCTCGTCGTCGAGCAGGATCTGATCCCCGCACCCGACGAGGACGCGGCCGAGGCGATGGCCGCGCAGGCCCGCAACCGAAGCTGGCTCCGCGAGACCGCCGGTATCTGACCCACTTGGCTAGACCACCGCGAAGAGGCGGCGGGTGCCGATGCCCTTGAGGTCGCGCTCGCCGCGGTCCTCGAAAGAGATACCCGAGCCGGAGACGAGGTCCCGGACGGTCGACGAGGCGAGCACCTCGCCCGGCGCGGCGAGCGCGGCGACGCGGGCGCCGATGTGGACGGCGATCCCGGCGACCTTGTCTCCGAAGAGCTCGCACTCGCCGGTGTGGAGGCCGGCGCGGAGCTCGAGCCCCAGCTCGCGCACGCCGTCGCGGATCGCTAGGGCGCAGCGGATCGCGCGGGCGGGGCCGTCGAACGTCGCGAAGAACCCGTCGCCGACGGTGTCGATCTCGCGGCCCCGGAACCGGTCGAGCTCACGCCGCACCGCCGCATGGTGACGCCCGAGCAGCTCCGCCCAACCGCGGTCGCCGAGCTCGCTCAGCCGCTCCGTCGAGCGGACGAGATCGGTGAAGAGGACGGTCGCCAGGACACGGTTGGGCTCCGGCTCGGGTCTGACGCCGGTGACGAGCTCCTCGACCTCGTCCAGGATCGCGTCCCGGCCCTGCGTCCACCACGAGTGGTCGGCCCCCGGGAACTCGACGAACCGCGCGCCGGGGATCTGCGACGGCGATATAGCGCCCCTCCCCGACCTGGGCGTCTCGGTCGTCAGTGCGGTGCATGACGACGGTCGGGACCCGGATCGAGGGTAGGACGTCGCGCACGTCGACGTGCGTGTTCATCCTCATCAGCGCGACCGCCGCGCCCGGGCTCGCACAGCGGCGGTAATAGCGAGAGAGCTCGTCGAGCCGAGCCGGGTCGAGGCTCGGCGCCGTGTCCGCCCAGTCGAGCCCGCTCGTCCACTGGCGCTCGACCTCCGCGAACGTCTCCTGTCGCTCCTCCCAGGTCGGCGCCCACGGGTAGTCGGCGCTGCGGATCCGCTTCGCGGTCGACCCGAAGGTGCAGAGCGCCTTCGTGCGCTCCGGGTAGGCCGCGGCGAAGAGCATGCTCATGTTGCCGCCCTCCGAAGCGCCGAAGATCGCCGCACGCGTCGAGCCGACGGCGTCCATCACGGCGCGGACGTCCTCCATTCGCTGCTCGAGCGTCGGAAGCTCGTTCGCCGGCACCGGATCCGACATCCCGGTCCCGCGCTTGTCGAACAGGATCAGGCGCGAGAACGACGCGAGACGCTCGAACCCGAGCACGAGATCGGGGAGCTCCCAGGCCAGCTCGACATGCGAGACCCAGCCCGGTACGTACACCAGGTCGACCGGCCCGTCGCCGACCACCTGGTAGGCGATGTTGACGTCACCCGACTTCGCATACCGGGTCTCGGGAACCACGACGCTTCAACTTATCGCGGCGACGGCGCCTCGATGGACGCCCGGCGTCGTTCCTGGAAGGCTTGAGACCTGATGGGTCCACATCAGGTTAGGGGGTTCCCATGACCGGCACCGCGGGGACCGAGCGGGTGGCCACGAACATCGCTCCGTGGCTGTCCGTGGCCGGCGCGACGAAGGCCGTGGATTTCTACAAGGCGGCCTTCGACGCAGTCGAGCTGTACCGCCTGGAGGAGGCTGGAGCGGTGGCTGTCGCTCAACTCGCGATCGACGGAGCGGACTTCTGGGTCCAGCACGACACCGACTCCAGTCCCGACGCCGCCCTGGGTGGCAGATTGTCGGTCAGGATGATCCTGACCGTCGACGACCCCGATTCGCTCTTCGCGCAGGCGCTCGCTGCCGGCGCGACGGAGATCGCGGCCGTCGAGGAGGGACACGGTTGGCGGGTGGGACGAGTCGAAGACCCCTTCGGCCATCACTGGGAGATCGGGAAGCCCGTCGCGGCGTGACGCCGTACTGATCGCGAGAGGTCCCGAGAACTAGAGACTAGGGCCAGGGCCAGTCGCGGCCGACCTCGCGCGGCTCGCCCGCGACGGCGCTCGCCCGCGCTGCCACGCCGATCTCGACCGCCGACCGGTCGTCGCCGAGGCCCGCACCTCGCATCGGCCCACCGCGGCAGGCGTCCACGAACGCAGCGAGCTCGTCGCGGTACGCGGCCGCGAAGAGCTCGCGATAGTCCTGCGCGAAGCGGGGGCGGTCGGCCGCCGTCACCGCCGCCACCGCCGCGCCCCCGGCGGCGTCGCCGACGAAGACCGAGCCCTCCGTGCCGACGACCTCGCAGCGCACGTCGTGCCCGTAGGCGCACGTGCGCGAGACGTGCGTCACGGCCGCGCCTCCGCCGACGAAGCGGATCGTCACGAGCGCGTTGTCGAGGTCGCCGAGCGCCGCGAGCTCCGGATAGACGCGCGCCTGTCGCACGGCGGACACCTCGACCGGCCGCTCGCCGAGGAACCAGCAGGCGACGTCGTAGTCGTGGACGGCCATGTCGACGAGGAAGCCTCCCGTCTCCTCCGGGCGTTCGCTCTCCGGCCACTCCATGTCCCGGCTCGTCACCAGCACGAGGAGCGGCGTTCCGATCGTCCCCGCATCGACCAGGCGGCGAGCCTCGACGTAGCCCGCGTCGAAGCGGCGCTGGTAGCCGAGTCGGACGACCTGCTCCGGATGCGCTGCGGCGGCCGCCTGCAGCCGGTCGTGGTCGGCGAGCGTCGTGGCGCCCGGCTTCTCCAGGAACAGGTGCTTGCCGTTCTCGAGCACCGCCGCCGCGACCTCCGCGTGGTCGATCGAGCGGGCGGCGACGACGATCGCGTCCACGTCCTCCGCGGCGATGAGCTCCTCGTAGGTACACGCGCGAACGCCGGGCTCGAGCGCTGCGGCCACCTCGCCGGCACGTCCCGGCCGGGCCGCCGCGACGGCGACGAGCCGTGCATCGGCGAGCCCCTGGGCGTGGCGTGCGTGCACGACGCCCATCCCGCCAAGACCGGCCACGCCGATCCGGATCGGGGAGGCTGCTCGTTCGCTTGACAAGCCAGTTTCGAGTATGTCAGCGTCAGCAATCGCTTGCGCAATCGATTGATGACGGACCAGGCCAGCCGCAAACGACGTGGAGCGACCCTCGCCGACGTGGCCGAGTCTGCAGGGGTCTCCGCCTCGACGGCCTCGCGGGCGCTCAACGGGCGCGGTGAGCTGTCGACGGCCACGCGCGCCGCCGTGATCGAGGCGGCCAAGCGCCTGGGCTTCCAGCCCTCGCCGCTCGCCCGCTCGCTGCGGACGCGGCAGACCTACACCGTCGGCTTCGTGGTGCCCGACGTCGCGAGCCCGTTCTACGCGGCCTCGCTGAAAGGGGCGCAGGCCGTGCTCGAGACGGCCGGCTACCGCGTGATGCTGATGGACTCCGAGCAGAGCGTCGCCGGCGAGGTCGCCGCGCTGCGGACGCTCGTCAACCACCAGGTCGACGGGCTGCTGGTCGCGACGGCGGGGGTCGACCCGACGGAGTTCGAGGAGGCCGTCGGCGAGGATCGGACGCCGTGCGTGTTCCTCGACAGCGTCCTCGACGGCGTCGGCGTCGGCGCCGTGACGCTCGAGAACGTGGCCGGCATCGATCTGCTCGTCGAGCATCTGCGCGGGCACGGCCACAGGCGTATCGGGCTGATCGCGGGCTCGCAGCAGGAGACGTCGGGGAAGGAGCGTCTGGACGCGTTCGTCGCGGCCGTCGCGCGCACGGGCGCCGACCCGTCCCCGGAGCTCGTCCGCGCCTGCCCCTGGACGCAGGAGGCGGGCGCCGAGCAGGCCCGTGTGCTGCTCGGCCTCGACCCGCGCCCGACGGCGATCGTGGCCTCGAGCGCCGAGCTCGGCCTCGGCTGCCTCGCCGTCTGCCGTGAGCTTGGCCTCTCGCTGCCGGACGAGCTGGCGTTGGCGACCTTCGACGATCCGTACTTCGGCGCCTTGCTGGAGCCCTCGCTCACCGCCGTCGGCTACGACCCCGGCGAGGTCGGCCGCGCCGCGGCGAGGTTGCTCGTCCAGGCGATGAGCGAGGACGAGCCCGCGCGCCGCGACGTCCGGATCCCCGTCGCGCTCGTGACACGCCGCTCGTGCGGCTGCGAGGGCGGATGAGCACTTCGGCTGCGGCGATCTCGCTCCGGGGCGTCAGCAAGCGCTACGGGGCGCACCTCGCCCTCACCTCGACGGAGCTCGAGATCGGCGAGGGCGAGTTCTTCTGCCTGCTGGGACCGTCCGGGTGCGGCAAGACGACGACGCTGAACCTGATCGGCGGCTTCGTCGCGCCCACGACGGGCGAGATCCTGATCCGCGACCGGCGTGTCGACCGTCTGCCGCCGCACCGCCGGCCCGTCAACACCGTCTTCCAGTCGTACGCGCTCTTCCCGCACATGACCGTCAAGGACAACGTCGCCTTCGGGCTCAAGATGGCTCGGGTGGCGCGGCAGGAGACCGGCACGAGGGTCCAGGAGGCGCTCGAGCTGGTCGGGCTCGAGCAACACGGCGACCGCCTGCCGGGCCAGCTCTCCGGCGGCCAGCAGCAGCGCGTCGCGGTCGCCCGGGCGCTCGTCAACCGGCCCGCGGTGCTCCTGCTCGACGAGCCGCTCGGCGCACTCGACCTCAAGCTCCGCAAGCGGCTGCAGGTCGAGCTGGCGCAGATCCACCGCGACGTGGGCACGACCTTCGTCTACGTGACCCACGATCAGGAAGAGGCGATGTCGATGGCGACGCGGATCGCCGTCATGAACGAGGGCCGCGTGGAGCAGATCGGGGAGCCGAGCGAGATCTACCACCGCCCGGCGTCGCGGTTCGTCGCCGACTTCATCGGCGAGTCGAACTTCATCGACGTCGCCGCCGCGTCGACGAACGGCGCGTCGGTGTCCGAGGGCTCGGTGCTGATGGTGCGGCCCGAGTCGATCCGCATCTCGAAGGAGCAGCGGGACGGGCTGCGGGGACGCGTGCTGCAGACCTCGTTCCTCGGCAATCAGACACGGGTCGCGATTGCCTGCGACGGCGTCGACGCACCGGTGCTCGCGTCGCTCTTCGGCCGCGACCAGACGAACGAACACGACCTGCAACTCGACATGGAGGTGACTCTTTGGTGGGAGCCTGACGACGCAGTGCTACTTCCGGAAACGCATTCCCGACGTGAGGACGAGGAGGAAGAGACTTGAGCGTCTACGAACGAGGCATCACCCGGGGGGATCTGCTGAAGGCCGGCGCAGCCGGAACCCTGGGCCTGTATCTCGCCCGCCCGGCCTACGCCGGGATCGAGGGCATCGAGGCCACGACCCTCAACTGGCTCACCTGGTCGGACCATTACGCGAACGACCAGCTGGCCGCCGTCAAGAAGGCCATCGCCATCCAGGCCCGGCCGACGCTCTTCAGCGACAACGCCGACGCCTATCTGAAGATCAAGCAAACGGGCAGCCAGTTCGACATCGTGTCCGGTGACGCCCTCTGGGTGCCCAAGTACCACAAGGACGGGCTGACGGAGTCCTTCGACCTGTCGTCGCTGCCGGTGTCGAAGCAGCTCTATTCGATCGCCCGCTCGTTCCCGTTCTGGAAGGACGGCTCGAACTACATGGGCTATCCGTTCTCGTGGTCGACCGTCCAGATCTACTACAACCCGAAGTACGTCAAGACGAAGCCGGACTCCTGGCATGCCCTCCTGAGCCCGAAGTACAAGGGCAAGATCTCGCTCGAGAACATTCCGACCGACGTGATGGCGATCGCCGGGCGTGCGACCGGGGCCAAGAAGCCGTACTCGATGACGAGCGCCGAGATCTCGCGGGCGAAGGCGTTCCTGAAGTACGCTGAAGCCGAACGTGCTCAAGCTGGCCTCGCAGAACAACGAGGTCGTGCGCGCGCTGGCCGACGGCTCCGCGTGGATCGGGATCACGAACCTCGGCACGGACGACCGCGTCAAGGACGCGGGCGGCCCCGTGGTCAAGCCCGCCTATCCGAAGGAAGGGACGGTCGGCTTCATCGACTCAGAGCAGATCGTCAAGAAGTCGAAGAACAAGGCGGTCTTCGAGAAGTTCATCAACACCACGGAGCAGGCGCCGTGGATCGCCAAGAACTTCATCACGAACGGCCGGCCGCTCTTCAACGAACTGGCCTACAAGATGCTCGTCAACCAGGGCCACGGCGACCGTGCGAGGCGACTGCTCTACAACCAGCCGCAGAAGGCCCTGCTGATGACCATCAAGGGCCCGGCCGGCAACGAGCAGGCGTACGTCGACGCGTTCAACGAGGTGTTCGGGGGCTGAGTGCCGCCCGAAGCGACCGCCTCCACCCGTACGGCCGACGCAGAGGCATTCGTGCCTCCGTCGGCCGGACGGGCGGGGCCTCGCGTCTCGGCAACCGAGTACCTCGGCTTCCTGCCCGCGCTCGTCCTCTTCGGCGCGTTCTTCCTCGTGCCGCTCGGGATCGTCGTCGCGTACAGCTTCTGGACGGTCGTCGACTACAACGTCGTCCACGACTGGACGTTCGACAACTACCGCTACTTCTTCAGCGTCCCGACCTACGCCCGGACGCTCTGGGCGACGATCTGGGTCTCGGTGCTGGCGACGGTGCTGACGATCGCCGTCGCGTTCCCGTTCGCGTACTGGCTCGTCCGCTACGTGCCGCGCCGGCTGCAGCGGACGCTGCTCGTCCTCGTGATCCTGCCCTTCTGGACGAGCTACCTGCTGCGGGTCTACTCGTGGCTGAACATCCTCGGCCCGCGAGGGCGCGATCAACCGGTTCCTGCAGTGGACGCACCTCACGGACCACCCCGTGTCGTTCTTCCTCTACGACCGCCCGGCGGTCGTGCTCGTGCTCGTGTACCTCTACTTCCCGTTCGGCGCGCTGACGCTCTACGCGGCGCTCGAGCGCTTCGACTGGGACCAGTTCAAGGCCGCCATGGACCTCGGCGCGAGGCCGGTGACGGCGATGCGCCGGATCCTGCTGCCGCAGATCAAGCCCGGCCTGACGACCGCGGTGATCTTCGTCTTCATCCCGATCCTCGGCGAGTACCTCGCGCCGCAGCTCGTCGGCGGCGCGCGAGGCGTGATGATCGGCAACCTGATCGTCAACTTCTTCTCCGGCGCCCAGTACACGCGCGGGGCGGCGGCGTCGCTCCTGATCGCCGCCATGATCGTCGTGCTGCTCGTGATCTTTCGCCGCTCGCTCGAGATCAAGGACCCGTATGCCTCAGGACGCTGAAGTCGTCTCCCCGCACGCGGGCCTCGTCCGCGCGCTCTTCGCCGGCTGGGCCGTGCTCGTCTACGTCTTCCTGTTCGCGCCGGTCGTGCTGCTCGTCGCCTTCAGCTTCAACGCGAACAAGTACGGGACGTTCCCCTTCACCGGCTGGACGACGAAGTGGTACGGCCAAGTCTTCCACGACTACCAGATCAAGGACGCGCTGACGACGACGCTGAAGATCGCGCTCGAGGTGACGGTGATCAGCACCGTCGTGGGCACGGCCGCCGCGTTCCCGCTCGTCCGCGCCGCCCGCCTCCCGTTCCGGAGCGGCATCCGGATCGGGATGACGCTGCCGATCATGATCCCGGGGCTCCTGATCGGGATCAGCCTGCTCGTGCTCTTCACGAGCGTCTTCCATTTCCAGCTCTCGCCGCAGACGGCGGTGATCGGGCAGAGCGTCTACACGACCCCGTTCGTGCTGCTGCTCGTCGCGGCGCGCCTGCAGGGCTTCGACCCGGCGCTCGAGCGGGCGGCGAGCGATCTGGGAGCGAACACGTACCGGCGGCTCCGCTACGTCGTCCTGCCGCTGATCATGCCGGCCGTGTTCGCGGGCGCGGTATTCGCGTTCACCCTCTCGCTCGACGAGTTCATCATCACGCTCTTCCTGATCGGCGCGCACAACACGCTGCCGATCTACATCTACACGCAGGTGAAGTTCGGGATCACGCCGGAGGTGAACGCGCTCGCCTCGCTCCTGCTCGCCGCCTCGGTCTGCCTGATCGCGATCGCCTTCGTCCTCCCGGCCGCGATCCGAGGGGCTAGGCGACTTCGACCCACCGCCCTTCGCGCGCGCTCCTGACGGCGGCCTCGACCGTCGCGACGCCGCGCCGCCCGTCCTCGAAGGTCGGGTACGAGCGGCTCGACTCGCCGGCGATCGCGCCGTAGATCCCTGCGAACAGGTTGCGGAACGCGCCGCCGTAGCCCTCGGCGTGGCCGGCGGGGTAGCGCGCGAGCGGCCCCGCGTCCTTGACCACGACACGGGTCGGCTCGAGCGCTGACCGCGCGAGGAGCGTGTTGGGCTCCTCCTGGTCCCACGTGAGCCCGCCCGCGTCTCCCTCGCACTCGAAGAGGAGCTGGTTCTTGCGGCCCGCCGCGCCGGCCGAGAGGACGAGCGAGCCCGACCGCCCCGCCTTCGAGGCGGAGGAGGAGCGCCGCGTAGTCCTCGAGCGGCTCGCCGACGAACTGGGCGAAGACCTCGACCACCGCGAGGCCGGTGACGTGCTCGGCCAGGTCGAGCCAGTGCGTGCCGAGGTCGCCGACGACGTACGACGGTCCCGATGCGGCCGGGTCGAGCCGCCAGCCGCCGGGCGCGACGAGCATGTCGTCGCAGGCGTAGCGCCCGTGCACGGCTCGCACGGCACCGATCCCGCCGGCCGCCACGTCGGCGCGCATGCGCTCGACGAGCGGGTAGCCGCGGACGTGGTAGCACGTCGCGGCGACGCGGGCGGAGCGCGCGGCCGCATCGACCATCGCGTCGGCCTCCGCCGAGGAGACGGCGAGCGGCTTCTCGCAGACGACGTGGAGCCCCCGCTCGAAGGCGGCGAGCGCCTGCACCGCGTGCGCGGCGTTCGGCGTGCAGACGTGGAGGACGTCCAGCTGCTCGGCGTCGAGCAGCGTCTCGAGGTCGTCGTACGGCGTCGCGCCGATCTCCGCCGCGAACGCCTCGGTGGTCGAGCGCCCGCAGACCGCGACGACGGGCACGCCGAGCTCGCGCAGCGCAAGCGCGTGCACGCCTGCGACGTACCCCGTGCCGACGATCGCCGCGCGCGTCACGCCTGCGAGGCGCGGAACATCGCGGTCAGCACCTCGATGTCGAGCCTGGCCTGCTCCGGCGGCGTCAGGCACTCCGCTTCGCCCGCGACGCACGCGTGGAAGTGGTCGAGCTCCCGCGAGAACGCCTCCTCGTAGCTCTCCGTCTCCGCCGCCGCGTTCGTCCGGCCGCGGCGCTCGCTGCGCCGGTAGACCGTCGGGCGCCCCTTCTGCCACGGGGACGGGAAGTGGAGCGAGCGGACCGAGTCGGCGAAGTAGAGCGTGATCGACTCGCGGTACTCGTACGTGTCGAGCAGCTGAATCCAGGCGTTGTCCCAGCGGGCCCCGCTCGCGAGCCTGAGCGCGCCGGTGACGGCTCGGCCCTCGTTCCACCAGTCTCCGCTCACGACCTCCGCGGGCAGCGGCTCGCCGAGCCGCTCGAGGCAGCCCGTGCACGACGTTGAGGTCGTGGATCATCGAGCCGAGGAAGCTCTCGGAGAACGCGCGGACCGTATCCGGGTCGCCGGCGCCGACGGCCTCCTCGACCTGGTCGCGCTCGGCCCGGACGGTCGCCTCGATCACGTCCTTCGGCACGTCGCCGCGCACGATCTCCCTCGCGCCGAAGAACGGCTCGAACTCGGGGTCGTTGACCACGACGCTGACGTAGCGCAGCTCCGCGGCCGACTCGGGCAGATCCGCGAGCATCGCCTCGTAGGCCGGGTCGAAGCGCTTCATCGTCCCGACCTGTACGACGCGCCCGCTGCGGTCTCGTGCAGCGACGATCGCGTCCGCGTCGCGGACCGTGATGCACATCGGCTTCTCGACGAAGACGTGCAGCCCCGCGTCGAGTCCCGCGAGCACGACCTCGGCGTGCGTCCCCGCCGGCGAGCAGACGACGAGCGCGTCCACCCCGCCCGCGTCGAGCAGCCCGCGGTAGTCGCGCGTGCAGCCCGGCGATCCCGTAGCGCGCTCCGAGCGCCTCGCGGACGGTCGTGCTCGGCTCCGCCAGCGCCGCGATCGTGAAGCGGTCCGGCTTCGCCGCCAGATAGTGAAGGTGCATCGCCTGGGCGATCAGGCCGCCGCCCACGACGCCGACCCGAACCGTCAAGCGAGCACCCCGACGGCCACCTTCCTCAGCGCGAGCTCGATCTCGTCGAGATCGCGGTCGTCGAGGCGCGGCGGTACGTCGACGTGCACCACCCGTCCGAGCAGCTCCAGCGTGCGCGGGCATTCCGGCGCGGGCATCCCCGCCGCCGCGATCGCGTCGAGCACGGGCCGCCAGTACGGGTAGAAGTGCATGTCGACGACCTCCGGGTCGTACATCCGCTCGGCGGAGACGCCCTCCTCGCGAAGCGCCTCGACCGCCTCGGCGGCGAGCTCCGGCGTGTCGGCATACGCGATCAGCGCGATCCCGGCATCCCCGGCAGAGTCGTTCGAGCGCCGGAGGGTCAGGCCCGGCAGCTGCTCGACCGTGGCGGCCAGCCGGGCATGGCTCGCGCGCATGCGCTCGAGCAGGCCGTCGAGCCGCGTCAGCTGGACGCGCGCCACGGCGCCCGGTGAGCTCCGAGGCGCGGAAGTTGAAGCCCGGGAAGTGCGGCGGCTCGCCGCCGTCGCGGACCGGCCCGGCGCAGTCGTGCACCTCGATCGCCCGCTCGTAGACCTCGCGGCGGCTCGTGATCATGACGCCGCCCTCGCCCGTCGTGATGATCTTGTTGAACTGCAGGCTGAACGCTCCGGCGTCGCCGATCGAGCCGAGCCGGCGGCCGCCGAACGAGGCGCCTGCCGCCTGGCAGGCATCCTCGATCAGGACGAGCCCGTGCCGGCGGGCGAGCTCGCCCAACGCGTCCATGTCCGCCGCGTTACCGCGCATGTGCACCGGCAGCAGCGCCTTCGTCCGCGAGGTGAGCTTCCGCTCGACGTCGGCCGGGTCGAGCGTCAGCGACTCGTCGACCTCGGCGAGCACCGGCATCGCGCCGGTCGCGAGCACCGCGTTCGCGGTGGCGTTCCAGGTGTACGCGGGGATGATCACCTCGTCGCCGGCCCCGATCCCGCGTCCGATCAGGGCGCAGATGAGAGCGGACGAGCCCGCGTTGACGCAGAGCGCATATGGCGAGCCCATGTGCTCGGCGAACTCGCGCTCGAACGTGGCGACCTCGTTCGGCCCGTCGCCGACGCCGTAGTAGCGGAAGAGGTTGCGGCTGCGGATCACCCGCTCGAGCGCCGCCAGCTCCGCGTCGCCCACCTCCATGCCGCCCGGGTACATCGGCCGCTCCGGGCCGGTGCGTGCCCGCGGCCCGCCGTCACGGGCGAGCCGCAGGTCGGGCTCTGTCGTGTGCGAGTCGATCGCCACGTCCGTCCTCCCTTCGGATTTCGCCGATTCTGGACATCGCCCCGACGGAGCGCAACCGATTGCGGTCGGCCCCAGGCGCGAAAGCTCGGCTTGCACGGGAGTACCATTGTGCCGATGGTCACGAGAGCCCGCGAAAGGAAGCCGGCCGCGCTCGTCAAGGTCCATAGCGTCCCCGGCGCGGTAGACGTCACCTGCACCGGCGCGGGCACGACGGACGTGACGGTGAGATCGGTCGGTTCCGTCAGGCGCCGGAGCGGCCGGCGCGAGCCAGACATCCCTGCCTCGGTAGTTGACCGTGGGCGCGGGTCCGTGCCGGCCCCGATCCCTTGGTCGCTCCGCCGGGAGATGAAGGATCTCTCGCACCAAGCGGTTGTTGACCCTTGCCGTTTCTGTGCGCTCCGTCGCTCGATCCGTCTCTCGTGACACGACTCCGTTGGATCTGGTTCTCGCTGGTGGCAGCCGTCGCTGCCGCGTGCGTCGTCGCAACTGGCGCAGCACGTGAACGCAGCGCGCTCCCTCGCGTCACGCTGATCGGCGATTCCGTTGCGACAGCGCTCGCGGGTGACGGTGACGCCGTCCGCACTCTCAATCACGGAATGGACACGAACCTCCGGGTGGCGCCGTGCCTCCGCCTCGTCGACCCGACCTGTCCGCCGAACCCACCGACGGCAGTCGAGCTGATCAGAAAGCTCGGCTCGAGCCTCGGGGCGGCGGTCGTCATCGCCGTCGGCTACAACGAGTTCTCCGATCGCTACGCCGCCTCGATCGAGACAACGCTCGTGGCGCTGCGTGCGGAAGGGGTCGACCGCGTGTTCTGGCTGACGCTTCGCGCGGTCCGGCACCCGTACGTCCAGATGAACAACGACATCGAGGACGCCGCGGCGCGACACCGCGAGCTCGCGATCATCGACTGGAACCTGTACTCGCGCAGCCACCCCGACTGGTTTCAGGACGACGGCCTGCACCTGCTCGGCTCCGGCGCCGAAGCAATGGCGACGCTGATCCGCGAGAAGCTGCTTGCCGCCGGGGTCGCCGTCCCGGACGTCTACGTGAAGACGAAAGGGCTGGAGGACGCCCGGCGCGGCAGGCTCTATCGGGCGCAACTCCAGCCGGGCGGAGGCCGCCCACCGTACACGTGGTCGCTCGAGGGTCGTCTCCCGTCCGGCCTGCATCTGCGCCCGACGGGTCTCCTCTGGGGCGTCGCGCACGGCCGCATCGGGCGGTACGCCGTCAACGTCAAGGTCAAGGACGGCGTGGGACAGACGGAGGTGCAAACGCTCGCGATCCGGCTTCGGTAGGAGCTCCGGATGCTGTTCCCAACCGTCACGTTCGCCCTGTTCTTCCTCGTGGTTCTGCCGTTGTCGTGGGCGCTGATGCGGCGGCAGCGTGCTTGGCAGATCTGGATTCTCTTCGCGAGCTACGTCTTCTACGCGTGGTGGGACTGGCGGTTCGTCTTCCTCCTCGGCGGCTCGACACTCGTCACGCACACGCTTGCCGTCGCCATCCACCGCTCGCGACGCGCACGGGTGCGGAAGGCGTTCCTCGTCGCCGCCCTCGCGTTCGACCTCGGCCTGCTCGCGTACTTCAAGTACGCGGGCTTCTTCGTCAGCTCCGCCGAGAACGCCCTCGCACGGGTCGGAATCGCCGACGCGACGTGGGTTGTCGACGTGGCGCTGCCGGTCGGGATCTCGTTCTACACGTTCATGTCGATCTCCTACGTCATCGACACGTACCGGCGTGAGCTGGTGCCTTCGTCGCTGATGCGGTTCGCGGTCTTCCAGGCGTTCTTCCCGCACCTCGTCGCCGGTCCGATCGTGCGCGCGAGCGAGCTCCTGCCGCAACTCGAGCGCCCGCGCGACCCGCGGCGGGTTGACAACGCGCGCGCGCTCGCACTGATCGTGAGCGGCCTCTTCCTGAAAGTGGTGATCGCGAATCACCTTGCGAGTCAGATCGTTGACGACGTCTTCGCCGCACCGAGTCAGCACTCGTCGCTCGAAGTGCTCGTAGGCATCTACGGGTACGCGGTTCAGATCTTTGCCGACTTCTGCGGTTACACGAACATCGCGATCGGGATCGCGCTGCTTCTTGGCTTCCACTTCCCGCAGAACTTCGCGTCACCGTACACGGCGACCTCGCTGCAAGACTTCTGGCGTCGCTGGCACATGACGCTCTCGCGGTGGCTGCGCGACTATCTCTACATCCCGCTCGGCGGCAGTCGCAAGGGGCGGCTGCTCACCTACCGGAACCTCATGCTGACGATGCTGCTCGGCGGCCTCTGGCACGGGGCAGCATGGACGTTTGTCGTCTGGGGCGGCATCCACGGCACAGTGCTCGCGGGCGAGCGTCTTGCGCGCGAGCGCCGCGCCGCGCGCGGACTGCCTGCGCCTTGCGACACCCTGCGTCGCCGCTGGCTCGGACGCATCGGGACGTTTCACATCGTCTGCTTCGCTTGGATCTTCTTCCGCGCCGACTCCGTCTCGCGCGCCGGAGAGATCATCGAGCGGCTCGGGACGGGCTGGGGAGCTCCTTCGCCGCTGGTTACCTGGTCGGTGTTCCTCGCCATCGCCGTCGGCATCGGCGGTCAGTACATCCGCCCGCAAGCGCTCGGACACGTACTCGCCGGCTTCCAGCGCCTTCCCCTCCCTGCGCAGGCGGCCTGCCTCGCGGTCGCGCTGATGGTGATCGACACGCTCGGGCCCGAAGGCGTCGCTCCGTTCATCTACTTCCGCTTCTGATCATGCGTACACGGCCGACATCCGCGTCCCGAGGCATCGCCGTCTGTTTCCTGGCACTGGCGCTCGCGTCGTTGCTCAATGCTGAGGGGCTGCGCAAGACAGCACAGACTCAGCCACCCGGCGTACGCCGTGATCTGGCGCTCGCGACCACGCGACCGCTCGCTCGCGTCAGCCGGTTCTTGCTCCTGTCGACACCGCGGCACGAGCTGCAGACAGCGATCGGTCGGGAGGACGATGACCGGATCGACTCGGAGGTGCATCTGAGCCCACGGCACGCCGAACGAGTCGTCGCACCGTCGCGCGCGGACGCGGGCCCGCAGACGGCAAGGGGGAAGCGCAAGGTCGTGAGCTCGCCGCGGGCTTTCACGGCGGCCAACCCGCTCGACGTGTGGGTCGCCGGCGACTCGCTGGCACAGGTTCCAGGCGACGCGCTCATACGCGCCTCGAGGTCGGAGAAGCTGATCAAAGTGCTGCCGATCGAGAGCCGGCTCTCCACGGGGCTCGCAAACCCAGGGCTCTACAACTGGTACACGCGCTTCCGCGAGGTCATTTCGTCGCTTCGGCCCGACGCTGTCGTCCTCTCGTTCGGCGCCGACGATGCGCACGACTACATGGGAGGCGTCCCCGGCGGACGCGAGATCGGCCCCCTTGGCAGCTCGAGTTGGAACGCGGAGTACCGACGGCGGGTCGACGGAGTCACCCGTGAGTTCAACTCCGTCGGCATCGAGACGATCTGGCTCGGCCTTCCGATCCCCGACGGGCCCGGCTTCCGGCGGAGCTTTCCAGTCCTGAACGTGATCCTCAAAGCCGTTGCGTCCGAATACCCCAGAACATCGGCCTATGTCGATACGTGGGATGTCCTCGAGAGCGCACACGGGAAGTACACGCCGTATCTGCGCCTGCATGGGCAGCTCACTCGAGTTCGACTCCCCGACGGTGTCCACTACACGGCTGCGGGCGGCGACCTGATCGTCAAGGCGATCCTCGCCGAACTCAATCGCCTGTACGCACTGAATCTGCCCTAGAACGAAGGAAGGCGGTCGCACCTCAGCGTCGGCGCCGCGCAATCTCCACACCGTCGCCGGGCAGATCTCCAGCGCCGAAGATCTCGAGCGGACATCGCATCGGGAGTGCCGACTCCCCCGATCCGTGAATGATCTTCGCACCGATCGCTTACTCAGGGACAGCCCCGACGCGGGATCGACCGTCCTCTGCCAATGTTCGCCGCATGCGGCGTACGGTGCTGATCGTCGACGACCACGCCGCATTCCGATCGGCCGCGCGTGCGCTGCTCCAGGCCGCCGGCTTCGACGTCGTGGGCGAGGCGCCGGACGGCGCCTCCGCTCTTGCGGCGGTCGGCGAGCTGCGGCCTGAGATCGTCCTGCTCGACGTGCAGCTCCCGGACATCGACGGCTTCGCGGTCGCGGAGCGCCTGGCGGACGACGAGTCGCCGCCGGCGATCGTGCTCACCTCGAGCCGTACCGCGGCGACGGTTCGCTGGCGCCTGGCCGGGAACCCCGCCTGGAGCTTCATCCCGAAGAGCGAGCTCTCCGGGGAGGCGCTCGCCGCCGCCACGGGCTGATGCTGCCGCGACTGCTCAGGCCGGCGCTCTTGCCGGTCGGGATCATCTTCGGGATCGCGGTCGAATGGGCCTTCTACGACCCTTCGCTCGGACCTGCCCTGAGCGCCGCCGATCTGGCCGCCGGGTGCACCCTGATCGCCTGCGGAGCGGTCGCCTGGGACCGCCGCCCGGAGTCCCGTGCGGGCGCGCTCATGACGCTCGCCGGCACGACCTGGTTCCTCGGCAACGTCGCCTCCGCTCTGCTGTATCTCCACCGCGGACCGCTCGTCCATCTCTACCTCTCGTACCCGACCGGGCGCCTGTCGTCCCGACTCACGCGTGCCGTGGTCGCGATTGCGTACGTCGACGCGGTCGTCGAGCCGCTCGCCTCGAACAGCAGGGTGACCCTGGTGCTGAGCGGCGTCGTCACGCTGACCGCCCTCCGCGCCTTCGCCGGAACCTCGGGCTCTGCCCGCAAGGCCGCGGGGCCGGCCCTCGCGGCCGCGCTCGCGTACTCCGCGGTGCTCGCGCTCGGTGCGCTGAGCCGGCAGACGGGTTGGCCGCCGGAGCACGCGCTCCTCTGGATCTACGACCTCGTGATCGCCGCCACGGCGGTCGTGCTGCTCGTCGACCTCCTACGCGCCCGCTGGGCGGAAGCGGTCGTCACGGGTCTGGTCGTCGAGCTCGGATCGCGGGCCGAGGCTGCGTCACTGCGGACGACGCTGGCGAAGGCGCTCGGCGATCCGTCGCTCGAGGTGGGCTACCGCCTGGAAGGGACCGGCGGCTTCGTGGACGACGGCGGACGCACCGTCGAGCTGCCGGCGCCCGGCTCGGGGAGGACCGTGACGCCGCTCGTCGACCGCGGCGAGCAGGTCGCCGTGCTCGTGCACGACGAAGCGCTCCTCGCCGATCGGCGACTCATCGAGTCGGTGGCCGCGGCCGCGCGCATCGCCGTGGCGAACGCCGCTCTTCAGGCCGAGGCCCGCGAGCGGACGGCCGGGGTCGAGGCCTCGCGCCGCCGGATCGTCGAAGCCGCCGACGTGCAGCGGCGAAGGATCCAGCGGGAGCTCAACCTCGGCGCCGCGCGGCGTCTCGAGGCCGTCGCCGCGCTCCTTGCGCGCGCGCGCACCTCGGTCGGCGAGCACGATGCGGACGCGATCGCCGGAGTCGAGACCGAGCTCGTCGAGGCGCGACACGAGCTCGAGGAGTTCGCGCACAGCGTCGTCCCCGCGGCGCTGACCGACGAAGGGCTGCTGCCCGCCGTGACGGTCCTGGCACGGCGCTCGGCGATTCCGGTCACCGTGAACGGGAGCGTCGGTCGGCTGCCGGAGCCGCTCGAGGCGGCGCTGTTCTACGTCTGCTCAGAGGCGCTCACGAACGTCATCAAGCACTCCGCGGCCTCGTCCGCGACGATCGACCTCCGCACGGACGGAGGGCTCGTCGTGGTCGAGGTCGCCGACGACGGCGTCGGCGGCGCCGAGCCGAGCCGCGGCTCGGGGCTCGTGGGGCTCGCCGACCGGGTCGAGGCCCTCGGCGGGACGCTGCGGGTGACGAGTCCTCGCGGAGCGGGCACGCGAATCGTGGCCGAGCTCCCCGGCCCGCGCTAGTGAACCCGCCTGGCCGATCTCACGACGAGCCGCGGCAAGAACGTGACACCCGGACGACGGGCGAGAGAGAGTGTGCCGCGATAGAAGCTCCAGTCATACTCCGTGATCGCCCCGGGAGTGCACGGGTTGGCGGTACAGGTCTGCATGGTGAGACGGATCACCTCGCCGTTCACGGCGTAGGTGCCCGTGACGGTCGTGTGGTCGCCGCGGAACGCCCACTGCCCGTCCCTCAGCTCGAGCCTTCCCGGCCCCTCGTACGTCGCCGCCTCGGCCTTCGACGCTCCGAGCGCGAGAAGCGCTGCGGCCGGCGCGTTCGACTCCCAGACGCCTTCGAGCTTCGGACCGCCAGCCGCCGCAGGAGACGGACAGTGCACGGAAGACACGTCCTCCGCGGTCACGCCCGACCCGCAGCTTCCTGATTCCGGCGATCAACTCCCGTGTCCGCGTATTCCGCTCGAGCTCGGCGTAGACGGGACGCACGGCCGCATGAAGCGCGGCGACCTCGGCCTGCGGGACGGTGACGAGCGGCACGAGCTTCCGTTCGCAGATCGACTGCAGCGCGTCCTTCTCGAGGCGGTCGACCTGCGCCAGCCTCGCGCCGACGGCCTGCCGACCGGCGTCCCGGAGGATCTCGCGCTGCGCCGGGGTGAGCGCCTCGAACGCCCTGCGGTTGATCACGACCGTCTCCGACCGGGGCCAGAAGACGACGTTCCTTGCGAGCGTCTTGCCGCGGTAGCCGACGCCGCCGGCGATCCCCCAGAAGTTGAGGACCGCACCCTCGCGGCTCGCGCCGCTGAGGTTGAGGTACTGGCGCGTGCTCGCTCCGAGGCTGCGCAGGGTCGCCTCCTCGACCCAGCCGGGGTAGACACCCAGACGGGCCCCGACGTAGTCCCGGCGGCCGACGAGGGCGCGTCGGTACCCGAACGGCCGCCGGAGCGGCCCGGGAAGCAGGGCGACGCCGACCACTCCGCCGCGGTCGATGCCTCCGAGCATCCGGCCGGCGAGCGGGCTCTCGAGCACCCGCCGCTGGAGCTCCAGGCTGTCGACGAGGAACGGCGCGAGGAGCGCCTGGAAGCTCGTCACGCCGAGCGTGTCCCAGACGCGGGCCCCGACCACGCCGAGGTCCGACCTGCCGGCGCGGACGTCCTCGACGATGCCCCGCTCGAAGTCGAGGCGGTCACGGTGCCACGTGGGGCTGACGTCGATCCGGATCGAGCCGCCGGAGCGCTTCGCGACCGCCGCCGCGAACTGCGCCCCGGAGTAGTCGGGGTCGCTCTGCTCGAGCGTCAGCACGACCGCCTTCACGTCCCGCCTGCCGCCGAGCTTGTCCGCGCCCGCGCCGCTGCACCCCGAGACCGCCGCGACGAGCGAGGCCGCGAGCGCGACGAGGGCGGCCGCTCGGACCGCCCCCGCCGCTGCCCGGCGCCCCCCGCCTACTTCTTGTGCGGAAGCGACCACGTGACCTTCTTCTCCCCGCTCCCGTCGGCGTTCATCACGAAGAACGCCCAGCGCGGCTGCGCAGGAGAGCGCGTGAACGCCAGCTTCCGCCCGTCGGGCGACCAGGAGATGGGGGCCTCGGCCCCAGGCGTTCGGGTCACCCTTCGTACCCCGCTGCCGTCGGCGTTCATGACGTAGAGCTCGGGGTTGTCCTCGTCGCGGGTGTCGCGGGTGCTCGTGAACGCGATCTTGCGTCCGTCGGGCGACCAGAGGATCCCGGCCCCGCCTGTTGCGCCGTCATTTCCCGGATTCCGCGTCAGGTTCCGCGCCTCGCCGCCGTCGGCGCTCATGGCGTAGATCTCCCAGTTGCCGTCGCGGTCGGTGGCGAAGGCGATGGACTTCCCGTCCGGAGACCAGCCGCCGGCCCATTCCTGTGACGACGGGCTGGGTGCGAGGATCCGCTGCCCGCTGCCGTCCGCGTTCATCACGTAGAGCTCGTTGTTGCCGTCGCGGTTGCTCGTGAAGAGGATCTTCCGCCCGTCGGGCGACCAGCAGCACGGGCCGTCGAAGGCGGGGTTCCGCGTCAGGTTCCGCTGGCCGCTCCCGTCCGCGTTCATCACCCAGACCTCGCCGCCGCCTGAACGCTGGCTGTAGAAGAGCATCTTCCGCCCGTCCGGCGACCAGGGGCCGGCGCCGTCGAACTTCGGGCTGTGGGTCAGCCTGCGCACGCCGGTCCCGTCGGCGTTCATGCTGTAGATCTCCGAGTCGCCCTCACGGTTGGTCGTGAGGGCGATCCTCCACTTGGCGGCGCCCTGAGCCGCACTTGACGCCGTGGCTGCTGCAAGGAGCGCGAGCGCCGCGAGCGCGACGAGCAGGCTTCCTACGGCGTACTTCACTGGCTGCATCTTCTGCCTCCTTCGCTGTCTGCAGCCGACAGTAGGCTCGTCCGGTCGCCGGCACATCGGGGCTGAGCCTGGAGTTCGACGCCCTGCGTTCAGGGTGCGCCCTGATCCGGGAGTGCGCAAGCCGCTCCCTTTCACCGCAGCGGCGCCGTGCCCCAGTCGGGGCCGCTGTCCCAGAGCCTGGTCCGCGTGACCGGGCGGATGTTCGACCCGTCCGCGTTCATGACGTAGACGTCCGCGGCGCCCTCTCGGCCGGATCCGGGACTCTTCGCGGTCGTGATCCTGGTGCCGTCGGGTGAGAACGAGGACGACGCGTACTGGACGCCGCCCGCCTCGTTGCGTCAGGTTCGTGAGCCCCGTCCCGTCGGGACGCGCCTTGTAGACGTTCAGCGATCCCTCTGCGGCCCTGAAGAGGAGCCACTGTCCGTCGGGCGACCAGTCCGGGCTGTTGCCCGCGTCCAGCCGCGACGGCGTCACCTGGAACAGGCCGCTGCCGTCGACGTCGACGGTGAAGACCGCGTCCGCCTTGGTGGTGAAGTCGTAGCGGGCGAAGACGAGCTTGCGCCCGTCGGGCGACCACTGCGGGCCGGAGTCCCAGGAGGTGCCCGGCGCCTGCTGAGTGACCTGACGGAGGCCGCTCCCGTTCGCGTTCACGATCCAGATCCCCGCGTCGAGGTTCAGGCTGCCCGTGTAGGCCGGGTCGACCAGGTTGTAGACGAAGGCGATCCTCGACCCGTCCGGCGACCAGGCGGGCTGGTCGACTCCGACGCAGTTGCCCGGAAAGGCCTCTTTCGCCGGATCCGCCTTGAACCCGCAGGGCACGAGCAGCCTCTGTCCCTTGCCGTCGCGCTGCACCGTGTAGACGAGGTCGCACGTGTTGTTCAGGCCGCTCTTCCGGCCTCCTGCCGGACAGGGGACCTGCCGCTCGAACGCGATCCTGGCTCCGTTCGGCGACCAGTCCGGCTCGGTGTCGATGACGCGGGCGGGCGGGTTGGTGACGCGCGTCTCCTTCGTCCCGTCGGGGTTCACCGTGAAGATCGCGGCGCGGGTCTGGTCGAGGTCGAGGTAGCGGCGAAAGACGATCCGGCCGTTCTTGCCCGGTGCGGTCGCCTGGACGGCGGTCGCCGCGGCGCCGGTCACCGCAAGGGTCGCCAGCAGAGCGAGGGCGACCTTGATGTCGATCCTCATCTCGTCAGCCTCCTTGTGCGTTTTCCGACGACGCTAGGTCGCCGCAGCGGGATGCGCGTCGGGGCTGAGCCTGGAGTTCGCCGCCCTGTGTTCAGGGTGCGCCCTGATTGGAGTCGAGCCGGCCGCGTGGGACCATGTGCAGCATGCGTCGAGCGCTCGTTGCGGTCGCGGTGTCGGGCTTGGGCGTCGCCGTCGGCATCTACTCCTTGCGTGTGAGTCGGTCCGATCCGGACCTCTCGTTCGCCGGGTCGTCGCCCTGCCGGAGCAGCCGCCCTGCTCGCAGCGGGCTGGGCGTCGATCGGCGCCGGCCTCGCCTTCTGGCTGCGGAGGCCCGGAAGCCGCTTCGGTCCGCTGCTCGCCGCCGCCGGGTTCGCCTGGTTCGTGCTCGAGTGGAACAACCCGGGGATCGGCTCGGCGCTCGCCTTCACCATCGGTCTCTGCCTGTACGCCGCCTGCGCGCCTCTCGTCGGGCACGCAGTCCTCGCCTATCCGAGCGGCCGGCTCGCCTCGAGCTGGGAGCGCTGGACGGTTGGAGTCGCCTACGCCGGCGGCGTCCTCGTCCTCGGTCTGCTGCCGGCGCTCGTGTTCGACCCGAGGTCGCAGGGCTGCGGGCAATGTCCGCGCAACCTGCTCGTCCTGGCCGACCACGGACGCGCCGTCGAGGAGCTGAACCGGGTCGGCGTGTACGCCGGTCTCGCGTGGGCGACGGCGCTCTGCCTCCTGGTGCTCTTGAGGCTCGTCCGCGCGACGAGCGCCGCGCGCCGGCCGGGCTGGCCGGTGCTCGCGGCGGGCGCCGCATACCTCGCGCTGGTCGCGGCCACGTTCGCCGCGTCGATCGATCGCGGCCTGCTCTCGAACGGGACGCTCGAACGGCGCCTCTGGCTGGGCGAGGCGGCCGCGTTGTCGGCGATCTCGCTCGGCGTGGCGTTCGGCCTCGCCCGTGCCCGCCGGGCACGGGCAGCGGTCGCGCGTCTCGTCGTCGACCTCGCGCAGTCGCCTCCGGCCGGCGGCCTGCGGGCGGCCCTCGCCGGGATCGTCGGCGATCCCGCGCCTCGTGCTCGGCTATCCGCTGGCCCGTTCCGGGCAGCTCGTTGACGCGCAGGGCCGTCCCGCCGACCTGTCCCTGTGCGGCGAGCGGACGACCATCGCCGTCGGTGGACGCCCAGTCGCGATGCTGGGACACGCGCCCGGGCTGCTCGACGATTCGCAGCTGGTCGAGGAGGTGACCGCAGCGGCCCGCCTGGCGCTCGAGAACGAGCGCCTGCAAGCCGAGGTCCGGGCGCAGCTCGAGGAGCTTCGGGCCTCCCGCGCGCGAATCGTGGACGCAGGCGACGACGAGCGGAAGCGGTTGGAGCGGGACCTGCACGACGGCGCCCAGCAGCGGCTCGTCGCACTTGCGCTCTCGCTCCGCCTGCTGCGTTCGCGGCTTCCGCCGGACACCTCCGCGCAGGCCGTCTCAGCACTGGACGACGCGGACGCCGAGCTGGAGCGGGCGATCTCGGAGCTGCGTGAGCTCGCGCACGGGATCTTCCCCACGGTGCTCGCCGACGGCGGACTGTCCGTCGCCGTCCACGCGCTCGCCGAGGAGAGTCGGGTCCCGATCCGGATCCGCAGCCTCCCGGCGGACCGCTTCCCGTCCGCGGTCGAGACTGCCGCCTATACGGTCGTCGCCGAGGCCGCGCGCGTCGCGACGAGCACCATCGTCGTCCAGGGCGAGCGGCGCGACGGGACGCTCGTCGTCGAGGTCGAGACCCACGACGAGGGTCGTGCTCTCGATCCCGTCGCGCTCGAGGACCGGCTCGGTGCGCTCGACGGCACGCTCTGCCTCGAACACGGCGACGAACGGACGCGTCACAATCCGCGCAGAGCTCCCGTGCGGGTCGTAATCGCCGACGACGAGACACTCCTCCGCGAGGGCCTCGCGCGACTGCTGACAGACGCCGGAATCGAGGTGGCCGGAACAGCCGGTACCGCCGACGAGCTCCTTCGACGGGTCGAGCTCACCCGGCCCGACGTGGCGATCGTCGACATCAGGATGCCGCCGACGCAGACCGACGAAGGGCTCGTCGCCGCCCAGGAGATCCGCCGCCTCCAGCCCTCGGTCGGGGTGCTCGTGCTCTCCCACTACCTCGAGTCCCACTACGCGATGCGTCTGCTCGACGAGCACCTCGAGCGCTCGGGCTACCTGCTCAAGGAGCGCGTCAAGGACGTCGCCGTGCTCGTCGACGCCCTGGAGCGCATCTCCGAAGGCGAGTGCGTCCTCGACCCGACGATCGTCTCGAGGCTGATGGGGCGACCCCGCCCTCAGAGCCCTCTCGACGAGCTCACCGACCGCGAGCGCGAGGTCCTCGCGCTCATCGCGGAAGGACACTCGAACGACGGCATCTGCCAGAAGCTCTTCCTGAGCCCGAAGACCGTCGAGACGCACGTGCGCCACATCCTGCTCAAGCTCGGGATCGGCGAGGCGTCCGGGTACCACCGCCGCGTGCTCGCCGTGCTCGCGTATCTTCGCGGCTGAGCCGAGACAGGGGGGCGGCGCCACCGTACGGCTCCCACGGGCACGTACGCTTACACGAGACTGCCGACGCCGTACCGTCGGAGTCATCTGCGACATCGAACGACAGAAGGAGGGAAGGGTGAGCATTCAGCTTGGCGAGACCGCACCGGATTTCGAGGCGGAGACGACCGAGGGGCCGATCGGCTTTCACGAGTGGATCGGCGATTCGTGGGTCGTCCTGTTCTCGCACCCGAAGGACTTCACCCCGGTCTGCACGACCGAGCTCGGCTACATGGCGAAGATCAAGCCGGAGTTCGATCGCAGAAACGTGAAGATCATCGGACTGTCGGTCGACCCGGTCGACAGGCACGACGGGTGGGCGCGCGACATCGAGGAGACGCAGGGTCACGCGCCCAACTATCCGATCATCGGTGACGCCGATTACCAGGTCTCGAAGCTGTACGGGATGCTTGGCGCCGATACGCAAGGCGATCCCCTTGATCGGACGGCGGCCGACAACCAGACGGTGCGCAACGTCTTCGTGATCGGCCCGGACAAGAAGGTCAAGCTGATCCTCGTCTATCCGATGACGACCGGCCGCAACTTCGACGAGGTGCTGCGCGTGATCGACTCCCTGCAGCTGACCGCCAAGCACAAGGTCGCGACGCCGGTCAACTGGCGCCAGGGCGAGGACGTGATCATCGCCGGTTCGGTGTCCAACGAGGAGGCGCAAGGAGACGTATCCGGAGGGCTGGGAGGAGCCGCGCCCCTACATCCGGATCGTGCCGCAGCCTTCCTCACGCTGAGTCGTCCCGTCCGGCGGCAGTCTGCCGGTTCAGGCTGATCGGGCTTGAGCCGGTTCAGGCTCGCGGACGGCGGGCCGCGCAGCGTCCGCATCGAGCGCCGGGGAGACCCGCGACGCCGGGAGTCAGCGCATCCGCCATGTTCGGGCTACTTCTACTCGACCGGGCAACCGCCGACCAGGAGCAGAAACCCTCCTGATCGTCACTGCCGCGCAGCGTGTGCACCCGGCCCGTAGGCTGTGAAGCTTCGTTCACGACGAACCGGAGGGGGATCCATGGCGACGAAGCCGATTCCGGAGGGCTATCACACCCTCACGCCGTATCTCGCCGTCGACAATGCGACGGAGGCGATCGAGTTCTACAAGCGGGCGTTCGGCGCAAAGGAGCGGGTGCTCATGCCGGGCCCGGAGGGCACGATCGGCCACGCCGAGCTCGAGATCGGAGACTCGCTGGTCATGCTCTCGGACCCGTTCCCGCAGTCATCCGTGCGCCCGCCGAAGGAGCTGGGCGCCACCACCGCGAGCGTCTTCATGTACGTCGAGGACGTCGACGCGGTCGTCGCTCAGGCGGTCGGCGAGGGCGCGACGGTCACGATGGAGGTCGAGGACCAGTTCTGGGGCGACCGCTTCGGCACGGTCACCGACCCGTTCGGCCACGTGTGGTCGATCGCGACCCACATCGAGGATCTCACGCCTGAGGAGATCGACGAGCGCAGCAAGGCCGCGATGGCCGCGATGAGCAACTGACGCTCGGGCGGGCCCGCCGGCGCCGCCCCGGCGGGCCCGCCACCTCAGGTGCCGACGCCGAGTGGCGCCTGCCCGACGCGCGGCTGCGGCGCCGCCGCCTGTCGCCACATCGAGACGCCGAGCGCGATCAGCACGGCCATGAAGAGCGCGAAGCCGACGAGCACGGCGATGAACGCGGCGTCGGACACGAGCACGAGCAGGTCGCCGGAGAGCACGAGTGCCGCGGCGACGGCAGAGGCCCAGCCGATCCAGCGCGCATAGACGCCTCCGGTCAGGATCGCCGCCGCAAGGGCGGCAAGGTAGACGCCAAGCGCCAGGAACGCGCCGAAGAAGAGATCCTCCGTCGCGTTGCTCGCCGCATCGAAGGCGGCCAGGTACGACCCCTTCTCGCCCGCGGCGGATCCCGCCCACGTGTCCGCCAACTCCTTCATGTTCGCCCCCGCGACGACCGCGCCCGCGCCGAGCGCGCCCATCAGCAGGAGGAACGGCTGGCCGGCACGGGCCCATTCCCGCCCAGCTCCCTCCGCGAATGTCCGGCCGGCGACGGTGAGCGCTCCGACCGCCAGGAGCACCCCGATCAGGTCGAGCAGCCGGTCGCCGGTCCAGAATCCGCTCTTCGCGACGATGCGGATCGCCTCGCCGGGTTCGCCGCCCCAGTCCGGCTCGAGCATCGTCGCGACGAGCTGCGCCCCTGCTCCGGCGACTGCGGCGACGGCCCCGATGCGTAGGAGATGACCGGTCGTTCATGGCGTCGACGGTAGGCACCCGTCTCGCCGGGTCGCATCGATGAAATCCCCGGTCCTCGGCGATCCGGCCGGAAGATTGGGGATTTCCCCAATGCTCCGGTCGGTCTGGCATGAGACGATTCGCACGTGCCGCAGACGGTGCTGATCGTCGACGACCATGCCGGCTTCCGCGGTTTCGCCCGCGGCTCCTCGAGGCCGGCGGGTTCACGGTGGTCGGGGAGGCGGAGGACGGAGCCTCGGCGCTCGCCGCGGTCGAGGAGCTGTGCCCCGAGCTCGTGCTCCTGGACGTCGTCCTGCCAGACACGGACGGGTTCGCGGTCGCCGAGCAGCTCGCACAGGGCGGCACAGGGCCCGTCGTCGTCCTCACCTCGAGTCGGGACGCGACGGACCTCGGGCAGCGGCTCGAGCGGAGTCCCGTGCAACGGCTTCATCCACAAGGACGAGCTCTCGGGCGCAGCGCTCGCCAAGCTCGCTGCCGACCCTCGATGAGCCGCCGGCTGCTCGTGGCGCTAGCTCTCGCCGGAGCGACGGTGACGGCCGCGGCCGTCGCACTCGAGCTCTTCGCGCACGGATTCCAGCCGTTCAGCGAGCCCGAGAAGGTCGCGCAGTGTCGCAACTCGACTCGATCTGGATCGCCGCCGGTCTGATCGCCTGGTACCGGCGTCCCGGAAACCGGGTCGGGCCGCTGATGACAGCGCTGGGATTCGTCGACCTCACGTACCATCTCTACTGGAACGCCGCGCTGCCGTTCACCCTCGCCGAGCTCGTCTACTGGTTCTCGCTTCCGATCGCGGTGCATCTCTTTCTCGCCTTTCCGAGCGGACGGCATCTCCACGCGCTTCGAGCGGCACTTCGTGGAGCATTCACGTATGCCACCGTGCTGCTTCTCTCGCTCGTCGTCCCAGCTGGACTGGGATCCCCGCAACTCCGACTGCCCGGGCTGCCCCAGGAATCTGCTCTCCCTCGGCCGGGACCCCGGCGCCACGGACGCCATCGACACCCTCGGGTCGCTCGTCGGCATCGCCATACTCGTGACGGGCGCCGCGCTGCTCGTCCTGCGGGTGCGCAGGGCGTCCGGCCTCACGCGGCGTGCGCTCGCCCCTGTGCTGCTGGCGGCCGCCGTGAGCGCAATGCTGCTGGGCGTCGTCCTGGTCGTGGACGTCGCCGGCGGGAAGACGGAAGGAAGCGTTCTCCTGTGGGTCGCGGACGTTTCCTTCGCTGCGATTCCGGTCGCCTTTCTCGTCGGCCTCCTCCGTACGCGGCTGCACCGCTCCGCCGTGGCCGAGCTGGTGGTCGAGCTCGGCTCGCTGCCGCCACCCGCGCAGGTCCGCGACGCGATCGCCCGCACGCTCGGCGACGAGTCGCTCGAGCTCGCCTTCTGGCTCCCCGCCGAGGAGCGCTACGTCGATCCCGACGGGAACGCGCTCGACCCGGAGAGTCGGCCCGGCCGGGCGGTTACCGTACTCGAGCCCGTCGGAAAGCGCCTTGCTGCCCTCGTGCACGACCCGTCGCTCCTGGACGACCCCGAGCTCGTCGAGGCGGTGGGGGCGGCGGCGAGCCTCGCCCTCGAGAACTCGCGCCTGCAGGCGGAGCTGCGCGCCCAGCTCGCGGAGGTGCGCGCCTCGCGCACCCGGATCGTGGAGGCCGGCGACGCCGAGCGGCGTCGCGTCGAGCGCGACCTCCACGACGGCGCGCAACAGCGCCTGCTCGGGATCCGGCTCGCGCTCCAGCTCGCCCGCGGCCGGCTCGCCGACGGCGACGCGGCGGTCGACGAGCTTCTCGCCGAGGCGGACGCCGAGGTCGTCGATGCGCTCGACGAGCTGCGCGCGCTCGCGCGCGGGATCCACCCCGCGATTCTGACGGAGGAAGGGCTCGCCCCCGCGCTCGCTGCCCTCGCACGCCGCACCCCCTTCCCGGTCGAGCTGACCGTCCACACGGAGCGCCTTCCCGTCGCAGTCGAGGCGACTGCGTACTTCGTCGCCGCCGAGGCGCTCGCAAACGTCGCCAAGCACGCAAACGCCACCCGCGCCACCGTCGAGATCACACGCGCGAACGGGCGCGTCGCGATCGACGTCGCCGACGACGGAGCCGGCGGCGCCGACGCGGGCGGGGCCGGGTTGCGCGGCCTCCGCGACCGGGTCGAGGCCCTCGACGGCCGCCTGCTTGTCGAGAGCCCTGCCGGAGGGGGCACACGGGTCACGGCGGCGATCCCGTGCGCGTGATCCTCGCCGACGACGCCGTCGTCATACGCGAGGGCCTCGCGCGACTGCTGTCCGAGCAAGGCATTGACGTCCTCGCACAGTCGGGCAACGCCGAGGAGCTCCTGCGGCTGATCGCGGCCGACCCGCCCGACGTCGCCGTCATCGACATCCGCATGCCGCCCACGTACACGAACGAAGGGCTGCTCGCCGCGCAGGAGATCCGCTCCGCCCACCCCGAGGTGGGCACGGTCGTCCTCTCGCAGTACGTCGAGGTCGACTACGCCCTGAAGCTGGTGACCGGTGCAGCCGACCGGATCGGCTACCTGCTCAAGGACCGGATCGCGGACGTGGGCGCGTTCGTGGCCGCGTTGGAGCAGGTCGCCGAGGGAGGAACGGTCATCGAGCCCTCACTCGTCAGCGAGCTGCTCGGCGCTCCTGCCGCCCGCGATCCACTGGCGGAGCTGACGCCGCGCGAGCGCGAGGTGCTGGCGCTGATCGCGCAGGGCAAGACGGACCGCGGGATCGCCGCGGAGCTCTACGTGACGCCCAAGACGGTCGAGGCGCACGTTCGTAGCATCCTCCGAAAGCTCGACCTCCCCGCGACGCGAGCGAGAACCGACGCGTCCACGCGGTGCTCGCGTTCCTACGGCTCACCGGCGTTCACGAGCCCGACGCCTCCAAGTCTGGGGTTTTCATCGATGGGCGGGAGCGCGGCCGACACTAGCCTCGTCTCGCATGAACGCGAATGATGTCGCGCCGCTCTGGCTTCAGCTCGTGGCGCTGGCCGTGATCCTCGCCCCGACCGCCGCGCTCCTGGCCCTGCGGCGGCGGCTCGGCCCGATGAACACCGCCGCGATGCTCGTCATCTGGGGAGCCGTGGCCGCCGGCGGCGAGCACGGGATGTGGGCGATGCGGCTGGCCATCCACGAGCGCGGGTGGTCGAACCCGCATTCCACCGTCCACTACTTCATGGCGGGCGTCTACGCCGTCATCGCCGGAGTGCTCCTGGGCGTGATCGCGCTCACCCTGCTTCGCGAGGGCCGCCGCAGCGGCTGGTTCGCCGTGCTCTTCGCCCTCCTCGTCGGGGGAAGCCTCGAGCTGGTGATGAACGGCCCCACGGGACGCCTGTACCACCACATCGGCCTCTACGGCTACGTCGTCGCCTGGCTCGCCGCCCTGGTGCTCGCCTACAGGCCGACCTTCGCGGGCGAGGATCGGGTGCGCCCGGCTTCGCGCGCTCGGAACGCTCAGTGGTCGGCGTGAAACGGCCTGCGGGTTGACAGCGATGCGAACATATGTTCGTGTCGCAGGAGGCGGAGATCCTGCACGCCGATCTGGACGCCTTCTACGCGTCGGTCGAGCAGCGCGACGACCCGCGTTTGCGGGGGCTGCCCGTGATCGTGGGCGGAGGCGTCGTGCTCGCAGCGAGTTACGAGGCCAAGGCCCACGGCGTCCGTACCGCGATGAGCGGATCGCAGGCCAGGCGGCTCTGCCCGCAGGCGATCGTGGTCGAGCCCCGCATGTCGGCCTACTCCGAGGCGAGCAAGGCCGTCTACCGCGTGTTCGAAGATGCGACACCGCTCGTCGAAGGGCTGTCGATCGACGAGGCGTTCCTCGACGTACGCGGGCTGAGGCGGATCGCGGGCACGCCCACCGAGATCGCCGTGCGACTGCGGAACGACGTGCTCGAGCGGGTCGGCCTCCCGATCACGGTCGGGATCGCCCGGACGAAGTTCCTTGCCAAGGTGGCGAGCGGGGTGGCCAAGCCCGACGGCCTGCTCGTGGTGCCGCCCGACGGCGAGCTCGCGTTTCTCCACCCGCTGCCGGTCGAGCGCCTCTGGGGCGTGGGACGGGTGACCGCCGGCAAGCTCCACGAGCGGGGGATCACGACCGTCGGCGAGGTCGCCCAGCTCGCCGAGGCGACCCTCGTGTCCATGCTCGGCCGGGCGTCGGGACGACACCTCCACGCCCTCGCCCACAACCGCGATCCCCGGCGGGTCCAGGTCGGCCGCCGCCGCCGCTCGATCGGCGCGCAGCGCGCGCTCGGCCGCTCGCCGAAATCGCCCGAGGCGATCGACGCCGCGCTCATCGCCCTCGTCGACCGCGTCACGCGCCGGATGCGCGCCGCCGGCCGGGTCGGCCGCACCGTCGTGCTCCGTCTGCGCTTCGACGACTTCTCGCGGGCGACCCGGTCACACACCCTGTCTCGCGCGACCGCGCAGACGGAGGCGATCCTCGCCACGGCGAGAGGGCTGCTCGCGACGGCGATGCCCATGATCGAGCGTCAAGGCCTCACGCTGGTCGGAGTGGCGGTCGCGAACCTCGAGGACGACGACGCCGTCCAGCTGCCGCTGCCGTTCGAACGACCACGTCGCGACGCGCTCGACGCCGCGCTCGACGCGGTGCGTGAGCGGTTCGGAACGACCGCGGTCACGCGGGCCGTGCTGCTCGGCCGCGACCAGGGGCTGACGATGCCGATGCTCCCCGATTGACGGCTGCCTCGAAACGCCGGACGCAACAAGTCTGGACACGCAGGGACCAGGACTGCCAGCATCACCGGGGTGACGATGCTCGTCGTGGACACTCCGCACGGTCCGGCGAACGCCCATCTGCACGGCGCCGCCGAGCCGAGAGCCGCGCTCGTCCTAGGCCACGGGGCAGGTGGAGGCGTGACGTCGCGCGACCTCGTGACGGCGACGGAGGTCGCACGCTCGCAAGGGATCACCGTCGCGCTCGTCGAGCAGCCGTACCGCGTCGCCGGGAGGCGCTCCCCCGCCCCGGCGGGCCAACTCGACACCGCCTGGACGGCGGTCGTCGACCAGCTCCTCGCGGATGAGCTGCGCGGGTTGCCGCTGATCGTCGGCGGACGCTCCTCCGGCGCGCGCGTGGCCTGCCGGACCGCGGCGGCGACGGGCGCCTCCGGCGTGCTGTGCCTCGCCTTCCCGCTGCAGCCGCGGCCCCGCTCAGGAGCGCGCCCGACGCCGAGCCGCCTCCCCGAGCTCGACGCGGTGACGGTCCCGACCCTGGTCGTTCAAGGCGCGCGAGATCCGTTCGGCATTCCACCCGCGACCGCGCTTCGCACCGTCGCGCAAGTCTCCGGCGACCACAGCCTGAGAACCGACCTTCAGGGCGTCGCTGCTGCCGTCAGAGACTGGCTACCGGGCGTCGTCGCTCACGCGCCACGAACTGCGACCTGAAGCAGGCAACCAGAGGCGGCGACTCGGCCGCCTCCGGTTGCCTTGCTGCGGTCAGGCCTGGATCAGGATGTTGTTGCCCGGCCCGCCGTCGAGGGCGTCCTGACCGGGACCGCCGATCAGAAGGTCGTCGCCGGCGTCTCCGAACAGGGCGTCGTCGCCTGCGCCGCCGACGAGGACGTCGTTGCCGTTGCCTCCCTCGGCCTGCAGCTTGACCGCCGAGGCGGCGAGCCCGAACGCCTGGACGACGTCGTTGCCGTCGAGCGTGTTGATCACGAGCGTGTCGCTCGCGGGCTCCGCACTCGTGACGTTCACCCTCACGGCGAGGCCGGTCACGCTGGCCGAGCCGTTCCTGCCGGCGACTGCGACTCCGTCCCTGCCGTTGGTGCCGTTGACGATCACGCGGTCGGCCTGGCCGTCGCCTGCGGCGCCGCCGGGGTGCCCGCGAGGTCGACGTTCAACCTGCCGACATCCGTTCCGCTCAGGTCGTTGACGGTGACCTGGTCGGAACCGCCGAGCGCATTGAAGTCGACCCGCTCGACGCCGTCGGTGTCCATCGTGATGTTGCCGACGTCACGGAAGAACCGGAGCCGGCCTCCGTTCGCCGACAGGTCGACCCGCTCGCCAGCGGGGGCCCCGTTGAAGCGCATCGTGTCCGCGCCGTCCTGGCCCTCGACCGTGTCGCTGCCGTCGCCCGGATCCCAGACGAACGTGTCGTCCCCGGCGCCCATCAGCGCCACGTCGTTGCCCTTGTTCCCGTCGATCGAGTCGTTCCCGTCGCCGCCGAGCAGGGTCTCGACGCCCTGGCCGCCGCCGAGCGTGTCGTCACCGGCGCCGCCGTCGAGGGCAAGGACGATCGCCTGGGCTGCGAGGGCGGCTGCCGAGATGCTGTCGTTGCCGCCGAGCCCGTTGACGCCGAGCCCGTCGCTTGCATCCTGGTGCTGAATCGCCACCAGCGCGGGCAGGCCGGACACGGCGACACCAGACGCGTCTCCGCTGACGTTGATCGTGTCGTTGCCGTTGGTGCCGTTGACGATCACGCGGTCGGCCTGGCCGTCGCCTGCGGCGCCGCCGAGGGTCCCTGCGAGGTCGACGTTCACCCTGCCGACGTCCGTTCCGCTCAGGTCGTTGACGGTGACCTGGTCGGAACCGCCGAGCGCGTTGAAGTCGACCCGCTCGACGCCGTCGGTGTCCATCGTGATGCTGCCGACGTCACGGAAGAACCGGAGCCGGCTTCCGTTCGCCGACAGGTCGACCCGCTCCGCGACGTTGGCGCCGTTGAAGCGCATCGTGTCCGCGCCCGCCTGGCCCTCGACCGTGTCGCTGCCGTCGCCCGGATCCCAGACGAACGTGTCGTCGCCCGGCACCCATCAGCGCCAGGTCGTTGCCCTTGTTCCCGTCGATCGAGTCGTTCCCGTCGCCGCCGAGCAGCTTCTCCGCCCCGGTACCGCCGGCGAGGTTGTCGTTTCCGTCTCCACCGTCGATCGTCGTCGGAATGCTGTCGGTGAAGACCCCGTTGGCCTCGTCGATGCGCACGAGGTCGTCGCCGGCGCGGGCATCGACGGCGATCTTCGCGATGTCTTTGCGCTCGAAGGTGAAGTCGGCCGAGCCGTCGTCGCCGACGTCGACCTGGAGAATGCCCGGCTCGCCTGCCTGCAGGCGAAGCACGATCTTGTCGCTTGCCTTCGTGCCCACGACCTTCAGCAGTCCGTGCTTGAGCTGCGGCTGCTTGAACATGGCCTCCTGGCGGAGGTGTGAAGCCGACGCCTCGTCGGCCTTGCCGGGCGGTGCCGCCTTCCCCTGGCCGGCCACGATCCCGGCCGCGCCGGCGACGGCGGCCGCCAATGCCACTGCCGCCACCGCCGGCCGCGCAGGCTTCACACGGCGCGACTCCTTGGGACGAACGAGGTTCTTCATGATCTTCCTTTCGGAGTGGTTGACCTCCCGTGCACTGGAGACACCGGCGACGCGGCGGCTATTCCCGCGCGGTCGGCGCCGGCGCTGAACGAGGCTTCAGCGGTGATCGCAAGCGTGTTGAGCGCGAAGCGGTCGCGCGCACGCGACACGAGTTCGTCTGCGAGCCGACCGGAGCGCTCGGGCTGGGCCGCGATCACGATCTCGTCGGCCGGGAACGTCGGCAGGGCATCCGCGATCGCCTGCAGGGGATCGGCGTCGCCGACGCGACCCTCGGCGTGGACTCCGCGTCGCTCCAGCCCTTCGACGTACGTGGCGACTCGTTCCCCCGCTCGGCGGCGAGCGGCGTCTTCATCCGACACCCAGCGCCGGAGCCACGAGTTCAGCGCCGGCGCGACGACGAGGACCTCGGCGTCCGGGACCTCCGCCGGAAGCACGGGGTCGAGGGCGACGATGAGCACGTTCATCGCGCCACCTCCGCCGCGCCGCGGTCGGCCTGGCCGAGCTGTGTTGTACGCATGCTCTGTTCCTCTCGGAGTGGTTGTCCTCTCTTAGGGACTGGAGACACCGGCGATCCGGCGTCTATTCCTGCGGCGGCAAATCCAAGCCGGGCGAGCCCGTAACGCCTTCGAGTGCGCGCGACGACTCGGGAATAGCTCGGCCGAAGAGGGTGTCCTCGATGGTGTGAGGACTCCCTGTGCTCTTCCCGTGGCTTCGTCGCGCGCCCACTGCGGCTCGCTCGGCGCGCGCTCGGAGCTACCTTTCGGGTTGCGATGTCGATGAGACGCCGCCGAGAGGACCCAGCCAGCGGTCAGGAGATCGCCGAGCTGGCAGCGCTCGCGGACGGGTCGCTCGCACCGGAGCGTCGTGCCGCGCTCGAGGCCCGGGTCGCGGCGTCCTCGGAGCTCGCCGACCAGCTCGCCGAGCAACAGCGTGCCGTCGCGCTCGCGCGGAGCGCCACGGACGGGGTCGTTGCGCCCGCGGCCCTACGAGCGCGCATCGAGGCGCAGCGACGTGCGCGCCGCGTGACGCTGCCTCGAGGGCTCGTCCTGATCGGCGCCGCCGCGACTGCTGTGCTGGCCGTGGCCATCGGGCTGACCGTCTTCCGTTCGGGCACGTCAGGCGAGCGCTTCCAGGCCGACCCTCGCGGCGACCAGCCTGGCGCCCGGCGCCAAGGGTGACGCGACGCTCGTCAAGACATCGTCAGGCTGGCGGATCGAGCTCGATGCGACCGGCCTTCCCCGGCTCGACGGCGGGCGCTTCTACGAGGCGTGGCTGCGGAATCCCGCCGGCGTGCTCGTACCCATCGGGACGTTCAACGAGAGCCGGAACGTCACGCTCTGGGCGGGCGTGTCGCCGAAGGACTTCCCGACATTGACCGTCACGCGGGAACAGGCCGACGGCGATCAAGCCTCCTCGGGGGAAAAGGTGCTCGTGGGAACGGCTGACACGCGCGACTGAGACGCCGTCGCTCGTCACGCCGAGCTGGCGTCGATTCGGCGCACGACCTGCTGGCGGGCACGGTAGAGGCGGCTCATCACCGTGCCCTCGCGGATCCGGAGGGCGCGTGCCGCCTCCTTGTAGGAGAGGCCCGTGATGTCGACCGCGACGAGGACGTCGCGGAAATCGCCGGGGAGCGCGGCGATCGCGGCGTACAGCTCGCCGGCCTCGAGCGCGGCCTGCGGCTCGCGCGCCTGCGGATCGGCGACGAGGTCGAGCTGGTCCGGCAGCGGGCCGGGACGGAGCCGGCGCCCCTCGCTCCGCTTCTGGTTCAGGAAGGTGTTCCGCAGCGCGCGCAAGAGATAGCCGAGGTCATCCTCGTTGCGGATCAGGCGCGGGCGGGCGAGCACGCGCGCGTAGGTTTCCTGGACGAGGTCCTCGGCGTCCTCGCGGGAGCCGCAGAGGGCCCAGGCGGCCCGGTAAAGGCGGTCCACGTGGTCTCCCAGCCGAGCGGGGTCGAGCGAGCGCTCCATCGCGACCCTTGCTCACTAGCACAGCCGGTCGAGCTCAGGCGCAACGGTGACCACACGCGGTCGGCCCGGCTCTTCTCCAGATCGGGCTACACGAACGGCAGCGCGATCTGTCCCTCGTTCGAGGGGTTGGCGGCAAGTTCCGGAGGTGCGTGGCGATCTTGACCTCGGTAGCCGCGACCACGGGGTCCACATGCCGTTCTCAACCAAGATGTCCGCAGCCAATCGCGCAGCGCGGCGAACAGGTCTCGCTCTCACGCTCGCGCTCCCGCTCGCTCTCGCCGCCTCCGCGCTCGCCGCGGAGCGGACGCCGTTCAAGCCGGATCCGGCCGATCAGGCGGCTGCGAAGGCGGCGGTGCTGCAACGCGCCGACCTCGGCGCCGGGTGGCGCGGCGGCGCCACGAAGCCCGATCTCTCCACCGACACCGGCTGCGCCGACTGGAAGCCCAAGCAGTCGGATCTGCTCGTGACGGGCGCCGCCGCCTCCGAATTCAAGGCGACCGGGCTGGACATCGGCAGCGAGGTCCACGTGCTCCAGACCGCGCAGATGGTCCAGCTCGACTGGCAGCGGACCGTCGTCCATCCGCGCACGCTCAGCTGCCTCCGCCGGGGACTCGCGCAGGATCTTACCGATCCGCAGTCGAAGCTCGTCTCGGTCAGCAAGCTGCCGTTCCCACGCCTGACCGCGCAGACGCTGGCGTTTCGGACACTCGTCGATGTGACGAGCAACGGCTCGACCGTGCGTGTGATGTTCGACTTCGTCGCCGTCGGCAAGGGCCGCAGCGAGCTGGCCTTGATGACGGCCGCGCCCTACGCCGGCCGGACAGCAGTGAAAGCAGCCGAGGTACGTCTCGCCCGAATACTCCTCGGCCGCCTCACACGCTAGAGGCCTGATGTGAAACTCGGGTGCGTGCGGGGGATGGGCCAGACCAAGCGGTTCGGCCGGATCGGGCGCAGCGCGTAGTGGTTCCTACGGGCAAGCCCGAGCCGGCTGAACCGCGCCGCGTCTGGCACACCAGCCGTGCGTGCCGGAGTTTCACATCAAGCCTCGAGGCAACCGCGCTCCCGACTGACTGAGGAAGAGCTCGGCCCACTGGTGGGCGTCCAGGTCACGGGCCGTCGCGCGTCCGTTCGCAGCGGACTTCACCGAGCGCCCGGACGCCACGGCGCGAAGGCCGCGGCGGAAGCCCGTCGCCACGAAGCGGCGGTAGCCGCTCACCGCGTTCGGTGGGATCAAGGGCTCGGCGCGCCGCCGGAAGACAAGCACGCCGGCGTGAACGGCCGGCGGAGGGACGAACGCCGCCGGTGGCAGTCGCCGGATCACGCTGCTCTCGTAGAACGCACCCCAGATCACGTCGTTGAGCGTGCTCGGCCAGGGAACGGCGCGCTTGACGGCCACCCCCCACTCGACGATCAGGTCGGCCCGGACGAGCTGCGTCGACGGATCGTCGAGCAGCAGGTGAAGCAGATCGGTCGTCCGGTCGAACGGAATGTTGGAAACGACGCGGAACGGCTCACGCGGCAGCTGCAGGGAAGCCGCGTCGCCCTCGAGCACGTCGACGTTTTCCCAGCGTCCGCGGAGCCGCCTCGCCCACTCCGGATCCAGCTCGACGGCGAGCACATGAGCAGCCGCGCGCGCGAGCTCCCCGGTCAGCCGGCCACTGCCGGCGCCGAGATCGAGCACGAGATCGTCCGCGCCGACGCACGCGTCGCGCACGATCAGAGCTGCAAGGGCGCCGCTGCGGAGAAAGTGCTGGCTACGAGCCTGCGGGGCCCGCGCGCCACCTGCGCGCCGGCCTGCCACGGAAGAACCGGGTCGTGATCATCGAAGACATCGCAGCGGAGTCTAGGCGACCGCGCCGCACTGGCGTCGTCACCGTTGCCTCGCCGCCCGCTCCTCTTCCGTCGTCAGCTCGGCGGTCGGGATCACCTCGAGGCGCTCGTCGGGAATCGGCAGTCCACTCTCGATCGAGAGGCCATACGTTCCGTCGGCAAGCCGTCGCTCCGCGCGCTCGACCGCGGCGAGCTGGTCGCGGAGATCGCGTTCCAGACCCGCGTCGAACTCCTCCTGGTAGAGATCGGACGCCAGATTCGCCGGGTCGTACTCATCGGCGGGCTCGCCGTCGTCCCGGTGCCCGAGCCGGCTGAGCGCCTTCTCGATCCGCTCGCGCTCCGCCGTCAGCAGCTCACGCGCCCTGTCAGCATCCATGGGGTCAGCTTACGCCCTGGGCGTTGAGCCAGGCGCCCCGCGACGGAGCGGGCCGGAGCTACTCGGCTCGAACGTCGAAGAACAGGACGTACCAGAGGCGAGAATGTCCGCTGATCAGGCTCAGCCCTCGATGATGTTGTGTACCGGGGAGACGTGCGGCTGACCGGGATCGGCCCCGAGCTCCGCCATGATCGGCATCAGCGTCGCCCCGAATGCCTCGAATGACTCTTGCGAGTCCCAGACGTCGAACACCTGGATCTGACCTTCGGTCTCCATGGCGACGTGGTAGAGCCTGCCGGCTGGGGCTCCGGCACCCGCCGCGTCGAGCCGGCTGATCACGTCGTCGTACGTCGATGTGGTGAACGAGCTCGGTGTGAAGTAGAAGCCGAGAGCCATGTCTGTGCCGTCCTTTCCCTGCCTCGATTGGGTCGAAGGCGCCGCTGTCTGCCCGACCTCGGTCTCGGAGACCCTAACCCAGTCGCTACCGGTGGGCTTGAGTTTCCTCGCCCGGAGCATCATGCTCTTCGGCTGGAGAGGAGCGGGATGGGGATGGCGCGGACGCCTTTGGCACGATGGGTCGGACAGACCGTCCGCCGGCTGGATGCCGCCCGTTGCGAGTTGCCGTTCGAGCATGCGTTGGAGCCATGCGCCGAGCGGCGTTCCACGCGGCAAGCGTTCCTCCGCGACGCGGGCGCACTGGGCGTCGCGGTGGCAGGCGCGGGGACTCTCGGCCGGCTCGTCCCGGTCGCCCGCGCCGTGGCCGGACCTCGGATCGTGGTCGTCGGGGCGGGCTTGGCCGGACTCACCTGCGCGTACCGGCTCCGACAGGCGGGCTACCCGACCGAACTGTACGAGGCGTCCGACCGCGTCGGCGGCCGTTGCTGGACGATCCGCGACGTCTTCGACGACGGCCAGATCGGCGAGCACGGCGGCGAGTTCATGGACACCGGCCATCGCGAGATCCGGCGCCTTGCCAAGGAGCTCGACCTGCACCTGGACGACGTCAACGCTGCGGAGGCGCCGGGGACCGAGCTCACGTTCTACTTCGACGGCGAGCGCTACACGGAAGCGCAGGCGACCGCGGACATCCAGAAGCCCTGGCGGACGTGGCGCGACGACACGAACGCGGCCGGGTACCCGACGACGTACACGAGCTTCACCCCGCGCGGGCGCGAGCTTGATCGCATGTCGGTCGCCGAGTACCTGGACGCCACGATCCAGGGCGGCCGCAGCTCGAAGCTCGGCCAGCTGCTCGACGTCGCATACAACATCGAGTACGGAGCGGAGACGAGCGATCAGAGCGCGCTCAACTTCCTCTACCTCATCGGCTTCACGAAGCAGACGACACTCGAGCTCTTCGGGGAGTCGGACGAGCGCTTCCACGTGCGAGGCGGGAACGACCAGATCGCGTCGCAGCTGGCCGAGCGGCTTGCAGGTCAGGTCACGCTCGGCTCGGAGCTCGTCGGCATCGAGCAGCGGGCCAACGGCACGTTCAGGCTCTCGTTCGACCAGGGCCCGAGCACCACGACGGTGGTTGCCGACAAGGTCGTGCTCGCGCTCCCCTTCTCGATCCTTCGCGCTTCGGTCGACTACACGAGAGCCGGCTTCAAGCCGCGCAAGATCACAGCGATCGAGGAGCTGGGGATGGGAACGAATTCCAAGCTCCACGTCCAGTTCGAGAACCGCCGCTGGCAGAACCTCGGCTTCACCGGCGAGACGTACTCCGATCGGGGATACCAGAGCACCTGGGAGGTTTCGCGCGCGCAACCCGGCCGCTCGGGGATCCTCGTCGACTACACGGGCGGCACGATCGGCGCGAGCTTCGGCACCGGCTCGCCCAGTCAGCGGGCGAAGCAGTTCCTGCGCCAGATCGAGCCGGTGCTGCCGGGGATCTCGGAGCGCTGGAACGGTAAGGCGACCGTCGACTTCTGGCCCGGCTACCCGTGGTCGAAGGGGTCGTACTCATACTGGAAGGTCGGTCAGTACACGCGGTTCGCCGGCGTCGAGCAGGAGCCGGAGGGGAACTGCCACTTCGCGGGGGAGCACACCTCCATCGACGCCCAGGGCTTCCTCAACGGCGCCGTGGCGACCGGCGAGCGGGCGGCGGACGAGGTCATCGCTGACCTCAAATTCGCCCGCGCCGGCTGACGGGTGACGCACACCTTCCCGCGCTTTCGCCGCGCCGCGTTAGGCTGGCAGGGCCTCAGAAGGGAGGAGCGATGATCGATCACGTAACTGCGAACGTCGGTGACTTCGAGCGGGCCAAGCGCTTCTACGAGCAGGCGCTCACGCCGCTCGGCTACTCGGTGCAGATGGAGTTCGAGGGCGCCGCCGGCTTCGGCAGCGGCGAGGGAATCCCCGATTTCTGGATCGGCTCGAACCCGGAGCGAGGTGCGACGCACATCGCCTTCACCGCGACCGATCGCGCCACGGTGGACAGGTTCTACGAGGCGGCGGTGGCTGCCGGTGGAAAGGACAACGGCCCTCCCGGCCTGCGCCCCCACTACCACGAGAGCTACTACGCGGCGTACGTCCACGACGCCGACGGCAACAACATCGAGGCCGTCTGCCACCGGCCGCAGTGACCGGCGGCTAGCGACGCGTTTCCCAGAGAGATCTCGGCCCGCACGTAGAACTACGGGATGACCCGCGCGCCCGGCGTCGGCTCCCCGATCGCGATCGCGTTTGTCGCGGTGGCGGTCGGGATCGCGTTTGCGGATTCCTCGATCGTGGTGCTGGCGCTGCCGGAGCTGTACACACGCTTCCAGACGACGATCGAGGGAGTGGCGTGGGTGGTGACTGCCTACAACGCGGCCGTCGCGGCAGTGGCCCTGGCGCTGGTTCTCGTCGTTCAACGGCTACGCGGCGTGACCGTCCTCGCGGCCGGATTGCTCCTCTTCATGGCCGCCTCGATCGCCTGCTCGTTGGCGAGCAGCCTCTCGTTTCTCATCGGCTCCCGGTGCCTGCAAGGCGTGGGAGCGGCACTGCTCCTTGCAGGTTCCCTGCCGGTGCTGGCGGCGCTGACGGGCTCGGCCGCGCGAGGTGCGATCGTCTGGACGTTCGCCGGGACATTCGGCGCCGTCATCGGTCCTGCGCTCGGCGGCGTTGTGACGGAGGCATTCGGCTGGCGGGCGATCTTCGCGGTCCAGGCGCCGTTCGCCGCCCTCGGGCTCTCCGCCGTCGTCGCCGTCCGTGTCGCGCCGGCGCACGAGGAAGGCCGACGGCGGTCACTCGCGCACACGGTCCCGGCGAACGCGTGCATCGGTCTCGTGTTCGGCGCGCTCGTGGGCGTGCTCTTCCTGTCGGTCCTGCTCGTGATCACGGTCTGGGGCTACTCGCCGATCAAGGGCGCCGCGATCGTCAGCGTCCTGCCCGCTGCCACGCTGGCGGCCCGTCCACTGGAGAGACGGCTGCCGGCCCTGGCCGCGGCCTGCGGAGGGACTGCACTGCTCTCGGCGGGCCTCGTCGCGCTCGCACTGTTGCCGTCGGCGAGCGTCGGGTTCGCCGTGGGCGCACTCGCGATCTGCGGCGTCGGACTCGGCCTGTCGATCCCGGTCTTCTCCCATGCTGCGCTGGACCTGGGTGCCGGGTTGACCCGCAGCGGAACGCTCACGATCGGAGTCCGGAGCCTGGGCCTCGTGCTGGCGCTCGCCTCCATTGCCCCCCTGCTTGCATCGGAGCTACCGCCGGCCGGCCATCGAGCGGAGCTGAAGGCGACCGCCGTGCTGCTCGACGCGCCCGTCGGCCTCTCGAGCAAGGTGCCGGTCGCGCTCGATGCCCGTGCCGAGTTCGCACGCGCTCGTGCGGGCGAGATCCCGGACCTCGCGCGACCCTTCGACGCGCACGGCGCACGCCACGATCCGGCGCTCGCAGCGGCGCGCGACAAGCTGGTCGGCACGATCAAGGACACGATCACGCGCGCCTTCCGACCTGCCTTTCTGCTCTGCGCAGCGTTCGCCGGCGCGGCGCTCGTGCTCGCCCTGCTCTTTCGTCGCCGCGGAGTCGTCGCATGATCCCGACACGGCTGACACCGGCAATCGCGATCCTTGCCGCGCTGCTCGTCGCCGCCGTCACGCTGATCGCCGTCGAGCTGGGCAAGGGTGCGATCGGCGGCGGCTCAGCGGTGGCGAGCCCGTGCAGTCCTCGCAAGCCGTTTGCCGGCTCCGGGATCGACGCGACGATCCAGCGGATCGTCCTCGACGGGCTCGACGACGCCGCCTGCCGCCTCCACACGACACGCGAAGAGCTCACGCTCTCGCTCGGCCCGGACAACGGCACGGTACGCGGCGCTGGGATCAGCACACGATCGACGTCGCACTCCGCGCCGGCATGCTGCGGGCGGTCGACGAGGCCGAGCAGCGCGGCGACATCCCCGGATTCCTCGCTCCGAGCATCCGCCGGTTCGTCGAGACGGTTCCCCTGGAGAGGCTGATCGAGGGCGGCATCCGCCTGAGTGACCTGTTCGGTTAGGCGAGCTGGTCAGGCGAGCGCACGCCCGAAACCTGGGCCCGACCCCGAACCGCGCGCGGGAACACGCTGGGCTCGACGCGAAGCTGGAGCAGGAACGTCGAGCCCTCTCCCTCGGTCGACTCGACCCAGATCTGACCTCCCATGCGGGTCACGAGCTCGCTGCAGATGTAGAGCCCGAGACCGGTTCCGCCGACACCGCGCGTCATCTGTGGGTCGAGGCGATAGAACTTCTCGAAGATCCGCGACTGCTCGTCTGCCGGGATTCCGATCCCTTCGTCCTTCACGAAGAAGATCACGCCCTCCTCGTCCGACGACTGTGCGGACTCGAGCCCGACCGTGATCCGGCCCCCGTCGGGCGAGTACTTGATGGCGTTCTCGATCAGGTTCACGAGCACCTGCCGCACCTTGTCGCGGTCTGCCGAGACGAGCGGCACGGGCCCGTCCGCCAATCGCTCGAGCACGATGCCCGCCGGCGCATAGGCTCGGGCGGCCTCGACGACGCGATCGGCCAGCTCGACCGGGTCGAAGGGCTCGGTGCCGAGATCGACCCGCCCGGCGTCGAGCTGGTTCGCGAGAAGTATCTCGTTCACGATCCGGCCCAGGTGATCCGACTCCTCGGCGATGAGCGAGACGAACCGGTCGCGACCGGCCTCGTCGAGGGCGAAATCGTGACGGAGGAGCGTCTGCGCGGCGCCGTACACCGCGGCGAGCGGGGTCCGAAGCTCGTGCGAGGCCGTCGCGATGAAGTCCGCCTTCAGCTCTTCGAGCTCGCGGATCTCGGTGACGTCGCGGAACGCGTAGACCGTGCCGCCGAAGAACTCCACGCCCGAGATCGCGATCCACCGCTCCCCCTGTTCCGTCTCGATGGGGATCATCACGTCGAGGTGGCCGGGGTTGGGAGACGTCGAGACGGGCACCGACTCGACGGCCTCACCCCAGCCGGGTATCGCCTCCGCCGCGGAGCGGCCGACCACGTCGGCTGCCGCGATCGCGGTGATCTTCTCCGCGGCCGGGTTCCAGAGCCGGACGTTGCCCGTCCGGTCGAGCAGCAAGACGCCGTCGGCGACGTAGGTGAGGACACGCGCGGCATCGGTCCGCGCCTCGACCTCGAGGTAGAGGCGGGCTCGATCGATTGCGATGCCGATTCGGACTGCGAGATCGTCGGCGAGCGCGAGCTCGTCTGCACCGTAGACCGGCCCGGGAGAGGTTCGCGCGAGCGTCAGCGCCCCGAACGTACGCCCCCGACTCCGGATCGGGACGCAGATGATCGACACGGCCTCGCTCGGTAGCTCCGCCGCCTGCTCCTCGTTGTCGGCGCCCCCGAGCGGTGGGATCACGAGTGGCCGTCCTCTCCGCACCGTCGCCTGCACCGCGCTACCCGGCTCGCGCCCCGGGTCGGCGCCCCGCGTTTCGGCGCGCGCGGCCGCCATCCGGATCACCTCGCCACCCTCTTCGACGACATCGACGGTGCACCAGTCCGAGAGATCGTGGACCGCGAGCTCGGCCGCCCGCTGGACCGACGCCTGGAGATCGGTCGTGGCGGCGAGGATCTCACCGGCGTCCCGCAGGAAGTCGAGCCGTCCCTGCCGGACGACGTTCGCCGTCGCCGCCGCACGCTCCGCGCCACGCAGCCGCTCTCGCTCGACGTCGGCGCGCTTCCGTTCGCTGATGTCGAGGAGGAACGTCTGCGTGTAGAGCGGATCGCCGGCCGCGTCCTTGACCGTGGACGTCTCCTCACGGATCCAGACGACCCGACCGTCACGGGCGACGAGCCGGTACTCGTCGTCGAGCGGAAGCGCGCCGGCCTCGACGCCCTCGCGCGATGCGAGCACTCGCTCCCGGTCGTCCGGATGCACGAGCCTTGCGAAGAGCCCCGGCTCCGCCTGCCATTCCCCCGGCGAGTAGCCGAGCATCGTCTCGACCTGAGGACTGAGGTAGAGAGTCGAGCTCCGGTCACCCGGGGCGGACAGCCAGGTGACGAGCGGAAGGCTCTCGGCGAGAGCGCGATACTTCGACTCCGCCCGGCGCACCTCCCGATCGGCACGGGCGGTCTCGCCTTCGCGAACGGCGTCGAGCTGGCTCTCTGCCTCTCTGCGCGCCAGCTCGGCGCGCCGCCGGCGGTCGCCGGCCAGCCCGACCGCGAACACAAGGGCTGCCCAAACGGGCAGCACGAGTGCCACGCTGCGTGTGCGGTCGGCCACGAGAAGCCAGAAGAGGAGCCACCCCGACCCGACGACAAGGAGGCCGGCCCACGGCCCCGCCAGGAGGGCGACCAGGGCTGCGACGAGGATCACGAGCGCGGCCGCCAGATCCGGAGTCGCGAAGTCTGTCTTCGCGAACGGGATGGTCGCGGCCGCCACGAGGACGAGCCCGAGCGCGACCACGAGCAAGAGACGAGCTATCGGCGAATCGAGTCGCGACACGGGCGAAGCGCGTGAGCCTAGCCCCCTGATGGACGTCTTACAAGGCGTTGCGGAAACCTGGGACGTAGTTCTCCCGACAGCGCGCATCGGTGGCGGAGCCGACTCATTTCGCGTCGAGCCGCAGTTCCCTGCTCACAGCCGTCATTGCTTATCAGGTGGTCGCCGCCGTGAGGATCGTGCTGCCCGGCGAGTTCTTGACTTCCGTCATTCCGGGAGTAACCGTGCGGACAGCATGACCGAGCCAAGGCGCGTGCGGATCGACCCCGAGCGAGAACCAGGCGCTCCTCCTGAATCGCCGCGGGGCTCGAGCAAAGAGTTCATCTTCTTCCTGCAGATCGCCTACCTGATCGCCTTGGGTTTCTTCGTGGTCGCCTACCGGGTGCACTGGATCGAGCCTCGGCCGAACTTCTTCGGTCCCGTGCCGTTTCTGGTTCCGTGGTTCGGAGCGGTGGGCGCGGCGCTCCTCTCGCTCTCCGCGGTCTTTGACAAGCGGGGGCCGGCCTGGGACGTCGAATATCGCTTCTGGCACTGGGCGCGCCCGCTCGTCGGCGCCATCGTGGCCACGGTCACCGTTCTGATCCTTCAGTCCGGGATCCTCGCTGTCGGCGGCCAGACCCCAAACCAGACCGACTCCAGCGGAAGCGCAAAGAATCTCCTCTACTACGTCTTCGCGTTCATCGTCGGCTACCGCGAAGAGATCTTCCGGCAGCTCATCAAACGGCTGGCTGACGTGATCCTCACTCCGCCGGCGCAGACGGGGGTCGCGCCGGTGATCGCGTCGATCGAACCATCAGAGGCCGTCGCGGGCCGTGAAACGGTGGTGAAGCTGACAGGGAGCGGCTTCACCGAGGCGACGTCGGTCACACTCGGCGGCGAGAGCGTCCAATTTGCCAGTGCATCGGACACACAGATGACCGTCACGGTCCCTGCCACAGCCCAGTCAGGACCCACGAGTCTCGTCGTGACGACGCAGCAAGGCATCGCCACCGCGTCGTTCACGATCACCTAACGCGATCCGCCCTGCTCTTCAGCGAGGGTTGCCGCTCCGCGCGCCGTGTGCCTTCCGGAGAAGCTGCGTGGTGACGGCGAGAACGCCTTGTTTTCACCTGCTCTGGCGCTTCGATCGGCGCTGGATGGACACGCCTGGCCGCGGCTGTTAGGTTCGTGGGCGACTGGCAACGAGGGGATCCCCGGTTTCCTGGCGGACGGACATCGTTGACTGTGGCTTTGCGGCTCGCCCGCATGGGAGGGGTAGCTTGATATCGGACGTCTCGCGACGGGTTCCGGCCTTGCCGGCTTCCTGCGGTTCGACGCGTTGAGCGAGCCTCACCAGCCGACGGGAACGGGGGCGACCCGGGCAGGGCGCTCGGCGGCGCGCGCCGGCTCGCATCACCGCCGTCTCGCGGAGACGCTCGACGCCCTCGAGAATCGTGATCCCGTCGAGCCGGTCGTTCGGCGGGGCAAGCACGACGTCCTCGTGCCGATGGCGGGCTGGTTCCTGCGCCGGTTCGGCTACCTCGGGGAGCACGACTGCGCGGATGACCATCTCTGCCCGCACGTCTCCCTTGCGCTCCAGCGGTTTCAGGCCTTCTACCGTCTCGAGGAGACGGGCACGCTCACACTCGAGACGCTGAAGCTGATGAGCCAGCCCCGCTGCGGCTTGCCCGACCTCGAGCCAGACGAGATCGGCGGGCCCGGCGTCGAGGACAGCGACCCGTTCGTCTTCGGGGGAACTCCCTGGACACAAGAAGTGATCCGGTGGTTCATGGGCACCGGCACGCCCGACATCACGACCGAGGTGGGTGCCATTCAGGCTGCGCTCGACACGTGGGCCGCCACGATTCCGCGCACGTTCCCGCAGACGGGCACCGCCGCAAACGCGCTGTTGCGGGTGAGCTACGAGACGGGCGACCACGGAGACGGATTCCCGTTCGACGGGGTGGGCAACGTGCTGGCGCATGGCTTCTACCCGCAGGACGGGCGCGTCCACTTCGACGACGCCGAGAGCTGGGCCCTCTCGGACGGCGGCGGCAAGACCGACACGCAAACGGTCGCGCTGCATGAGCTCGGTCACGCCCTCGGCCTGCGGCACTCGGGGAACAGCGACGCCGTGATGTACGCGTTCTACGGCGGTGAGCGCCGGAGCCTGCACGAGGTCGACATCAAGGGCATGCGCAGCCGTTATCCCGTCGCGGTCTCGTCGGGGGCGGACGCGCTGAGCGTGCCGCTGTGGGCACTCGAATCGACGGGCGGGTGCGACGTCGTCACCGTCGACCTCGGCCGTAGCGTTTCTCTCCTTGCCTGGGGCCAGGTGACGATGCTCGACTCCCGCAGCGATTTCGATCGCGACAACGCCTGGGCGGTCGAGGTCTTCATGGTCGATGGCGACCGTCCAGGGCCGTACGTCTTCGGCGGCCGCCATTGGGGCTCCGACGGCGCACCGAGCAACGTCTATACGGGCGCCTGGACCGGACGCGCGCGGACGGTCACGTTCCGCCTCAGCGTCGCCCACATGCAAGACCTCGAGGCGTTCGGCACAGGAAATATCGTCGTGCTTGAGAGGGGAGGCATCGGGTGAAGCAGTACGTGTTCTACGACAAGGAGAGCGGCGAGGTTCGGCACGTGCACCACGTGATCTCGGCGGAGAAGGGCAGACCTGTCGAGGTGGAGGACGACGAGCTGGGCGAGCTCGTGGAGCGCATGGTCGAGCTGAAGACCGCCGCCTGGCTCTACGCCGAGGTTCCCATGACGTCGAGCCGGGCCGCCGTCCGCCACGTCGACACGCAGAGACGCCGGCTGGTGACAAAGCGTCTCACCGCGCGCGACCAGGAGCGGATCCGGCGGGTGGAGGGCTGAGCGATGCAGGCGTTCAAGGTAGACCTATTCGCGCTAAAGAATCTCGGAGGCTCGGCGAGCGCCACGATCGACCTCGGGCGCGCGCGGCCGTTCCTGGCGTGGGGCTCGGTGACCATGGTCGACTCGCTGAACGACTTCGACCGTGACAACGCGTACGCGTTCGACATCTTCACGATTGACGGCGTCAGGACGTCCGCGCGGCTGAACGGCGGCGACCATTGGGGCGCGCCGGGGTCCGGCAGCAACGTCTTTGAAGGCGCGGTGTCCGGCTTCGGCCGGTTCGTGAATCTCTGGCTCCGGAGCATCCACTCCGACGACCTCGACACGTTCGGCGTCGGCATCGTCCTGACGCTGGACTGACGAGGCGCGTGCAGCTCGACGCCGCGAACTTCCGCCGCAGCCTCGTGGGCGAGGACCGTTGGGTGATCGCGACCGGCCACACGGCCCGACCCGGACCGGGCGGCGGAAGGCCCGCTGAGCTCTACCGCGCCGGGCAGGCATGGAACCACGGCGCGCCCATCCAGCGCATCCAACCGAATCGATGAGAGGAAGTGACCGCATGAGAGCAGTCGTCCACGATCGGTACGGACCTCCGGAGGTGCTGCGCGTCGCCGACGTCGAGCGGCCGGTACCGAAGGAGGACGAGGTGCTCGTCAGGGTCCACGCTTCGACGGTCACCCGCGCCGACGCCATGGGCGTGCGCAGCGTCGACTACCGGTTCACCCGTGTCTTCACCGGCATTCGCCGCCCGAGGCGGACGAGCACCGGCACGGAGTTCGCGGGCCTCGTCGAGGAGGTCGGCGCGGCCGTGAGCGAGTTCCATGTCGGCGACGAGGTGTTCGGCGCCAAAGGCGGTGCGAACGCGGAGTACGTGGCCGTGCGCGAGAGCGGCGTGATCGCGGAGAAGCCGACAGGTCTGACGTTCGAGGAGGCGGCGGCCGTCCCCGACGGCTCGCTGCTCGCGCTGACCTGCCTGCAACCGGCGGGTCCAGTGCGGGGGAAGAGCGTCCTCGTCTACGGCGCCGGGGGCTCCGTCGGAACGGCCGCGGTCCAGCTGCTCGCGCACCACCTCGAGGCGGAGGTGACCGCGGTGTGCGACACGAAGGACGTCGAGCTCGTGCAGTCGCTGGGCGCGCGCGGACGTTCTCGATCGCCTTCGCGAGGACTTCACCAAGAACGGCAAGACGTACGACGTGATCTTCGACGCGGTCGGCAAGCACTCGTTCCGCCGCTGCCGGCGCTCGCTGGAGCCCGGCGGCGTCTACATCACGATGGACCTCGGGTTCATGTACCACGTGCCGCTCGTCGCTCTCATCACACGGTTCGTCGGGAGCAGGCGCGCGAAGCTCGGCATCGGCCGCTATCGCAAGGAGGACCTCGTCCTCGTCAAGGAGCTCGTCGACGCGGGAAAGTACCGGCCCGTGATCGACCGGACGTACGCGCTCGACGAGGTCGTCGAGGCCACCCGCTACGTGGAGACCGGCCAGAAGACGGGCAACGTCGTGCTCCGAGTCAGCGAGGCTGCGCCCGGCATGCAGCCTGAGCCCGCCGCGAAGCACGAAGAGGAAGTCCCGGCGTAAGAACTCGTTTCAGAATGAAGCGCTGTGCCGTCATTCTGAAAACGAGTTCTACGGGCAAGTCGCCCCAAGCTGAACCCGCTCCGTGCAGTGACGAGGTTGCGGTCGGGCGCGCCGGAACGAGTATGGTGATTCACGGGCCTGAGTCAGCCCGGCCATGAGGGAATCCCTCGCGGCCCGGGCGCGTTGGGTGGACGTAGTGAGCGAATCCGAACGCAGAAAATGGCTTGTTCTCGCTGTTGTCGGTGCAGCGTTCTTCATGACGATCCTCGACGTCGCGATCGTCAATGTCGCGATCCCGTCGATCCAGAAGGACCTCCACATCGCGGAGTCGACCGTCCAGTGGGTGATCACGGCATACGCGATCACGTTCGGCGGCTTCCTGCTCCTCGGCGGCCGGATGGCCGACCTGCTAGGGCGGCGGCGCATCTTCACCGTCGGCCTCGTGCTCTTCACGCTCGCGTCGCTGACCTGCGGCCTCGCGTCGAGCGCCGGTGTGCTGATCGCGTCACGCGCGGTTCAGGGAATCGGAGCCGCGATCATCTCGCCGGCAGCGCTCTCGATCGTCACGACGACGTTTCGCGAAGGTCCGGAGCGGAACAAGGCGCTCGGGATCTGGGGCGCGCTCGGCGGATCAGGCGCCGCCGCAGGCGTCCTCTTCGGCGGGATCCTCACGAAGTATCTCGGCTGGGAATGGATCTTCTTCGTCAACGTGCCCGTGGGCGCGCTCGTGCTCGCGCTGACGCGGCCGATCGTCCCCGAGAGCCATGCAGACCTCGGACATCGACGCTTCGATGCGGTCGGCGCGGTCAGCGTCACCGGCGGTCTCGCGCTTCTCGTCTACGCGATCTCGAAGGCGCCGGACGTCGGCTGGGCGACGAGCCGGACGATCGGGCTTCTGGCCGCTGCGGTCGCAGTCCTTGCATTCTTCGTCGTCTGGGAGCTGCGCACGACCGCCCCGCTCGTCCCGTTCGGGATCTTTCGCATCCGCACGCTGACCGGCGCGAACTGCGTCGGGCTGCTTCTCGGCGCCACGATCTACGCGAACTTCTTCATCCTCACGCTGTACGTGCAAGGGGTGCTCGGCTGGTCGGCGCTGAGGACGGGAGTCACGTTCCTCGCGACGGCTGGCACGACCGTGATCTGGGCCGGGGTTGCGCAGGCCCTCGTGACCAAGGTCGGCCCCCGGCTGGTGATGACGGTCGGGCTGACGGTTCTCGCGCTGACGGTGCTCGGCTACACGCGACTGCCGGTGGAGGGCCACTACTGGCCCGATCTCCTGCCGCTCTATCTCTTCTTCGCTCTCGGGCTCGCGTTCGGGTTCATTCCGGTCACGATCGCCGGCTTCATCGGCGTCCCGCCTCATCAGGCCGGGCTGGCATCGGGATTGCTGAATACGAGCCAGCAGATCGGCGGTGCGATCGGCGTTGCCGTCACGTCGACGATCTTCGTCTCGCATGCGAAGGCGGGGCACTTCACGCCGCAGGCCTTTACGTCCGGCTATCACTGGGCATTCGCCGCGCTCGTGGCGTTCGCCGCGGCCGGCGCTGTCGCGGCCTTCGTCTTCTTCCGCGGCGTCCACGTCCCCACGCCCGAGACCGAGGCCGCCACAGCCTTCGTCTGAGGCAAGCCGTCGGCGGACGCACGTGGCGACGCGACACCGCATCTGTGGTGTCGCCACGAGCCACGAGAGTCACCACGTGTCACCGCGATCGTGAGGGCGTTCGTCCCTGGGGCAACCACTAGCGGCGACGCTCGCTAATCGAGGCCGCGGCCCCGCCAGACCGCAGTAGCCCAGGGAGGCGGCGCTGTGGCGACGCGCCGTGACCGCGAATCGGTGTAGGAGCACGCCATTGGGAGAGCTGGGCTCCGTCTTGGACTTACGGCTTCCTTTGTAGCCGACACGTTGATGGAACTCGACTTGCAACTCTGCACCAAGGTGCAGGTCGCCGACGATCGCGCGTCGAGACGTGAGGGGGAGAAAGGCGGTATCGGTCCGCCTCCCCCGAGAGCGCGTGCGATGTGCGGGAGGGTGAACGCTCGACGCAAGCGGGACGGTGGTTCAGGTAGGCCTGGCCGCAGAGCGCGCGAGGATCAGTTGGGCGGCCCCGAAGCTGAGCAGGGCGATGGCAACGCCCAGGGCCGCACCTGCGAGCGCGTCCGAAAGCCAGTGCACTTGGAGGTACGTCCTGCTCCAGGTCATCGCGGCGATCGCGGCGGCTGCGACCGCGAGCCAGAGTCGACGCCCCCGACCGGGCCTGCTGAAGAGGAGGGCGAGCGCGACCGCGGTCGCGCCCGCGTAGGCGGCATGGCCCGAGGGAAACGAGGTCCCGTGCGGCTCGAGCATCTGCCCCGGCGGGCGCTCGCGACTGACGGCCGCCTTGATCAAGTTGACGAGCAGGGGGGTGAGCGCCTCAGCGAGTGAGAAGGCCGCCAGCGCCGCCCAGCGCCGCGCGAGGAGGAGCGCGAGTCCGATCCCGGCCAGCGTGAGGGCGCGCCAGACGCCGTGCCCGAGCGCGTTGAACACGAGCGCGACGTGCGTGAGGAACGGCGTCTCGATGTCCTGCATCAGCTCGCCCCAGCGACGGTCGATCGTGAGGGGGCCCGCAGGTATCAGGCGCGCGAGCACAAGGACGAGCGCGAGCAGTGCGCCCCCCATACCGACGGCCGGGCCCGGGTGGGCGAGGAACTCCTCAGACCGCCAGCGCCCGACTGGCACGGTCGCCGCCGACCCTCG
>CAVVCG010000046.1:0-206853 GCA_963746655.1 uncultured Actinomycetes bacterium | reverse complement strand
GTCGGTCGGTCAGTGGTGGCAGCGCGACCGGATCGCTCCCGTCCGCCGAAACGGCCGAATAGTCCGTCCGCCGAAACGGCCGAATAGGATGGAAGGCGCGCTCCAACCAAGGGATCTGCCGCGCGCTGTGGCTAAGCCCGAAACAGTCGAGACGCACATCCGCAGCGTCTTCTCGAAGCAAATCAGCACTTTCTGCTGCCTGTGCTGAACCGTGAAGGCGCTTGGCGCCCTGACGTTCAGCGTTCGGAGAGCGCCTCGAGATCCTTCGCGCGGATACCAGCGCCGCGACCTGCGAGAGTTCGACCGCCCATGACGACGACTCGGGACCGGGTGATGCTGATCGCGCTGCTCTTCGCCGTCGCGGACAGCGTGGGCTCGGCGCAAGGCGAGAGCTGCTGGAGCGCGGACTGGAGCTGGAGGAGCGCGCTCGGCCGCGGCTGCCGGACGGACCGCAGCCGATCCCGCTCATGTGGTTCCACTGCGTCGACGACTTCGACGCAGCGTCCTCTTCGCCGCCGGGGCACGGTTTCGCGCCTACCCGAACGCCGTCGTCGTCGGCACCGAGTTGACGGGAGCGTTCTGGATCGTGCGTCCGCGCGGCTACGGCTTCCAGGTCCTGGCCACAGAGACCGGCCTCCCGGCACGACCGTACAACCTCGAGGGCGCCGTCTACGTCCAGTGACGGGAGCCCGGCGCCGGGGCGAGTGCTACCCGATCGCGCTGTCGAGCGCGGCCGCGATCGAATCGACGTCGCCCGGCGAGAGGAGGGTCACCTGCCGTGGCGTCTGGCCGCTCTTGCCGACGAGGATCGTCGGCGTCGCCTTCACCTGATCGCGATCGGCCAACCGGTCGAACGCGGTGGCATCGTTGTCGGTTCTCGTCGAGTTGCGCTCGTCGAGGAGCCGAGGCACGTCGAGGCCGGGGATGCTCGCCGCGGTGGCCGTGACCATGTCGTCGTTCAGCCAGCCGGTGTTCTCCGTGCCCTGGTTGATGTAGAGCAGCTGGGCGAAGTTGAACAGCCTGTTCTGCCGGCCTGCGGCGATGAGGGCAGCTCGGCCGACCTGGGAGTCGGGGCCGATGAACGCGACCGGTCTGCATTTCGATCCTCGCCTTGCCGGTACGCACGTACCGGTCGATCACGGTGGGCATCGCCTGCGTCTCGAACTGCTGACAGTAGGGGCACTGCAGGTCGACGTACTCGACCAGGGTCGCCGGCGCCGTCGGCGAGCCGAGCACGTTGCCGTGCTGCGGGATCCCCTTGAACTGCTGCTGGACTTCGGCCGCGCCGTCCAGCGCGTTCGTCAGCGAGCCGCGCGTCGGCACGCTCGTGGCCGACGAGCTGCCGCCTCCGCTGAACATGAGGCCGACGACGACGCCGACCACGATCAGCACCAGGAGCGCGGCCGCGCCGAGGAGCACCCGCGGCGACGCCTGCCGGCCCGTTCCCTTCGCGCGCACGGGCGGCGGCGGGACCTGGGCGGCCCTGCGGCGCTTGCTCTGCTTCCCGCTAGGCATCCGCCGCCACGGTAGCGACACCGAGGGTGCCGTCGGCTACCCGGTTGGGATCGTCGAAGACTGCGAAGAGGAGGAACGCGAAGACGAGCGCGAAGCCGGTCAGGGTGAGTGTCGGGATCGTCATGTAGCCGAACTCGTTGATCCACTTCGTCGCGCAGCCGCCGGGAGCCGACACCAGGCACGCCTGGGCCTGCTTGACGACGCCGTTCTCCACGAGCATGTGGTAGACGGAGACGCCCGCGCCGACGAGCGGCAGCGGCAGCAGGTACCGCGCCGCGCGATGGTCGTTGGCGAGCGCCATCAGGAGCGTCGTGATCGAGAGCGGGTACATGCAGATCCGCTGGAACCAGCACAGCTCGCAGGGCACGAAGTGCGCCACCTCGGAGAAGAACAGGCTGCCTCCGGTCGCGATCGCGGCGACGAGGAACGCGAGCCAGAGCTCGTAGCCCCAGATCACGCCCCGGGCTTCGGCGAGCGGGCGGCGCAGGCCCACGAGCCAGAGCAGACCGATCACGAGCAGGAGCGCGGCCAGCGCCTGGCCGACGACCCCGAGCACGGCGAGAGCGACGATCACGTCGTGAGTCACGCCGCCCATCCTGCCTGCGCGTCGCTCCCGCGGGAGCCCTTGCCGAGCACGACTGGGCCGCGATCGAGAGTCGTGGGAACAGCGCGAGGTTCGGGCATGGCGTTCGACCTTCATTCAGACGGGGCGGGGAGGCCGTCGCATCCGGCCGCCCGCGGAGTCTCACTGTGGCCTATTACCGACGCGCTTCTTCGCGCGGGTCGACGCGCCGGTCATGCCAAGAGGCGCAGGAGTCCATCGACCACGAGCGCAGCGCCGATCCCCAGGGAGAGCCACACTCGCAGCGCAGCCGCGTGCGCGGTCAGCCAGAACTGGCCGCGCTCGAGGGTCACGGCAGCGCGCTCCCCCGCGATCATGACGATGCCGACGGGCACCGACACAAGCACCGTGGCAACCGCGATGTAGACGACAACGAGCGTGAGATTCGCGACGTCGCCGAGGCTGGCTTCGCTGACCGACGCCATGGCGAGAAACGTGAGAACGAGCCGCTTCGGCCCTCCGAAGCCGAGGAGCCCGGCCATCGAGAGCGCCGCGGCCGGCCGAACGTGGCCGAGTCCCGCGAGGATCGCACTCGCACGGCTCCCCTCGGCCTCCGGTCGCGGTGGAGCGTGTCGCGTCCGGAGACCGACGCCCAGCAGCGCGACGCCGAGGAGGAGAGCCAGCAGCGCTTCGATCGTCTTGTGCGAATCGAGCCGGTCGACAGCGGCCTGGCCGAGGATCAGGCCGAGGCCGCACGCGATCGTCGTTCCGAGCAGGAATCCGATCAGGAAGGCGATGCCGTTGGAACGCGGGCGCTCGCTCCGGATGACCAGGAACGTCGCCGTCAGCACGAGGGGGCTGGCTGCCGCGGCGAGAGCGTAGAACAGGACGTGAGCGCCGGCGTGGATCACGCGTTGTGCCGGCGGCGCTACGCCGTCGCGACAGACCCGCCCGGCGCGTCCAAGGCGGGGGTTTCTTCCTTCGTCGCCTCGCGCGCGAGCGAGATGACGACCGCGCCGGCGAGCGCGAGCCCGAGGCCGATGAATGCGACGACGACGTGCCAGAGGGGCCGGCTGAGACGCTCGTCCAGCAACAGGATCCCGATCAGGATCCCGACGATGGGGTTCGCGACCGAGACCGTCGCAACGGAGGGGGCAAGGCGCCCCGTTCCGAGGGACACCTGCTGCAACACGAACCCGAGCACGCCGGCCACCGCGAGGGCGTAGCACTCCCAGTGCGACAGCATGGTGCCCACGCTCTCGTGGAGGAAGTCGAGGGTCGGCTTCGTCAGCGCAGACGAGAGCCCAAAGAGGATTCCCGCGACGGTGCCGTACACGGCCGCCTTCATCGAGAGGCTCTCACTGCCGCCGAAGACGAGTAGCAGAACGGAGAGCAAGGAGAGGATTCCGATCGTGATCGCCCACTGCGTGTTGGAGGCGTTCTCCTTCCCTCCGGCCGGGTCGCCGAAGTAGACGAACAACCCGAGCCCGACGATGATCACGACCGCGCCGATCACCTCACGGCGACCGACGTGTTGCTTCGTCAAGAAGTAACCGAGCGGCAGCGCGAACACCACGGTCGTGACGAGCAGCGGCTGGATGACCGAGAGGCGCCCGCGGTCGAGCGCTGCCGCCTGGAACAGGTACCCCGTGAATAGCGCCAGCGTGCCCAGCAGCCACATCGTCTGGCCGAGGAGCCGCACGAGCGACTTCGGGTCGCCGAGCGAGATCGTCGGGAGGTTCAGGGCCCCCTTCTGCTGCAACGCGGCCGCAAGCGCGAAGAGGAATGCCGCGAAGAGTGCGAGGGTTGCAGCCACGAGCGCAGATTACGGCGGCAGTCGGTCGACCGCACGAGCGACAGTCGTCGCGATCGATCCCGCGTCGGCGGCAGGCGTCAGCGCCGCTCGCTGCAGAGAGTGCGCGTGCCGGAGCAGAGAAAGTAGCTCACGCCCGGGCGGAGCTCCGTGCGCGTCTCGAGGCGGTACGTGACCCCGCGGCGTCCCCGCTCCAGCGTGACGATGTACGGCGTTGCGAGCGCCCAGCCGCCGTCGTAGTCGCCGAACGCGTCGTCCGCGCCCGTCACGTAGCCGTCGTCGAACGCGGCCCTCGCGGCTGCGCGCCTCCCCGGGGGTAGCTGCAGGCCCAGCTCGTACGCGCGGCCTGCGCGAAGTCCGTCCGCGCGCCCCGCGAGGTAGTCGGCTGCCGGCTCGTGCTCAGCCGGTGCCGTCTCTCGGCCGAGCGCGAACGCGCCGGCGGCCAGCGCAGCCGCCGCGACGGCGAGAACGAGCGACCGTGTTGAAGTCGTCGACACACCACCTGGCCTTTGCGCGAGATCGGACGAGCTGCTGAGAATGATGCCCCCGGCCGGAATCGAACCAGCGCACGCGGTTTAGGAAACCGCTGCTCTATCCACTGAGCTACGGGGGCCCGCGGAGCTACGGGGCTCGGCGTCACTGTAGCGCCGGGTCGGGTGATTCTTAGGGACATCTTCGCCGCAGCTTAGGGCCGTCTCACGGAGCGCTGGTCTCCTCTGGTCATGGCATTCAACGACCACAAGGAGGAACACGCCATGCTCAGAGAACACCGTCGCAAATTCGCAGCCGTTTTCGCGGCGTCCGCGCTCGCCGTGGGCGGAGGGGCGGCCCTTGCCGCCACGCAGTCCAGTCCGCAGCAGCAGAGTCAGGCGATCGTCGATGACGCGGCGGCGCAGCTCGGCGTCACGTCGACGCAGCTCACCGCGGCGCTTAAGAAGGCGCTCGAGAATCAGGTCGACGCGGCGCTCTCCGCCGGGCAGATCACCCAGACGCAGGCAGATCAGCTGAAGTCGGAGATCGAGTCCGGCCGGCTGCCCTTGCTCGGCATCGGCCGTGGGCCTGGCCCGGGTCGTGAACACGGGCCCGATCTCGCCACGGCGGCGTCGTACCTCGGCGTGACCGCCGCCGAGCTGCAGTCGTCACTCGCGGGAGGCAAGACGCTCGCCGACGTCGCCAAGGCCGAGGGCAAGTCCGTCGACGGGCTCGTCGCAGCACTCGTCGCCTCGGCGAAGTCGCGGCTGGACGACGACGTCTCGTCGGGGCGGCTGACCCCCGCTCAGCGGCAGGCGATCCTGGCCGACCTCGAAGAGCGGATCGCCGCGCTCGTCAACGGCGCGCTGCCGCAACGGCCCGCATTCCGGGTCGCCCCGTCGGCGGCCACGACGACCGCCTAGCAGCCCTGCAGCAGGTCACGCAGCCTCGCCGCCGAACGGAGCGGCGAGGCATGCGGATCGAAGGGGAGCGGCGGTTTGCCGCGCCGCGCGACCAGGTGTTCGCGGCGCTCGTCGACCCTGCCGTCGTGGCCTCGGCGCTGCCGGGCGTCCGCGAGTGGGACGCGTCGGACCCGGATCGCTGGACGATGTCGATCAGGGTTCCCGTCCCGCTCGCACCTGCACTGCGCGTCGCAGTGGAGGTGCTCGAGCGGGAGGCCCCGGCCCGCGCGAGGCTCCGCGGTGCGGGCGGAGCGCTCGGCGGCGGCGCCCGGGTCGACACGAGCTTCGACCTCGACGAGCCTCAGCTCGGTCACACGCTCATGCGCTGGGCGGCGGAGATCGAGCTCTCCGGGTTTCTGAGCACGCTCCTGGGCGCCACGATCGAGCCGCTCGTCCGCCGCCAGGCCGAGCGGATGCTCGACGCGATCGCCGCGCGCGTGGAGCCGCAGCGGCCGGAGGCCGCATAGCACCCCGCAGCCTGGAGCGCTACGCCTCGCGCGGCTCCCAGCCGAACTTGCGAACCGCGACCAGCGCTCCGGCGACGCCCCACACGAGCACGGCCAGGAGCGCCCAGGCCTGCGCCGTGAACGGCTCCCGGTCGAGGTAGACCGCGCTGACCGCGTCGATGAAGTGCTTCAGCGGCAGCAGCTCGGCGACGTGCTGGAGAAACTCCGGATAGCGGCTCGTCGGACCGAAGCCGCCCGAGAGGAACGCCATCGGCAGGACGATCACGTTGACGACGGCCGAGGAGCCCTCGGACGAGCGGATCAGCCCTGCCAGGCCGACGCCCATCGCGGCGAAGGCCGCCGCTCCCACCGCGGCCACCACGAGCAGGTCGAACGGACGGTGCGGGAGCGAAACGCTGTAGACGACCTTGCCGACAGCGAAGATCGCGACCGTCTGCAGCGCAAAGACGAGCACCATCGAGACGATCGCCGAGGCGAGATAGACGACCGGAGGAAGCGGGGTGCCGCGGATCCGCTTCAGGATTCCCTCCTCCCGGCGCAGCACGAGTGTGATCGCGAGCCCGCCGAAGGTCGTGTTCGCGACGCCGTAGCCGATCAAGCCGGCGACGAGGTAGTCGATCTCCGCGTGCCCACGGTACGTGCCGTCGTAGACGGCGCCGAGCAGCAGCATCAGCAGGATCGGGAAGAAGAAGACGAAGACCGCGGCCTCGCGGCTGCGCCAGAAGACCAGCTGCTCGTTCCGCAGCTGGTGCAGGAACAGCCTCATTCGGACGGCTCGGGCTCCTGCACGAGCTCCAGGTAGACGTCCTCCAGGGTGGCCGCGGCGGACCTCGAGGCCTTCGAGCTCACGGCCCTCGGCGAGCGCGCGGGACGTGAGCTCATGCAGCGCCCTGGTCGGCTCGTCCGTGTGGAGCGTCCGGAGCTCGCCGTCCTCGCGCCAGCGGATCTCCGTCGTCCGCGCGTCGCCCGTCAGCTCGGACGGGCGGCCGATGCGGACGATCTCGCCCTTGACGAGCACCGCGACCCGGTCGGCGAGCTCCTGCGCCTCGTCGAGGTAGTGGGTCGTGAGCAGGATCGTCTTCCCGAGCTCGCGGAGCGAGCGGATCATCTCCCAGGCGGCCCGCCGCGCCTGCGGGTCGAAGCCGGTCGTGGGCTCGTCGAGGAAGACGAGCTGGGGATCGCCGACAAGGGCGAGCCCGAGGTCGAGGCGGCGCTTCTGGCCGCCGGAGAGCGTCTTCACACGTGCGTCGCGCTTCTCGGTCAGGCCGACGAGGTCGATCACCTCCGCGACGTCGCGCGGCGCGCGGTAGTAGCCCGCGAACATTGCGAGCGTCTCGCGCACGGTGAGGTTCGCCCAGGTCTCGGAGTGCTGCAGCACGATCCCGATCCGGTCCCGCCAGGCGGCGCCTGCCAGCTCGGGGTCCTCGCCCAGCACCTCGACTTCGCCCGCATCGCGGCTGCGGTATCCCTCGAGGATCTCGACGGTGGTCGTCTTGCCGGCGCCGTTCGGCCCGAGCAGTCCGAAGACCTCGCCGCCGCCGATCTCGAAGTCGATCCCGCTGACCGCCTCCTGGTCGCCGTAACGCTTGACGAGGTTGCGGACGACGACTGCGCTCAAGTCAGAAGCTCCAGCACCGCGAAGCCGCCGGGCGGGAAGCCCGGGTCGGGGCCGCCCGTGAGGGAGACCACGATCAGCGAGCAGTCGGGCTGGTGGCCCACCACCGCGACGCACTCGCCACGCCCGGCGACCGCCGCACGAAGACCGTCCACCGACGCGCCCGGCGCGAGCCGTTCGTCCGGCTCGGGGTCAAGGTCGCACCACTTCGCGATCGCCGCGGCCGTCTCCCGCGCGCGTAGCAGCGGGCTGGTGAGCACGGCGTCGAGCCCCGCGGCGGCAAGCTCTTCGCCCAGGCGTCGCGCGGCCTCTCGCCCCGCGGCGGTCAGCGACCGGAGCTCGTCCGGCTCGCCCGGACCGGCCTCGGCGTGACGGATCAGGTAGACGCGCACCGGGGGAGGATAGGCTCAGGGACGTGGCCTCGTACCGGTACGTTGTCGCGGACGTCTTCACGGGCGTGCCGCTGACGGGCAACCAGCTGGCCGTCTTCACGGACGCGCGCGAGCTGCCCGAGGAGCTGCTGCAGCCGCTGGCCCGCGAGATGAACTTCTCGGAGACGGTCTTCGTCTACCCGTCCGAGGGCGACGGGCACGTTCGCATCCGGATCTTCACGCCGGCGACCGAGCTGCCGTTCGCCGGGCATCCGGTTCTCGGCACCGCGTTCGTCCTCGGCGGGCCGTTGCAGCTCGGCGAGATCCGGCTCGAGACCGGTGCCGGGACCGTGCCGGTCGAGCTCGAGCGGGAGGGCGCCAGGATCGTCTTCGGGCGCATGAGCCAGCCGATGCCCGCGTGGCGTCCCTTCGAGCGCGAGGCGGAGCTGCTGGCCGCGCTCGGCGTCGAGCGCTCGGAGCTGCCGGTCGAGCTCTACGACCTCGGCCCGACGTTCGTCTACGTCGCGTTGCCGGACGAGGCCGCGGTGGCCGCGCTGCGGCCCGACCTGAAGGCGCTCGCAGCAGCTCGAGCTGGGAAGCGAACTGCTTCGCCGGCGCGGGCGCGCGCTGGAAGACGCGGATGTTCGCGCCGTACCACGGCGTCGACGAGGATCCCGCGACCGGCTCGGCCGCCGGCCCGCTGGCGGTGCACCTCGCGCGGCACGGGCGGATCGCCTTCGGCGACGAGATCGAGATCTCGCAGGGTGCGGAGATCGGCCGCCCGTCGACGCTCTTCGCGCGTGCCGAGGGCGACGGGAGACCGCATCGACGCGGTCTACGTCGGCGGCTCGGCGGTGATCGTCGCGCGCGGCGAGTTCCGGCTCTAGAAAGCCTCTAGCCCTCGCGGTGCTCGAAGGCGACCGCGCGGATATCCGGCAGCTCGACCGTGAGCGCCGTCCAGAAGCGGCCGCCGTCGCGGGAGACGTAGAGCCGCTCGGTCGACGCGGCGGCGAGCACGTCCGGGTCGTCCGGCCAGACGGCGACGGCGTGGATGCGGGGCAGGCCGCGCCCGGACTCGCTCCAGGTCGCGCCGCTGTCGTGCGAGACGACGAGTGGCGGCTTCGCGTTCACGGCCGCGACGACCGTGACGCCGGCGGCCGCGGCGTCGAGCAGGAGCGGCAGCGAGAGCTCGAGCGGCGGACGCGCGGGCAGCTCGTCGGCCGGCTCGGCCTCGTCCTCGTCCAGATCGACCGCGTAGACCCCGAGCGCGCACGTCGACGACGACCTTCATCGGCGCGCCTTTCGCTGCTCCAGGATGGCGCCGACCGTCGCGGTCGCCCGGCGGGCCGCGCCGACCGGCGAGTAGCCGCGGGCCCGCGCGTCGATGTACGCCGCGGAGAAGCCGTCGCCCGCGCCCGTCGGGTCGACGTCGACGGCGCGCGCGGGCACGCGCTCGACCTTGCCGTCCGCGAAGACGATCGAGCCGCGCGACCCGAGGGTGAGCAGGACCTCCGGGACGCCCAGCCGGCGCACCGACGCCTCGCTGAAGTCGTCCAGCACGACGCGGGCCTCCTCCTCGGCCAGCTTCAGCACCGTGAGGTGCTCGAGCACGGCGGGGTCGTAGGCCGCGTCGAGGACGAGGGGCCCGGTCGTCGGGGCACGCACGAGCCCTTGAGCGTCGAGCAGGAGCCGCCGTCCGTGCGCCAGCGCCGCCAGCGTCTCGGCGGAGAAGTCCGACCGCGCGAGCGGCGCCACGTGCACCCATTCCGCCTTCTCGAGCGCGGGCGCCGCCCAGCCGTGGACGTCGTCGGGCGTCCAGGGGTCGCCGAGCGCGGCCACCTCCATCTTGCGCACGTCGCCCACGTACTCGAAGGCGAAGGTCGCCGTCGAGGCGCCCCCGTGCCAGCGCACCGGCAGGCCGAACGCCTGCAGCGCCGGCAGCAGAGCGTCGCGGTCGTCGATGGCCGACTTCGTGGCGATCATGGCGCGCGCCCCGAGCAGCCGCAGCGCCCGCGCGGCGTGGATCGGCCCGCCTCCGGGCCGAGCGCCGCCCTCGATCACGTCGCGCGAGAGGTTGCCGACGACGACGAGCGGGCGCACGGCCCGCGAGCCTAGATGATTGATCATCTAGCCTGTCGTGGCGCGGGCGGGGACGATCCGGCGCGCCAGGAGCGAGGCCAGCAGCGTGAGCCCGAACGCCGCGGCGAAGCTCGGCAGCGACGCGCCGCCCCATGGGAGCGAGTGCGGCTGCGTCTTCGCGACGACGTCCGTCCACCAGCTCGGCCCGACCGGCTGCAGCCACTGGTAGAGGGCGAAGCCCGCGATCCAGGCGGCGATCGTCTCCGGTCTGACGGCCGGCGCCTCGAAGATCTCCGGCTCCGAGTAGTGCCGGCCGGAGAGCAGCCAGTCGGCGAGGAGGACGCCGAACAGCGGCACGAAGCAGGAGCCGAGCAGGTAGAGGAAGTCGAGGTAGCTGCCGAGGTCGATCACGAGCGCCCCGAGCGTCGCGACCGTCGTGACGACGGCGATGAGCAGGCGCTGCGGGACCTCCGTGAGGACGTTCTGGAGCGAGACGGCGCCCGAGTAGACGTTCGCGAATGCCTCGTCCGACTCGTCGACCGTCAGCGCGAAGAGCGCGAGCAGCGACGCGACCCCGCCGGCCGCCACGGCGCTGGGGATCGCCGCCGCGTCGGTGATCCCCCGCGAGAGCGAGAGCACGGCGCCGAGGAAGAAGAGCCCGATCGTCGGCAGCAGATACCCGACGCCGGTCCCCCAGAAGGCGTCGCGCCTCGTCCGTGCGAATCGCGTGTAGTCGGCCGCGAGCGGCGTGAACGAGATCACGGACGCGAGCACGAGGTCGACGGCGGACCAGAAGGTGAGGCTGCCGTCGCCGGGCTTGTCCCAGAGGCTCGCCACGTGCTGCCCGTGGAACGCCCACCAGAAGAGGTACGCGAGGGACGCGGCGACGAGATAGACGGCGAACTTCCGGATGTAGCGGCGCACGAATCCCACCGGTCCGAGGAGCGCGAGCGCCATTGCCACGCCGCCCATGACGATCGTCCAGAGCCACTTCGCGCGGAACCCGAACACCTCGTCGGAGAGCGCCGCCGCGGCGGTCGAGATGATCAGCAGCTCGAAGATCGACCAGCCCAGGCACTGCAGGACGTTGAGCCCGGTCGGCAGCAGCGAGCCGCGACGGCCGAGCGGGGCGCGCAGCAGCACCATGGCGGGCACGCGTGCGTCCGCGCCGATCAGGCCTGCCAGGCCCAGCATCGCGTTGCCGACGAGCGCCGCGACGACGATCGCCCAGAACGCGTCGCGGAGCGAGAGGCCGGGGACGAGGAACGCGCCCGCGACGATCACGAGCAGGCTGACGGAGAGATTGGCCCAGAGCAGGAAGACGTCCGCGAGCCCGAGCACGTGGAGCCGCTCGGGCACGGGAGTGATCCCCCAGTTCGGCGCGTCCTTCAAGCCTCGCGTCCTCCCTTCGCCGGCATGACCCGGATCAGGTTCAGCGGGTGTGTTCTCAGCCGCGTCGCGGCACCCCGGTGGCGTCAGGTTATCGGCGCGAGCCGCGTGCCCGCCGCCGTCTAGCCGGGACGCAGGAAGCCGGCGACGATCTCCTCGAGCTCCGGGAAGACCGTCGTGTCGACCCGGACGAGCTTGCCGCCGATCTCGAGCGGGTCCCATTCGCCTGCGGCCACCCGCGCCGGCACCTCGTCGACCACCTCCGAGTCGTAGTGCACGGGATGACGCGTCGCCCGGCTCGCGAAGCGCTCGCGGAGCACCTCCGGCGAGGCCGTGACGTGGACCTGGACGACCCGGGCCGGCGGCAACGCCAGGAACGGCTCGGCGCGGGCGAAGTTGCCCTCGGCGACGGTCGAGACGCCGTTCGCCAGCAGCTGCTCGAGGACGTGGAAGAGCACGTCGAAGGTCACGCCGCCGAGCCGCTGCGACCAGGCGCGGCCCTCGCCGCCGAGCCCGTCGTGGAGACGCTCCTTGATCGCGTCCTTGGCGACGAGCGGAAGCCGCAGGCGCTCGGCCACGGCCTCGGCGATCGACGTCTTCCCGGCTCCCGGCGGGCCGGTGACGACGACGAGCAGGGGTTTGTTGTCCGAATCCGGCATCTTGCGACGAGAAGGAGTCGTGGACACGATCCGAGGATGGAGCCCGGAGATGCGAGCCTTATCATGGAGTCGTTGATGCGGGCTCACGAGAAGCTCGACATCGTGATCGAGCTACTGGAGGACGACGGTGAAGCCCCCGAGGAAGACCAAGCTGACGCGTGAGTTCTGGGAGCGGGACGCCGAGCTGCGCCGGATGATGGAGGAGCGCACGGTCGAGCTGCGCCGCGAGATCGACGAGCGAATCGCCGCGCGCAAGAAGAAGTCCGGTTAGCCGACCAGCCTGCGCAGCACGTACGGGAGGATCCCGCCGTGGCGGAGGTACTCGCGCTCGCGCGGCGTGTCGAGGCGGACGCGGGCGCGGAACTCCTTGTCGTCGGCGCGCACGGTCACCTCGCTGGCGTTGCCGTTGTCGACGCCCGTGATCGAGAACTCCTCGCGGCCCGTGAGGCCGAGCGAGTCGGCGTTCTCGCCGGCCATGAACTGCAGCGGCAAGATCCCCATCATCAGCAGGTTCGAGCGGTGGATCCGCTCGTAGCTGTCCGCGATCACCGCCTTCACGCCGAGCAGGTTCGGCCCCTTCGCCGCCCAGTCGCGCGACGACCCCGAGCCGTACTCCTTCCCTGCCATCACGATCAGCGGCGTGCCCTCATCGAGATAGCGCTGCGACGCCTCGAAGATCGTCGTCTCCTCGCCTGACGGGAGGTGCACCGTCCACGTGCCCTCGGCGCCCGGAACGAGCCTGTTCTTCAGCCGCACGTTCGCGAAGGTGCCGCGCACCATGACCTCGTGGTTGCCGCGGCGGGCCCCGTAGGTGTTGAAGTCCTTGCGCTCGACGCCGTGCTCGGTCAGGTACCGGCCCGCCGGCGAGTCGGGCTTGATCGCACCGGCCGGCGAGATGTGGTCGGTCGTGACGGAGTCGCCGACCCAGACGAGACAGCGTGCGCCTACGACATCGCCAACGGCTCCGGGCTCGAGTGACATGCCCTCGAAGTAGGGCGGAAGCCGGACGTAGGTGGACGCGGGCTCCCACGTGAAGAGGTCGCCCTCGGGCGTCGGCATCGCTTGCCAGTGCTCGTCGCCCGCGAAGACGTCGGAGTAGGTGTCGGCGAACATCTCCGCCCGCACCGACGAGGCGATCACATCCTGGATCTCGGCGGCACTCGGCCAGATGTCGGCCAGGAAGACGTCCTCGCCGTCGGAGCCCTGGCCGAGCGGTTCCGCCGCGAGATCGATGTCCATCCGCCCGGCCAACGCGTAGGCGACGACGAGCGGCGGCGAGGCGAGGTAGTTCGCCTTCACCTCCGGGTGGATGCGCGCCTCGAAGTTGCGGTTCCCCGAGAGGACGGAGCAGACCACGAGGTCGTTCTCGGTCACGGCCGCCGAGATCGCCTCCGGCAGCGGGCCGGAGTTTCCGATGCAGGTCGTGCAGCCGTAGCCGACGGTGTTGAAGCCGAGCTCGTCGAGGTACTGCTGCAGGCCGGCGGCCTCGTAGTACTTCGTCACGACCTTCGAGCCCGGCGCAAGGCTCGACTTCACCCACGGCTTGCGCTCGAGGCCGAGCTCGACGGCCTTCTTCGCCAGCAGGCCGGCGCCCACCATCACCTGCGGGTTGGACGTGTTGGTGCACGAGGTGATCGCCGCGATCACGACCGACCCGTGCTCGAGCTCGTACTCCTCGCCGCCGACCGGCACGCGCTTCCGGTGCGGCTCGAGCACCGCGACCGGCGCCGACTCGTGCTCGCGGTCGTCCGAATGGCCGGGCGCCTCCCCGGAGATCGGGTCGCTGGCCGGGAAGGTGTCGGCGACGGCCTTGTCGAGCGTGTGGTTCCCGTACTCGACGCCGAAGGTCCCGAGCGACTCGAGAAAGCTCTCCTTGGCGGTGCGCAGCGGCACGCGATCCTGCGGACGGCGTGGGCCGGCGAGCGACGGCTCGACGGTGCCGAGGTCGAGCTCGACGACCTGCGAGTAGGCCGGCTCGTCGTCGGGGTCGTGCCAGAGCATGTTCTCCTTCGAGTAGGCCTCGACCAGCGCGACGCGCTCGGGCGGGCGGCCCGTCAGGCGCAGGTACTCGAGCGTCTGGTCGTCGACGGGGAAGAAGCCGCACGTCGCGCCGTACTCCGGCGACATGTTCCCGATCGTCGCCCGGTCGGCGAGCGTCAGGCCGGCGAGGCCGTGGCCGAAGTACTCGACGAACTTCCCGACGACGCCGGTCCGGCGGAGGATCTCCGTCACCGTCAGGACGAGGTCGGTGGCCGTCGCGCCCTCGGGCAGCTCCCCGCGGATCTTGAAGCCGACCACCTGCGGTACGAGCATCGAGACCGCCTCGCCCAGCATCGCCGCCTCGGCCTCGATGCCGCCGACGCCCCAGCCGAGGACGCCGAGCCCGTTGACCATCGTCGTGTGGGAGTCGGTGCCGACGAGCGTGTCCGGGAACGCGACGCCGTCGCGGTCGTCGACCACGCGCGCCAGGTACTCGAGGTTCACCTGGTGGCAGATCCCCGTCGAGGGCGGCACGACCTTGAAGTTGTCGAACGCGCCCTGGCCCCAGCGGAGGAAGGCGTAGCGCTCGCGGTTCCGCTCGAACTCGAGCTCGGTGTTGCGCCCGATCGCGGCGCGCGTGGCGAAGGCGTCGACCTGCACCGAGTGGTCGATCACCAGCTCGGCGGGGATCAGGGGATTGATCCGCTTCGGGTCGCCGCCGAGGTCGCGCATCGCCTCGCGCAGCGACGCGAGGTCGACCACGGCCGGCACGCCGGTCAGGTCCTGGAGCAGGACGCGCCCGGGGGAGTACGAGATCTCCTGCGAGGGTTCCGCCTTCGCGTCCCAGCGGGCGACCGCCTCGACGTCTTCCTCGGTCGAGGTGCGGAGCACGTTCTCGAGCAGGATCCGCAGCGTGTACGGGAGGCGCGCGACGTCGTGCGAGGCCTGCAACTCATCCAGCCGGTAGATCGCGTACGAGCGATCCCCGACGGCGAGCTGCGACGGACTGACGGCCATACCCCGATTCAATCAAATAGGGGACTGGCGTCCGGTCGCGCGCGGAGCGCCGTACATGCCTGAACGTACACTCGGATGCGGTGGGTCAGGAGCGTCACATCGTCGGCATGGGGGGCGGGGGCGAGACGGAGGAGCAGACGCGCCTGCTCCACGACTACATCCTCGGCCTCGCGCGCGGGAACCGCGTTCTCTACGTGCCGACCGCGTCGGCGGAGAAGCCGGAGTACATGCTGGCGTTCTACGAGCGCTTCTCGGACCGGGCGCGCTGCTCGACCCTCGACTTCTTTCCCTGGCCGCGCGAGCGGCTGCGCGAGTACGCGCTCGAGCAGGACGTGATCCTCGTCTCGGGCGGAAACACTGCCAACATGCTCGCCATCTGGCGTGTGCACGGCTTCGACCGGATCCTGCGCGAGGCGTGGGAGGACGGGATCGTGCTCTGCGGCGCGAGCGCCGGGATGATCTGCTGGTTCGAGGCGGGCGTGACCGACTCGTTCGGCCCCCAGCTGGAAGGGATGCGCGACGGGCTGGGCTTCCTCGCCGGCTCGGCCTGCCCGCACTACGACGGCGAGGAGCGCCGCCGGCCGGTGTACACGCGGCTCGTGCGCGAGGGCTTCCCGCCCGGCTACGCGGCCGACGACGGCGCCGCGCTGCACTTCGTGGGCACGGAGCTGGACGAGATCGTGACCTGCCGGGACGGCGCTGCGGCGTACCTGGTCGCGCCGGAGGGCGAGACGAGGCTCGACGCGAGGCTCCTGCGCTAGGAACTGACGATGACCTCGCGCTTCTGCGCCCTCGACAGGGAAATCACGTCGAGGACTCCCTTGCTGAACTTCGCACCCTTTACCTGAGCGGACCTGAAGTTGGTGGTGGGCGAGAGAGTTGCGCCACGAAAGTCCGCTCGGTCCAGCCGGGCGCCTGAAAGATCAGCGGCTCGAAGGTCTGCACCGTGAAAGTTCGCGTGGCGGAGGCACGCCCGATGGAAGGTTGCAGCACGGAGATTCGATTCGCGGAAATTCGCCCCCTCCAACTGTGCGAAACGCAGTTTGATCCCGGTGAGGTTCAAGCCGGTGAGAACCAGCCCGTCCAGACCGAGGCCGTCGAGAATGGTGCCTCTGAGACCGGCCGGGGTCGGTTTCCCGGTCTCCTCGCGTAGCTTGTCGGCGACCCTGGGAAGAACGAACGTCAGCGCCCTAGCGACGTCGAGTCGCGGAAGCTGAAAATGATCGCAGCCGTGACGCGGAAGGGTCTTCGGCGGCACGTAGTTTCTCCCGACGTACGTGGCGACGACGAGGAAGGCCGGCTCGACGTTCGCCTTCGAGTCGAGGCCGATCCGGAGCAACGAGAACAGCCCGCCGATGCGTACGTCGAGCGCAGGCTCTCCGTGGGTGTCCGTTGCGCCAAGCTGCTCAACCGCCCGCGAGAATCGTTCCGACACCTGACCCTGCTCGGCGAGGCGAAGGGTGTCGTCCGAGCTTCGGCGCGTCTGGTTCACCTGGTAAGCCGTAATCGCCAACGTCGCGATGAGTGCCAGGCCACCGAGCGCCTGCGTGATGTTGGTCCTCGCCTGAACGCCCAGCTCGGCGAGCTTGTCCTCCTCTGTGATCCCCGCGCGGCGCCAGCCCTGAACCTGGCGGCGGGGGACAAGCCAGATCGCCAGGGCCACGACCACAAGGGCGAGTAGGACGGCTCCGCCGAGTGCGAGGTTCGTCACCGGTCAAGGCTCACGCGGCGACGCCGTGGTGTCAACGGTGCAAGCCTCCGCCTGGCCCATGATTCGGTAATCGCCTGCAAATCGCGGAATGGTTCGGCCCGGACGCGGCGAACTCTCCTGACCCATGGTCGTCGTCGACCGCCTGCCGGAGACCCCGCGCGAGCCAGAGCCGGGACTCGACTCGCAGCCGTCGCTGCTCGAGCTTCTCTGCCCGCATGCGGACGGTGACGAGCCCGTGAGTCCGGAGCTCGCGCTCGTCGCTTCAGGGGACGACCGGCGGCGCCTGCTCGAGCAGCTGCCGGAACCGTCGTTCGAAGAATGGGTGACGGAGCTTCGCCGCCGCTTCGAGGCCGACCAGGCCGCCGCCGCTCCCGCGCGCCGCCGCCTCTCGCGCCGGGAGCGGGTCGCCGGCGTGCTGGTGATGGGCTGCCTGGTACTCGGGTCGGCGATGCCGATCGCGCTGTACACCCTCTTCCGGTAGCTACCACTCCGCCGCGGCAGGCGGGTCGCCGCCCCGCGGGCGCATGTCGTCGTCTTCGCTGCTCGAGATCTCCGCCGGCCGCCACGTTCCGGGCTGCTGCACGCGTCTCGGCTCCGTGCGCGCCGCACGGCCGCCGGCGAGCCGCTCGCGCTGCAGGCGGACCGTGTATGCCGGGTCGGCCGCGCTCGCCTTGCCCGCCTCGAAGACGGCGAAGCGCGTCAGCGCCGAGCCGGCGACGAGCAGCGCGCCTCCGACGCCCGCGCCGAGGCGCCGGCGGCCTGCCACGGCGAGGATTCCCGCCCCTGCCGTCGTGGCCGACTTGGCGAGCCGTGCGTATCTCCCTGCGACATCGCGGTCGTACGGCTCGGCGAGAAAGCCCAGGCGCCGCTTCATCGCTCGCCCTGCGGCGAGCTCCGTGACGGCGCCGAGCAGGGCGAGCCGCCTCGCCGGTCGTGCCTCCGCGGGCGGCGTCGCGAGCGCGAGCATCCCGCCTGCCGCCGCGGCCGACGAGCCGGCGAAGAGGAACGGCAGCTCGCGCCGAGCCTCGTGCCAGGCAGGCACGGCCGACTGCGCGAGCACTGCGCCGGTGTACGTGGAGAGCGGAGCGCCCAGCACCCCGGCCACCACTTCGGCGGTCAACCGTACCCGCGGGTAGAGACCGAGGAGGTCGAGCGCGGCGGCGGTCCCGGAGGCGCCGCCGGCGGCCTGCAGGATCCACGTGCCGACGCTCATCGGCGACGTGACCTTGAGCACGCGAAGCATGTGGTGGAACCGCTGGGGCCGGCCGAGATCCGTGATCAGCAAGGCAGGCGACACCACCACGCCGGCCGCAGAGAGGAGCCCCGCGCGCCGGCGCAGCGGCTCGTTCCCCGTCAGCCGCGCGCCCAGGGCGAGGAGCGACGCGGCGCCCGACATGCCGCCGAAGAAGAAGTACGCGGGGATCTGCCGCTTCCAGACCGTCTGCTTGAGGATCGGCCTGCCGTAGTAGGAGGCGAACTCAGCCTTGCCCACGAGCGGGCGCTCGCCCCTAGGCATTACGTCCTCCGAAAGCCCAGACCGTGGCCGCGAGGAGCGCGCCCGCCGCCCCGATCACGGCGGCCCAGGTCGAGGCGAGATCGTGCGTGGGGTCGATCGGATCGGGCGGAAGTCCGTAGACCTCCGGCTCGTCGAGCAGGAGGAAGAAGGCGCCGAACCCGCCGACGCCGTCCGTCTCGTCGCGCCCGTAGAGGTGCGCGTCGGCCACGCCCTGGTCGTGGAGCTTCTCGAGGCGCGCGTCGGCCTTCGCCTGCAGCTCGTCGAGCGGGCCGAACTGGATCGAGTCGGTCGGGCACGCCTTCGCGCACGCGGGCTCGAGACCGTCCTGGAGCCGGTCGTAGCAGAGCGTGCACTTGTGCGCGCCGCCGTCGCCGCCCAGCTCGCGCCGGTCGATGACGCCGAACGGACAGGCCGTGACGCAGTAGCCGCAGCCGTTGCAGACGTCGTCCTGGACGACGACGGTGCCGAACTCGGTGCGGAAGATCGCCCCGGTCGGGCAGACGTCGAGGCAGCCGGCATGCGTGCAGTGCTTGCACACGTCCGAGGACATCAGCCAGCGGAAGTCCATCCGCTCGCGGCCGTCCGTGTCGAGCGTCGCCTCCTGCACCGCGATCGGCTTCCGCTGCTCGACGAACGCGACGTGCCGCCAGGTGTTGGCGTCGAGCTCGCCCGTGTTGTCGTACGACTGGCCGGTGAAGCTGAGCCCGTCCTCGGGGACGACGTTCCACTCCTTGCACGCGACCTCGCACGCCTTGCAGCCGATGCAGACGCTCGTGTCGGTGAAGAAGCCCATGCGCGGCTTCGCCTCGTCGCCGTACGAGCCGGGCCAGGCGGGGGTCGTCGCGATCAGCTTCACGTCCCGGTGCCTCCGTGCTCGTACGTGCGCGGGTAGCGCGCGACAAGCGCCGCCAGCACCGCGCCGCGGGGACGGCGCCCGGGCCGGATGTCACACGTCGCCACCTTCGACTCCTGGATGTGCACGTTCGGGTCGAGCACGATCGAGAAGAGGTCGTTCGCCGCGTCGCCCCGGCTCAGCCCGTTCCGGCCCCAGTGCCACGGGAGTCCGACCTGGTGCACCGGCCTGCCCTGGACCTCGAGCGGCGCCAGCCGGTCCGTGACGAGCACCCGCGCCTCGATCGCGGCGCGTGCCGTGACGATCGTCGCCCAACCGCCGTGCTCGAGCCCGCGTTCCGCTGCGAGCTCGGGCGACACCTCGCAGAACATCTCCGGCTGCAGCTCCGAGAGGTAGGAGACGAACCGCGACATGCCGCCCGCGGTGTGGTGCTCGGTCAGCCGGTACGTGGTCGCGACGTACGGGTACGCGCCGGAGAGGCTCGGGTTGTACGGGTTCGCGGCGTGGCGGAACCGCTGCCGCGCCGGGCTCGTGCCCTGCCGGTAGAGCGGGTTCTCGAACGGCGTCTCGTGCGGCTCGTAGTGCGTCGGCAGCGGCCCGTCGAGCAGCCCGCTCGGGGCGAAGAGCCAGCCACGGCCGTCGGCCTGGAGGATGAACGGTTGGTCGCCGGCGATCGCGTCCTCCGCCCGCGCGTCCTCCGGCGGCCGGAAGTCGGGTCGCTTCTCTGCCTCGAAGTCGGGCACGTCGTCGCCGACCCACCTCCCTCGGTCGTCGTCCCACCAGACGAGCCGCTTGCGCTCCGACCACGGCTTCCCGTCCGGGTCCGCCGAGGCCCGGTTGTAGAGGATCCGCCGGTTCGCCGGCCAGGCCCAGCCCCACTCGTGCGAGAGCCACGGCTGCTCCCGCCACGGCGTCTTGCGCGCGGTCTGGTTGACCTCGCCGGCGAAGCAGCCGCAATAGATCCAGCAGCCGCACGCCGTCGAGCCGTCCGCCCGCAGTTCGGCGTACCCGCTCAGCGCCTCGCCGGTGCGGGTGCTCCAGCCGTTGATCTCGCGCAGCACGGCCTCGGCGCTGGGTTCCCCGAGCGGGCCCTGTGGGTAGAGCCAGCTCAGCTCCTTGACCGGCCGGTCCCGCTCCAGCCGCGAATCGGTCAGCTTCTCCCGGATCGCGCGGCCCAGGTGGTACGCGAACCAGAGGTCGGAGCGGCAGTCGCCGTCCGGCTCGACCGCCTTGAAGTGCCACTGGAGCAGCCGCTCGGTGTTCGTGTACGAGCCGTCCTTCTCGGTGTGCGTCGCCGCCGGCAGGAAGAACACCTCTGTCGGGATCGCCTCCGTCCTCAGCTCGCCCGTCTCGATCTCGGGGCCGTCCTTCCAGAAGGTCGCGCTCTCGACCTGGACGACGTCGCGGACGACGAGCCAGTCCAGCTTCGCCATCGCCAGACGGTGGAGCTTTGAATTCGCGTTCCCGACCGCCGGGTTCTCCCCCAGGAGCAGGTAGCCCTTGACCTTGCCGTCGAGCATGTCGAGCGCCGTCCGGTACGCCGAGTGGTCGCCGTCGATCCGCGGCAGGTGACCGAAGCAGAAGTCGTTCTCCGCGGTCGCGTGCTCGCCCCACCATGCCTTCAGCAGGCTGACGAGGTACGCGTCGAGGTGGCCCCACAGCCCCGTCGGCGGCGCGCTCTGCTCGACGTAGCCGTGCAGCGTCTCCTCCTTGTGCGCGTCCGGCATCGGGAGGTAGCCGGGCAGGAGGTTGAAGAGCGTCGGGATGTCCGTCGAGCCCTGGATCGAGGCGTGGCCGCGCAGGGCGAGGATGCCGCCGCCGGGCCGGCCGACGTTGCCGAGCAGGAGCTGCACGATCGCCGCCGTGCGGACGTTCTGGACGCCGACGGAGTGCTGCGTCCAGTCCGAGCGCGTAGACGAAGGCCGACGTGCGCTCCCGGCCGGAGTTGTCGCAGAGCGACTCGGCGACCTCGAGGAAGACGTCCTGCGGCACGCCGCAGACCTGCTCGACGAGCTCGGGCGTGTAGCGGCGGAAGTGCCTGCGCAGCAGCTGGAAGACGCAGCGCTCGTGCTGGAGCGTCTCGTCCCTCTCCCCGCTGTACTGCCAGCTGGACGGGTCGTAGCGCTGCTGTTCCTCGTCCCAGCCGGAGAAGAAGCCCTCGAGGTCCTCCGTGTCCCTGAACGCCTCGTCGACGACGACGGGGGCGTTCGTGTAGCGCTTCACGTACTCGTCGAACCAGCGGTCGTGCTCGAGGATGTAGCTGACGATCCCGCCGAGGAACGCGATGTCGGTGCCGGCGCGGATCGGCACGTAGAGATCCGACATCGCGCTCGTGCGCGTGAAGCGCGGGTCGACGTGGATCAGCTTCGCGCCGCGCCTGCGCGCCTCCATCGGCCATTGGAACGCGACCGGATGGCACTCGGCCATGTTCGAGCCCATGACGACGATGCAGTCCGAGTTGGCGAGGTCGCGTGGGAGCGTCGTCGCCCCGCCTCGCCCGAACGAGGTGCCCAGACCGGGCACCGTGGAGCTGTGTCATATCCGGGCCTGGTTCTCGACCTGGACGATGCCGAGCGCCGTGTACAGCTTCTTGAGGAGGTAGTTCTCCTCGTTGTCGAGCGTCGCGCCGCCGAGGTGGGCGATGCCGAGCGTTCGATTGACGCGCCTGCCGCCGCTCTCCTCCTGCCAGGTCTCGTCCCGCGTGGCGATCACGCGCTCGGCGATCATCTCCATCGCCTCGTCGAGGCCGAGCTCCTCCCAGTCCGTCCCGTGCGGGCGCCGGTACTTGACCCGGTACTCGCGGAGCGGGCTCGTGACGTACGACTTCGTCGCCGAGCCCTTCGGGCAGAGCTTGCCGCGCGAGAGCGGACTGTCGGGATCGCCCTCGATCTGCGTGACCTTGCCGTCCTTGACGTAGACCTTCTGCGCGCAGCCGACGGCGCAGTAGGGGCAGACGGACTGGACGACACGCTCCGACTCGCGGGTGCGCGGGCGAAGCTCCGCCGACCGCCGCGAGCGCACCGAGGCGCCGAATCCGAGCAGATCTCCGTCGCGGACCTGGCGCAGGAGCGGCCAGGACGAGATCAGGTTCCTCACTTCACGGCTGGTCGATGGCGTCGAGCAGCGCCGACCGCTCATGCCCGAGCTCGACCCAGGCGCCGCGGAGTCGCTGGTCGCCCTCGATCGAGAGCCTGAGATGCACCACGCGCCCGTCGTCCGGCGACGGCCTGCGCCGGATCAGCCCTGCCTCCTCGGCCCGCTGGACGAGCTCCGTGACCGTGCTCTGCGTCAGCTGCAAGCGGCGGACGAGGTCGCTGACGGTGGACTGCTCGCTGCCGTCGTCGGCGCCCTTGATCATCAGCAGCAGCAGGTACTGCCGGGGCGTCAGGCCGTGCCGTCGCGCCACCTCCTCGCTTCGCCGGTCGAACCGGCGGAGAGCGGCGCGCAGCTCGGCCGCAGTGCGGAAGTCGTCGGACACCGCCCATCGAGTGTAGGGCTTTTCGTATCCGGTGCAACGGTCTCCGGTCGAGACGTCGTCAGGCGCCGAACAGCGCGCGGAGCGCGGCGAGCAGCCGCTCGAGGTCGTCCTCGTCGTTGTAGGCCTGGAAGGAGGCGCGGATCAGATGCTCGCCTCGCAGCTCGGTGAACGGGACCTCGACGCTGTGCTCGGCGAAGAGACGCCGGTTCGCCTCCACGGGGTCGCAGGGCGGCACACGCGCTGCGGCCATCTGCGCGATCGGGCCCGGGAGCGGCTCCAGGCCGAAGAGCGCGGCGAGCTCGTCCCGGGCGCGTGCGGCCAGCGCGCGGCAGCGCGCCTGGTGCGAGGGCCAGTCGTGCTCGGCCATGAAGTCGATCGCCGCGGGCACCGCGAGCTGAGCCGACGGGTCCCGTGTCCCCTGCCAGCGGTGCCGCTCCGCGAACGTGTCGGCATCCTCCCAGTCCCACGAGACGATCGTGGGCTCGAGCAGGTCGCGCGCCTCGCCGCGCACGGAGAGGAAGCCCGCGCCCTTCGGCGCGCACATCCACTTGTGGCAGTTCCCTGCGTAGACATCCGCGCCGAGCGCGTCCAGCTGGAGCTCCACCTGGCCGGGCGCGTGGGCGCCGTCCACGATCGAGAGCGCCCCGGCCGTGCGCGCGGCTGCCACGAGCTCGTCGACGGGGTAGATGCGAGCAGTCGGCGACGTCACGTGGCTGACGAAGACGACCTTCGTCCGCCGCCCGATCGCGTCGGCGAGCCGCTCGACGGGCACCTGGACGTACGCGGCGCCCGTGCGCGCCGCGACGAACCGCCAGAGCCGGTCCATGCCGCCGTACTCCTCGTCGCTCGCGAGGATCTCGTCGCCCGGTTCGAGCCGGAGCGAGCGCGCGACGGCGTTGATGCCGGCGCTCGCGTTGGGCACGAGCACGATGCCCTCGGGATCGGCGCCCAGGTACGCGCCGAGTCGCCGGCGCACGTGGCGGAGGCGCTCCGGCAGCGAGCGGTCGAGGTGGAGGAACTCGACCGGCTGCCGCTCGAGCTCGAGCTGCAGCCGCTGGTACTCCGCGAAGACCGGGCGCGGGCACGCGCCGAAGGAACCGTGGTTCAGGAACACGACTTCGGGGTCGAGCAGGAAGAGCTCTTTCAGGCTCCGGTCTTTCAGGCGCGGATCTCCTCGAGGAACGTGCGCCCGCCGATCACGCGGTCCGCCTCCGCGCGACGCCGGAGCTCGCGGTCCGAGGTCGCGACCCAGATCTCGTGGCCCTTCTCGCGAAGCCGCTGTGCCTCGCGGGAGATCCCGTCGTCCGCGGTCTCGCGCCCCTCCCAGATCACGCGGGCCTCGACGCCCTGTCGCTCGACCCAGGTGCGCACGAGCTCCTCGAGGCGCTCGCGCGGCACGTTCGGCCAGCGCGAGCGGCGCACGTTCTCACCGTCCACGAGCACGACGACGCTCACCGCGCGAGCGTAGACGGCTCGGCCGGCCCGGCGTGGATCCTCAACCGCGGTCGTCGCGGACGAGTGCGTCGGCCACGGCAGGCGGGAGCACCATCACCTCGTGGAAGAGCTGCTCCTTCGTGCCGAAGAAGTGGACGACGAGAGCCGGGTCGACTCCGGCCGCCGCGGCCTCGTCGGCGCTGCATTCGTCGCGCTGCGGGCAGCCGGGCGGGTGGAGTCGACGGCGAATGCCGGCAAAGGGCAGATTCCTGCTGCGTCGCCAGAGGTCGCCTAGCGGTCCGGCCTACGGGCTGCCGCCTATGACAGACGACGGCCCGCCGGTGCTCGATACGACCCGAACTTCGACACGTGCAACGGCTGCAACGGGACCGAGAACGGCTTCGGCTGCGAGGGCCAGCGTTGAAATTCCTTTTCGGCCACACGCGCTTTCACGGGGCGTGTTTGTCAGGCCAGCGCGGGCCGTCGGCGCGTCCGCCGCCAGCGCAGCCCCTCGGTGATGCTCACGAGCAAGATCCAGAGTGCCCACCCGAACAGTCCACCGAACCAGAACGCGTAGAGCACGCCTGACCCGGTAGTGATGCCCACGGTGCCGACCACGCCCGACGCAGCGAACGCAAGCCCGAGCCAGGCAAGCCAACGTGGAAGCAGTCCACCAGCGAGCGCTGCGATCGAGAACGCCGACATCGTCAACGCGATCGGCGCCATCACTAGGTCGCCGAGGAAGTGTGTGAATCCGGTCAGCCCGTACCAGCTGAGCACGGTGGTGTCGTCGACCCGCGCCAGCTCGGTGTCGATCAGGTCGGGGAGCAGCACTGTCATCGATGTCGCTGCGGTGTTGAGCCAAAGCATCATCCCGACCAGGATTCCGCCGGCGGCGACCAGGCTCGCAAGGATCGAGCCCGGCAATCGAGCACGGACGATCCGCGCGAGTGCCGCGGTGAAGACGACCACGAGGACAAACGCAATGATCCCCGCTGTCGCGGCGGCGCGGAGCGCCGTGTCGTTGTCGGTGGCGAAGGCACGGACCTGTGCCGCCGTGGCGCTGCCCACGGTTGGCCCGTCTGGCGGCTGAACGAACGACGTCGCGAGCAGAAGGAGCCCCGATATTGCTGCCACCAGGGCCGCGAGCCCATCGCCGGACGTGCCCGGAGCCGCAAGCGGCACGTTTGGGTGCTCGGAACCTGTTGCGTTCTCCACATCCTTGGGCACGGCGGCCCGATACTCGCCAACTCCGGGGTCCGTGACAAGCGGTATCGCTTCGTGCATGCCAAGACTCGATGTCGATGCCTCCGTCCTTCCCGTGTTCTTGCGGCGATTGTCTGGGCAACATGAAGCGCGCAGGCATCTTCCGTCGCAACTTGACGGCGCCCGCCGCACAACGCCCGTTCGCCGACTTGAGCTCGTAGCACGCGGGTCCTCCGGCGATCGCCGCGCCGCGACGCCGCCCTTAATGCAGCCTTAACCAGCCTTCATCCGATTGCAAAGTCGATCGGAGTAGAACCAGACCGTGGGACAACGACGCATCCTTTGCCCGACCCCGCGTTCTTTCCTGGAGCTCCGGCCGTCGCCTGCGAATGGCTAGCTGGCATCCCCAGGACAGATCGCCAGTCAGGCCCCCAACCCCTGGGGCCCCGCCTCCGGTCCGCCAAACGCCAGCGCGGCGGGGCGGAGGTGTCGGTGGAGCGCCCGCCCGCCTGCCCGGGCGTCCCGCCGTCCTCGTCTGACCGGCGCCGAGTAGCCTTCGCCGCATGGCGGAGCGAGAAACGCTTGGCGTCGGCCAGACGGAGATCCTCGAGCCGGACCTGCTCCAGGACGAGGATCTCTGGACCGACGAGGGCGCAGACGACCACGCCGGCTGGTTCTGCGTCTCGACCGATCCGTTCCCGTGTCCCGCGGCGGGCTGCACATTCGTCGCGGAGTTCATGACGGCCGCGCACCTGATCCTCGTCTGGGAGGAGCGAGACGACCCGAACCTGCTCCGCCATGCCGGCCGGGCGAAGGCCGTCGGCCGGAATCCGCGGGTCGTCTCGTACGAGCGGGGCTTCGGCCCGAGCGCGTCGTACTACGCGTGGGAGGCGGCCGGCCGGCCCGTCCACGGCATTCGCGGGAAGTGACGATCGAGCAGCGCTTCGGCGAGGGCGAGCCGCTCTCGATCGGTGTCGAGGAAGAGTTGATGATCCTCGACGCCGCGACGCTGGAGCAGGTCGGAGCGGTCGAGACGATCCTTCGCGAGACGGACGGGCACTCGCTCCCGGGTTTGCTCAAGACGGAGCTCTTCGCCTCGGTGTTCGAGGTGAACACGGCGCCGACCACGTCGGCCGCCGCGGCCGGCGCGGCCGTCGTGGCGCTGCGGCGGCTCGCGGCGGCTGCGGCGGCCCGGAACGGGCTTGCGATCGCCGCCGCGGGCACGCATCCGTTCGCCCGGCCGGAGGATCAGCCTGTCGTCGACGAGGAGCGGTACACGTCCTTCGTCGGCTACGCGGGGATCTCCGCGCGGCGGCAGGGTGTCCAGGGTCTCCACGTCCACGTAGCGATGCCGTCCGCCGATGCCTGCTGGGCCGCGCTCGAGGCGATGCTGCCCTGGCTGCCCGTGCTGCTCGCCGTCTCCGCGAACTCTCCCTGGCTCGCCGGCGAGCTGACCGGAATGGCCTCGAACCGCGCACCGGTCCTCGCGGAGCTTCCCCGCGCGGGCGCGCCTCCCGCCTTCGGCTCGTACGCGGGCTGGGAGTCCTGGGTCGAGCGCCTGACGGCGCTCGGCGTCACCGCCGACTACACGCGCATCTGGTGGGATATCCGCCCGCATCCCCGCTTCGGCACGGTCGAGGTGCGGATGCCTGACCAGCCGACGCGCGCGGAGCGGACGGCCGAGCTCGCCGCCGTGATCCAGGCGCTGGCGGCGTGGGCGCTCGCACAGCGGCAACACGGCGCCGATCCCGCCCCAGCCGATCCCGCACGGCGCGGCGACTACGTGCAGAACCGCTGGGCCGCCGCGCGCTTCGGCCCGGCCGCGGAGCTGATCCACCCGGACGGCGAGCGCGTCGCCTCCGTGCCGGAGCTCTGGGCGGAGCTCTGCGAGCGGATCGGGCTCGAGACCTCCATCGATCCGACCCGCTGTGAGGCGGACGAGCAGTCGGCGACCGCCGACCCGCACGAGGCCGCAGCGGGGCTCGTCGCGCGCACGTTAGCCTAGACGCCGATGGCACTCGTCCAGGAGACGATCCAGGTCGGCGGCATCCGCTGCGAGCGCTGCGTGATGCGCCTCGGCAAGACGCTCGAGGGCCACGAGGGGCTCGAGTTCGCGAACGCGACCCTGATGGGGCAGGTCCTGCTCCACTACGACGACGAGGTCACCACCAGGGGTGACCTCGTCGAGAAAATGGCCCGGGGCGGCTTCCCCGAGCAGCAACTCGTCTAGATGATTGATTCCGAACTCACGCACTCCCGGCTGGGGGCTTGCACGCGGCGCATCGTGGCCGCCTCGGCCACCGCCAAGGCAGTCCAGCCTTGCTCGGCGGTCGAGTCGACCAGGCTGCTTGGTGCAAGCCCTCCCCGGAAGCACGCCAGTTCGGAATCAATCATCTAGCGAGTCGAGTCGATCCCGACCGGCTCGGCCTCGTCGCCGGAGAGCCCGTAGTGCGCCGCGATCGCCTGTGTGTCCAGCCCGTCGTCGCATTTCGGCGAGTCCATGACGACGTCCTTCGTCACGGTCACCACGACCTTCTGCTCCGCGTCGTGGACATGGGTGAACGTCTTCGGAACAGCGTGCGTGTGGTGGCGGAGCGTTCCGGTCTCGACGATCAGGTTCCTACCTTCGTCGCCGACGACGGTGCCGATCTTCTCGCCGTCGCTCGTCACTGCGGTGTAGCCGTCCATCGGTCAGGTAACCCCCTGGGTTGCTCGACCCGAACCTACCCGCTTCGACCGATCTGTAACAGCGGGAATAGCTCGCCGGGAACGGGCGTTTTCGGGAACATGCGCTGCTAGGGTGGCTCGGGTGAGCGAGACGACACCCGAGACCTCTCCCCGGCAGATCGCGGAGGGCGCGCGCGACCGCGTGCGCTTCGAAGAGGAGGCACTCGAGCTGTCAGAGCAGGTGTATCGCGTCGCCCGCAGGCTGGTTCCCACGCGCGAAGAGGCGGAGGATCTCGTCCAGGACACCTATGCCCGGGCGTTCCGCAGCTGGCGCCAGTACCAACCCGGCACGAATCTGCGCGCCTGGCTGCTGCGGATCCTGACGAACCTCAACATCGACCGGGGCCGGCGGAAGCAGCGCGCGCCCGAGACGCAGCCGCTCGAGGCGAACGACTACTACCTCTACGACAAGCTGACCGACTCGGACGGTGAGAACCTCGACGAGCAGCGCGTTGTCGAGCGGCTCTCGCAGGATTCGATCGTCGACGCACTGGCCGACGTGCCGCACGACTTTCGCGACGTGATCGTCCTCGTGGACATCGGCGACTTCAGCTACGCCGACGCGGCGCAGATCCTCGACATCCCCGTCGGCACGGTCATGTCGCGGCTCCACCGAGGACGGCGCATCCTCAAGAAGAACCTGGCCGAGACGGCCGTCGGAGGCGAGTGATGGGCTCGTGTAACTGCAGCGACTGCGAGCGCCTGCTCCAGCCGTACGTCGACCGGCAGCTCTCCGAGGAAGAGCGCGCCGAGGTCGAGGCGCACCTGGCCGGCTGCTCGTACTGCAGCCGCTGCTACCGGCTCGAGGAGGGCTTTCGCGGCCAGCTCCGGAAGCTCGCGGTCGAGGAGATGTCGGCGGAGCTGAAGGTGAAGCTCTCGGCGCTCCGGACTCCGCTCTAGGCATTCGTTCTTGCGTCAGTGGCCGGGGCCGCGCTCGGGGCCGACGATCACCACGAGCTGGCGCGGTTGCGCGCCGCCCGGGAGAGGCTTCGCGACGACGCCGAGCTGTCGGGCGAGGCGGACGGCGATCGCCGAGCCGCCGGGCTGGTACCAGACCGTCGTCCGGTCGTAGTCGAAGCGGTCCGCGGGGGCCACCTTCCGGATCCGGTACGCCATCGCGCCGATTCGCGTCGCCATGCGACGCGTCCAGTCGATGTCCCCTGCGCCGTTCAGCACGGTGACGCCGATCTTCCACGGTGGCGGCAGGCTCGGGTCGGCGGCAGCGACCACGGTTCTCGTCTGCGGCCCGCCGACACCCGGGACGAGCACCATCACCGCGAGCGCGGAGAGCAGGGCGGCGATGGCAGCGGCGCCGATCAGCCGCGCCAGCGGGTTGACGCGCAGCGGGCTGCCGAGCACCGGTAGGCCGGCGAGCTTCCGCGCCTCGCGCCGGTCGATGCCGAGCGCGGTCGCGTAGACGACCGCGGCGGTGATCGCGGCGCTCTGGGACGGGAAGCGGTACAGGCGCCCTTCCTCCAGCCATTCGATCTCGTGCGTCGAGAGCCCGGAGCGGATCGCGACCTGCTGGATGGAGAGGCGCCGGCCCGCACGCGCCTCGGCGAGCGGCGAGGGCTCGACGTACGTCTCGAGCGGATGGACGACCTGGGTCACGAACGGTGCTCTTCGCTGCTGCCTACGGTGAACCTTCCCGGAAGGTCATCGGCAGAATCGACGTCGCCTGGAGGGGTCAGGTCGTCGCAGGCGACGAGCTCCGCCTCGAACGAGCGGGCGCCGGCGTCGGGGACGAGCCCCCAGACGCTCGCGCGCGAGCAGCACCGGATGGAGCCGCACGCCGCCGTACGTCGCGGCGACGACGTCCGAGCCGTCTTGGCGAAACGCGTCGATGACGCGGTTGATCGCACGCGGGTCGAGATCGGGTCCGTCCGCGAGCACGACGACGGCCGCCTCTGCAGTCGCGGGCAGCGCGGCGAGCCCGCAGCGAAGCGACGCCCCGGGGCCGCGCTGCCAGTCGGGGCAGCGCACCTGGTTCGCGGTCGACTCGAGCTCGTGCGCGCCCGTGACGACGAGCACGTGGGCGACCGACGAGGCCCGTACGCGCTCCAGCACGGGCTCGAGGAGCAGTTGCTGCTTCGGCGTGCCGAACCGCGTGGAAGCGCCCGCGGCCAGCACGACCGCCGCGATCACGACTCGCGCACGCGCGTGTGGAGGATCTCGACGGTCCGCGTCGGCATCTCGGCCGCGTCGCCCAGCTCGCCGATCCGGTCGACGACGACCTTGCCGGCGACGACCTTGCCCAGAATCGCGTAGTCGGGCGCAAGCCCGGCGTCGTCGGCGGTGACGACGAAGAACTGGCTTCCCGAGGTGCCCGGCGGCTCAGTCTGCGTCTTCGCCATCGCCACGACGTACTTCGTGTAGGCGGCACCTGCCTTCGGCCGATCGAGCGTCGTGTAGCCGGGGCCGCCGGTTCCCTTTCCGGTCGGGTCTCCGCCCTGGATGATGAATCCCGGAACGATCCGGTGAAAGATGGTGCCGTCGAAGAAGCCCTTCCGAGCCAGCGAGACGAACGACGCGCCGGTCGCCGGGGCCGACCGCTGGTCGATCTCGATCGTGAACGCGCCGCAGTTCGTCTGGATCTCGACGCGGTAGGTCTTCGACGGGTCGAGCTTCCGCTTCGGAGCCTGCTGGCCGCCGTTCGCCTTCGCCGCGGGCTGCGGGACGTCTCGGCAGCCGCTTGCGTCCGCAGGCTGCTCGGAGAGGGTGGTCGTCGCGGCGGACGTCGTGCCCGTGCTGCTCGAGCCGCCGCCGCAGCCGGCGAGTGCGAGGAGCGCCAGACCTACCGACAGCCGACGAGCGAGCGCCATGTCGGGGTCACGTTAGCGGCGGCGGCTGTCAGAGGCTTGTACCTGGTCGGCGACCAGGTACAAGCGTTCGAGTGGATGTCGGTCGAGCGGGAGCCAGCGGCCGAGTTTCCACGGAAATGCTGGTCTTTTCCGTCATCCGCGGCCGTTGCTGCCTGACACCCCGTACCTGGTCGGCGACCAGGTACGGGTGTTCAATTACGGCCGCGTCTACGCGGCGACCTGAGCGCGTGCCCGCTCGACGAGCGCCTTCGCGAGGGGGAGCTTGTACTCGTTGTGCGGCAGCGGTGTCGCCTCGTCCAGCGAGGAAAGCAGCCACGGGACCGGCGCTACGCCCGCGAGTGCGATACGCATGTCCTCGCCGAAGCGGGCAGCCGCCACGCCGACGATCGCGAACGACCAGCGCTTCCGGTCCATCGCCTTCAGGTACACCGAGGCGTCCGGCTGCGGCACGTCGAGCTCGAGGATCAGCTCGCCGGGCTCGAGCGTCGTGACCGTGCGGTGCGCCTCGTCCGGGATTCGGTACAGCTCGTCGAGCGGGAGCTCCCGCCGGCTCGTGCGGATCGTCGCGTCGAGCGCGAGCAGCGCCGCAGCGGGGTCTGAAGGGTGCGCCGAGGCGCAGAAGTCGTTGGCGAAGATCGCATGCTCCCGGTGCTCTCCGTCGCGGGCGTGGCAGCGGTCGCCCCATCCTCCGTCGACCCTGTGGAGCCGGCACGGGAACTTGAGCCGCCAGTACCAGCAGCGCGTCTCCTGGAGCAGGTTGCCGCCGATAGAGCCCATGTTCCGCAGCTGCGGCGAGGCGGAGAGGCGGCAGGCTTCGCGTAGTGCCGCGGGGATCTGCTCGTCTGCCTCCAAGTCGGCGAGCGTGGTCCCGGCGCCGATGGTGGCCCATGGGTACCCATGGGCCGGGGCAGGGGTACCCATGTGTATGCCGCGCGGGACGATGTCGCGCACGTCGGCGAGCCGCTCGGCCTCCACGAGCCGGTCGCGAAGCAACGGCACGAGCTCCGTCCCGCCGGCGAGCGGGCGGGCACCGTCGAGCTCGTCGACGCTAGACGGTCGTAGGAGCTCCACGCTCACCTCGCTCGCGGGCCCGTTGCTCGGCTTCCTGTAGGGCGCGGAGCATCTCCTCGCGCGAGATCGGCAGCGAGCGGACGTCGGCCCCCGTCGCGTCGCGGATCGCATTGGCGATCGCCGCCGCGACGGGGATGATCGGCGGCTCGCCGAGGCCCTTCGAGCCGAGGTTGGTCAGGTGCGCGTCCGGGATGTCGACCAGCTCGCTGACGATCTCGGGGACGTCGGCGATCGTGGGCATCCGATACGAGTCGAGCGTCTGCGTCAGCGTGACGCCGGTCTCCGGGTCGAGCAGCCGCTGCTCCGAGAGGGTATGCCCGATCCCCTGGATGATCCCGCCCTCGACCTGGCTCGACGCGCCCAGCGGGTTGATCACGCGGCCGACGTCGTGGATCGCAGCGACCCGGTCGACGCGCACCTCACCCGTCTCGACGTCGACGGCAACCTCGGCGACCTGAACGCCGAAGGTCAGCACCTGCATCCCGGTCGGGTTCGGCCCGCGCGCCCCCTTGCCCAGGATCTGCGCGTCCTCGAGGATGCCGAGCACCTCGTCGAGCGGCCACGAGTCCCCGTCCGGCGCGACGACGCGCCCGCGTTCGAGCGTGAGTGACGTCTCCTCCTTGCCGTACCGCTGTGCCGCGATCTCGACGATCTGGCGCTTCGCGTCGGCGGCCGCGGCGCGCACCGCCGGGCCCATCGAGGGCGTCGTCGAGGAACCCGCCGAGATCGCTGCGTAGGGCCCCCGCGAGGAGTCGCCCAGGGACACCTGCACCGTGTCGAGCGGGACGCCGAGCTCCTCGGCCGCGATCTGCGCCATCGCGGTGCGTGTGCCGGTGCCGATGTCCTGCATGGCGGTCACGACCTGCGTCCGCCCGTCCGCGCCGACGCGGACCCAGGCGTACGAGGGCGGGCCGCCGCCGCCGTACCAGATCTGACTCGCCATCCCGACACCGTGGCGCCACGGCCCGTCGCTCCGCGCGCGCACGTCGTGGCGCCGTGCCCAGTGCGGCTCGGCGCGGCGGTAGCACTCGAGGAGGTTCTTCGACGAGAACGGCCGCCCGTCGGACGCGTCGTGGTCGCTGTGATTGCGACGCCGCAGCTCCAGCGGGTCGAGGCCCAGCTTCGCCGCCAGCTCGTCGAGCAGGCACTCGAGCCCGAAGGTGCCCTCGACGAACCCGGGCGCACGGAACGCCTTCATCGGCGCTGTGTTCAGCTTGGCTCCGTACTCGAGCGTCTCGACGTTCTCGCACGCGTAGAGCATCTGCATCGGCCCCGCGGTCGTCGCGAGCCAGCCGCTCCAGCCGACGGAGGCGATGAACTCGCCGCCGAGCGCGACGATCGTCCCGTCCGAGCGTGCGCCAACCTTCAGGCGCTGGATCGTCGCGTTGCGGTTGCCCGCGGCGAGGTTCTCCTCGCGGCGGGTGAGCGCGCACCGGACCGGACGGCCGGTCCTCCTCGCCAGCTCCGCGGCGACGAAGGTGTACTCGTCCGGGCTGTTCTTCGAGCCGAAGCCGCCGCCCATGAACTCGCAGACGACGCGCACCTTGTCGGGAGGGAGCCCGAGCTGCGACGCCACCGCGTCGCGGATGCCCCAGATGTACTGCGTCGAGATGTAGACGTGCAGCTCGTCGCCCTGCCATTCGCAGATCGCCTGGTGCGTCTCCATCGAGTTGTGCATCACGGTCTGCGTGCGGTACTCCGCCTCGACGGTGACGTCGGCCTCGGCGTAGGCCCGCTCGAAATCGCCGCGGGAGTGGCGCTTCGGCGCTTCGGTGAGCTGCTGCCTCGCCACGGCCTCCTCCGGGTCGAGCAGCGCCTCGAGCACCTCCCAGTCGACCTGGATCAGCTCGACCGCGGCCCGTGCCTGGCCGTCCGTCTCGGCGCAGACGGCTGCGACCGGCGCCCCCTGCCAGCCGGCGAGCTGCGCGAGCTGTCTCACCTCGCCGGGGCCGAGTGCGGCTCGCACGCCCGGCGCCGAGAGCGCCGGGCCGAGGTCGATCGAACGCACGCGCGCGTGGGCGAACGGGGAGCGGAGGATGGCCGTGTGCAGCATCCCGGGCAGCTTCAGATCTGCCGTGAAGCGCGCCTCGCCTCGGGCGCGCTCGGGGCCTGTCACCCGCGTCGCCGACCGACCCACCGTCTCGAGCGGCCCCTCGGGCCACTGCTCGAGAGCGTCCTCCTCGACCACGAGCCAGATCTCCTCGTAGCGCCCTTCGACTTCCTTCTCGGTGCGGATCAATCGCGCCAATGCAGGATCGCCTCCTCGATCTTCGGGTATGCGCCGCAACGGCAGAGGTTCCCGGCCATGCGGTGCCGGATCTCCTCGCGGCTCGGCTCGGGTAAGGCCTCGACAAGGGCGGCCGCCGAAACGATCTGGCCCGGCGTGCAGAAGCCGCACTGGAGCGCGTCGTGGCGGACGAACGACTCGACGAGCGGATGCTCACGCAGGCCTTCGATGGTCGTCACCTCACCGTCGACGGCGTGGACGAGCGTGATGCACGAGAGCGTCGGCACGCCGTCCACGAGCACCGTGCACGCGCCACAGTGCCCCTCGTTGCAGGCGATCTTCGTTCCCGTCAGGCCGAGGTCGTCCCGCAGTACCGTTGCGAGGCCGCGCCCGACCGGCGCGTCGACCGCGTACGCGGCGCCGTTCACGCGCAGCTCAGGCAGGAGTCGTCACCGCCAGGATGTCGGCCAGGTGGAGGAGCGAGAACGTGGCGCGGAACACCGGTCCTCGCTGCTCCTCGTCCACGTCCGGATAGGCGACCCAGAGGTCGCGCGCCGTCTCGATCAGCTCCGCGATGTCGTTGATCTCCGGGAGGCCGTTCGGCTCGCCGCAGGTGTTCAGGGCGAGGCCCATGACGCCGATCGTGTCGGCCTGCCGCGTCCAGAGAAGCGGCGTCGCCATCGTGAGGTACTGGTGCACGCGGGCCAGTTGCATCGGCTGCGCGAACGTGCCCGACCCACGCGGCGTGGTCGGTTCGAGCGGCGGTTCACCGTCCGCGATGCGGGCCGCGTTTCCCCAGAGCATGTCGTGGATCTGGCCGTCGTTGAAGCCGGCGAACCGCGCCGTGCGCAACGCGATCGAGAGCGAGTTCGGCTGCCGGCCGTAGGGATAGTCCGACGCGTAGACGACCTGCTCGGGCGAGATCAGCCGGTAGAAGTCGAGCAGGTCGACCGCGCTCCACGTCGACGTGTCGAAGAAGACGCCGGCCTGGCCGGCGAAGTTCCGCGCGAGTGCGGCGAGATCCGCGATCCCCGCGTGGGCGATGATCAGCTGAGCCTCCGGATGGCGGCCGACGAGCCGGCCCAGACCGTCTGCGATCGGCGGCAGGCCGCGACCGCCGTGGATCAGGATCGGCACGCGCCGCTCGGCGGCGATCGCGAAGATCGGCTCGAGACGCTCGTCGTCCGCCCTGAACCTCTGCGCGCGCGGATGCAGCTTGATCCCGCGGGCGCCACGGTTCAGCGCGCGCTCGGCCTCCTGGACGGGCGTCTCGGCGAGATCGAGACGGACGAACGGCACGAGTCGCTCCGGAGCCTCCGCCGCGAAGGCGAGCGTCCGGTCGTTGGCGGCCGTGAAGGCAGGGTGCCGATCCGGCTCGTCGAGGCAGAACATGAAGGCGCGCTCGATGCCGTAGCGGTCCATGATCTCGAGCAGCTCGCCGGGTCCGCCGACCATGCCGTCGATGTCCCTGCCCAGGTGCACGTGCGCGTCGAAGATCGGCGTCCCGTCGGGAATCAGCGTGCGCAGCTCGCGCTCGTAGCGCTCCAGCAGGCCACGCGCACGCTCGATCGGCTTCACGCCAGGAGTCTAGAGGCTTGATGTGAAACTCCGGTACGCACGGCTGGTGTGCCAGACGCGGCGCGGTTCGCCGGCTCGGGCTTGTCCGTAGCAACCGCTACGCGCTGCGCCCGATCCGGCTGAACCGCTTGATCTGGCCCATCCCCGCACGCACCTCAGTTCCACAGCAAGCCTCTAGGCCCGCGGGCCCGTCCCGCGCCGCGCGGTTAGACTCGCGCAGCGATGCCGGACGTCGTCATCCACTCCGACACGGTGCGCTCGCCCGAGCTGCGCCACGAGGTCGCGATCGGGATTCCCGACCCGTTCCTCTACGTGGAGAAGGACGGAGAGAAGCACGTCGTCATCGGCTCGATGGAGATTCCGCGCCTCGCGGAGCTCGACGGCCTCGTCTGCCACCCGCTGGAGGAGTTCGGCATCGACGAGCTGATCGCGGCCGGCCTCGACTACAAGGCGCTCCGCGGCGAGATCGCAGTGCGGGCGGTGCAGCAGCTCGGCGTCGCGAACGCCGTCGTGCCCGAGGGGTTCCCGCTCTTCCTCGCCGACATGCTCCGGGCGGAGGGCGTCGAGCTGACCGTGGACGGCGAGTTCTTCGACGAGCGGCGGCGAATCAAGAGCGAGGCGGAGCTGCTCGGAATCCGCCGCGCCCAGCACGCCGCCGAGGCGGGCATGCACGCGGCGGCCGCACTGCTGCGCGAGGCCGAGTCGGACGGCCACGTGCTCCGCGTCGACGGCGACGCCTTGACCGCCGAGCGGATCAAGATCGCGATCGCCGAGGCGTTCCTCGTGCACGGCGCCAACGCGGACGAGTTCATCGTCTCGCACGGTCCGCAATCCGCCATCGGCCACCACATGGGGGAGGGTGCGATCCGGCCCGGCGAGCCGATCGTGATCGACCTCTGGCCGCGCGACAACGAGTCCGCCTGCTTCGCCGACATGACGCGCTCGTTCGTCGTCGGCGAGATCCCGGACGAGCTGCGCGAGTGGCACCGCCTGACGAAGGCGGCGCTCGACGTCAGCATCGAACGGATCGCCGTCGGGCGTCCAAGGTCGCGATGTCTTCGACTCGCCTGCGACGTCTACGAAGAGGCCGGCTTCCCGACGCAGCGCACGAAGGAGCCGGGCAAGCCGCTCGAGGACGGCTTCTACCACGGGCTCGGCCACGGCGTCGGGCTCGAGGTGCACGAGGCGCCCGGGATGGGCCTCGCCTCGAAGCACGCGTTGAAGGCGGGCGACGTCGTGACGGTGGAGCCGGGCCTCTACCGGCAGGGCTTCGGCGGCGTCCGGCTCGAAGACCTCGTTCTCGTGACGAAGCACGGCGCCGAGAACCTGACGCAGTTCCCGTACGACCTCGAACCGTAGGAGAACCGACGCGGATGAGCGAGACGATCGACAACCTCCTGCTGGAGGAGCGGCGCTACCCGCCGCCCCCGGAGTTCGCCGCCCAGGCGAACGCGAAGGCCGACATCTACGAGCGCGGCTTCGAGGAGTTCTGGGAGTCCGAGGGCCGCGAGCGGATCACGTGGTTCGAGCCCTTCACGGAGCTCTACGACTGGCAGTCGCCCTACGCGAAGTGGTTCCTCGGCGGGAAGCTCAACATCGCCTACAACTGCGTCGACCGCCACGTCGAGAACGGCCTGGGCGACAAGGTCGCCTACCACTGGGAGGGCGAGCCGGAGGGCGACCGGCGCCGGCTCACCTTCGCCGACCTCCAGCGCGAGGTCGTCCGCCTGGCGAACGGGCTCAAGGAGCTCGGCGTGAAGAAGGGCACGCCGGTCGGGATCTACCTCGGGATGGTTCCGGAGGCGCCGATCGCCATGCTCGCCTGCGCCCGGCTCGGCGCGCCGCACACCGTCGTCTTCGGCGGCTTCTCGGCGGACTCGCTCTCGGGCCGGCTCCAGGACATGCAGTGCGAGGTGCTGATCACACAGGACGAGGCCTGGCGGCGCGGCACGACGGTGCCGCTGAAGCAGACCGCGGACGACGCGGTCTCGCAGGCGCCGTCGGTCCGGAGCGTCGTGGTGCTCCGCCGCACCGGGAACGAGGTGGCGATGACCGCCGGCCGCGACCACTGGTGGCACGAGCTCGCGACCTCCGACGCGGATTGCCCGCCGGAGCCGATGGACTCCGAGGACCTGCTCTACCTGCTCTACACCTCCGGCACGACCGCGAAGCCGAAGGGGATCGCCCACACGACCGGCGGCTACCTCTGCGGCGTCGCGACGACGCACCACTACATCTTCGACGTCAAGCCGGACTCGGTCTTCTGGTGCGCCGCCGACGTCGGCTGGGTGACGGGGCACAGCTACATCGTCTACGGGCCGCTCTGCAACGGGACGACCGGCGTCATGTACGAGGGCACCCCGGACTACCCCGACAAGGACCGGTGGTGGGACATCATCGAGCGGTACAAGGTCGACATCCTCTACACGGCGCCGACGGCGATCCGCGCGCACATGAAGTGGGGGCCGCAGTACGCGGAGCGGCACGACCTGTCGTCGCTGCGCCTCCTCGGCTCGGTCGGCGAGCCGATCAACCCGGAGGCCTGGGTCTGGTACCACGAGCACATCGGCGGCGGCCGCTGCCCGATCGTCGACACGTGGTGGCAGACGGAGACGGGAATGATCCTGATCACGCCGCTGCCGGGGGTGACCACGCTGAAGCCGGGCTCGGCGACGAAGCCGTTCCCCGGGGTCGACGCCGCCGTCTACGACGAGCGGGGAAACGAGGTCGGCCCCGGCGGGGGCGGCTATCTCGTCCTTCGGCGCCCCTGGCCGGCGATGCTGCGCGGCCTCTACAAGGAGCACGACCGGTACGTCGAGACCTACTGGTCGAAGTACCCCGAGACGTACTTCGCCGGCGACGGCGCGCGCATCGACGAGGACGGCGACTTCTGGCTGCTCGGGCGCGTGGACGACGTGATGAACGTCTCGGGCCACCGGATCTCGACGATCGAGGTCGAGTCGGCGCTCGTCGACCACCAGCAGGTGGCCGAGGCGGCCGTCGCGTCGCGGCACGATGCGGCGACGGGCCAGGCGATCGTCGCGTTCGTGACGCTGAAGGGCGGGCACGAGGGCTCGGTCGAGATGCTCGAGGAGCTCCGCAACCACGTGGCGCAGAAGATCGGGCCGATCGCGAAGCCGGCCAACATCGTCTTCACGCCGGAGCTGCCCAAGACGCGCAGCGGCAAGATCATGCGCCGACTGCTCCGCGACGTGGCCGAGAACCGCCCGCTCGGCGACACGACCACGCTCGCCGACCCGACGGTCGTCGAGGAGATTCGCGACCGGTCGACGACCGAGGGCGACAAGGACGACTGAGCCGGCGCCGCGCGCTCGCGGGGCGAAGCCGGGACGGCGGTCATAATCACCAGGGACGTGAACCTGGGCATGCGGCAGACCCCCCGGAGCCGGGATCTCGGTCGGGCCTCGCTCTGTGCGTTCGTGCGATGTGCGTTCGTGCGATGCGCGTTCGTCCCCGTGCTGCTCGTGCTCGTGGCCGGCGGTTTGGCGGTCTCCGCGACCGCCGCGAAGCCGAGCCCGGAGCAGTTGCAGGCGCGGTACGACAGCGCGCGCGACCGGGTCGTGCTGAGGCCGCGCGATCAGGACGCCTGGGCGGAGATCGCCCGCGTCGAGCGCTTCGACGGGAAGCCGGCGGGCGCGCTTCAGCTGCCGCCGCTGAGCTCGCTGCCGGAGAGCGGGGCGCTCGCCCGGGCCGCGGGCCCTGAGTCGGCGGCGCTGTCGCGGAAGCTTGCCGCCCTCGGTCGGTCGTTCGACGGCTGGGCCGGCTTCTGGGTGCACGACCTGCGCACCGGCGCGACCGCGCGCTGGAACTCGGACGCCCGCTTTCCTGCGGCCTCGACGGTCAAGCTCGGCGTGATCGCGGCCGCATTGCGGCGCTACGGGCCGCGGCCGGAGCGCTCGTCGGCCTGGTACGACCTCCGCCAGCTCGCCGGCTGGTCGTCGAACCTGGCGGCCAACCGCCTTGCGTCGAAGCTCGGCGGCCCCGACGTCGTCGGGGATCAACTCGAGCGCCTGGGCATGTGGTCGAGCACCTATCCCGGGCGACTACCGCGCCGGGAGCTCGACCGGCGACGCGCCCAAGCCGCCGCCGCAGACGCACTGGCGCGTGACGACCGCTCACGACCTCGGCCGCGCGCTCTGGCGGCTGCAGGCGGGGGCGTTCGGCAACCGCTACGCACAGAGCCTCACCGGTCTCACGCGGCACGAGTCCGAGCTGGCGCTCCGGCTGCTCCTCTCCGCCGATCCCCGCGGCGAGAACGCCGGCCTGATCCGTCCGTACCTTCCGCGGGACGCCGATCGCGCAGAAGAACGGCTGGATCTCCGACACCCGCGACACCGCCGCGATCGTCTACTTCAGGAACGGGCCCTGGATCGCCGTCGTCGTCTCGTACAAGCCCGAGTTGACGCTCGCCTCCGCGCGGGCGCTCGGGCGCCGCTTCGCGCGGCTGATCGACCGGTAGGCACGAAGGAACTAGCTTACGAGCGCCTCGAAGCGCTCGCTGTCCTCGAAGGGCCCGATCAAGGCCAGGTTGAGCCCGTTCGCGCCGAGCGTGTCCCCTGCGACCCGCTGCACGTCCTCCGCGGTGACGGCGTCGAGGCCCGCCAGCACCTCGTCAGTGTCGGTCGCCTCGCCCTCGAGCACCTCGCGGCGCAGCGCGAAGAGGATCGCACCTTGCGGCGCCTCGGTCTGGAGCACGAACCTGCCCTTGCTGAGGTTTCGCGCCTTCTCCAGCTCGTCCGCCGCGACGGGCTCGTCGACGATGCGGCGCAACTCCTTCACGACCGTCTCGATCGCCTCGTCGATGCGATTGAGGTCGACCCCCGCCTGTGAGTAGAGCGTGCCCGCGTCGGTGTAGGACGAGTTCGAGGCGTAGACGTAGTACGCGAGCCCGCGTCGCTCGCGCACCTCGGTGAAGAGGCGCGACGACATCCCCGCGCCGAGCACCGCATAGAGCAGCTGGAGCGCGTACCGGTCCGGGTGCGCCACCGGCAACGACGGCACGCCGAGGATGAAGTGCGCCTGCTCGGACGCCTTGTGATGCAGCAGCACGCGCGGCTCCTCAGAGCGGACGACCTCGGCCGGAGGCGGCGTCACCTTCCCGTTCGCGCTCATGTCCCCGAGCAGCTCCTGCACGCGGTCGAGCAGCCCTTCGCCGACCTGGCCGCCGACGCCGACGACCATCCGGTCCGGCACGTAGTTCGGCCGCACGTAGTCGAGGAACGTCTCGCGCGTCGCGGCCTTGATCGTCTCGCGCGTTCCGAGTGTCTCCCACCCGAGCGGGTTGTCGCCGAAGACGAGCTCCTCGTAGATCGAGCCGATGATGTCGCGCGGCGTGTCGTAGTACATGTTGATCTCCTCGAGGATCACGCCCTTCTCGCGCTCGATCTCCTCCTCGGCGAACTTCGAGTAGCGCAGCATGTCCACGAGCACGTCGAGCGCCAGGTCGCGGTGCTCGGCGGCGCACCTGACGTAGTAGCCCGTGTACTCCTTGCCGGTGAACGCGTTGAACTCGCCGCCGATCCCGTCGATCAGCTTCGTGATGTCCTGCGAGGTGGGGCGCGTCTCCGTCCCCTTGAAGAACATGTGCTCGGAGAAGTGCGCGATGCCGCGGTTCCGGGCGTTCTCGTAGCGCGAGCCGGCGGCGAGCATGACGAAGCAGGTGACCGACTGCGCGTGTGGCATCGGGGCGGTCAGGACCCGGAGGCCGTTGTCCATGATGTGGCGCTCGAACTTCATCCGGTCAATCTCCTTTTCAGCTCCTCGGTCAGGGCGACGCTCTGGCGCTTGTCGTAGTCGTACCCGACGAGCACCGACTTCGCCTCCGCGACGACACGCCCGTCGGCACGGATCACGTGGTCGAGGTCGAAGCTCTTCGTGCCGACGCGGGCGCAGCGCGAGTGCACCTCGACATCCTCGCCGGCGTGCAGTTCGGTCCGGAAGTCGATCTCCACGCGGGCGAGGATGAAGTCGGCCAGCGAGCCGAGCACGGCGATCCGCGCCTGCTCGAGATAGGTCGAGTAGGCCGCGTTGTTCACGTGCCCCATCGGGTCGCAGTCGTGGAAGCGGACGCGTTCCCGGTGCACGAAGCGATAGTCGTTTGTCGGGTCGTCCACAGAGCGGTGATGGTATAGACGCCTCCATGGCCGGCGAGAAGACGGGGCGCGGGATCGCCGTGCAGCCGGAGTGGCTGCGGGCGCTGCGCGTCGAGCAGCGGCTCGAGGGCCGGGCCGTCTTCACCGGCTGCGGGACGTCGTGGCACGCGGCCCAGAACGGCGGCGCGTCCGCCGAGGCGCTCGAGGCGGTGCTCGCGCCGCCCGAGGCAGACGTGCTCGTCGTCGTCTCGCACGAGGGCGAGACGTATCAGTCGATCCAGGCGGCGAAGGCGTTCGCGGGGCCGACATGGCTGATCACCGGCAAGCCCGACTCGCCGCTCGCCGAGCTGTGCGACGAGGTGATCGTCGCGACCCCGGAGGTCGACCCGAGCTACTGCCACACCGTCGCCTACACCTGCGGCGTCGCCGCGATCCGGGCCCTGCTCGGCGAGGATGTCTCCGGGCTCGGTGACGCGGTCGAGGCGAGGCTCGCCGGCGAGCGCTTCCCCGTCTCGGCGCACGAGCGCTTCGTCGTCGCGGGAGCGGGGCGCGACTGGCCGACGGCGCAGGAGGCGGTGCTGAAGCTCCGCGAGGGCGTTCGCGTCGCCGCCGAGGCGCACCGCACCGAAGAGCTCCTGCACGGGCATCTGGCGGCGATCGACCCGTCCGTCCGCTGCTTCGTCCTCGAGGGCGAAGGCCCCGCGGCCGAGCGCGCGGCGGAGGCGGTGCACGCGCTCGAGATCATCGGCTGCGACGTGACGCTCGTCCCGACGCGCGACCCCGTCGAGGACATCGTCCCGTTCCAGCTCCTGACCGTCGACCTCGCCGCGGACCGGGGAATCGACCCGGATCTGATCCGCTGGGACGAGGAGCCGTGGGGCTCGGCGCGGAAGGCGTACAAGTAACAGTCTGTTACATGCCCCGGGGAGGCGTCGCGCACAGGCCCGATGCCACGCCTCGTGCGGCCTTGCAACAGACTGTTACTTGCGGTCGCTGAGGCGATACACGAACTGCACCGCCTGGTAGAGATCGTCGACGGCGGCGCTCTTGTTGTCGACGAGGCCGGCGTCGAGGCCGACCCGCTGCACCGTCTCGAAGTCGAGGTCGGTCGCGAGCCCCGACGCCTTCTTCGGCCAGGCGACCCAGAGCCGGTCCGCCGGTGCCAGCGTCGTCTTCAGCGCCTCGAAGCGCGAGCGCAGCTCGTCGGCGCTCGTCGTGAAGAGGACGAGCACCTCCACGCCCGGCTTCGCGCCGAGCTTCTTCGAGAGCGGCGTGGAGGAGTAGTCCCTATGGCCGCTCATGCCAGGCCGCCAGCAGCTGCTCCTCCCGCTCGGGAGCGAGGCCCGCGCCCGAGACCCCCGTCAGGGTCGGCGCCACCTCCGAGCCGTGCGCCGCGTCCCACTCGGCGGTGTCGCGCATCGTCTCGGCGTGCGCGCGGAAGCGCAGGCCGGCAGCGACCGCGCGCGAGACGTCCGTCTCCTGGATTCCCGGCTCGTCGGGGATCCACAGCGGCAGCTCCATCCACTGCCCGACCTCCTGCTCGCGGAGGAACTCGTCGGTCACCCAGGTGACGTCGGCGCGCGCGAGCAGCTCTCCCCACGGGACGCCCTCGTTGGTCGCGTTGTAGACGCCGCCCGCGTCCCGCTCGAGCAGCTCGACGATCCACGCGGCCAGGTCGCGGACGTCGACCCACTGGGTGTTCCGCTCCGGCGGCCCGGGCGCGAGCACCTCGCCGCCGCGCGCGACGCGGGACGCCCAGTACGTGAAGCGGTTCGTGGGGTCCCACGGCCCGACGATCAGCCCGGGTCTGACGATCGTCGCCCGGTCGCCGTACACGTCCTGCACGACGCGCTCGCAGGCGGCCTTCAGACCGCCGTAGTTCGGGAAGACGTCCTCCGTCTCCGGATCCTCGAGCTCGGCGAGCGGGCTCTCCTCCGACACGGGCTCGGCGAAGCTCGCGTACACCGAGACGGAGGAGACGAAGAGGTAGCGGCCGACGCGATCGCGCAGCAGCTCCGCGGAGGCGCGCACGACGCGCGGCACGTAGCCGGTCATGTCCGCCACCGCGTCCCACTCGCCGGAGGCGAGCGCCGCGAGGTCGCCGTCGCGGTCGCCGGTCAGGCGCGCCGCCTCGGGGAAGAGCTCCGGGTTCGTCTTGCCGCGCGTGAAGAGCGTCACCTCGTGCCCGCGCGCGAGCGCCTGCTCGGCCGTGTGCCGGCCGAGGAACTTCGTCCCGCCCAGGATCAGGAGACGCAGCATCAGAGCGCGGAGAGCTCCTCCAGCAGCCGGTCGACCTCGTTCGCGGTGTTGTAGTGGACGATCCCGATGCGGACGGCGCCGTCGGGGAGGCCCAGGTGCCGCATCGTCTCGACCGCGTAGTAGTCGCCGTGCCAGACGGCGAAGCCGCGCTCGCCGAGCGTGACGGCGACCTGCTCGGGCGTCCGGCCCTCGAGGGTGATGGCAAAGGTCGGCACGCGGCCCTCCATCGCCGGGATCCCATGCAGCGTCACGCGCTCCGGGCAGGCCGTCGAGGAAGCGCTCGCCCAGCGCGCGCTCGTGCGCGACGACGGCATCCCAGCCGAGCGAGTCGAGATAGCCGACCGCCGCGCTGAAGCCGGCGAGCAGCTCGTGCGCGAGCGTCCCGGTCTCGAAGCGGGCTCCGACCGGCTCGTCCGGCGCCGGGCGCACCTTGTACGGCCGCCACGAGCGCGAGCAGCTCCGCTCTCCCGAACGCGACACCCAGTGCGGCCCGTAGAACTTGTAGGGCGAGCAGACGAGCACGTCGACGCCGGCGGCCGTCACGTCGATCGGTCGGTGGGGCGCGAAGTGCACCGCGTCGACCCAGGCGAGCGCACCGACCGAGTGCGCCAGCTGTGCGACGCGCGCGGCGTCGACCAGCGTGCCGACGGAGTTCGCCGCCCAGGGAAAGGCGACGACCTTCGTGCGCTCGCCGAGCAGCGACTCGAGGTGGCCGAGGTCGAGCCGGCACTCGTCGTCGATCTCGGCGAAGCGGACGACGATGCCGAGGTCTCGCGCGAGCTCGAGCCAGGGCGAGACGTTCCCGTCGTGGTCGAGCTTCGTCACGATCACCTCGTCGCCCTCTCGGAGCGTACGGGCGAGCGTGCGGGTGAGCATGAAGTTGAGCGTCGTCATGTTCTGGCCGAAGACGACCTCGTCCGGCGTGCAGCCGAGGAAGCCCGCGGCGGTGCGGCGGGCGCCGGCGACGACCGCGTCCGATCGGCGCGACGTCTCGAAGGCGCCGCCGAGGTTCGCGTTCTGCTCGCGGAGGTAGCCCGCGATCGCGTCGATCACCTCGTCCGGGACCTGCGTCCCGCCCGGCCCGTCGAAGAACGCGAGCGGCCGCCGCAGCGCGGAGAAGCGCGCCCGGGCGGACTCGACGTCGAGGGCGACCACACTCATCGGACGCGCCAATGGTACGTCGGCCTCACGTTCAGAGACGCGCCCACGAAGCAGTCGCGCTCGGCCCTGGCAAGCAGCTCGCGGAGCGACTCCTCGTCCGGGTGGGGCTCGAGCTCCGCCTCGACCTCGACGTCGGCCGAGACGAGGCGGTACCGCTCCTCGCCTTCGGGCTTGGTGACCGTGCCGTGCGCCCTGCCGGATGCGACGAGGTCGAGCCCCGCCCGCCGCGCGTGGTAGGCGAGGCTCTAGATCGAGCAGCGCAGCAGCGACGCGAGCAGCAGATCGTCCGCCGCCCACGCCTCGCCGAGCTCGATCGGCGGCTCCGCGCCCGTCGCGATCCGCCCGGCCCGGTCGACGGTGGCGGCGTATTCCAGGACCTTCGCCCGCGGCGCGCCCACCGGCGCAGGCTATCCGTCCGGTCCGCGTCCTAGGGTGCGACGGGATGCGGCTGAGGCCCTTGAGCGAGGCCGAGTGCTACGCCCGGTGCTACGGGTCGGTGGCCGACGACACAGTGCGGATCGTCAAGATGGAGCCGCGCCGACCGCGTTACGAGCTACGAGTGAACGGCGAGGATCTGCGGCGCTCGTTCGAGCGCCGGCTCGACGACCGGGAGCCCGAGGCCGCGTGATCCGCTGTCGGGCCCGAGTCAGCTGGTCGGACCGCGTGCGGCGCGCGCCGGCCCCGCCGCGCGTGCCGCGGCGCGCGACACCGCCGCCGAGGTCGGGGTGGCGCTGTGCGACGCTGAGGGCATCGACGAAGCGCTGCCGCACGAAGTAACGGAGGAGACGCCCTCGGACGTCCCGGACGTCCTCGCGCCGGGTCTCCGCGTCGTCTTCTGCGGCATCAACCCCGGCCGCGTCTCCGCCGCCGCCCGAGCGCACTTCGCCAATCCCCGCAACGACTTCTGGCGGCTGCTGCACGCGGCCGGCTTCACGCCGCGGCTGCTCGAGCCGTCCGAGCAGGACGAGCTGCTTCCGCTCGGCGTCGGCGTCACGAACGCGGCGTACCGCACCACGCCGGGCTCCGGCGACCTGCGCAGGGGCGACTTCGATCGAGAACGGCTCGAGCGGCTCGCCCGGGAGCTCCGTCCCTGGGCGCTCGCGTTCGTCGGCAAGGAGGCGTACCGCGGCGTGTTCGGCGAGCGGGCCGAGCTCGGCCCGCAGGTGCGGTCGCTGGACGACATCGGCCTCTACGTCCTGCCGTCGACCTCGCCGGCGAACGCCGCCGTGTCCTGGGAGGAGCGGCTTCGTTGGTTCCGACGTCTCCACGAGTGGATCGAGCCGGTGCCGCGACCGGCGGTTCGGGCGATCGTGCTCGACGCGGCGAACCGGATCCTTCTCTTCCGCTTCCGAGACGGGTCACGGGCGACCACTGGTGGGCCAGCGCCCGGCGGCGGCGACGAGCCCGACGAGACGACGACGACGACGCTGCGGCGCGAGCTGCCGAAGGAGGTCGGCGCTGCGACGACCTCGAGATCGGCCCTGAGTCTGGCGGCGCGAGTCACGTCTTCGCGTGGCGCGGCCGGATGCTCAGCCAGACGAGCGCTACTTCCTCGTGCGCGTGGACGCGCACGACGTCGCACCGAGCGATCGACCTCGAGCCGGAGCGGGTCGTCGGCCACCGCTGGTGGACGATCGAGCGAGATCGAGGCGAGCGGAGACGCCATCACTCCGCGACGGCTCCCCGAGCTCGCTGCGCGACCTGCTCTCGCGACGGCCCGCCGCCGGAGCCGCTCGATACGTCGGCGTGTAAGGCTTCTTAACGCGAGCGCAACAACCCCGTCCCGTGGAGATCGTCTCACTCAGCACGACCGACGCCGGGAGGGCGTACTCGTGGCATACCAGTGGCCGGGGGTCGAATTGAGGCATTTGATCGCGCTCGACGCGGTCGCGCGCGAGGGCTCGTTCCGCGGCGCGGGCACACGCCTGGGCTACGTCCAGTCGGCCGTCAGCCAGCAGATCGCATCGCTCGAGGCGGCCGTGGGCGAGACGCTCGTGCTCCGCTCGCGCGGCTCGCGGCGGATCGCGCTGACCGAGGCGGGCGAGCTCCTGCTGCAGCACTCGGGCGCGATCGTGGCGCGGCTGCGCGCCGCCCAGGCCGACCTCGCGGCGCTTGCGCGAGGCGCGAAGACACTGCTCGACGTGGGCAGCTTCGAGACCGTCAGCGCCCGCATCGTCCCGGCCGCGCTTCGCGGGCTCGCGCAGCGCAGCCCGGAGACGCAGGTCCTGCTGCACGACGCGGTGACCGACTCGGGCCACCTGTCCCGCGTCGAGCGCGGCGAGCTCGACCTCGCCTTCGTCGACCTCCCGCTCTCGGACGGGCCGTTCGAGGCCGAGGAGCTCGTCACCGACCCGTGGGTCGTCGTGGCCCCGGCGGGCTCTGCGCTCGCGGCGATCAAGCGGCCGACGCTCGAGGACCTCGCGGACCTGGAGCTCGTCGGCCACGCGAGCATGCGCCCCAGCATCGAGGACCGGCTTCGCGCGGCCGGCGTCGACTCCCACGTGGCGTACCGCTCCGACCTGACGACGACGGTGCAGGCGCTCGTCGCCGCCGGGCTCGGCGTCGCCGTCGTCCCGTCGCTCTCCGTCGACTGCGACGACCCTCGGACGGTTGTCCGCTGCCTCGACGCGTCCGTCTCGCTGCCGCCGCGGCGGATCGGGATCGCCTGGCACGCGCAGCGGCGGCTCCGGGCTCCGGCGCTCGCGTTCGTCGAGTCCGCCCGCGCCGCGTGCCTGCCGTTCCGGACGTCGGAAGCCGCATAGTTCGGCGGCATAGTTCAATAGCACCATGCTCTACCGGCCGGAGGCGTTCGAGCCGCTGACGGAGCGCGCCTGGGACGACGCCTGGGCCCGCGACCGCATCCGGCAGATCGTCGCCGCTGCGGACGACGCGTTCGACCCTGTGAGCCTGTGGCCGGCCGACGAGTGGGACGCCTGGCAGACGCGCACGCCGTTGAAGGGGCTCTACGTGGGCGCGGCCGGCGTGATCTGGGCGCTCGAGGCGCTCCGCGCGCGCGGCGTCGCCGAGTGCGGGCTCGACCCGGCGCGCGCGGCTCGAGATCTCGCCGCCGGCTGGTCGACCGACGACCTCCCGCGATGGGGACTGCCCGAGCCGGCGCGCGCCGGCCTCCTCAACGGCGAGGTCGGGCGTCCTGCTCGTCGCCTGGCGGCTGAACCAGAGCCCCGAGCTCGCCGACCGCCTGTACGCCCTCGTGCAGGAGAACGCAGACAACGAGGCGCACGATCTGATGTGGGGCGCGCCGGGCACGCTCTTGGCCGCCCGCGCGATGCTCGAGTGGAGCGCGGACGAGCGCTGGGCCGACGCGTGGCACGAGAGCGCCGAGGCGCTGCTCGCGGCGCGGGACGAGGAGGGGTTCTGGACGCATCGCCTCTACGGGGAGGAGTACCGAGGGCTCGGCCCGCCGCACGGCGTGCCGGGCAACGTGCGGGTGCTCCTCGACGGCCCGCTCGACGAGGCAGTGCGCGAGGCCCTGCGCCGCGAGACCGCCGCGCTGCTGGCCCGTACGGCGGTGCTCGAGGACGGGTTCGCCAACTGGCCGGGCACCGCCCGCGAGACCCTCCCCGGCGGGGACGGGCAGATCCGCCTCCAGTGGTGCACGGGCGCGCCCGGCGTGATCGTCGCCACCGCGGACTGTCTCGACGAGGAGCTGCTCCTGGCCGGCGCGCGGCTCGTCTGGCGGGCGGGGCCGCACGGCCCCGACAAGGGGCCGTGCCTCTGCCACGGGACGGCCGGCAACGGCTACGCGCTGCTGAAGGCGTTCGAGCGGACCGGCGACGAGGAGTGGCTCGCCCGCGCCCGCCGCTTCGCCGTGCACGCGCTCGAGCAGGTCGAGCGGCGCGGCCGGGGACGCTTCTCGCTCTGGACGGGCGACGTCGGCGCGGCGCTCTTTGCGGCGGACTGCTGCGAAGCGAAGGCCGCCTATCCCGTCGTCGACACCTGGATCTGAAGGAACGAAAGGCGCCGGCCCCTCCCCGGGACGGCGCCTTTCGTTCGGATGCGCTGTCCCGTGAGGGGCCAGCGATGCGGTGCGGGCGTTACTTCATGCAGACGGCGTTCAGGACCGTCCCGTAGATGCCCGAGTACGTGTAGCACCCGACGTGCTTCGACACGAAGATGCGGGCGTTGCCGTTGGCGCGGGAGACCCACGGCGCCGCGTTCAGCGAGATGTCGATGTCGAGATTGCCGTACGCCTTGTAGCGGGCCGCCCCCGAGAGCGCGGCAGCCGCGTTCATCTTCTTCACGTACGCGGGATCGTCGAAGTAGGAGTAGTTGTTGTTGTTCGCGTCCTGGATGTTCCGCCCGTTCAGGAGGATGTCGATGAAGTCGAACGGGTCGGCGTAGTCCGCGAGCCAGGACTCGATCGTGATGTCGAACGGCTCGCCTCGCGTGCCCTCCTTCTGGATCTGCACGGCGCGCGAGAACAGCTTCGTCTCCACGTCGAGCCCGATCTGCTTCAGGTTGAACTCGAGGATCTGTGCGTAGAGCGGGGCCGGGGCGCGGTTCGACGAGTAGAGGACGATCTTCCCGTCACGGGTGTGGCCCGTGGCGAGCTTCTTCGCGGTTGTCAGATCTGGGCCCTTGAGCGGGTAGAGGTTCGCGTCGCGGAACCCCGACATGCCGGGCGGCAGGATCTGATCGGTCCGCTTTCCGGCGAGGTAGCCCGCCTGCGCGAGCAGCGCCCGCCGGTCGACGGCGTAGTTGATCGCCTTCCGCAAGCTGCAGGTTGTCCTTGAAGATCGGCCGCTGCATGTTGAGCGCCAGGTACGCGGTGTTCAGGATCGGCTTGACCCAGAACTGGGACTTGTTGATCCCGTACTTCTGCGCGATCTCGGCGTAGGCGGCCGGCGGGATTCCCTGCGCCGCGTAGTCCGATGCACCCTGCTCGACGCGGAGCCGGATCGCCTCGAGGCTGTTCCCGATCGTGTAGACGATCTGGTTCGGATTCGCGGGCCGCTTGCCCTTGTAGTACGGGTTCCGCTTGAGCACGATCGACTTGTTCGGCTCGCGGCTCGCCACGTAGTACGGACCGGCCGACGCCAGCGTCAGGACGCCGTTCGGATCGTGCTCGAGGTTGACCGGGATCGCCGCGAAGAACGGCATCGCGATCCGCGAGAGGAAGTCCGGAGAGGGCTTCGTCAGCGTGATCACGAGGTGCGAGCCCTTCACCTGGACGCCGGCCATGGACTTGGCCTTCCCGTCGACCACGGCCTGGGCGCCGACGATGTCGCTGATGAACGCGGCCGCCGGTGATTGCATCTTCGGATCGGCGACGCGGTCGAGCGCAGCCTTGAAGTTGGCCGCGGTGACCGACTTGCCGTCGGAGAACTTCGTGAACGGCACCTTGACGTTGAAGTCGTAGGTCTTGCCGTTGTTCGAGACGCGCGGGAAGCCCGCGGCCGCCTCGGGGATGAGCTGGGAGCCGCGCGGACCGTTGACGTCCGGGTAGTTCATCAGCTTCAGCCCGGTCGCGTACTCCATCTCCCAGCTCGAGCTGAGGTAGGCGAGCGCCGGGTCGGTGTAGTCCGTGTCGGTGGACAGATCGATGTTGAAGGTCCCGCCCTGCCTTGCGGAGGACGACGCCGATGCGCCGGCGGCGCCGAGCAGCGCCATCCCCAGCGCCGCGATCGCGGCCGACACCATGAGTCGTCTGGACAACGTGTCTCCTTTCGCATCGCCGCACCGGCCTGTCGCGGTGCGCGATACAGGAGACGCCGACACGTCGGCGCTGTTGATGCGAGGTGGGAATACCTCGTATCTCCGCCTTGTGGTGTCGAAGTCGGCGCTAGCCGGGCCAGCGGTTCGTAATCGGCACGCGGCGGTCGCGCCCGAAGGCCTTGGGGCGGAGCTTGACGCCCGGCGGCGCCTGACGGCGCTTGTACTCGGCTCGGTCGATCAGCGCCAGCGCGCGCTCGACGACCTCGGGCTCGAACCCGTCCTCGGAGAGCTCCTCGCGGGTGCGGTCGAGCTCCACGTAGGCCTCGAGCACGCGGTCGAGCTCGGGGTACGGCGGGAGCGAGTCCTCGTCGAGCTGGTCGGCGCGGAGCTCCGCGCTCGGGGCGCGTTCGATGATCGTCCACGGGATCAGCTCGCGCCCGGCCCGCTCGTTCAGGTGGCGCGCGAGCCGGAAGACGTCCGTCTTGAAGACGTCCTTCAGGAGCGCGAACCCCCCGGCCATGTCGCCGTACAGCGTCGCGTAGCCGACCGAGAGCTCCGACTTGTTCCCGGTTGCGACCACGAGCCAGCCGAACTTGTTGGAGAGCGCCATCAGCAGCGTCCCGCGGATCCGCGCCTGCAGGTTCTCCTCGGTCAGGTCGGCTTCGAGCCCGCGGAAGCTCTCGGCGAGCACCTGCCCGTAGGCCTCGACCATCGGCTCGATGTCGAGCTCGCGGAAGTCGCAGCCGAGATTCGCGGCGAGCCGTCGCGCGTCCGCGCGCGTCGCCGGGGAGGAGTACCGCGACGGCATCGAGACGCAGTGGACGCGCTCGGAGCCGAGGGCCTCCACGGCGAGCGCGACGACGAGGGCCGAGTCGATGCCGCCGGAGACGCCGACGACGATGTCGCCGAAGCCGTTCTTCGTGACGTAGTCGCGCAGGCCCAGCTCCAGGGCGAGCCGCATCTGCTCGAGCTCCGGCTCGAGCGGCGCCGCCTCGGGATGGAGGTGCTCCTTCTGCTCCCTCGGCGGCCCGAGGTCGATCTCCGGCGCGTCCGTCAGGTCGTCGCGCTCGCGGCGAAGCGCGCGGCGCCGCACGTCGCGGAGCCGGCGCCCGATCGCCGCGGTCGGGTCGATGTCCACCACGAGCAGACACTCCTCGAAGCCGGGCGCGCGGGCCACGATCTCGCCCTCGTCGTCGATCACGACGGAGTGCCCGTCGAAGATCAGCTCGTCCTGGCCGCCGACGGCGTTGCAGAGCGCCACGAACGACGCGTTGTCGCGCGCGCGGGTGCGGAGCATCTCCTCGCGCTCGACCTCCTTGCCGACGTGGAACGGCGAGGCAGAGATGTTCGCGATCAGCTGCGCACCGGCGAGGGCCATGTCGGTCGCGGGCGGGCCTGGCTGCCAGATGTCCTCGCAGATCGTCGGCCCCACCAGCGCCTCGCCGAAGCGGAGCAGGAGGAGGTCGCGGCCGGACGCGAAGTAGCGGTCCTCGTCGAAGACGCCGTAGTTCGGGAGATAGCGCTTGCGGTAGACGGCCTTCACCTCGCCGTCGGCGCAGACGAAGCAGGCGTTGAAGAGGTCGTCGTCGTAGTGCGGTGCGCCGAGGAGCACCGTGACGCCCTTCACCTCGCGCGGCGATCTCCTCGGTCGCGCGGCGCGCGGCGCGGATGAAGCCGGGGCGCAGCAGCAGATCCTCGGGCGGGTAGCCCGTGACGGCGAGCTCGGGGAAGAGGACGAGGTCGACGCGCCTCCTCGCGGGCCTGCTCCAGCCGGGCGAGGATGGCGTCCCGGTTCCCGTCGAGGTCGCCGACGACGGTGTTGATCTGAGCGAGTGCGAGGCGCATGTCAGGTTTTCGACTACCGGTCTAAAACTCTACCACGCCGTACCTCCCGCCTCCACAGGAGGTACGAGACGATCGCCGCGGCGAAGGCGGCGAACCCAAGCCAGCCGAGAATCGCGTTGCCCGTCAGCGTCGCCGGCAGCGTGAAGGCGATCGCGACGGCGATCAGAACGAGGACGCGGCCGCGCGCGCTCATCCGGCCAGCCTCCGCACGAGCGGCTCGAGCGTCTCGGCGAGCAGGCGGTGCCCCGCCGCGTCGAGGTGGATCGGGTCTTCGGCGCTGAACGCGACCTTCCCCTTCAGGTCGAGCGCCTCAGCGCCGTAGAGCTGCGCGGCGGCGGCGAAGTGCTCTCCGAGCCGCTGCGACTTCTCGGGTGCGCGGGTGAAGGACTCGCCGAACGGCCCTCCCTCGGCGATCGGCGGCGGGCAGACGAGCAGCACGGCCGGGTCGCCGCAGTCGGCCAGCCGGACGACGGGCACGAGCGACGCGGCCGCCTCGGCGATCTCGTGCGCCGGCAGCGAGTAGCGGTCGGCGAGATCGTTCGTGCCGAGGAAGATCACGACAAGGTCGAGCGGCGCATGTGTCTGCAGGCACGGGTAAAGGTACTCCCGGCCGTTGCGCCCGATCCGCCAGGGGTGGTCGAGGGCGGTCGTACGCCCGCTCAGCCCTTCCTCGATCACGCGGTAGCCGTCGCCGAGCAGCGACTGGAGGACGCCCGGCCAGCGCACGTCCCGCGGAAAGCGGCCGTCGTCGCTTCCGGGGACGTAGCCCCAGGTGTTGGAGTCGCCGAAGCAGAGGATCGTCCGCTCGTCCATGGCTAGCGCTGTAGCCGGATCGCGTTCAGATCCCGCTCGCGGATCTCCTCGGCAGCGGCGGATCAGGTCGTCGACGTCGTCGTGCTCCGCGTGGATGTAGCGGCCGCTCAGCGCGTCCGCCCGCCCGGACGCGAGGGCGACGACGAGCGCCGGCGCCAGCTCGGGCGGCGTCCACGGAGCGTCGTCCGGGAACGAGCCCCCGGTCAGGTCCGTGCGCACGAGCCCGGGCGAGATCACGAAGACGGAGATCCTCCCCTCCAGCTGGCGCGCTAGCGTCTCGCCGAAGCGGCCGACGGCCGCCTTGCTCGACGAGTACGCGGTGCTCGTGGAGCCGGGGAGGTACGACGCACCCGACCCGGTGATCACGATCCGGCCCGACCCGCGCTCGAGCATCCCGGGCACGACCGCGCGGACGCAGAGGAAGACGCCGAGCACGTTCACCTCGAAGGTGCTCCACCACTCGGCCGGATCGGAGTCCCACGCGCTGCCGCGGGCGATGCCGGCATTCGCGACCAGCAGCTCGATCGGGCCGAGCTGCCGCTCGACCGTCTCGACCATGCGACGCACGTCGTCCTCCTTCGAGACGTCGGCCGCGACGCCGAGGCCGCCGATCTCGCCCGCGACCTCCTCCACCTGCTTCGCCGTCCGCGCCGAGACCGCGACCTTCCAGCCGTCGTCTGCGAGCGCGCGCGCCACGTTTGCGCCGATCCCGCGACCGCCCCCCGTCACCAGCGCCACCTTGCTCATCGCACCGCCTCCTCGATTGCCGTCAGGGACTCGGGATTCTCCAGCGAGGAGAGATCGCCCGGATCGGTACCGAGCGCCTTCGCCTTGACCGCCCGCCGGACGATCTTCGCCGAGCGCGTCTTGGGCAGCGCGTCGACGAACAGGATCCGGTCCGGTCTGAACGCCTTGCCGAGCTCGTCCGACACGCCCGCCGCGATCGACAGCGCCAGCTCCGGGGTCGGCTCCTCGCCGGGCAGCAGGCAGCAGAAGATCCACGCGACCTCTCCCTTCACGTCGTGCGGGACGCCGATCGCAGCCGCCTCGCGGACGGCCGGGTGGCCGACGGCGGCCGACTCGAGCTCCGCCGGGCCGATTCGCTTGCCGGCGATGTTGAGCGTGTCGTCGGAGCGCCCGTGCAGGAACCAGAACCCGTCCTCGTCGACCGACGCCCAGTCGCCGTGCGTCCAGACCCCGGGGAAGCGTCGCCAGTACGCGTCGAGGTAGCGCTCCGGATCGCGCCAGAAGCCGCGCGTCATACCCGGAAACGGCCTGCGGCAGACGAGCTCGCCGACCTCGCCGGTGCCGACGAGGGAGGCGCCCTCCGGGTCGACTACGTCCATCGCCATCCCGAGCGCCGGGCCGCCGAGGGAGCACGCCTTGATCGGCCCGACCAGGGTCGGCGAGAGGAAGCAGGCGCCGACCTCCGTGCCGCCCGAGCAGTTGATGATCGGCACGCGGCCGCCGCCGACCTCCTCGGCAAGCCAGCGGTACGGCCCGGGATTCCACGGCTCGCCGGTCGTCACGAAGGCCCGCAGCGAAGAGAGATCCTGAGCCGGGGCGCCGTGCGGCAGCAGCGCCCGGGCGAGCGTCGGGGACAGGCCGAGGATCGACACGCGCTCGTCCTGGACGGTTTGCCAGAGCCGGTCGCTCGGCCAGTCCGGCGCGCCCTCGGCGAAGACGATCTGCGTGCCGGCCGCGCCGGCGCCGACGACGGTCCAGGGCCCCATGATCCAGCCCATGTCCGTCGAGAAGTGGATCACGTCGTCCTCGTGGGCGTCCGCCTGGTAGGCGACCTCGCGGGCGATCGAGACGAGGAAACCGCCCTGGACGTGCACGACGCCCTTCGGCGCCCCCGTCGTCCCGGAGGTGTAGGTCAGGAGGTAGGGGTGCTCGGAGTCGACCTCGAGCGGCAGCAGCTCGCCCGGCAGATCGTCGAGCTCGAACGGCGCGAGCACGATGTGCTCCACCGACGGCGAGCGGTGCCGCGCCTCCTCGAGGATCTCGAGCATCGGCACGGGCGTGCCGCGGCGGGACGACTCGGTCTGGGTGATCACGACCTTGGCCTCGGAGGCCTGCAGTCGCTGCGCCACGGCGGGCGCCGCGAAGCCGGAGAAGACCGGCACCTGCACCGCGCCGATGTGCGCACAGGCGTGCGATGCGACCGCGACCTCCGGGGACATCGGCAGGAAGATCGCGACCCGGTCGCCCGGGCCGACGCCGAGCTCGACGAGCCGCTCCGCCAGGCGGGTCACGTCGCGCGACAGCTCCGAGTACGTGCGCTCGACGCGGGACCCGTCCTCGCCGAGGCCGACCACCGCCACGTCGTGCGGCCGCCGCTCGGCCCAGCGGTGGACGCAGACGCGGGCGATGTTGATCCGCCCGCCCACGAACCAGGTCGTCCACTCGGGGCCGCGCGATTCGTCGAGGACGCGCTCCCACGGGGTCGAGAACTCGATCCCCAGATCCTCGACGACGAGCGGCCAGAACCAGTCCGGCTCCAGCTGCGAGCGCCGCACGAGCTCGGCATACGAGTCGACGCCCGCACGCTCGAGGAGTCGCGTGACGTTCGCGTGCGCGACGACCTCCGGGGTTGGCGACCACACGACGTCGGGCACGCGCTGACTCTAGCTCGCCCCACTCGAGCCGGGTCTCGGCACGTTCTCGACACGTTTCTTGACACGGCACGTTAGCGGACGCTAGCTTAGGGAGCACTAACTTAGTGGCCGCTAGCAAGGAAGGGAGTGAGGCATGAGGCAGCGCCTCATCACGCCGGAGAACAAGAAGTGGTGGACGCTGGCCGCCGTCAGCTTCGGGCTCTTCATGATCATGCTCGACAACACCGTCGTGAACGTCGCGCTTCCGTCCATCCAGCGCGATCTCGGCGTCGGGCTGTCGGAGCTCGAGTGGATCGTCGCCGGGTACGCGCTCACGTTCGCCGCGCTGATGCTCACGGGGGGCAAGCTCGCCGACGCGTACGGGCGGCGGCTGATCTTCGTGATCGGCATTGCGATCTTCACGCTCGCCTCCCTCGCCTGCGGCCTGGCCTCCAGCGGCGGCATGCTCATCGGCGCCCGCATCGTCCAGGGAGTCGGCGCCGCGCTGATGAACCCCGCGACGCTCTCGATCATCGCGGCGACGTTCGCGCCCCGAGAGCGCGGCCGGGCGATCGGCATCTGGGCCGGCGTCTCGGCGCTCGCGCTGGCGATCGGCCCGCTCGTCGGAGGCCTGCTGACGCAGCACCTCAGCTGGAGCTGGATCTTCTTCGTCAACGTCCCCGTCGGCGTGGCCGGGATTGGCGCGAGCTTCGTGTTCATCGACGAGTCGCGGGACGAGACGAACGAGCGCCTCGACATCCCGGGGCTGCTCACGTCGGGGATCGGGCTCTTCGCGCTCACGTACGCGCTGATCGAGGCGAACACCTTCGGCTGGGGCTCGACGCGGATCCTGGCGTCGTTCGCGCTCGCGGCCGTGATGCTGGTCGTGTTCGTGCAGCTGGAGCGGCGGCAGCGGGCGCCGATGCTCGACCTGTCGCTCTTCCGGAACACGACCTACACGGGCGCGAACGTGGCGATGCTGATGACCGCGCTCGCGATGTTCGGGGTGTTCTTCTTCGTCTCGCTCTACATGCAGAACGTCCTCGGCTATTCGGCCGTGCAGGCGGGGGCGGCGTTCCTGCCGATGACGATCCTGATCATCTTGGTCTCGCCGCTCGCAGGTAAGACGTCCGACCGCCACGGCTCTCGCTGGCTGATCGGTGCGGGGATGACCCTGCTGGCGGTGCAGCTCTTCTACTTCTCGCAGCTCGGCGCGGACGCGACGTACTGGACGCTCCTGCCGGCGCTCCTCATCGGCGGCGTCGGGATGTCGTTGACCATGACGCCGAGCACGGCCGCCGCGACGCGGGCGGTCCCGGTCCAGAAGGCGGGGGTGGGAGCGGCCGTGCTGAACGCGTGCCGCCAGGTCGGCGGCTCGATCGGGATCGCCCTGATGGGCGCGATCGTGGCGCATGAGGCGGGGGGCCGCCGGGGCCCTGAGGCGTTCCTCGACGGCTTCTCGCGCGCGCTCGAGGTTGCGGGCTTGATCGCCCTCGCCGGTGCTGTCGTCGCGATCGCGCTGATCCGCTCGCACCAGCAGACCGAGCGCGTCGGCGAGCCCGTGCCGGAGATCGGATGAGGCAGCATCGTCGCAACCCGCCCGGGCACCACCGGGCGATCGTCGTCGAGAAGCTGAGGCTGCCGGCGGCCGAGCGCCGCGACGCACTGCTCGAGACGGCGGCGCGGATCTTCTCGGAGCGCAGTTACCGTCGCGCCACGACGGCGGAGATCGCCGCCGAGGCGGGGGTGAGCGAGCCGATCCTCTATCGCCACTTCCCCTCGAAGGCAGATCTCTTCATGGCGTGCATCGAGCGCGGGTGGGGCGAGATGCAGGCGCGCTGGGCGGAGGCGCTCGCCGCCGAGCCGGATCCGCGCACCTGGGTCGCGCTGACCGAGCGCATCCGCACCGAGGAGAAGAAGCGGCGTCCCCAGCTCGCCGGCCTGCTCGCTCAGGCGATCGTGGACGCCGCAGAGGACCCCGCGATCGAGACGTTCATGCGCATGCACGTCAGGCGCGTGCACGAGTACGTCGCAGGCGTCTACGCCGAGGCGCAGAAGGCGGGTGGCATGCCGCCCGACCGCGACGTGGACGCGGAGGCGTGGGTCTTCGTGGGCATCTCGCTCGCCTCGATGATGGCCGGGCGCCTGGGAGCCATGACCGACGAGGACCGGAAGAAGATCGCCGTCCAGCGAGAGCGCTGGCTCACGGGCGCGTAGTCGACCTCCGGAGCTCGCTAGGCGACAATGGCGACCAGGGTCGCGAGCCCGAGCGCGACGCCCGCGACGGTGAATGTGAGCGCGGCACGACGGTCGAATGGAAGGAAGCGTCCCTCGGCGAGCGCACGCTCCATCATCTGCTGACGCCAGTAGCCGTAGCCGATGAACGCAATCCCGAGTAGCGCGTATCCGGCTCCCACGACTTCGTAGCCGACAGATCTCCCGGAGGTCAGTTCGGGCACGACCTTCCCAACGCCGAGGCTGACCGCGAACGCGGCAAGCGCACTCCGCCACCAGGCGAGATACGTGCGCTCGGCCGCGAGCCGCGTTCGCCTCGTCGCGTCGACGACGTCCTCGAACCGCTCCTGCGCCACCGCCTGAGCCTAACGCCGAGCGCTCCGCGCGTGATCGGCGAGCACCTCGGCCAGCCATCGCTCGGCCTCCAGGACGAGCACGGGGTTCGTCTCCAGGGTGTAGTAGGACAGGGCCCCTAGCGCCTGGGAGAGCGCCCAGCCGCGGGCCCGAGCCCAGGTCGACTCGTCGACCGAGAGCGCTGTCCGGAAGATGTCGCGCGTATCCGCGGTGAGGACCTTCCACGCGACCATCGCGTCGCACGCGGGGTCACCTATGCCGAGACCACCCCAGTCGATCACGGCGCTGAGCCGTCCATCTTCGACCAGCAGGTTTCGTGAGTCGAGGTCGCCGTGGATCCAGAGAGGCGGGTGCTCCCACTCCGGCGACCGAAGGGCGGCTTCCCACGCCGCGGTCACAGCGCCGACGTCGATCGCGCCGCGCAAGGAGACGATCGCAGCGCGCGTCGAAGCGTCTCGCGCTGCCAGCGGCTCACCGCGGAAGAAGTTGTGCTCTCCGGGGGAAGGGCCGCCGGCGGGATCGATCTGCTGCAGGGCGGCGACGAACTGCGCCAGATCGGCCGCCAATCGGCTCGGATCGGTGACGCGCTGCACGGTCGCGTCCTCACCCTTCAGCCATCGATAGACATACCACTCGAAGGGATAGCCTTCGGTGGGCATCCCGTCCGCCAGTGGCAAGGGGACGGCCAGCGGCAAGAGCGGAGCGAGTCTCGGCAGCCACCGGCGTTCCTTCTCGAGTGTCCCGGCGGTCCGCTCCCTGCGGGGGAGCCGCACGACCATGTCATCGCCGAGTCGATAGAGCGCGTTGTCCGTCCCGGCGGAAGGCACCGGTTCGATCCGAAGCCCCGCCCACTGCGGAAACTGCGCCGCGAGCAACCGGCCCACGAGAGTGGCGTCGGTGTCGACCTCGTCTGCGTGCATTCTGCCCGTGGGTCTGAGCCTCTCCATCCGGCCCACGATGATGCCAGCGGGCCTCCCGGCGAGAGAGCGAGCTGCTCAGGCCTGCCGGCGGCGGCTCGCCATGACGATGCCGGCTCGCCAGCCCGGGGCCCGTCCGCCGAGGGGAGTCATCTCGACCACGAACCGTTCCTCCGGCACGCGCAGCTCGAGCGCCGAGTGGTAGAGGTCGAGGCGATCTCGCCGTTCGAGCTGCGCCGCAACTGCTTCGAAGATCCGCCCGTTCAGACGGACAGAGTGCCCACCTGCGCCGAGCGGCAGCCAGTACAGGTCGATGCTGCTGGGCGGTGTCCTCGAGGAATCCAGCGGTGATCACCGGCGAAGCGCCCGCGAGTCGTCCCGCCCGAGCCTCTGCGTCGCATGCACGAGCGCTTCTCTGCATCGGGCTTCGCCCGATGCAGAGAATCTGCGGGCCTGGGCCTGCAGAGCTAAGCGTCCGGCGAGGGGACGCGAGCCCAACAACAAAGAAGCCCTCCGGCTGCGGCACCCGGAGGGCTTCCTCTGGTCAGGCGGGGCGCCTGCGGTGCGGCGACCCGGAAGCTTGACTCTGCGGCCCAGCCAGCCTCCGAATCTCGTGCCGCGCCGGTTGTGGCGCTCCCCCTGCACCTCGACCTGGCGTCCGGCCGTTGTGCAAGGTGGCCTCACTGTAGGGGGACTGTTTAAGCTTGTCAAGTACCTCGGTCAAGTGATTCCGATTACTGTTACTTCACAGCGCAAACCCGTACAGTTATGCCCCTTTTGGGTGATCGTCCTATTCCGTCGCTTGCGTTTCGGTCAAGTATCGACTTAAGTACGACGCATCGTGATGCCGCACACGATCAAAGCCGCGAGCGCATCTCCGCCCCGGGCCGGACGGCTCGGCGAGCGCCTGCGTCAGCTGCGGGTCGCCGCCGGCCTGACGCAGACCGACCTCGCCGGCGATCGCTTCTCCAAGGAATACGTCAGCCAGATCGAGCGCGGCAAAACGCGCCCCACGCGCGAGACCATCGAGTGGCTCGCAGCGAGGCTGAGCGTCGATCCAGGCTTCCTCGCGAACGGCGTGTCGGGAGACGAGCGCGCCCGGGTCGAGGCGGTGCTCGCCCGCGCGGAGACGCTCTCCGAGGCGCACCAGTACGAGGAGGCCGTCGAGGAGTTCGAGCGGGCCCGCACGTCGGTCGCGGCCACCGGCTCCGTCGAGCTGGAGGTCCGCGCACTGAACGGCGAGGGCTGGGCCCGGCAGCAGCGCGGCGAGGTTCGTGAGGGGCTGGCGCTGTTCGGAGAGGCCCGCCGCCTGGTCGAGGAGCCGCAGTTCTCCGACGTCGACCGTGCGGACGTCATGTTCCGGCTGGCAGTCTGCCGCTACAAGCTGTCGAGCATCTCGACCGCCATCGCGCTCTTCGGCGAGGCGCTGACGCTCGCAGAGCGCTCGGGGATGCCGTGCGATCTGCTCCGCTCCGAGGTCCTGGCCTGGCGCTCCCGCTGCTACCGGCGCCAGCGCGACTGGGAGGCCGCCCGCGAGGACGTCGAGCGGGCGCTCGAGCTCGCCGAAGGGCTCGACGACAAGAAGGCGCTCGGCCACGTCTACTTCCAGGCGTCGCTGATCGCCGAGCGGAACGGGCAGTGGGTGCTCGCGCGCACGTATGCCGAGCGCGCCAAGACCCAGTACGAGGAGCTTTCCGACCGTGCCAACGTCGGTCGACTTCTGAACAACCTCGGCGGGCTGAACTTCCTGCTTGGGAAGCCCGACGAGGCGAAGCGGTACTTGAAGGACGCGTTCGGCGTCGCGCTCGAGGTCGGGCACGACGACGACGCGGCGCAGGCTGTGTCGTCGCTCGCGCAGGTGCATCTCCGCACCGGCGAGCTCGAGCTGGCCGAGGAGCAGGCGCGCCACGCGCTCCAGCTCCTGACCGGCCGCGAGGACGAGTTCCTGCTGGAGATCGGAAACGCACAGCTCGTGCTCGGGCGCTCGCTGCTCGAGCGCGACCGGCTCGCCGAGGCGGAGGCCGCCTTCGCCGATGCCGAGCAGACGTTCGCACAGTCCGAGTCGCCGAGTCATCGGGCTGCGGCGTGGGTCGCCCAGGGCGATCTCGCCCAGAAGCGAAACGACGACCCGTTGGCCGCTCGCCTGTATCGTCGCGCGGCTGAGACTCTGCAGGACTTCCGCTTCTAAAACCGAACCAACGAGAGGAGGTGAGGATGACTATGACCAGCATGCTCGTGCGGCGATTCTCTCTGTTGGTGTTTCTGGTCACGCTCGCCGCAGCCCTCGCTGCGCTCGCGGGCTTTGCCGGTTCGCCGAGCTTCGGCTTCTCCGACGGACCTCTCTAGGCCGTCTCTAGACTCGGGAGGGTGCGGTACGCCGCTCTGCTCCTCGCCGCGGCCGGCGTTCTCGCCGGTTGCGGCTCAGGCTCCCCCGAGGGCGCTACGACCGCTGCCGGGCTGACGCTGCAGAAGGTCTGGGACCGGCCCGGCGAGAACGTGACCGTCGTCCCGGGGAGCGAGGACTTCTCCGCGGGCCGCGTCCGCTATTCGTTCCTGGTCGTCCGGAAGGACGGACAGCCGGTCTACCGTCCGACAGCCGGCGTCACCGTCGCGCGCGGCCTCGATCAGGCGCCGTTCCAGCAGGTCACGGCCAGACTCGAGCCGACGACGACCGATCCGCACGCCGTGGGCGGGATCTACGTCGCCGACCTGCGGCTGCGCGAGCCCGGGACGTACTGGCTGGTGGCGCAGCCGAAGGGCGCCTCGGTGCAGGCGCTCGGACAGGTCTTCGTGCGGACGGAGTCCGCGTCACCCGCGATCGGGTCGCCGGCACCACGCTCGGACACGCCGACGCTCGGCGATGCGCCGATCGCGAAACTGACCACGAAAACACCTCCGGACCGAGATCTCCTCCGCTACTCGGTGGCGAAGTCGATCGCTGCGAAGAAGCCGTTCGTGGTGGCGTTCGCGACGCCGAAGTACTGCGAGTCGCGCACGTGCGGCCCCGTGGTGGACGTCGTCGAGCAGGTCTCGAAGGAGAGGGCGTTCCGGGGGGTTCGCTTCATCCACGTCGAGATCTACAAGAACAACGACCCGCAGCAGGGACAGAACCGCTGGGTGCGACAGTGGCGGCTGCCGAGTGAGCCGTGGGTCTTCCTCGTCGGAGCCGACGGGCGGATCAAGGCGAAGTTCGAGGGGGCGTTCTCGGCGCGCGAGCTGCGCAGGGCGGTGCAGACCACCCTCATGCCGTAGGCCGCCGGCCTCTTCCGTTCGCGGCGAGAGCGTGCGACGATTGCCTCCAACTGTGGCCGTAGGGGAGAGTGAGCCGCTCTACAGCGTCCGTGAGGTGGCCGACCGGCTCGGCGTCCACCCGGAGACGATTCGGCGTCTGATCCACGACGGGCGGCTCGACGCCGTCCGGGTCGGGCGGGTTCTGCGCGTGCACGGTTACGCCGTCGACGAGTTCCTCGCGCGGCAGCGGGTCAAGCCGTCGCGCTAGCACCGACCTCTGTCGGGCGCACCGACGCCCCGTTCTAGACTCCAGCGAACGGATGAGGAGGACGAATGCCTGAGAACGGCTACGCGAAGCCGGTGCTGGTCCGCACGGACTGGCTGGCGGATCACCTCGGCGATAAATCGCTCGTCGTGGCAGAGGTCGACGAGAACCCCGACGTCTACGACGAGGGCCACATCCCCGGTGCCGTGAAGCTCCACTGGCGCGAGGACCTGCAGGATCCGATCGAGCGCGACCTTGTCGAGCCGGAGGCGTTCGAGCAGCTGATGGCCGCGCGGGGGATCGGCAACGACACGACCGTCGTCCTCTACGGCGACAAGAACAACTGGTTCGCCGCCTACGCGTACTGGTATCTGAAGGTGTACGGGCACGACGACGTGCGGATCCTCGACGGTGGCCGCCAGAAGTGGCTCGACGAGGGCCGTGGGATGACGACGGATGCGCCGGCCCCCACCCCGGCGCGGTACTCCGCGAAGCCTCGCGACGAGTCGATCCGGGCGCGGCGAGACGAGGTGCGCGAGCTGATCGGCGCCTCCGACAAGGCGCTCGTGGACGTGCGCTCGCCGCAGGAGTTCGCGGGCGAGCTGATGGCGCCGCCCGGCTACGAGCAGGAGGGCGCCTCGCGGATGGGCCACATCCCGTCGGCGCAGTCGATCCCGTGGGCGCAGGCCGTCAGGGACGACGGGACGTTCAAGTCGGCCCAGGAGCTGCGCGAGCTCTACGCCGGCAAGGGCGTGACGCCCGACAAGGACGTCACCGCGTACTGCCGCATCGGGGAGCGCTCCGCGCACACGTGGTTCGTGCTCCGCGAGCTGCTCGGCTACGACAACGTCAAGAACTACGACGGTTCGTGGACCGAGTGGGGCAACCTCGTCGACGTCCCGATCGAGAAGGGCGCCTAAGGGCCAGCGGCCGGCGCCGCGGACGATGTTGGTGCGGGATTGTCACGCTCGCGTGGCGATTTCGCGCATACGCTCACCTTGTTCTCCCCGGGGTGGGTGGGGGCTAGGGATGGGACCGGGGTGGATGCCTCGTCCTGAGGAGCCGCGCCGGGATCAGCCGACGCCGGCGGTTGCGCCCACGCGCTCGACCACGATCTGCGGGACGCGCGCGTGCGGCGAGAGGCGGAGGCACATGCGCACGATCTCGGCGCAGTCCTCCGGCTGGATCATCTGCTCGCTCGGGATCCCGGTCCACTCGGCCATCGGCGTGTCGACGAAGCCCGGGCAGAGCGCGACCGCGCGGATCCCGTCGGCGTCGTGCGCGGCGTTCAGCGACCGCGTCAGCGAGATCACGGCCGCCTTCGTCGCCGCATAGACCTGCAGCTGCGGCACGGGCTCCGTCCCCGCGATCGACGCGAGGTTGACGATCCAGCCGCGCGACTCCCGTAGGTGCGGCAGCGCGTACTTCGTGACCGCGATCAGGCCGCGGACGTTGACCCCGAGCATCAGATCGACATGCTTGAGCGGCTGCTTCTCGATGCCGCCGGCGATGCCGATCCCGGCCGAGTTGACGAGCACGTCCAGCCCGCCGTGGCGCTCGACGTGCGCGGCGACGAGCGACTCGCAGTCCTCCTCGTTCGCGACGTTGGCGGCCACGGCCAGCGCGCCCAGCTCGGCGGCCACGGCCTCGACCTTCTCCCGCGTCCGCGAGGCGAGCGTCAGGCCGTAGCCTTCCTCCGCGAGCATGCGCGCGATCGCGAGCCCGATCCCGGAGGAGCCGCCGGTGACGAGAGCCGACTTCACGACACGATCACACAGGAACCTTCGAGGAAGGTCAAACGGCCTCGGCGCCGAATCATGCGCCCGTTAGGGCTTCTCCTCTCCCCCTGACAGGCGGCGGCCTCCTCGGGCCGCCGCCACCCCTTCGGGTGTAACGATTCGACCCGCGCGGGGACTCTGGACGGAGGCGATGCAAACGCCTACAGTTCGCCGTTCCACGTCCGGGAGGGGCCAGTGGAAGCCGCCGATACCGTCAAGCTCACCGACCTTGCCGCCACGGGCGGATGCGCTGCGAAGTACTCCGCAGCCCTGCTCGAAGAGCTCCTGCGGGGGTTCGCGCCCGTCTCCGACGAGAACCTCCTCGTCGGCCTCGCGCCTGCGGACGACGCAGCCGTCTACAAGCTGAACGACGAGCAGGCGATCATCTTCACGGTCGACTTCTTCCCGCCGGTGGTCGACGACCCCGGCGACTACGGCACGATCGCAGCGACCAACGCGTTGAACGACGTCTTCGCGATGGGAGGGACGCCGTTGCTGGCGCTCTCCGTCGCCGCGTTCCCGGAGGATCTCCCCGGCGAGCTGCTCGCCGACGTGCTTGCGGCCGCGGATGCGCAGGTCCGGCTTGCGGGCGGCATCCTCGCCGGCGGGCACACCATCCGCGACACCGAGCCGAAGTTCGGGCTCGCCGTCGTCGGCACAGCGCACCCGGACGGCATCTGGCCGAAGTCGGGCGCGCGCCCGGGCGACGCGCTCTACCTGACGAAGCCGCTCGGGACCGGGGTGATCATGACCGGTCACAAGAAGGGCCTCGCCGGCTCGATGCAGCTCGATCGCGCCGTCGGCTGGATGAAGACGCTGAACCTCGAGGCTGCGGACGCCGTACGCGGCTTCAGCCCGCACGCGGTCACCGACGTCACCGGCTTCGGCCTCTTCGGCCATGCCTGGGAGACCGCCGATCGGAGCGGCGTCCGCATTCGGCTCGAGTCGGAGCGCTTCCCGGCGATCGACGGTGCGCTCGACCTGCTCCGCAAGCAGGTGCGGACGAGCGGCGATCCGCGCAACCGCGACTTCGCCGCGAAGCACGTCGAGGTCTCGGCCGGTGTCCCCGAGACGCTGGTCGGGCTGGGCTACGACCCGCAGACCGCAGGCGGGCTGCTGATCGCGCTGCCGGCCGAGAAGGGGGCCGTGCTCGAGGCGTCGTTCCAGTCGCAGGGCCTCTTCATCCGGCGGATCGGCTCCGTCGAGGAGGGGAGCGGCATCGTCGTCGAGTAACGGCATCGTGCGCAGGGGCATTGTGAGCCGAGGCATGGTGCATGGAAGGTTCCAGCCCTTCCACAGCGGCCATCTCGAGTTCCTGCAGGGCGCGGCTGCGCGGGTGGACGAGGTCTGGGTCGGGATCACCAACCCCGACCCCGAGCGCATCAAGCCGGAGCCCAGCGACCCGCTCCGGCACCTCCCGGAGTCGAATCCGTTCACGTACTGGGAGCGGCTCCTGATGATCGAGGCGGTCGCGGCGGACGAGCGCATCCCGATTCGCGTCGTCCCCTTCCCGGTCAACGAGCCGGAGCTCTGGCAGGCGTACGTGCCGCCGGACGTGATCCAGTTCATCCGGCTCTTCTCAGAGTGGGGCGGGACGAAGCTCGACCGGCTCCGCGACGCCGGCTACGAGGTCGCGGTGCTCGACCACGGAGCCGAGAAGGAGATCTCGGGCGCAGAGGTCCGCGCCGCGATGCGCGACGGTGGCGAGTGGCGGGCACTCGTCCCCGACGGCGTCGCGCGTGTGATCGACTCGCTCTAGAAGGATTGGCTGCCGCACGGCGCGGTAGTCTCCGCGGGGCGTGCTGCCGATCCTCGTCATCCTCCTGGACGGGCTCGCGGACCGTGCGCACGAAGCACTCGGCGGGCGCTCCGGCAACGAGGCGGCCGCGACGCCGAACCTCGACCGTTTCGCCCGGTCGGGCTCGAACGGGGTGCTGTACGCGATCGGACCGGGGCGCGCGCCGTCGAGCGAGGTCGCCCACTGGTCGATGCTCGGCTACCGGCCCGACGAGTTTCCCGGACGCGCGGTCTTCGAGGCGTACGGGCGCGGCCAGGAGGTCGGGGACGAGGTGTTCGCGTACGCCGCGCTGCGCCCAGGGGAGCTGCGCGACGGGGAGCTGTGGCTGACCGGGCGGCCCGATCCCGGGACGGAGGACGAGCTCGCCGCAGAGCTGGTGGACCGTTGCGGCGAGATCGAGGTCGACGGGCTCACGTTTCGCCTCCGCCATGTCTGGCGGGGCGAGGCGATCTGCCGGATCTCGGGCGGAGCGGACGACCGGATCACCGACACAGACGCGTTCTTCAAGGACTGGTATCCGGTGCTTCGCCCGCGCGCACTGGTGCCGGAGGCGGAGCGGACGGCGCGCGCGATCGAGGCGTGGACGCGCGAGGTGATGCGCCGGCTCGAAGGGGAGCGTCACAACGTGATCACGCTCAAGTGGTACGGGCGCGAGCGACCGCGGCCGACGTTCCTCGAGCGGCACGGCGTCACGGGGACGTTCATCGGCGAGTCGGCGTTTCTGCGCGGGCTGGCGCTCGCGGTCGGCCTGCAGGAGAGGGAGGAGCCGGAGACGGACGATCCGGTCGCAGACATGCGGCGGCGGCTGGCGCTCGCGGGCGAGCGCCTCGACGCGGGCGAGACGTTCGTGTTCGTCCACCAGAAGACGACGGACGCCGCCGGGCACACGAAGGATCCGGCGATCAAGCGCGACACGATCGCCATGCTCGACGCTGCATTCGACGAGCTGCCGACGGATCGGGCGATCGTCTGCGTCACCGGCGACCACGCGACGCCGTGCACGCCCGACGTGATCCACTCCGGCGACCCGGTGCCGTTTCTGCTCGCCGGGCCCGGCGTGCGCGCGGACGACGTGGTCGAGTTCGGCGAGCTGCCGTGCTCGAAGGGGATCCTCGGCCACCTGCGCGGGCCGGACATGATGCCGGTCCTGCTGAACGCCGCCGACCGCCCGCTCTTCCTGGGCTCGCGCCCGACCCCGTACGACGGCGCCGACGGCTACCCGGCGCTGCTCGAGCCGCTCGACGTGTGACCTCGCCGCCCCTCGTGCTCACCCGCAGATCCGCAACGCTAGGGTGAGCCTTGTGGCGACCGTGCTCCCGAAGCTCCGCACGCTGGAGCTCACCGCGACGCGCTACCGGACGATCGCAACGGCGGCAGCCGCCTGCCTCCTCGTCATCGTCGCGACCGGCGCGACGGTGCGCCTGACGGCCTCCGGGCTCGGCTGCGAGCACTGGCCGGGGTGCACGAAGGGCAACCCGTTCCCGGCCAAGGACTACCACGCCTTCGTCGAGTTCGGGAACCGGATGGTGAGCGCCGTGACGATCGGGGTCGTCCTGCTGTCCTGGCTCGCGGCGTACCGCACGCCGGGCCTGCCGCGATGGGTGCAGCGGCTGGCCGGCGTGACCTTCGTCGGCACCCTGGCGCAGGCGCCGCTCGGGGCGATCACCGTCTACGCGCATCTGAACCCGCTGCTCGTGATGACGCACCTGTTCCTCTCACTGCTCGTGCTCGGGATCGGCGTCGTCGTCGCCGTCGAGGCCTGGGGCCTCGCGACCGGCCGGGTCGAGCCGTACGTGCCTCGCTGGGCGCGGAACGGGATCCTGCTGCTGCTGGCGCTCAACGCGGGCTTGCTCGTCAGCGGCGCGCTCGTCACCGCATCCGGGCCGCACCCGGGGGGTGTCGCCGTGCGCAGGCTCTGGAGCTTCGACCCCGCCGTCTACGTGCACGTCAGGGTGACGGCGGCGTTCGCGATCGCGTTCCTCGTCGCGATCGTCTTCCTCTGGCGGAACCGCACCCGCTGGCCCGGGCTCTTCCGCGCCGGTCTCGTGGTCTTCGGGCTCCTGCTCGTCCAGATGGCGATCGGCGAGATTCAGTACCGCACGAAGCTGCCCTGGTGGCTCGTGCTCGTCCACGTCGTCGCGGGCAGCGCGGTCTGGGCCGGAATCGTGGCTCTCGCAGCGCTTTTCCGCCGCCCGATCGCGGCCATGGCGCCCCGCCGACGATAGACTCGGCGCATGGCGGACTCGCTCCGCATCGACCATCTCCCCCGGCTCGAGCGGCCCGTGCTGGTCGCCGCGTTTCGCGGCTGGAACGACGGCGCCCAGGGCGCCTCGCTCGCGGGCGCGTACCTCGCCAAGACGTGGGACGCGGAGCAGTTCGCGGACATCGACCCCGAGGAGTTCTTCGACTTCCAGGTGACCCGGCCGCAGGTGACGCTCGTCGACGGCGAGACGCGGCAGATCGACTGGCCGGAGACGTCGTTCCTCCACGCGCGCCCCGAGGGAGTCGACCGCGACGTCGTGCTGCTGCTCGGGATCGAGCCGAACAACCGCTGGCGCACCTTCGCCGGCCACGTCGTCGACCTCGCCCGGACGATCGACACCGACCTCGTTGTCACGCTCGGGGCGCTGCTCGCCGACGTGCCGCATACGCGTCCGGCCCCCGTGACCGGGAGCGCGAGCGACCCGGCGCTGGTCGAGAAGCTGGGTCTCGGCACGTCCCGCTACGAGGGACCGACGGGGATCATCGGCGTGCTTCACGACGCGTGCAAGCAGGCGGACATCCCCGCCGCGAGCCTCTGGGCCGCGGTGCCGCACTACGTCCAGCTGACGCCGAGCCCGCGCGCCGCCGAGGCGCTCTGCGTCCGCCTGGCCGACATTCTCGGGGCGAAGCTGGACGTGGCAGAGCTCGAGGAGGCCGGCCGCTCCTACCAGGAGCAGGTCACCGAGGCGGTGTCGGCGGACGCCGAGACGCAGGCGTACGTCGAGGAGCTCGAGCAGCGCGTCGACCAGCTCGAACAGGAGCTCAACCTGCCGTCAGGCGACGCGATCGCGGCCGAGCTGACGCGCTTCCTCAAGGAGCGCGAGTCCGGCAACGGGCAAGGCACCGAGCACTAGCGAGTGCTACAGGCGTCTAGCCGAAGGTGAACGCGTAGGCCTCGACCCCCGGTGAGAACCGGAGCTCGAGGAGCGCGTCCGTGTCCGGCCCGTCGCGCAGCGTGTAGAGCTTGTAGGCGTCGACCCGGACCGTGCGCGTCGGCTTCCCGTCGACGCGCACGTCGACGGTGCCCTTCCCGCCGAGGACGAGGTACACCTTGCCGGCGAGGAAGTGGAACCGCAGGCGCGCGTCAGGGCCGGCGACGGCGCGCTCGGCCTCGACCTTCCACGTGCCCCCGTAGGCGAGCCCGTGCTGCGGCAGCGAGGCGGGAAGGCGATACCGCTGGAAGCGGTTCGCCGCGAGCGCCGAGCCGTCGAACCGCTCCGCCCGCCTGTAGCCGAGGTATGTCTCCGGCGACTGGAGCCCGTGCGGCGTCGTATCGGGCACCGTGAGCGCCTTCGGGCCCTTCGCGGCCAGGAGCGTCCTGATCAGCTGCTCCGTCTCGCCGTACTTGCCCTCGCCGAAGTGCACGTTCCGCACACGGCCCTGCTTGTCGATCAGGTACTCCGCCGGCCAGTACTGGTTGCCGTACGCGTTCCAGGTGCCGTAGTCGTTGTCCTGGACGACGGGGTAGTGGATGCCGAGGCGCTTGATCGCGGCGGAGACGTTCGACGCCTCGTGCTCGAAGGCGAACTCCGGGGTGTGCACGCCGAGGACGACGAGGCCCTGCTTGCGGTATGCGGCGTCCCAGGCCTCCAGGTGCGGCAGCGTGCGCAGGCAGTTGATGCACGAATAGGTCCAGAAGTCGAGCAGGACGACCTTGCCGCGCAGGCCGCGCTGCGTCAGCGGCCGCGTGTTGAACCAGCGGCCGCCGGGAGCGAGGTCCGGCGCCGGGCCGTAGTCCGGGAGGCCGTCGGCCGCCGTGTGGGCGGCCGCGAGCGCACGGCCTCCGCCGCGTACCCGGGCGAGCTCGCGCTTCGCGGATCCGCTCGACTCGATCTTCTGCTGGAGGAAGTCGGTGTAGCCGGGGGTCAGGGTCGCGAGCCTGTCGTCCGCGTGCAGGACGAGGCCGAGCGCGACGGCGCCGATCATGACGCCCGCGGCTGTGCGAAGAGCCCCCGCATGCGCGCGCAGCCGTCCCGGCCGCGCGGGAGCCGCCGTAGGCGACGAGCAGCATCGGGACGGCGGCGCCGAGCGCGTACGCCAGCGTGAGCAGCAGCGCGCGGAAGCCGACGTCCTCGTTCGCGGCCACGACCGTCACCGTCGCGAGAACGGGGCCGGCGCAGGGAACGAAGACGAGGCCGAGGCTGGCGCCGAGCAGGAAGCCGCCGCCTGCACCCGCCGGCCGGAAGCGCGTCAGGGCCGCGAACGGCCGCTCGACCCAGAGCGCGAGCCGCGGCACGAGCAGCGTGGCCGCGAGCAGGAAGAGCAGCGCGATCGCGAGGTTCCGGAGGAAGTCCCCCGGCAGCCCCAGCTTCCCGAGGAGCCAGGCCGCGAAGAGGGTGAAGACGGTGAAGCTCAGCACGAGCCCGGCGACGATCCGCAGGGGCTTCCGTCCGGTCGCTCCCCCTGCGAGCAGGATCGGCAGCACGGGCAGCACGCACGGCGAGATCGCCGTGACGACGCCGGCGAGGAAGCCGATTCCGAGCAGGATCAGCAACGCGGTTCAGTCTCCGTGTTCGCATTCTGGCTCGGCCCCCCTCGCCGGGGCCTTCGCTCTGCGGGCCCTGCCCGCAGATTGCTCCGCACCGGGCCGAGCCCGGCGCGGAGGCGCCTTGGCGGAGGCGTTGCACCCGCTCGGGTGAGATGATCCTCGCCCAGGGCGGGCCTATCCGTCGGGGCGGAGCGGGAGGGGGATGACGAACGGCGCGGACGTGTCCGTGACGAAGCGGTCGTAGCTCGCGAGTGCACGCCTGAGCATCTCGACGTCCTGCTGGCCTTCGAGGATCAGATCGGCACGGACGACGATTTCGCCCGAATCCTTGTTCTCGATCTTCATTCCTGCAAGGGGATCTCGATTGAGGGGACCTCGGGGTACGAGCTCACATTAGTGCTTCGTTCCTGCTGCGAGATCGGATCCGTCGAGCCAGCGGTGGCCGGGGTGAGCGATCCGGAGGGCGTCGGCCAGCCACCGGCGACGTTCAGGCTCGAGGCGCTCCAGAGCCGCGGCGAAGTCGCCGTCGTCCTTCGGTCGCGCATGCTTCGCCTTGAAGAGCAGGATCACCTCGGGGCGGCCGTACGGGATCCCGTCGGCTGTCCGCTCGATGAGCCGGTCGTACGGCATCCTGATGCTCTCGTCGCGGCGGCAGATCCAGGTGTCGCCTTCGGACGGCTCGCGGAAGACGTCGAGGCGCCAGACGCCGGCCGCTCGGTCGAGCAGCCAGGTCTGGTGGTAGGTCTCGAGCGCGTCGCCCGCCCCCGCGAGCGGCACCGCGAAGTGGTCGCCGACGACGAAGAACTCGTACCCGGCGAGCGCCTCGACGAGCTCGCCGAAGCGTTCGGACGGCGCGGCGAGCTCGAGATCCTCGTGCTCCCGCCGCTGCCCGCCGAGGAAGAGGTCGATCGCCCAGCCCGCCGCGACGTACCACGGCGCCGCGACCCGCTCGAGCCGCCGCGCGGCCTCCTCGGGCTGCCAGGCATCCCACTCCGCCAGATCGGGGTCGAACGCCCCGGAGGCCGGCAGAGCCTGCATCGCCGTTACGCCGCTTCGCCTTCCGGCGCTGCGGGCTCCGGCTCCTGCTGCTGCTGCTGGGGCGTCCGGTCACCTTCGGCCGCCGGTGCGCCGGCCGGCCTCCGGCGCCGGCGGCGGCGGCGCTTCGGCGCGGCCGGCTTCTCGCCCGGGTCGGTGCCCTCTGCGGGCGTCTCGCCGTCCCTCGCCTCCGCCTGCGTCTCGGTCCCTGCATCGGGCTTCTCGCCGCCCTTCCGCTTGCGGCGGCGGCGGCGCTTGCGCGTCGGGCCGGTGTTGGGCTGCGGCAGGTTCTCGGCCAGCGCCTCGGCGACCTCCTCGATCGAGCCGAGCTCCTCGCGCGCCTCGTCGAGCATTCTCGTGGCGCGCGGCGTGTACGCCTCGGCCGACGCGAGCAGCGCGGCCGCGACGTGGATCGGCACGCTCCTGGCCGCGGCGATCAGCTTGATCGCATTTTCCTCGTGCCGGTGTCCGCGCGAGTTGGCGAGCGCTCCGAGCAGCCGCTTCGCGTCGGGGAACTCCTGCGACGCCTTGCGGTCCAGGACCTTGCGGACGGCGCGGGCGAGCCGCCAGGTCCAGCGAGCGAGCGTCTGGTCGGGCGCGATCGGCTTCCGCTCCGCGATTGCCTTCAGCAGCAGGCGCGTGCCGGCGGCGCGGTCCTTCTCCCACGGCGGCGCCTGCGTCACGAGCGTGACGAGGTCGTCGAAGTCGGCGCTGTCGATCGGCATCGAGACGCGGTCGGCGAGCGCGATCAGCCGCAGGCGCCGGTTCGGGTTCTCGGCCGCGCAGACCTTCAGGAACTGCGCCAGCGCCCGCTTCGACGCGCCGCGCTCGGTGAACTTCTTCACCATCTCCGTGCGCTCGTCGAAGCGCATGCTCCGCGCCGCGACGGTCGCCCAGATCTCCTGCTCCTCCTCGTCGAGGTACTTCGGGTCGATCCGCTGCCACTCGCGGCGGATCACGTCGATCCGGCGGCTCACGTCGGGGGTGACAGGCACGAGCCACGGCGCCGGCGTCAGCTTGCGCCGCGCGCGGCGCTGCTGCCGGCGGCGCGGCGCGGGCGTGACGCGCGCGCCCTCGCGGTAGAAGTCCGCGTCGAGCAGCGAGTGCAGCGAGACGACCCGCTCGTTGTGCGTGGCCGCCTTCGGCACGAAGTCGACGACGATGCCGGCCTCCTTGCGCGGGTGCGTCCGCATGATCCGTCCGATCCGCTGCTGGTAGACGCGCCGCGACGCGGTCGGCGCGAGGTGCATGACGACGGTCGCGCGCGGCGAGTTCCAGCCCTCGGCGAGCAGCATCGCGTTGATCAGGATGTCGATCTCGGCCCGCTCGTACGCGGCGAGGATCTCCGCGAGCTTGACCGGCGGCGTCCGCCCGGAGACCGCCTCGGCCCTCAGCCCGACGGCGCGGAACTCGGTCGCCAGGTGGTACGCGTGCTCGACGCCGGCGGCGTAGACGACGCCCGGTGTCGCGTCGAACCGCTCCTTGTAGAGGCTCGCCGCGGCGAGGTTCAGCGCCTGGTGGTCGAGGGCTTTCGCCAGCTCGCCCTCGTCGAAGTCGCCGCCGACGATCGGCACGTTGTGGATCGCGGCGACCGGCGGCACGCGGAGCGAGCGCAGCGGTGCGATCAGCCCGCGGCGGGCGGCGTCGGTCAGCGGCAGGTCGTCGACCGAGGCGGGGAAGACGTCGGAGACCTGCTTCGCGATCAGCTGCTCGGTCGCCGTCATGCCGATGTAGATCGGCTCCGGGAACGAGCGAATCGCGGCGCTCGTCTTCTCGCCGAGCGCGGTGTGCGCCTCGTCGGCGATCACCAGCTGGTACGCGTCGCGGTCGATGTCGCCGACGTGGCGCGCGAACCACGCATAGGTCTGGATCGTCAGCGGCGCCTTCTTCGTCCGGTCGCCGCCCGCGCCGACGGCGTCGGTGAAGCGGCTGCCGTAGCCGTGTTCGGTGAGTTCGCGCTGGAACTGGGAGACGAGCAGCCGGCGATGCGTGAGGATCAGGACGCCGAGCGTGCGCGCAGCCTCGACGAAGCCGGCGGCGGCGATCGTCTTGCCGGACGCCGTCGGGTGGCGGAACCGGTATCGCCGCCCTGCGCCGGGATCCTCCGCGAGCGACAGCGGCTCGAGCTCGTCGTCGGCGTCCGGGCCTGCGGAGACCGCGTCGAGATCCTCGTCCTCCTCGTCCTCGAGCGCCTCGTCTGCGGCGTCCTTGCCGTTCCCGTTCAGATCGTCGCTCGGCTTCTGCGCCGCGGCGATCAGCTCGGTCAGCATCCCCGCGAGCGCGTCGATCTGGTGGCGACGGAGCTCCGTGCCGGACGCGAGGCGCGGCGGCTTCTCGGAGAGCACGCGCTCGAGGCCGAGCATCAGCCCGTACCGCACCTTCCATTCCGACGACGGCTCCCGGAGCTTCGCCTCGATCTCGGCCAGCGCGTCGTCGAGGGCGCGGCGGCGCGCCGTGCCGGGTGCGAGCGCAATCGCCGGATCCTCCCCTTCGTGGAGGAGCGGCTCGCCTGCCCAGGCTTCGGCGCGGAGGGCGGACTCGCTCAGGGCGTCCGGTGCCTCCGACGCAGGTGTCGGCTGCTCGATGGTCTCTGACATGGCGCAGCACGGAACGGTGCTGCAGCGTTGAAAACACAGGGTGTGCCGCCCGCTACGGATTGACCCAGGCGGGCGCCTGTCAGAGCATACCCGATCTCCGGGCCGTTCGAACCCCCGAAAGTGGGGTGTACGCGTTGTCTGAAGGCACCGCGAGAACCTGCGCGCGACCCGGATGCTAGAGCGGCGTGCCGGCGCTGCCGAGGCCGCCGAAGACGGCAAACGGATTCTGCGGCGCCACCTCGTAGACGAGCTCGCCGCCCGGCTCCACCTCGCCGTGGATGCGGCGAGCGAGCTCCTGCGCCTCCTCGCGTGACGCGGCGCCCGCGATCACGAAGTTGAACGCGCGCACGACGCTGTAGCCCTCTTGCTCGAGCTGCTCGGCGAGCTCGTCCGCCTCCGCGGGGGAGGTCGCCTCGACCCGCACCTCCCACGGCGCATAGCCGCGGGCGAGCGTCTCCTCGTCGATGTCGGGCCCCGGCGGCTCGTCGTCCCAGCGGTCCTCCTCGGCGAGCCAGTGCTCGAGCACGACGCGCACGGGCTCGATCCCCTGTTCCTTCAGCTCGGCTTCCACGATCTGACGGGCCTGGTCGGCCTGGATGCGCGACGGCGCGTAGACGAAGACGGTCTGGCCGTCGTACGTCGCGGCGAGCCGCTGCTGCTCGAGCCCGCGGGCCAGCTCGGCCGCCTCGTTGCCGAGATTGATCCCGATCCGGTGCAGGAAGGCGCCGGCGCCCGCCTCCTCGGGGAGCTCGATCCGGAGCCGCCAATCGTCCCGCGCCACGGGCGAACCCTAGACGATCGTCGCGCGTCGCAAGATCACGCGGCCGCGAGCAGGCCGTCGAGCTGCCCGCGCCTCGCCGAGAGAACGCGGCGGCGGAGCTGAATGAGCAGCAGCCCCTCCGGGCTCAGGTGCGTCTGCGCCGAGTCGACGAGCCGCCGATAGTGGTCGAGCCCGTCGCCGGTCGAGACGACCGCCTGGAGCGGCTCGCCCGGCTCGTCCTCGCCCGGGGCGAGGTAGGGAAGGTTCGCGACGATCAGATCGAGCTCTTCCGGGATGTCCTCCAGGAGATCGCCGTGCACGAGGTTCAGCCGGGCGCAGACGCCGTGCAGCCGGCTGTTCTCGCGCGCGAGCGCGACCGCCTCGGGGCTCGCGTCGGAGGCCCAGACCTCGATCTGCGGCGCCAGACGCGCCAGCGCGACGGCGATCGCGCCCGAGCCTGTGCCGACGTCCGCGACGCGCAACGGCCGGTCACCGATCTCGAGCAGCGCCGCGTCGACGAGCCGCTCGGTTGCGGCGCGCGGCGTCATCACCGCGCCGGGGCGCGTGAGCAGCTGAAGTCCGTAGAAGGTCGTTTGGTCCATACTCGCGGCCATGCAGTGGGCGAAGACGCTCGACCGTCAGCTCGAACGCTACCGCGATGGTGAACAACGTCTTGACGACGCCCCGGATTCCGACGCGCGGCAGCGGCAGCTGACGCGGATGGGGAATGCGGCGAACGGTGCGGCGCTGGTGCTCCTCATGGAAGGACGTACGGACGAGGCGGCCGAATGGTTCGCACGCGCCGCCGAGCGGTGGCGCGAGTCGTGGAACGATGCGCCTCCCGGGAGCTGGGGACGCATGATCGGCGTGATCAAGGCGCGGATCATCGCGGGCGACTGGGCCGGCGCGGAGGAGGCCGCCCGCTGGACGCTCGAGGGCGGTGCCGCGGACGCCGAGTCGCCGATCGGCCGCTACGCGGGCTGCCTGGCAGGGCTCGTGCTCGGCGACGACCTGCACGCCCGCGTCCTGGCCGACGGGATCCGGCAGCGCGACGACTTCCCGCACGCGGTGGCCGACGCGCTTCGCATGATCGCCGCCGGCGACGACCTGACGGGCTACATCCTGGCCGTCGAGGACGTGCTCGAGTCGTTCGAGATCCGCGAGGAGTACCTCGAGGACATCGCCGTCGCGGACACGGTGATCGTGCTGCAGGCGCTGGCAGGCCGCCGGGGCTACGAGGCGGAGCTCAGCTCTGAGCTTCTGCCGGCGCCGGCTCCTCCGGCCGCTCCGTCGCCGGGTGCGCCACCAGCGTGACGACCATCAGCGGCTGATCCTGGTCCTCGAGCTCGTCCGCGCGCTCGATCATCACGTTCAGGAGCTCTCGGAGCTGGTCGGGGTCCATGCGCACGTTGATCTGGGCGCTGCGGAACTCGCCCTGCGTGCCGTACTCCTCCCAGCCGCGCTGGATCTCGTCGAGCATCGCGGCCTGCAGCTCGCCGGCGAGGCCGGCCGCCCGGATCTCGGGCGAGACGCGCACGTGCGGCGCCACTGCGCGGTACGGCTTCTCGCGTCCGCGCCCCGTGTCCGCGAGCTCGATCAGCCCTGCGCGGTGGAGCATCCGGACGTGGAAGTGGAGATGGCCCGGGTCGACGCCGAGCCGGACGGCGAGCTCCCGGTTCGTCAGCGCCTCGTCGTTCTCGCCCAGCGTCTGCAGCACCTTGAGACGCAGCGGATGCCCGAGCGCCTTGAGCTGCTCGGGGCGCTCGATGGTGAGGACGTCGGTCTTCGGAGACGATGGATTCGTGGCCATGATCGAGTTCGATTCTTAACGTTCTCTCAGGTTCTGTCCAGCAGCGCAGAAGCCTGCGTGTCGAGGATCGCGAGGGTCTCGCCGCTCTCCGAGCGGACGAGGCTCGCAGGCGCCTCCGGGCTCGGCTCGTCGGCGAACGCCCGCCGTGCGGCCTCCGCCTTCGACTCGCCGACCACGAGGTAGACCACCCGCCGTGAGGAGCAGAGCATCGGCACCGTCATCGTCACGCGGTCGACGAACGGCTCGAGCTGCGGCGCGGCCTCGACGGCGCGGCGGTCCCGCACCTGCAGCGAGGCCGCGTTGGGGAAGAGCGAGGCGGTGTGTCCGTCCGGGCCGAGACCCTGGAAGGCGAGGTCGATGGTCACGTCCTCGAGCATTGCGTCGTACCGCCGCGCCGCCTCCTCGGCGCCCAGCTCGCCCTCGATCCGGTGCACCTCGCGCGGCGTGTGCTCCAGCCGCTCGAGCAGGAACTCCTTCGCGAGGCGGTAGTTCGACCGCTCGTCGTCCGGCCTCACGGCCCGCTCGTCGCCGAAGTAGATCCGCGCGCCGCTCCAGTCGGGCTCGGCCCGGGCCGCGAGCTTGAACGCCGCAGGCGGTCCGGAGCCGCCCGAGAGCGCGAGCGTCGCGCCGGCGCGCGCAGCCGCGACGAGCTCGCCCGCAGCGGCCTCGAACGCCTCCTCGGGTGTCTCGACGATGTGGAGCGTGAGGCTCACTCGTGCTCCGCCGCCAGCTCTTTCGAGCGTTCCATCGCGGCGTTGATGGCGTTCAGGAACGCCGCCCGTACGCCGGCCTGCTCCAGCTCGCGGATGGCGCGGATCGTCGTCCCGCCCGGAGAGGTCACGGACTCACGCAGCTCGACCGGGTGCATGTTCTCGTCGCGCAGCAGCTTCGCCGTTCCGAGCATCGTCTGGACGACGAGCCGCGTCGACACCTCGCGCGAGAGCCCGAGCAGGATCCCCGCCTCGATCATCGCCTCGGCGAGGAGTGCGAAGTACGCGGGGCCTGAGCCGGACACCGCGGTGACCGCGTCCATGTAGGGCTCCGCGACTCTTGCAGTTTGACCCACGTGGCCGAGCACGTCCTCGGCGATCGCGAGGTGCTCCTCGCCCGCGTGGCGGCCGCCGCAGATGCCGGCGATTCCCTCGTGCACGATCGCCGGGGCGTTCGGCATCGCGCGGACGACGGGCACGGGCTCGGCGAGCCGCTCCTCGATCTGCACGGTCGGGATCGCCGCGGCGACGGAGATCACCGTCTGCTCGGGAGTCAGGAGGCCGCCGATCTCGCCCAGCAGGATGTCGATGTCCTGCGGCTTCACCGCGAGGACGACGACGCCGGCGCCGTGGATCGCCTCCGTGTTCGACAGCGTCGCCGCGACGCCGTGTCGTTCCCGCAGCTCGGCGGCGCGTTCCTCGCGCCGGGCGGTGACCACGACGTCCTCCCAGCCCGAGGAGAGGAGCCCGGCGAGCAGCGACTCGCCGATCTTGCCCGCGCCGAGGATGGCGATGCGTGTCATGGACGAGAGTCTAGGAGGCTGGATGGCGCCGAGCGCGCGTTCCGGCGCTCCGAGGCCGTGCTGGCGGGCCTACGTCATTCGACGTACCGTGAGGGCCATGATCGCGCTCGCGCTCGCGCTTGTCGTGGTGGCGACGCCGCCGGCCTGCCGGCCCGGGTACCTCGCGGCGGAGGCCCGCCTCCACGGCGCTGCGGGAAGCGTCGCCGGGACGCTGCGGGTGACGAACATCGGGCTGCGTGCCTGCCGGCTGCCGGTGCGGCCGACGGTGCGCCTCAGCTGGGACGGGACGACGCTGGCCGTCCGCCGGGTGCAACTCGCGGCGCAGCCGGCGCCGCTGCGGGCGCTGAAGCCGGGCGCCGTCGCGTCGGCCGCTCTCATCTGGAGAAACTGGTGCGGCGAGCTGCCGGCGCGCATTCGGCCGCGACTGCTCGTCACGCTCGGCAAGCTGCCCGGGACGCTGCGGGTCGAGCTCAGCGACCCGGTGACGGCACCGCGATGCACGTCACGCTACGAGCCGTCGACGCTCTCGGTGGGGCGGTTCGTCGCGGCGCGCTAGCGGAATGAGCCCCGCCCCGTGGCCCCGCAGCAGATAGACGCTCGCGAGGCCGGCCCATTCGCCGTACGGCTCGAGCAGCGCGTCCGTCTCCTCGGCCTCGACTCGCCTTCCCCACAGTGCGGAGGCGAGCTTGACGAGGCCGAGGTCACGCGCCAAGCCCGCGTTCGTAGCGGCCGAGCCCCTGGAGCGCGACGACTCCGATCGACCAGGGCCCGAGGCCCGGCTCGCGCTCCAGCCGGGCGGCGACGCGCTCGGTCGGCACTCGATGCAGCCCTTCGAGGTCGATCGTCCTGCAGAGGCGGACGAGCGTCGACGCGCGGCGCGTCCCGAGCCCGAGCGCGCGCAGCTCGGCCGGCGAGAAGCGCGCGAGCGCCTCGGCGGTCGGCGGGGCGTGGAAGCGGCCGAGGCTCGGCGACGTGCGTCGGATCACGCCGCGCTCGATCTCCCGCGCGCGGCTCGCCTGGATCAGCTGGCCGCAGACGGCGCGCAGCAGCGCCTGGGCGACGCTGCCGACGCGAAGCGGCCGCAGTCCGCGGAGCCGGCGGGTCGCCTCGCCGATCAGCGGGTCCTGCGCGAAGCGCGCGAGGAACTCCGAGTGGTCGCTCTCGAGCGGCAACGCGGCGCGGATCCGGGCCAGGCCTGCCTCGCTCTCGGCCCAGAAGTGGACCGTCCCGTCGACGGCCTGCTGCGCGCGGGCTGCCTCCGGGCGCCCCTCGGCGAGCACGACTGCCTCGAGCGTGCCGTCGACGTGCGTGCGGGTCGCATCGCCGGCCGTGCGCGCGGAGAGGCGCAGCGAGAACGGCCCGCGCGGGCGGACGCGATCGTGGATCACGGCCGGAGACTACTGCGCGTCTTGGACGTTCTCAGACCTCGCCGTGCGCCATCACGTCGGCGGCACGGTCGAGGACGTCGAGCGCTTCGGTCTCGCGGCCCTGGCGCTGGAGGAAGCGTGCCCAGGCCCGGAACGCGTCGGTCCGGTCGCGCGGCGAGCCGTGCTCGAGCATCAGATCCGCGCCGGCCGCGTACGAGGCTTCGGCCTCTGCAGGGTGGTGCATCGTCTCGTGCGCGGCGCCGAGTGCCACGAGCGCGAGGCCGCGCTCCGTCGGATACCCCTGCCCGGCCAGCTCCAGCGCCTGCGTGCCGAGCCGCATCGCCTCGTTCGCGTCGCCGCCCGCGACCGCGGCCCGCGTCCGCTCGACGAGCAGCGCGATCCGGTCACCCGGCTCGGGGTTCGGGCCGAGCAGCTGCTCGGCGTCGGCGAGATGCGAGAGCGCGTCCCGGGACGCGTCCGCTCGAGTTGAGGATCCACGCCATCGAGACGTGCGCGCGCCCGAGGTGCGTCGTGTCCTCGGTGGCCTCGAGCAGCGCGATCGCCTTGCGCGTGTGGCGGAGGCTCTCGGCGTAGCGGCCCTCGTTGCCGGCCAGCCGGCCGAGCGACCAGTAGAGGCGGACGCGCGTGAACGGGTCGGCGGCGTCGCCCGCGCGGTCGAGCGCGTCGCGCAGCACCAGCTCGGCGCGGCGCGTGTCACCGGAGTCGGTGAGGGCCTGTGCGAGGTACGTTGCGAACCTGACGTGGGCGGCGATGTTCTCCGGTTCCTCTTCGGACACCTCGCGCAGGCAGCTGTCGAAGAGCTCGACGGCGTCCCGCTCGCGCCCGACGGCGGCGAGCGACCGACCGAGCTGGGCGAAGACATCGGGTCGCTCGAGCGGGGAGACCTCGCCGTTCTCGACCGCCGGGCCGAGCAGCTCGACGGCGTCGCCGTCGCGGTTCTCGGTCGCTGCGGTCAGTCCCAGGACGAGCCGCGCGCGGCTCGCGGTCGGCCCGTCGCCGGCGCTTACGGCCTCGGCGAGCACGTCGCGGAGCTCCGCCTCGACGCCGCCGTCCTCGCCCAGGCGAAGCCTCAGCTCGAGCTCGGCGAGCCTGAGCTCGCGCCGCTCGGCGTCGCGGAGCTCATGGCCTGTCTCGAGGTAGTCGGGTGAGACGCCGAGCTTCTGCGCCAGCATCCGCACCGCCTTCACGGACGGCGTCCGGGCACCGGCCTCGATCCGCGAGATGTACGCGTACGACACTCCCGGCGCCGACAGATCTCGCTGGGAGAAGCCGCGTTCCGTCCGCAGCCGCCGCAGCCGTTCGCCGATGGTCTCCTGTTCAGGGTCCCCGGACACTCGCGGGACATTCAACTACCCGCCGCGAGCCGCGTCAACACACGAACGAGTGACGACTACAAATGGTCGCGAGCGTCTGTTTGACTCACGCAGCACTTTCGCGTCGAGGAGAGGAGGTGAACAGATGGCTCCCAGGCTCCAGTTCGCGCTTGCTGTAGTCGCCGTGCTGCTGACCGCCGCCTTCAACGGCATCAGCGGACCGTGGGTCCCGTAGCGGACTGCCCAGGGACGGGGCCGCCCCCGTCGCACGACGATCAGCTCGAAGGGAGGTGACACATGGCTCGCAAGCTCCAGTTCACGCTCGCCGCACTCGCAGCGGTGCTGACTGCTGCTCTCAACGGCAGCGGCCCGTGGGTGCCGTAGCCCTGCGCCGCTGCGGCCGACGGGGCCGTCCCCCGTCGCACGCCATGCCTTCGAGGGGAGGTGGATCAGGCCCCCAGCCGCCGTCGCCGCGGTGCCGGCAGCGGCGCACAACGGCAGCGGCCCCTGGGTTCCGAGGTCGTCTTCAACGGGCGGGAGCGCTCCGATGCTCCCGCCCGTTACGCTCCGCACGTGCTGCGCCGCCTCGCCGACCGCGTCTCGTTGCGGAGCCGCCGGCGGAAGTTCGACCTCTTCATGGAGACGTTCCGGCCGGGGCCGGCGACGTCCGTCCTCGACCTCGGCGTCACGGACGCGCCCTTCGGTGACCATCCGGACAACTTCCTCGAGGAGTGGTACCCGTGGCCCGGGCGGATCACGGCCGTGGCACCCACGTCGCTCGAGCGCTTCGCCGCGGCGTTCCCGGCGGTGACCGCCGTCACGGCGGACGGCCGTTCGCTGCCGTTCGAGGACGGGGCGTTCGAGCTCGGCTTCTCGAACGCGGTGGTCGAGCACGTCGGCGACCGCGCCGCCCAGCGCGCGTTCGTGCACGAGCTCTGCCGCGTCGCGCGGCGGGTCTTCCTGACGACGCCGAACCGGCTCTTCCCGCTCGAGGTGCACACGCTGCTCCCGCTGGTGCACTGGCTGCCACGCGGACCGCGCGAGCGCGCCCTCCGCGCCCGCGGCTGGACGGACACGCTCGAGCTGCTCGGCCCCGGCGACGTGCGCTCGCTCTTCCCGGGCCCCGTGCGGATCGTGCGCCGCGGCATGACGATCGTCGCCGTCGGCGGGGAGGTGTAGTGCCCCGGCCGCGCCCCGTGTGGGCGCTCTACGCGTTCGTGGTCGGGCTGGCCGTCCACAACCTCGTCATGGCCGAGCTGTGGGCCGCCGGTGTCCGCGGCTGGAAGCTCGACGTCGTCTCCGCGTGGAAGGAGGTGCTGCTCGCCGCCGGGCTCGTCGCGGTGATCCGTGCGCGGCGCGGCTTCCCGTTCACGACGACGGTTGTCGACTGGCTGGCCGTGGCGTACGCCGCGGTCGTCCTCCTCTCGTTCGCGCTGCCGCACTCGTGGCTCGGCGGCGAGGCGAGCCTGAAGACGGAGCTCTTCGCGCTGCGCCACGATCTGCTTCCCGTGGCGGCGTACTTCTTCGGGCGTGGCCTGGCGCTCACCGCCGCCGAGCTGCGGCGTGTGGCGATCCTGATCGTCGGGACCGGCGTGGCGGTCGCGACGTGGGGCCTCCTCGACGTCTATCTCGTGCCGCTCCAGTGGTGGCGCGACTCGGGCGTGCCCGGCTGGTACCACGAGCAACTGGGGCTCGACTATTCCGGGCTCTCGGGACTGCCGCAGAACTTCGTCTACAACGCGGGTCAGCACGACGTCTTCCGCCGGCTCGTCTCGACGTTTCTGTCGCCGCTCGCGGCGTCGTACCTGATCCTCGTCGCGCTGCTGGTCGCGACCGCGTGGCGGGAACGCCGCTGGGCGCTGTGGGCCTCGCCGGTGCTGTTCGCCGGGCTGCTCTGGACGCACTCGCGGTTCACCGTGCTCGCGTATGCCGTCGGTCTCTGCGTGCTCGCCTGGGCGAGCCGGCGCTGGTTGCCCGTGGGGCTCGCCGTCGCCACGATTGCCGTGGCGTTCTTCTTCTTCCGCGGCTACGAGGACTTTGGGCCGAGGACGAGCTTCACCAAGGCGGAGCTCGTGATCCAGGACCGGCAGGGTGCGGGCGAGTCGTCGCAGAGCCACGATCCGTTCTCGGCACGCGAGTCGTCGACGGCAAGTCACTGGCGGAATCTCCGCGACGGCGTGAAGACAGTCCTCAAGCACCCGCAGGGGTACGGGCCGGGCAACGCGGGCGTGACCGCGTTCCGCACGGGCACGGCGCTGAAGGCGGGCGAGTCGACGTACACGGAGATCGGCGTCGAGGCGGGCCTCGTCGGGATGCTGCTCTTCATCGCCTGGTCGGTCACGCTGGTGCGCGGCGTGCTGCCGCGCTGCGCGTGGCTTGGCGCCACGCTCGTCGCGATCCTCCTGCTCGGCATCCAGACGGACGTGATCGGCGTGCCGTGGGTCGCGTACGTGCTGTGGACGCTGGCGGGCGACCAGGCCTGAGCGGGTCGGCTCGATCGCCACGTCCTCGCTCACCGGATCGGGGGACGCCACGTCTGACCCGAGTTGCTACGGTGTTTCGCACGGACGGCATTCGGGCCGTCCCGTGGGGCCAGCGGCGTTCTCGTTCCTCCTTTGGCGGTTTCGAGCTCGATCAGGTCTCGAATCCGAAAACCAAGGAGTCGAATGACACAGCAGTCCTTTGCTGCGCTCGGGGTAAGCGCAGAAGTCGAGCAGGCGCTCTCCGCGCGCTCGATCGTCCACCCGTTCCGAATCCAGGAGCTCGTCGTGCCCGAGGCGCTCCGCGGCACGGACATCCTCGCCAAGAGCCCCACGGGCTCCGGCAAGACCCTCGCCTTCGGGCTACCGCTCGTCGAGCGGACGTCCCCCGACGGGAAGACCCCCAAGGTCCTCGTGCTGGTGCCGACGCGCGAGCTCGCGCAGCAGGTCGCCGAGGAGCTGACGCTGCTCGGGAAGCCCAAGGGCCTGAAGACCGCCGTCGTCTACGGCGGCGCACCCGTCGGCGCGCAGGCGAAGAAGGCCAAGGGCGCGCAGATCCTCGTCGCGACGCCCGGCCGCATCTGGGATCTCGTCGAGCGCCGGCTCGTCTCGCTCGACGGCGTCGAGGCGCTCGTCCTCGACGAAGCCGACCGGATGCTCGACATGGGCTTCAAGCCCCAGGTCGAGCGCATCGTCCGGCGCCTCGGGAGCGAGCGGCAGACGATGCTCTTCTCCGCGACGCTCGACGGCGAGGTCGGCGAGCTCGCGCGCCAGTACACGCATCTCCCGGCCCGCTTCGAGGCCGACCTGCCGTCGCATTTCGGGACCGGCGAGATCGACCACAAGTTCGTCAGCGTCACGCACGACGGGAAGATCGACGCGCTGATCAAGGAGATCGACGACGCGCACGGCCTGACGCTCGTCTTCGTGCGCACGAAGCGCGGGGCCGACCGCCTCGTCCAGAAGCTGAAGCGCCGCGACGTACACGCTGTCGCGATGCACGGCGACATGACGCAGGGTGCACGCGAGCAGGCGCTCGACCGCTTCCGGAACGGCAAGGTGCAGACGCTCGTCGCCACCGACGTCGCCGCGCGCGGGCTCGATCTCGACGACATCACGCATGTGATCAACTTCGACCCGCCCGAGGACGACAAGGGCTACGTGCACCGCGTCGGCCGCACCGGGCGCGCGGGCCGCAGCGGCAGCGGGATCACCCTCGTGCTCCCCGAGCAGCAGGACGACGTCAGCCGTGTCGCGCAGCGCCTCGGCCACAGGGAGCAGTTCGAGGCCGAGGGCATGACCGTCGCGCGGCCGAAGCTCCTCTACACGAGCCGCCGCGGCCGCCGCTCGCGCTGGTAGGCCGAAGCGAGGAGCCGACAAGATGGCAAGACCAGGGGTGAGGCGCGTTGGCGCGCCTCACCCCTGAACCGCTCGTGCTACGAGATCGAGACCGGGACGTCGACCCCGACGACGAACTTGTTGCTCGAGAGCCCCGGGAGCTGCACGGTGTTGTGCGCGAAGATCCCGAAGTGCTCGTTGCTGATCCGGTTCGCGGTGATCGTCGTCCGGGGAATCGGAACGACGGCGCTCCAGACGGCGATGCCCGTCGAGGCACCGGTCTCGGCGTCGTCGTCCGCGCCGTTGCCGGAGATGATGTTCGCGAGGACGACGTTGTCGTTGAGGTACTGGCCGGGCGTGTGGGAGTGCATCGCCACGCCCGGGAGGCCGTTGTCCTTCGCGATGTTCACGGCGATCAGGTTGCGGTACGCAGCGGCCCCCGGCGGCCCCGTGAAGACGCCGATGCCGGCCGCGCCGTTCCGGTTGGCCGAGTTCCCGAGCACCGTGTTGTCGTAGACACCCCCGAGCGCGGCCGGCGCCGGGCCCATGAGGCTGAAGTAGTGCGAGGCGAGCGTGATCCCGCAGTCCTTCTCGTTGTCCTCGACCGTGTTGTCGAGGATCAGGTTGCGCGCCGTCGGCCCCGCTTCGTCGGTGAGCAGGATGCCGCCGACGTTGTCGTGGACGTCGTTCCCGCGCACCGTCGAGTCTGTGACGCTCAGCAGGTGCAGGCCCTCGCCGCAGTCGTCGCTCGACTGGCACGGCTCGGGGACGTTGTCCGGGTCCCAGAGCGCGTCGTTGGCGACGACGTCGTTGTCGATGATCGAGATCTTGCTGGTCTCCTGCACCAGCACGCCCTCGAGATCGGCGTTCTCGACCGTGAAGCCGAGCAGGCTCGAGCCGGCCGCGGCCGGGCCCGAGATCACCACGCCGTTGTCGTGCCCCGTCGCGTCGATCGTCGCGTTGTGACCGATCAGCGCGATTCGTTTCGTGACGGCGACCGACTCCGCGTACGTGCCGGCAGAGACCACGATCGCGTCGCCGCTGCTCGACTTCGATAGGGCGAAGCCGATCGTCTTGCATGGCGACTGGATGCAGTCCCCGGCGTCGCTTCCGCTCTTGGACACGGAGCGGACAGTGGTGCCGGAGGCGGCAGCCGAAGCGACGAAGAGCGCCAGAGAGACGCACGCCGCCGCAAGGAACTTCCCCATGTGTACCTCCCTGTGCGAGCCTCCGGAGGGTACTCCCGGCTCGGCGGCGGGACAACCCGGATCGGGCGAGCCTCAGCCGTCCGCGACGAACTCCGCCAGCGCGTCGAGAGCCTCGGGCGAGGCGGTGAGTGCTCGCCGCACCGCAAGCCTCTAGCTAGGCTGGCCGCGTGACCTTCAGCGCGCGCCGACTCGTCACCGTCCTTGCGCTCGCGGGCGCGTCGCTCTTCTCCGTGGCGCTGCTCTACGCCCGCGTCCGCTACACGGGCTCCTTCGAGCATACGTGGCTCGCCTGGAACCTCGTGCTCGCGTGGGTGCCGTTCGTCCTGGCGCTCGTGCTCTACGACGCGTACCGCCGCGGCGCGCCTGCCCTCGCGCTCCTGCCCCTCGGCGCGCTCTGGGTGCTGTTCTTCCCCAACGCGCCGTACATCCTCACCGACTTCGTCCACCTGAGGCCGGAGGCCGCCGCGCCGCTCTGGTACGACGCGGCGCTGATCTCGTCGTTCGCGTTCACGGGGCTCCTGCTCGGCTACGCGTCGCTCTACCTCGTCCAGGCCGTCGTGCGCGCCGAGGCGGGACAGGTGTGGGCCTGGACCTGCGTCGTCGCGGCGATGGCGCTCGGAGCGGTCGGCATCTATCTCGGCCGCTTCCTGCGGCTCAACAGCTGGGACGCGCTCACCGACCCCGGGCTCCTGCTCGGCCTCGTCCGGGTGCGGCTCGAGGATCCGCTCGGCAACGTCAGGCTCCTGGCGGTGACGGGTTTCTTCACCGCGTTCCTGACGCTGACGTACCTCGCCGTCTGGGGCCTGGCCGCGTTCGGGCTCGAGCCGCTCGAAGAGCGGCGGCGCGACTAGCTCGGAGGACTCGCAGCTCGGAGGCTCGCCCTTGGGGCGAGGCGCGGCAGCGGGCCGCCTCGTACCTGGTCGCGACCAGGTACGCGGGAGCAGAGGCAAGGTTGCTGCAACTTGCAATATCTGTATAGTGCAGACAATGCCGTCGATCAAGAACCTCTCCGAGCAGCTCGCAGCCGACTGGGAAGAGCTCGCGCGGGCGCTGCTCAGCCGGCGGCTGATGTCTGCCCTGACCGCCGAGGCGGGGCCGAAGCTCTCGCCCCCGGCGCTGCACGCGATGGTCGTGCTCTCGCGGTCGAGCCGGCGCGTGGGCGCACTCGCGAAGACGCTCGGACTCGACGAGAGCACCGTCACGCGTCTCGTCGACCGGCTAGAGGCGAACGGCCTCGCCGAGCGACGTCAGGCCGAGGACGACCGCCGCGCCGTCGCGGTCGAGTTGACCGCAGCCGGTGAGGAGCTCGTCACCCGGATGCACGAGCAGCGGCGCGCGTTCATGGCAGAGGTGCTGAAGCTGCTCGACGCCGACGAGCGCGAGGAGTTCGTCCGGCTGACGGCGAAGGCCGCCGACGCCGTGCGCGCGCGCGAGCAGGAGTCCGCGCAGGCGTGAACGAGACCCGCACGCACCGCCAGATCATGATCGTCTACAGCGGGCTGATGCTCGGCATGCTGCTCGCCGCGCTCGACCAGACGATCGTCTCGACCGCGCTGCCGACCATCGTCGGCGAGCTCGGCGGCCTCGACCACCTGTCGTGGGTCGTCACGGCGTACATCCTGGCGGCGACGATCTCGACGCCGATCTACGGCAAGCTCGGCGACCTCTACGGCCGCAAGCGGCTCTTCCAGGCCGCGATCGTCATCTTCCTCTTCGGCTCTGCCCTCTGCGGCCTGGCCCAGGGCATGTTCGAGCTGATCGTCTTCCGCGCCGTGCAGGGGCTGGGCGCCGGCGGGCTGATCGTCGGCGCGATGGCGATCATCGGCGACATCGTCCCGCCCCGCGAGCGCGGCCGCTACCAGGGCTACATGGGCGGCGTCTTCGCGATCGCCTCGATTGCCGGCCCGCTGCTCGGCGGCTTCCTCGTCGACAACCTCTCGTGGCGCTGGGTCTTCTACGTCAACATCCCGGTCGGGATCTTCGCGCTCGTCGTGATCGCCGCCGTCCTGCACACGCCGCGCTCGCGCGTCTCCCATCGGATCGACATCGAGGGCGCGATCCTGCTCGCGCTCGGGGTCGGCCCGCTCACGCTCGCGCTCACGTGGGGCGGCACGCAATACGCATGGGGAAGCCTCGTGATCGTCGGCCTCGGGATCTTCGGCGCCGCGATGCTCGTGCTCTTCGTGCTCCAGGAGCGCCGCGCCGCCGAGCCGATCGTGCCGCTGCGGCTCTTCGCCAACCGCGTCTTCAACGCGGCGAGCGCGACCGGCTTCATCGTCGGCTTCGCCATGTTCGGCGCGATCGTCTATCTACCGCTCTACCTGCAGGTCGTGCACGGCGTCAGTCCGACGGTCTCCGGGCTGCGGCTGCTGCCGCTGATGGCGGGGCTCCTCGTGAGCTCGATCGTCAGCGGCCGGCTGATCACGAAGCTCGGCCGCTACAAGATCTTCCCCGTCGTCGGCACGGCCGTGATGACCGTCGGCATGCTCATGCTCTCCCGCCTCGACGTCCACACGCCCTACTGGAAGCTGTCGCTCGCGATGGCCGTCCTCGGTGTCGGCCTCGGAGCCGTGATGCAGGTGCTCGTGCTCGCGGTACAGAACGCCGTCGAGCCGCGCGACCTCGGCGCGGCAACCGCGGCGGCGACGTTCTGCCGCTCGATCGGCGGCTCCTTCGGCGTCGCCATCTTCGGCGCGATCTTCGCCAACCGCCTGGCGCACTGGCTGCCGCTGCTCGTGCCAGGCGCTCCTTCCTCCGGCGCGGAGCTCGTGCACGCGAGCCCGTCGCGGCTCGCTCAGCTGCCGCCGGAGATCCACGCCGGGCTGATCGAGGCCTTCTCGCGCTCGCTGCACAGCGTCTTCCTCTTCGCCGTCCCCGTCGGCGTCGTCGCGTTCCTCGTCACGCTGCTGCTCCGCGAGGTGCCTCTGCGCACGGCCCCGGGCGACGAGGTCGAGCCGGCAGAGAACCTGGGGGCGCCGGCCGAGCAGCACGCCGCAGCGAGGTAGGCCGAGCTGCGGCCCCGCCGGCCGCGGGCGAAGGGCCCACATGCGGTACAACTACCTCTGGTGGCGATGAAGCCCGTCGAGCAACTCGACTCCGTCGTGATCCGCTTCGCGGGGGACTCCGGCGACGGCATGCAGCTGACGGGCGGGCGCTTCACCTCCGAGACGGCCGTGCTCGGCAACGACATCTCGACGTACCCGGACTTCCCCGCCGAGATCCGTGCGCCGGCGGGCTCGCTTCCCGGCGTCTCGGGCTTCCAGCTGCACTTCGCCGACCACGACATCCTCACGCCGGGCGACCGGCCCGACGTGCTCGTCTGCATGAACCCGCGCCGCGCTGAAGACGAACATCGACGACCTGCCCAAGGGCGGCACGTTGATCCTCGACACCGACGCGTTCACCGACAAGAACCTGACCCGTGCAGGGTTCGCGGCGAACCCGATCGAGGACGGCTCGCTCGCCGGGTTCCAGCTGCACGCCGTGCCGCTCACCTCGATGACGATCGAGGCGCTGAAGACGATCGAGGGGGTCACGAAGCGCGAGGCCGAGCGGGCGAAGAACATGTTCGCGCTCGGGCTGATGTCGTGGCTCTACGGCCGCCCGACCGAGGGCACGATCGACTTCCTGCGCACGAAGTTCGCGAAGCGGCCGGAGATCGCCGAGGCCAATGTCAAGGCCTTCAACACCGGGTACGCGTTCGGCGAGACGTCGGAGGGCTTCGCCGTCCGGTACGAGGTGAAGCCGGCCGAGCTGAAGCCCGGGCTCTACCGGCAGATCACCGGCAACCAGGCCCTGTCCTACGGGCTGATCGCCGCGTCGAAGCTCTCGGGACTGGATCTCTTCCTCGGCGCCTACCCGATCACGCCTGCGTCCTCGATCCTCGAGGAGCTGGCCAAGCACAAGCGCTTCGGGGTGCGCACGTTCCAGGCGGAGGACGAGATCGCCGCCGCCGGGGCCGCGCTCGGCGCCGCCTTCGGCGGCTCGCTCGGCGTCACGACCTCGGCGGGGCCGGGGATCGTCCTCAAGTCCGAGACGATCGGCCTCGCGGTGCAGCTCGAGCTGCCGCTCGTGATCGTGGACGTGCAGCGCGCCGGGCCGTCGACCGGCATGCCGACGAAGCCGGAGCAGGCCGACCTCCTGATGGTGCTCTTCGGGCGGAACTCGGAGTCGCCGGTGCCGGTGATCGCGGCCGGGACGCCGGGCGACTGCTTCTATGCCGCGATCGAGGCCTGCCGGATCGCGCTCACGTACCGCACGCCCGTGTACCTCCTGTCCGACGCCTACCTCGCGAACGGCGCCGAGCCGTGGAAGATCCCGGACGTCGACTCGCTGCCCGACCTGCGCGTCGAGTTCGCGACCGAGGCTGAAGGCTTCCAGCCCTACGCGCGCGACCCGGAGACCCTGGCGCGCCCGTGGGCGATCCCCGGCACGCCGGGCCTCGAGCATCGCATCGGCGGGCTCGAGAAGGCGGACGTGACCGGCAACATCTCGTACGACCCGGAGAACCACCATCTGATGACGCAGCTCCGCGCGGCGAAGGTGGCCGGGATCGAGGTGCCCGACCAGATCGTCGACCACCAGGAGGGGGCCGACGTGCTCGTCGTCTCCTGGGGCGGGACGTTCGGCCCGGTCCACGCGGGCGTGCGCCGTGTCCGCGGGAAGGGCCACGCGGTCGCGCACGCGCACCTGCGGCACCTGAACCCGTTCCCGCGCAACCTAGGCGACATCCTGCGCTCGTACGACAAGGTGCTGGTCCCGGAGATGAACATGGGCCAGTTGCTGAAGCTCGTGCGCGCCGAGTTCCTCGTCGATGCCGCCGGCTTCAACCGCGTCACCGGCAGGCCGTTCCAGGCGGGCGAGATCGAGGGCGCGATCGAGGCGATGCTTTGACGGCCGAGAACGGCAACGGCAAGCTCGTCCAGCTGACCGCGAAGGACTTCAAGTCGGACCAGGAGGTCCGCTGGTGCCCGGGCTGCGGCGACTACGCGATCCTCGCCGCCGTGCAGGGCTTCATGCCCGAGCTCGGGATCGCCAAGGAAGACATCGTCTTCGTCTCCGGGATCGGTTGCGCCGCGCGCTTCCCGTACTACATGGAGACGTACGGCATGCACTCGATCCACGGCCGCGCGCCGGCGATCGCGACCGGCCTCGCAGTGTCGCGGCCGGATCTCTCCGTCTGGGTCGTCTCCGGCGACGGCGACGCGCTCTCGATCGGCGGCAACCACCTGATCCACGCGCTGCGCCGGAACGTGAACATCAAGATCCTGCTCTTCAACAACATGATCTACGGGCTGACGAAGGGGCAGTACAGCCCGACCTCGGAGCAGGGGAAGGTCACGGGCTCGACACCGTTCGGCTCGGTGGACTGGCCGTTCAACCCGGTGTCGGTCGCGCTCGGAGTCGAGGCGACGTTCGTCGCGCGGACGATTGACACCGACCGCGCGCACCTGACCGAGGTCCTCCGCCGCGCCGCCCAGCACAAGGGCTCGGCCTTCGTCGAGGTCTACCAGAACTGCAACATCTACAACGACGGCGCGTTCGACGCGATCCGCGACGACAAGACGAACCGCATCTACCTGAAGCACGGCGAGCCGATCCGCTTCGGCGCCGAGGGCGAGAGAGGCGTTCGGCTACGGGTGGACGGCGTCGCCGAGCTGTGCGACGTCGGCAACACCGGCGAGGAAAACCTGCTCGTGCACGACGAGCACATGGAGCATCCGTCGCTCGCGTTCACGCTCAGCCGTCTGGCCCACACGCCGCACGGACCGACCCCGATCGGCGTCTTCCGCGACATCGACCGCTCGAGCTACGACGAGCTCGTGGCGCAGCAGATCGCGACGGCGAAGGAGAAGGGCGAGGGCGAGCTGGCAGGGCTGCTCGGCTCGGGCGACACGTGGACGATCACGTAGCTGCGGCGTAGAGTCCGCGTCATGAGCATCAGCGGATGGTTCAAGAAGCTCGGTCGGCGCAAGGACGAAGCTGCGGTCGAGCGGGCAAGCGAGATGGCCGTCGAGTCCCCGGAGGAGCGGGAGGAAACGGCCGGTGGCATCGAAGGCATGAAGGCTGACGAAGCAGCCGCCCGGGGGATGCACGAAGGTTCGATCAAGGACGCCGAGCGCCTCGGCGAGTAGGCGAAGAGGATCCGTCGAACGTTCAGGTCAGGCGCTTCGCCGCCTGCCGCTCGCGCGGGATTCTGACCACCTTCCACGCCAGTCCGACCTTCTCCAGCCCTGTCACGACCCACGCACCCGGGTCGAGCGCCACCTCGCGGCGGCTCATCCCGTGGAACGCCGAGCTCGGGAACGCATGGTGGTTGTTGTGCCAGCTCTCGCCGAACGAGATCAGCGACAGGAGCCAGACGTTCCGCGACTCGTCCGTGACCCGGAACCTGCGCCGGCCCCAGAAGTGACAGATGCTGTTGATCGAGAACGTGACGTGGTGGAGCAGGAAGATCCGCACTGCGCCGCCCCACAGCAGGCCTGTCAGCGCGCCCTGCCACGTGCCCGCGATCGCGTAGCCGATCGCGGCGGGGACGAGCAGGCTGATCGCGAGCCAGAGGCCGAAGAGCTTGCTGATCAGGAGCATCCCTCGGTCGGCCAGGAGATCCGGGACGTACTTGCGCAGGTCAGCGCGGCCCTCCGAGACGAAGAGCCAGCCGACGTGCGCGTGCGCGAGGTTGCGGAGCGCCGCCCAGAAGCCCTCGCCGCCGCCCACGTGGGGGCTGTGCGGGTCGCCCTCCTGATCGGAGAACTGGTGATGCTTGCGGTGATCCGCGACCCAGCGGAGCACGGGCCCCTCGACGGCCATCGAGCCGAGGATCGCGAACGTGTAGCGCACCCAGCGGTACGTCTGAAACGCGCGGTGCGTGAAGAGGCGGTGGTAGCCGACGGTGATCCCGACGCCGGTCAGCGCATAGCCGACGGCGAGCAGGAGCAGGTCGTGCCAGCCGAGCCAGCGGTTCCAGAGCAGGCTGATCGCGAGCACGAGGCCGACGAACGGGAGGACGATGCCCAGGAGGTTCCCGAACTTGTGCGCGCGGCTCACTACCCCACGGTAGCCGCTCAGCCCGCGAACCGCTCGATCTCGCCCGCGACGCGCCGCGGCGCCTCGAGCATCGAGAGGTGGCCGACGCCGGGGATCACGATCAGGCGGGCGTCGAGATCCAGCGCCGTGGCGCGGCCCTGGCGCAGCTCGTCGACGCTGTCGTCGCCGCCCCAGAGGACGAGCGCACGCGTGTGGATGCCGCGCAGCTCGGAGCGCGGCAGGCCGGCGATCTCGTGGTGCGCCATCGACGTGAGCGCCGACTCGGAGCCCTCGGCGCGGAACTGCTGCGTCCAGCGGTCGACCTCGGCGCCGTCCAGCTTCGGGTGCTTCGGGCCGTAGGCGACCTTCAGGATCTTCTGCATCGCCCAGTTCCAGCCGGTGACGAGGCGGAAGCCGGTGACGAGGAACGGTGAGTCGGCGAGCACGCTCCGCAGGAACGAGGGCGGGCCGCCGCCGGGGACCGCGTCGCCGTCGACGAGGACGATTCCCGAGGCGGCGCCGCGGCGCGCGACCTCCGCGGCGACCGCCGCGCCGAGCGAGTGGCCGACGACGACCGGCCTCCGGATCCCGACCGCGCGCTCGAACGCGGTGACCTGGTCGGCCCAGCCCGCGAGGTCGTACGGCCCGCGCCGCTCCGTGTAGCCGAAGCCGCGCAGGTCGAGCGCGTAGACGCGGTGCTCGCGGCCGAGGATGCGCCCCGCCTGCTCCCACGCGAAGCTCGGCACGGCGAAGCCGCCGAGCAGCACGATCGGGCTCCCGTGGGCGCCCCAGCGCCGATAGGCGGTCAGCGTCCCGTCCGTGCGAACGAACGGGCCGTGCCAGAGCTCGCGCACCGGCGTCGAGCCCGGCGAGGTGACGAGGTTGAAGCTCACGGACGCGAGCGTCAGCGCGGCAGCGAGCGCCAGCACGGCAAGGAGGATACGGCGGAGCCAGCGCACGCTAGATGGGATTCACGCAGCCGATCGAGACCAGGAACACCTCGGCCTTGCGCCGTACGGCCCCGCCCCGCTCGGGATCGCCCGCCGCCGCGAGCGCGCGCGCGAGGTCCAGGTCGAGCGCGGACGCGTCGAACTCGTAGCCGAGCCCGCGCTCGACGGCGGACGCCGCAGTGAGCAGCTCGACGGCCTCGTCCGGCCGCCCCTCGTGGAGCGCGAGCAGGCCCCGCGCGGCAGTGTGGCTCGTCGGCACGCGCCCCGCGGAGGCCCGAGCGAGCCCGCGGCCGAGCGACTCCGTCCAGCGGCGGAGGAGCTCCGGCTCCCCGGCCGCGTCCAGGGCCCTCACGGCGGGCAGCACGCTGATCACGGACGACCAGCGGTCGCGAACGAGCTCCAACACCTCCTCGGCCGCGGCCTGCAGCTCGTCGCGCTCTCCTGTCAGCGCCGCCCATGGGAGCAGGGCGCAGGACATCGGGATGATCCGCTGCGGCTCCTTGCTCTCGACGGCGATGAGGCGCTGCCGGTGCGCACGCTCGCCCGCCGTCTCGAGGTCACCCCGGCGCAACGCAAGCTGCGAGGTGATCCCGAGCCAGACGAGCAGGTTCGTCGGCGAGAGCCCATCGCCGTCGATCCCGTCGAGGAGCTGTTCCGCCTCCTGCCATCGGCCCGCCGGGAGGAGCTGCATCACGACCATCGACAGGTCGACGTACGGGTTCAGGACCACCGGTGGGGTAACGCCCGCGAGCCGGGCGGCGGCCGCGGCGGCGGTCCGCTCGATCTCGGCAACGGGCAGATGCCCCGTCGCCGACCAGATGAAGTTCACCTGCGCCCGGTAGGCTTCCTCGAGCGCACCGGCGGCGCGGGCCTCGTCGATCAGCTCCAGCAGCTCGCCGGGGTCGGGCGGGATCCCCCGCATCGCGTCGAGGGTGAGGAGGTTGACGCGGATGTTGGCCTGCGCGAACCGGTCGCCGACGCGGTTCGCCACGGCGAGTCCGTCGCGCGCGAGCTCGCCCGCGTCCTCCTCGTCTCTCAACATCGCGAGCTGCGACCGCCGGGCGAGTACCCGCGCGAGCTGCGGCGACTCGGGCAGGCCGCTCAGCACCGCAACCGCCGCGTCGGCGGCCTCCTTCGCCTCGTCCCAGCGGCCGAGCAACCAGCAGATGCGGGACCGCCACCCGAGCGCGTCGCCGCGGAGCACCGCGTCGCGGGCGTCGACGAGCCGGAGCGCCTCGTCGAGCCGCTCCAGCGCGACCTCCAGGTCGCGCGCGCTTCGCCCGCCCGTCACCGCGACCCCAGCGAGGCGCACGAGCGGAACGGCGCGGCTCCGGTCGTCCGGCGCCAGCTCGAGCGCTCGCTCGAGCTGGCCCCTCGACACGGGGACGTCGCCGCGCTGCAGCGCGGCGTCGCCGGCCGTGACGAGCAGCTGCGAGGTTCGCAGCGTGACCGCCGGATCGTCCTCGCCGTAGGCGAGCGCCTCGCCGTAGTGGTACGCCGCGAGCTCGGCCGTCTCGACGCCGCGGTCCGGTGCGACCTCCTGGATCCACTCGGCGACGCGCCGGTGCAGGCCGCGCCGCTCGGGCCGGGGCAGCGACGCGTAGGCGACGTCGCGTGTGAGCGTGTGCTTGAAGGCGAATTCCCGCATCCCGGCCATCGTCGAGGCGGGCTGCTCGGAGACGAGCCCCCGCCTGCCGAGCGACACGATCACGTTCTCGCCGACGCCCGCCGCGGCCGGCCAGAAGACCCGGCCGACGACGGAGCAGCGGCGGAGCGCGTCGCGTGCGTCGACGTCGAGCAAGTCGATGCGTGCCGCGATCACGCCGTGCACCGAGTCGGGCAGCGGCGTGTCGCCGAGCGTGTCGGTCGCGTGCCAGCCGTCGTCCTCTCTCGTGAGCGCCCCGCGCTCGATCAGCATGTGCAGCATCTCCTCCACGAAGAAGGGGTTGCCCTCGGCGCTCGTCAGCACACGCTCGCGAACGGACTCAGGGGCCTGCGTCCGACCGAGGAGCGACGAGACGAGCTCGGAGGCCCTGTCGCCGTCGAGCGGGCTCAGCGTCAGCGCTGTCGCGTTCTGCTTTGCACCGCCCCAGGTGGGGCGCGTCTCGAGCAGCTCGGGCCGCGCGGTGCACACGATCAGCACCGAGGTGTCCTCGAGCAGCTCGGAGAGGTGCTCGAGCAGGTTGAGCAAGTGGCCGGAGGCCCAGTGGATGTCCTCGACGGCGAGGATCGTCAGCTGCTTGCGGCCGAGTGCCGCCAGGTAGCGCTGCCAGGAGTGGTGCAGTCTCGGCGTCACCTCCTGGGCGACCGCGCCGCTGTCGGGAAGCGCGAGGCCGATCGTCCACGCGAGCGGCTCGAGCGCCTGGTCCGAGGCTTCGCCGAGGGCCGTCTTCACCGCCTGCCGCAGCTTCTCGAGCGCCTCGCCGGACGGGTCGGTGTCGAGGATCCCCGCGTGCCCCTTCAAGGCCTCCGCAAGCGGCCAGTAGGTGATCTCCTCGCCGTAGGGGAGGCAGCGGCCCCTGAGCAGGAGCGTTCCCGGCAGTCGCTCGACGACCTCGGCGAGCAGCCGCGACTTGCCGACGCCGGCCTGGCCGTAGAGCGTGACGAGTTGCGGCGCCCGCTCTCGGTCGACGCGCCCGGCGAGCGCCGAGAGGATCGACAGCTCTTCGTCGCGCCCGATCAGCGGCGCCTCGAGCCCCGCGACGCCTCGGGCGCCCGGCTCCTCCGCCGCTGCGATTGCGACCCACGCCGACACCGGCTCGCTCTTCCCCTTGGCGGGAACCGCGGCGACGGACTCGTACGAGATCGAGCGGCTCGTCGCAGCGTGCGTCCGCTCGCCGACCAACACCTGGCCCGGCTCAGCGTTCTGCTGGAGGCGCGCCGCGACGTTGACGGCGTCGCCGCTGACCATCAGCTCTCCGCGCGCGGCCGCCTCGCGGCCCGCCACGACCTCGCCGGTGTTGACGCCGATCCGCAGGCCGACCTCGGCGGCGAACCGGTCGCGGACGCGCTTCGCGAAGGCGCCGAACCGCTCCTGCGCAGCGAGTGCCGCGCGCACGGCGCGCTCCGGGTCGTCCTCGTGCGCCTGCGGGATCCCGTACACCGCGAGCACTGCGTCCCCCACGAACTTCTCCGTCGTGCCGTCGAAGCGCTCCACCTCGCGGTTGAGGAGCTCGAAGAGCTCGCCCTGGAGGTCTCGCACGTCCTCCGGGTCGAGCTGCTCCCCGAGCGCCGTCGACCCGGAGAGGTCGGCGAAGAGGATCGTCACGACGCGCCGTTCCTGGCGGTCGTCGGCGCCGCCCACGCGCCGGGCGGCGTTCGCGGAGCACGTGCCCGCAGCTCGAGCAGAAGGCCGCCGAGGCGCTCTGCTCGGTTCCGCATGCCGGGCACCCCCGGTAGAGCGCCGCGCCGCAGGAGCTGCAGAACCGCGCTTCAGCCGGCTGCTCCGCTCCGCACTCGACGCAACGCATTTCCACGCGGCGAGTCTCCGGCGCTATTCGCGGCCCCCGACCGCGTCCTCCGCGTCCCAGACGTTGCGTCCGCACTCCATTCGTTCATCCTGCCATGCGGATACAGGAAGCCGGTGGTCGCGTTTCCGTCAGGCGCGCCCCATAGGGTCGGCGGATGGACTGGGCGCTCGCGGTCGTTTCGCTCGCGTTGATCGCGTTCGGCGTCGTCTCCCGCCGGGTCGACGGCACGCCCGTCACGCCCGCGATCATCTTCGTCGGGATCGGGCTCCTCGTCGGGACTCAGGCGCTCGATCTCCTTGACACGTCGCCGACGGGCGAGTCGGTCAAGCTGCTCGCGGAGGCGACGCTCACAGTCGTCCTGTTCGCCGACGCGTCCCGCATCAACCTGCGCACGCTACGGCAGGAGTACGCCGTGCCAGCGCGCCTGCTTGCCTTCGGCCTCCCGTTGACGATCGCGCTCGGAGCGCTCCTCGCTGCGGCGCTCTTCGGCGCGCTGTCCGTCCCGGAGGCGCTCGTCCTTGCGGTGCTGCTCGCCCCGACCGACGCGGCCCTCGGGCAGGCCGTCGTGACGGACCCAGGGCTGCCGTCCCGTATCCGCCAGGGCCTCAACGTCGAGAGCGGCCTCAACGACGGCATCTGCGTGCCGCTCCTCTTCATCGTGCTCGCGGTGGCCGAGGCAGATGCCGATCAGGTCGGCGCGGCGCACGCCCTACGGCTGGTGGTGGAGGAAATCGGATGGGGAATCGTCGGAGGCGTGCTCGCTGGCGCTGTGGCAGCTGCCGCCATCATGTTCGCAAGCCCTCGGGGCCTGATCGAGCGATCCTGGCTCCAGATCGTGACGGTTGCGGGAGCCGCGCTCTCGTACGGGATCGCCGCGCCGCTCGGCGGCTCCGGCTTCATTGCTGCGTTTGTTGCCGGAATGACCTTCGGGGCCCTCCGCCGTCCGTCCGAGGGAGGTGAGTTGACGTTCCTCATGGACGAGCTCGGCCAGCTGCTGAACGGCGTCACGTTCCTCGTCTTCGGAGCAGTCCTGCTCTGGCCCGCGCTCGACGACCTCAACTGGCGCATCGGCCTCTACGCAGTTGCAAGCCTGACGGTCGTCCGCATGCTGCCGGTTGCCGTCGCCATGCTCGGTACGGGCGCGCGACGCCCAACAGTCGCGTTCCTCGGCTGGTTCGGCCCGCGCGGACTGGCCTCGATCGTCTTCGCCGTGATCGTCGTGCAGGAAGCCGACCTGCCGCAGGCCACGACGATCCTGCTCACGACCTACGCCACGGTCGGCCTCTCCGTCCTCGCCCACGGCGCCACCGCGGCTCCACTCGCACGCCGCTACGCCGCCTGGTTCGGCTCGCACCCACCCCACAAGATGCCGCCAATGGAGAGCGTGCCGGCAGCAGCACACCGCTGGCGACGTCCGGCGGCCAGCGTTGATCCCGCCTCCCAATAGCCCTCGCATGCGGGTAGCGTGACGGCCCGTGTGGTGGCGTGACGGTGTCCTGTACGAGATCTACCCGCGGTCGTTCGCCGACTCGAACGGCGACGGGGTCGGCGACCTGAACGGAATCGTCGAGCGCCTCGACTACCTCGAATGGCTCGGGATCGCGGGGATCTGGCTCAACCCGACCTTCCCTTCGCCGAACTTCGACTGGGGCTACGACGTCAGCGACTACCTGGGCGTCCATCCCGAGCTCGGCACGACTGCCGACATGGAGCGGCTGATCGCCGAGGCCGGCCGGCGCGGGATCCGGATCCTGCTCGACCTCGTTCCGAACCACACCTCGATCGAGCATCCCGTGGTTCCGCGCCCACCCGGACTACTACCTCTGGGCGGACGAGCCGCCGAACAACTGGCGCTCGGTGTTCTCCAAGGAGTCCGCGTGGATCCCGCTCGACGGGCGCTACTACCTCGCGCACTTCACGCCCGAGCAGCCCGACCTCGACTGGTGGAACCCGGCCGTGCGCGGCGAGTTCGAGCGGATCCTGCGCTTCTGGTTCGAGCGTGGCGTCGGCGGCTTCCGGATCGACGTCGCGCACTCGATCGTCAAGGACCGCGAGCTGCGCGACAACACCCCGTCCCGGCCGGGCGACCCGGAATGGGTGCTGGGCATGGGCTCGTGGAACGACCGTGGCATGAACCAGGCCGAGACGCACGAGGTACTCGCGCGGTGGCGCGAGATCGCCGACGAGTACGGCGACACCGCACTCTTCGGCGAGACCTACGTCGAGCTCGAGCGGCTGCCCCTCTACTACGGCAACGGGCAGGACGAGCTGCACCTCGCCCACAACGTCGACTTCATGAAGTCGAGGCTCAGCGTGGAGGAGATGCGTCCGATCGTGGAGCGCGTCGAGGCGACGCTGCCGGAGGGCGCGTGGCCGACCTACTCCGGCTCGAACCACGACGACCTCCGCCTCGCGACACGCTGGGCGGCCGGCGAGGAGCGGAAGGCGCGCGCCGGGCTGGCGCTGCTGCTGGGGTTGCGCGGGACGCCGTTCCTCTACATGGGCGACGAGCTCGCGCTCGAGAACGGCGCCGTGCCGCAGGAGCGGATGCTCGATCCCGCGCGGCCGTCGCGCGACCCCGGGCGGACGCCGATGCCGTGGACGCGCGGCGGGGAGGAGTGGCGCGAGCCGTGGCTGCCGCTCGTCGACACGTCGCGCAACGTCGAGGAGCAGCTGGACGATCCGGACTCGACGCTGAACTGGGTGCGGGCGACGATCGCGCGGCGGCCGGCGTGGGCGGGCGAGCCGTACGAGACGCTGCCGTCGACGGACGGCGTCTGGGCGTGGCGGCGCGGGCCGCACGAGTTTCGCGTCAACCTCAGTGACGAGCCGGCTGCAGGTCTGCAGCCGTGGGAGACAGCGCTGCCCTGAGCTCGACGATGCCGCCGACGTAGCGGGACTCGACGACTCCGGCGACGCGCTTCATCAGCGCCACGGCCGCGTCGTTCTCGGCGGCAATGCTCGCGCTGACGTAGCGGATCCCGGCCGCCCGCGCGTCGGCGGCCAGCAGGTCGGCGAGGACAGAGCCGACGCCCAGGTGCTGGTAGTCGTCGGCGACTGCAGCGGCGAGCTCGGCGGTCTCCGGGTCCACGCCGTTCCGTACGAGCCGGGCGATCGCGATCGGCTCCGGGTCGCCGTCGGCATAGGCGACGAGGGCGTGCCGGTCCGGTCCGATCGCGGCGAGCCTCGCCAGCTCGGGGCAGGTGAGCGTCGGCTTCGCGGCGCCGAAGCGCAGCGCGCGGGAGCGAGGGCTGAGCCGCGAGAAGACGCGCAGCACCGTCTCCACGTCGCCGCGCCCGAGCGGGCGGATCGTCAGAGCCGGCCGCTCTCTCTTCGCGGGGATCGCTCGTGTGTACATACGTGAATGGTCGCCGTCCGGCCTGTGCCTGCGCTTCGCATAGACAGGCCATCTATGCGAGATGGCCTGTCCGGGCCACCTCGGTTGCCCGGGCGCCGCGCTGGGGACTACCCTCATGGCATGGAGCAGGAGATCCGTTTCTGCCCCGTCGGCGGGCGGCGCGTGGCGTATGCCTCAGTCGGCGAGGGGCCTCTGCTCGTCATGCCGACGTGGTGGCTCAGCCATCTCGAGCTCGACTGGCAGCAGCCGGAGGTGCGGGGCTTCCTGGAGCATCTTGCGTTGACGAACCGTGTCGTGCGCTACGACCGGCTCGGCGCGGGGCTCTCGGACCGCGACATCGACTTCGCGGTCGTCACGCACGAGGACGAGTTGCGCACGCTCGAGGCGCTCGTCGACCACCTCGGCGAGGAGCAGTGCTCTCTGCTCGCACTCTCGTGTGCGGGAACGCTGGCGGCGCGGTACACGAGACGTCATCCCGAGCGCGTCCGCTCGCTCGTCTTCTACAACTCGTACGCGCACGGCCGGGATCTCGCGACGCCGGAGCTCGGCGCATCGATCGTCGCGCTGACCCGTGCCGACTGGCGAGTCGGGTCACGGCTGCTCGCGAGCCTCTTCCTGCCCCGCGGCGCGGCGACCGACGTCGCGCAGCGCGCGCGCTACAAGCGCGCCGCTGCGGGAGCCGAGGCGGCCGCGCGCTTTCTCGAGCTGAACTTCTCGGCCGACGCGCGCGACGAGTGCCCGCATCTTCGCCTGCCGACGCTCGTCCTCCAGCGCCAGTCCGACTCGACCGTCTCGTCCCGTCTCGGGCGCGAGCTCGCGTCGCTGATCCCGGGCGCACGCTTCGTGCCGCTCGCCGGCCGCGGCCACTACCCGTGGGACGGCGACGCGCGCGAGGGGCTCGGCGCGATCGCGAGCTTCCTCGAGGCGCCGGCGGGGGCGCAGCTGAACGGCAACGGGAACGGGAACGGCGCCTCGCCGTTGACGTCACGCGAGACGGAGGTGCTGCGCCTCGTCGCAGCCGGGCTGAACAACCGTCAGATCGCCTCGTCGCTCGTGGTCAGCGAGCACACGGTGCACCGGCACGTGGCGAACATCCTCCGCAAGCTTGCGCAGCCCTCGCGCGCGGGCGCCGCGGCGCACGCCGCCCGCGTCGGCCTCATCTAGCCGGCGCTCGATCTGGACGTCGTCGCGCTGCGGCAAACTGCCCGGATGACGATCCGCCTGAGAGTGGTGTGCCCGGACCGGCCCGGGATCGTGGCCGCCGTGTCGGGCTTTCTCTACCGGCGCGGCGCGAACATCGTTCACGCCGACCAGCACTCGACCGAGGAGCGGTTCTTCCTTCGGCTCGTCGCCACGCTCGACTCGGGCGACTCCCCGGATGCTCTCGGCGCGGGCTTCGACGAGGTGGCGCGCAGGTTTGCGATGGAGTGGCAGCTGTCGGCGCCGGACGCGGAGAAGCCGGTCGCCCTGCTCGTCTCCAAGTACGACCATTGCCTGCTCGACCTACTCTGGCGGTTCGAGATCGGCGAGCTCGAGGGCAGGCCGACGATGGTCGTCTCGAACCACCGTGACCTCGAGCAGGCAGCGGCGAATCACGGACTGCCGTTCCACCACGTGCCGGTCGAGGTGGGCCGCAAGGAAGTGGCTGAAGCACGGATGCTCGAGCTGCTGGCCGGGCGCGCCGGTCTCGTCGTGCTCGCGCGCTACATGCAGATCCTCTCGGCGGAGTTCCTCGAGCGTCTGGGCGCGCCGGTGATCAACATCCACCACTCGTTCCTGCCGGCGTTCGCGGGCGCCGACCCGTACCGTCGCGCGCTCGAGCGCGGCGTGAAGATCATCGGCGCGACGGCGCACTACGTGACGGAGGAGCTCGACGGCGGGCCGATCATCGACCAGGACGTGGCGCGGGTCAGCCATCGCGACACCGTCGACGACCTGCATCGCATCGGGCGCGACATCGAGCGCGTGGTGCTCGCGCGCGCCGTCAAGTGGCACCTCGAGGACCGGATCCTCGTCGACGGCGCGCGCACGGTGGTCTTCTAGGCGGTTGACGATCCGGTGTTCCTGTCGGCGTGCTTGGCGTGTCATGGCGAGCGCCGGATTCGACGGGGCCTGCGGGCGGAGGCCCAGTGAGAGCGGAGGCCCGGTGAGATATGTCCTGACGCCCGCGGAAAGTTGAACCGTCGGCCTCATCGGCAATGATGGGCTGCGCTGCGCATCCGTCGGGCTGCCGCGACGTCAGGGACAACCGCGCGAGGTGAGTGAACGAGTGACCGTAGAGGCGACGACCGCGGTACCGGAGGAGTCGAGCGGGGACCAGCGGCTCGCGATCCTCCTCGCGATGGCGATGTTCGTGCTCGTCGTCGACACGTCGCTGATGAACGTCTCGATCTCCGCGGTGGTGCACGATCTCGACACGACCGCGAGCGGCGTGCAGTCGGCGATCGCACTCGAGGCGCTCGTCTCGGCGGCGTTCATCCTGATCGGCAGCAAAGTCGGCGACCTGATCGGCCGCAAGCGCGCCTACATCCTCGGTCTGCTCGGATATGCGGTCGGAGCGTTGTCGATGACGATCTCGCAGAGCCTTCTCCCGATCGTCATCTTCTGGGCGATCATCGGCGGGCTGGGCGCGTCGCTCTTGCTGCCTGCGATGCAGTCCCTGATCCACGGCAACTTCGAGGGCGCGATGCAGCGGCGGGCCTACGCGCTGGTCGGCGCGGCGGCGGCGATCGCCGCTGCGGTCGGACCGCTCGTCGGCGGCTTCATCACGACGTACCTCTCCTGGCGGGTCGCGTTCTTCGGCGAGGTCGTGATCATCGCGATCGTGCTCGTCGGCAGCAAGCTCGTCCGCGACGTGCCCTACACCGGGTCGCGAGGCGTGGACGTCGTCGGCGCGATCCTCTCGGCCGTGGGCATGGGAGGAGTCGTGCTCGGGATCCTCGTGTGGCAGGAGGGCGGCGAGTTCGTCGTCCTCCTCATCGCCGTCGGCGTCGTCGCCCTCGGGTCGCTCGCCCGGTGGCTCGTGCGGCGCAAGCGCGAGGGCAAGCCTGCCCTGCTCGACGTCGGCCTGTTCGCGTCGAGGTACTTCCGGCTCGGGATCACCTCGCAGACGCTCCAGCAGATCGCGCTCGGCGGGCTGATGATCGCGCTGCCGATCTACCTGCAGATGGTGCTCGAGTACAACGCGATGGAGGCGGGCCTGTCGATCGCGCCGCTCTCGTTGAGCATGTTCGGCGTTGCGGTGCTCGCGGGCAAGAAGGCCGGCCATCGGAGCCCGAGCAGGATCATCCGGGCAGGGTTCTTGCTGCTCGTCGTCGGCGTCGCCGTCCTGATTCCGATCGTGCCGCGCGCCGACTCCGGCTGGGCGATGGTCGTGCCGCTCCTCATCGCAGGCGCCGGGCTCGGCTTGCTGGTCTCCCAGCTCAACAACTACACCCTCTCTCCGATCGAGGAGGAACGCGTGAGCGAGGCCGCGGGCGTCAACTCGGCCGGCGGCTCGTTCGGGCTGTCGTTCGGGCTCGCTTTCGCCGGCGCGATCATGCTCGCGTCGCTCTCCCTGGTCTTCACCCACATGGCCGACTCGAGCAAGGTGCTCTCACCGGCCGAGCAGCAACAGGTCGCGCAGGGGCTGGAGGAGAACGCGGAGGTGATGACCAACACGCACCTCGCGGAACTGCTCGCCGGCCAGCCGGCCGACGTCCAGGCCGAGATCCTCCGCATCAACACCGACGCACGGCCGATCGCCCTGCAGATCGCGCTCCTGATCCCGCTCCTCGCCGCCCTCCTCGGACTCGTCAACGGCTTCCGCATGACGCGCCTACCCGACCCCGAGCCCTCGTCGGCCGCCGAGGGCATGATGGTCGCCTGACACGGTGTGCCCGGAATTGGCGCGTCGGTGCTCGCACCACACGCCGGAGCTTCACAGGAACCTGACAAGCGCAGCGAGCGTGATGACGTCCGCCGAGGCATTGTGGAGAGGGCGATGGCGCCGACCGCGAGCTCGACGAGCGCTGCGGTGCCCGCATCTCGCCGGCCGCCGCGTCCGCGGGGCGAGGATCCGCTGCATGTTCGATGTCCACGTCCTGTCGTCGGCGGAGCGACCTAGGGGGACACGGTCGGTGTCACGCCCTCGTCCGACGCGCCGCCCGGTCGGTCCCTCACCCGTTTCCAGACGATGTCGAGGCTGACCGCCAGGAGCGTCATCGCCAGGATGGCCACGAACGTCTCGGGAGCGTTGCGGAGCGTGTCGACCGCGAAGAACGCGAGCACGATCGCGGTCGCCGCCATACCGAGCAGAACGATTGCGGCCGAGGCGCCCGTCTCCGACCGCAGCCGGTAGCCGGCGAGCCCGACGAGCAGGAAGACGATGAGCGAGCAGGCACTCCCGACCGAGGCGATGGCGGAGAGATCGACGAGTGTTTGCGAGGACGAGGGCGAGGATCGCAGTGACGAGCAGGCCCCCGTGCCTGCCGAGCCGCGAGCGAGTGCCCAGAAGCGGAGGAAACTGCCGGAGCTCCGCCAGCGAGGACGTCAGGCCCGCCGAGCCGAAGAGCGTCCCGTTCGTCGCGCCCGCCGTCGCGATGAGCGCGGCGACAGCCATCAACGTGAAACCGGCGTCGCCGAGCGTCGGCCGCGCAGCCTCGGCGATCGCCGTCTCGCCGTACCCGATCGCCTGGTCGACGGTGAGTGTCCCGAACACGCCGATCGCGATGAGCACGTACGTAGCGGTCGTCAATCCCAGCGCGAGGGCTACCGCTCTCGGCAGCTCGCGCGCGGGGTCGCGGAGATTCGCGACCGTGAACGTCATCACGCCGAAGCCGAGGAACGCGAAGAACGTCAACGCGATGCTCGAGATGATCTTCGAGAACGACGGGTAGCCGCTGAATGCGAGAAGGTCGAAGTTGACGTCCGAGATCGTCACGACGATGAAGACGGCGAACACGCAGAGCAGGACGACGACCATCACCGCCGCGACCCGCGACACGAACGTCGCCCCGACCATGTTGACCAGGGTCATGGTCACGATCAGGAGCGACGCGAACAGGTTGTCCCAGCCGCTCCAAGCGTCGCTACCGACGAACAACGTCGTCGCGTAGCTCGCGAAGGACACCGCGAGCATCGCGGCCACGACCACGAAGGCGGCCGCGTACCCGAGCCACGAGGCGACACCGAGCAGCCGTCCGTTCCCGAAGCCCTGCAGCAGGTACTCGACCAGGCCCCCTTGGGACGGATACCGGATTCCGAGCTTGACCACGTTGTACGCGAGCAGCACCGCGATGAGCCCGGCGAGGAGGAACGAGAGCCAGACCGCGGACCCTGCAATGACCGCCGCCTGGCCGAGGAGGGCGAAGATGCCGGCCCCGACCATGGCGCCGATGCCGATGAACGCCGCGCCGCGGACGCTCACGTGCACTCGACGATCGTCGTGTTCGTCGAGCCGGTGGATGGTGTCGCGGCTCGGCGCAGCAACTCGCAAGAGCAGCAGGGCAGAGGACGCGCGTCCTCGAAGACGTCACCTGCTCGGAACAGATCGCTCAACGCACCCTCCCGGATCGGTCGGGCCGCGGTCACGACCCGCGGGGATCTTCGACCAGCCGCAACACCGAAGGCAAGTCCGTGCACGAGCCGGCGGCCTGGCCCGTCTCAGTGAGTCTCGAGCACCTTCAGGGCGACCAGGACGGCGCCGAGGCTCAGGATCCGGGCCGCGTCGTCCGGGAACGCCCTCGAGCGGCGACGAGCACCGACTGACAACCGGGGCTTCTCGCTCGACGCGGGGCCGCTCGTCCGCGCTCGATGGCAGTCGAGAAGCCTTGCCCAGCTCGGGGCGCAACGTCATGCGAGGCGTGAAATGATTGCCGGTACTCGTGGGTTGCGAGATCGCCTTCGGTTGCCTCGTCCGAATCCCGGGACGCGCAAGCCGCTTGTCCCCTCATCGCGGTGTGCACCATAGACTGCCGGCGATCGCGCTCGTGATGCTGCGGCCGGTCGAGCCACCGGAAGGAGACGACGCATGAGCACGGTCACCGAGACAGCTCTCGGGACGCATTCGGAGGTCGGGAAGCTCCGGACGGTCATGGTGCACCGGCCCGATCTCGCCCACGAGCGGCTCTCGCCCAGCAACTGCCATGAGCTGCTCTTCGACGACGTGATCTGGGTACGGCGTGCGCGCCAGGAGCACGATGCATTCGTCGACCTGATGCGCTCCCGCGGCGTGGAGGTGCTGCTGTTCCACGAGCTTCTCGCCCAGACGCTGGAGGACCCCGAGGCGCGGGCCTGGCTGCTCACCCGCCGGGTCCGGCCGGAGGAGGTCACGGTCATGTTCGCGGAGCCGCTCCGGGCGTGGCTGACCGAGATGCCGGCAGAGGACTTGGCGACGCATCTGACCGGCGGCATCACGGTGCTCGAGCTGCCCAACGAGCTCCGGTCGGCCATCGGGCCGGCGTTGCGCCCAACCGACTTCGTGCTGCCGCCGCTCCCCAACCAGCTCTTCACCCGCGACACGAGCGCATGGATCTACGGCGGCGTCTCGCTCAACCCGATGTTCTGGCCCGCTCGCCAGCTCGAGACGCTCAACGTCGAAGCGGTGTACCGGTTCCACCCGCGCTTCCGCGATGCCGGCTTCCCGATCTGGTTCGGCGGCGCCGACCACGACTGGGGCGCAGCCCGGATGGAGGGCGGCGACATGATGCCCGCCGGCGACGGTGTCGTCCTCATCGGCATGGGCGAGCGGAGCACGGCCCGTGCGGTGAGCATCCTTGCCAAGAACCTGTTCGACGCCGGGGCGGCGCGGCTGGTCATCGGCGCGCAGATGCCGCGCGAGCGGGCCGCGATGCACCTCGACACCGTCTTCACCTTCTGCGACCGCAACGTGGCCACGCTCTACGAGCCGGTCGTCTCGCAGATCCGGCCGATCCTATTCCGGCCGGGAGGTCCCGCCGGGGTGCAGGCCGAAGTCTCCGAGCGCTCGTTTCTCGACGAGGTGAAGGAGGCGCTCGGGATCACCGACCTGAAGCTGGTCACGACGGGCGGCGACGAGTTCGAGGCCGAGCGCAACCAATGGGACGACGGCAACAACGTCGTCGCGCTCGAGCCGGGCGTCGTCGTCGCATACGAACGCAACGAGGCGACGAACGCGAAGCTCGGCAAGGCCGGCGTCGAGGTGCTCGCCATCGCCGGCCAGGAGCTGGGAAAGGGCCGCGGCGGCGGCCACTGCATGACCTGTCCCGTCGCCCGTGACGCCTGACGAGGAGGAGAGCCATGAGCACAGTGATCGATCTGCGCGGCCGGCACCTGATGAAGCTGGCCGACTATTCGCCCGAGGAGATCACCCACCTGATCGACCTGGCGGCCGAGCTGAAGGCGGCCAAGCGCGAGGGTCGCGAGGAGCAGAAGCTCGTCGGCAAGGAGATCGCGCTGATCTTCGAGAAGGACTCCACGAGGACGCGCTGCGCGTTCGAGGTCGCCGCCTACGACCAGGGCGCCCACGTCACCTTCATCGGCCCGTCGGGGTCGCACATGGGCCACAAGGAGACGGTAAAGGACACCGCCCGCGTACTCGGCCGGATGTACGACGCGATCGAGTACCGCGGGTTCGCGCAGGAGACCGCTGAAGAGCTCGGCCGCTGGGCCGGCGTCCCCATCTACAACGGGCTCACCGACGAATGGCACCCGACCCAGATCCTGGCCGACTTCCTCACGTTCCGGGAGCACCTGGGGAAGCCGCTGAACGAGGTCGTCTTCTGCTACCTCGGCGATGCCCGCTTCAACATGGCCGACTCGTACCTGGTCGGCGGGGCGAAGCTGGGGATGGACGTGCGAATCGCGAGCCCGAGGTCGCTCTGGCCGCGCGACGAGATCGTCGAGCTCGCACGCTCCACGGCGGAGGAGACCGGCGGGAGGATCACGATCACCGACGACGTGGCCGAAGCCGTGCGCGGCGCCGACGTGCTGCTCACCGACGTCTGGGTCTCGATGGGGGAGCCCGACGAGGTCTGGAAGGAGCGGATCGAGCTGCTCACGCCGTACCAGGTGAACGCCGAGACGATGGCGCGGACCGGCAACCCGGACGTCAAGTTCATGCACTGCCTGCCCGCGTTCCACAACACCGAGACTCAGGTCGGGAAGGAGATCTTCGAGAAGTTCGGGATGGATGCGCTGGAGGTGACCGAGGAGGTGTTCGAGTCGCCGGCGTCGCTCGTCTGGGACGAGGCCGAGAACCGCATGCACACGATCAAGGCCGTCATGGTCGCGACCCTCGCGAGCTAGCCGTGCGCGTCGTCGTCGCACTGGGTGGGAACGCGCTGCTCCGGCGCGGCCAGCCGCTGACCGCCGAGAACCAGCGCGCCAACGCGCGCACCGCCTGCAAGGCGCTCGCGCCGCTCGCGCTCGAGCACGAGCTCGTGATCTCGCACGGGAACGGGCCGCAAGTCGGTTTGCTCGCGCTGCAGGGCTCGGCCTACACGGAGGTCGAGCCGTACCCGCTCGACCTGCTCGGCGCCCAGACCGAGGGCATGATCGGGTACCTGATCCAGCAGGAGCTCGGGAACGAGCTGCCGTTCGAGAAGCGGCTCGCGTCGCTGCTCACGCTGATCGAGGTGGATCGCGACGACCCGGCCTTCGGGGACCCGACGAAGCCGATCGGGCCGATCTACGACAAGGCTGCGTCGGAGCGGCTGGCCGAGGAGAAGGGCTGGACGTTCAAGCCCGACGGCGACAGCTTCAGGCGCGTCGTCCCCTCGCCGCTCCCGCAGCGGATCTTCGGGCTCGAGCCCGTCGAGTGGATCCTCGGAGCACGGCTGCGTCGTCATCTGCGCCGGCGGCGGCGGGATCCCGGTCATGTACACCGACGAGGCCGCGCCGGCCGGGCGGCAGCTCGTCGGCGTCGAGGCCGTGATCGACAAGGACCTCGCGAGCGCGCTGCTCGCGAAGGATCTGCGCGCCGACGCGCTGCTGATCGTCACCGACGTCGACGCGGTCTACGACGGCTGGGGCACGCCCGAGCAGCGGGCGATCCGCCGCGCGACACCCCAGGCACTCGCCGGGACCGAGTTCGCCGCCGGCTCGATGGGGCCGAAGGTGAAGGCGGCCTGCTCGTTCGTCGAGGAGACGGGCGGCCTGGCCGCGATCGGCTCGATCGTGGACACGCCCGCGCTCCTCCGCGGCGAGGCGGGCACGGTCGTCACGCGCGACGCCGCCGGCCTCGAGCTCGCCGGGGTCGCATGACCGAGCAAGCCGTCGTTCAGCCGGAGCCGGAGGAGAAGAGCAGGTTTACGCTCCCGTCTGCGTACACGATCCTGTTCGCGCTGATCGTGCTGGCGGCGATCGCGACCTGGATCATCCCGGCCGGCAGGTACGACACGAACGCCGCCGGCGAGCCCATCCCGGGGACGTACCACGAGGTGCCCGGGAAGCCGTCGCGGATCATCGTCGACTCGCTCACCGCTCCGATCAACGGCCTCTACGGCATCGAGAACGCGGCCGGGAACATCAACTACTACAACTCGGGGACGCTGTTCGGCGCGATCGACATCGCGCTCTTCATCCTCGTGATCGGCGGATTCCTGGGCGTGACGATGAAGACGGGGGCGATCCAGGCGGGCATCGGCAGCCTCGTCCAGCGGATGGCGGGCAGGGAGCGGCTGATGATCCCGGCGCTGATGTGCGTCTTCGCGCTCGGGGGCACGACCTACGGCATGGCGGAGGAGAGCCTGGCGTTCTACGCGCTCGTGATCACGGTGCTCATCGCCGCCGGCTACGACGCGCTCACGGGTGCCGCGGTCGTCCTGCTCGGCTGCGGGATCGGCACGCTCGGGTCGACGATCAACCCGTTCGCGACGGGGATCGCATCGGGGATCGCAGGGATCCCGCTCAGCGACGGGCTCGCCGGGCGAATCGTCATCCTGCTCGCGGGCCTGGCGATCGGCATCTTCTTCGTCCTCCGCTACGCCGACCGGGTCAAGGCCGATCCGGCGAGGTCGGTCGTCTACGGCTTGAAGGCCGAGAACGAAGCGCGCTTCCGCGCCGAGAACGAGGCCGGCGAGATCACCCTCACCGGCACGCACAAGGTGATCCTGGCCGTGTTCGCGCTCGCCTTCGGCGTGATGATCTACGGCGTGATCCCGTGGGAGGACCTCGGGATCCCGCTGCCGACGTGGTGGTGGTGGTTCCCCGAGATGACCGCCTCCTTCCTGCTCTTCGCGATCGTCATCGGGCTGATCGGCCGGATGCGCGAGGGCGAGCTGACCTCCACCTTCGTCGACGGCGCCCGCGACCTCCTCGGGGTCGCGCTGATCATCGGGATCGCCCGCGGGATCACCGTGATCATGAACAACGGCGAGATCACCGACACCGTGCTCCACTGGGTGGAGCGCGCCCTCGGCGACGCGGGCGAGGCGGTGTTCGCGGTCGTGATGTTCCTGCTCTTCCTGCCGCTCTCGTTCCTGATCCCGTCGTCGTCGGGGCTCGCGACCGTAGCGATGCCGATCACGTCGCCGCTGGCCGGGTTCGTCGGGGTGCCGGAGTCTCTCGTCGTGACCGCCTACCAGAGCGCCTCTGGCCTCATGAACCTGTTCATCCCGACGTCGGCGGTCGTGATGGGAGGCCTCGCGATCGCGCGCGTCCCGTACGGGACGTACCTGCGCTGGGTGTGGCCGCTGCTCGCCGCTCTGGCCGTTCTCTGCATCGTCGTCCTCGCAATCGCGGCGGCCGTGTCATGACGGCCGGGAAAGGAGGGATCCGATGGGCAACACCGCTCGCTGGCTCGCCTTGCTGATCGGGATCGTGATCGTGCTCAGCATGATCGGACTGATCGCCTACGCCCGCGGACCGGAGCATCATCGCGGCGACGACGTCGGGAGCCACGGCACGAGGGTCACGACGGAGGCGCCGGCATGACCGCCGCAGCGACCGTCGAGGCCACCGGTGACGTGACTGCATGGCACGGCCTGACGGCCGACGAGGCCTGCGCGCGGTTCGAGGTCGACCCGCGCTCCGGGCTCGACGCCGCCGAGGTCGAGCGGCGCCGCGCGCAGCACGGCTCGAACAAGCTCGCGGAGGCGGAGAAGGAGCCCGCCTGGCGGGCGTTCCTCCGCCAGTACCGCGACCTCATGCAGCTCGTCCTCCTCGGCGCCGCGATCGTCAGCATGGTCGCCCTGCAGGAGTTCTCGACGGGGATCGTGATCATCGGCCTGACCGTGCTCAACGCGGTCCTGGGCCTGAACCAGGAGGGCAAGGCCGCGGAGAGCGTCGCCGCGCTCCAGAAGATGCTCCTGATCCACGCGCATGTCCGCCGCGGCGGCGAGCGGGCGGACATCCCCGCCGAGGAGGTCGTCCCCGGCGACATCGTCACCTTCGAGGCCGGCGACAAGGTCCCTGCGGACGGGCGCCTGGTCGTGGCCGCGACGCTGGAGATCGAGGAGGCCGCGCTGACCGGCGAGAGCACCCCGGTGCTGAAGTCGGTCGAACCGGTGCCGGGCGACGAGGTCCCCCTCGGCGACCGCGTCGACATGGCCTACATGAACTCGACCGTGACGCGCGGCCGGGGGGAGATGGTGGTCACCGCGACGGGAATGGCGACCGAGGTCGGGCAGATCTCGGGGATGCTGGCCGGGGTCCAGCAGGAGAAGACGCCGCTCACGCGCCAGCTCGACCAGCTGACCTTGCTGATCACGATCATGGCAGCGGCCGCGCTGGGGCTCGTGATCGTCTTCGGTCTCATCAACGGCGACGACTTCGACGAGCTGTTCCTGATCGGGATCAGCCTGGCGATCGCGGCGATCCCGACCGGGCTGCCGGCGGTCGTCACGACGATGCTCTCGCTCGGGACGCAGGCGCTCGCGGCCAAGGGGGCGATCGTCAAGCGGCTGCGCTCGGTCGAGACGCTCGGCTCGACCGCGGCGATCTGCTCGGACAAGACCGGCACGCTCACCCTCAACCAGATGACCGCACGGCAGCTCGTGGTCGTCGGCCGCCGCTACTCGGTCGAGGGCGAGGGTTACTCGACCGCGGGCAAGATCCTGCGGGTCGCGGGCGACACGGACACGGCGCTCGAGCCGTTCCTGCTGCCGATGGCGCTTGCGAACGACGCGGCGGTGCGCGACGGCGAGATCGTGGGCGACCCGACCGAAGCGGCGCTCGTCGTGCTCGCCGCGAAGGGCGGGCTCGACGTCGACGAGACGCGGCGCGTGTACCCGCGGATCGCCGAGGTGCCGTTCGACTCCGAGTACAAGCTGATGGCGACCTTCCACGAGATGGACGGAGTCGTCCGCTGCTTCGTCAAGGGAGCGCCGGACATCCTGCTCGCGCGCTCGTCGTCGATCCGCGACGCCGACGGCGCGAATGTTCCGACGGAGAGCGGCCGCGACAAGGTACTCGCCGAGAACGACCGGCTCGCCGGCGAGGGGCTCCGGGTGCTGGCGGTCGGCTCGCGGGACATCGACCCGTCGGCGTTCGACCGTGACGGCGTCCTGCTCGACGAGGTGCAGGGCCTGACGCTGCTCGCGCTCGTGGCCATCGTCGACCCGGCGCGCAAGGAGGCGAGGGACGCGATCGCCCTCTGCAAGGAGGCGGGAATCCGTGTCCGCATGATCACCGGCGACCACGCCACGACCGCCGCCGCAATCGCGGCCCAGCTCGGGATCGAGGGCCGCGCGCTCCCGGGGACCGAGTTCGCGGCGCTCAGCGACGAGGAGCTCGAGGCCCAGGTCGACGGGATCGGCGTCGTCGCCCGCGTGGCGCCGGAGGACAAGGTGCGGCTCGTCGACATGCTCAAGCGCAAGGGGAACGTCGTGGCGATGACCGGCGACGGGGTCAACGACGCGCCGGCGCTGAAGCGCGCGGACATCGGAGTCGCGATGGGGATCACCGGCACCGAGGTCACCAAGGAGGCGGCGGACATGATCCTCACCGACGACAACTTCGCCACCATCGTCGCCGCGGTCGAGGGCGGCCGCGGCATCTACGACAACCTGATGAAGTACGTCCGCGTCCAGCTGATCATGCTCGGCGCGTTCATCCTCCTCTTCGTCGGGGCCGGGATCTTCGACGTCGCCAACGGAGCGCCGCTGACGCCGCTGCAGATCCTCTGGATCAACTTCGCGATCGACGTGCTGCTCGCGATCGGGCTCGGCTTCGACGCGGCGGCCCCCGGCCTGATGCGGCGTGTCGCCGCGCGACGCGGCGGCCGCGATCGTCGACCGCCCGCTCGCGATCCGGCTCGGCCTCTCTGCGCTGGTCATGGCCGCGCTCGCGCTGGGCATCGTCGCATGGGGCGAGGAGCGTTACGACCTCGTCGTCGCGACGACGATGGGCCTGACGACGCTCTCCCTCATGCACATCGTCGCCGCGCTCGAGTGCCGCGAGCCGACCGGGACGATCTTCAAGCGGTACACGATCGCGAACCGGCGCTTCGTGCAGCTGATCGGCGCGGCGCTCGTGCTCACGTTCCTCGTGACGGAGCTCTCGGCGCTGCAGCGGATCTTCGACACGGTGCCGTTGACGAGCTCGCAGTGGGGCATCTGCCTGCTCGGCCCGATCGCCTACCTCGCGATCACAGAGCTCGGCAAGCTCTACGACCGGCACTCCGGTCACGGAGAGCCGGTTCCCGCCACCGCGGAGATGCAGTCGCCAGCGCCCCAGGCCGCGCAGACCTGACGCGAGGAGGAGGCGAGAACATGTTCATGGCCACGCTGGTCATGCCCGTCATACCTTGACAAGTTCGCGGCGGCTCGGCGTGGCTTCGGGCAATCGGGAGCGCGTCTCAGCGTCTGCGGCTGTACGCTCGAAGCACCGCAAAAGGAGGAACGCATGACTTCGACGAGCAGTCCCAGGGCCGCGGCCACGGACGAGGAGCTGGGCCGTCTGCTGGCGCTGATGAACGACTCGGACAGCGTCGAGCTGAAGGTCACCGTGCCGGAGTTCGAGCATCGCTCGGCCGTGGTCTCGCTCGGCCTGGACCCGCTCGAGGCGCAGATCCGTCAGATCTACTTCTTCGACACCCCGGACCTGACGGTGAGCGGGAGCGGCGTCGTCGTCCGCGCTCGCCGCGTCCAGGGGAAGGGGGACGACTCGGTCGTGAAGCTGCGCCCGGTCGTGCCCGCAGACCTGCCTGCTGACCTGCGCCGGTCGGCGGGCTTCTTCGTCGAGGTCGACGCGATGCCGGGCGGCTTCGTCTGCTCGGCATCCCTCCGTGGGACTCCCCGCAAGACCGACATCAGGGCGACCGTCGCGGGCGGCCTGCCACTGCGAAAGCTCTTCTCCCGGGAGCAGCGGGCGTTCTACGCCGCACACGCACCCGAGGGGATCGGGCTCGACGACCTCACCGTCCTCGGTCCCATCTTCGTCCTCAAGCTCCGGTTGACGCCCGAAGAGCTCGACCGCCGGAGACTCGTCGCCGAAATGTGGCTCTACCCCGACGGGTCGCGCCTGCTCGAGCTCTCGACGAAATGCCTGCCGAGTGAGGGCTTCCAGATCGCCGCCGAGCTGCGGACATACCTGACTGGTCGTGGCGTCGACCTCAGCGGCGAGCAGCAGACGAAGACGCGGAAGGCGCTCGAGTACTTCGCCGGCATCGCGCGCGGCGAGCAGGCCTGATGGCGGAGATCGTTCCACGCTGGGAATGGCGGACGTTCGGTGAGGACTTCGGCGCGGCCGAGGAGGCCTTCGCCGCTCTGACTGTGGAGCGCGTCCAGGAGAGCGACGAGCTGTACCTGCTCGCCAGAGAGAGCGATGCCTCGGTCAAGGTCCGGGAGGCGCTCATGGACGTCAAGCAGCTGCAGGACGTCGACGACGACGGGCTCGAGCAGTGGGTGCCGGTCATGAAGGGCGCCTTCCCGCTGGCCGCCGCCGACGTCGCCGCCGTGCTCGAAAGCCTGCGGGTCGCCGCGACGCCGCTCGACCGCGCTGCGTACACCCTCGACGACCTCGTCGACGAGATCGTGCGCCCGAACGACGCCCTGCTTGCCGTTGACGTGCACAAGCGACGCGCCCGCTACACCGTCGGCGGCTGCACGGCGGAGATGAGTGAGGTGCGCGCCGATAATGCCTCGACGCGCACGATCGCTGTCGAGTCCGAGGATCCCGCCCGCGTGCTGGCGGCCGTGCGCTCGCTCGGTCTCGCCTCGCGCGCGAACGTCTGCATGGCCCGGGGGCTGAAGACGCTCATCGGCTTCGGGACGAACCGATACGCGGTGATCGACGTCGGGACGAACTCGGTCAAGCTCCACATCGGCGAACGGCACGCGGACGGCACCTGGAGCACGGTCGTCGACCGGGCCGCGGTGACCCGCCTCGGCGAGGGGCTCGACGCGGCCGGCAGCCTCCAGCCGGAGCCGATGAAGCGGACGATGGAGGCGATCGCCGCGATGGCCGACGAGTCGAGACGCGCCGGCGCAGTCGCGATCGCGGCCGTCGGGACCGCCGGGATGCGCGCAGCAGTGAACCGGGACGAATTCGTCAGCGAGGTCGAGGCCCGCTGCGGCGTCCGGATCGAGATCATCTCCGGGCAAGGAGGAGGGCCGCCTCGCCTACCTCGCCGCCAAGTCCGCGATCGGCCTCGCCCGCGGCTCGCTCGACGTCTTCGACACCGGCGGCGGCAGCTCCCAGTTCACGTTCGGGCGCGGCGACGAGATCGACGATCAGTTCAGCGTGCCCGTCGGTGCGGTGCGCCTGACGGAGCGCCACGGGCTCGACGGGACTATCTCCGCAGAAGCGCTCGCCGCGGCCCTCGACGGGATCGCCGCCGAGCTCGACTGCCTCGACGGCCAACCCACGCCCGACGCGCTCGTCGGGATGGGCGGTGCGCTGACCAACCTCGCCGCCGTCAAACACGGACTCGTGGCGTACGACCCGGAGATCGTCCAGGGCACCCAGCTCGACCAGGCCGAGATCGACCGGCAGATCGAGCTCTACCGCACCCGCACGGCCGACGAACGGCGTGCGATCGTCGGCCTCCAGCCGAACCGCGCCGAGGTCATACTCGCCGGCGCCTGCGTCGTACGCACCGTGCTGACGAAGCTCGGCTGCGAATCGCTCGTCGTCAGCGACCGCGGCCTGCGCCACGGCCTGATCGTCGACCGATTCGGCTTCGAGCCGCCTGTCGGCTGAGCAGCGAGGCCCCCGACGCGGGCACGGGAGTTACTTCGCGAATTTGCTCGCCCGCGCTTACACGGTGGCGCGTGTCGAACGACCGAGAGCGTTCATCTCGGCCTCGACGGCGCGGTGGACGTTGCCGTGGATGTGGTCGGCGCCGATCCGGTCGACGACGCCGTCCGCACGGAGCACCGCGAGAACCTGGGGTTTGGCGCGTGCGACACGGAACCCGACGTCCTCGGCTGAGAGGAACTCGTGGATCTCGGTGAGCTTTGCCGCACCTTGGGAGTCGACGAAGTTGACGCCCTCCAGGTCGAGCACCAGCGCCCGGACCTCGTCGTCGACGACGCCGCGGATGCGGTTCTCGAGCGCTTCCGCAGTGGCGAAGAACAGGCCTCCGTCGAGCCGCAGTACGACGATGCCCTCGAACGTCTGGTCGTCCGGGTTCTCGTCGATGTCGCGGAACACCTGCGTATCGGGCTCGCGACCCAGGAGCGGCATCGGCGGCTGAGTGGCGACGTAGACGAGCCATCCGAGCGAGAGCACCACGCCGATCACGACGCCGGCGAGGACGCCCGCCGAGAGCACGCACACGATCGCAGTTGCGGCGATCCAGAAGTCGAACCGCGTCACCCGGTACAGGCGCCGCAGCTCCGGGACGTCGATCATCCCGAAGACGACCGCGTCGATGATGATCGCCGCGAGCACCGCCTTCGGCAGCTGGGAGAACAGTGGCGCCAGCACGACCAGGGTCGCGAGCACGAGGGCTCCCGTGACGAGCGAAGCGACCGGTGTACGCGCCCCCGCCGACTCGTTAAGCGAGCTCGCCGAGAGGCTGGTCGAAACCGGCATTCCCTGGAACACCCCGGCTCCGACGTTCGCCATCCCCTGCGCCACCGACTCCTGATCCACGTCGATGCGATACCGATGCCGGGTCGCGAACGCCCGCGCATCGCCCGCCGTCTGCGAGAAGCCGATCAACAGCAACGCGACGGCCGCGATCCCGATCACCGAGAGGTTCTCCCGGACGACGTCGAGGTCGGGAAGCATGGGCGCCGGAAGCCCACGTGGGACGTCGCCGACGAGCGCGACGCCGTGGGCACCCAGGTCGAAGAGCGCCGATGCCAGCAGGCCGCCGACGACCAGCACGAGCGCGCCCGGGATCGCGGGAGCGGCGAACCGCAGCGCGAGAATCACGGCCAGCGCGACGATCCCGACCAGGAGCGTCGCCCAGTGAACGTCTCCCAGCGTGCGCACCCACGACCCCAGCTCCCGCCAGGCGTTGTCGCCTTCGGAGGACGTCCCGGTCAACTTCGGCAGCTCGCCGATGACGACGTCGACCGCCGCACCGGCGAGAAAGCCGGTGACGACCGCCTTGGAGAGGAACTGGGCGATCCAGCCCAGCTTCAAGACGGCGAGCAGCAGGAACAGCACACCCGTCAGCAATGTGATCGCCGCCACGAGCTGGGCTGCCTGGTCGCCGCCCAGTCCGGTCACGAGCACCGCACCCCCGGCGACGGCGGCAAGCGACGAGCTCGGGCCGGTCGAGATCTGCCGTGACGTGCAGAACAACGCGTAGATGAGCGCTCCCGCCGCCGCGGCGTAGAGACCGTTCTGCACCGGTATCCCGGCAATGCCTGCGTAACCGAGGTTCTTCGGCACGATCAGCGCCGTCACGGCAATACCCGCCGCGACGTCACCCCGCAACCAGCGACGGTCGTAGCGTGGCAGCCACGCGACGATCGGGAGGAGGCGGCTCACGGCGACGATCCTTTCACGTGCGGCGATGTGATCCGCGTCGGCGTGCGACCTTGTGACGGATGCGGAACGGTGGGCGGTTAAAGCAGTGGCGAGATCGCCGCGAATGCCGCTGCGCGGGTGCGCTCCTTGAGGGTCGAAGGCGGTTGCAGGTCAGAGCTGATCTCTTCGGCGGGGGCAAAGAACCGCTCCTCGAACTGGGTTACGAGATCGGCGGAAACAAACCCGACGTCGATCTCGAAGAACCTCTTCAGACTCCACGCTTCCAGGTTGCAGGTGCCGACGAGCACCTGCTCCGCGTCGGCGACGAACGCCTTCGCATGCAGCATCTTCGGATACCCCAGAATCTGGACTCCTGCCTCGATCAGTCGCCGGTGGTGGAACTGCTCGGCCGCACCACAGGCCCAGTTGTTCGGGTTCGCGGGTACGAACAGACGAACGCGGGCACCGCGACGTGCCGCCGCAACGATCCTCCCGATCATGCCGCGGTCGGTGACGTACGGATTCACGACATCTAACGTGTCCTCCGCTCGGTCGATGAGAGCCGCGATCGCTTCGGTGATCGGTCTGAACCGTCCCGGCGCATTGTGAAGCACGACCGCAGGCACAGGGCTCGAGCCCTGGTCGAGCGACGGGAACAGCTCAGGGACACTGTTCGTCGGGATCTCGCCACCGAGCCAGCGCAGGCTGGCAACGAACACGAGCTGCAACTGCGCGACGACCGGACCTTCGACGCGCACGAACAGGTCGTGAAACTCGCCGTTCTCGAAATGGTCTTCGATTCCAGCTCCGCCGACCCAGCCGATGCGACCGTCGACGACCACTACCTTGCGATGGTCAATGTGTCCCAGCCCGCCGAGGTTCCAACGGATGGCCCCGCCGGCATTCAGAGGCCCTCGTGGTACCCGCGGCTGCATGGCGCGGGTCACGCACACCTGAATCCCCGCTCTTGTCAACCGCTCATAGAACTCCCGCGAGCCGCGCTCGGGGTCGGAGCCCTGCCGATCCACAATCAACCGGACGGGAACGCCCTCTTGCGCCTTCGCAATCAGCGCACTTGCGAACCGATCGCCCACCAAGCCGGGACGAAACCCGAACTGATTGATATGGACAGACGACGACGCAGACGCGATGTCAGCGAGCAACGGCGGATAGAAGTTGCGGCCCTCGACGTGGAGCTGCGCCGACGACGCAACGCTCCTCCCAAATTCCAGCGCAAGATCCCCACGCCCCACCTGCGACGCCGTCGACACTCGCTGGGCGTACTCGGGAATGTGCTTGTCCTGAATCGCGATCCGCGTCACGTGCTCACCGTGTCCTGTGGTACGCCATTGCCAATCTCCGAGGATCGTTATCCGTTCGAGGGGAAGCAAGTCGATCACCCACATCGACACAAGAGCGAAGGCCCCAGGGCCGTCCGGATCGCGCCACACGTGCAGCTCCTCGCGGCCATGCTCGGCCTCGTCACAGCTTCCGGATGACCCGACTGCCCGACCCGGGACCCGGCAGCCGCCGAAGAGATGCTGTTCGCCTGACACTATCCCCGCTCAGCGGCATCGCCGCGCTCAGCGGCGCCTCGAGACCGCCCCACTCCGCCAGCGGTCGCCGAAAAGCTCGCGGACAGTTCTTAACGAACTTCCCGCTCGTCCTGCCCGATGGTGGATAGCGTCTGGGTCCTGCCTCTTCCTAGGTTTGGGCGACCGCCTCATCCCAGCGCACGATCAGGGCGTAGAGCACGACCGCCGTCAGGGCGAGCACCGTGAGGGCCCACAACGTGTACTGCGCGCTTCCGACAAACCCGAGCTGAACGATGAAATTGAAGCTGCCGATCACGATCGCGGTCCAGCGAGCCCATCCGGCCCTCGACAAGAGCCCGTACCCGGTCAGGCCGACGACGATCCCCCAGAAAAGCGTGATCCAGCCCCAGGTCCTGAGGTCGAAGACGATGATCTGGTTCGGGGCCAGGACGTAGTACTGCTTGCGGATGATCGCGATCAGGCCCTGGAAGAAGTCCAGTGCCGCGACGATGAGCATGAGGCAGCCGGCGAAGCCGATCCAACCGGCCCAGGTACTGCTCCTAGTCATTACCCGCTCCTTTCGCGTCGTGTCGTCTGCATCATGGGCAACCGGCCGGACGCCCAGCTCGCCGATCGCGTCGTACACCGGCTGGATCTCGGTAACAGAACGGATCGAATCGGGCGGGAACGCGTGCTGGTCCGCCAGGTCACCTGACGGCTCGTCCCTCCAACCAGGCCGCCACGCGCTCGCCGATCTGCTCGCCCTGCTCCTCCTGCAGAAAGTGGCCCGCACCCTCGACGGGCGGGCCGAGCTCGGCGCCGGGGATCAGCGCCGCCATCCGCTCGGCGTGGCGCAGCGAGAAGATCCGATCCGAGTCGGAGAACATGACGAGCGCCGGCTTCGTCCAGCCGCGCAGCCCTTCGCGCACGTCGTTCATCTTCGCCGTGTTCGGGTGCTCCGGCTCGACGGGCACCTGCTCGGGGAACTCCGCGACGCCGACCCTCGACTCCGCGGTCGGGAACGGCGCGTCGTACGCGTCGAGCACGGCCTGCGAGAGCTCCGTGACGCAGCCGGACTGCACAAGCCGCGAAACGACGATGCCGGTGCCGACATTGCGCATCACCTCGCGGAAGCGGAGCCACTCCTCGGAAGGGGCGCGCCCGCCGCCGACGCCGGTGTTGAGGATCACCAGCCGGTCGACGCGCTCGGGGTGCTCGACCGCGTAGCGCAGTCCGAGGGGGCCGCCCCAGTCCTGCACGACGATCGTCAGCCGTGCGAGTCCGAGCTGGTCGCAGAGCTCCTCGACCGACCGGTAGTGCGTGTCGTACGAGTACCAGCCCGGGTCCGTCGGCTTGTCCGAGCGGCCGAAGCCGAAGTAGTCCGGCGCGACGACGCGCCCCACCTCCGCGAGGCGCGGGATCGCCTTCCGGTACAGGAACGCCCAGGTCGGCTCACCGTGCAGGAGGAGGATCGGATCGCCGTCGCCCTCGTCGACGTAGTGCATCCGGAGGCCGCTCTGCTCGACGTAACGCGGTGCGTAGGGCCAGTCCGGGAGCCCGGCGAACCGCTCCTCGGGCGTGCGGAACACCTCCACCCGGAGAGCCTAGCGCCCCTCCGGTCAGGGACGTGTCGGCTAGAGGCTTGATGTGAAACTCGGGTGCGTGCCGGGGATGGGCCAGACCAAGCGGTTCAGCCGGATCGGGCGCAGCCCGTAGTGGTTGCTACGGGCAAGCCCGAGCCGAGTGAACCGCGCCGCGTCTGGCACACCAGCCGTGCGTGCCGGGGTTTCACATCAAGCCTCTAGGCGAACTCGACGATCTCGACCGACGTGACCGCGTACGCCGGGAAGCGGCGGTCGCCGAGCTCGAGCAATGCCTCCGAGTTCGACTCGATCAGCTCCACCGCGCCCGCCGCGGACACTCGCGCGGCGGCCTCGTCGGGGTGCTCCGAGACCTCCAGCCGGGCGCCGTCGTCCAGGTTCGCCAGCACGACGTACACCGCCGGCGACTCGGCGGGCGCCGCGGGCTCGTTTTCCGCGACGAGCTGTGCGAGCGTCTCGGCGTCGACCCAGCCGTTCTCGACGAGCACCTCGGTCAACGCCTTGCCGCTCTCCGCCTCGATGCGCTGGGCCTCGGCGATCTGGCGCAGGGTCAGGAGGCCGGAGCGCAGGAGCAGCGTCTCGAGCGGTGCCTTCTCGGCGGGGATCGGCTGGCTGGAAGAGGTCACGGCGTCCGCAACTGCATCGGTACCAAACGGGGTACCCCGTATCACTCCATACGGTGATTTCTCCAGGAATCAAGCGACGAAGGCCCGCCTGAGCGGGCCTTCGTCCTGGGGAGGAGGAGCGGAGAAGCTGTGCTACTTGTCGTCGTCCGCGGCCATCTGCGGGGTGACCGTGACCGTCTTCACGATCTCGCAGTTGATCTGCGTGTCCTGCTCGGCGGCGTTCAGCCAGACGACGTCCTTGTCGCCCGCACCGCAGTCGACGAAGTCCGTCTGGTGGTCGTTCGCGAGGGCGTGCATGCGGTCGTTGCCGGGGCCGCCGAACTCGCGGTCTGCGCCCGAGCCGACCCAGATCACGTCGTCGCCCTCGCCGCCCTCGACCACGTCGTCACCCGGGCGGCCGCGCAGCAGGTCGTTGTCGAGGCCGCCGCGGAGGACGTCGTTGCCGGGTCCGCCGGTGAGCCGGTCGCGGCCTGCGCCGCCCTCGACCACGTCGTTGCCGGCTCCGGCCCAGACGCGGTCGTTGCCCGCGTACGCCGCGATCGAGTCGTCGCCCTTGAGGCCCGAGATCCAGTCGACACCGTCGGTGCCGGTGATGTTGTCGTTGCCCGGAGTGCCCATGATCCGGTTCACGTCGTGAGCGAGCGCGACGCCGCTGAGCGCCAGTGCCGCCACGATCATCGAGAGAAGCGCCTTGCCCTTCATCGGTGATGCCCTCCTGCGTCCGATTGACGCTTCGGAGTGTCACCCGCTCCGGTCAGGCCTCAGTTCGCCGGCGGTAAGACCGACGTAAAGCGTCCCTTCGGCAGGCGGACCGTGAAGCGCGTGAGCCGGCCGGGGTCGCTCTCGACCGACACGGAGCCCCCCATCCCCTCGGCCAGCTGCTTCACGATCGCGAGCCCGAGCCCCGTGCCGACGGGGCGCTCCTTGCCGTAGCGCTCGTAGAGGTAGAAGCGCTCGAACGCATGGCTCAGCTCCTCGGGGCCGAGACCGGGGCCCGTGTCCTCGACGCGCAGCTCGCCGGGCGCGGACGCGACGCGGACGACGCCGCCCACCGGTACGAGCCGTAGCGCGTTCTCCACGAGGTTCGACATCACCTGCAGGACGCGATCCGGGTCGGCCCTCGCCGGCGCCGACCCGTTCGTCTCCGACTCCAGCGTGACGCCGAACGCGCGCGCCTCCTGCTCGTAGCGCCGCACGACCTCGCCCGCGACCTCGCCGAGGTCGATCACCTCGAGCTGGAACGAGAACTCCGCCTTGTTCATCCGCGCGAGGTCGAGCAGGTCGCGGACGAGCCGCTCGAGCCGTGCGGCCTCGAGGCGGATCGTCGCGACCGCGTCCTCGACGCTGACGACCCCCTCGTCCAGCGCCTCCGCGTAGCCGCGGATGGCCGTCAGCGGCGTCTTCAGCTCGTGCGAGGCGGAGAGCAGGAACGAACGTTCCGCGTCGCGCGCCTTGCGGAGCTGCTCGGTCATCTCGTTGAACGAGCGCGCCAGCATCCGCAGCTCCGTGGCGCCCGTCTCGGGGACGTGCTCCGGCACCAGGTCGGCTCCGAGCCGACGGCTCGCCTCGGCGACCTGGCGGATCGGCCGGGCGAGGGCACGCGCGAGCAGCAGCGCCGCGATCGCGGCGAGAGCCGCGCCCGCGAGGCCGCCGAGCGCGAGGGCCTCGACGTACGGCTTGCTGGGGAACCGCTTCGGCCGCAGGAGGATCAGCGCCTTGCCCTGGACGTTGCGCGCCGAGCGATACGAGCCTTGCGAGGAGCCGTCGACGGGGCGGTTGCGCCTCAGCGCCGCGAGGTCGGCCGCGCTCAGGTAGCGCGACGGCCGGTCCAGCGGCGCGACGAGCAGCCGCTCGTCCTGGTCGGCGAGCTGGCGCCGCAGCGGGCCGAGGTTGAGGAGCCCCGCGACCGACTGGCGCCGGTTCTCGGCGATCAGATCCGCCTGTCGCGCGACGTCGGCCAGCGTCGAGCGCTGGGCCTCGCGGCGCGTCAGCGGGATCGCGACCGCGAGCGTGACGCCGATCGAGAGCACGACGATCAGGCCGATCGCCGCGAAGAGCCTGACGCGGAGCGAGTTCACGGCTTGACGAGCTTGTAGCCCGCGCCGCGCACGGTCCGGATCAGCTCGGGACGGCCGATCTTCCGCCGCAGCTGGGCGACATGGACGTCGACGGTGCGGGTGCCGCCGGGGAAGTCCATGCCCCAGACGCGGTCGAGCAGCGTGTCGCGCGAGAGCACGATGCCCGGGTTCTCCATCAGGCAGCCGAGCAGGTCGAACTCCTTGGCCGTGAGCTCGACGTCCTGCCCGTCGACGACGACCTCGCGCGCGTCGCGGTCGAGGACGATGTTGTCCAGCTCGAGCGTCACGTTCTCCACGGTCTGCTCCGAGCGGCGCAGGATCGCCTTGATCCGGGCCGAGAGCTCCCGCGGCGAGAACGGCTTCGTCACGTAGTCGTCGGCGCCGAGCTCGAGCCCGGCGACACGGTCAGGCTCCTCGTCGCGGGCGGTCAGCATCAGCACCGGCACGCGCGAACGGCGCCGGATCTCGCGGCAGACGTCGAAGCCGTCCATCCCCGGAAGCCCGATGTCGAGGACGACGATCCGCACCGGGTGGCGTGGCAGCTCGGCGAGCGCCTCCTCGCCGGAGCGCACCCAGACGACCTCGTAGCGCTGCTGCGCCAGGTACGACCGGACGAGGGCTCCGATGCTCGGCTCGTCTTCGACCAGCAGGACAGTGCCCGCGGACACGTGTTGAGGCTAGCGGCTGAAGGCGACGATACGGCTGACCGGCGTGTCGCCGTCGCGGAGCGCCCACTGCACCGTCATGCGCGGGCGGAGGGCGCGGACCTGCCGCTTCTTGCCGTCGACCGTCAGCGCCGACGGTCGGCGAGAGCGCGAGCGTCACGATCGAGCCGTCCGTCTCCTTCAGCGTCAGCGAGGCGCCGGAGACGGACACGATCTTGCCGCGGTCGACGCGGATGTCGTGCAGTCCGGCCGCGTCCTGGAGGACGACCTCGGCGCGCACCATCCCGTTGCCGAACAGCTGGTTCTGGACGGCGTCGGCGGCGCTGCCGAACACGCTCGTCGTCAGCCAGAGGCTGACGTTGATCGTCGCAAGGACCGCAACGAGGAGGATCCACTTCCTCGACATGGTCGGATTGTCGCCCGGATCGGTCAGCACCGAGTGCGCCGAACGTAATGCCTACGTAAAGTCGTCCACGGGGAGGACGCGCTCCTGGGGGTGCTGCGGGAGCACGTTCCTGACGTACGAGTCGACGGCCGCCTCCATGCCCACGTCCCTGCCGTCGTTCTGCTCGGACAGGTACCAGCGGTGCTCGAGGATCTCGTGGAAGACCTCCGCCGGCTGGCGCCGCTCGAAGAGCTCGCGTGGGATGGCGGCGATCGTCGGCTCGAAGACCTCGTTCACCCAGCGGTGGGCCACGACCGACTCGGACGGCGGCCGGCCTTCCTCGCGCTCGAGGTGCACCTTGTAGGCGGCGATGTCGTTCAGCATCCGCCGCGCCTGGTTCTCCTGTGCGTCCAGGCCCGTGCGCGAGTGGAGCCGGCGGCGATGGTGCCCCGGCTCGACGACGCGCGGGTTGAGCTGGAGCCGGTATCCCTCGGGGCCGGCGACGAGCTCGATCTCCTCGACGTCGAACCCGAGCTCGTTCAGGCGGCGCAGCCGCTCGTGCAGGCGCCAGCGCTCGTCCTGGCCGAACTCCTCCTCGCGCGTGACCTCCTCCCAGAGGCGCTCGTAGCGGTCGCGGAGGAGCTCGGCCGTCTCGAACGGGTCGTACGCGAGCTCCATGCCGGTGGCCGCCTCGACGTCGAGCAGCTCCCCGGCGACGTTCTCCACCGCAATCTCGAGGTCGTGCGCCCGCTGTCCGTCCGTGAGCGTCGGATGGAGCTCGCCCGTCTCCGCGTCGACGAGGTAGGCGGCGAGCCCGCCGGCGTCGCGGCGGAAGAGCGTGTTCGAGAGCGAGACGTCGCCCCAGAAGAAGCCGGCGAGGTGGAGGCGGACGAGCAGCTCCGCGAGCGAGCTGAGCAGCTTGTCGCGAAGCTCGCCGCGCGGCGTCTGCGTGAAGAGTGTGCGGAACGGCAGCGAGTAGTCGAGGTGCTTCGTGATCAGGATCGGATCGAGCTGCTCGCGCCGCGCGACGCCGACGACCTGGACGGCCGGCATCTCCTCGTCGTTGAGGGCGCGGAGGAGCCGGTGCTCGTTCGCCGCGTATCGCTCCGGCAGCTCCTTGAGCGCGTAGAGCGAGCCGTCGTAGTCGACGAAGCGCACGACGTGCCGGTGGATGCCGCGCGTGACCTCGACGAACCGGTCCGACTGCCACTCCTCCAGCGGCTCGTCCCACGGCAGGTCGAGGAAGTCGGGATAGCCCGTGCGGGCGAGGAGCTGGAAGCGGGGCGGCATCAGCGCGTGAGCTCAGAGTTCACGATCGCCCGGACGTGGCCGTCGACCGTGTTGTCGCGCACGCGCGCCGAGGCGCCGTAGTTCGCCAGGATCGAGTCCTCCGGCCCGACGATCGTGTTGTCCTCGATGTGGCACTCCGAGTAGTCGCCGCAGTAGACACCGGTGCCTGTCGCGGCCACGACGTCGTTGTCGACGACGTCGCCCATCGACATCTCGGTCATGACGATGCCGCGACGTCCGGTGTCCGTGACCGTGTTGTCGTGGATGTCGGCCATCGTGTAGTGGACGACGATCCCCTCGTCGCCGCCGGTGACCGTACAGCCGGTCACCTCGCTCATCAGGTGCATCGCGAACGAGATGTCGATCGCCTGCGTGCCCGGGCCTGCCGCGATCGCGCAGCCGTCGATCATGACGCCGCTGCGCCGCGCGTGGATGCCGTCCTCGCGGGCGTTGAGCACGCTGACGTCCTCCAGGCGAACGTGCTCGGCCTCGCGGATCTCGATCCCGTAGTCGCCGCCGATCGTGGCGACGTCCTTGACGGTCACGTGGTCGGCGGTGATCACGATCCCGCCGCGGACGACGCCTCCGGTCACGATCTGCTCCTTGTCGAGGATCAGCGGGCCTTGGACGACGCCGTGCAGGTGGACGACGGGCGGACGCGTCGCCCAGGCGACGCCGCCCGTCAGCGCGACGATCGCGGCGACGCCGCCGGCTGCGAGCGGGCCCGCGCGCCGGAGCTCGCCGCCGTCCTCCGCGTACGAGAGCTCGAGAAGCGGGAAGCCGGCGTGCCCGAGGATCTGCGCCCAGAGCCAGGCGAGCCAGAAGAGCGCGAGTGCCGGGCCGAGTGGGCGCCGCGATTCCGAGCGCGTGGACGAGGCCGATCGTCGCGGCCAGCTCGAGCACGCCGAGCGGCAGCGCAGCCCAGCCCGGCTGGTACGGGAGCAGCGGGTGGTACGACGGCGGCGTCGAGCGCGAGCGCGACGGCGAGCATCAGTCCCACGAGCTCGACAGGCCACCACGTTTGCAGCGCGGCGGAGAGCGCCGCCGCCACTGCGAGTGGCAGGAGCGCCGCGGCCAGCCGCGACTGGAGGCGTCCCTTCAGCGTGTACGACATCGGCGCACGAAGGCGTGCGCGACGTAGCGCATGCCCATCAGCGTGTCGGCTGCGGGGTAGGCCCACTGGGCGTGGATCCCGGAGAGGGCGAGCGTGCGGCTCTCGTCGGTGAGCGCCGGCACGGTCGCGTCGTCGTCGAGCACGAGCCAGCCGTTCGCCGCCGCGAGCGCGTGCTCCTCGGCGAGGCGGCGCAGCAGCGGGTCGTGGCGGAAGCCGCGCCGGAAGCCGGTGGCGCAAATGATCTGCTCCACCTCTGCAAACATTTCTCCCTTCGTACCTGGTCGCCGACCAGGTACGGAGGGAGATGCCGTGCGGAAATTGTGGCTCTTTTGTGGCGCATCCCACTCGGGGCCGGGCGGGTAGCTCGGCGTCGAGATGCTCCTGAGGAAGGCGGCGCGCTCCGCCGCCGGCGACGCGTGATAGCGGGCGAGGCCCCGCTTCGTGAACAGCTGGCGCGGGAGGTTCAGCGGCCTGCGGAGCGGCTCGCGGCGGCGCACCGAGACGACCTCCGCGCCCGCCGCGAGGGCGTTCCGCCACTCTGTCGCGGCCGCCATGCCGGCACCCACGACCGCCACCTTCGCCGCATACTCGTGCGGCTCGTAGGCGTGCACCACCCGCGGGTCGCCGGCCAGCTCCTCCGGCAACGCGAGGCCGGGATGACCCGTCGCCACGAGCACGTGCCGGTACGCGGTACCCGCGACGACGAAGCCGCCCTCGACGGCCCGGATCGCGTCGACCCGCGTCTCGCGCACCCGCCAGCCGGTCGCCTCGCGCACGCGCTCGACGTCCTCGAGGAACTCCGAGACCGCGGGCCGGTACCGGTCGAGCACCGACGACGCCAGCGGGCGCGGGTCGCGCCGCCGCCACGCCTCGCGCGCGGCCAGCCCCGGGAACGTGCGCGGCCGGACGTGCCCGTCCGACTCCGAGCGCATGTGCGTCTGCCGGATCGCGGCGGCCCGCTCGCGCCAGACGCCCGCCGGGTCGGCCCGCTCCCCGTAGACGTCCGCCTCGACGCCGGCCTCGTGCAGCGTCGCGTACGCGGTCAGCGCGGCGAGCCCGGAGCCGACGAGGGCGACATCGCTCACAGCGCCCTGACTCCTTACTTGACGGAGCCGGCCAGCAACCCCTGCACGAAGTAGCGCTGGAAGAGCACGAAGATTGTCAGCGGCACGATCGCAGAGAAGAACGACGCCGGCGCGATGATGTCGAGGTTCGAGGAGAACTGGCGCAGCTGGCCGGCCAGGGCCGGCGCGATCGGCACGTTGCTCTGCGCCATGGTGAAGCCGACGAGGAAATCGTTCCAGACCCAAAGGACCTGGAAAATCGCGAGCGCGGCGATCGCCGGCAGGCCGAGCGGGAGCACGACCTTGAAGAAGAGCCGCCACTCCGAGGCGCCGTCGATGCGCGCGGCCTCCATCAGGTCGCGCGGGATGCCGGCGAAGAAGTTCCGTAGCAGGAAGATGGCGAAGGGGAGCGCGAAGGCCGTGTGGAAGAGGATCAGGCCGGGGATGGTGTCAAAGATGTTCAGCGTGTTGTAGAGGCGGAACATCGGGATCAGCGCCATCTGAATCGGCACGACCATCAGGGCGAGGATCAGCACGAAGAGATAGTCGCGGGCCGGGAACTCGATCCACGCGAGCGCGTAGGCGGCGAGCGAAGCGATGAGGATCGGCAGGACGGTGGCTCCTGCGGTCACGATCACCGTCACCCAGAGCGCGTGTGTGATTGCCGAGTTGTGGAAGATGCCGTTGTAGTTCTCCCATGTGATCTGGCTCGGCTTCGAGAAGAAGTTCCACCAGCCGGTCGCGTTCGAGACCTCCCTGGGCATGATCGAGGTGACGAACAGACCCGCGGTCGGGATCAGCCACAGGAGCGCGACGATCACCAGAATGACGTTGACCGGCGCGTTCGCGAGCCGGTGCGCGAAGGAGCCCTCGGCCTTCTCGCGGGTTGCCGGCTTGGGCTGAGTGGCCTCGGCGACGGCCATCAGTTCTGCCTCCTCTGAGAGCGCACCTGGTAGATGACGATCGGGATGAACAGGAGCATCAAGAACGATGCGATCGCCGCGCCGTAGCCGAAGCGGTTCTGGCCCTGGAACGACCGCCTCCACATCTCGTACGCGAGGTTCGTCGCGTCGTCGGTGACGGGGCCGGGCGCGATTGCGTAGATGAGGTCGAAGACCTTCAGAACCGCTATCACCTCGGTGACGAAGACCACGGTCAGGACGGGCATGAGCAGCGGCACCGTGACGCGTCTGAAGACCTGGAGCTCGGTGGCGCCGTCTGTCCGCGCCGCCTCCAGCACGTCGCGCGGGATCGCGGAGAGCCCGGCGACGACGATCACCATTGCGAAGCCGATGTAGGTCCATAAGAACGCGGCGATGATTGCCGGCGTGACGTAGCGCGAGCTGAGCCAGTTCACCCCGGAGTACGGCTGGGCGAAGGTCGCCGGAGCGACCTGGGCCTGGTAGCCGCTCCCCGAGACGTCCTCGAAGGCGAACGACCCGTCGTTGGCCGTCTTCGCCGTGTCCGACCTGTTTGCCGTTCTGCTGCAGCGTGACCGTGACCCCTGGGATGCCGAGCTCGCCGTCCTCGATCACGCCCGGCTTGCCGCCGCCCGGCGAAAAGTCGCGCCAGACGACGCCGGTGATCTGGCCCTGCGTCGCCTGAGGCTTGCACCGCCTGGTCGGCGCCCGAGGGGACGTCGCGCGGGCTGATCCCGGTCAGGCCGAGCAGCGCCGTGTCGCCTGCCGCGAGCGGCTGCTTGAGCCGGAACTGTGCCGTCAGGGCGTCCGAGGACGGCTGTGCGCGTGGGAGAACCCCGGTCGACTTGAACGTGTCGTGGACGACCTTGCCTCCCGCGTTGAGCACCCCCCGGTCGGGGTCCTGCTGGTAGACGATGCGCCAGATCACGCCGACGGCGAAGAGCGAGATCGCGAGCGGCATGAAGAGGATGATCTTGAAGTAGCTCGACCAGACGATCCGCTCGGTGAGCACGGCGAAGGCGAGCCCGAGCGCCGTGACCGCGATTGGCGCGACCAGGATCCAGACGATGGTGTTCCTGATCGCGGTGTGGACGATTGCATTCGAGAACATCCGGTCGTAGTTCTGGAACCACACGAACGAGCCGCCTTCGTCGCTGAAGAAGCTGCGGACGAATGTCGCGATCGCCGGATAGAGGATCCAGACGCCGAGCAGGACGAGCGCCGGCGCCAGGAACGACAACGGCAGAGCGAGCGTGCGGAGCCGTGAGGGCGCAGGCGGCGCAGGCGGAGCTCCCCGACGGTCGGGAAGCTCCGCGCTGACGCTCGTGCTGCTCATCCTGCTCGGCTACCCGCTGCTGTACGCCGCCTTGGCGTCCTTCTCGAGCGTGGACGCCGTCCCGTCCACGTCGGACGGGTTCTTGAGGAAGTCCTGGAAGGCAGTGAACATCGAGTCGCCGCCGAAGGCCGACGGCTGGAGGTCGGAGAGGTCGAACCGGAAGGTCGAGGCGTCGGCGAGCGCCGTCGCCGTCTCCTTCGTGATCGCGTCCGGATAGGCGTCCTCCGGGACGTTCTTGTTCGGCGACGAGAAGCCGCCGCGCTTCGCCCAGATCTCGGCCGCGTCCGGCGTGGCGAGATAGCTGATCAGCGCCTGCGAGGCCGGATTGTCCTTGAACATCACGACCACGTCGCCGCCGCCCACCACGTAGTCGCCGCCGTTGCCGTCGACGGCCGGGAAGGCGAACACGTTGTAGTCCGTCTCGGGCTCGGCGCTCGTCTGGCCGGCCGCCACGCCCGGCACGAAGTCGCCTTCGATCACCATCGCCGCCTTCGGGCTCGACGGCTGGAAGACGTTCGTGACCGAGGTCGGGAAGTCCGTGTTGAGCGCCCCGGTCGTTCCGCCGTAGATGTTCTTCGTGTCGGACAGGACCTGCGCCATCTCGTTCAGCGCCGTCTTCACCGTCGGGTCGGTCCACGGGATCTTGTGCGCGGCCAGCAGGTCGTACTTGTCGGGCCCCGCCGTGCGGAGGTAGATGTTCTCGAACAGGTCGGTGAGCGTCCAGCCGTCCGCGCCGCCGATCGAGTAGGCGGGCGTCCCGGCCGCGTTCAGCGTCTTCGCGTCGTTGAGGAGGTCCTCCCACTCCTTCGGCGGGTCGACGCCGGCGTCGTCGAACGAGTGGACGTTGTACCAGACGGTCGACTTGTTGGCCCCCTTGAAGAAGAGCCCGTAGAGCTTGCCGTTGACCGTGCCGAACTTGATCCAGTCGGCGGAGAAGTTCTTGGCGACATCGTCCCGTGCGAACTCGATCGGCTTCAGCGCGCCCTGGTCTGCGTACTGCTTCATCAGGCCCGGTTGCGGCAGCGCGGCGACGTCCGGTGGGTTGCCGCCCTGAACCGCCGTCGTGAGCGCCTGCGCCGGGTCCTTCGCCGACTTGTACGTCACGTTGACGTTGGGGTACTTCTCCTTGAAGCCGTCGAGCACGGCCTGGAAGGCCTCGCCCTCCGGGCCGGTCCAGACCGCGAGCGTGCTGATGTCGCCGGAGACGTCGGTGCTGCCGCTCGCGCCGCTCTCGTTTCCGCCGCCGCCGCACCCTGCGGCCACGACAGAGAGCACCAGCGCCAGTGCGGCGATGCCCCCCCAAACGCGCTTGCTCATGCTGCTCCTTTCGCTTCGCTCCCGTCGTAGATGCCGAGACCCGTCTCCGGGTCGAAGAAATGCAGTGCGCGGTGATCGACCGCGACCCGGACCGGGTCGCCCTGCTTGACGCGCGAGCGCGCCCCGAAGCGGCCGACGAGGACGGTCTTGCCCTCGGGTGCGACGACGTCGGGGTCGCCCTCGCCGCACGCCGATGTCCTCCGCGAGCTCGCGCGTCTCGTCCGTCTCCGCCGCCCGGGCGTCGACCGAGAAGTGGGCCATGATCTCCGCGCCCAGCGCTTCGCGCAGCTCGATGACCCCCTCGAGGGTCTGGCCCTCCCCGCCGTCGGCGACGAGCGCGGCGTCCTCGAGGTCCTCCGGGCGGATGCCGAGGATCACGGACTTCCCCTCGTAGCTCTTCAGCGCCGGCCGCGCGCTCAGCGTCTCGTCGCCGAGCGCGACCTTCTGGCTCCCCGCGACGGCGACCAGGCCGCCGTTCGAGCGCTCGATCTTCGCGTCGAGCATGTTCATCGCCGGGCTGCCGATGAAGCCGCCGACGAAGAGGTTCAGCGGCCGGTCGTAGAGCACCTGGGGCTCGTCGACCTGCTGCAGCTCCCCCTTGCGCATGACGGCGACGCGGTCGCCCATGGTCATCGCCTCGATCTGGTCGTGCGTGACGTAGATCGTGGTCACGCCGAGATCGTCCTGGAGCTTCGAGATCTCCGCGCGCATCTGCACGCGGAGCTTCGCGTCGAGGTTCGAGAGCGGCTCGTCCATCAGGAACGCCGCCGGCTGGCGGACGATCGCGCGGCCCATCGCCACGCGCTGGCGCTGCCCTCCGGAAAGCGCCTTCGGCTTCCGCTTCAGGTACTCCTCCAGCCCGAGCAGGCGCGCCGCGTCGTGCACACGCTTGTCGACCTCCTCCTTCGGCATCTTCTTCAGCTTCAGGCCGAAGGCGATGTTGTCGTACACCGAGAGGTGCGGGTAGAGCGCGTAGCTCTGGAACACCATCGCGATGTCGCGGTCGCGGGACGGAACGTAGTTGACGATCCGGTCCCCGATCCGGAGCGTCCCTTCGGAGATGTCCTCCAGCCCGGCGACCATTCTCAATGCTGTGGTCTTCCCGCAGCCGGACGGTCCCACCAGCACCATGAACTCGCCGTCCCGGATCTCGAGGTTGATGTCGTCGACTGCCCGCGTCCCGTCGGCGTAGATCTTCGCGACGTCCTCGAAGGTCACCTCGGCCATCGTCGGCTCCTCGCTTCCTCGGTCGTCTCCCCGGCTAGGCACGATCCTAAGCGGGTTGGGCCGCTTGCGGCAAGGAAGGGCGTCAGCGAGCGCGCGCCGGGAGCGCGATGCGCGGGCGCGGCCGGTCCGCCGTCAGCGCGAACGAGCCGCCCGCGACCATCAGCAGGCCCGCCGTGCCGGCGACGGCGAACGTGAGTTCCGTTCCGCCCACCGAGAGCAGCCAGCCGACGAGCAGGCCGCCGATGGGCGCGAGCCCGTTCCAGGCGTAGAAGTAGAGCCCGAGCACGCGGCCGCGGAGGTGATCCGGCGTCTCCAGCTGGATGCGCGCGTTCGAGTTCGACGTGTACGACGTGAAGAACGCCCCGCAGGCGAAGAGGATGACCGCGGCGAGCGCCGCCGAGCGCACGGGGGCGAGCGCGAGCTCGCACAGCGCGAAGCCGGTGGCGCCGAGCAGCATCGTCCTCCAGCGGGCGCGCGCGATCGTGGCGCTCGCCAGCGCGCCGACCAGGGCGCCGGCGCCGAAGCTCGCGAACAGGATCCCGAAGACGCGCGGCCCTTGATGAAGCGTCTCGTGCGCCAGGACGGGGAGGACGATGTTGAAGTTGAAGCAGATGCTCGCGAAGACGACCATCATCCCGAGAATCACCTTCGCGGTCGGCGCCCGGCGCACGTAGGCGAGGCCCTCGCGGGTGCCGCGCAGCAGGCTCGGCCGGCTGGGCCGCTCGAAGGTGAAGAGGTCGGCGGCGCGCATCAGCACGAGGCTCGTCAGGACGGCGAGGAAGCTCGACGGTGTTCGCGGCGAAGCACGACGCGACGCCGACCGCGCCGATCACCACGCCGGCGAGCGCCGGGCCGGCGATCCGGGCGAGGTTGACGAGGCTCGAGTTGAGCGCCACTGCATTCGGCAGCTCGTCGCGGCCCACCATCTGGAAGGTGAGCGACTGCCTCGCCGGCGCGTCGAGCACGAGGACCGATCCCATGCCGGCGGCGATCACGTAGATCATCCAGACCTCGGCATGGCCGCTGAAGGCGATCACAGTCAGCACAGCCGAGAGCCCCATCTGGACGGCCTGGGTGACCATGATCGTCCTTCGGTTGTCGAACCTGTCGGCGATCGTGCCCGCGAAGAGCCCGAAGAGGGTGAACGGGCCGAAGCGGCAGAAGGAGAGGATCCCGACGGCCAGAGGCGAGTCCGTCAGCGTCAGGACGTACCAGTAGAGCGCGACGTTCTGCATCCACGTTCCGCTCACGGAGACGACCTGGCCGACGAAGAAGAGGCGGTAATTGCGGTGGGCGCTCAGGCTCTTGAACGTGCGCCCGCCGACGTGCCGGAGCAGCGTCAACCCTGCCGCACCTCCAGCAGACGGCTCGAGCGGCTCGAGCGCGGGTCGAGCGCGTCGAGCTCGGCAGGCGAGAGCTCCTTCATCCGCGTGGCGAGCCAGGCCGTGCGGCGGCGCTTGACCGACGCGAGCGCGCGGTGGCCTTCGGCGCTGACCTCGATGCCGACGCGGCGGCGGTCGGTGCCGCGGATGCGCGTGACGAGGTCTGCCCGCTCCAGCTTGTCGATGGCCTTGGACATGGCCGGGGCCGAGACGCGCTCCAGCTCCGGCGAGCTCGCGCACGCCGACTCCGGGACGGCGCTTGATCTGGAAGAGGAGTCGATGCCTGGCCGCCGGTGATCGCCGAGGGAATGGATCTCCCGGCGGAGCTCCCGGTGGAGTCTGAAGAGGATAGGCCGCAACCGGTTCGCGAGCGCGACGCGGTCGGCGGCGAGGGTCGTTAGCTCGGTCATTCGTTAACTAGGTTACCGAACTGCTTGTGAGATCCGTGTAAGCGCGGCGTTCCGCGCTCGCGTCGAGGCCGCGCTGAAGACGCTCGCGCGTCCGCGACGGCCGAGCCGAAGTACGTGGTCCGCGACGTCCCCGTCCCCGTCTGACGGCAGCAAGTTGACGGCGTCTTCGCACCGGTTCGTTGGGCTACTCAGGCGATACAGTCGACTCGCGCACGACGAGCTGGGTCGGAAGGATCGCCTGTGTGTGCCAGCCCGGAGGCGGCTCTCCGTCCTCGATCTCCTCCATCAACCATTGGGCGGCCAGCCGACCCTTTTCCTCCTGCGGCTGGGCCACCGTCGTCAGCGGCGTCGTCGTATGCAGCGCAGCGCGACTATCGTCGAATCCGACGACCCGATAGCTCCCTGGGAACCGAACGGCCCTCCTCGGCCGCAGCTTCGTGAGCGCCGAGCGCCAGGATGTCACTCATGGCGAGAATCGCCGTCGGCGCTTCCGATGTCCGAAGCAGGTCGATGGTGGCCTCGCGTGCAGGCTCGGGTGCATTCGGCCGGCACGTGCGCACGAGCATCGGGTCCCATGCCCTGCCGAGACCTTCCTTGTATCCCTCGAGTCGCTCGACGCTCATGTCGAGCGTGAGCGTTCCCGGCAGGTCGAGTGCCGTGACGAAGCACATGGGACTTGACTAACGAGAGGGCCATGGCGCAGATCGTCACGACCCTCGCGCCCCGGAGAGGCGACACCGATCGGCGCCCCTCAGACCTTAGGCTCTTCAGCGCATGCTCGGCAAGCCGGCCCTTCTCTACGTTTGCCTCGCGCTCCTCGCGGCCTGCGGGTCGGGCAACTCCGGCGACGCGAACGTCGAGCGCGACATCCGACGCGGCCTTGCTGAGATTCAGTCCGTCCACGACCGGAGGGCGCTGCAGACGAAGCTGACCGCCGTCTTGGCGAGCCTGCGCCGAGACCAGGCCTCGTCGGACTCGAAGCGGCGGGCGCGCCGGCTTGCGATTGCCGGTTTCGAGGCGAAGCTGAAGAGCGTCCGGGCAGAGCGCGAGTTCTACGAGAACGACAGCGGCGACGTCGCGGAGGCAACGCGTGACGCGGCGCGGGCCGACGCCTACCGCGCGCGCGCAGAGGGCCTGTTGCGCGCTTCGGAGCAGGCGCTCGGGGACTAGGGCCGGCAGGAGCTCTACTCCCGTCCGGCTGGTCGACGGTCCCGCGGGTCTTCATCGGCGGCGAGCTCGTCGGCGGCGCGGACATCGTCGAGGAGCTGGGCGAGAGTGGCGAGCTGGAGGCGAAGCTGGCCAAGACGCTCCGCCACGACTACCGAGCCGCGCGCGACGAACGGGTCGCGCTCGCGTAGCCGCCACGCGTCCACGGGCAGTGGCAAACACCCGTCCGCGCGTGAAATAGTCCCGGGGGAAAGACGACCGGAGACGAGGAGGGTCGCGAGATGGCCGCTGTGTCGATGGAGGAGATGAGCAAGGTCTATGGCGACGGGACACGCGCGGTCGACCATATGACTCTCGAGATCAATGACGGCGAGTTCATGGTCCTCGTCGGGTCCGTCGGGCTGCGGGAAGACGACTGCCTTGCGCATGGTCGCGGGCCTGGAGGAGATCTCCGACGGGCTGGTGAAGATCGGCGAGCGCATCGTCAACGACCTGACGCCTCGTGAGCGCGACATCGCGATGGTCTTCCAGAGCTACGCGCTCTATCCGCATCTCTCGGTGTACGACAACATCGCGTTCAGCCTCAAGCTGCACAAGCTCCCGAAGGCCGAAATCGACAAGCGCGTCCAAGAGGCCGCGCGCATCCTCGACCTCGAACCGTTCCTCAAGCGCAAGCCGCGCGCGCTCTCCGGCGGTCAGCGGCAGCGCGTGGCGATGGGGCGGGCGATCGTGCGCCAGCCCTCCGCGTTCCTCATGGACGAGCCGCTGTCGAACCTCGACGCAAAGCTCCGCGTCCAGATGCGCGCCGAGATCAGCGCGCTCCAGCGCGACCTCGGCGTCACCACCATCTACGTGACGCACGACCAGGTCGAGGCGATGACGATGGGCGACCGCGTGGCGGTCATGCGGAAGGGCGAGCTCCAGCAGGCGGCCGAGCCCCAGGAGCTGTACGACCACCCGGTCAACCTCTTCGTCGCCGGCTTCATCGGCAGCCCGGCGATGAACGTGCTCGAGGCGACGCTGCAGCGCGAGAACGGCACAATGAAGGTCGTTACGGGCTCGCAGCAGATCCAGCTCGACCAGGATCAGCACCGCCGCGATCAGCGGCAGGGTGACGACGACGGTCGCGGCCATGATCTGGCCCCACGGCACCGCGAAAGCGCTGTTCTTGCCGACGTAGGACGTGATCGCGAGCGGCACGGTGTACTTGTCCGGGTTCTGGATGAACGACAGCGCGAACAGGTACTCGTTCCACGCCGCGATGAACGCCAGCAGGCCGGTCGTGACGAGACCTGGTGCGATCAGCGGCAGCAGCACCTTGTAGAACACCTGGAACGGCGTGGCGCCGTCGACGTACGCGGCCTCCTCGAGATCTCCCGGCAGCGCGCGCATGAAGCTCGTCAGCACCCACACCGTGAACGGCAGCGTGAAGATCATGTACGTGAGAATCAGGGCCGGGAGCTTGTCGTACAGGTGCGGGAAGTGGACCGGCCCGACGAGATGAGCCCCGCTGATCATCGTGTACAAGGCACCGAGGATGGCGATCTGCGGGAAGATCGTCATCGAGAGCATCAGGTACATCACGAACGAGCGGCCGCGGAAGCGGAAGCGCCCGAGCGCGTAGGCCGCAAACGACCCGATTGCCAGCGAGAGCAGTGTGACCACCCCCGCGACGATCGTCGAGTTGATGAGCGCGTGCTGGAAGAACGTCGCGCTCAGCGCATTGCGGAAGTTGTCGAGCGTCGGACTCGCCGGGAAGTACTGGATCGGCGTCGAGAAGAGGTCGCCCTCGGGGGTGATCGACGACCGGAGCACCCAGTAGAAGGGGAACAATGCGTACACGAAGATCGCCAGGATGAGGAACCAGAAGGCGGCCTTCGAGACGAAGCGGCCGAAGACCGTCTTCCGAAACGGCTTCCGCCGAGCAACCTCGCGGGGCTGCGCCCTTGCAGCTTCTGCGGCGGTGCTCAATCCGTTGACACTCGCATGAAGGTCACGTAGATGGCGACGAACAGGGCGATGATGAAGAAGATGGCGACGCTGACGGCGGCGCCATAGCCCACGTAGCCATCGCCGACGATCGTGCTCTGGTCGTAGATCGCCATCGTCTGGGTGTCCGGCCGGTTGCCGAAGAAGACGTAGAAGACGTCGAACACGCGGAGCGCGTCGAGCGTCCGGAAGATCAGCGTCACGAGGATCGCCGGCGCCAGCAATGGCAGCGTGATCTTCCGGAACTGCTGCAGGACGGTCGCCCCGTCAACCTCGGCCGCCTCGTAGAGGTCCTGCGGGATGACCTGGAGTCCCGCGAGCAGCAGCAGCGCGACGAACGGCGTCGTCTTCCAGATATCCACTGCACAGACCGACGCGAGCGCGGTGCTCGGATCGGAGATCCACGCATGCGGATGCGAGATGACGTTCACTCTCATGCCGGCGTCGTTGATGACGCCGAAGGTGTCGTCGAGCATCCACTTCCACATCTGGGCGGCGACGACCGTCGGAATCGCCCAGGGGACGAGCATGACGGCCCGCATGAGGCCGCGCCCCTTGAAGCTCGAGTTCACGACGAGCGCGATGATCAGCCCGAGCACGAACTCGAACGTCACGGTGATCAGCGTGAACTTGACCGTCGTCCAGACGCTGTCGCGGAACAGCTGGTCGTGCCAGAGGGTGCGATAGTTGTCGAGTCCGACCCACTTGGCCGGCTCGAGCGCGAGGAATTCCTGGTTCGTGAAGCTCTGGTAGACGGTCTTGCCGAGCGGGTAGATCGCGACCAGCGCGACCACCAGGAGCGACGGCACGAGCAGGAGCCACGCAAGTCGTGTCTGGCGGCGCTGGAGTGCCCCGCGGCGCTGCCGCTTACGGCGTACGGGTGCGGGCGTGGCGACGGACGTCATCGGCGGGGCAGGGGAGGATCGCACATACGATCCTCCCCTGCGGTCCGATACGGCTCTACTTCACGAGCCGCTCGAGCTTCGACTGGATCGACGGCAGCACGCTGCTCGCCGGCGTGCCGTTGAGGATCTGGTTGATGCCCTGATAGATGGCCTTGGAGCCCTCGTTGTAGTGGGTCCCGAGGTACTTCGCCGGCCGCGCGACGCGAGGCACGGTGGCGATGTTCGGCTTGAGGTACGGGTTCACCTTCACGACGTCCGGATCCTTGGCCACCGACGGGATCGTGGGCACGTTCGTGTTGGTGATCGCGTCGAACTTCTCGACCGCCGGGCTCGTCATGTAGCGGACGAGCTCGATGGAGGCGTCCACGTGCTTCGAGTACTTGTTGACCGCGAGCTGCCAGCCGCCGACAGTGCCGACCGCGTGGCCGCCCGAGCCGTGCGGAAGCGTCGTGACGCTGAACTTCCCAACGATCTTCGACTGGCTCGGATCCGCGCCGAGCGAGTACGCGTACGGCCAGTTCCGCATGAACGCGGCGTTGCCGGCCAGGAAGGCCGTGTGCGCCTCGCCCTCCTGGTACGACGTCACGCCGCGCGGGGTGATCTTCCCGATCTGCGCGGCGAACGAGTCGAGGACCGCCGCCGCTTTGGCGTTGTTGATCGTGACCTTGCCGTTGTCGATGAACTGGCCGGCGCCAGAAGAGGCCAGCCACTCGAGGGAGTCGCAGGTCAGGCCCTCGTACGCGTTGCCCTGGAAGACGAACCCGGAGAAGCTGGAGTTGTTCGGCTGCTCGCCGTCCTGGATCTTCTTCGCCATCGCGAACAGCTGGGTCCAGGTCTGCGGCGGGCCGGCGTACCCGTACTTCTTCAGCAGGTCGGTGCGGTAGTACAGGATCCCGAAGTCACCGAACCACGGCATCGCGACCAGCTTCCCGTCGACGGTGTCGTTCTGGATGATCCCTTGCACGTGTTTCTTCGCCTCCGCGCTCAGCTTCGGCTTCAGATCCACGAGGTACGGCGCGAACGCGCCCGGCCAGATGACGTCGATCATCGCGACGTCGAACGAGCTTGACTTCGTCGAGAACACCCTCGCGAGCTGGGAATACGAGGCGTCCGACGCCGTCGGGTGCGGCACGACCTTCACCTTGATGCCGGTGTCCTTCGAGAACTGCTTGGCGAGCGCGAGGTCGCGTGTGTGCCCGCCGCCGACCGAGTCGCCGATGAACGTGATCGACTGGCCGCTGTACTTCTTCTTGATTGCCGAGGCATTGGGCACCTTCGGTGCGTTCACCGCTGGTGCAGTGCGTGCCTTGATGCGGGCGTTTCCGGCTGACGCCACGCTGATTGACGCGACCAGCGCCACGGCGAGCGCCGCGGCGGTCGCGAGCAGGATGATCCGATGCTTCACTCTCTCCGTCCTTTCTCCCGACCGCTAGTGAGTCCGGCTAGACCCCTGACTGTGGTCGTGGAGAGCTTCACGGCGTCTGACACTTCCCGGGAGCAAGCTCTCCGACCCACCTCACGTCGCGACAATACCGAGGTTCACCGGATGGACGCAACCTCCTCGGAACACCCTGTCGCCCGATCCGCACCGACCCGACGTTCGCGCGCCTCGTGCCTCATGCGCCATGTCCGCGGCCAGGCCGGGGGCATGGCCGAAAGGGGCGCCGGCTGGCACCCGGCGCCCGCTACAGCTGCCAGGCGCCGTCGCGGATCAGCGGCACGCGCCTGCCGCGTGGATCAACGCCCGTCGCCTCGAAGTCGTCGGTGCCGATCATCACGTCGATGTGGGTGTGCGAGCGGTTGACGCCGCGCGCTCCCTTGCCCGGCGCGCGCGTCTTCTCGAAGCCGATCCCGAACGCGATGTGCGCCGCGGCGTTCTCGTCGAGGAGGGTGTTGTAGTAGACGCGCCCGGCCTGCCCGATGCGGGACGACGCGTCGACCAGAGCCACCTCGCCCAGGCGGTCGGCGTCCTTGATCGAGCCGATGTACTCGCGGAAGAAGGTGCCGTTCCGCCCCTTGCCCTTGAGCTTCGTGAGCCGTCCACGATGGAACTCGCCCTCGATCCCCTCGATCAGCCGGCCCTGGAAGACGAGCGGCCGCGAGCAGCGGAACGTCCCCTCCGTCGAGGACGCGATCGGCGTCGTGAAGCTCTCCTCGGTCGGCAGATTCGGCGAGATGTGGATGCCGTGCGCGTTCTTCTCGCCTCCGCCGAGCCAGAGCCCTTCGGGATGAAGCGCGACCCGCAGCTCGGTGCCCGGCCCGCGCAGCTCCAGCTCCTTCAGCTTCAACTTGGTGAGGCGCCCCGCGCGGCGGCGCACGGCGTCGAGGTGCTCCTTCAGCCCCTTCCAGCCGGGCGGATCCTCCGGGCCGAGCCGGCAGAACCACATCAGGTCGCGCGCCAGCCTCCGGGCGGCTGCATCGCCCTTCAGCGTGGGATAGACCTGCCGCGCCCAGGGTTCGGTCGGCCAGGCGATGATCCCCCAGCGGCGGAGGTTCTTGCCGAGCGCGCGGCGCAGCCAGGGGAGCTGGTTCAGCGGCGCGGTCTGCTCGATCGCGATCAGCTTCGGGTCGATCTCCGCGAGCGCGTTCGGCTCGCCGTCGCCCGCGACGAGGAGCGTCGCCGTCTTCGGCTCGAGCGTGGCCCGCATCCGCTTCGCTCGCCACGGGCTGACGTAGCCGACGTACTTCTCCTGCGCCGTCCGTAGTCGCGCGGCCCGCAGCAGCGGGTCGGTGTAGACGACCTCGACGACGCGCGCGCCGGCGCGGTACCCCGCCTCCACGAGGGCGACCGCAAAGTCGCGGTGCGCGGGCTCGCACGTCACGATCAGGTCGTCGTCCCTGCTCAGCGTGACCGCCGTGCGTACCATCGCGTCGGCGTACCGGGCAATGTCCTCGGGCGGGAGCAGCGGCTTCACGCCGGGCACCGTATACCGTTTCGCCGATGCCGCCGAATCCGCTCGATGCGCTGAAGGCCCTCGGAGAGCAGCTTCGCCAGACCGTCGGCGAGGAGCTCGCAGACCAGCTGGACACCTTCCGCCGTGCCGAGCAGTCGCGCAGCCTGGAGGAGCTCCAGGCGGAGCTCGACTCGCTGACCGGCCTCGGCACCGTCAAGGAGCAGGTGCACGCCCTCGTCGCCTTCCTCGCCGTCCAGGCTCGGCGCAAGGAGCACGGGCTCGCCGAGACGGCCACGAGCCAGCATCTCGTCTTCCTCGGCAACCCCGGCACCGGGAAGACGACGGTGGCGCGTCTGCTGGCCGAGACGTACCGCGCGATGGGACTGCTCAAGCGCGGGCACCTCGTCGAGGTCGACCGCGCGGGGCTCGTCGGCCAGTTCGTCGGAGCGACGGCGCTGAAGACTGACCGCGTCATCCGCCGAGCGCTCGACGGCGTCCTCTTCATCGACGAGGCCTACGCGCTGGCGCCCGAGGAGGCCCGCCTCGACTTCGGCTCCGAAGCGATCGAGACGCTGCTCAAGCGGATGGAGGACTACCGGCACCGGCTGGTCGTGATCGTCGCCGGGTACCCGCGGCTGATGCACCACTTCCTCGACTCGAATCCCGGCCTCCGCTCGCGCTTCGCGCGGGAGATCGCCTTCCCGGACTACGCGACCGGCGAGCTGGTCGAGATCACGCACCGCTTCGCGCGCGAGGCCGAGTACCGGCTCGACGAGGAGGCGGATGCCGAGCTCGCGCGGGCGCTCGGCGCCGCGGAACGCGGCGAGGGGTTCGGGAACGCCCGTTTCGCCCGGACGCTCTTCGAGCAGGCGACCGCGGCACAGGCGCTGCGGCTGTCCCGGCTCGAGGGCCGCGAGCTCGAGGAGCTGGGGGCGGACGAGCTGATGCACGTCACGGCGGAGGACGTCGCGGCGGGGGCGCGCGCGATCGGCGAGGCGCCGCGCACGGAGCGGAGGCGGAGCTGGTGGAGCCGCTAGAGACGCTGCTCAACGTCGCGGACTTCGAGCGGGCCGCCGAGGAGCGGCTCGACCCGGGCGCGTGGGGCTACTACGCAGGCGGGTCGGGTGACGAGATCACCCTGCGCGACAACGTCGCCGCGTACGGGCGCTGGATCCTGCGGCCGCGTGTGCTCGTCGACGTCGGCGGCGCGTCGACTGCGACGACCGTCCTCGGCCAGGCCGTCTCGATGCCGCTGCTCGTCGCGCCGACGGCGTTTCAGCGGATGGCCCATCCGGACGGCGAGGCGGCGACCGCGCGCGCCGCGGCCGCCGCGGGAACGGTGATGTGCCTCTCGACGCTCTCGACCGCCCACCCGGCGGAGGTGGCAGAGGCCGGCGGCGCGCGCTGGTTCCAGCTCTACGTCTTCCGTGACCCGGGGTTCACGCGCTCGCTGGTGGAGCTGGCGCAAGAGCAGGGATTCACCGCGCTCGTGCTGACCGTCGACACGCCCGTGCTCGGCCGTCGCGAGCGCGACCTTCGCACGGGCTTCACCGTCACGCACATGATCGCGACCCTCGGCGAGGCGGCTCAGACTCCGGCGCAGGCGTTCTCGCTCATGTCCCCCTCCGTGACCTGGAAGGACGTCGAGGCGTTCGCCGAGCTGGCCGGCCTGCCCGTGGTCGTCAAGGGCGTCATCGGCGCCGAGGACGCCCACCTTGCCTGCGAGCACGGCGCGGCCGCGCTCGTCGTCTCGAATCACGGCGGCCGCCAGCTCGACGGCGTGGCCGCGACGCTCGACGCGCTGCCGGAGGTGGTCGAGGCCGTCGACGGGCAGATCGAGGTGTACGTCGACGGGGGTGTCCGCCGCGGATCGGACGCCGTCAAGGCGCTTGCCCTCGGTGCGCGCGCCGTGCTCGTCGGCCGGCCCGTCCTCTGGGGGCTCGCGGCGGGGGGCGAGCAAGGCGTCGCCCGCGTGCTGGAGCTGCTCCGCGCCGAGATCGAGCTCGCCATGCAGCTGCTGGGCTGCGCGCGGCCCGAGGACGTCCGCCGCGAGCACGTCGCGCGTCGCACCGCCTGAACGGCCCGTCGACCGAACGCGGCTACCCTGCCTCGATGCCGCTGCGCGAGGACATCCGCAATGTCGCGATCGTCGCCCACGTCGACCACGGGAAGACGACGCTCGTCGACGCCATGCTCTGGCAGTCCGGCTCCTTCCGGGCGAACCAGGACGTCGCCGAGCGGGTGATGGACTCGATGGACCTCGAGCGCGAGAAGGGGATCACGATCCTGGCGAAGAACACCGCGGTCCGGCACGGAGGCGTCAAGATCAACATCGTCGACACGCCGGGGCACGCCGACTTCGGCGGCGAGGTCGAGCGCGGGCTGACGATGGTCGACGGCGTCCTGCTTCTGGTCGACGCCAGCGAGGGGCCGCTGCCGCAGACCCGGTTCGTTTTGCGCAAGGCGCTCGAGGCGCGCCTGCCGCTGATCCTCGTCGTCAACAAGGTCGACCGCCCGGACGCGCGCATCGAGGAGGTCGTGAACGAGGTCTACGAGCTCTTTCTCGATCTCGACGCGGACGAGACCCAGATCGAGTTCCCGATCGTCTACTGCAACGCCAGGGCCGGCCTTGCCGGCGACGAGCCGGACGCGCTCGCCGAGGACCTGCAGCCGCTCTTCGACGTGCTGCTCGAGCGGATCCCCGCGCCGTCCTACGAGGACGGACACCCGCTCCAGGCGCACGTGACGAACCTCGACGCCTCCCCTTACGTCGGCCGGCTCGCGCTCTGCCGCGTGCACGAGGGGACGATCCGCAAGGGCCAGCAGGTCGCCTGGTGCCGCGCCGACGGCACCGTCGAACGCGCCAGGGTGACGGAGCTGTACGTGACGGAGGCGCTCGATCGCGTCGACGCGGACGACGCGGGGCCGGGCGAGATCATCGCCGTCGCCGGCATCCCGGCGGTCACGATCGGCGAGACCCTCGCCGACCCGGACGACCCGCGCCCGCTGCCGGTGATCGGCGTCGACGAGCCGAGCCTGGCCATGACGATCGGGATCAACACGTCACCGCTCGCGGGCCTGGACGGCAATCGCCTGACCGCGAGTATGGTCAAGGCGCGGCTCGACCAGGAGCTCGTCGGCAACGTCTCGCTGAAGGTGCTTCCGACGGAGCGGCCCGACGCGTGGGAGGTGCAGGGCCGCGGCGAGCTGCAGCTCGCGGTACTCGTCGAGCTGATGCGGCGCGAGGGCTTCGAGCTCACCGTCGGCAAGCCGCAGGTCGTGACGCGCGAGATCGACGGCAGGACGCACGAACCGATGGAGCGTCTCGCGATCGACGCGCCCGAGGAGTACATCGGCGTGATCACGCAGTTGCTCGCGCTGCGCAAGGGCCGCCTCGAGCAGATGGTCAACCACGGCACCGGCTGGGTGCGGATGGAGTACCTCGTTCCGGCGCGCGGCCTGATCGGCTTCCGGACGGAGTTCCTGACCGAGACGCGCGGGACAGGGATCCTCCACCACGTCTTCGAGGGCTACGAGCCGTGGCACGGCGAGCTCAGGACGCGCCCGACGGGGAGTCTCGTCGCCGACCGCCGCGGCGCGGCCACCTCGTTCGCGCTGCTGAACCTGCAGGAGCGCGGGCAGCTCTTCGTCGCGCCGGGCACGGAGGTCTACGAGGGGATGGTCGTGGGCGAGAACGCGCGGTCCGACGACCTCGACGTGAACGCCACGAAGGAGAAGAAGCTGACGAACATCCGCTCGTCCACCGCCGACGAGCTCGTCCGCCTGATCCCGCCGCGGCCGATGTCGCTCGAGCAGGCGCTCGAGTTCATCCGCGAGGACGAGTGCGTCGAGGTGACCCCGGTCCATGCGCGGCTGCGGAAGGTCGAGCTCTCCGCCCAGAAGCGGCAGACCGCCGCGTCACGCAAGGCTCGCGGCCTTGCCGCCGTGCAGTAGACCGCACGCCCGTGCAGGCGCGAACTAGGCTCGTGACGTGCTCGTCGCCGGAATCGACGGAACCAAGGGCGGCTGGGTTGCGATCCTGCTCGAGGACGGACGATTCCGACGGGATGAGCTGCTCCGGCCCATCGACAGCTCCTTCGCGGAGCTCGGAGCCGCCGACGTGTTGGCCATCGACGTCCCGATCGGGTTCGGGCCGCGGGCCGCGGACGGCGCGGCACGCGCCTATCTCAAGGGCACCGCGAGCACCGTGTTCTCCACGCCCGGGCGCGAGGCGTTGAATGCTCCCTTTGGTCCGGGACTCGGCATCTCTGCACAGGCGCACGCGCTGGGCCCGCGGATCATCCATGTGACGGCCCTCGCTGAGGCTGACGCGCGGCTCTACGAGGTTCATCCGGAGGTCTCCTTTCGCGCGATGAACGAACGACGGCCGTTGCGATATGGGAAGAAGTCGGCAGGGGGTGCGCTCGAGCGAATGGCCCTCCTACGCCGTCACGGGATCGAGCTGGACCTCCATGCCGCTGCCGTGGCTCCGCTCGACGACGTCCTCGATGCCGCGGCGGCGGCCTGGACGGCGACGAGGATCGCGGGCGGCGAGGCCCGAACGCTGCCCGATCCACCGGAGACGGTCGAAGGACGCCGCGTTGCGATCTGGTACTGAGCTCTCGCTCGGCTTCTCAGATCTGGATCTCCGCCGGCAGCATCCTCTCTGAGGCATCGTCGTCGCCTGCGAGCTCGTCCCGGACTCGTGCGTCGAGGTAGACGTACGCGGTGGTGAGGGCGACGAACGGCATCGTCACCGCGTAGACGAGGCCGGCGACGATGTTCAGCAGCGACGGCGGCGCGCTCGTGAGGATGATCAAGAGGGCGCCGATCAGCGGTCCGGCTGCGAGAGCGAGTGCTCCCCCGACGACGATCAGCGACGCGACCTTCAGCCACTCCTGCCGCACGAGGCGCCCGCTTCGCCGCAGCGCCTGCCTCGCGGAGGTGCGCTCGAGCTCGACCGCGGGGACGATGAGTGCCCAGCGGACGGCCAGCCACACGGCGATCGGAACGAGGAAGACCGACCCGAGAAGCACGGTGACGACGGCGACGGCGATCGCGATCGCGCCGAGCAGCGGCCAGACGATGTCCAGCGCCATCCGGTAGGCGTGAACGGGCCCGACCGGGCGGCCCTCGTCGATCTCCACGAGAGCCCGCACGACCGCCCCCTGGACGAGCGCCAGCCCGAGCAGCGTCAGGGTGGTGCCGACGACGACCACGACGAGGAACAGCAGCCCCGCGCCCCCGCCCTCGTTGTGGATGCCGAGGACGCTCGACGCGTGGAGGACGACCACCTGCAGGAAGGTCATGAGCAGGGAGATGGGGAGGAACAGGAGGCCGATGCACACGAAGAGCGGTATCCGGTGGACGTACATGCGTGCCGCGGCGGCGAGGATCTGGCCCCACGCCCGCCGTCGCGCGAGGCGGACCGGCGCGGCGGGCCGCCACGTCGTGCGTGAGAGCCCGAAGAGGATGAGCGCCGCGAGCACGCCGAGGATGACCAGGGCAGGCAGTGGGTGCTCCACGGCTCGGCGCAGGCTCCTCGAGCCGCCGGCGATCGCACCGCAGAAGAAGTCGGTCGCCCCTGTCCCGAGCGCGCCACCCGCCGGGACGGCGTAGCTTCGGTCGCGCCAACCCTCAGACCACCGGATCGGCTCGGTCCACTGCGTCTTCAGGTTCGGGCCTGTCGGGCCGTTGAAGAACGCAGGCTGGAGCTCGCCCCAGCGCCCCTCGAACGCGATCCACGGAAACGACTCCCGCGCGGCCGCCCGGTCGCTCGGGATCGTGTGCACGGTCGGCCTGACGTCGACGTGAGGGCCGAGCGTGTCGTCGCATCCGACGCCCTGCTCGGCCGAGCTGCCGAGGTAGAGCGCCTCGCCGAAGAAGTTCGCGTGCGATCCCGCCGCCGGGTAGACGACCGGATGGGTTCCGTCGACGATCTGGAGGTTGTCGGCTCCCCACGCCGTGCGCTCGGCGCCTTCGTGCTGGCTGTAGCCGACCGAGGTCGGCGACGTGGCGAGCGCGCGCCGCGCGTCCGGCGCGTCGAAGACGAGCTGGATCATCTCCCAGTCTCCCTCGTGGGTGTTGTTCCAGTCGTTGAACGCGTAGAAGATCCAGTACTGCAGCGCGAGCTTCCCCGGATAGGCGGCGTCGCTCGCCACGTGCGCGTAGACCGCCGGTCTCCGTCCCTCGGTGAGGCGGCGGGCCCAGCGCTCGTAGCCGCAGCCGGGATTGAGCGAATTCCCGGGAAAGTCGAGGTGGTACTCGTAGAGACCGTTCGCGAGATCCTTCGCGCTCGGGGCGATCTTGACGAGGTCGCCGACGCCCCACGGCCCGCGCAGGGCCACCGTCGGCTCGTCGAAGAGGACGTCGACGTCCATCGGCTCGTACGGCTCGCCGGGGCCGCACTCCTCGGGCTGCTCGACGAGCCGGATCACCGGGGCGTAGCGCTCGGCGAGGGCCGTCTCGTCGGCGAGGTCGGCCGAGGCGGTCGGGCACGAGCCGAGCGCGACCGCCGCAAGCAGCGCGAGAAGCGCCGCGCGCCGACGAGCCGACGAAGTTGTAGGCGCGTCCTCTCATGCCTCGGGTTTCGACAGGAACAGGTCCAATCCCAGCCGCCGGGACAGAAACTCCGCCGCGAGCCGGCCCTTGACGCTGTTCCCCGCCTCGTCGAGCCGCGGGGCGAACGTCCCCAGCCCGCCCTTGCCGGGAGCGACGGTGACGATCCCGCCGCCGATCCCGCTCTTGCCCGGCAGCCCGACGTCGTAGAGCCAGTCGCCGGAAGTCTCGTACAGCCCGGCCGTCGTCATCACGGCCAGCGTGTACCGGCAGATCTCCGCGTCGATCACCCGCTCGCCCGTGAGCGGGATTGACCCCGCCGTCCGCCAGCGTGGCGCCCATCACCGCGAGATCCCTGGCGTTCACGTTCAGCGCGCACTGTCTCGTGTACAGATCGGTCGCCTCGACCGGGTCGCAGTAGATCGCGTCGTAGCTCTGGAGCAGACGCGCCATGCTCTGGTTTCGATCGTTCGTCTCCGAGGCGGACCGGTACACCTCGGTGCTCAGCGAGAGCGTGCGTCCGGCGAACCGGGACAGACCTTCGTGGACGAGCCTGCCACTTCGCCTCGGCCGTCTCGCCCGGTACGAGGCTCGTCGTGGCGATCGCGCCCGGGTTCACCATCGGATTCGTGCGGCCGTCCCCGCTCCACTCGACCGCCGTCAGCGAGTTGAACGGCAACCCGGTGCTGTTCGCCCCGAGCAGCTCGCGCGCCCGCTCCGCACCGAGGGACTGGCACACCAGGGCGAAGACGAACGGCTTGGACACGCTCATGATCGAGAACTCGACGTCGGTGTCCCCGGCCGCGTAGACGTTGCCACTCGTTCCGACCAGGCAGACGCCGAAGAGGTCACTCCGGGACCGCGGCCAGCGCCGGGTACACCTCCGAGTTCTCCCCTTCGGTGTTGGTCCGATAGCGCTCGTGCGCCTCGGCGACGAGCGCCTCGACCTGCTCCGGACGCGGCAGGCGCCCCGTGGAGACGAAAGCCGGCTCGGCGTTCTGCTCGGTCTCTCGGTGTGCGCCCATCAATGTCTCTTCGTCGTCGCTCGTCAGGTCAGCGGCTCGAAGACCAGCGCGCTCACGACCTTCCGGGACGCGGGCGCCGGCTGGTCCTGCGTGGAATAGGGTCGGTTGAGGAGGTGCCCGCGATGCACGAGCGTGGTCGAGCCGCCCCCGTCGAGGTTGATCGCCGTCTCGGCGCCGAGCTCGACCATCACCTCGGCGAGCTCGAGCATGGTCAGGCCTCCGTCGACGTTCGAGCGGCGCCCGTCGCACGCGACGGCGAGCAGCCACCCGTCCGAGACGCCGAGCGCCGCCCGCGGGTAGCGGCCCTCCGTGATGTCGGAGTCGAACTGGCCCGCGCCGGCCGAGAAGCCCTCGCGGTCATCGTCGCCGTCGAAGACGACGGCCCCGCCGGCGACGAGCAGCGGGCCGGCCTGCAGCAGATCGCCCGTAGGCCGGGTGGGCGCCGCGTCGCGGCCCACGAGACGCACCACCCCGTCCGGATCGACGACGACGGTTCCGCGCCGCGACCCGTACGGCGGCGCGACGGGCTCGTGGTCTCGCCGGCCTTCCGTCGATCCACAGCTCGCCGAGCGGCCGGTAGGGATCGCGCAGGAAGAAGCCGCCGACGACCGCCTCGCCCATCCCGTTCGCCACGCACCACACGTCCAGCCGCCGCGGGCTGGGGAAGTGCACCACGCGAAGGCGCGTCGACGCGCTCGGGTGGCGCACGGCGTACACGGTCGTGACGTCTCCGTCCGAGAGGGTCTGGCGCCAGAGGTGGTACTCGATCCCGTCCAGCATCGAATCGGCCCAACCTAACCTCAGAACGGCCAGAACACGGGAACGAGGAGGACGGCGACGACGCCGAAGAGAGCGAGGAGCGGCAGGCCGAGCTTCCAGTAGTCGCCGAAGCGGTATCCCCCGGGGTCCAGCACCATCAGGTTCGCCGGCGTGGCGACCGGGGTCAGGAACGAGGCCGCCGCGGAGACGCTCACCGCCATCAACGCGGGCTTTGCGGACACGTCCATCTCCGCCGCGGCCGAGACCGACGACCGGGATCACGATCACCGCTCGTCGGTCACCATCCCCGGAACGCCGTCACGCCGATCAGCGCCACCTCAGCGGGATCACGACCTCCGCGTGCGCCCGACCAGCGCGTCAGCAGGCTGTCGGCCTGCGCCCGTCAGCCCGTACTGGGCGACGAGCGTACGCGCATGGTCGCTGAAGTCGCGAGAGATCGTGCGGGCCGTGCGGTCGGGCAGGAGCCGCTCGCCGAGGAGGACGACGATCGCGATCGTGCCGCGACGGTGACCGCCGTAGACGCACCGCGACGACGACCACGACGGGCACGAGGGCGGCGACCGCGCCGTTGACGCTGATCAACGCCGTCAGGAGGGCGACGAGCAGGAGCGTGGGGACGATGAGCCTCGTGCGGCTCTCCCCGACTCGCGCGATCAGCTCCTGGCCGACCCAGGACGCGGTCCCAGACGAAGACGACCACCGTCGCGGCTAGCACGAGAAACGTGATCGTCATGTTGCTCATCCGCCGCGATCTTGACGGTGGCGATCGAGCCCGGAGGGCCCGCGTTACGCGGTCCGGCTCAGATCCGTCACCCCGTGTGGACGGGCGCTCCCGGACCCAGCGGTATCCCGATCAGGTACCAGGCGACGAAGAAGAGCGTCCAGGCGACCGACAGGATGACGACGTAGGGCAGCATCAGCGACACGACGGTGCCGATGCCCGCGTCCTTCTTGTAGCGCTGCGTGAAGACGACGATGAGCGGGAAGTAGGCCATCAGCGGAGTGACCACATTGGCCGGCGAGTCGCCGACGCGATAGGCGGCGAGCACCGTCTGCGGCGCCACTCCGAGGCGGATGAACAGCGGGATGAAGATCGGTGCGAGCAGAGCCCACTTCGCGATCGCCGCCGGGATGATCAGGTCGACGATGATCGTGATGATGATCAACCCGATCAGCAGCCAGACGGCGCCGATGTTCATGCGCTCGAGCACGTCGCCGAGCTTGACCGCCACGACCTCGGCGATGTTGCTGAAGTTGAAGTAGGCGATGAACTGGGCGATGAGCAGGAACAGGAAGAGCAGGCTCGCCAGCCCGGCCCACGACTTCTCGATCGTGGAGATCACGTCCTTGCTGCCCTTGATCGTCCCCGCGCCGCGTCCGTACAGGTACCCGGACACGTAGAAGAACAGCATGATGATCACGATCAAGCTGTCCATGAACGGCGAGTCGCCGATCACCTTGTCGGTAACGGGATCGCGCAGCGGCGCGCCCGGGATAGCGGTCAGCAAGGCGATCACCACGAACACGCCGATGGCTCCCCAGAGCGCCCACCGCAGACCCTTGGCGTCGGCCTCAGGCGACACCTCCTGCTCCTCCTGCTCGTCCATGGCCCAGCCCTCGCCGTGGTCGGCGGGGTCCCAGTCGCCGAGCCGGTTCTCGATCGAGCCGTGTGCTGATGATCGTCAGCAGGAACGCGACGAAGATCGTCGAGCCGATCCCGAAGTAGAGGTTGGCCGCGAGGTCGATGTGCGAGGCCTGGTTGGAGAAACCGGCCGCATCGTTCGTGATCTCGGTGAGCACACCGTCGAGCGGCGTGATCAGGACGTTGACGCCGAAGCCTGCGGCAACACCGGCGAAGGCCGCCGCGATCCCGGCTAACGGGTTTCGGCCGACGCTCTTGAAGGCCGCGGCTCCTAACGGGATCAGCACGAGGTAGCCCGCGTCCGAGGCGACGCTCGAGAGGATGCCGAGCAGCACGATGATGAACGTCAGCGTGCCCCGTGAGGACACGCCGACGAGCTTGCGTATCAGCGAGGCTATGAGCCCGGCGGCCTCCGCCAGCCCGACCCCGATCATCACGACGAGCATGATCGCGACCGCGGCGAAGTTCCTGAAGTTCGAGACGAACGAGGTGAAGAGAAAGCGGACCCCTTCGCCCGTGAGCAGCCCCTTGACCTTGGCGGTCTCGGTCCTGACCTCGTACGCGGCGGGGGGCTCCGGCTCGGTCGGCCCGACGTCCGTCGGCTCGCTCGAGCCTCCGTAATACGTCTCCTCGGTCGGCACCGCCGGCGGCTTCACGACCTCGAATGTCGCCGAGACGTTGGCCCAGTAGAGGATCTGCGAGAGGACGATGACGACCCCGCAGAGCACGAGGAAGAGGATCGCCGGGTGCGGCATCTTGTTCCCTGCCCGCTCGATCCCGTCCAGGATCCGCTCGAGGAACGTCTGCTCGTTCGCGGCTACCGGTGTTGCCGACTCGTTCACGCGGCCCCGGCGAAGCGGCCGAAGAACTCGGCCTCGGCCGCGACCGCCTTCTCGAACTCGTCGACCAGGACGCGTTCGTTCGGCGCGTGGATGTTTGCGAAGCCGTCGGTGGTGCCGATCAGCAGCATCTCGGCGGAGGGCACCGCCTCCTGAAGCGCGCTGACGAGCGGGATCGAGCCGCCCGAGGCGACGGTCACGGTCTCGCCTCCCCAGGCACTCGCGAGAGCCTCTCGTGCGGCGTCGTACGCGGGCCCGTTCGTCTTCGCGGCGAAGCCGCTGCCCGTCTCCAGCGCGGTGACCGTGAGCTCCACACCGAACGGCTGCAGCCCTTCGAGGTAGCCGGCCAATGCTGCCTGCGCCTCGAGCGGGTCCTGCTCCGGATGAACGCGCAGGCTCACCTTGGCCCGGGCGTACGGCACGACCGCGTTGACCGCCTTGTCCACGGGCAGGACGTCGATCCCCGTCACGGTGATCGCCGGCCCCGACCAGATCCGCTCGCCCAGGCTGCCGGTTCCGAAGAACGGCACCCCGGGCTTGACCTCCGCCAGCTCCCGAAACTCCTCATCGCTGTACGAGGCGCCAGTCCACTCCTCGCGGCGCAGGCCGGGAACAGCCACGTCGCCGTGCTCGTCGTGCATCGACGCGAGCGCATGGAGCAGCGCGATCAGCGCATCCGGCGCCGCGCCGCCGAACTGACCGCTGTGCTTCGGTCCGGCGAGCGTCCTCGCCTCGAGCGTCACCATCGCCATGCCGCGCAGGGCGACCGTGAGCGTCGGGACTCCCGGCCGGACGCTGCCCATGTCCCCGATCACCATGGCATCGGCGGTAAAGAGATCGGGCCGGGACGGTGGGAAGGTCGTGAAAGCGCTGCCGACCTCTTCCTGGCCCTCAATCACGACCTTGATCCCTACCGGCGGCTTGCCCTCCCAGGCGCGCAGCGCGCCGACATGCATGAGGATGTTCGACTTCGTGTCGGCGCTACCGCGCCCGTAGATCGCTCCGTCCCGCTCGGTCGCCTCAAACGGCGGCGACTCCCACTTCGACTCGTCACCCACCGGCACCACGTCGTAGTGGCTGTACAGCAGCACCGTCGGCGCCCCGGCGGGCGCCGGGATCTCACCCGTGACGACCGGGGCAGTATCCGGAAGCTCGAGCGAGCCGAGCCCCTCGACCCCGGCCTCTCGAAGCAGCGCGACGACCTCCTCGTACGCCTCGAGCAGAGCCGGCCTCGTCTCCTCGGGGAACCCGGCGGCCGAGACGGACGGGATCGCGACCAGACGCGCCAGGTCGTCCTTCAGCTGCGGCATCAGCGACGCGACGGTCGCGGCAAGCGAACCGCTCGTCCCCACAGGCCCCTTGGACGCATCATCGGCCACGGGATCTCCCTCTCTGCGGATCTCTACTTACGGCCGACGCTGCACCGAGCGGTGGAGCATTCCGGATTTCAAGGTCGCCCGCAACAGACAACCGGACGAGAGAAGAGAGACGCGCCGCAGCCCTCGCTCACGCGCCCGCCTTCAGCCGGCCGGAGAAGAACTCGAGCGTCGTGTGGGTCTTCGCGGCCTGCTCGCTCGAGAGGTCGACCCCTCTCCCGGCCAGGAACGCACGGGCCTCCGCCGCGACCTGGAAGGCCTCCGTCGGGGCGCACCTCGTCGAGAGCTCGAGGATGCGGGAGAAGTCGGGGTAGAACCACATCTCGGCGACGGCCTTCCGCCCGAGCTCCTCGGGCCGGAACCGCAGCTTCAGCACCAGGATCGGGCCCGAGGACCTCCAGGTCGTCCAGGCCGATGCCTTCCGGAGCGTGCTCCCGGTAGAACGCGCGCTGCTCCTTCGTGAAGAGCTTGCGGATCGGGCGCTCCCGACTGGAGCGTCTCCTTGACGACGCTCGGCCCGAGCGTCGCCTTGAGCGATCCGGAGCAGACGAAACCGTCAGGGGCCGCGTCGACCTCGACGTTGAAGCTCGGCGACCGGCGGAGGTCGGCCGGAAGGTCGTCCGGAGTGACCGGGCGAAGCTTCATCACCGAGTCGTCTCCCTTGCCCTGCACGCGCCGCGCCCGCACGACCAGGCCGCTCTCGTTCAACGCGAGATCCGGGGTATCGAAGAAGAACACGTGCCGGAGCTGGGCGTCCAACGTGTCCATGCCGAGCGCCTGCACGGTCGAGTAGTGGTCGGACTCCGAGACCGTCAGCTTCAACTCGACGCTGTCGGAGCTCTTGATCAACCCGAGCAGCTCGGCCAGTTGCCGGTCGGAGAGGGCGGCGAATGTTCGTCCGGCCATGTCGATTCCTTTCTCGCTACGTCGGGTCGTCAGGAACATAACCCGACATCTGTGTCAGCATGCGCGTCATGACCGCGCGACGGGCCCTGCGCCGGAGTGCCCTCCTTACAGTGGTCCTGGTGGCGACCCTCGCGCTGTCGGCCGGAAGCGCGGGGGCGGAGACCACGACGCCGACGACGACCACGGGGTCGCGCTCGGTGATCGATCTCGGAAGTACCGGGCAGTTCCTGTTCGTCGTCTTGATCGTCGTGCTCTTCTCGGCGCTGTGGTTCGCGCTGATCCTGTACGACCGGATCAGCGCCAACAAACGACTCGCGACGCACCTCCCGAAGCTCCTCGCGGAGGTGAAGTCGACGAAGGAGGGTGAGGGGCTCTCCGCCGCGGAGGTCCGAGCGCTGGCGCGCCAGATCCGCGAAGCGCCGAAGGGCACGCCGGGGCTGACCCGGACGATGATCGCGCTGGGCCTCCTGACGCTGGTCTGCATTGCCCTGGCGGCGCTGCTCGTGGGCCCGGCCGACGTGGCGGGCGACCTGTTGAAGACGGTCGTCACGGCGCTCACCACCGCTCTGGCGACCGTCCTGGGCTTCTACTTCGGGGCCAAGACGGCCTCCGAGGCATCTGCGCCGGGCGGCGGACGTGGCCAGGGGCCGGGCGGGGCGCCGACGGCGCCGACGGCACCCGGCCCGCCCACGAATGTGGCGGCGGTTGCCGGGGACGGTCAGGCGGAGGTCTCGTTCGAGGCGCCCGCGGATACCGGCGGCTCGCCGATCACGCGCTACACGGTCACCTCGACCCCGCCCGGGATCACCGGGGAAGGCGACGCAAGTCCGATCGTCGTGACGGGCCTCGAGAACGGCACCCAGTACACGTTCACCGTGCGTGCCAGGAACGAGGTCGCCGAGGGCCCGGAGTCGGCCGCATCCAATCCGGTGACGCCGCAGCCCTGAGCGCGGTCGTTCCCGGACGGCGTGGAAAACCCCGCCGCCGAGGCGTATGGTGGCCCTGAGCCGGAGGCGGCGCTGGGCCGTCGCTTCCGCCGCGAACGCCGCCTGGACGACCGAAGGAGGCCGAGATGCACGTCGCGATCACCGTCAACGGTGCCCGGCGAGAGGCTGACGTAGAGCCGCGAACCCTGTTGGTGGACTTCATCCGCGACCACCTCGGGCTCACCGGCACGAAGATCGCCTGCGACACGTCCCAGTGCGGGTCGTGCACCGTCCACCTGGACGGCATGGCCGTGAAGTCGTGCACCGTGCTGGCGGTCCAGGTCGACGGAGCCGCCGTCACGACGATCGAGGGCATCGCGTCGAACGGCAACCTCCACGCCGTGCAGGAGGCGTTCCACGAGAAGCACGGGCTGCAGTGCGGGTTCTGCACCCCCGGGATGATCATGGCCGCGGTCGATCTGCTCGCGGCGAATCCGGAGCCGTCGGACGACGAGATCCGGCATGCCCTCGAAGGGAACCTGTGCAGGTGCACCGGCTACGAGAACATCGTCCGGGCCGTGCGCGAGGCCGCGGAGGTGACGCGATGACGACGGTGGAAGCTCCGAAGAACCTGCTCGGCACGCCGGTCAAGCGCGTCGAGGACGCGCGCCTGCTCACGGGCGCGGGCAAGTACCTCGACGATCTGCGGCTCCCCGGGATGGTGCACGCGGCGATCCTGCGCTCGCCGTACGCGCACGCGCGGATCAGGAGCATCGACACCACGAAGGCGGCCGCGCACCCGGGCGTCGTCGGCGTCTACACGGGGAAGGACTTCGAGCATCTGCCCGCGCTCCCGTGCGCGTGGCAGGCGGGCGGCGTCGAGAACTTCGTCAACACGCCGAGAGCGCTGGAGATCGACCGCGTCCTGCACACGGGCGCGGGCGTCGCCGTCGTCGTGGCCGAGGATCGCTACGCGGCCGAGGACGCGCTCGGGCTGATCGAGGTCGACTGGGAGCCGCTCGACGTCGTGGTCGACGGGGAGCAGGCCGCCGCGGAGGGCACGGTCCAGCTGCACGAGAACGCGCCAAGCAACATCGTGATGGACTGGTCGTGCGGTGACGCCGAGGCGACCGATCGCGCCCTCGAGGAGGCGGAGGTCGTCGTCGAGCAGAGGCTCGTCAACCAGCGCCTCATCCCGACGCCGATGGAGGTGCGGGGCGCCGCCGCGCAGTACGACCCCGGCACGGGCCAGTACACCGTCTGGATGACCTCGCAGGACCCGCACATCATGCGTCTGCTGATGACGGCGTTCGTCTTCGGGATCCCGGAGACGAAGATGCGCTGTATCGCGCTGCACGTCGGCGGCGGCTTCGGCACGAAGATCTTCCTCTACCACGAGTACGTGCTGGTGGCGGCCCTCGCCGAGAAGATCCGCCGGCCGGTCAAGTGGATCGAGACGAGGAGCGAGAACTACGCCGCGACCACGCACGGCCGCGACCACATCACGTACCTCAAGGTCGGCGCGAAGCGCGACGGGACGATCACCGCGCTCAAGGCGAAGACGTACGCGAACCTGGGCGGCGTCCTGTCGACGATCGCCCCGGGAATCCCGACGACGCTGTACGGGCGGATGCTCTCCGGCGCCTACCGGATCCCGAACATCCACTGCCAGGTGCTCGGCGTCTACACCAACACCGGCATGGTGGACGCGTACCGCGGCGCCGGCCGCCCGGAGGCGACGTACGTCGTCGAGCGCGCGGTCGACCTGGTCGCGCGCGAGCTGGAGCTCGACCCGGTGGACGTCCGCCGCACGAACTTCATCCCGCCGGATGCCTTCCCGTACGACCCGGGCATCCTCCGCGGGCTCGTCTACGACACGGGCGACTACGAGAAGGCGCTCGACCGCGCGCTCGAGATCGTCGACTACGAGGGGTTCCGCTCGGAGCAGGAGGCGGCGCGGCGCGAGGGCCGCCTGCTCGGGATCGGCTTCTCGACCTACGTCGAGATCTGCGGTGCGGCGCCCTCCGCGTGGATCGGGGCGGCCGGCGAGGGTTGGGGTGCGGCGATGTGGGAGAGCGCCGCCATCCGCGTGCACCTGACCGGGAAGGTCGTCGTCACCATCGGCACGCAGCCGCAGGGGCAGGGGCACGAGACGACCGTGTCCCAGGTTGTCGCGACCGAGCTCGGGATCCCGATCGAGGACGTCACGGTCGAGCTGGGCGACACGCTCGGCACGCCGTTCGGCTACGGCACGTACGCGAGCCGGAGCGCCGCGGTCGGCGCGGTCGCGGTCTACAACAGCCTGCAGAAGATCAAGGCGAAGGTGCGTCGCGTTGCCGCGCACATGCTCGAGGCCGACGCGGAGGACATCGTCTTCGAGGAGGGCAAGGCCTACGTCAAGGGCTCGCCCGACAGCGCCAAGACGATCCAGGAGATCGCCGGCGCCGCCGCGCTCGCATACGACCTGCCCGAAGGCGAGGAGCCGTTCCTCGACGACACGACGTACTACGACCCGCCGGCCTGCACGTTCCCGTTCGGAACGCACGTGGCGGTCGTCGAGGTCGACCGGGAGACGGGCGAGGTGGCGCTTCGGCGCTACGTCGCCGTCGACGACGTCGGGCGCGTGATCAACCCGATGATCGTCGACGGACAGGTGCACGGCGGGATCGCGCAGGGGATCGCCCAGGCGCTGTGGGAAGGAGCCGTCTACGACGAGAACGGCCAGCTCCAGACGCCCAGCCTGACCGAGTATGCCGTCCCGAAGGCCGACTTCTTCCCGCCGTTCGAGGTCGACCGGACCGAGACGCCGACGGACGTCAACCCGCTTGGCGTCAAGGGCGCGGGCGAGACCGGGACGATCGCGTCGACTCCGGCGGTCGTGAACGCGGTCATGGACGCGCTCGCCCCGTTCGGGATCACACACCTCGACATGCCGCTGACGCCGGAGCGCGTCTGGCGGGCCATGCAGGAGTAGGAGGAAGCCGCGATGCACACCATGCGTCCAGCCGAATTCACGTACCACCGGCCGACGAGCCTCGACGAGGCGATCTCCCTGCTGGGCGAGCTCGAAGACTCGCGGCTGCTCGCGGGCGGCCACAGCCTGCTCCCGATGATGAAGCTCAGGCTCGTCACGCCGGCCGCGCTCGTCGACCTGGCCGGGATACCCGGCCTCGACGAGATCTCCCGCAACGGCGACCTCACGATCGGGGCACTCGCGACGCACGCCGAGGTGGCGGGCTCCAAGGTCGCGATCGGGATCAGCCCGGTCATCCCCGAGACGGCGGCGATGATCGGCGACCCGCAGGTCCGGAACCGCGGCACGATCGGCGGGAGCGTCTCGCACGCCGATCCGGCTGCGGACTACCCGACCGTGCTGAAGGCGCTCGGCGCGACGATCAACGCCACCGGCAAGGACGGCGAGCGCTCGATCGCGGCCGACGACTTCTTCGTCGGGCTCTTCGAGACTGCCCTCGCGCCGACCGAGGTCGTCACCTCGGTGACCGTGCCGGCGACCACCGGCGCGGCCTATGTCAAACATCGCCATCCGGCCTCGAGCTACGCGGTCGTGGGCGTGGCCGCGGTCGTCTCGGTCGAGGAGGGAATCTGCACCCGCGCGCGCCTCACCGTCGGGCGGCGTGACGTCGCCTCCGGTGCACGCCGCGGCGGCGGCCGAGGCGCTCGTCGGCGGCCCGGGCTCGGAGGAGGCGATCGCGGCGGCGGCGGCCAAGGTGCCGGAGTCGCTCGCGGGCGCCATGGGCGACACGTATGCCTCGGGCGAGTACCGCATCCATCTGGCCGAGGTGCTCGCGGCGCGCGCGCTGACGACGGCCTTCCAGCGAGCCGGGTGACGCGCGCCGACGGCTAGCCGGTGCTGCGGCTGCTGCCGCCGGAGCGCGCATCGAGCCGGGAGAGCTCGGACCGGAGTTCCTCGAGGCTCGCCAGATTGTGCCCGGCCAGGAAGGTGTCGACGTACGGCAGCGCCGCGTGCATGCCGCGGGCGAGCGGCTCGTAGGCCTCGTCGCCCTTGAGCGGGTTGAGCCAGATGACGCGGTAGGCGAGGCGTGACAGTCGGGCCATCTGCTGGGCGAGGAGCTCGGGATCGCCGACTTCGAGGCCGTCCGAGCAGAGCACGACGACTGCGCCGCGCGCGAGCCCCCGGTGTCCATACTCGTCCAGCAGCTGCTTGAGGCACTCGCCGATCCTCGTGCCGCCGTTCCAGTCGACGACCTCCGCCGCGGCACGCGCGAGCGCCTCGTCCGGGCGCGAGGCGGCAAGTGCGCGCGTGACCCGCGTCAGCCGCGTGCCGAAGCAGAACGCCTCCCAGCGCCGGTCGGCCCGCAGGGCGGCGTGCGCGAAGACCAGCAGCGCCCGCGAGTAGTCCGCCATCGAGCCCGACACGTCGAGCACGAGGACGAGCCGCCGCGTCCGCCTCCGGCGGGCACGGAACCGGCGCTCGAGCGGCTCGCCGCCGGTCCGGAACGAGCGGCGCAACGTGCGCCGCAGGTCGGGAGCACCAGAGCGCGAAGGCGCGAGGCGGCGCGTGCGCCGGGTCGGAACCGCGAGCCTGAGCTGCGCCAGGAGGGCCGTGAGCTGCTCGAGCTCTTCGGGCGTACAGCTGGCGAAGCTCTTGCGCCTGAGCAGCTCGACCGGACTTGCGAGCGCGACCTCCTCCTCGACGACCACGGCGGGGAGGCGCGCCGACGGGGGTGCCGCCTCCTCTCCGCCGAAGAAGGAGGCGAAGACGCGGTCGTACACGGGAATCTGCTCGCGGCGGCCGACGAGCGTCGCGCGGCCGGCCCAGTAGAGGTCCTCCGGCGAAAGCAGCACCGCGGCCCGGCAGAACGAAGCGACCCTGCCTGTGCCGACGGGAAGACCCTCCGCGCGTAGAGCGCGGCCGAACGCGGTCAGCGCGCCGACGCCGTCAATCACGGAGCTCGGGAAGGGCCAGCTCGACCTGGCCCAGATCCTCGCGGTTCTTGATCACCCAACCGAGCGTCTCCCGTCCGGCCGACCCGTCGGCGGACTCCGCGCCCAGGTGGGCCAGTGCCTGCGCCCAGTCGATCGCCTCGGCCGCGCCCGGCACCTTGACGAGATCGAGCTCGCGCAGCCGCGCGACGGCGTGCGCGACCGAGCGCGCGAGCGCCTCCGAGACGACGGGCGCGCGCAGACGGATGATCGCGACCTCGCGCTCGAGGTCCGGGAAGTCGATCCAGTGATAGAGGCAGCGCCGCTTGAGCGCGTCGTGGAGCTCGCGCGTGCGGTTCGAGGTGATGACGACCGCAGGCGGCTCGGAGGCGGCGATGGTGCCGAGCTCGGGCACCGTCACCGAGAAGTCGGAGAGCACCTCGAGCAGCAGCGCCTCGAACTCGTCGTCCGCGCGGTCGAGCTCGTCGATCAGGAGCACGGTTCCGCGGCCCGCGCGGATCGCCCGGAGCAGGGGCCGCTCGACGAGGAACTCCGGCCCGTACAGCTCGGCCACGCGCCGGTCCGGCTCGACCTCGCCCGCCTGGAGGGACCGCGCGTAGAGCAGCTGCCGCGCGTAGTCCCACTCGTACAGCGCCTGCGACGCGTCGATCCCCTCGTAGCACTGCAGCCGGATCAGGTCCGCGCCCAGGATCCGTGCAAGCGTCTTGCCGACCTCGGTCTTGCCGACTCCGGCCTCGCCCTCCAGCAGCAGCGGGCGGCGCATCGCGAGGGCGAGGAAGATGGCGGTCGCGAGCCCGCGGTCGGGCAGGTACGACTCGCTTGCCAGGGCTCGTTCGACGTCGTCGACAGATCCGAACGCCACGGACAGATCGTATTGGAGAAGGACGTGGCAATTGCCGGAGAGTGGGCGTAAGCTCGACCGGCAACATGCGGTGAGAAACATGCGGTGAGAGCGGTGGGGGTCAGAGAAGGAGGCGTCCATGTACCCCCCGAGGTTCGAGTACTTCGCGCCGGGCACCCTCGAGGAAGCGCTCGCGATCCTCGAGCGCTACGGCGACGAGGCGAAGGTTCTCGCAGGCGGCCAGAGCCTGATCCCCCTGATGAAGCTGCGCTTCGCGGCGCCGCAGGCGATCGTCGACATCAACCGCATCGAGGGGCTCGACGACCTGAAGGAGGAGGGTGGCATGCTGAAGATCGGCCCCCTCGTCCGGCACAAGACCTGCGAGCGGTCCGTCCAGTTGCGAGACCGGTACACGACGCTCGCCGACGCCGCGCCGCAGATCTCCGATCCGATCGTGCGGAACCTCGGCACCGTCGCCGGCTCGCTCGCCCACGCCGACCCGCAGGGCGACTGGGGCGCCGCGCTCCTCGCGATGAGCGCGGAGGTCGAGGTGCGCAGCACATCCGGGACCCGCACGATTCCACTCACGGAGTTCTTCCGCGGCCCGTTCACGACCTCGCTCCTCCCGACGGAGATCGTGACGGAGGTCCGCGTGCCGGATCCGGGCGCGCGGTCCGGAGGGACCTACCTCAAGCTCGAGCGCAAGGTGGGGGATTTCGGGACCGTCGGGGTCGCGGTGCACGTGTCGTTCTCGAACGGCACGGTCTCGCGCGCCGGCATCGGCCTGAGCGCCGTCGGCTCGCACAACGTCCGGGCCACCGCGGCCGAGGAGGCGCTCGTCGGCTCGGCGCTGGACGACGCCGCGATCGCGAACGCGGCGCGGCTCACCGCCGAGGCCGCCGATCCGCGCGACGACCTGCGCGGGAGCGCGGAGTACAAGCGAAACGTGGTCCGGGTCTTCACGGAGCGCGGCCTGCGAAAGGCCGCGGAAGCCAGGAGGGAGGAGGGATGACGCAGATGACGACGTCCGAGCAGGCGGAGGCGACGCGCACGCGGCGGCTCACCGTGACCGTCAACGGCGAGGAGCACTCCGCGGAGGTCGAGACGCGGCTCCTGCTCGTCCACTTCCTCCGCGAGACGCTGGGGCTGACCGGCACCCACATCGGCTGCGACACGACGAGCTGCGGCGCTTGCACCGTCCTGATGGAGGGCGTGCCCGTGAAGTCGTGCACCGTCCTCGCGGTCCAGGCCGACGGGCGAGAGGTGTCGACGGTCGAAGGCCTCGAGCAGGGCGGCAAGCTGCACGCGATCCAGGAGGGCTTCCACGAGGAGCACGGGCTCCAGTGCGGCTACTGCACGCCGGGGATGATGCTGACCGCGACGGCGCTGCTGCGCGAGAACCCGGACCCGAGCGAGGAGGAGATCCGCTTCGCGCTCTCCGGGAACATCTGCCGCTGCACGGGCTACCAGAACATCGTCAAGGCGGTGCAGTACGCCGCCGCCAAGCTCAGCGCAGAGGAGGTTTAGCGATGGCCGCGACGGAGATTCGCGGGCTCGGCCACTCGGTCAAGCGCAGGGAAGACGCCCGCTTCATTCGCGGCAAGGGGACGTACGTCGACGACGTCGTCCTGCCGCGGATGCTCCACATGGAGCTCCTGCGCAGCCCGTTCGCGCACGCGCGCATCCGCTCGATCGACGTCTCGAGGGCGGCGGAGCTGCCCGGCGTCGTGGCGGTGGTCACCGGCGAGGCGCTCGCGGCGCACAACCTCGCCTGGATGCCCACGCTCTCCGGCGACACGCAGGCTGTGCTCGCCACGGACAAGGTGCGCTTCCAGGGGCAGGAGGTTGCGGCCGTGGTCGCCGAGTCGGCGTACATCGCGAAGGACGCGCTCGAGCTGATCGAGGTCGACTACGAGCCGCTCACGGCGATCACGAGCCCGCAGCAGGCGCTCGCCGAGGATGCGCCCCTGATCCGTGACGACAAGGAGGGCCAGACCTCGAACCACATCTACCACTGGGAGGCGGGCGACGCGGAGGCCACCGAGCGCGCGTTCGCCGACGCCGACCGCGTCGTCTCGCTCGAGACCTTCTACCCGCGCTGCCATCCGGCGCCGGTCGAGTGCTGCGGCTGCGTCGCGGACGTCAACCCTGCGACCGGCAAGGCGACGATCTGGATGACGTCGCAAGCTCCACATGCGCACAGGACGTTGTTCGCCATCGTCGCCGGGCTGCCCGAGCACCAGATCCGGATCATCTCGCCCGACATCGGCGGCGGCTTCGGCAACAAGGTGCCGATCTACCCGGGCTACGTCATCGCGACGGCGGCCTCGCTTCTGATCGGCCGGCCCGTGAAGTGGATCGAGGACCGCACGGGGAACCTGATCTCGACCGGCTTCGCACGCGACTACCACATGAGCGGCGAGCTCGCGATCAAGGGCGACCGCATGGTGGGCCTGAAGGTCAAGCTGCTCTCCGACAACGGGGCCTTCTTCGCCGACGCACAGCCGTCGAAGTTCAAGGCCGGCCTCTTCCACATCGTCACCGGCTCGTACGACATCCCGGCGGCGCACGTCGTGGCCGACGGCGCGTACACGAACAAGGCTCCGGGCGGCGTCGCCTACCGCTGCTCGTTCCGCGTCACCGAGGCGTCGTACCTGATCGAGCGGCTCGTCCAGACCGCCGCGTACGAGCTCGGGCTCGACCCGGCCGAGTTCCGGCGTACGAACTTCGTCAAGAAGGATCAGTTCCCGTACACCTCGGCCACCGGCTGGGTCTACGACTCCGGCGACTACGAGGGCGCGCTGGACCTCGCGCTCGAGAAGCTCGGCTACCAGGAGCTGCGCCGGGAGCAGGAGCAGGCGCGCAAGGAGGGCAAGCTGGTCGGCATCGGGCTCGCGTCGTTCACCGAGGTCGTCGGCGCCGGCCACGGCAAGGAGTTCGACATCGTCGGGCTGCGCATGTTCGACTCCGCCGAGCTCCGCGTGCACCCGACCGGCAAGGCGGTGCTGAAGCTCGGCGTGAAGTCGCAGGGCCAGGGCCACGAGACGACGTTCGCCCAGATCGTCGCGGAGGAGCTCGGGATTCCGCCCGAGGACGTCGACGTGCAGGAGGGCGACACCGACCACACGCCCTACGGGCTCGGCACGTATGCGAGCCGGTCGACACCGACCGCGGGCGCCGCGACGGCGGTGATCTCCCGGAAGCTGCGGGACAAGGCGCGGTCGCTGGCGGCCCACCTGCTCGAGGCCTCCGAGGACGATCTCGAGTGGGGGGCCGGCGCCTTCAGGGTCAAGGGGGCCCCGGAGCGCGCGAAGACGATCCAGGAGATCGCCTTCGCCGCCTACACGGACCTGCCGGAGGGGATGGAGGCCGGTCTCGAGGGCGTCCACTACTACGACCCGCCGAACATGACGTTCCCGTTCGGGACCTACGCCGTCGTCGTCGAGATCGACCGCGGGACCGGCGTGTGGAAGGTGCGGCGCGTCGTCGCCGTGGACGACTGCGGCGTGCGGATCAACCCGATGATCGTCGAGGGGCAGATCATGGGCGGCCTCGCAGAGGGCTTCGCGATCGCCGCGATGGAGCTGATCACCTTCGACGAGGACGGCAACTGCATCGGCGCGAACTTCGTCGACTACCTGCTGCCGACGTCGTGGGAGACGCCGGTGTTCGAGCTCCACGAGACGGTCACCCCCTCGCCGCACCACCCCCTCGGCGCGAAGGGCGTGGGAGAGTCCGCCACGGTCGGCTCGCCGGCCGCGTTCGTGAACGCGGTCGTCGACGCCCTGGCGCACGCAGGCGTGCGGAACATCGAGATGCCGGTCACCTCCGACAAGGTGTGGGCCGCGCTGCAGGAGGTGGGACTCGCCGAGTGATCTCGCCGCGTGACGTCGTGATCCGGGCAGGCGAGCTCGCCGCATCGGGCGAGCCGTTCGCGCTCGCCACGGTGGTCGACGTCGAGCGGCCGAGCTCGGCCCGCCGGGGCGACCGTGCGCTCGTCACGCCGGACGGTGCGCTGCACGGCTGGATCGGCGGGGCCTGCTCCGAGCCGGCGGTCGTTCGCGAGGCGCTGGGCGCGTTGGCCGACGGCGAGCCACGGCTCGTGCGCATCGGGCCGGGCGAGAGCGGCTGCGCGTCGGAGGGCACCGTCGAGGTGCTCGTCGAGCCTCAGCTCCCGGCGCCGCTCCTCGCGGTCGTGGGCGGGAGCCCGGCCGCCCGCGTTCTCGCCGACCTCGCCGGGCGGATCGGCTGGCGCGTGTCACGGCACCTCGAGGAGCACGCAGACGCCGTCGTCGTGGCGACGATGGGGCACGGTGACGAGGAGGCGCTGGAGGCGGCGCTCGCCGGCGGCGCCGGCTACATCGGGCTCGTCGCGAGCGCGAAGCGGGCGGCGAGCGTGCTCGCCGGGCTCCGCGCCCGCGGGCTCGACGAGGAAGCGCTCGTCCGCGTTCGCAGCCCGGCTGGGCTCGACCTCGGGCCGTCGAGGCAAGAAGAGATCGCCGTCGCGATCCTGGCCGAGCTGATCGCCTGGCGGCACACGCGGCCGACGCCTTCCGCGCCGCTCGCCGAGGCGGTCGACCCCGTCTGCGGGATGACGGTCGTCGTCGGGAGGGGCGAGCACGCGGAGCACGACGGCGACGCGTACTGGTTCTGCGGCCCCGGTTGCAGGCGCCGCTTCGAGGAGGATCCCGCGAGCTACCTTTCCGCAAGCCGGCAGTGAAGGACATCCTCGACACTTTGGAGCGCTGGACGGGCGCAGGTCTGCGCGTCGCGACCGCGACCGTGGTCAGGACGGAGCGCTCGGCGCCGCGCGACCCCGGTGCGATGCTCGCGGTCTCGGAGCGTGGCGAGGTCGCCGGCTCGGTCACGGGCGGCTGCGTCGAGCCGGCCGTCATCGAGGAGGCGCGCGAGGTCCTGGCAGGCGGAGCGCCGAGGCTGCGGACCTACGGGATCGCCGACGAGCAGGCGTTCGAGGTCGGGCTTCCGTGCGGCGGAACCGTGCACATCTTCATCGACTCGCTCGACCCCGCTCTGGTCCCGCCGCTGGCCGAGGCGATCCGCGAGGAGCGCCCGATCGCGCTCGAGGTCGCCGTCTCGGGCCCCGGCATCGGCGCGAAGCGCCTCGTTTCGAGCGGCGAAGGCGCCGGCGGAGAGCTGCTCGCCCGCGGTGAGACTGCGGTCGTCGAGACCGACGGCGGCGAGCTCTTCGTCAGCTCTTTCGTGCCCCGGCCGAACATGTACGTCTTCGGCGCCGTCGACCACGCGGCCGCCGTGGCGCGGATCGGGCGCTTCCTCGGCTATCGCGTCACCGTGTGCGACGCGCGAGCGGCGTTCGTGACGAAAGAGCGCTTTCCCGACGTCGACGATCTCGTCGTCGAGTGGCCCGACCGTTTCCTCGCGCAGGCGCCGGTGGACGAGCGCACGGCCGTCTGCGTGCTCACCCACGACCACAAGTTCGACGTCCCCGCGCTCAAGGTCGCGCTCGAGACGTCGGCCGGCTACATCGGCGCCATGGGAAGCCGGCGCACGAACGAAGAGCGCGCCGAGCGGCTCAAGGCCGAGGGAGTCGCCGAGAGCCAGCTGGCTCGCATCCATGCGCCGATCGGGCTGGACATCGGGTCACGCACGCCCGAGGAGGTCGCGATCGCTGTCGCGGCCGAGATCGTCGCGACCTTCCGCAAGGCGCCCCGAAAGGAGCCCGTCGCCGCGTGAGGATCGAGAACTCGTTCGAGGTCGACGGCACGCCCGACGCCGCCTGGGCGCTCCTCATGGACGTGCCGCGCGTCATCCCCTGCATGCCCGGCGCAACACTCGACGAGATCGTCGACGACTCGACCTGGAAGGCGACGATGCAGGTGAAGCTCGGCCCGATCGGGCTCACCTTCGCGACCGACGTGACGCGGGAGGACGCCGACGAGCAGGCCCGCCGCGTCCGGCTGGCGGCGAACGCGCGCGAGGTGCGCAACCGGGGCCACGCGAACGCCACGATCGAGTCGACGCTCTCGACCCGCGACGGCCGCACGCACGTCGACCTGGTCACCGAGCTCGCCCTCACGGGCACCGTCGCCCAGTACGGGCGCGGGATGATCCAGGACATCTCCGCGCAGCTGGTCGAGAGCTTCGCGCAGTGCCTTCAGGCCCAGCTCGCCGCGCCTCCGGAGGAGGCGGAGAAGGCGGTTGCGGCCCAGGCGAAGCCCCTCTCCGGGCTCTCGCTCTTCTCTGGCGCGATCCGCCGCAGGGTCGCGCGCCTCTTCAAGCGCTGACCGGCGATCGGCGGGATGGCTCACCCCATGCATCGCCTGTCGCGGGGTTCTTATCGCGCTCTTAGGCCCCCCTGCTCTGATTAGACGGCTGATGTTCTTCCTCGGCTACCTGCGCAGCGAGCTCGTTCGACGGAAGAGCCGGACGATCCTGACCGTCCTCGGGCTGGCGGTCGGCGTCTCGCTCGTGATCGCCGTGTCGGCTCTCTCGCGCGGGCTCGACCGGGCGCAGGCGAAGGCGCTCGATCCGCTGGCGAGCATCGGCACCGACCTCACCGTGACGCTCGCGCCCGAGCAGGGCCAGGCCGGCGGGCAGGGAGGCTTCGGCGGAGGAGGCTTCGGCGGCGGAGGCCGCGAGGTGATCCAGGCGAACCAGTCGGTGATCACGGACCTCTCGAAGCTGGGCAAGCCCGGGACGCATTTCGTCCACGACTTCTTCCTGCCGGGCACCCAGCTCACGTTCCCCCAGAGCTCGGCGAAGCAGATCGCGAAGGTGCCGGGGGTGGCGTCGGTCTCGAGCGGCCTCGTGCTGGCGGCTGTGCACCAGGAGGGGACGGTGCCGAAGATCGTCGCGAAGATCAAGGCCGGCGGCCAGCAGGTCCGCATCGACCGGCAGCTCAAGCCGCCGACGGCGGCCGAGTTCGCGAAGATGCAGGCCTGCCTCGCCAAGGCCGGCGTCCAGTTCGGCGGCGGCGCCGGGCGGTGGCGGATTCCAGGGCGGACAGGGCAGCCAGGGCGGACTCGGCGGCGGGCGGGCAGGCGGCGGCGCCGGCGACCGGAGCGCGTTCCGAAAGTGCCTCCCGGCGCGGCTGCAGCGCTTCCGCGCGACGGTGACGACGCCGGAGCAGACGCTCCAGCAGGTGGTGAACCCGCCTCAGACGAACATCAAGAGCTCCGCGTACACGATCGCGGGCGTCGATCCGACGACGCCCGGAATCGGGGTCGTCACCCCGAGCCTCGTCTCGCGCGGCCGGTTCATCGCCGCCCGCTCCGGTTCGCACGAGGCTCTCCTGGCGGCCTCCTACGCGAACCGGCAGGGCCTCAAGGTCGGATCGAAGCTCGACCTGAACGGGACGACGTTCACCGTGGTCGGCCTCGTGCGCCCGCCGCTCGGCGGCCAGACCGCCGACGTGTATGTGGCGCTGCCGCAGCTGCAGACGCTCGCGAGCCAGAAGGGCGCGGTGAACGTCGTGCTCGTGCGCGCGACCAGCGGCTCCTCGGTCGGTGAGGTGCAGCAGCAGATCGAGAAGGAGTTTCCCCGCGCCCAGGTCGCGAGCGCGAAGCAGGTGGCCGACTCGATCAGCGGCTCCCTCGTCGACGCCTCCAACCTCTCGCAGCGCCTCGGGACCGCGCTCGCCGTGCTCGCGGCGGCCGCCGCCTTCCTCCTCGCCGTCCTGCTGACGCTCTCGTCGGTGGGCAAGCGGGTGCGCGAGCTCGGCACGCTCAAGGCTCTCGGCTGGACGCAGTGGCTGGTCGTGCGCCAGGTCGCCGGCGAATCGCTGGCCCAGGGCCTCCTCGGCGGCCTGCTGGGCGTGGTGATGGGGATCATCGTGACGGCGGCGATCGGCGCGTTCGGCCCGACGCTGACGGCCAGCTCTCACACGGGTGGCGGCGACGGCTTCTTCGGCCTCGGCCAGGTGACCGCCCGCACCGTCACCGACCAGGTTGCTCTGACCGCGCCGATCGCCGTCGGCGTGCTCCTCGTGGGATTCGCCCTCGCGGTCCTGGGCGGCCTGATCGCCGGCGCCGCCGGCGCGCTCCGCGCCTCCCGGCTGCGGCCCGCCGACGCTCTCAGGCAGGTGGAGTAGGTGGGGGCCGTTCTCTACGACGTCAAGGACGCCAAGCGGTTCTTCCAGCGCGGCCCGACCACGATCGAGGCCGTCGGCGGCGTCGACCTCGAGATCGGGGCGGGCGAGTTCGTCACGCTCGAGGGCCCGAGCGGATCCGGGAAGACGACGTTGCTGCAGCTGCTCGGCGCGCTCGATCGCCCCAGCGCCGGCAGCGTCCTCTTCGAGGGCCGCGACCTCGGCGCGCTCGCCGACCGCGAGCTGGCCGAGCTTCGACTCAACGCGTTCGGCTTCGTCTTCCAGCAGTTCAACCTGATTCCGACGCTGACCGCCCTCGAGAACGTCGAAGCGGGCCTCGCGCCCACCGGCGTCGCCGCGGGCGAGCTCCGCACCCGATCGCTCGCCCTGCTCGAGGAGGTCGGCCTTGCGGACCGGGCCACGCACCTGCCGTCGCACCTCTCGGGCGGCGAGCAGCAGCGTGTCGCGATCGCGCGAGCGCTCGTCGTCGGCCCGCGCGTGATCCTTGCGGACGAGCCGACCGGCAATCTCGATTCCCAGACCGGCGCGGACGTGATCGATCTGCTGGCCGGCCTCGCGAGCAGCCACGGCGCCACGGTCGTCGTCGCCACGCACGACGCCGACCTCGCCGCCCGGGCGCCGAGGCGGCTTGCGATGCGCGACGGCAAGCTGATCGCGCCGCTCGTCGAAGTCCCGTCCGAGCGGGTCGAGGCGTAAGCCGCGCTACGGAGGAACGCGGGCCGCCCGCGTGAATACCGGCTGAACGCTTCCGGCACTCGAAAAGCGGTTAGCGTTGCGTGGTCCAAGTCGACACGGCAAAAGGAGACCGCTCGTGCTCGCTACCTCATACCCATTCCTCGACGTGATGTGGACGATGCTCGTGTTCTTTGCGTGGGTGATCTGGTTCTGGCTCCTGATCACCGTCTTCGCCGACCTGTTCCGACGTCACGACACCTCCGGCTTCGTCAAGGTGGCATGGATCATCTTCGTGATCATCCTGCCGTACCTGGGCGTGCTGATCTATCTGCTCGCCGAACACCAGGGCATGACGGAACGCAACGTCAAGCAGGCGCAGCAGGCACAGGCGCAGATGGACGACTACGTCAAGTCGGTCGCCGCACAGGGGGATCCGGCCGAGCAGATCGCCAAGGGCAAGCAGTTGCTCGACCAGGGCGCGATCACACAGGCCGAGTTCGACGCGCTGAAGCAGAAGGCACTGGCCTCGTAGAGCCCGAGGGGGACGCCGAAGAGCGTGGCTGGCGGGGTGGCCAGACGACCACCCCGCTCAGCCGGTTAGTCGTCAGGGTGAACCGAGGTCAGGGCGCATCCAGCGCGGCGTTCTCGTCGAAGAATCCGTCGGGCAGCAGCGAGAAGCCGAGTACCACGCGGCGGCCCTGCTCGGCCTTGCCGAGGTGCTCGCGCTCACGGGACGAGCGGACGAGGGCCGGCCGGCGATCGAGGACGCAATCCGCCTTTTCGAGCGGAAGGAGAGCGTCCTGGGCGTCGAGCGCGCCCGCACCCTGCTGCGTGAGCTGGCGGTGGGGCGGCTCGCCGACCGCGAGTAGGCCCTCGGCGCCGGCAGCCGACGGTCGCCGATCCGCTTGTCGTATTCTCGACGTAGCCGCGGCGGAGCATGCCGCGCGCACGTTCCGAATCTGGGAGGAGGCGGTCGAGCTTGTCAGACGCTCCTGGCGAGCCGTTCGCGGAGAGGCCTGAGCTCATCGCGGAGCATGAGGATCGCCGTGCTGCGGAGACGCAGGCGCGTCTCCGCCGGCTGTTGAGCCCGACGGGCGAGGAGCGCGCACTCGACGTCGGCACGGGCGCCGGCACGTTCGCGATCGCGCTTGCGCCGTTCGTGCGCGAGGTCGTCGGCGTCGACATCGTCCCGGAGCGGCTCGAAGAGGCCCGCAAGCGGGCGCCGGCGAACGTCGAGCTCGTCGAGGCGGACGCGACGGCGCTTCCGTACGAAGGCGGGTCCTTCGATCTCGTCTGCACGGCGGCGACGATCCACCATCTCCCGCGGCCCGAGCTCGTGCTCGCAGAGCTGAACCGTGTGCTGCGGCCGGGCGGAACGATGCTCGTCGTCGACCAGCTCGCGCCCATCGACTCGCTCGCGGCGATCGAGCTGAACCGCTTCGAGCACGCGCGCGACCCGTCGATCACCCGAATCCTCGCCGACGTCGACCTTCGCGGTCTCTTCGACGCAAACGGCCTCGTCCTCAGGCATTCGGAGATCGTCCGTGAGCGTCGCGATCACGAGCACCCTCGAGACGTGTCCGGCCGCCACGCCGACGAGCGTGACACGAGCATCGAGGTCGGCTGGTACGTCCTGAGCAAGCCCGGCTTCTAGGACGCGGGCTCGCTTCGCCGCCGCCGGCAGAGGTCCGGCGCCGGTCACGACATCGTGCCGGCGCCGGTTGAGGGCGAAGAGGCGGTTAGACCGCCGCGAGCTCGCGGACCTGGGTGAGTCGGATGTGGTTGCCCGAGGGGTCGCGGAACGCCGAGTCGATTCCGTACGGGCGCTCCTCGGGCTGCTCGACGAATTCGACGCCGCGGTCCTTGAGCTCCTCGTAGGCGGCCTGGCAGTCGTCGGTGGTGAGGAAGATCGTTCCCGCGAAGCCCTTGGCCATCAGCGTCTCCACCTGCTTGGCCGTGTCCGTGTCCATGACCGGCGGGCCGGGGATGGCCATCAGCACGATCGCGATGTCTGGTTGTCCGGCCGGTCCGACGGTGAGCCAGCGGAAGTCGCCCATCTCGGCGAGGGTGACGTCGGAGCGGATCTCGAAGCCGAGCTTCTGGGTGTAGAAGGCGAGCGCCTCGTCCTGGTCGTGCACCCACAGCTGCGTGGTGGAAAGCTTGATCATCGTCTCCTCCTGGGTCGGTTGAAGGTCGTCTTCGATGCTAGGGCCGGGCGGGCCCCCCGTCTTCTCGAAACGTGCTGTGTTGCGGACGCCCGTAGGCGCGCAGGACGCAGGTCGGGACGAGCGCCCGCGCGGAAGCCGGTGGGAACGTCGCGCGGTAGGCCGTCGGCGTCATGCCGTAGCTGCGCCTGAAGCTGGTGGTGAAGGAGCCGACGCTTTGCAGGCCGACGGCGAAGCAGATGTCGGCGACCGACCGGTCGGTGGTGCGCAGCAGTGCCGCGGCGCGCTCGAGCCGCCGGGTGAGGAGGTAGGCGTGCGGCGACTCGCCGAAGGCGCGGCGGAACTCGCGGCTGAAGTGAGCGCGCGAGAGTCCGGCGGCGCGGGCGAGGTCGTCGACGCCGAGCGGCTCGCGGTAGCGGCGGTCGGCCAGGTCTCTGGCGCGCAGCAGGTGGCGGACGGGCGGAACGAAGAGCATCGGTCAGTATTCATGAGACGTTGCGCCTGGGCGAAACTCATCGCCGGCCACGGATGGCCGCGGCGAAGCCGGGCGGCTCGACGGTCAGCCGGTCGCGGCGCGTCTAGCGTGCCCGCTCCGCGCTCCTGCCGGCAGCAGGCCGAGTGCCTCGGCGATCTCGGCGTAGACGTCGAATTCCCGGAAGGGAGTAGCCGCGGTCGAAGTCGACGGCGCCGTTGAGCTCGATGACGACGTAGCCGGCGTCGACGGGGAGGAGGTCGACGCCGACGAGATCGTCGCCGATCGCCCTGGCGGCGGCGACGGCGAGCGACGCGGCCTCCGGGGGCGGGAAGCAGGGCCGTCGCGAGCCGCCGAGCGACATGTTCGTCCGCCATTCGCCGTCGGCCGCCGTGCGTTCGATCGCGCCGACGACGATTCCGCCGGCGACGACGACGCGCAAGTCGCGACCGCATGGTGGGATCAGCTCCTGCAGCAGGGCACCGTGTCGCGTGAACCAGGGACGTGCACGAATCTCGTCGAGGCAGTCCATGAGGTCTGAAGCTGTCTCGCAGCGAAAGACGTCCTTCCCCCAGCTTCCGAACCGCGGCTTCACGACGACTGGGCCGGCGACGGGAGGCAGCTCCCCGCCGGCTTTGACGTGCGTGGTGGAGGGGTGTGGCAGGCCGACTCGCGCGAGCTCGCGTGCGGTGCGCAGCTTGTCGTGAGCACGGAGGAGTGCGAATGCCGGATTGAGCACTCGGAAGCCGCGCCGCTCGAGTCGCAGTAGCTCGAACAGTCCAGGCTCGACGCCGTCGAGCGTCGGCACCACGTCGAGTCGTCCGAGCACGATGTCGCCCCGGCGGAGATGAGCCTGCGCCTGCAGAGGCGGGACGAGCTCGCTGTCGACGCCGAGCTCGCACCACGCGGCGACGAGCTTGGCGCTCGTCTCGTTGACATCGGTGCCCGCGGCGACGACGACGCGTGGTCGTCGCCTTCGGATGAGCCGAGCGCGCGACTCTCTCGGCGGTTCGAGCAGGAGCATGGCCAACAACGCCGCGCGCTCGGCAATGCTCGAGATACTGACGTGCTCGTCGACCGCGTGACCGCCGTCGCCGACGGGGCCGAGGCCGTCGAGCGTGGCGGTCGAGAGGCTGGTCGTGTTCGCGTCGGAGCCGCCGCCGACGAGCCCGGCGTCCTCGAGCTGAAGACCGAGCTCGCGACCGAGGCGCTGCGCGGTTGCGAGGAGCGCCCGGTTTTGCGGTGTCGGTTCCATCGGTGGTCTGCCGATGCCGCCGTCCACTTCGATCGAGCAGCCCTCGACGACCGGCTGCAGATTGCGAATCGCCCGCTCGAGCTCCTGCGCCGCCGCCTCTGTGGGGACGCGAATGCCGACGGTCGCTGTCGCCTCGGGCGCGACGACGTTCGGACGCAGGCCGCCGTCGACCGTGCCGACGTTGACGGTGATGCCACGCGCGGGATCGTTGAGCGCGAACAGCCGCTGGATCTGGTGGGAGAGCTCGAGGATCGCGCTGATTCCCTGCTCGAAGCTCGTTCCCGCATGCGAGGCGCGCCCCCGGACGGTGAGCTGATACCGGCCGACCCCTTTCCGTGCGATCTTCAGCCGGCCGGCCGGGCCTTCCCCGCCTTCGAGGACGAAGGCGCGTTCGGCTCCGCGCGCGAGCGTTCGGATCACGCGTTCCGAATCTGCGCTGCCGATCTCCTCGTCCGTGTTGAAGACGATGACCGGCGTGACAGAAGGCGAGAGGTCGAACGCGCGCAGTGCGCGCAGCGCGAACACGAGCTGGACGAGCCCTGCCTTCATGTCGTACGTGCCGGGCCCAAACAGGCTGTCGCCGTCTCTGCGGACAGGCATGCCTGCGAGCGTGCCGGCCGGCCAAACCGTGTCCATGTGTCCGATGACGAGCTGAAACGGCGCCGCGCGCGACCGCCGACGGGGTCGCGCGTAGAGATGGTCACCGACCCCCGTCCCTCTCACCGGCCGGACGACGAAGTCGAGCTGTGCCAGCTCGTCGGCGAGCGCCGAGAAGGGCCTTCGCTGGGCGGCCGGGTCCAGCGAGGGCGACTCGGCCGCCACGAGCCGCTCGAGCAGCGCGACGATGTCCGCTTCACGTTCGTTCAGCCAGGCGAGCAGCATCGGTGCCGGCGCATGACTCATCGCTAGCGGCTGAAGCCGGCCGGAATCGGGAACGAGTAGCTTCCGCGGACGATCGCGAATCGCCCCGGCGCGAGGTACACGAGCGGGCCGAGCTCGTGCAACAGGTCCGCGTCGTCGACATCCGGGCCGCGCAGCGAATCGCGCGCGGCCGACGCGGCGACGACCCGCCCGACGAGCAGGCTGTTCTCGCCGAACCCGTCGACGACCCGCTCGAGCGCGCACTCGAGGTGGAGCACGCAGTTCTCGACGAGCACGCCGTCGACCGCTGTCGCGGGGAAGGTCTGGACGGCTGCCAGTGTCGGCTTGGACTGATCCTCGAGCCGTCCGCCCGCCGCCAGGCTCGCCTGCAAGATCTGGTCGGCGCGCGGAAAGCTGACCGTGAACTCGGGATGAGCGAGGACGTTGCGATAGGTCGCGTGTCGCGGACTGCAGACGAACCCGAAGTAGTTGTCCCAGCCGAGCGGCATCGCCAGGTGCTTGGGCGCGACGTCGTAGCCGTCGCCTTCCTTCGTCGCGACGAGGACAAGCGGCGCCACGGTGAAGAACCGCTCCCAGATCGGCGTCGCGGTCGAGATCGCCACCAACCCGGCCGCCGATGCGGTCGTATCGGCTTCACGCGCTTTCACGGCCTTCATCTCCGCGATCGCGACTCGAGAGGCATCGGCTGCGTCGCTGATCCGGATCTCGGCTTACTACGGAGCGGTTACGCGCCTGAAACTGCGATGAAACGCCGACTCGTTACAGGTCTTCCCGAGTCGGCGGCGTCGCTCAACTGCTGCTCGCGCAGCGGTCGACCGACAACTTCCGGGCGCCGGTGACCTACACGCCGCCGAACCCGCCGATCCCGGGGAAGTGGCTCCCGACGGCACCGACGCCGCCGGTCGGGACGTATCTCCCGATCATGCGGCCGTTCGCGCTGAGAGAGGCCGACCGCTACCGGCCGGGCGGGCCGCCGGAGCTGTCGAGCAAGCAGTGGGCACGTGAGTACAACGAGGTCAAGACGATCGGCTCGAGCACGAGCACGACGCGGACGGCCGAGCAGACGCTGGCTGCCCGCTTCTGGGGAGAGCCCCCCGTGCAGCAGGGGCAGGGTGCCCTCCGGAAGCTCGTCCTCGACCATCACCTCGACATCGTCGATGCGGCCCGGCTGATGGCGATGAGCGCCGTCACCCGCGCGGATGCGCAGATCGCCTGCTACGACGCCAAGTACCACTACGCGTTCTGGCGGCCGATCACCGCGATCCGCGCCGGCGACACGGACGGCAACGACGCGACGGTCGCCGATCCATCCTGGTCACCGCTCCTGCCGGCGACGCCGAACCATCCCGAGTACCCGAGCGCGCACTCGTGCGTCACCCCGGCGGGAGCGCGTGCGATCGCCGAGTTCCTGGGAACGAAGGAGATCGACTTGACAATCCCCAGCCTGACCGGGCTGGGAGACCGTCACTACGACACCGTCGACGACCTCGAGGATGAGGTCACGAACGCCCGCATCTGGGGCGGCATCCACTACCGCTCGGCCGTCGAGGACGGGGTCGAGATCGGCAAGAAGACGGCGAGGCAAGTGCTTGCGCACCACTTCCAGAGGTCGAAGCACTAGCGACGTCGTGAGCGGCAGCAGTCGCGTGCCGGCGCGACCGGTGGTACGGAGAAGGCCCGCGCCGCGGGCCTTCTCCACGTTTCGGCCGGCGTGATGCTCGCCTAGTCGTCGTCCAGTACGTCGCGGCCGATCGCCGCGAGTGCATCGACGATCCCGTATCCGTAGAACCCGTTGTAGACGGTCGTTCCCTCGCAGAACGCAGTGAACGAGTCCGGACGGCCCTTGTCCGTGTAGGTGAAGGGGTTCGGCGTCGGGCACGGCGTGGCGGTCGCCGAGGCCTGGAGGTATGCCTGCGTGAGGAACGGGTTCAGGCTCATTCCGTTGCGGCCCCGCTTGCCGTGTTTTGAGATGATCAGGGCCGCAACGCCGACGGCGTGCGGCGAGGCCATCGACGTCCCCTGGATCCACTGGTAGTAGGCGCAGGTACTGCCGCGGCAGTCGCGGACGACGAACGGCGTGTTCGGCGTCCCGTCAGGGTTGAGCTCGCCGAACTCCTCCGCCACGTTCTTCGGATACGCAGCGAGGATCAGGTTGGGGACGCCGGCGGCGAGGCGCTCGTCGGGCGTCATCGACAGGCTCCAAGGGTCGTCGCGGAAGTAGCCGCCGGGGGCAGCGACGGTGATCTTCTCGTAGCCGTAGTTCGAGTAGTCGGCCTTCGCCTTCGTCGGCCCGACCGCCGAGACGCCCATCACGTTGTTGCCCTGCTCGGGCAGCGTCAGGCAGTTGTTGTCGACGGTGCGGGGGTACTGCGCTCCGGGCGGGAAGTCCGGGCTGATGCCGTCCGACGTCACCTGGGCGAGATTGGTGTTGTCGTTCCCCGCCGCGGCGATCAGCGTGACGCCGTGCTCATGCGCATAGTCGAGCGCCCGCTGCGTCGCCTCGATGATGGTTCGCTGCTCCATTTGCGCAGCCGGCGAGTCGGCGGGGTTGTTCCGGCAGTTGAAGAGCCACGGATCGATGAAGTAGCTCATGTTCACGACGTCGATTCCGTGGTCGCCCGCGTATGTCAGCGCGTCGACAGCTCGGCCGGACGAAGAAGTAGCCCGAATCCTGACCCGCGCGGAGATTGACGAGGGTGACTTCGGGCGCGACCCCCGCCATGCCGAGATTGTTGATCGGCGAACCGATCGTGCTGGCGACGTGCGTGCCGTGCGAGTTCTCGTCCACGTCGGCGGCGTCGGAACACGAGTGGTCGGGCTCGTCCTCGCACGGGCCGTCGATGAGCGGGATGTCGGTCGTGAAGTTGCGGCTCAGCGACCGTGAGAAGTTCGGCGCGATATCCGGATGCTTGCCGTCCACGCCGGTGTCGATGATCCCGACCAGCACGTCCTTGCTGCCCCGCTCCTTCGCGTAGGAGCCGTCGGCCGTTGCGTGCATCATCTTCATGTCCCACTGCAGCGGTGCGAGCGGCTCCCCCCCGTCGCCTCCGCGGCGGTCCTTTCCGGCTGCGCTCCCCAGCTTCAGGCCTTTCGTGGCATTCCGGAGCTCTCGCATCATCTCCAGCGAGACCCTCGGATTCGGCTTCGAAGCTGTTCCTATCGCTCTGTCCCGTGCGACGCCCTCGATCACCGTCGAGGCTGCGACGGCGCGGAAGTTCGGATTGGCCGACACGACGGTGGCGACTCCGACCCGCGCATTCACGCGCAGGATCCGGCCGCCGGCCTTGTTGATCGCCGCCTTCGCCGCGGCCGGCGAGGCATTCGCCTCATAGAGGACGACGTAGCGCTTCTGCGCTCCCGTCTTCGCCTCGGGCGTTGCCGCTGCGAGCGTCGCGCTCAAGCAAGCAGCCGCCGCCACCAGGAAGATCAGTCTCTTCATGATTTCCTCTCCTCTTCAGCTCCGGGCTGGAGCCGAATTGGGGGATCCTCCCGCCGTCCCTTTGCCGGGTCAAGCCGGTGCACGCTCAAGGGCATCGTCCCCAAGATCGTGTAGCGCGGGCGGGCGTCGGGCTCGCATCGGACGGATTTACCGGTCCTCTACCGGTGCGCGTGTGCCTGTTAACCGGCACCCGCTCTCCTGGTGGAAACTCGAGCCCAGGAGTGAACCATGCCTCTACGCGAGACGATGCCGTTTCGCACGCTCCACCGGCCCCGACCGGGAGCGGAGCACCATTGCCGGCCACGGATGAACCGTGATGCGGGTCCGCGCGGCGTCGCCGCGATCCTCTTCCTCTGCCTCTTCGCAGCCCAGAGCGGGCAGTTGGCGCTCACGCCCGTGCTCGCCGACGCGGCGCGCGCGTTCGGAGTCTCGACGGCGGCCGCGGGACAGATCCGCACCGCCGCAGCCGTCGTCGCGGCCGCGGCGGCGCTTGGCGGTTGGCGCGTTCGCGGATCGCGTACGGCTCCGGACGCTGCTCTCGGCGGGCACCGTGCTGCTCGTCGCCGGTGCGGCGATCAGCCTCATCGCGCCGTCGGTGATCGTGCTCGCAGCGGGACAAGCGCTGACCGGCGCCGCCTCGTCGATCGTCGTCGCGGCCGGCGTCGCGGCGGCGGCGGCGTGGAGCGACAAGGCGGATCGTGGCCGCGTCGTGGCGTGGGCGCTCGTGGGCGCGCCGACGGCGTGGGTTGTGGCGATGCCGGTGATCGGCGTCGTGGGTGCGACGAACTGGCGGCTCGCGTTCGCGGTGCCCTTCGCCGCGGCGGGGGTCGCCGCGATCGCGCTGCGGCGCGCTCCGGTCGCGTCGTCATCGCGTTCGGAGCCCGGCCTTCGGACGGTACTCGCCGAGCGAGCGCTGCGCGGCTGGGCGATCGGCGAGGTGCTCGCGTATGCGGCGTGGAGCGGAGTGCTCGTCTACGCCGGGGCGCTGTTCGTCGAGTCCTACGGCACGTCCCTCGTCGCAGTCGGCGTTGCGCTGGGAGCTGGGTGCCGCTGCGTACATCCCGGGAACGTTCGTCGCGCAGAGGGTCGTCGCTCGCGCGCGGTCGGCCGCTTCTCGCTGCGACAGGCTCGCTGCTCGCCCCGTGTGTGGTCGCGTTCGGCGTCCTTCGGCTCGGCACCGTCACCTCGGCGATCGGCTTCGGCGTCCTATGCTTCCTCGCAGGCGGCCGCACCTATCTGGGCAGCGCCGTCGGGCTCGAACTGGCCGGCGACGGGCACGCCGCAACCATGTCGGTTCGCGCTGCCGCCGCTCAGGTCGGTTGGATCCTCGGCGCCGGCGCCGGCGGGGCCGCACTCGCGATCGGCGGCTATTCGGCGCTCGGGCTCGCCTCTTGCACGCTCTTCGCCGCGGGTGCAGTGCCGCATGCGCCTGCCCTCGGCGCGTTCACACGACGAGGGCGTGGACGCGCCACTCTCCCGGCACCGCCGTCCACTCGTAGCGGCTCGCGCTCGCGCTCGCTGAAGACGAGGCCGGAACCGGCTACGAGGTCGCGAACGGTCGACGAGACCAGCACCTCGCCCGGCTCCGCCCGATCCTTGAGGCCGCGGGCGATGGACACCGGGATACCGGCGAGCAGGATCGGCCCTCGAGCTCCTGCTCCCCGGTGTGGAGACCCGCGCGTGCAGCGCCGCCCCACTCGAGCGCGCGAGATCCAACAGCGTCGACGCGCAGCGGATCGCGCGTGCCGGACCGTCGAACGTGGCGACGAGCGTGTCGGTCGTGAGCGCGAGCTCCGTCCCTCGGAAGCGCGCGACGTCAGCGCGAACCACGTCGCACGCCTCCTCGGTGCCGTCCGCCTCGATCACGAGCACGGTCGCCAGCACGCGGTCGGGCTCGGGCTCGTCGCTGGAGGTGCTCGACGAACTGCTCGATCTCGCTGAGAACGTCCTCCTGCGCGCCCTCCCACGGCAGGTGGTCCGCTCCAGGGAGGGCGACGATACGCGCGCCGGGGATGCGCTCCCCCATGTAGCGTGCCGCCTCGCGCAGATACTCGCCTTCGCGGTAGAGCACGAGCGTCGGCACGTGGATGGCCGGCAAGCACGTGCCGGACGTCGATCTCGGCGTTCATGCGGGACGAGCTGGACGGCCGCGCCGGGGCTCGCCCCGCGCACGAGGTACGAGGCGTACCAGCGGTACGCCTCCTCGTCGCCGGCGAGCGAGGGCGCCCGTTCGTCCACGAACCGCCTCGCCATCGGCAGGCCCCACGCCTCCGGGCTCGGGTTGGTCCACCAGGCGTCCTCGACGACGCATCCCGATCGGGTAGTCCGGCGCCCAGAGGCGGCGTGCGAACGACCCCATGAGCACGATGCCGGCCGTCCGCTCCGGGTAGGTGGCGGCGAAGAGCGTGACCATCGGGCCCGCCCTCGGAGATGCCGAGCAGGACAGCGCGCCTCGAGCCGACCGCGTCCATGACCGCGCGCACGTCGTCCATCCGCTCCTCGAGAGCGGCGATTCCGGAGACGCGGTCCGAGAGTCCCGTCCCGCGCTTGTCGAACTGGATCGAGCCTCCCCATCGAGGCGAGGCTGTCGTAGAAGCTCGCGATCTGCGGGCGCTCCCAGCCCGGCTGGAAGCTGCACACCGATCCGTGCACGAGCACGAGATCGACCGGCCCGCTCGCCGATCACCTGGTACGCGATCGACACGTCGCCGCTCGTCACATACTGCACCTCGGGCGCAGTGGCGACGGCGACTCGCCGCTGGAGCAGCCTCGAGTTCGAGATCCGGGTCCTGCCTGAGGATCCGCCGCTCGAGATCCTTCAGGCCGCGGTGACGGCTCGAGCCCCAGCTCGTCCGCGAGCCGGGCGCGGAACGCGTGGTATGCGGCGAGCGCCTCGGACTGCCGGCCCGAGCGGTAGAGCGCGAGCAGCTGTTGTGCGCAGCAGGCCCTCCCGCAGTGGATGTCGTGCGACGAGCATCTCGAGCTCGGCGACCAGCTCCGCGTGCCGTCCACGATCGAGGTCCGCGTCGATTCGCGCCTCCAAGCAGGCGAGGTACAGCTCCTCGAGCCTTGCCGCCTCAGCCCGCGCGAACGGCTCCTGGAACTCCGCCAGCGGGTCTCCACGCCAGAGCGAAAGCGCCTCGCGGAACCGCTGCGCCGCGAGGTCGGCGTTCCCGGCCGCGTGCGCTGCTTCGCCCTCGAGCCGCAGTCGCTCGAACCGGACGACGTCGATCGCTCGCCGGATCGATCTCGATCGCATACCCCGGCGGTCGCGTGCGGAGCATCTCCTTCGGCAGGACCTTGCGCAGCTGCGAGACGTAGATCTGCACCATCTTCTGCGCCGATTCGGGGACCGTCTCGCCCCAGAGGTCGTCCACGAGCCGCTCGGTCGCGACCGTCCGGTTGGCGTCCAGCAGCAGTCGCGCCAGCAGCGCACGCTGCTTCCGTCCTGCCAGGACGATCGTCGTTCGAGCCGTCGCTCGCCTCGAGTGGACCGAGGAGCTTGAACTCCATCGTCGTCGCGACGCTACCACGCATTTACCGCGCACGCTACCTCCGGTCCAACCGTGTGCCTGTTTCCTCGGCGGCGACGCGGGACGAGCCCGCCAGACCGAAGGAGTCGCACGTGAGCACCACGATGGAACAGATCCGCAACGGCGTCGATACCGAGACGCTGTTCGCCACCCTCGACGCCGTCAAGGCACAGCCGCGAGCTCGGGACGTTCCAGTTCCGTGTCGCCAACCGCTGGATCGACGGCGCGCACAACCGCTCGACGATCAAGGACTTCTACGCCGCCGGCGGCGAGGACACCTCCCGCGCCGAGGCGTTCGAGATCGACGCCGGTGAGCCGGCGATCCTGATCGGCACCGACACAGGCCCCAACCCGGCGGAGTCGCTGCTGCACGCGCTCGCCGCCTGCCTGACCACCTCGCTCGTCTACGTCGCGTCAGCACGCGGCGTGCGGCTGACCCGCGTGGAGTCGAGGCTCGAGGGCGACATGGACGTGCGTGGCGCGCTCGGACTGTCGGACGAGGTGCGCAACGGTTTCGACCAGATCCGGGTGTCGTTCGTCGTCGAGGGCGACGCCCCGCCGGAGAAGCTGCGCGAGCTGGTCGAGAGGGCGAAGGCGCGTTCGGCCGTGTTCGACATGGTCACGAACGGAGTGCAGGTGCACGTCGGCACGACCGTCTGACGGCGACACGGGTGCCCGGCCCATGTCGGGCACCTTCACCGACGCCAACGATCACGCATGACCACTCGGATCGACACCATCATCGTCGGCGCCGGCCAGGCCGGGCTTGCCCTGAGCCACCACCTCGCCCGTGCCGGCCACGAGCACGTCCTGCTCGAGCGCGGCCGACTCGGCCAGCGCTGGCACGAGCGCTGGGATTCGCTCACGCTGCTCTCGCCGAACTGGATGAACCGTCTACCGGGCGGTGAGGAGCACGCGGACCCGGAAGGCTTCCTCGACCGCTCGGGATTCGTCGCCTATCTCGAGGGCTATGCGCGCTCCTTCGCCGCCCCGGTCCTCGAGGGGGTCGAGGTAACGCGCGTCGAGCGTCGCGCGTCGGGGTTCCGCGTCGACACCAGCGTGGGTGACTGGCTCGCTCGCAGCGTCGTCGTGGCGACCGGCGATGCCGACGTCCCGTACGTGCCGCTACCGGCGCCGCAGGGTGTCCCTTCCCTTCACGCGGCGGAGTACCGCCGGCCAGACCTCATGCCGGACGGACGCGTCCTGATCGTCGGCGCCGGCGCGTCCGGACAGCAGCTCGCCCTCGAGCTGCGCCGGCGCGGGCCGGGACGTCGTCCTCTCGGTCGGCAGGCACTCGCGAGCGCGCCGCGCGTCTACCGCGGCCGCGACATCTTCGAGTGGCTCCAGGTGCTCGGCGACTTCGATCGAACGATCGACGAGATGCCCGATGTCGATGCGGCAAAGCGGGTGCCGTTGTTCCCCCTCAGCGGGGCAAACGGAGGCGAGGATCTCGGGCTCGACCTCCTCGAATCGCTCGGCGTTGCTGTCGTCGGCCGACTCGTCCGAATCGACGGGACGCGCGCGCTGTTCGCCGACGACCTCGCCCAGAACGTCGCCAAGGCAGACGGGCGCCTGCGCAAGCTCCTGGGTCGGATCGACGCACACCCGCTCGCGAACGGCACAGCCGCCGACGTGCTCCAGCCCGTCGCCCTCGACGCCGGGCCCGCGACGCTCGACGTCACCGGTCTCGGGGCGATCGTCTGGGCGACGGGGTATCGCCGCGCTTACCCGTGGCTGCGTGTGCAGGGGCGCTCGACGGCGCCGGCAACCTCGTCCAGCGCGCAGGGTGACTCGCATTCCTGGCCTGTACGTCCTCGGGCTCGCATACCAGTATCGGCGAAGCTCGCACTTCATCGGCGGCGTCGGACGAGACGCCGAGACCCTCGTGCGAAGGATCGTCTCCCATAGGACGTCGCGGCGCCGCCAACGACGCCGGACTGCGGTCACCTATGCCGCCTGATGGCAGGAACGGGAGCGACGGGACTCGAACCCGCGACCTCCGGCGTGACAGGCCACTTTCAGGATCGCGACATGCACGACGATGGAATGCGCGATCGCTCTATTCGTGCGGTTTCTTGGCACCGGTTCGCGTTGGGGCAGCATGGTTGAGCGGAACGATTGCAGACGTTTGCTGCCCGATTGCTGCCCGGCACGCCGTCGTGGGGCTTGGTCGACTGTGGGTCGTGGCCCGCGTCGGTGCTCCTACAGATTTACGCCCGCCATACCGGCTTCGTCGTAGCGCTCGCCCGCGGCCTGCGGAAGCTCCGCATCGATGCGCGCCAGGTCGTCCGGTGTCAGCTCGACGTCGACCGAGCCGGCGTTCTGCTCGAGGTACGTGCGGCGCTTGGTCCCGGGGATCGGGACGAGATCGTCGCCGCGTGCAAGCACCCACGCGATCGCGAGTTGCGCCGGCGTGACGCCCTTCTCCGCCGCGATCTTCCCGACCTTCCGAGCAAGCTCGAGGTTCGCCTCGAGGTTCTCACCCGTGAACCGTGGGCCGCTACGGCGGAAGTCCTGCGCGTCGAGCTCGTCAGGCGAGGTGAACCGACCGGCCAGAAACCCGCGCCCGAGCGGGGAGTAGGGGACGAACCCGATCCCGAGCTCGCGGCAGGTCGGCAGGACCTCGGCTTCAGGGTCGCGGCTCCAGAGCGAGTACTCGGTCTGCACAGCGGTGATCGGGTGAACCGCATTCGCCCGGCGGATCGTCTCGGGCGCCGCCTCGCTCAGGCCGATGTGGCGGACCTTGCCCTGCTCGACCAGCTCGGCCATCGCGCCGACGGTCTCCTCGATCGGCACCTTGGGATCGACGCGGTGCTGGTAGTACAGGTCGATGTAGTCCGTCCCGAGCCGTTCGAGCGACCCCTCGATCGATCTGCGCACGTGCTCGGCCGAGCCGTCTTGTGGCCCGACGCTGCTCATGTCGCCCGGGACGGCGTCGTCCAGCCGGCGACTGAACTTCGTGGCAATCACGTACTCGTCGCGGTGGCCCTTGATCGCGCGGCCGACCAGAATCTCGTTCGTGAGCGGACCGTAGAGCTGTGCAGTGTCGAGGAAGTCGACGCCCAGCTCGAGGGCGCGCTGGATCGTCTTCACGCCCTCGTCCTCGTCGGTCGGGCCGTAGAAGGCGGACATGCCCATGCACCCCAGCCCGAGGGCAGATACCTCCAGGTCTCGAAGTTTTCGACGCTTCATGTTCGTCCCAGCCTTTCCTTGTAGACACTGATCTTCCACTCGACGAGCTCGAGATTGCGCGCGGTCGCCTCGAGCCCGGCAAGCACCGCGTCGCGGTGCGCTTCCAGAAGCGCCAGACGCTCCTCGTTCGTGGCCTCACCGCCCTTCATAAGCTCCGCGTACCGGCGAACCTCGCGAATCGGCATGCCGTCGCGCGAAGCCTCGTGAGAAACGAGATCCACTCGAGATCGACCTCTCGGTAGCGGCGATGGCCACTCCCGTTACGGGTCACGGGTTCGAGCAACCCCGTCCGCTCGTAATAGCGAAGCGTGTGCGCGCTCAGCCCGGAGGCTCGAGCCGCCTCGGTGATGCTCAGCGCCCGCTCCGTGGACCCGGTGGCGGCCATGCCTTGACGATAGGCCTTCGAGTGCGCTCGAGGTCAAGGGGTTCGTCGAGCGGCGTGGGTCTTCTGCACGTGGATGCAGAGGAGGCTCACCTGGTCACGATCCGGACCGCGCTGCTTCGTTCGCCCTCTCATTCCGCGATCCTCACGCTGCCGAGGGTCCCTAGCCGCGAAGCCGCCGTGCGGCGCTGCTCGGCCAAGCGGCTGGCGGGGGCGAACGCGCTCCAGGCGAACCAGCGACCAAAGCCGCGCTGAAGCGCACGCGGGCCGCTCATCGTTAGCTTTCGCATCCGCATCGCGGCGCCGAGCTCCGCCCGTCCCAGGTAAACGCGATAGAGGGTGGCGGTGTCGACGCTGACCTCGAGATCGATGTCGAACCCGGGATGCTGCAGGCACACCGAGACCTCCGAGGGCTCGAGCACCATCCAGTAGCGCTTCGCCGGATTGCGAAAGTCGAATTTGAGCACGGTTCGGCCGGGGGAAGCTGCTCGCGATGCACATGGCGGGCCATCCAGACGATCAAGAGGTCAGGGTCTAGCTCCTCGGGGCGGGGATCGGTGAACGACCAGGTCACCCCCCACTCCCCGATCGCCTGGACAACTGGCTCCAGGTCGCGGCCGGCGGGCGTCAGCTGGTACTCGAGCGTCCTGCCTTTGGGGCCGGTTCGCCGCGCGATGATCTCGGCCCGCTCCAGCGAGCGCAGGCGGTCGGTGAGGACCGAGCGCGAGATCCCTGGCAGGCCGCGCTGTAGCTCGTTGAAGCCTTTGGCGCCACCGAGCATCTCGCGCACGATCAAGAGCGTCCAGCGGTCGCCGAGGATCTCGCTTGCCTTGGCGATCGGGCAGTACTGAGCGTAGCTTCGCAACGCGCCACCATGCTAGCCCGCGGTCCGTAGCAGGTTCGAAATCCGAACCGGTTGGTTCGAATCTCGGTCTAGCCGCGCGGGGTCGCGCGAGCCTACCGTGGCGACATGACTACCGAGACGGCAACTCCCGACCGGGCAACGAGCAGCGGAGGACGACCATGAGTGCTATCCGGACATCGCCGCGCGAGACCGAGGGGCTCGACGAGTTGGGGGGCGCGCTGCGCGGCGAGCTGCTGCTGCCGGCGAGCGTCGGCTATGACACCGGTCGCAGGATCTGGAACGGCGCGATCGACCGCCGGCCAGCCGGCATCGCGCGCTGCGCCGGCGTCGCCGACGTGGTCGCGGCCGTTCGCTACGCGCGCGAGCGCGATCTGCTGGTTGCGGTGCGCTCGGGTGGCCACGGGGTTGGCGGGCATGCGCTCTGCGATGGCGGGCTCGTGGTCGACCTGTCGCCGATGCGGAGCATCCGCGTCGACCCGGCAGCGAGGACGGCGCGCGCCGAGGCGGGCGTGCTGTGGGGCGAGTTCGACCGCGAGACACAGCTCTTCGGGCTCGCCACGGTCGGCGGCATCGTCACGCACACCGGGATCGCGGGTCTGACGCTCGGCGGCGGGATCGGGTGGCTGATGCGCAAGTACGGCGCGACAGTCGACAACCTGCTCTCCGTTGACCTCGTTACTGCGGACGGCGAGCTCGTCACCGCCAGCGAGGACCACAACCCGGATCTGTTCTGGGGCGTGCGCGGCGGCGGAGGGAACTTCGGCATCGTCACGTCGTTCGAGTACCGCCTGCACCCGGTTGGGCCGATCGTGCTCGCCGGGCCGATCTTCCACCCTCTCCACAATGCCACGGAGGTGCTGCGCTTCTACCGTGAGTTCGCCGCCACCGCGCCCGACGAGCTCACGACGATCTTCGAGCTCGAGCTCGCGCCGCCACTATCGACCCTGCCCGAGGACGTGCACGGCAAGCCGATAGTCATGGTGGCCGCCTGCTTCGCCGGGCCGCCCGAAGACGGGGCCGAGGTCGTGCGCCCGCTCAAGGAGTTCGGCAACCCGATCGTCGACCTGCTCGAGCCCAAGCCGTACCTGGCGCTGCAGTCGATGTTCGACCCCCTCGTGCCGCATGGCTGGCACCGCTACTGGAAATCGGTCGAGCTGCCGCCGCTCGCGGACAACGCGATCGACACGCTCATCGACCACACCTCGCGGATCACGTCGCCACGCTCATACACCATCATCTTCCAGCTCGGCGGCGCACTCGCGCGCGTGGCCGAAGACGCGACCGCGTTTGGCCAGCGGGACGCCGCGCACAACGTCGTCATCAACGCGGTCTGGACCGAGGACGACCCCGACGCACACCGGCACATCACCTGGGCGCGCGACTTCTTCGACGCCATGCAGCACCACGCGCGCGACCGCGTCTACGTAAACTTCCTCGGCGACGAGGGACCCGACCGCGTTCGACAGGCCTACGGCACCGAGAAGTACGACCGGCTGGTCGCGCTCAAGGACCGCTACGACCCGCACAACGTCTTTCGCATGAACCAGAACATCCCGCCCAGCGGCTGAGCGCCGAGCGTCGAACCTGTCGGCCGGTTCTTCCGGATCGTCGGGAGGTCTCACCCAGGGAGTTCGAGCGCGCGCGGGATGTACGCAGGGTGGGGTGGCGGCGCGTTGTCGAGCGGTACGAAACTCCCTGCAAAAATGGAATGAGCGCCAGCAAGCCGAACGCCGGCCTCCGTGGCCGGTCATCCTGCATGCGAGAGTCATCGGCTACGACCCGCTTCTTGCGGGGATTCCCAGGCGGGATGGGTGCGGGATGAAAAGAAGCCGGCGGTCTTCCGCGCCATCGCAGACAACAAACTACCCTGATTTGCAGGGATTTCATGTGAGAAGTACGGGAGCCACCGTGCCTGCGAGTGCCTGAGTTCGTGGACCCGTCTCCTACCCGCGGCGCGTTGCCTGTCTGTAAACGGCCAAGAATCAACAGCCCATCCAATCACGAGAGCCATGGCCGAGCGGGAAGCGGGCAGCAGCGGTTAACGACGCGGCGGTGGCCGCGCGTGCGATCAGGCCGTTTGCCTCACACGATCGGACTTCACGACTTCAAGCGCATGGTCATCGCTCGTTCGGAAACCGAAGTCGGGCCGCCTCGATGCGGCATAGGCGTATGGATGGTGGAAGACGTCGAGGGCGTTGTCGTTGCTGTTGAGAACGAGCTCGAACGCTTCGCCGGTCTTGCAGTCGGAGACAGTGACGCTCACAGAGCTTGCGGACTCATGCCACAGGAGCACGACCTCGAGACCGTCGATCTCGCGGTAAGCCAGCTCCTTGACCTCGTTCTGTGCGGTGGTGCTGGACATGGCGGTCCTCCCTGCGCGGCTGTTTGTGTCAGACCTAGAGGCTGGCAGCACTGCGAGAGCACGGAAACCCGGTACGCATGCGTGTGGAGTGACGGTGAACCAGTGTGTTCGAGTTCGCACCACCGAACCACGGCCGGGTGCCTTCGCGCATCCGGCGGCGTGGAGACCGAGCCGAGGCCGACGTAGAACCGCTGCGGACTAAGGCGTATCCTCGTGCCTAAGCCCCCACCTTTCATCGTCCCCGTCGAGCGTCGGCGGTGCTTGTGAGGTTCGGAGGTGCAAACCGCAGGATCGGAACGGAGCCGACATGGCCACCTCCGTCGCAGTACCACTCATCGCGGATCCGAGCGTTAGTCGCTCGGCTCCACGGCCGCTAGTCCTCTGGGCAATCGCGCTCGCGGGCGTCGCGGCGGCGGCGGTCGCCGTCCTCCTCGCACTGACGAGCGATCACATCCGGGAACCGGAGGTGCACGCGGCGCTCCAGGTGTGGGGACTCCTCGGGTATGTGCTCGCCGGCGTCGTCGCCTGGTGGCGCCGCCCGGACAGTCGCTTCGGGATGCTCATGATCGCCGCGGGTGCCGCGTGGTTCCTCACGTCGCTCTCTTCGTCGAACCTCGCGCTCCCGTACACGGTCGGCATCGCGTTCGATCTATTGCCGGCCGTCCTCTTCCTCCATGTGTATCTCGCCTTCCCGAATGGTCGCCTCCAGAACAGCGTTGAGTGGACTCTCGTGGCGGTCGGCTACTTCACGGCGGTTGCCGTTCAGCTCGTCGGCATGGCCCTCGGCGGCTTCAGCTCCGACAACCTGCTCGCCATGACGTCGGAGGCGGATGCCGCGTACTCACTCCTTCGCGCCCAGCTCGTGGTCCTCAGCGGGCTCGCACTCGCCGGCATCGTCGTTCTTGCCGTTCGCAGGCGGCGCGCCGGTCGCCCTCTCCGGCGGTCGCTCGCCCTCGTCGTCGACTCGTTCGCACTCGGGCTCCTGATGATCGCCTTACTCTTTCTGTCGGCGGTGTTCGGGATGGTCAGCGGCCAGATCGAGTTCGAGACGATCCGGCGGGCAACCTTCTTCGTCCTCGGGCTCGCGCCGCTCGTCTTCCTCGTCGGGCTCCTGCACGCGCGTCTCGCGCGGTCCGCGGTGGGCGAGCTCGTGGTCGAGCTGCGGGCTGACCCGGCGCCAAGAGACCTCCGGGACGCGCTCGCCCGTGCACTTCGCGACCCGTCGTTGACGCTCGCGTACTGGTTGTCCGACTACGAGAGCTACGCCGACCTCGACGGCCGGCCTGTGGCCGTGCCGGCGACGGACGGACGTGCGACGACGTTGATCGACCGCGACGGCGCACGCGTCGCCGCCCTGCTTCATGACCGCGCACTCGAGGACGAGCCGGAGCTCCTGTCTGGCGTCGGAGCCGCCGCCAGCATCGCCCTCGAGAACGCGCGCCTGCAGGCTGAGCTCGCGGCACGGCTCGAGGAGGTCAAGGGTTCGCGCATCCGCGTGATCGAGGCCGGAGAGAGCGAGCGCAAGCGGCTCGAGCGCGACCTCCACGACGGTGCACAGCAGCGCTTGATCGCGCTCTCGCTCGAGCTGAAGCGGCTCGAGAAGGAGCTGGGTGACGCTCCCGCGAGGCACCGGCTCGACGAGGCCCAGCACGAGATCACGCGTTCGCTCGAGGAGCTCCGCGCGGTTGCGCGCGGTCTCCACCCGGCCGTGCTCACTGGCCACGGCCTCGGCGTGGCGCTCGAGCAGGTTGCTGCGCGTGCTCCCGTGCCGGTCCGGCTATGCGTCGAGATCGACGGCCGCCTTCCCGAGCAGGTCGAGATCGCCGCCTACTACGTCGTCACGGAGAGCCTTACGAACATCGCCAAGCATGCGCAGGCGACGAGCGCGAGCGTGGACATCGCTCGCCACGGTGATGACGTGTTCGTCGAGATCGTGGACGACGGGATCGGCGGCGCCGACAGCGAGAGCGGCTCTGGCCTGCGGGGTCTCGCCGACCGGGTGGAGGCGCTCGGCGGCCGTCTTCGCGTGTGGACGCCGCGCGGGGGCGGGACGCGGGTGCAGGCGGAGATCCCGTGCGCGTAGCGATCGCGGAGGACGCCGTCCTTCTCCGTGAGGGCCTTGCACGGCTGCTACGCGAGGAGGGGTTCGAGGTCGTCGGGCAGTGCCCGAGCGCGGACGACCTGCTGCTCAAGGTGCGAAGCTACTCGCCGGACGTCGCGATCGTCGACATCCGCCTGCCGCCGACGCACACCGACGAGGGTCTTCGTGCGGCGCTCGAGATCCGCGAGCAGCACCCGTCGGTTGGCGTCCTCGTCCTCTCGCAGTACGTCGAACTCGGGCTGGCGCTCACACTGCTCGCGGACTCCGCCGAGGGCGTCGGCTACCTGCTCAAGGACCGGGTCAGGGACGTGGACGAGTTCGTCGCGGCGGTTCGGCGCGTCGCCCAAGGCGGTTCGGCGCTCGACCCGATCATCGTCTCAACGCTGCTCTCGCGGGAACGGCCCGGCGATCCGCTCGCGCGGCTCACGCCGCGCGAGCGCGAGATCCTCGAGCTCATGGCCTCGGGCGACTCGAACCAGGGGATCGCGGACAAGCTCGTGATCACGCTCCGTTCTGTCGAGAAACACGTCTCGAGCATCTTCGGGAAACTCGACCTTCCCTCGACGGGAAGCGAGTCGAGGCGGGTACTCGCCGTGCTCATGTTCCTGCGCTCCTGACGCGAGAGCGTCCCGGAGCACACCAGAAACCCGAACCCCAAGAAGCAAGTCTCCCGACTTACGCACGGTCGGCGCGACTGCGACGGTGAGCGAGACCTCGCAACCGCGAAGGGAGACCGATGAGGACTCGCATCATCCAGGATGATCCGCAGGAGAACGACCAGGCGGAGTCAGACGCCGGGATGTCGGGAGCCGAGAAACCGATGCCTGTGAAGGGCGTTGCCGTCCGGATGGCCCGCTGGAGCGCGCACCACCGGAAGAAGGCGGTCTTCGGCTGGCTCGCCCTCGCGGTGGCGTTGTTCGCGATCAGCATCGTCTCGCCTCTAAAGAAGATCGTGTTCGAGACATCCGGCCCCGGAGAGTCGGGCCGGGCAGAGACGATTCTCTACAACGACTTCAAACAGCCGGCCGGCGAGAGCGTGCTGGTCCAGAACGCATCGCTCAGCGCAGACGCACGCGAGTTCAGGGCTGTCGTACTGTCTGTCATCTCCGGGATCTCAGGGCTCGACGAGGTCGCGAAGGTCGAGTCGCCGTACGCTCCCGGAAACGGCGGCCAGATCTCGGGCGACAAGCACTCGGTTCTGATCCCGCTCGAGTACCGTGGCCCGTCGGACGAGGCGATCGACAAGGTCGATCCGGTCGTCGACCGCGTCGCCGAGATACAGACGGCGAATCCCGACTTCTACGTCGGGTCGTTCGGCGAGAGCACGGGGAAGGAGATCGAAGGCGCGTTCTTCGACGACCTGAAGAAGGCTGGGCTCTTCTCGCTTCCGCTGACGCTCGCCATCCTCCTGCTCGCCTTCGGCGCGGTCGTCGCCGCCGGCATCCCGCTCTTGCTGGGCCTCACCGCAGTGCTGGGGACGCTAGGCCTCGTTGCACTCATCAGCCGGGTGCTCCCGATGTCGGACTCGGTGCCCGCCATCGTTCTCCTGATCGGGCTCGCCGTCGGGGTCGACTACACGATGTTCTACTTGAAACGGGAGCGCGAAGAGCGTGCGGCTGGTCGCAGCGAAGAGGCCGCGCTCGAGGCGGCAGCGGCCACGTCCGGCCGTTCCGTCCTGATCTCGGGCTGCACGGTGCTGGTCGCCATGGCGGGGATGTTCCTGACCGGCGACGCCGAGTTCGCATCGTTCGGCGTTGCGACGATGACCGTCGTCGCGATGGCGATGCTCGGGTCCCTGACGGTGCTCCCCGCGTTGCTCTCGAAGCTGGGGGACGGCGTCGACCGCGCTCGCGTCCCGGTCGTCCACCGGCTCCGCCGGAGCGACGGCGAGGGGCGTGTCTGGGGAGCGATCGTCGACCGCGTGCTCCGGCATCCGGTGCTGTCGGTCGTGGTGGCCGGAGGCCTCCTGATCGCACTCGCGATCCCGGCGTACCAGCTGCATACGGCTCAGGCCAGCATCGACTCGTACCCGCAGAAGTTCCTGACCAGCTACAACCGCGTCAAAGCGGCGTTCCCCGGCGAAGGGATCGCGGCGGTCGTCGTCGTCAAGGCACCGAACGTCGAGACGCCAGCGGTCGAAGACGCAATCGGCCAGGTCAGGCGACGGGCGCTGGCGACTGGCGTCATGAACGAGCCGATCGACGTCGACGTCAACGGTGCGAAGACCGTCGCGACCATCGCGATTCCGGTCGACGGCGACGGCATAGACTCCACCTCGAACGCAGCCCTCGCGGCGCTTCGCGACGAGATCATCCCGACGACGCTCGGGAAGCTGCCCGACGCCGAGGTCGGCGTCACGGGCATGACCGCCCAGTCGAAGGACTTCAACGACGAGATGAAGACGGTCGCTCCGCGCGTGTTCGTGTTCGTCTTGCTGTTCGCCTTCCTGCTGATGCTCGTCTCCTTCAGGTCGCTCGTTATCGCGGCCAAGGCGATCGTGCTCAACCTGCTCTCGATCGCGGCCGCCTACGGAGTCCTCGTGCTGGTCTTCCAGCACGGTTGGGGGAAGGGCCTTCTGGGCTTCGAGTTCACGGGTGGAATCGACCCCTTCCTTCCCATCCTGCTCTTCGTGATCCTCTTCGGGCTCTCGATGGACTACCACGTGTTCATCCTCAGCCGCGTGCGCGAGGCATACGACAGGGGCATGAGCACCGATGACGCGATCGCCCACGGGATCAAGACGACCGCGGGCGTCGTGACGAGCGCGGCGATCGTGATGGTCGGCGTGTTCGCGATCTTCGCGACGCTGTCGATGATGATCTTCAAGCAGTTCGGCGTCGGCCTCGCAGCCGCGATCCTGATCGACGCGACGATCGTCCGTGCGATCCTCTTGCCGGCGTCGATGAAGCTCCTCGGCGACTGGAACTGGTATCTGCCCAAGTGGCTCGACTGGCTGCCGCATCTCGAGCACGGCGGCTCCGCTGAGCGCGTCGAGGCCCCACCCACCGTCGCGCCGACTGCCTAAGACATCGACAGAGAGAGGACACCTCATGGAGACCGCAGCGGCACACCACTCCGTCCGCCGCCCGGCCGGCGCCCGACTCCTGGCTGCTGTTCGCACCGAGTCCGGACTCTTCTCGCTCGGTGTCGGTGTCGTCGCGCTGCACGTCCTGGACGACAACTTCTTCCAGCCGAATCCGGGCACTGCGGCGAGCGACCATCTGGTCAGCGGCCTCGTGCCGCTCGCCCTACTAGGGGGTGCCGCTGCGCTCTACGGCCGGCTCCGCGCCGGGGCCCGCGGGACGATCGCGCTCCTGCTGGGCTACTTCGGCGTGCTCGCCGGGACGGAGGCTGTCTACTACACGCGAGCAATCGGGCCGTCGGGCGACGACTACACGGGTCTGTTGTCGATACTCGCGGGCCTGCTGCTGCTTGGTGTCGGGATCGTCACGCTGTGGAGGTCGCGGCGGGTGGACGATCGGCTGTGGTGGCGGTACGGCCGGCGTCTCCTGTTCGCCATCGCGGCGGCGGTCACTGTGGTAGCGGTCCTCGTCCCCTTCGCGATTGGCTACGGCGTCACGCATGTCTTGCGCGCGGAGGTGCCGAGGTCCGAACTCGGGGTCGCCTACGAGAACGTCGAGCTCACCACGAGCGACGGCCTGAAGCTGAAGGGCTGGTACATCCCGTCGAAGAACAGTGCGGCCGTGATCTCGTTCCCCGGTCGGTCCGGAACCCAGAACGAGGCGAAGATGCTGGCCCGCCACGGTTACGGCGTGCTGCTGTTCGACCGTCGCGGCGAAGGCGAGAGCGAGGGCGACCCGAACGCGTTCGGATGGCAGGGAGAGCGTGACATCCACGCAGCCGTTGCGTTCCTGCAAGGCCGCTCCGACGTCGACCCCGAGCGGATCGGCGGCATCGGCCTCTCCGTCGGCGGCGAGATGATGATCGAGGCGGCGGCCGAGTCTTCTGCGCTCAAGGCGATCGTGTCCGAGGGCGCGAGCGGCCGTTCGGTGCGCGACATCCTCGCCAATCCCGATAGGACGTGGCAGAACGTGCTCGGAAACGGCGTAGCCACGGCCGCGACGGCCCTCTTCACCAACAACCTGCCGCCGGCCGACCTGAGGAGCCTCGTGCCGAAGATCGCACCGCGCCCGGTGTTCTTCGTCTACGGCGAGCGGGGTCAGTCCGTCGAGGAGCCCGCCAACCGCGCGTTCTACGCGGACGCGCGCGAGCCGAAGGCGATCTGGGAGGTGCCCGAGGCCGGACACGTCGGCGGGCTCGAGGCGCGGCCGGAGGAATACGAGCGGCGGGTGATCGCGTTCTTCGACGACGCCCTCTTGGACACAATGAACTCCCGAACTGAGGTGAGAGACATGGAAGGCGAGCGCAGCATCCTCTGGCGCCGAGCCGTCCTCTTCGGCATTCCGTTCCTCTATCTGGTACTTGGGCTTCTGCATCCGACCTCCAATCCCGAGGTCGGCGACGAGACGGGGTTCTTCATCGGCCTGCACGTTGCCCAGCTCTTCCTCATCGGTGGGCTTGCGTACATGTTCTGGCTGCTCCTGGAGGGGCTTGACCGTCGTGCCGCCACGGTCGCGCGGGCGCTCATCCTCCCCTTCGTCATCGTGTACACGGCGCTCGACGCGGTCCTCGGGATCGCGTGGGGGATAGTTGCCGAAAAGGCGAATGAGCTTCCGGTGGCTGACCAAGCGGCCGCGGGTCGGCTCATCGACGCTCTACTCGAGCCCGAACCACTCGGCTACGTCCTCTACTTCGGCGCCGGCTTGCTCTGGCTTGCCGTCGCGCTCACCGTCGTCACGGCGCTCGGTAGGAGCGCTCCCCGGCCTGCTCTCGTGTTGATGGCGCTCGGCGCGAGCGTGTTCGCGCTCGGTCATGCGCGACCGATGGGCCCGATCGGAATGGCGCTCTTCCTGGCCGGCATCGCCTGGCTCGAGCTGCGGCCCCGTCGAGCCGACACGGGACCCGCGGTTTCGGTGCAGCGGGCGTGACCTCGCTGACCGAAACGGTGGAGGTCGGCGAGCTTCGCCGGACCGATTCGGCGTGGCCGATGCCCGGGCTGCTCCGCCGCGTGCTGTTGCTCGCCCCACCGCTCCTGCTCGCGGGCCTCGAGATCCTTCATCCCCAACCGGACGAGACCACTGAGGCCTTGATGGACGCGTCGACGTGGTTCGCCGGCTTTCACGTCATCCAGCTCGCGCTCATCGGGTTGGTTGGGTTGTCCGTCCTGTTACTCGCAGACAGTTTCGGACGCGAGAACGCATGGGTCACCCGTCTCGGTGTCGGAGTCTTCCTCGTCTTCTTCAGCGCCTACGACGCTATAGCCGGGATTGGCACTGGGCTCGCGATGCGAAGCGCACGAGACCTCTCCGCGGTGCAACAAGAGGGCGTCTTTGATGTCGTGAAGGACTGGCCGGCTGTGGGGCCGCCGTTCGCACTCAGCATCATCGGAACGCTCGGCTGGGTGGCCGCGGTCGGTGCTCTCGCTCTGGCGGCGCGCCGCCAAGGAGCACCGCGACGCGTGTGGATCTTCGTCGGGCTCGCGGCGCTGTTCCTCCTGGGCGGCCACCCGTTCCCGCAGGGCACGCTCGCGTTCGGTTGCTTCTTTATCGCCGCGCTCCTGCACGAGCTTGCAACCAGTTCGGCTGACCAGGCAACGATCCGGGCCCGTGGGCACGTGTGATCTGGTCTAGTTCGTGCGACCGAACACAAGAATCGCGGACGAAATCGCCATTTGCAGGCCTTTTGTCCAAGACGTTTGGGCCATAGGATTGGGCCACGAGGCGTGCTGCGTGTCTGTCAGACAACGAAAATCGCCTATTTGCAGGCACTTCGAGAGACGGGAGCGACGGGACTCGAACCCGCGACCTCCGGCGTGACAGGCCGGCGTTCTAACCAACTGAACTACGCCCCCGAGCGCGGGAGGATTGTAGCGGCGGCGTGGTTCCGAGGATGTGACCGCTGACGGCGTCGGCAGACTTGGAGGGTGAACGCCGCCGACTGGATCGCGCTCGTGGTCATCGTCCTCGCCGTGGTCAGCGGCTTCCGGCGCGGACTCGTCACCGGCGTCCTCTCACTCGTCGGGCTCCTGATCGGGGCGATCGCCGGAGCGCGGTTCGCCCCGGGCCTCGTCGGCGACGGCAGCCCCTACGTCCCCCTCGTCGCCCTCGCGGGTGCGGCGATCGGGGGCATGCTCGGCCAGACGTTCGGCGGGCTCGTCGGGCGGTCTGCGAGGAGGTCACTTGCGATCGTGCCGCCGCTCCGCATGCTGGACTCCGCCGGAGGCCTCGCCCTCGGAGCGGCGACGGGCCTCGCGATCTGCTGGACGGTCGGCGCCGTGCTGCTCTACCTGCCCGGCCAGAACGAGCTCCGCCGGCTGGCGCAGGAGTCGGTCGTGGTCTCGACGCTGACCGAGGCGTTGCCGCCGCAGCGGGTGATGGACGCGGTGGAGGGAATCGACCCGTTCGCGACCATCGTCGGCCCCGCCGCAGGGGTCGACCCGCCCGATCCGGCGATCGCACTGGATCCGGACGTCCGTGCGGCACGCCGCTCCGTCGTGCGGGTCAGGGGGTATGCGTGCGGGCTCGGGATCGAAGGCTCCGGATGGATCGTCCGTCCGGGCATCGTGGTCACGAACGCCCACGTCGTCGCCGGAGTCGACTCCCCTGTCGTCGACCGCAGGGACGGGAACACGCATCGGGCCCGGGTGGTCTCGTTCGACGCCCGCAACGACGTCGCCGTGCTCAGCGTCTCGGGGCTGCGCGGCCGCGCGCTCGGCCTCGCCGATCCCGAGCGCGGGCAGCCCGGTGCCCTGCTCGGCTTCCCGGGGAACGGGCCGATGCGCGTCACGCCGGTGCGGATGGGGCGCACCGCGAAGGTCGGTGCCCGCGACGCATACGGGCGGATCGAGCTCGGACGGCCGGTCGTCGCCCTTCGCGGCGACGTGCGCAGCGGGAACTCGGGCGGGCCGATCGTGGACGCGGACGGTCGCGTCGTGGGCACCGTCTTCGCGCGACGCAGGGGCTCGGACGACGGGTTCGCCGTTCCCAACGACCGGGTCGGCGCGGCGGTCGCGAACACCGGCCCTGCGCTCCGGACGGCCTGCGTCGAGCGGTAGACATCTCCAAGCCGGCGGCCGCGAGCGGCGCTCGTCAGTCGCCGGGCACGATGCGCGCGACGGGCTCCGGGCGGGGCGAGCCGCGGTCGACGCCTGTCTCCGCCTCCTCCGAGCGCTCGCCCGCCTCGGCGAGAAGCCCGGTCAGCGCCAGAGCGAGGGCGCGCTGCGCGTCCGACGCGAAGCGGTAGCCGGACGGTCCGACGTCGTCGCCCCGGTCGACGAGCTCGCGATACGAGCGCTCACCGTCCGCCTCGGCGCGCCACGCCCGACCGAGCGCTTCGAGCTGCTCCGTGAGGGCGGTGAGCGTGCTCCGGTACCGCACCCAGCGGTGGTTGTCCCACGAGAGCCCGGGCTCCGTCCCCGGTGTCTCGGCGAACCGTTCCACGAGCGCGCGCCCCGCCGCCTGGCCGCGGAGCGTCAGCGCGGTGATGATCTCCGGCGGCATGGTCAGGTTCATGCCGCCCTCGTCGGGCGCCGTGTGGACGTGGACGATGCGGTCGCGGTAGCCCGGCTGGTGGGTGAGCGTGGCGTCCGCGTGGTTCTGCATCGTGCGAAAGATGCCGCTCAGGAAACCGGAGAGGCTGCCGAGCCCCGGTGTCGGGTCCAGCCGGTGCCAGCTGTCGAGCAGGCCGCCGACGTTGGAGGACGGGAGGTAGACGTTCGCCGCCTCGTCGGGCCGGCGCGGGTGATCCGGGTGGAAGCCGTCGAGGTCGATCGCGAACGTGGGTCGGGTCGGGAGCGGGGTGTCGAAGAAGTGGACCGGGAAGTTGCTCGCGATGCCGCCGTCCGAGAACCAGCAGACCTCGGCCACGAGCGGATGGGCCGGTGTGTGGCCTTCCTCGACCGCCTCCACCGCCGCGCGCGTATGGGTGCGGGTCATGTCCAGCGCGCGCAGCGGCACGGCGCTGATCAGGAGCGGGAAGCTCAGGCTCATGCGCGCCGCGACGACCACCGGGAGGTCGTCCGGCGCCGGGAAGGGCCGTAGCGGCAGGAGCGCCTCGAGGCGCCGCCGCGTGCGTTCGGCTTCGCGGCCGGTGCCGACGGGCGGCGGGTGGTCCTCCATCCAGGCGGCGATCCGCTCGGGGAACAGCCGCCGGAGCTCCTCCGGGTCGAAGAGGAGCTCGCGGTTCGACCACGGCATCCGGTGCGGCCGTCGATGGGTGACGTTCGTGGTCATCATCTGGAGGTCGATGCCCTTCGCCCGCAGGTCGCCGAAGGTGAGCGGGCCGGCGTCGTCCTTGGCTGCGAGGTCGTCGATCAGGTCCGCGAGCCACGGCGTCAGCGCCGGGGTCGCGCTCCCTTCCGGCGAGAGGCCCGAGCAGAGGCCGAAGTCGTTGCGACCGACGGCGCGGGGGAGCCCGACGACGAGGCTGAGGCCGAGCGCGATGCCGAGGCCGAGCAGCGCGAGCACGATCCCTCCCACGACGGCGCAGACGGCTAGCGCGCCCGACCCCGTCCAGGCCGCGAGCACGGCGAGGGCGATGCCGGGGGCGAGCCCCAGCACGGCTGCCAGCGGGAAGCTGCGCAATGCCGCCGCTCCGATCCGGAGCCACTTTCCCGTGCCCTTCCGGCCGAGACCGGCGGTGAAGAGCCGGAAGAACGGGAGTGTCCCGGGCTGCGGCTGGAAGAGCCGGAACAGGTTCTCTCCGGCGCCGATCCACGCGGGCAGTGCGGCGAGCTTCTCGAACCCGCCGCGATCCCGGCCGTGCTCGGCGGCCGCTGCACCGGCAGCCGCGATGGCGCCGGCGGAGGTGCCGCCGACGTTCGCGAACCGATACGTGCGGGCGAGCTCGCAGAGCGCATGCGGGTAGACGACCCCGCTCGTGATCCCGCCCTTCATCACCACGTCGCACGTCCGCGTCGGACGCGAGTAGTCGTACGTGCTCGGATCGCCGTTCACGAGATCAGCTCCTCCAGCACGGGGTCGATCAGCGCTCGAGCGGTCGCGCTGTACTCGTGCTCCGGGTCGACGAATCGGGCAAGCGCCTGGAGCTCCTGCAGGAGCAGGGCCTCGAGGCGCGGATTCGGGCCGCTCGTCTCCAGCTCGAGCGCCAGCCCGCGCGCGATCGCGATGTGCGTCAGGACCTCGACCTGGAAGGCCTTGCGGGCCTGGACGAGGCCTCGGCGAAGGAGCGCGTACACCCTGATCGACTCCCTGCCCTTGCGCGTCTTCCAGCTGACGATCCCGTCGGGCTCGAAGACGAGGTGCTTCGCGGGGTCGTCGAGGCAGGGGTGCACGAGCAGCCGCGCCTCCTGCTTCTCGTCGCCCTCCTTCGCCGCGCGCCGGAGCTCGGACGAGATCGGGAACTGGTTCGCCTTGCCGAGCGTCTGCTCGGTGCCGTCGGGATAGGGGCTGCCTGCGGGGCCGGTTGCAGTCCGTGCACGAGGGCAGCAGGTTCCCCCAGCTCGCGGCGAGCCAGTAGTAGACGCCCCACACCAGGCCGGAGCCGACGAGCACACCGCTCTTCGGTCGGAAGTGCTCGACGTCGAGCGGCTGCGTCGCCCCGAAGTAGCTCTCGCAGTACGCGCACTTGAAGTGGAACGTGACGTTGAGCGCATCCTTGACGGCGGTGAGCTTGTAGACGCCGAACGGGAAGGGCTTGCCCTTCATGGCTGTGTCGCCGAAGTGGGCGCGGGCCTTGCCGAGCTCGACCGCGCCCTTGTCGATCAGCTCCTGCGGCGGGCTCGGCAGCGAGACGTGGATCACCGGAGCGCCTTCCCCTCGCTCGCCTTCTCCCAGATCGACGCGATCCGCTTCTTGGTCGACGCCTTCAGCTCGAGCCGTTCCGTGGGGTCGGCGATCGCGCCGGCCTTCGCGAGGTAGTCGTCGGCGGCCTCGAGCACGATCCGCTCGCGCCGTGTGGAGCCGAGCACCTCGAGGCCGTCGAGCCGGACCTGGAGCTCCTTCAGGCGGCTCGTGTCGGCGGCGGTCGGGTGCGGCTTCGCCTTGAGGAGGTAGTACTCGGCGAACAGCGCGTCGAGCTCGGGGTCGATCGTGCTGTTCAGCCCGAAGTGCTCGGAGGTCAGGAGCTGGTCGACGCGGAGCCCCGCCACGGACGGCAGGTCGGTGACGGCGATGACCTGGCCGTCGGGGTCGCGCTTGACGACGACGACCTCCCCGTCGCCGAGGCCGCGCAGGCAGAGCGGGTCGTGGGTCGAGGTGAGGAACTGTACGCGCGGGAACACCTGCCGGAGGCTCGGCACGATCCGCATCCGCCAGCGCGGATGGAGGTGCGCGCCGAGCTCGTCGATCAGGACCGTGCCCTCGGCGGCGTCCACGGTCGGCCATTGCCGCAGGAGCGTGATCATCAGGTCGGTGGAGAGCGCGACGACCGACTGGTAGCCGTCGCTCAGGTGCTCGAGGGGGACGCGGAGGCCGAACGCCTGGACGTCGACGCGGCCCGCACGGCGGTTCCGGACGAGGCGGTCGTCGCTCTCGAGCGCGAGGAGGCCCTTGAGCGCCCGTGCGACCGTGTCGAAGGTGTCGTCGTCCAGCGACAGCAGCCAGTCGGTCGAGTTGCCGATGGGGGAGAACGGGTCGAACAGGTTCCGCACCCGCGCGAGCGACGACGTCTGCGGAGGAGCCTGCTCGCCGCGGCGCGGGAGAAGCCGTGTCGCGCCGTAGCCGAGGAGGATCACTCTCGTCTCCGCGCCTCCCTCGAACCGCTCGCTGCTCCGCGAGAACCGGAGCTCGATCGGCTCCGGGCTTCCCGCGAGGTGGACGCGGACATGGCCGCTTCGCGTGCCGTTGCGCACGTGCGTCCTCGCGTCGAGGCCGAGAGCGTCCCGCTCCGGCGCTCCCATCAGCGTGAGTGCCACCGCCTGGAGGAGCGAGCTCTTCCCGCAGCCGTTCTCGCCCAGGAGCATCAGCCACGGCGCCGTGGCGGTCGACGAAGCAAGGCTCGGAGGGGTGAGGTCGAGGTCGCCGATCACCTTGAAGTTGCGCACCTCGATCCGCTCGATCCGGCGGGTGCGCCTGAAGTAGTCCTCGCTCGCGTTGGCCTCGCCGGCGAGCGAGTAGGTGTCCTGCTCGATCTGGGTCTTGTCGAACGCGCCCTTCACCCGCGTGCGCTCCGCCTTCGTGACGACGCGCAGGTCCCCGGAGACCTCTGCGACGGACGAGGGCCCATCGGGCGACGCCTGGAGCGCCTGGTCGATCTCCGTTCGCTGGCCCTGGGCCCAGGCGTTGAGGAACTGGCGCCGAAGCGCCGAGAACGGCAGCCCTCGATCGAAGAGGCGGTCGAAGGCCACCGGGTCGAGGCCGCTCTTGGTCGCCATCCCGGCCGCGGTCGCGTTCCACTCGACCCTCACCTGGGCGAGCGCCTCGACGCGTGACGCGACGAGCTGGGCGCGGTTGAGCCCGAGGATCTCGATCGTCGCGCGCCCCTCGTCGGTCGTCGACACCACGGAGCCGTCCTCCGTGTAGACGAGGTGCTGCTCCGGATCGTCGTGGCGCGGCTCGAGCAGGAGCGGACGCTCGTCTCGCAGGGCCACCCCGGTCGTCCCGGGGGCGGCTCGGGCCTCCCGGACGGGGAACCGGGAGCCCTTGAAGCTCTGGCACTCGGCGCAGCTCGGATAGAGGTTCTCCCAGGTGTAGGCGAGCCACCAGTAGTGGTCGGGACTGAGGGAGCCGTCCGGCGCGAGTGCCCCGCTCGCCGGTCGGAAGCGGTCGACGAGCATCGCCTGCTCGGTGAGCGGCGTCTCGCAGTAGGCGCACTTCCCGGTGCAGGTGCCCCACAGGGCCGACCTGACGGCAGGGTCGGAAAGCGGCATGTCGTCGAACACGAAGCTCTCCTGGGAGCGCTCCTTCGCCGGCCGCTCGAAGAAGGCGCGTGCGCGCTCGTAGGCGGCACGGGCGTCGGCGGAGTCGAGCGACCGGGGTGCCTGCGTGTCCGCGTGCGCGGCGATCACCCGGGGGCCTCCCCCCGCGGGAACTGCGCCGCAGCGTCTTCGGGTCGGCCCATCTGCTCCCTCCGAGCGCTGGCCGGAGGGTAGAGCAACGCAGGCTGTCGCGCCACGCCGAGCCCCGCGATTCGCGGCGCGACCCGAGCGCCTGGTCAGTCGAAGAGATCGAGCGCGGCGGTCGGCTGCTTGAACGGCGGGATCACGTAGATCCCGGCCGCGCGCTCCCGCGTTGCCTCGACGAGCTCCCGGGCCAGCCGGAGGCCGACCACGGGCGCGTCTGCTCCCGCGTCCTGCAGCGCCGCGAGCACGGCGTCGGGAACCGTGATGCCCGGGACCTCGTTGTGGAGCCGGAGCGCCATCGCGTGGCTGCGGAGCGGCCAGACGCCGACCAGCACCGGGATCGGCCATTCGCCCCCGAGGCGCTCGGCGAACCGGTCGAGCAGCTCGATGTCGAACAGCGCCTGGGTCATCGCGAAGTGGGCGCCGGCATCGACCTTGCGCCGGAAGCGGTCGAGCTCGAGCTCGAGGTCGGCGGCCGACGGGTTCACGGCGACCCCGACGAAGAACGACGTCGGAGCGTCGATCCCCTTGCCGAGGTAGTCCTCGCCGCGATTCAGCCCCGAGACGAGCTGGACGAGGCCGATCGAGTCGACCTCGTAGACACCGCGCGAGCCGGGGTAGTCGCCGACGTGCGGCGGGTCTCCCGTCACGGCCAGGACGTTTCGGACGCCCTCGGCATGGGCGCCGAGCAGGACGGCTTCGAGCCCCATCACGGTCGTGTCACGCGGGGTGACGTGGGGGATGGTCTCGATCCCGACCTCCCGCTGCAGCGTCGCCGAGGTCATGAGGGCGTTCATCCGCGCGCGCGCCATCGGGTTGTCGTTGACGTCGACGAAGCCGGCGTGGCCCGACGCGCGGATCGTGCGGGCGACGTCGAGAAGCCCTTCCAGGGAACCGCCCTTCGGCGGGTCGAGCTCGATGGACACGACCCACTCGCGCTCGCGGAGGGCCCGGGCGAGGCCGCTCTCCTCCGGCCGGTCGGGCGGTGCGAGGGTCAGCTCGGGCTCCTCGACCTCGATCGGGCCTCTCGGCAGGCGGCCGGCGTCGAACGCCTCGCGCACCGCCTCGATCTGCGCCGGCGTCGTGCCGCAGCAGCCGCCGACGATCCGGGCGCCGAGCCCGACCGCCTGGACGGCGAACTCGGCGAAGTAGTCCGGGGTCGAGTGCGGGTAGACGATCCGGCCGCCGGCGAGGCTCGCCAGACCGATGTTGGGAAGCGCCGCCAGCGGGATCCCTGCGTCCTGCATCCCGCGGAGCGCGCGAAGCGCGACCGTCGGGCCTGCGCCGTGGTTGGTGCCGATCGCCGCGACGTCGAGCTCGGCGAGGCGGCGGGCGGCGGCCGCGGCACCGACGCCCCCGGTGATCTCGGCGTCGTCGTCGAATGTCAGGAGGGCGACGATCGGGAGCGACGAGACGCCGCGGACGGCCTCGACGGCGACGACCAGCTCCTCGAGGTCGAAGAACGTCTCGACCATGAACAGGTCGACGCCACGTCCCTCGAGGACGCGTGCCTGCGCCGCGTACAGGGGGCCGTGCTCGGAGGGGTCGAACACCTCGAGCTCGCCGAGCGGGCCGATCGAGCCCGCGACGAAGACGTCGCGCCCGGCGACCTCACGGGCCTCCCGGGCGAGTCGCACGCCCGCCGAGTTGATCTCCTCGAACCGGTCGTCGAGGAGGACGCGGGCGAGCTTGCGGCGGTTTGCCCCGAAGGTGTTCGTCTCGATCAGCTCGGAGCCGGCCGCGATGTAGCTCGTGTGTACTGCGACGACGCTCTCGGGAGCGCGAAGGTTGGCCTCCTCGGGGCAGCGCAGGCCGGCGACTGCCCCGGAGACGAGCGCACCCATGCCGCCGTCGGCGACGATCGGACGGCCGGTGCGCAGTCGGTCCAGGAAGCGGCTCACGGATCGGCCACTGTAACGACCCGCCGAAGGGGCCCCGGCTGGCCGGCCGGGTCTTGGGTCCCGGACGAAGCGGGGCTGCCGCCAGGCCCCGCTCCGACACGGTGTGGCTCCCTTCGTGGAGGAGCCCGCCCCCCTCCGCGCCGAAGCGGCGTCCGGTGAGCGAAGCGGTCATCGGCGGCGCCCGCCCGTGGCCGTATCACCCTGCCGGGGTATGTCTTTCCGGGCTTCGCCGGGGTGAGGAACGGAGAGGGGGCGGCCATCGCCGCCCCGTTCTCCACTCCGCGGCCGTGGAAATGATTGCCGTCAGTTCCCGACCAGGAGCTGGTCCC